>NZ_JAEDOT010000001.1:0-1716374 GCF_017872595.1 Ruegeria sp. HKCCSP346
CGGTCCACACGGATCGCCAAGCACTCCCGGCTGTACTCATCGATGACGTTGAGCGTGCGGAATGCCTTTCCGTCATCCGTTCGACAATGCACGAAGTCATAGCTCCAGACATGGTTTCGATGCTCCGGCCGCAGCCGAACACACGATCCATCATTTAACCAGAGCCGCCCCTTCTTTGGTTGTTTCATTGGCACTTTCAGCCCCTCCCGACGCCAAAGCCTTTCGACACGCTTGTCATTCACCTGCCAGCCCGCATCTCTCAGCAAAGCCGCGATCCGGCGATAACCGTAGCGGCCATACTGGCGGGTCAATTCTATCATGTCCGCCACCAGGCGCTTCTCGTCAGCTCGACCTTTCGGCAGCTTTCGCTGTGTGGATCGGTGCTGTTTCAGGACGCGACACGCCCGGCGTTCTGAGACACGCAGTTTGTGGCGCACATGGTTGATGCAGGCACGGCGACGGGCGGGGCTCAGTAGTTTCCCGTGGACGCCTCCGTCAGGATCAGTTTGTCCAGGGTAAGATCCGAGACGGCCCTTCGAAGACGCTCATTCTCTTTTTGAAGGCGCTTAAGTTCCTTCAATTGATCCGCGCCCATTCTGCCGTACTTTTTCTTCCAGCGACAATAGGTCTGTTCAACAACACCAATCTGCCGGATTGCATCCAGACGGGACATGCCTTGCCCCATCAATATCTCAACCTGCCGTAACTTCGAGACAATCTCTTCCGGCTTGGGTCGCTTGTTCGCCATGTGGTTCCTCCGTTTTCATAACCATAACGGCGGACCACTTCAGAGGGGGAGGATCAGAAAGCGATGAGCCTACGGCAACTTTGTCCGCAAAGCTGACGCTCCGAACTAAAACACCCTCGCAGCATTCAGCGAGGGTGTTTTCTTTGTAAGAACCCGTTACGCCTTGCGTCGTTCTTGACTATGCAACGTCTCCGGTAGAGGCGTGGCGAAATGCCTGCGCCCTTTTCACGTTCCATAGACATGATTTAGGTTCTTGTGTTCGCAATTACCGCCGACGATCCCTGCGCGAGCTCATCGGCTGGAAGGCCACTCCCACATGCGCCTCGCAATAGGGTTTGCCCGCCTCAACCGGAAGGCCGCAGAACCAGAAATCCTCGGTCGCGGGGTCGCCCACGGGCCATTTGCATGTCTTCTCGGTCAATTCCATCAAAGTCAGCTTCTTGGCTTTCTTTTCAACCTCGTTGACCTTGGCCAGCGCCTCGGGGCTGATCTCATTGGCCGATGGCTGCGGTGGCAGCGGCTGACCGGCGGGGATGATCTGACGGCGGGCCGGAACGACCGGTTTCGCCTCGGCGGTCGGGGCCGGGGCCGGACGCGCCGGTTCGGTCTTGGGTGCAGGTTTGGGCTTGGCCTCGGCCTTGGGGGCGGGCGCCGGTTTTTCTTTCGGTTCCGCCTTGGCCGGGGATGCGCCTGCCGTCCGGTTCGACAGGCCCAGGCGGTGCACCTTGCCGATCACCGCATTGCGGGTCACGCCACCCAGTTCCTTGGCAATCTGGCTGGCCGACTGGCCTTCGCCCCACATCTTCTTCAGCAGTTCAACACGCTCGTCTGTCCAGGACATCGTTAGCCTTTCAAAAGCGGAAAGCGGCCCCGGATTCGGGCCGCCTTGGGAATTCGTCTCAGCCCCCTATTCTAAACACTGCTGCCCGAGTTACAAGCTGTCTTCGAATCAGCTTGAGGGCAAATCATGCAAAATCCCGCAGATCAGACCGCGCGTCGCTTCGGAGCAGTCAACTGGATGGGCCTGTACACGCTGGCGCAGCGCGAAACCCTGCGTTTTCTGGCCGTCTGGACGCAGACGGTTCTGGCACCTCTGGTTACGGCGGGGCTGTTCCTGTTGATCTTCACCATCGCCATCGGACCCAGCCGGCCCGATATCATGGGTGTGCCGTTTGTGATGTTTCTGGCACCGGGGATCATGATGATGACGGTGATCCAGAATGCCTTTGCCAATACCTCGTCCTCGATGGTGATCGCCAAGGTGCAGGGCAATATCGTCGATACTTTGATGCCGCCGCTGTCACCGCTCGAGATTCTGCTGGGTTACCTCGCGGGTGGTATTGCCCGAGGCGTGATGATCGCACTGGTGATCTCGATTGCGTTTTTGGTCTTGCTCTCCATTGCGCCTCAGCACCCCCTGATCGCGCTGACCTTTGTTGTTCTGGGTGGGGCATTCATGGGCGCGTTGGGCCTGTTTGCCGGTATCTTCGCCAACAAGTTCGACCAGATGGCAGCAATCACCAACTTTATCGTCACGCCGCTGGCCTTCCTGTCGGGCACGTTCTACTCGGTCGAGGCGCTGCCGCCCGTGCTGAACCGCCTGACCCACCTGAACCCGGTGTTCTATCTGATAGATGGTTTGCGCTACGGAATGATCGGAGTATCCGACAGCTCTCCGTGGCTGGGAATGGCGGTTTGTACGTTTGCAACACTCGTGATCGGAACCATCACCTGGCTGATGCTGCGCACCGGATATCGCCTCAAGGCTTAGGCTGGCCCAGCCATCGCGACCGGTTGCAAGGGCCGGGGCCGGGATGCAGGCGCACCCGTTTCCGCCGTGCAGGGCAGGCTCTCAGACGCGGCGCCGCACCGCTTCTCGCCAGACCAGGATCAGCCCACCGGCCAGAATGGTCGCAGACCCGATCAGACTGATCCAGTCGGGGATTACATCAAAGACCGCCAAGTCGTAAAGGGCGGCAAAGATCAGCGTGGCATAGCTGATCGGGGCCACAAAGGATGCATCCGCCCGCGCCATGCCGTTGACGAAACAGGCCTGCGCACAGGCCATCAGAACGCCGATCCCCACCAATGCCGCCCACTGCTGCGGGGTCGGCATCTGAAAGACGAAGCTGACGGCCAAAGTGGCGATCAGCAAACCCATCGCGTTATTGATCAGCAGGATCTGCATCGGTGGCTCGCGCCCGGACAATTTTTTGATGAAAATCAGCTCCATCCCGATCAGCGCAGCCGCCGCCAGCGCCAGAAGCGCGGCAGGCTGAAAGCTGGCGGGGGTCGGGCGCAGCAGGATCAACGCGCCCGTCAAGGCGACAGCCGCCGCCAGCCAGCGCCAAGGACCAACCCGCTCGTGCAGCAGAGGAATGGCCAGCACCATACCAAAGACAGGGTTCAGAAAGGATATGGCCGTCGCATCCGCCATCGGAATGAAGGCAACCGACGCGAACATCAATGTCACCCCCGCCCAGCCAAAACTGGTCCGCCCGACGTGAAGCCCCCAATGGGGCCGCACCAACCGGGGCCGCAAAGCTGCAACCGCCAGCACGATCGCCAGCAGGGCAAACAGAAACCGCCCGTGACTGATCTGCATAGCGTGCAAGGACGGGCCCAACGCATCCGTCCCGAGCGCCTTTGCCAGCAGCGTCGTCGCGGCGATAAAGGCGGTGGCGACAAAAATCAGCGCAGCGGCAAGCGGTGGATTGTGGTGCTTGGGTTGGAACATGGCCAAGCGGTGCGCCGTTGCACAGGCTTTGGCAAGGGCAAAATTCGATCCCTGCAAAATACTGGCTTCCCAACCTGTGCAAGCATCGCTATACGGTCGGCCATGATCAAACATGTGCATATCCAACTGCTCCGACGCCGACGCATCTTTGCGTAACCGGCCTGTTTGATCTCGTGTGCCCGACAAATCGGCACAGACCTCACCAAAATTGTTGACGAACAGGGCCTTCGTGTATCACTCACGAGGCTCATACTACCTGAAAAGGATGATCCCATGATCCCGTCCGTTCTGCCGACCTATAACCGTGCGCCCCTGACCTTCGTGAAGGGCGAAGGCGCCTGGCTGACCGAGGCGGATGGCCGACGTTTCCTGGACCTCGGCGCAGGGATCGCCGTGAACGCGCTGGGCCATGCCCATCCGGCATTGGTGGCCGCGCTGACTGACCAGGCCCATGCGCTGTGGCATGTCTCGAACCTGTACAACATTCCTCAGCAACAGGCGTTGGCTGACAAGCTGGTGGAAAACAGTTTTGCCGATACGGTTTTCTTCACGAACTCCGGCACGGAATCCTGCGAACTGGCCGTAAAAATGGCCCGCAAGTACTTCTATGACAAGGATCAGCCCGAGCGGGTCGAAATCATCACTTTCGACGGTTCGTTCCACGGCCGGTCGTCAGCCGGCATCGCCGCTGCCGGGTCCGAGAAAATGACCAAGGGCTTCGGCCCGCTGCTGCCGGGTTTCGTGCATGTGGCCTTCGGCGATCTGGACGGCGTGACCGACGCCATCACCGACAGGACCGCCGCGATCCTGATCGAGCCCATCCAAGGCGAGGGCGGTATTCGCCCGGTGCCGGACGCCGAACTCAAGGCGCTGCGCCAGATCTGCGACGACAACGGGCTGCTGCTGATCCTTGATGAAGTCCAGTGCGGCGTTGGCCGGACAGGCAAGCTCTTTGCCCATGAATGGGCTGGGATCACCCCTGATATCATGATGGTCGCCAAGGGCATCGGCGGCGGCTTCCCGCTGGGCGCAGTCCTGGCCACCGAAGACGCGGCCAGCGGCATGACAGCAGGCACCCATGGTTCGACCTATGGCGGCAACCCGCTGGGCTGCGCGGTGGGCTGCGCGGTGATCGATCATGTGGCAACACCCGCCTTTTTGGAAAGCGTCAACCGCAAGGCGGGCCTGCTGCGCCAAAAGCTCGAAGCCCTGATCGCAGATCACCCCGACGTGTTCGAAGAGGTGCGCGGATCAGGCCTGATGCTCGGCCTCAAGTGCAAGCCTGCCAATATCGACGTGGTCAATGCAGGTTATGACAACCTCGTCATCACCGTTCCCGCCGCCGACAACGTGATCCGCCTGTTGCCGCCTCTCACTCTGACCGAGGACGATATCGCTCAGGCCATGATCCGCCTCGACAAGGCCGCCCGGCAGATCGAAACCCAACTCCAAACCGCCTGATTTTCATCTTTTCCCAAATACTCCGGGGGTCCGGGGGCAGCGCCCCCGGCAACCGACAGCCAGGAAACGAACCGACATGAACCATTTTCTCGACATCCACAAAACCGATGCTACCGCGCTTCGGTCCATGATCGATCAGGCGGGCGCGATGAAACAGGCGCGTCTGGGCCGTCCCAAGGCTGCCCCTGATGACGAACAACCGCTGAAAGACCGCATGGTCGCGCTGATCTTCGAAAAGCCCTCGACCCGGACGCGCGTGTCCTTTGATGTGGGCGTGCGCCAGATGGGCGGCCAGACCATGGTGCTGTCGGGCAAGGACATGCAGCTGGGTCACGGCGAAACCATTGCCGATACTGCCCGCGTGCTGTCGCGCTATGTCGACATGATCATGATCCGCACCTTTGATGAAACCATCCTGACCGAAATGGCCGAATATTCCGACGTGCCCGTCATCAACGGTCTGACCGACCGCACCCATCCCTGCCAGATCATGGCCGATGTTTTGACGTTCGAGGAACACCGCGGCCCTATCGCGGGCAAGAAAGTGGTCTGGACCGGCGACGGCAACAACGTCTGCGCCTCGTTCCTGCACGCCGCCGGTCAATTCGGATTCGATCTGACCTTCACCGGCCCCGCTCAGCTTGACCCGGAAGAGGAGTTCATGGGGTTTGCCCGCCAGAAAGGTTCGAAAATCGTGGTCGAAAGGGATCCGCACAAAGCGGTGGAAGGCGCGGACCTCGTCGTCGCGGACACCTGGGTTTCGATGCATGATTCCCAGTCGGCCAAAGAGCGCCGCCACAACATGCTGCGTCCATATCAGGTCAATGCTGAACTCATGTCGCATGCCAAACCGGATGCGCTGTTCATGCATTGCCTGCCGGCCCACCGCGAGGAAGAAGCGACCTCCGAGGTCATGGACGGCCCGAACTCGGTCATTTTTGATGAGGCCGAAAACCGTCTGCATGCACAAAAGGCGGTGATGCGCTGGTGCCTGGGCGTCTAAGGGCGTCGACGGATATCCCACACTTTCAATTTGGCGAGCGTGCTTGCGCTCGCCAAGAGGACCAGTGCGCAAAGCGCTGTTTTGGTTACGATCTCCATCGTGCCTTCGATCAGCATGGCGTGAACAAGGCTGCCGACAATCGTCACCCCGGCCAGTGCGGTGTGGCTCAGGCGCCATAGACGAAAGCGCAGGCGCAGACGTTTGCGGAAGACCCCTAACAGGGCCGCCCCGAAAGCGGTCCACATGGCAATGACACCCCAGGCCGAGAACGGCGTTGGCGATACGAACAACAACGCATCCACGACATCCGGCGGGCTGGTAAGCCACAACCCCGCGACATGGACAACAATCGCCAGCACCAGGGTCAGGCCGATCCAGCGGTGAATGTGGCGGCTCATCACTGCGGACAGGTCCGGAAGGTATCTTCCGGCCAGAAGCGGTTGCAGCAGCAGCAGGCCCAAGCTCAGAATTCCGGCAAACCCGGCGAGGATATAGGCTGGATCGCGCCAGGCAAGATACGGGCTGCCTGCCGCAGCGATCAGGGGAACGGCAAGGGCGGCGATCAGGGTCGCCCAAATGGCACCGGTTCGGATCACCGGGATCAGAGCGGTTGCAACACGAAATGCGCAGCCAGTGTCTTGTCTTTGGAACTGGACATCACAGGCCGCAGGAACACGGTTTCGAACGCGCCGCTGTCATAGGCCAGATGCCCGTGCGGTTGACCGAATGCAGGAACGATCTGCGGCATTTCCAGGCGGAATTCACCCTTTTCATCCGTCAAGGTCGCTCCATGGCTTTGCGGGTCACGCTCGTGCCCTTCTGTGGTATGGGCCCAGATCTGTATGCGCTGGCCGGGCAGGGGGGCGCCATCGCCCGCCCGTCGTACGGTGCCGGTCATCCAGAACCCGCCGCCACCGATCCGGTCCACGATTGGCGCGCCGGGGCGATAGTTGTTCGATCCGCCCCGCATCGAAGGCGTAGGCGCAATCCCGGCTGCGCGGGCAGGCACCAAAAGCCCTGTGGCGCCGGTCGCCAAAACGGCAACACCTTGGGTGATCAGGGAACGGCGGGACAGCAACGCATCTGTCATCGAGAAACCTCCAATACGCGATCCAATCTTGTCAGTCTGCGGCTTCCATCTGAAACATAGCATGTTTCGTTCAAAATCCGAGGCCGTGCGCGGTTGGATCCCCGCGTCCTCACGGTTCTGTGAGTGATTCCGGGTCGTCGAAACGAATCTCTTTGACCTCTGGCGGTGCCTGGTGCGATGCTCGGGGCCACCGAACCACATCGGGATGATTATTCCATGACGACAGCAGATACGGTCACACAGGAAGACATTGCCGCCTTCCAACGCGATGGTGCTGTTGTTCTGCGGTCGAAATTCTCATCCGACTGGTTGTCATTGCTGCGCGCAGGTATCGACGCCGACCTTGACACGCCGACGGATAATTTCACCCGTCATACCAAGGATCCGAACGCCCCGGGCTATTACGAAGACTACTGGGCCTGGAACAAAATCCCGCAATTCAACGAATTCGTTCACAAGTCGTCCTGCGCTCCGCTTGCCGCCGGGTTGCTGGGGGTGCCATCCATCAACCTTGTCATGGACAACTGGTTCCTGCGCGAGGCCGGCTCGACCTCGCGCCCGCCCTTCCATCAGGACCTGTCTTACTTCGACTTCGAAGGCGCGATGTGTGTCCTTTGGCTGCCGCTGGAACCCGTGACCAAGGAAAACGGCATCGCATTCGTGAAGGGTTCACACCTATGGGACAAGCTGTTCATGCGGGTGCGGTTTGTCGATGGACATCCCAGCTATGAGCCCACCGAAGTCGCCGGGCTGACCTATCATCCGCCACCCGATGTCAATGCCGACCCAGGCGCGTATGAGTTGCTGCAATGGGATCTGGAGCTTGGGGATTGTATCTTTTTCGACATGCGAACGCTGCATGGCGGGTTGTCCTCGACCACGCCGTCGGAAACGGTGCGGCGCTTCACCCTTCGCATGACGGCACCTGATGGTGTCATCCGGTATCGCGGCGACTGGGCCAAGGACGAGCGTGCGCAGTTCGAGGCGGCAGGTTATGGCGAGGGGGATCGGATTGACGGGCCGTTTTTCCCGCAACTCTGGCCGCGTTGATCGGAACGGCGCCGCACTTAATCTGTGCGATTGTGCACTTTATGGGCTGCTTCGCGTGGCTATTTCTTACCTGAGTGAACGCGGGTGGCCTGACCATCCGCAACGAAGGGAGAGCTGAAATGAGTTGGAACCCGACACACAATCCGGAGTGCATTTCGGAGAATCCGGCGCTGGACACATTAATCATCCCGCGTGCCCGTGACCTGGGAGGGTTCGAGGTGCGCCGCGCGCTGCCTTCGGTAAAACGACAGTTGGTAGGCCCTTTCATATTTTTCGATCAAATGGGGCCGGCTGAATTCATCACCGAAGGCGGCATCGACGTGCGCCCCCACCCCCATATCGGACTGGGCACGGTTACCTATCTGTACCAGGGCGAATTCGAGCACCGTGACAGCCTTGGCACACATCAGATGATCTATCCCGGCGAGGTCAACTGGATGGTTGCAGGGCGTGGTGTCACCCATTCCGAGCGCACCAGTGACGAAACACGCGGCAGGAAACACAGCCTGTTCGGCATTCAGACCTGGATTGCTTTGCCCGAAGCGCATGAGGATATGGCCCCAGATTTCGAACATCACAAACAGGCCGCGTTGCCGCATATTCAGGATGCAGGCGTCAGCGCCCGGTTGATCCTGGGTTCGGCTTATGGTGAAACCAGCCCGGTCACGATGCTGTCCGAAACCTTCTATCTCGACGTGCAATTGGAACCCGGCGCGTCTTTCCCTCTGCCTGACGACCACGAAGATCGCGGTGTCTATGTTACGCAAGGTTCGGTCGAAATCGCGGGCGACAGGTTTGACGAGGGCCGCATGATGGTGTTCCGGCCCGGGGACAAGCTGTCTGTCAAGGCCGGTGCATTGGGCGCACGGCTGATGCTGCTGGGCGGAGCGACCCTGAATGAAGACCGCTACATCTGGTGGAATTTCGTTTCGTCTTCGAAGGAAAAAATCGAAACCGCAACCCGTGAGTGGAAAAGCGCCGATTGGGCCAATGGAGCATTTCAACTGCCTCCGGGCGACGATCAGGAATTTATCCCTATTTCCAAAGAGCTTGAGCGCACCAAACCCCGGCTGGCCCGCTAGCGCGTGACGTCGGGGGCAAGCGGGCTTGTGTCACAGGACGTTTGCGGTGATCCTTTTCGGGTGTACCGGAGGGGGTATCATGAATCTTGTCCTTGCAGGCGCGGGCAGCATTGGCTGTTACTGTGGTGCTTTGCTGGCCCGTGCGGGCCACGCTGTAACCCTGCTGGGTCGCGCCCATGTGCTGGACCCGATCCGAGAGCACGGGCTGAAGGTCACTGACTTTGATGGCCTTGACGTCACGATTCCGACCGGGGGCCTGACGCTCAGCGAAGATCCGGCCTGTCTGGATCAGGCCGAACTGGTCATCGTCACCGTCAAATCGGGTGCAACCGCAGACATGGCCGAGCAAATTGAGCGCTTTACGCGGCAGGATGCCCCGATCCTGTCCTGGCAAAACGGTATCGAAGCTGCCGCAACATTGCGTGAGGCCTTGCCGGGGCGTGATGTGCGTGCGGGTATGGTTCCGTTCAACGTGGTGCCAAACGGCCCTGCCACCTATCATCGGGCCACGTCCGGAGAGATCGTCATCCAAAGCGGCACCGGTGATCTGGCCGCGCAGCTGAGCAGCGCAGACCTTCCCGTAAAGTCCAGCGACCAGATCGAAGCCGTGCAATGGGGCAAGCTGGTGATCAACCTGAACAATGCGCTCAATGCCTTGTCGGGCCTCACGTTGGTGGATCAGCTGATGAACCGCGACTGGCGCAATCTCATGGCGGATCAGATGTCCGAGGCGCTGACCGTCCTCAAGGCGGCGGGTCATCCCGTGGCCTCGACCACACCGCTTCCGGCATGGATGACCCCGCATATTCTGCGGCTGCCGACACCGCTGTTCACCCGCATCGCGGCCCGGATGCTGACAATCGACCCCAGCGCGCGAACGTCCATGGCCTATGACCTCATGGCCGAGCGGCAAACGGAAATTGACAGCCTGCAAGGTCACATCATCCGGATGGGTCACGAAACCGGAGTGCCAACACCCATCTGCACGCAGGTGTCCGACCTTATCAAGCATGCACCCGATCACCCGTTGTCGCCGGAACAGATCAGGCTCTGACGGTCTCCCTCAGGCGAACGCGGTCAACACCCAGTAAATGACGGCCGACATGGTTGCGGCGGCGGGCACGGTGACTACCCACGCGGCCACGATGGTCATGAAATGCGACCGCCGTACCAGCTTGCGACGGCGGTATTCTTCCGGGGCAAGGTGATGTTCTGTGCGTTGACGCTTTCCCTGTTTGCGCCGGCGCTCGGAATCCCACTCTCGGTAGAAGCCGACGCCAAAGACTGCACCAACGGCGATATGGGTCGAACTGACCGGCAGGCCAAGCCAGCTGGCCAGAATTACGGTGATCGCCGCCGACAGGGCGACGCAAAAGGCGCGTATCGGGTTCAGCTTGGTGATCTGGCGGCCCACCATCCGGATCAGCCTGGGGCCGAACAGAAACAGACCGAAGGAAATCCCGAACGCTCCGATGATCATCACCCAAAGCGGGATTGGAACTTTCGCGGCGAACTCTCCGAACTCGACCGCGTGGACAATCGCAGCCAGCGGACCGACCGCATTGGCCACGTCATTAGCACCATGGGCAAAGCTCAGGAACGTGGCCGAGATCACAAGCGGCAGGCCGAACAGCGTCTTCAGCGACCGGGTTCGGTTCTCCATCCCTTCGGATCTGCGCTTGACCCACGGGACGGTCACGGACCAGGTCAGCAGCCCCACGCCCAACCCGATCAACAGGGCCATTTCCGGATCGATATGCACGATCCGTTGCAGGCCTTTGACGGACAGATAGGTGGCAAAGGCCCCCGCCATCACCGCCAAAAGGACAGGTACCCATTTGCGCGCGGCGGCGATCTTGTCGTCCTGATTCTGGATTTTCGACTTGATCAGCGCCAGAAAAGCCGCGGCAACCGCACCCCCGAGCATCGGCGAAATCACCCAGCTGGCTGCAATTGCACTCATCGTGCCCCAGTTCACCGCGCTCAGGCCCGCTGCTGCAATGCCCGCACCCATCACCCCGCCCACGACTGAATGCGTTGTGGACACAGGGGCGCCAATCCAGGTCGCCAGGTTGACCCACATGGCCGAAGATATCAGCGCTGCCATCATGGCCCAGATGAACACCTCGCTGTTTTGCACCGAGGCGGGATCGACAATCCCCTTTGAGATGGTCGAGACCACGTCACCCCCCGCAAGCAACGCACCTGCGCTTTCGGCGATGGCGGCAATCACGATGGCGCCGCCCATGGTCAGCACATTCGCGCCGACCGCTGGCCCCATGTTGTTGGCCACGTCATTGGCACCGACATTGATCGCCATATAGGCCCCGAACGCGGCCGCCGCGACCACGACATGGCTGCCATCCGCCCGACCGAACAGGACCGCCGCCGTCAGCCCGGCAAGCGCCATGAAGGCCAGTGCGATCCCCGGTGCCAGCAGGTGGCGCGCGACATGGATGTTGGCGGTTTCGACCCGCGAAATTCGGTGCAGGTCGCTGTCCAACGTTTGCCAGCGTGGTTTCGGATTCGTGTCAGACATGAACTTGGTCAGATATTGTAGGATCGTGCGCCACTAACGGTATCCGGATGCTCAGGCAAGCTGGGTGCCATCGAAATGTTGCGAATTCCTTACAGTCTGCGCAACAAGGCCTGAAGCTCGGGCTCTTGCACCAGAGTGGCCGCTTCAACCGGCGAAAACCAGCTGCGCTCGCGCTGATCGGCCTCGGGAAAGTCATCCGCCAGCGCGCGCACCGAAATCCTGTAGACATTGGTCAATACCGGTTGCGCTGATCCGTTTTTGAGGATCTTGTCATAGGTGAATTGGCCGACGGGTTCATCGTGAACTGCATCCGCGCGCACTCCGGCCTCTTCCCAGGCCTCCTGAAGGGCTGTTTCCGCGCCACTCAAACCATCGATGGGCCAGCCTTTCGGGATGATCCAGCGTTTGGTGTCACGGCTGGTGATCAGCAGAACCTGATCGTGCCCGTCGTAAACGCGGGTGCATAACGCCGCAAACTGCACCCGTCGGGGGCGCAGGAACAGCGGTCGCCCGACCTCTTCCCAGATATTTTGCAGCCATGCATTCATCAGTTTTTTTGTCAGTCTACTCTATGCCTTCAAAGTTGATACGACTTAACAACGGAAATGGTGAGTTTCAATTAAACCTTCCAGTATTGGCCGGGTTTGGCCGATTCTTGAGGGTTTTCTGGGTTGTTTTGTGGATTTTGGGCAAGGCTCGGGCTTTGCTGACGGTTCTAGTCACGTCTGCGTTTTGCCCTCAGCGTGGGATCAGCCTGGGTCGGGTCTTCGGGCCAGGGGTGTTTGGGGTATTGCGCCCTCATGTCCTTGCGTACATCCGCGTAAGAGCCCGCCCAGAAACCGGGCAGGTCACGCGTTATCTGGATCGGGCGCTGCGCCGGTGACAGCAGAGTGATCTTCAAAGGCTGGCCGCCGATCGCCGGGTGTCGGGTCACGCCAAACACTTCCTGCAAACGGACCGAGATTTCCGGTACGGCCGCGCTGTAATCAATTGGCACCTTGCGCCCCAGCGGCGTTTCAAATGACCCCGGAGCGCGCCGGTCCAGTTCCTGCGTCTGCGCCCAGTCCAGCCGGGCGCGCAGGGCGGGCAAAAGATCGAATTTCTTCCAGTCTTCGGCGCTTTTGACCCCTGACAGCATGGGCAGCAACCAGTCTTCCATATCGGCCATCAGGCCTGCGACCGAAAAATCGGGCAGATCGACGCCATCGGCGCGCACCAGTTCGACACGGGCGGCCAGGCGCGCGGCGGCACCCTCCAGCCGCAGGCCCAGATCGCGTATCCCATCCAGCATCGCGCGGGCCACGGCGTCGTCCGGGACGTCCTTCCAGATGCGGTCGTCCAATGTGATCGCACCGAACCGCTCTTGCCGCCGCGACACGACGCGCCGCTCGCGTTTGGACCAGGCGCAGGTCTCGACCCAGCCGATCTGATCCGCGAACAGATCGCGGATGTCGCGTTCCGAAATCTGGGTGGCCATCCGGACCTTCGCCTCGCGCGGGTTGCCATCCGTGTCGATGACGACCAGAAACGGAGCGTTGGCCAGTGAATCCGCACTGTCCAGAACAACGCCTTTCCCCCCTGACAGCACATAGCGCGGCGCGTCGCCCTTGCGCCGCTGTCCGATGCGGTCAGGATAGGCCAGCCCGGCCATGGCGGCGGGGCTCAGATCGACCGAGTCGCCCTTGGCCTGTTTCCGCAGCCGTCTGGTTTCGGCATTGATCCGATCCACTGCGCCCATGTTGACCTGCCAGACCCTGTTGCGCTGAAAGGCCCGGGGATCGCGCAGCGCCTCTTGCCGCAGGGTGATATCCACCGGCGCGCCGCGAAGGGGGTCACGCTCGGCCATCAACGCTGCCAACAGGGCGGCGTTCGGACCGGCCCGCACAAGCATGTGCCCCAGCCGGGGATGCAAGGGCAGTGCCGCCAGGGCGCGCCCATGATCGGTGATCCGCCCATTGGTATCGAGTGCGCCCAGCATTGACAGCAAAGCCCGCGCCTCGGCCATCGTCCCCTCGGGAGGTGGAGTCAGAAAGGCCAGATCGGCCGCGTCAGCGCCCCACAGGGACAGTTCCAGCGCCAGCCCGGTCAGATCCGCCGCTTCGATCTCGGCAGGCGGGTAGGCGGCCAGCGCACCGTCTTCCCCCTTCGACCAGAGCCGGTAACACACCCCTTCGGCCACCCGTCCGGCCCGGCCCGTGCGCTGTGTGGCCTCGGCCCGGGTCACCCGTTCGGTCACCAGCCGGGACATGCCCGATCCCGGATCGAACCGAGCCCGCCGGGCCTGTCCCATATCCACCACGACCTTGATGTCGGGGATCGTCAGCGAAGTTTCGGCAATCGACGTCGCCAGCACGACTTTGCGCCCTTGTTCCACCGGGGCAATCGCGGCACGCTGGGCCGCAAAGGGCATGGCTCCGAATAACGGGCGCACCACGCAACTGTCGGGCAACCGACCGTTCAAAAGGCTTTCAGCGCGTCGGATCTCACCCTCTCCCGGCAGGAAAACCAGAATTCCGCCGCCGGACTTCCGGGTCTCACGCTCGGCCTGCACCACCAGATCGATCAACGCATCCAACCGTCGCGCTTGCGGCCCCAATGGCCGATCCAGCCAGCGCGTCTCAACCGGAAAGCTGCGCCCGTCCGATGTGACCAGAGGGGCCGCCATCAACGCACCGACGGGATCCGCATCCAGCGTGGCTGACATGGCCAGCAGGATCAGATCGTCCCGCAATGCGTCGGTCACTTCGAGGCACAAGGCCAGCCCCAGATCGGCGTTCAGAGACCGTTCGTGGAATTCATCGAAAATCACTGCGCCAATTCCCGGCAGATCCGGGTTGGATTGCAGCATCCGGGTCAGGATGCCTTCGGTCACCACCTCGATCCGGGTGTCTTTCGACACTTTCGCCTCGCCGCGCACACGGTATCCCACGGTCTGCCCTGCGCGCTCTCCCAGGGTCTCGGCCATCCGCTCGGCAGCGGCCCGGGCCGCCAGCCGCCGGGGCTCCAGCATCACGATCCTGCCTTCGCACAAACCCGCCTCGAGCATTGCCAGGGGAACCCGCGTGGTCTTGCCCGCCCCCGGTGGGGCCTGCAATACCGCGCGGCCCTGCGCGCACAATCTGTGCAGCAGTTCGGGAATGGCGTCGTCGATGGGCAGGCGTATCGTCATCCGGTTCTTATCCGCGATCATGCTGGTGTCGTCCAGTTCTCGCGCCGCGCACGTTCTGGTGACACCGGGGCGGCAGAATCAACCCTGAACGGCCAAGCAACGCACGAATTGACGCAGCTTTCGCTTTGATCGCATTTCCGGAGACCTGCGGTCTGGACAAACGCCCCCCGAGCGCGGCAACTATTCCTGCCTCTAGGATCGGGACAAGAATGCAGACAGACAGCCTCAGCGACAGGATTTTGAAGGGCGAGCGCCGGGCGCTGGCCCGCGCGATCACTCTGGTGGAAAGCAATCGCGCCGATCATCGTGCACAGGCCAGCGAGCTGTTGGCCCAGCTCGCAGGATCGGGGCGTCAGGCGCTCCGGATCGGTTTGTCGGGTACGCCCGGGGTGGGCAAGTCCACCTTCATCGAAAGCTTTGGCATGATGCTGACGGGGCAGGGGCTGCGTGTCGCGGTTCTGGCAGTCGATCCCAGCTCTGCCCGTTCGGGGGGCTCGATTCTGGGGGACAAAACCCGGATGGAACGCCTGAGCCGCGAGAAGAACGCCTTTATTCGCCCCTCCCCCAGCCAGAGCCATCTCGGCGGCGTTGCCCGACGGACCCGCGAGGCCATCGCCCTGTGCGAGGCCGCAGGCTATGACGTGGTGCTGATTGAAACCGTGGGCGTCGGGCAGTCTGAAACGGTGGTGTCCGAATTGTCGGACCTGTTCCTGTTGCTGTTGGCCCCGGCGGGTGGGGACGAATTGCAGGGTGTCAAACGTGGCATCATGGAGATGGCCGATATCATCCTGATCAACAAGGCGGATGGCGACCTTAAGGCCACGGCGACCCGGACATGCGCAGACTATGCCGGCGCGTTGCGATTGCTGCGCAAGCGCCCGCAGGATCCCGAAGGTTTCCCCAAGGCAATGACCGTTTCAGCGGTCGAAGAACAGGGGCTGGAGCAAGCCTGGGACGAGATGCAATCCCTGACCCGGTGGCGCCGCGACAACGGTATCTGGGAAGCCAACCGGGCCGCCCAGGCGCGATACTGGTTCGATCAGGAAGTCCGCCATGCGCTTCTGGCACGGCTCGACACGCCGCAGGCCAAGGCTGAGATGGAACGCCTGAACGCTGAAGTCTCGGCCGGGCGTCTGAACCCGGCCCGCGCGGCCGAAGAACTGCTTGGCACACTGAGCTGACGGGGTGAAAGGGGGCAAGGTTTCAAAGGCGGGCGCAAAATGAAAGAATTCGTTCGGTCCGTCTTGACGCTTCCTGCGATTCCCACTACACGCATCCAACCAGTTTTCGGGCGCGACTTCGGGTTGTGCCCCTTGTGATTTGGCCGAGGGCTTTGTGCCCGGCCTCCAGAAACAAAGGAAGAAACCATGTCGCGCCGTTGCGAACTGACCGGAAAAGGCCCGATGACTGGCAACAATGTCAGCCATGCCAAAAACAGAACTCGTCGTCGTTTCCTGCCGAACCTGAATGACGTTACCCTGCAGTCCGAGACCCTGGGCCGCGGCGTCAAGCTGCGCATCTCGGCAGCCGCCCTGCGTTCGGTTGACCACCGCGGTGGTCTGGACGCATTCCTGGCCAAAGCCAAAGATGAAGAACTGTCGGCTAACGCGCTGAAAGTGAAGAAGGAAATCGCCAAGGCGCAAGCCACGGCCTAAGCCTTTTCGCTTACGGTATTTCAGGCCCTGCACCTCTGAGGTGCGGGGCTTTTTTGTTTTGAGACGCCCGCTGCTGCCCTGCTTTGTTTTCAAATTCGAAATTATTTCTCGCCATTGGTGAATTGCTTCACATACGGAAAGCCGAATCTGACCTATCGTCACTGTCATTCATCAGGCGGGGGCCTCACTATGACGTTAAAAAGTTTCTACCTTTTCCTGTTTCTGGCCGCGGTTTTTCGCAAAGCAATTTCGGCTTGTACGCGGATGCAGCGCAGGGTGAATCGTTCCCACACCAGCTTCAATACAAGCAAGGTGAAACGACCGGGAATTGATTACTGAAACCAGCTTCAAGCGCGACCCTTTGGCGCTTGAAGCTACTTTGCTGACTGACCTATACCCGGGTCAGGATGAGACCTGCCATAACACGATTCCTGCCTTATGCTCTGTCCCTGCTTTTGGTTCTGACGGGGCAGGGCCTTGCTGTGTCCCGCGGCATGGACAGGGCCGTGGGTCAGATGGTGTTGTGCACAGGCACCGGTCCGGTCGTTGTCTATATGGACGAAGACGGACAGCCCACCGCGCCACCGCATTACTGCCCGGATTACGCGCTGTCCCTGATGGGCGCGGTCGCCATTGCCCAGCCGCCCATGCCTATGGCACCAGAGCAGGCGCGGATAGCGCCGCTGCGACATCTGGTCAATCAAATCGCCTTGCCGGTCCCCGGCACCCCGGCGCGCGCGCCGCCTGTACGTGTTTGAAGACACTACTTTTTCAAACCTACAATACAGGAGAGGCACGATGTCCCTCAAAACTACTCTGTTTGCAACCCTGGCCGCCGTGACCCTGGCCATGCCCGCTGTTGCCGAAGGCACTATCAAAGTTGATGACGCCTTTGCCCGGTCGTCGGGAAAGACCGCCAAGGCAGGTGCCGCGTTCATGATGATCCAGAATCTGGGCGATGCGGACGACCGTTTGGTCGGCGTGACGTCGGATGCCGCTGCTCGGGTTGAACTGCACACGCACAAAGTCGACGACAATGGCGTGGCCAAGATGGTGCATGTCGAGGAAGGCTTTGCCATTCCGGCAGGCGAAACCCACATGCTGAAACGCGGCGGCGACCATGTGATGTTCATGGGGCTGACCGAACCGTTCGAGCAGGACGCCATGGTTCCGGTGACGCTGATCTTTGAAAAGGCTGGCGAGGTTGAGATCGAAATCCCGGTCGATCTGGAGCGTCAGGACATGGGTGGGCACGGATCTCATTCGAACTAGGGCAACGCCTGTCTTCGGGCCGCGCTGCGGCCGTCATCCATGCGTCAGGCCGGGCATTGCCCGGCCTGTTGTTCCTGCGGCCGCCGCTGGTGCTATTTGTTGACGTTTTTCATACCGACGCGGTCACCGGCCTGGCGGAATCGGGATGCCAGCCAGAACATGACCGCGGCGATGGCCAGTGCCGAAAAGGCGATGCCCCATCCAAGTGCAACAAGCGCGACCGCTGGCCAGATCATCAAAACAAGCCCGACCACAAGCGCGACAAAACCCGAGACGCGCATGGAGCCGCGTTGAGGGTCTCTCTCGTGCATTTGCCCGGATGCCGCCAGCGAACCGATCCCGACAATCAGCGCCCATGCGCCCATGAGGAAAAAGGCCAGTTTGACCGTCCCTTCCGGCCAGATCAGCAGGACAAGCCCGATCAGAAGCGCACCGATTGCAGCACCGCCCATTACCCCGCGACGCCCAACGCCCAAAAGCGTCAGGCCACCATCGAGGATCAGCAGCACGCCAACCAGCCGTAGCAGCAACGCGATGCTGCCAGACGGCCAGAACAGTGCTGCAATACCGACAAGCCCGGCCAATACTCCGCGCAGCAGAAAGGTCCACCACAGGCTGGAAAGCTGCTCTCCCAGCATGTCGCGCCCCGCCATGCTGCCTTCATCCAGAATTTCACCGGTCCGGGGGTCCTGATCCGTCATGTCTTGTCCTCCAGTCGCTTCGGGGGCATTCTAACCGAATTAAGCGAGTGTTGTCTGTACTTTAACTATGCGGCGCAAGCAGGTGCCCGACCCATCGCGGAACTGTCTGGGTCGCTTTGCCGACAACTCTTTCATCAAACCCGGATGCGCCCGGCGACGGTTCCAGATTGATCTCGATCGTCCGAGCGCCCGCCGCTTGTGCCTCGTGCACGAACGCTGCCGCCGGATAAACCTGACCCGAGGTGCCAATGGCGGCAAAAAGCCACGCGCTGCTCAGGTGGTCATAAATCTCGTCCATGAAATAGGGCATCTCGCCAAACCAGACCACATCGGGCCGGGCCGTGGGCCGCGCACAGGCGGGGCAGGATTCCCCAACCGCCATTTCGGGCGGGGCGGTCCAGCGATGGCCACAGGCTGAACACAGCGCGCCCGCCAAAGTTCCGTGCATGTGGATGACATCCTTTGCGCCGCCCGCCTCGTGCAGGCTGTCCACGTTCTGGGTCACGATCACGACGTCTCCGGGCCAGTCCCGTTGGAGCCGGGCCAGTGCTTCATGAGCGGCATTGGGTTGAACTTCGGAGGCCTGAACCCGCCGCGCATTGTAAAACCCTTGAACCAGTGCGGGATCGCGGGCGAATCCTTCCGGCGTGGCGATATCCTCGATGCGGTGCTGGGCCCACAATCCACCCTCATCGCGAAAGGTGCTCAACCCGCTCTCGGCTGATATTCCGGCCCCGGTCAGAATCACGATCTTTTCCATTTCTCCTCCGCGCGGTACAGCATAATGCATGTCACACCGTATCCTTTTTGTCTGCCTGGGCAATATCTGCCGCTCGCCTGCGGCAGAGGGCGTTTTTCGCGCCCGCGCGCCGCATCACGTAACCGATAGTGCCGGAACCATGGGCTGGCATGCGGGGAAACCGCCCTACGGCCCAATGCAGGCAGCTGCGAAGGTCAGGGGAATCGATCTGGGCGACCTGCGCGCGCGTCAGTTCACCGCTGCCGATTTCGACCGCTTCGACCTGATCCTGGGCATGGACGCCAACAACATCGCGGATATCGAGAATCTGCGCCCCGCCGGCAGTGACACCCCGGTGCACCTGCTGACCGATTTCGCCCCTGAGACCGGCGCGGATCATGTGCCTGACCCCTATTACACACGGGATTTCGATGGCGCGCTGGACCTGATCGAGGCAGCGGTTGACGGCCTTGCTGCCCATCTGGACAGTTAACCGCCGATCACCCGCAGCGATCCGCTCAGCCAGGGCAGTTTGGCCAAAGCCGGGTCAACGATCTGGTTCTGCATCAGACGCCGTGTCATGCCCGCGACCTCCTGCGGCACCTGATCGGACCAGCCCGTTCGCGCCAGCAATGATATGCTGCGCGAGAAATCCCCGAACGGGGCAGGGTGGGCCTCCAGCCCGTCATGAAAACGCGCTGCGCGCATGAAGCCCAGCGGCGTCGTGATCGCCCAACCCAGACCCCGTGCAACCATGGCCATAAGCGCCATGTGCGAGCCGATCTCGAACCGTTCCTCGAACTCCTGCGCGCCGCGCGCCATATGCGCCTCGATCTGCCGGCTGATCAGCTGCTCGCGGGCATAGCGCAGATATGGCAGGCTGTTCTGCACAGCCTCCACTCCGCCCGCCCCCTGAGGCGCAACCAGAATGAACGGATCCCGGACCAGAGGGTACTCGACCACCCCTTCCAGCACTTCTCCGCTATGGGCGGTGACGGCCATATGCAGGCGTTGTTCGGCCAAGGCCTCGAACAGATCGAGGCTCGACAAGGTGATCAGTTTGAAATTCGATCGGGTCAGACTGTCCGCCAGCAGAGTGGCCAGCCGTGGGGTCAGGTCATTGTCGAAGTCGTCGATCAATCCGATGGAGAGCGTGGTCAGATGCCCCAGATCCATGACCGACAATTCGCTTTGTGCCATTTGCAGCTCGGCCAGAACCGCCTCGGCCCGCACCAGAAAACTGCGCCCGGCCTGCGTCAGGCGCATCGGTCGGCGCCCGTGATCGACCAGTTCGGTGCCCAGAGCCTTTTCCAGATTGCGCAACTGTTGGGAAACGGATGGCTGGCTGAGCCCCGTGATCTCGGCGGCCTGTGCCACCGATCCCGTCCGCGCCAAAGCCTCGAACACCTCAAGGCCCCTTAGGGTCAGCCCTTTCATCACCATAAGATACACCTTTCGCTGCGCCTTTCTGGGGCGCAGCGTGGATCAGGTCAAGGTTTCAGAGGGGCTTAGCTGCAGATCGCCTGCGCCATCTGGCCAAAGTTCTGATACCGGTCCCACAGCGCATCGTCGCGCGCGGTCTGCGACATCTTCAACTCCTGCGCCTGATGGGGGTCGGTGAACCATTTGGCCACGGTTTTCTGATCGCTGCGGGTAAGCGCCTGATCCGCCACGCGCTGGATGCAACTGCACCGATCCCGCGTCGCCGCCGACCGGTCCGACGCCAGACACGCCCGCTTGATCTGCGCCGCATCCGCAACCGGAGCCACCGCCGTCAGCGATGCCGCACAAAATGCGATTAAGAGGAACTGTTTCATACTCGAGCCTCGTTTTTGCCTGCCCGGAGGTGTCTTGCGCCCCTCTCGGTCTGCGGCGGAGTATGAATCAAATGGGCGCGCGGATCAATCATACGTTGCGAAAAAGTGATTGCACGAGCCGGAAACGATACAATCCCGCCACCCCCGTAGGCCGGGTTTCAGCCCGGCACCGGTCAGGACAGGAGCGGGAGCCACCTTTCAATGGCCTCGATCAACGCTTCAATTTTCTCCGGGTGTTTAGCTATGTAAGCGTCAACGATCGCTGTAGTGCCTTTGGTTGAGCCTACAACGATCACAGTGCCAACTGCTAAATTTGCCTTGCCAACGCACCACTTGAGTAAGCCAACCAGTCCTGCTTTAAACTTAGCAAGAATAGCCTCAATCCTCTCGCGAGCAGGGCGGTCCTCTTCCAAAGCCGTCGAGAGTTCTTCGGTCGCTTCCCAGATCAAGGTTATCGCGCCGGACAACCGTTCGTCTTCGATGCTCTCAGGAGGGTTGTTCCCTCCGATACCGTGGCGCGCGATGGTTTGAGTGCTCAAACTATCTTTAAGTTCAGTTAGGGCTCTTTCGGTTTGCAATCTCGCATGGATTTTCTCGATTTCTTCCGAAACTGCTTCTGGACCTTCATCCCAAATCGTATCATCTATCACAAATAGTCGATATTGCAGCTCTAGGTCCAAGGGCTTGCCGATTAGCAATCCACGATACCAATCACGCCAGTATTGGAAGCGAGGGCCTTCCGGCGGGTCGTTATCGTATCGAGCTATAGCAAATTTCCAAAGACTTGAAAGCTCACCCGATAGCCAGTCCTCGGAAAAAAGCGGCGCGGCAATTTCAGTGAAGCGCGTTGAATTGAGATCTGTTGCGTCTTCTTTAGCGTGTTCGATGACTCGTGACCAAGTGAGTGATACCGCTTTTTGAGCTTGTTTGAATCCAGATGAATGTCCAGAAGATAGCTTCGCGAGAGCCAAAGCGCAAAATTTCAGTGCTTCAAACCAGTGTTCTCTTTCGGTGCCGTTTGCGTTTTCTAAACAGTAAGTTGCGAACTTTGACTGAATTGTTAACGTAACATCAAGCTCCGCATGAGCCATTTGTTGGAAGGTCGAGGGGGGAGATGAAAAGGTAGGCCGCCAAGGCAAGTAGGCTTTGTTCACAATACAGAGCGCAAGTCGAATATCTGCGTGTGTTTCCCGCCAGTGTGTTAGGTCAAATTTTGGTTGTCTTGTGGCGACTGCCAAAGTGACCAAGAAGGCTCGTAGCGCGGCCAAAGAGGCGACTTGTTCAGCGATGCTTTCATCTAAGCTGTTGAACCACTTCTCGGCGTCGTGGTCTTCTAGATATAATTCCCCTAGCTGGATCATTCACATCCCCATTGACCAATCCACGATTCCTCTACATATCCCCAACCCATGACAGACCTCGCTCATATCCGCAATTTCTCCATCGTCGCGCATATCGACCATGGCAAATCCACCCTTGCTGACCGGCTCATCCAAGAGACCGGAACGGTGAAGGATCGCGACATGAAGGAACAGTTGCTCGACAGCATGGATATCGAGCGCGAGCGTGGCATCACCATCAAGGCCAACACGGTTCGCATCGACTATACCGCCGACAATGGCGAGGCATACGTGCTGAACCTGATCGACACCCCCGGCCACGTGGACTTTGCCTATGAGGTCAGCCGGTCGATGCGCGCGGTCGAGGGCTCGCTGCTGGTGGTCGACTCGACCCAAGGGGTCGAGGCGCAGACGCTGGCGAACGTGTATCAGGCCATCGACGCCGATCATGAGATCGTGCCGGTGCTGAACAAGATCGACCTGCCCGCGTCCGACTGTGACCGTGTCGCCGAACAGATCGAAGATGTGATCGGCATCGACGCAACCGACGCCATTCAGGTTTCCGCCAAGACGGGGCAGGGCATCCACGAAACTCTGGAAGCAATCGTACAGCACCTGCCCGCACCGAAGGGCAATCTGGACGCGCCTCTCAAGGCGATGCTGGTGGATTCGTGGTACGACGCCTATCTGGGCGTCATCGTTCTGGTCCGCATCATGGACGGCACGCTGAAAAAGGGGATGCGGGTCAAGTTCATGTCAAACAACACCCTGCACCATGTCGACCGTGTCGGCGTCTTCCGCCCCGAGATGCAGATGGTCGACTCGCTTGGCCCCGGCGAGATCGGATTCCTGACCGCATCCATCAAACAGGTCCGCGACACCCGCGTAGGTGACACCATCACCAATGACCGCAACGGGACCGAAGTCGCACTGCCGGGCTTCAAACCCGCGCAGCCGGTGGTGTTCTGCGGTCTGTTCCCAGTGGACAGCGCCGAATTCGAAGACCTGCGGGATGCAATCGACAAACTGGCGCTCAACGATGCCAGCTTCAGCTTTGAAATGGAAACTTCGGCCGCGCTTGGCTTTGGCTTCCGCTGCGGTTTCTTGGGCCTGCTGCATCTTGAGGTCATCCGCGACCGCATCGAACGCGAATACGATATCGAGCTCATCACCACCGCGCCGTCGGTGATCTATCACGTCTACATGAAAGACGGCGAGATGATCGAGTTGCACAACCCCGCCGACATGCCCGACCCCTCGAAGGTCGACCATATCGAGGAGCCGCGCATCAAGGCGACCATCCTTGTGCCGGATGAATACCTGGGCGACGTGCTGAAACTCTGCCAGGACCGCCGCGGCATCCAGATGGACCTGACCTATGCGGGCTCCCGCGCCATGGTCGTCTATGACCTGCCGCTAAACGAGGTTGTTTTCGACTTCTACGACCGCCTGAAATCGGTGACCAAGGGCTATGCCTCGTTCGACTACCAGATGACCGGCTATACCGAGGACAATCTGGTCAAGATGTCGGTGCTGGTGAATGACGAACCGGTCGACGCGCTGTCGACCATGGTTCACCGCGACCGGGCCGAGATGCGAGGCCGGGCGATGTGCGAAAAGCTCAAGGACCTGATCCCGCGCCACATGTTCAAAATTCCGATCCAGGCCGCCATCGGAGGCAAGGTCATCGCGCGCGAGACCCTCTCGGCGCTGCGCAAGGACGTGACCGCAAAATGCTACGGAGGCGACGCCACGCGGAAACGCAAACTGCTGGACAAGCAAAAGGCGGGTAAGAAAAAGATGCGTCAGTTCGGGAAGGTGGATATCCCGCAGGAGGCGTTTATTTCCGCACTTAAAATGGATTCGTAATCCATTTTAAGTGCGAGTGCGCGAAAGCGTTTGGCAAAGCCAAACGCGTGCGGCACCCGGTTGCAGTAATAGTGCTGGTGGACAGCTAAAAGCTGGCCATTTTTTCGGCGGGTAGGCGAAAGCGGTTGGCGCAGTCAGCCTTGAATTGAAATAATTTTCCGCGTGATTTGGTTTCCAGCAAGCAATCGGCTAAGAATCGCTAGCTAGAAGAACGTCTTTTCTAAAGTTGACGGAAATCGTTCTATATCCATCTGGTCCGAAGTATGCAATGTCTTCGCTGTCGATATGTAAGATTCTGTAAACTAAGAGTTTTATTTGCATGGAAAGTAAGGCGTGCCCCGAAACGATAATGCGGACTTTCGTCCAATTTTTTTCTTTTAGTACTTTCGCTAGTTCTCGCATCCGTTCAACTAGAAAGCGCTGAGTGGTGCTATCCGTTTCCACATTAATCTGACCTGAGGAAAAAACATATGTTTCTCCAATGCAGAGTTCTTTGGGGATGTGGTGCAGTCCTTTGTCAGCGATAATAGTCAAAGTGTCGCTTGGATCGTCACCAATAGACTTCCGGAGCAACTCCAAAAGCTTCTCTTCACTGAATTTTTCAGTGAAAGCGACTATCGCTGAGTTCAACTTTTTATCCATCAACCTTCGAGCCTTTTTAGGTCATCTCTATAGAACTCTGCCAGGTAGCCGCCACCGTCTATTTTCATTGCAGGAACAGCGCGTTGCCCTTTGGAGTTTGTTTGCTCAATTATGTACATCTCATGATCAAAGACTACTGCAGAGTATCTGGGCACAGCATCGCAGAATATCACTTGAACATTTTCGTTTTGATCATGCTCGTTCGCAAAATTTTTAAGATATGCATAGTTTGCTGAAATGCTTTCTTGATTCCAGCCTGATTTTTTCATCATTTCTATTATTGGCGCGTTATCGGCAATAAAATAAAACTTGATACTGCCACCCTTCTTAATGTGCTCTTCTATTTCTTCCTTGTAGCGTTTGAGGAATCCGTCCGAATAAGTAAAGAACGTGGTGAGCGACTTGCTTTTTCTAATTTTTTCAGAGAAATTTATATCCTTAGAGTTCTGATAGTGCTCAAATACGCCAGCTCTAAATGCACTCGCGCTTCCGATGACTCTTTCAAAAACCTCTTCAAACATTTGGAACTTAGCAAAATTCTCAAAATAGAAGCTTACGATCGCCGCTACTACAAGGAACGAACCGATCATCGACAGAGCAGATGAAATGTCGAACTGGCTATAGCTCCAACTATTTGTACTAAGTAGCAATAGTATGAGGCCCGTGACTATGATCGATAGGCAAAAAATAATGTTGCTAGCATGAAATCTTTTCATATTGGTCGAGCCTGATACTAGAGATCTAAGATTGCCGCCTGTTGCGTTGGTTTATCTACTACAGGTGGGGCTTGCTGTAAGTCAGCTATTTCTGGGATATTTGTCAATCGTTTGGTCGCATTTGCTGTGCCTCCCACCCGGTAGCGCCGACCCGCCCCCATGGGGCGGCGCGTTTGCGCCTCCCCTCGGGTTGGTCGCGGCCCTCATCGCTCCTGATCAACTGTTGCACACGCGATTGCGCCTGGGGCTCCGCCCGTTCGGCCCTGAAACTGTCCACTGGACAGTGTCCGAGGCGGGCCTCACCCCGCCCTACAGTTGTGGAACGAATGTTCGAATTTCGGAAATACCACAATCGATGCTACACTCCCCCCATTCCAATCAATTGATAAACAGGGGGAATTGTCATGGATCAGACTCTGCGTTCAAGAACATCGATGGGCCGTCTGGATCATTACTATTACATCATGCGGACGACAATTTTTGCCTATGTGGCGCTCGCTGCCATTATCGGGTTTGGCGCTCAAGGGGTTTCGCTGGTTCTGATTGTTCTGGTCATTGCCACTGCGGCCTATGGCATTCTGGCAGGCAGCACAGCTTTGGCCGATGTCGCGAACCTGCGGGACGACATGGATGAGGACATGTCGGCGTCGAATTTTGGCAAGGGTGTCAAATCGCACAACATGAAAGGCTTGATCCTGACGTCAAATGTGTTGCTCGGCCTGATCGGGCTGGCCGAGCTCATCGCGATTGTGTTCTGACCGGGTCTGTAACCAACCTCACCGCCCCGACCTCGCCCGCCTGCTAGTGTTGACCTGACGGCAACCTTGGCAGGAGGCCCCTATGTCCACATCCATGATCCCCATCATCGCCCTCGGGTCGGCGGGTCTCTATTCCGTTGCCATGATCTCGATGAAGTTCTGGTGGAAGATCCCCGGTGTTGGCCTGACCCTTTTGATTGTTGCCACGTTGCTGGCCGCCGCGACGCTGGAACTTGCCGCGCTGCGCAACGAACGATTGGGCATCATCTATACCGGCATTCTGGGGGCCGAGGTCGTGCTGATCGCCATCGCCTCGTATTTCCTGTTTGGCGAGAACTTTTCCTATCGCGAGGGGATCGGCATCGCGCTGGTCATTGTTGGGACAGCTCTGGCCTGGGCCTGAAGCACCATTCTAAGCCCCCGCTGAACCAATCATGAAGTTTCCCTTAAGTAAGTTGCAACCCGCCCGGGCGCTCCCAATCTGTTGACCAGACAGAAGGAGAGAGCCCATGACCAGATACATGACTGCCGGAGCAGCCGCTTTGGCCACGACCCTCGCCCTTGGAACGGCCGCGCTGGCCGATACCACGCCCGACCTGCGCGGCACCTGGCTGGGGTCTTACACGACCGTTCAGCCCAGCCATTACTACAAAGGCGATCAGCCCCGGTTCAATCAGGCCGAATGGATGCTGGATGTGCAGCTTCAGGACGGCAACGTTTTCTGGGGGCACAGCAAATGGCGTCGCGATGGCGATTCCGACTGGAATGAATACGAGGCCACCGGCACCATCAGCCTCGATGGGACGGGCAGTATCGGCATCGTCGAAACCTCACCTCTGCTGATCGGCGCGAATGCGTTGATCGATGCGCGGTACGAAGATGGCAAGATCTTTGCCGATTTCCGTAGCCTGCGGAACGGAACGACCTACAGCACCGTTCTGGAACGTCAGGTGAACTGAAGCGTGTCCGGCCCGGACGATTGTAGGGGGTAAGTATCGCTGCTGCAATTTTGACTGCGGCGGAGGTTAGTAGGTTGCCACGTGCGGGTCGGACCGCTTCTCAAAAACTGAACAATCGTCTCCACAGCGCGGAGACGGGCCGGGCGGCCAGTTCACCGCCTGCGATAGGAACCAGACCACCCCGCGCAAGAATGCGGCGTTCCTCGGCGCGGGTCATCTGGATCTCGCGAACCTTCAGCGCGGCTTCGCGCGCGGTGACATAGCTGCCGTCCGGTCCCGGTTCCATTCCGGGGATGTTGCGTCCCCGCGACCACATTCCGCGAATGCCCGACAGCGGGTGTTTCCACCCGATCTCGTCATCATCCTGCAAATGCCAGATCCGCTTCGCTTCTGCGACCGAGACCAGAGCGGCCAGCGGTTTGCCGTGCCGGGTCAGTATGATCACTTCGCGCGGGTCCTGTGCGCGGGTGACCAAAGCGCCCAAATGGGCGCGCGCATGGGAAATGGTGCAACGCATCGGCGAATCTCCGTATGTACGATTCGAAAGATTGGTGGTCCGAGAGTTGTACAAACCCCGCAATTCTCAACTAATGGCGCGTGCGGTGGCCTTTGCGCCCGCAGCATTGGGCCAAAAGCCGGGCTCAGGTTCAGGCCTGAAAATGTCCCGGGACAAACATGCGTGGAGTCGAAACTTCTCGGATTATCCACAAAGATTTCCCGGCAGATACCAACAATTTATCCCCGTCTAATTTTCATGCTGCAGTGCTATTTTCTTGTCAGATACAAGGCGTGCTGCAACAGTCTGAAAACCACACAGGTTCTTCGGAAACCGAAGGTGGGACGCAAAGGCCCGGGGGTCTTGGCAGAGAGACTGGATCTTAGGATTTGCGTTGAACTGCAATGGCTTACCGGTGGGTGATCAGCCGAGTGAGGGCTTCATGCCCAAGTCGGATGGTTACCTTCTCAGAGGGCCGATGCACGCTGTGATGTCTCTTCGGGGACAATGCAGCCGCTGCAGTCTCTCAGGGGGCTGTAGCAACTGGATCGGGTGCTCTTCGGAGCGCATCGACCCGGTAAGGCGTCAGGAGTGTCCGAAAGGACGCATGCAAAGACCGCGTCTGCGCACCTGGCGCCTTTTCCTTTGCCGGATTTCGGTTTCGTACAGGCTACCACTCACCCCTGCCGAAAGGGACCGGGGCTCTTCTGCGTATGCGAAAGAGCCCCGATTTAGCGTCAGATGATGCAATGCCGCGTCTATGCACCTGTAAGGGAAAGCTACCGCGGCATGCCATGTCTTTCAACTACATATTGAGAGAAGGCCCGCGCGCGGCGCAAAATAAAGTGTATTACAGGCTTTCCTGCACGTCGGTTGCTGCGCCTTGGATGGCATCTCCGGCTTTTTCGATATCCTTGCCGGCGCCTTTGGCGGTTTCGCAGGCAGTCAGTGCAAACAGGCTCAGGCCCATCAGAATTACGCGGATCATGTTCGTCTCCTTGGTGCTCGATTGTTTTTCGGTAGCACCTTTTTTCAACCGGAGCCAGTTCCTAGGTCGGGCCGTCGCTGCAGAAGAGCTCGTAAACGACTTCGAGCATGCGGCGGGGACGATCATCCGCCAGACGATAGTAGATGGCTTTACCTTCCCTGCGAGGTATCACCAACCCTTCAAGTCGCAGACGGGAAAGTTGCTGTGATACAGCGGCTTGCCTGGCGGACAGCAATTCTTCCAGTTCGGTGACGGATTTTTCACCGGACACCAGATGGCAGAGGATCATCAATCTGCCTTCGTGGCTTATCGCTTTGAGAAAATTAGAGGCGCGTGTCGCGTTGGTGACCATGCGGTCAAAATCTTCTTTTGACATGTCCTGGGACAGCTGAGGAAGTGCCATCGATTGAGTTCCTTGCAAACCCGTTGGCCGGGCGTTGTTTCCGTTACGTAAAGAGACGTGAGTGTGAGACCCTTCAGTACATGTTTCGTACATTCATTTCTATATGTATGAATCAAAATAGCGTGATGTATGAAAGGGGAATTCGGATTGAACGTTCCCGCAACGCGAGGGGGCAGATGATTCACTTTAAGGCGATCTGCTGATCGTTGCCGGAAACAACAGATGGTTCGCCTTGACGATTGATGATGATCCACATTCGGTCAGCGTTCTCACTTGCCCCCCTTGCAGCCCCCCTTAGCCGACACTAAGACTCAGGTAACACTTGTTGGGATATTGTCCCGATCCATAGCTAAACAGGCAGGTTACGAATGTTCGATCCCGTAGAAACCTACATGAATACACTTGTTCCCATGGTCGTTGAGCAGACCAGCCGGGGCGAGCGCGCCTATGATATTTTCTCCCGCCTGCTGAAAGAGCGGATCATATTCATCAACGGACCGATTCATGATGGGATGAGCCATCTTGTTGTGGCGCAATTGCTGCACCTCGAAGCTGAAAACCCCAACAAGGAAATCTCGATCTACATAAACTCGCCCGGCGGAGTGGTAACCAGCGGTTTGTCGATTTACGACACTATGCAATACATCAAGCCGAAATGTTCCACATTGGTGATCGGTCAGGCGGCCTCGATGGGCTCGGTCCTGCTGGCCGGGGGCGAGAAGGGAATGCGCTTTTCACTGCCCAACAGCCGCATCATGGTGCACCAGCCCAGTGGCGGGTACCAGGGCCAGGCCAGTGACATCATGATTCACGCGGCCGAAACCCAAAAGCTGAAGGATCGCCTGTATGACATCTACGTACGTCATACGGGGCAGACGAAAAAGGCGGTCGAAAAAGCGCTGGATCGTGACAATTTCATGAGCCCGGAAGAGGCCAAGGAATGGGGTCACATCGATGAGATCGTTGAAAATCGAGCGAAAATGGACACGGAAGAGGCCTGAGGCCGATACCCCGCGTCACCGGCGCGGGGGTCATTTTGAGATTGTAGCCGCCAGAGTGCTGGCCTAAGCTGCACACACAGGTGTAAGCGCCCCCGAAAAGGGGCGCAGGGACGAAGCCCGAAAGGTAGATCATGGCGACGAATTCAGGCGGCGATGGGAAAAACACGCTCTACTGCAGCTTCTGCGGCAAAAGCCAGCATGAGGTCCGTAAGCTGATCGCAGGCCCCACGGTTTTCATCTGTGATGAATGTGTTGAGCTGTGCATGGACATCATCCGCGAAGAGACCAAGGCCAGCGGACTGAAGTCATCTGACGGCGTTCCGACGCCAAAGGATATCTGTGAAGTTCTGGACGATTATGTAATCGGTCAGGCCACGGCAAAGCGGGTTCTGTCGGTGGCCGTTCACAACCATTACAAGCGTTTGAACCACGCACAGAAAGCGGGCAGCGATATCGAACTGGCAAAGTCGAATATCCTGCTGATCGGTCCGACTGGTTGCGGTAAGACGCTGCTGGCGCAAACGCTGGCGCGTATTCTGGACGTGCCGTTTACCATGGCTGACGCGACGACCCTGACCGAAGCCGGCTATGTTGGTGAGGATGTCGAAAACATCATTCTCAAGCTGTTGCAGGCGAGTGAGTACAACGTCGAACGCGCGCAGCGCGGCATCGTCTATATCGATGAGGTCGACAAGATTACTCGCAAATCCGAAAACCCCTCGATCACGCGTGACGTGTCGGGTGAGGGCGTGCAGCAGGCATTGCTGAAACTGATGGAAGGGACGGTGGCCAGCGTCCCCCCACAGGGTGGCCGCAAGCATCCTCAGCAGGAATTCCTGCAAGTGGACACGACGAACATTCTGTTCATCTGTGGCGGTGCATTTGCGGGTCTGGACAAGATCATCGCGCAACGTGGCAAAGGCTCTGCCATGGGCTTTGGCGCCGATGTGCGCGACAATGACGACCGCGGTGTAGGTGAGATATTCAAAGATCTGGAACCCGAGGATCTGCTGAAATTCGGACTGATCCCGGAATTCGTCGGTCGTCTGCCGGTTCTGGCGACGCTTGAGGATCTGGATGAAGACGCGCTGGTGACCATCCTGACCAAACCCAAGAACGCATTGGTCAAGCAATACCAGCGTTTGTTCGAACTGGAAGATGTTGAACTGGCCTTTACGGATGATGCCTTGAAAGCAATCGCCAAAAAGGCCATCGAGCGCAAAACCGGCGCGCGCGGCCTGCGGTCTATTCTCGAGGATATTCTGCTGGACACCATGTTCGAACTGCCGGGCATGAAAAATGTCAGCGAGGTTGTGGTGAACGAAGAGGCGGTGATGTCCGACGCGCAGCCGCTGTTCATCTATGCCGATGCGGCCAAGGAATCGGCCTCGGCGGGCTGAGGCCGGGCTTTTACCGCGACGGCGGGACTTCACTTGAACCGGTTCAGGGGGCTCTGCCCCCGCTGCCCTTCGGGCATCCCCCCGGGATATTTTTAGCCAGATGAAGCTGTGGATCCGTCGCTCGCACGCGAAGTCATGCGTGGTCAGGCGGCGGAAGCTTAAGCAAGTTTTCGAACATCAAAGGTGACGGATTATGGCAGTGCAGCGCATTTCTTCGGGTGGTGAGTTCGAAGCCAAGGTCGGGTACTGCCGCGCAGTGGTTGCGGGCGGCTGGGTTCATGTCGCCGGGACCGTCGGGCAGGGCGAGGACGTGGTGGCGCAATGCCGGTCTGCGCTGGACATCATCGGCAAGGCGCTGGCTGAGGCAGGCGCAGGCTTCGACGATGTGGTTCGGGTCACCTACATGTTGCCGGACCGCAACGAGTTTGAGCCGTGCTGGCCGATCCTGGCCGAGACTTTTGGCGCCAATCCACCGGCTGCGACGATGATCGAATGCGGTTTGATTGATCCGAAATACAGGATTGAGATCGAAGTGACCGCCTTTTTGCCGGAGTGACGCAGGTGGTATCAGGGGCACTGGACCTTGGCGGGCCTTTGGTCCATACCTTTCTTCGACGAAATGCCGGAGGCACCCGATGGGAATCCTGAACAGTCTTTTGCGAGCCGTGACCTGGTGGAATGGGTCAACTTTGAACACTCAGATCTACACTGCACGCAAGGGCGTGAAAGTGGGCGAAGACAATGAAGGCAACGTGTTTTACCGCAATGCTGATGACAGCAAGCGTTGGGTTATCTTCAATGGCGAGGCCGAAGCCAGCCGGGTTGATCCTGAATGGCATGGTTGGTTGCATCGCACTTGGGACGAGCCTCCGACAGATAAACCGCTGCCGCATAAATCCTGGGAAAAACCACATCAGGAAAACCTGACCGGCACCGCGCTGGCCTATGCTCCTGCCGGATCTCTGCGTCGCGCGGAACCGGTTGAACGTAAGGACTATGAGGCCTGGAGCCCGGAATAAACGAGGCGATAATGTCGACCCATAACTGGACCGAAGTTCTTGTCGGCGGCGTCGTATTGGCCGGTGCCGTTGCATTTGGTGTCTATGCCAGCCAATCGACGGGCTTGTCGCAAGGTGCCGCTGGATATGAACTGGGCGCGTCTTTCAGATCTCTGGAGGGGGTGGGTGTCGGTACGGATGTGCGCCTTGCGGGCGTCAAGATCGGGACTGTGACGGGCGTCACCCTGAACCCGGATACCTACCGCGCTGACACGACTTTCACGATTGCGAACGGCATTCTGGTGCCGGACGACAGTGCCATTGTCATTTCCTCAGAAGGTTTGCTGGGGGGCAATTTCGTCGAGGTGATGCCAGGTGGGTCACCATTCTACTTTGATCCCGGCGACGAGATCGAGGATACGCAGGGCGCGGTCAGCCTGATTTCGCTGCTGGTCAAGTTCGTAGCCGGAGACGGCAGCGAATGATGCGCGCCACGATTCTTGCCTTGTTGCTGGCCGCCACAGGTGCGGCCGCGCAGCAGAAAGTTCAATCTGGGCCCGGGGCAATGCTGCGGGGCCTGGACAAGGTGAACGGCCAGACTGTCGATGTTGAATTGCAGACCGGCGCGACGGCAGCGATTTTTGGGCTGGATGTTGCCTTGGGAGATTGCCGTTTTCCTGTTGACAATCCAACGGGTGACGCATTCGCCTATCTGACCATCTGGGAGAGTGGGAAGGCCGATCAGCTGTTTGACGGTTGGATGATCGCAACCTCCCCTGCATTGAATGCGCTGGATCACGCGCGTTATGACGTTTGGGTCATACGGTGTATCACACCCGCCGCCGATTGATTCAGCGGCACCGAGAAATCGGCGCTGTGGTTCAAGGCCTTTTCCAGCTCTTTCTTGTAGGCGCCGCGCGGAATTTCGATTGCGCCCAAAGAGGCCAGGTGCGCGGTCAGAAACTGCGTGTCAAACAGACGGAACCCGGTTTGCCTCAGGCGGTCCACAAGATAGGCGAGGGCGATCTTCGAGGCGTCTTTGCGTCTTGAAAACATGCTTTCGCCGAAGAATGCTGCGCCTAGGGTCACGCCATAGACGCCGCCCACCAGCGTGTTGTTTTCCCAGACTTCCAGTGAATGCGCATACCCTGTTTGGTGCAGCTGGCGGTACAGGTCATGAAGTTCGGCGTTGATCCAGGTATCTGCCCTGTCGGCGCACCCGTCGACGACGCCGGAAAAGTCCTGGTCGATCGAGAAATCGAACCCGCAGTTTCGGATACGGCGCGCCAGGCTTCGAGAAATGTGGAAACTGTCCAATGGAAAGACGCCGCGAAACTTGGGATCGACCCAAAACAGGTCGGGGTCATCGCGATGCTCGGCCATCGGAAAGATACCGATGGAATAGCCATGCAACAAAAGTTCTGGGGACAGGCTCATGTCAGGTATGAGGCAACCGGAGGGCAGGCGCCCTCCGGTCCTTGGTGACTATTGTTCCATGTTCTCCGCAAGCCAGCGCTCCAGCCAGTGGATGTTGTAGTCGCCGCTGTGCAGATCGGGTTCCTGCAGCAGTGCGTGGAACAGAGGGACCGTGGTATCGATACCGTCGACAATCAATTCCCCCAGTGCGCGTTCCAGTCGGGCCAGCGCTTCGGCCCGGTCACGACCCTGCACGATCAGCTTGGCGATCAGAGAGTCATAATAGGGTGGAATCGAATACCCGTCATAGAGAGCCGAGTCCATTCGAACACCAAGGCCCCCCGGCGCGTGATAGGCCGTGATCTTGCCGGGGCAGGGTGAAAATTTCGGAAGCTTTTCAGCGTTGATCCGAACCTCGATGGCGTGGCCGTTGATTTCCAGATCGTCCTGACCGAACGACATCGGTTCACCCGCTGCGACAAGGATTTGTTCGCGCACCAGATCGACGCCAAAGATACCTTCGGTGACCGGATGTTCCACCTGAAGGCGGGTGTTCATTTCGATGAAATAGAACTCGCCATTTTCGTAGAGGAACTCGATGGTGCCGGCGCCGATATAATTGATTTTCGCTACCGCATCCGCGCAGATCTTGCCGATCCTGGCGCGTTCTTCGGGTGTGATGCAGGGGCCTGGGGCCTCTTCGAACACCTTCTGGTGGCGCCGCTGAAGCGAACAATCCCGTTCGCCCAGATGAACAGCCTTGCCTTTCCCGTCGCCAAACACCTGAATTTCGATGTGGCGCGGCGTGGTCAGGTATTTCTCGATATAGACTTCGTCATTGCCAAAGGCGGCCTTGCCCTCGGCCCGCGCAGTCATGAAGGCGCTTTCCATTTCGTCAGCGTTCATCGCAACTTTCATGCCGCGACCGCCGCCGCCTGCGGTAGCCTTGATGATGACCGGATAGCCGAATTCCTCACCGATCTTCTTGGCCGTCGCAAGATCAGGCACGCCGCCGTCTGATCCCGGCACGCAAGGCACTCCCAGCGCCTTCATCGTGTCCTTGGCAGTGATCTTGTCGCCCATGACGCGGATGTGTTCTGCGGTGGGGCCGATGAACGTGATGTCGTGATCTTCGACGATCTGCACGAACTCGGCATTCTCGGACAGGAAGCCATAGCCAGGGTGGATCGCCTGCGCACCGGTGATTTCACAGGCCGATATGATCGCGGGCACGGACAGGTAACTCTGGGGGCTGGGCGGGGGGCCGATGCAGACCGATTCGTCCGCCATGCGCACATGCATTGCGTCGCTATCCGCGGTGGAGTGGACGGCAACCGTCTTAATCCCCATCTCGCGGGCAGCGCGGATGACGCGCAGGGCGATCTCGCCTCGGTTGGCAATCAGGATCTTGTCGAACATGGGCCCGCCTTACTCGATGATGACCAGAGGTGTGCCAAACTCCACAGCGTCGCCATCGCCGACCAGAACACGCTTGATCGTGCCCGACTTGGGCGCGTGGATGTGGTTCATCGTCTTCATCGCTTCGACGATCAGCAGCGTGTCGCCTTCGGAAACGGAAGCGCCGACCGAGATAAATGCGGGCGCGCCGGGCTCGGGCTGCATATAGACGGTTCCAACCATGGGAGAGGTCACAGCACCAGGGTGGCTGGCCGGATCTTCCTGAGCGGCAGGGGCTTCGGCCACGGCAGGCGCAGCCGCAGCGGCAGGAGCTGGTGCTGCCGCAGGCACGGCAACCTGAACTGGTGCAGCTGCGGCCTGTGTCATGCGGCTTACGCGCACGTTCAGGCTGTCTTCCTCGCCATATTCGCGCTTGACCTGCAATTCGGTCAGGTCATTGTCACGCAGCAACTCGGCCAGAGCCTTGATGAATGCCACATCCGCTTCGTGTTTGGTGTCTGTCATGAGTGTCCTCGACGGTTCCCCTTTGGCCCGTCTGTTTCTTGCGGGCTCTGATCAAATTACGCAGGGTTATAGGCTAAGCGGCGGTGCATGAAAAGCGCCGACTCGCACCATCACAGGCGGGAATCCCGCATAATTTAAAGGGGCGGACAGGTTACAGAGGCATCCCTGACAATTTGGCGACAAGCTCGGACAGTTTGCGGGCGCCGAATTTCTCAAGCAGACGGGCGCGATAGGCTTCGATTGTGCGGTAACTCAGGCCCAGTTCAGCACCGATTTCCTTGGCGGACAGGCCACGGCAGGACAGGATCGCCACTTCGCGTTCTCGAACGGTCAATTCGACAAGGGGACGTTCTTCCGAGATGTCGGAAAAGCTCCAGATTCCATGGCGGAAAGGGTCATCGGGCGTCAAAGAGCGGCCACGGGCGCGGCACCAGAACAGATCACCATTGCGGCGCCGCATGACGCGTTCATCCGTGTAGTACCCGGTGTCTCGCATCACTTGCAGGCTGCGTTCCCCGATCCTCTCCCAATCCGCGACCGAGGGATAGAGATGCAACAGCGGCATGTTGCGGTAATCGGCCTCTTCCCCGCCGAAAGTGCGGGCGAATTGCAGATTGCAGCGTCTGATGATCCGGTTTTCCAGTTCAACAAGCCCGATCGGTGCATATTCAAAGGCGGGGTCACTCATCCGCTTATCGTGCCGGGAAACCACTCGGAATTGAAGGGGAGATGCGGCTTATTGTGGCCATTGATGCGCATTGGCGGCTGCCGCTTTTGTTAAGGTTGTAAATATGGTTTGAAAATATCTCGGTAAACTAGCGAAACACATGATATGTTCTGAAAAAAGTGGCTGAAGCCTTGTCAGGAGAATACGATCATGCGCGATATGTTGACGGGAAGCCGTATTCGGGAAAGACGGCAGATTGCCGGGCTTCGGCAAGCGGAACTTGCCCGCCTTGCCGGGATATCCGCGTCCTACCTGAACCTGATCGAACATAACCGCCGCCGGATCGGTGGCAAATTGCTGGTGGATATAGCGTCAGCGCTTTCCGTCGAACCCTCTGTCCTGACACAGGGGATCGAGGCAACCCTCGTGTCGGCCTTGCGGGAAGCGGCGGATGACGCCGTCGGGCAGCAGGCCGAAGTGGACGGGCTGGAAGAATTTGCCGGGCGCTTTCCCGGATGGGCCGGGGTTCTTGCGCAGATGCACCGCCGGGTTGTTTCGCTTGAGCGGAATGTCGAGATCTTGTCGGACCGCCTGACTCATGACCCGCATCTTGCGGCATCAATGCACGAAGTGCTGTCAACGGCGGCGGCGATTCGTTCAACAGCGGCAATTCTTGCAGACACAGAGGACATCGAAGCAGAGTGGCGGGAACGGTTTCACAAAAACCTGCACCAGGATGCAGAGCGGCTGGCCGGGAGTTCAAAGGCACTTGTAACCTTTTTGGACGAAAGCGACTCGTCAATTGATCCGCGCGGTGTTCCGCTTGAAGAGGTCGAAGCGTTCTTCGAATCCCGCAGGTACAGTTTTCCGGAATTGGAACAGGGCGAGGACGTGGATGCCGTTGATCTGAGCAGTCTCAACACGTCGGCTGCCCGAACTGTGGCGCGTGAAGTTCTGAAGATGTATCGCGATGATGCAATCGCTTTGCCGCTGGATGCGCTTCGATCGAGCCTGCAAAAAGGCGACACGGATCCCATTGCGTTGGCTTATCGCTTTTCCGTGGACGTCGCCACCGTTCTGCGTCGATTGGCGTTCATACCTGATGACGTGTTACCGCAGCCGGTTGGCATGGTGCTGTGCGATGCATCCGGCAGCATATTGTTCATCAAGCCGATCCCGGGCTTTGCTTTGGCGCGGCACGGTGAGGTTTGCCCGCTGTGGCCGTTGTTCACGGCTTTGAGCCGCCCACTTGTTCCGGTGCGCAAGCAGGTTGTCCAGATGGGGCGGACCCCGGCTGAATTCGAATGCTTCGCCTATGCTTGGCCTTATGCGGTATTGGGGTATGATCAGGATCCCGTTTATCGCTCGGTTATGCTGGTCCGTTCGGGCAACGAGGCGGCAGGTGCCGCTCCGGTCACGCAAGTCGGGCCAAACTGCCGCGTCTGTCCCAGCAATGCTTGCAAGGCCCGCCGCGAACCGTCGATTTTGAGCGAAGGCTTTTGACACTTTCCCGACAGAAGGCTTAATCTGGCGGGGACCGATCTGAGGATGGAGGAACGGTCTTGGGGAGGAACTGAAAATATGAGCCGTAAGGTTCTGTTAATCGAGGACGAGCCGAACATTGCCGAAGCAATCCGGTTTCTGCTGACCCGCGAGGGATGGCAGGTGGACACGCATGGCGATGGCACGGATGCGGTTCAGGTGATTCAGAGGGCACAGCCCGATCTGGTCATTCTGGACGTCATGCTGCCGGGCAAGAGTGGCATGGATATCCTGCGGGACATCCGAGAGATGGAAGAGCTGGCAGGTTTGCCGGTTTTGATGCTGACGGCGCGCGGTCAATCGCGCGACAGGGAAATGGCGGAAAACGCTGGTGTCAGCCGTTTCATGACCAAACCGTTTTCCAATGCCGAAGTTCTGACGGCTGTGCGCGATCTTCACGCGCAGGCGACGCGAATATGATGTCTGGCGAGGGCAAAAAGGGCGCACCACAGGGCGCACGCCCCTCGCTTTTTCTCGAACGTCAAAGCTATCGCCGACGTAGGCTGGCGGATGCGGCGCGGCTGCTGCCGTTCTTGGGGGCGGCTCTGCTGGCGCTTCCGCTATTGTGGCCCGATCAGCCCGGCAAGGGCGAGGCTGTCCCCTTGTCTTCAGCAATGTATTACATCTTTGTCTGCTGGGGCGCTCTGATCGTGGTTGGGTTGGTTTTTGGAATTGCCGCCCGCCGTTTGGGCGTGCGCGAGGATCAAGACGCGGACGCTGAGTGATGGCAACCATTAACACGCTGATCCTGGTCTGCCTTGGCTATGTCATTTTCTTGTTCGCCGTGGCTTTCGCCGCCGATCGGATGGCTGCGGCAGGGCGGGGCAAGTGGCTGCGCTCGCCCCTGATCTATACCTTGTCGCTGTCGATCTATTGCACGGCATGGACGTTCTATGGTGCGGTGGGCAATGCCGCGCGGTCCGGGTTGGAGTTTGTAACGATTTACCTTGGCCCAACCCTGGTGATGGTCAGTTGGTGGTGGGGACTGCGCAAACTGGTGAGGGTCGGGCGCAGTCAGCGGGTGACCTCTATCGCGGACCTGTTGTCATCGCGCTATGGCAAGTCGAACACGCTTGCCGTGTGTGTGACCATTCTTGCCGTGCTTGGCGGAACACCCTACATCGCGCTCCAGTTGCAATCAATCACCTTGTCCTTTTCGATTTTTGCCGAAGCCGATTCATCGGGTCTGTACCGCGAAGGGTCCAGTGTATTCTGGATGGCAGCGGGGCTTGCGGTGTTCGCAATTCTTTTCGGCACGCGCAATCTGGACGTGAACGAGCGCCACCACGGTGTGGTCACCGCCATTGCAGTGGAGGCCGTTGTCAAATTGTTTGCTCTTATCGCCGTGGGCGTTTTCGTAGTGTGGGGCATTGCCGGTGGCGTTGGCCCGATGATGGATAGGATAGATGCCTCGGAAATCGGAGAGTGGAACGTCGATGCCGGGCGCTGGACGACTTTCATATTCCTGTCCGCCGCGGCCTTTATCTGCCTGCCGCGCATGTTTCAGGTTATGGTGGTCGAAAATGATGACGAAAGCCATCTGCGAACCGCCGCCTGGGCGTTTCCGCTCTATCTGCTTTTGATGAGTCTTTTTGTCGTGCCAATTGCCGTCGTTGGTCTGGACCTGTTGCCAGAAGGGGCCAATCCCGATCTGTTCGTGCTGACGGTACCGCTGTCGCAGGGCAATGACTGGTTGGCCATGCTGTCCTTTATCGGCGGGTTTTCGTCCGCAACGTCGATGGTCATCGTCAGCGCAATGGCCTTGTCGACGATGGTTTCGAACCATGTGGTCATGCCCATTTGGTTGAACACGCATGAGGGTACGGGCTCGGTTTCGGGCGATGTGCGCAGCATCGTTCTGGTTGCGCGCCGCGTGTCCATCGCCGTGATCATGGCGTTGGGTTACTTTTACTATCGGTTGTCCGGTGGTGGTGCGGCGCTGGCCTCGATCGGATTGATTGCCTTTGCCGGAATCTCGCAGATTCTACCTGCTTTGGTCGGGGGATTGTTCTGGCGCGGAGCAACCCGGACAGGGGCGCTGGTCGGGTTGAGCGTCGGTTTCGCACTTTGGATATATACGCTTTTGTTGCCAGGTATGGGCGCGCCGTGGATGCCGGAGGCCGTCATGCAGAATGGGCTGTTCGGCCTTGCCTGGTTGCGTCCTCATGCCCTGTTCGGGATCGAAGGGATCGATCCGATGGTCCATACCGTGATGTGGTCCCTGTCCCTGAACACCATTGCCTTTTGCATAGCGTCCCTTCTGAGCTTTCCCAGCCCTCTGGAGCGTTTGCAGGGTGCGCAATTCGTCAATGTTTTTGACCACTCGGTTTCACCTGGTGGCTGGTCCGGCTCGGTTGCGCAAAGCGAAGACCTGATGATCATGACACAGCGTATTCTGGGCACCGCGCCAGCGCAGGAGTTCTTTCAGGCAGAGGCTGAAAAACAGGGCGGCCGGTCGCATATGCCGGAACCGACCCCGGGTTTCCTGAACCGGCTGGAGCGAGAGTTGAGCGGGTCGGTCGGCACCGCCACGGCGCATGCGATGATTGCCCAAATCGTCGGAGGGTCTTCAGTTTCCGTAGAAGATCTGCTGGCGGTGGCGGATGAATCGGCGCAGCTTCTGGAGTATTCGGGGAAGTTGGAAGAGAAGTCGTCGGAATTGTCCCGTACGGCGCGCCAATTGCGCGAAGCAAACACCAAGCTTACGCAGATTTCCGAACAAAAAGACAGCTTCCTGAGCCAGGTCAGTCACGAGTTGCGCACGCCGATGACCTCGATCCGAGCATTTTCCGAGATCATGCGGGATACAGAGGGCCTGAGCCGTGAGGAACAGACCCGTTATGCCGCAATCATTCACGATGAGGCCTTGCGCCTGACCCGGCTTCTCGACGATCTGCTGGACCTGAGCGTGCTGGAAAACGGGCAGGTCAATCTGAACCTCAGCGATGACAGTTTGCGTTCGGTTCTGGACCGGGCGGTGTCCAGCGCGCTGGCCGGAGCAGAGCGGAAAATCACGGTTCGCCGGACTCTTACGGCCGAGCGAATGTCCCTGCATACGGATCTGGACCGGTTGGGGCAGGTGTTCATCAACCTGATCTCGAACGCGCAGAAATACTGTGACGCGGAAGAACCGGTATTGGTCATTTCAGCCCACGACGTCGGCGGCAGGGTCATCATAGATTTCATCGACAACGGCAGCGGCATTCCACCCGGCGCGCGTTCGATGGTGTTCGAGAAATTTGCCCGTGTCGGGGTCGACAAGGCAGGGGGCGCAGGTCTGGGTTTGGCCATTTGCCGTGAGATCATGCAACGGTTGGGCGGTGAGATCACATATTTGCCCGGGCAGGGCGGTGCGGCCTTCCGGGTCAGCTTGCCTTTGGCTTTCCAGCAGGCCGCGCAATGACACGGCCATAAAGAACTTCGTAACGCTCGGCAGGGTAAACCAATAGCCAGTTATTGAAGCAACTGGTGATCGGGCGCCATGTCACAAACCGTCAGCGCTGCTTTGGCGCGCAAACTGTCTGTTGGACGAAAAGATCTGGGCGATCGCCCGCGTTCGGTTTTGCGGGCGCTGCGCTTGGGGTTTGCGCGGGCAGCAAGTGATCGATTGAACCTTCCCCTGGCTGTCATCGGGGCAAAACAGGCCAGTCGCAGGCAGGATGACATGGCGGAATCATTCGCTCAGGATTGGCTTATGTTGGTGTTTGACGGGCCGGAGGGGCGCGCAGGGATTTGCCTGAGCCCGCATGTGGTGTCCGCCATTGTGCAAACCCAAACCATCGGTGAAATACTGCCCGGTGATCCGGCCCCAAGGGCCTTTACGGATACGGACGCCGCCATGGTGGTGCCATTTATCGAAACCGCTCTGACCTTGACTGCCGGCTCAATAGACGCTGCGGCCGAGCAGGTCTGCCTGATGGGATACGAGTTCGCGGCACGTACGAAAGATTCGCGCGGCTTGTCGTTGGCCATGACAGAAGATGAATACCGCGTCTTCGATCTGACGGTTGATCTGGCCGGCGGGGCGCAGCAGGGACAGATCTCGATCTTTCTTCCAGAGCATCTTGCCACGCCGGAAAAGGCAGAGGAGGTCACGGATCTGGCCGGTCCCCGGCTTGAGCAGGCATCGGGTGTTGTTCGGGCGGAACTGAAGGCCGTTTTGTGCCGGATGTCGCTGCCACTGTCCGATCTGTCAGAGATTCAACCTGGATTTGTTTTGCCATTGCGCGGGGCGCGCCTGGACAGAACTGAGATATTGACCATCGACCGAAAGCCAACGGGTATTGGCCGCCTTGGTCAATGTGGCGGGTTGCGCGCCGTTCGGTTGAACGAACATTCGACCCTGCCCGCCTTGTCGGGGTACGAAGCGCAGGAGTTCATCGAAAGCCGAGGGAGAATGCAGCCGCACGATGACCTGGTCGAACCGGTTTCCGGCGCGGTGGATGTCATGCCTCCGGAAATTGAGGGCGCGGGTTTGGATCTGACGGACAACGATCTGTCACTGAACGATTCCGAACGGATGGTCGCAGAGATTTCGCAACTGGCTGGCCTTGACGCAGCCGACAGAAATTCCGACGCAGAATAGGGTTTAGTCTGCCTGGCTGCGAAAATGCTCTAGTGCAGGGCGCAGGTTTTCCAGTTGATATCCGGCATTTGTCGTGGCGGCCAGAATGTCGTCCGTGCTCATGCGGTCGCATTGACCAAGGGCCCAGACCACCGAACACCGAGTGCCCGAGGCGCAATAAGCCAGAACCGGGCCATCGCAGCTTTCTGCCAGGTCACGCTGCTGCTTTGCAATCTCGGGCGTCATGGTCTGGTGGGTCAGCTCCAACACCTCGTAGTCCATGCCTGCCGCACGGACGGCTTCACCGATCGCGTCGGATTGCATGATCGCGGGAACCTCAACATCGGGCCGGTTGCAGATCACCTTGACAAAGCCTGCCTCGGCAATTGCCGGGACGTCTTCTATAGTGATCTGCGGTGAGACAGCATAGCGGGGCGTGATCGGTCGAATCTCCATGCCAAATCCTTAGGCCGCGTTTGCGGCTCTGTCCAGTTGCGCCCCCAGCGTTGGCGCGATGAACATGCCTGCAACCATCGCGATCAGGAAGACCAGGCCACCCAAACCACCATAGGTCAGCGAGGCCATCGCCGGTCCCGGGCAAAGCCCGGCCAAGCCCCAGCCCATTCCGAACAGGACGGAACCAATGATGAGCCTGCGATCAACCTCGGACCTTGCAGGGGGTGGAAAATCGCCTCCGGTCAAGGCCTTGCGCCCAGAGGTCAGCCTCCAGGCTACAAGCATCGGCAGGATGGCGCCGCCCATCACAAAGGCCAGGGTCGGGTCCCAGTTTCCGAAAACATCCAACCATCCCTGAACCTTGGTCGTGTCCGTCATGCCCGAAATCAACAATCCGGCACCGAACAGCGATCCTGCGAGCAAAGCAATCAAAAGGCGCATCAGATCAACCCCCAAACATGGCGCAGCAGAACGAGGGTCATTCCGCCGGCAAGGATATAGAATACGGTGGCCACGATGCCGCGCAGAGAAAATCGCGAGATGCCACAGACCCCGTGACCCGACGTGCAGCCATTGGCGATACGCGTTCCCACACCGACCAGAAGCCCGGCCACAACAACAAGGCCCAGATTGCTGGTGAGATGCGTTTGGGCCTCGGGGGCGATCAGTGGCCGCAGCAGAAGCGGCACACCGATCAACCCGGCGATAAAGGCCACGCGTTCGGCTTTGGTGTCGCGGGCCTCACCGTCGACAAGGCCACCCAAAATGCCACTTGCACCCATGATCCTGCCATTTCCAAGCAGGTACACGGCTCCGCCCAGGCCAATCAGCAGGCCACCGCACAGCCCCCAGATCCACTCGATGTTCATGTGGGATAATCCTTTTTAGAGTGACTTGTCTCGCGTCAGATTTTGTTCACCGGCAGCTTCAGGAATACATCGCCTTGCTCATCGGCAGGCGGCATCTGCCCCGCCCGCATGTTGACCTGCAAAGAGGGCAGGATCAGGCGCGGCATGGCAAGGGTGGCGTCCCTTGCGTCACGCATTTCCACGAATTCTTCGATGCTGCGTCCGTGTCCGATATGGACGTTCAGCGCTTTCTGTTCGCCTACCGTCGTTTCCCAGGCGTATTCATCGCGGCCCGGCGCTTTGTAGTCGTGCCCGACAAAGATGCGCGTTTCGTCCGGCAGCGACAGGATTTTTTGGATCGATTCAAACAATGTGGCTGAGGAGCCTCCGGGAAAATCGCAGCGGGCCGTGCCGAAATCCGGCATGAACAGCGTGTCGCCCACAAAGGCGGCGTCGCCTATCACATAGGTCAGGCAGGCCGGGGTATGGCCCGGGGTATGGAGAACATCGCCGCGCATCTGCCCAATGTGAAAACTGTCCCCCTCCGAGAACAAGGCGTCGAACTGGCTGCCATCGCGCTGGAACTCGGTTCCTTCATTGAAGACTTTGCCGAACGTGTCCTGCACGGTGACGATCTGAGCGCCAATTCCAATTTTGCCGCCCAGTTCCTGTTGCAGGTAGGGGGCCGCAGACAGGTGATCGGCGTGAACGTGGCTTTCCAGAATCCATTCGACCTTTAGATCGCGCGCGCGCACAAAGTCGATGATTGCGTCAGCCGATTTTGTCTCTGTGCGCCCCGAAGCATGATCGAAATCCAGAACACTGTCGATGATGGCGCAGGCACGCCCTTGCGGTTCATGAACAACATAGGACACCGTGAAGGTTTGATCGTCAAAAAACGCTTTCACTGCGGGTGTCATGATTTCCTCCGTATCGGTTATCATTATCATATATGTAAAATGGAATGTGACGCAACATCGAACCTGTGTTTGATGCGCGTCAAGGCATTCACGATTAAATCAGCTTAAACTTTAGCCCATCCGCGCCGGATTGCCGAAAACGCGAATGTTTTGGGCAATATCCTGCACAATTTCAGGTTAATATCAGCGGGTCTTATTCCCGTTACCTATATCTGGGATACTGGCGACACTTGGGAGGGTACTATGACATCGACAAGTCTTTATTCCGAAGCAGAACGGCTTGAACAAGAGCTCAGAAATGCGAGCCTTGATACGCGTTTGGCGCTTCAACCGAGTGTGAGCAAGGTTGTCGACCGTATGCGACAGCAGGGGATGCAGGTGCCGTCCCGCCTGCGGCGTCTGGATGCAGCCCTGTGCGAAGACGCCATGGAAGCGCAGTTCGATAACCTGCCGATTTGAAACAAGTGGTCATCCAAAGGATATCCCGAGGATGACCAGCATCAATCCAAGGACGGACAGGAACAAAGACGCCAGGTTCCAGGGCAAAACGCCCTGAACGGTCGCGCGCAGTTCGTCGTCTGACAGACCCGCCTTGCGCGCTTTCATCACGCGAAGAATGCACCAGATCAGGCCGGCGAGGCCGGTCAGAGAAAGGGCTGCGCCGCCCCAAGTGATGAATTCGAACATGGTGCCCTACATCTCTTCGTGAACTACCCCAGCGCTTACCGGAACGGATCACGCCGTACAAGTGCGCTTGGGGATTGGGTGGGATTGGGTGCTTGCGACCCGGGCGGCGGCATTGTATCCGGCTTCCTGCATCAGATTTCAGCCCTTGGGACGGACGCGTATGGAAGGCATCATCAAATATCAGACTGCCGCCAACTGTCGCGTGACTGCCGATGAGCCGTGCCAGTTCATCGAACGGTTTGAGGGTCTGGATGCGGTGAAAACAACCTGGTGGAACAGCGGAAAGAAGCCATGGCCGAGGCCCGGGCACGTCGTTGCTTTTGCCTCCAGAAAACTGTTTTGTGTGTAGCAACCTCAGCTTGAGACGAATACACGAGGTATGAACTGTATTCTCTTAGCGGTGATGATCCAGAATTGGGAAGAATTGGATGAGCATGTCGGAAGAAGCAGAAGCAAGTTACAAGGTCACCTCTGGGGAGCTGCGCCAATTTGTTGAGCGTATCGAGCGCCTGGAGTTGGAAAAGAAAGACATCGCGGATCAAATAAAGGAAGTGTACGCAGAGAGTAAATCGCGCGGCTACGATGTGAAGGCTCTTCGCAGCATCATTTCTCTCAGAAAAAGAGACAAGGATGATATTGCCGAGCAAGAGGCTGTCATCGAGATGTACAAAGAAGCCTTGGGCATGAACTAAGGCCGGTTCTTGGCAAAAGCGCTAATTCATTCAGGCTGACAAAAGCTTCACGAAGAAATGCGTGTCACTTGCCGAGACTGCAACATGTGCAGCCAGACAGGGCGGAGATTTCAAATATCGCAGACCTGGCTGGCTGTGCGGTGACGTCTGCTGCCTCAGTGGCCTTGTGGGTTTGCAGGGTCTTTGCTGACGACGAATTCTCGTTTTCGCTGGAAGATCTTCAATGTGTCAGAAAGCCGAAGCTGCGGTTGCTGAAGACCTTGTTGCCTTTTTTGATAGTTTGTCCGAGGCAAGACTTGCCTCGTGATTGCCTGAAGGCTTGCGGCTCAAAGGCTGGGTTCTTTTAGCATTGAAGATCGTTGAAGATTCCTGTTCCGCCTTTTGCGGAGTGACACATGCGATTGGGCTGTGGAGGTTTCTCGACCGACCCTGCGACATTGCGGGTGAGAGCGCTGCAAACCATCCTGTCGGTCAACCAAAGGCCGGTCATGCACCAACTTACAAAGCCTGACCACTCAAGTGGGGCTGATCAGCGCGACCGACACCTTTTTGGCATAAGGCATGGTGGTGTTAAGAACTCAGCGCTCGGTAATGAAGGACAGTCCGGACACGAGCTGTCTCAGTCCAAGCGCCGCGCCCGCAAAGATCGCGGCGAATGTCACGGGCGCGCTGTAGGCCAGAAGTGAAAAGGCAGATATGCCTTGTCCGACGCTGCAACCGACTGCGATGATCGCTCCGGGGCCCATGATCGCCGCGCCCAGCATCTGCCGTTTCAATTCGCGTGGATCTTCGCAGGCTTCCCAGCGAAAATGACCCTTTGACCAAGACCCCAAAAACGCGCCGATCAGAACGCCCGAGACTGATCCGACGGCAAAAGACAAAATGTTGCCGGACGCTGTCATCAAGTAGAATATCGTGTCACCCAAGGGTGCAGCGAAGGTATGGGTTTGCACCGGCTCACCGTCAAAGCCGTGGGTCGCTACCCAGTTCGTGCCAAGCCAGCCCGAGACGATCGTCAGTCCAACCACAGATCCCCAGAACACCTGCGCTGGCTTACGGCGGAACTGCTGGTTCGCCAAAGCGAAGACCACCAAAATAACACCGACGGCAGAACCGACGAGCCACGCCGGAACTGAGGTCAATCGTTCAGCTAGAAAGCTGACGCTTTGGGGCGCGCTGATATCCATTTCTACTGGAAACAGCCAAACCCGCAGATATGCCAGGGGGCCGGACATTACGACATACGCCGAAAGGCCCATGATCAGTACGATGACGAAGGATCGAAGGTCGCCACCTCCCAGCCTTGCCAGCGCCCCATAACCGCAGTTCCCGCTGATGGCCATTCCATAACCGAACATGAGGCCGCCCACGATCGAACCGATCGGGTTCCAGGTCTGGGCAAGGTAGCGTGTTCCGACCGGGTCAAGCCACCCGAACGCCATGGCGGCATGGCTTCCAACAATGGCGACGCCAATCGCAACCGCCCACATGCGAAGTCGCCGATCATCGCCTGCGTAAAGGAAGTCTTCGATTGCACCCAACGTGCAAAAGCGACCGATGCGTGCAGCCAGCCCCAAAGCGATGCCCCCAATCAAACCGATCAGAGCAACGGCATTTGCGTCTCCCAATGCTTCGAACATTGCCAGTCTCCTCCCAAAGCTGGCGGCGTCTTGACCGGCTTCTACGTCTCCCGGCAGAAAAGATCGTAAACGACTTCCAGTATTTGCGTCGAACGATCATCAGCCAATCTGTAATAAATTGTCTTACCCTCGCGCCGTGTTTTGACCAAGCCTTCAAAGCGCAGTCGGGATAATTGTTGGGATACGGCGGCCTGTCTCGCCGACAGCATCTCTTCCATCTGGGTGACGGACTTTTCACCCGATGACAGATAGCACAAGATCATCAGACGCCCCTCGTGGCTGATGGCCTTCAGGAAGTTTGATGCCGTCTGGGCATTCTCCATCATTCGGTCCAGATCTTCTGCACACATGTCCTTTGTGAACACCGGCAGTTTCGATGGTTTGTCCAAAAGGATCGCCTCGCTTTCTCAGCTTCACGCATTCAAAACAGTTTATGTAATTTGCCACCGATTAGCCAGAGGTCTCAACCTGTACCCCTGCGTCACGTAGCATCACGCCCAACAACCCCCAGAAAAAGTCTTCGCCGGGGTAGCCTTCGATCCGGCCGACTTCGTGGCCGTTGTCCAACAAAACAAAGGTCGGAGTGTAGTGGAGAGGTCGTTTTAGGGTGATCCCATCCGGCAGGGTTTCATGGATGTCGACACGCCGAAGCGGGGCGGCATTTCCTTCCTGTGTTTTCGGGTAGAACCCCGAGATTTCGGAATCCCATCGGGCACACCACATGCACCCATCTTCTTCGGCCATCAGAAGCGTCATTTCAGCCCGTAAAGCCAAAGGCGAAACAAGCAACGTGACCGCAAGCACAAGCAGGAAAAGGTGGCGCATCTCAAGCTCCGATTGACCGCAGCGTTATATCTTTATTACTTTGAATGTATGAATGATAGCGTGCCAGGACGGGTTTGACCATGCTCGACATCACTTTTGCAGGGGCTTTGGTCGCAGGGCTGTTGTCATTTCTGTCCCCGTGCATCCTGCCGATTGTGCCGTTTTACCTCAGCTACCTGGCGGGTGTCGGGATGGAGCAGATTTCTGCCAGTTCAGTCATTTCCGGGAACGTTCGCCGCAGGGCAACGCTTTCTGCAATCGCTTTTGCAGCAGGGATCATAACGATTTTTATGGCGCTTGGAGCCACGGCTTCGATATTCGGTCAAATGATCCGCGAATACTTCGATATCCTTCGATGGATTGCCGCGGCCATCATCATGGCGATGGGCTTGCATTTCCTGGGGCTGATTCGCATCGGATTCCTGTATCGCCAGTTTCAGGCGGATGTCGGTGAAACATCTAACCTGAGCCTGATTGGTGCGTATGTTCTGGGACTGGCATTTGCTTTTGGCTGGACGCCCTGTGTCGGGCCCGTGCTTGCTGCAATCCTGTTTACGGCGGCCGGAACCGAGACGGCTTGGCGCGGTGCGATGCTTTTATTCGTTTACGGGGCGGGAATGACTGCCCCCTTTGTTCTGGCGGCCTTTTTGGTGCGCCCCTTCATGCAGTGGATGGCGCGGTTCAGAAAGCATTTACCCCTGATCGAGAAGGCCATGGGCTGTCTGTTGATTCTGTTCGGCGCTCTGATCGCAACCAACTCAATCAATCGCGTGGCCCAATGGATGCTGGACCATATGCCCTGGCTTGCGGCCATCGGATAATACGGGAGGAAAACATGAAGCGAACATTGTCAGTTTTGATGGCATGCATAGTGGGCGTGGCGGTTTCCGCCGCCGAGCTTGGCGACGACGGGTTGCATAAAACACCGTGGATGCGCGACACGTTCAAAGACCTTCGCGAGGATCTTGAAGAAGCGTCAGATGAAGGCAAGCGCCTGGTTTTGTTTATCGAGCAACAGGGCTGCATCTATTGCAAGAAAATGCACGAAGAGGTTTTCCCCCAGCCCGACCTGGCGGCGTACATCGAAGAGAATTTCTTTGTCGTCCAACTGGATCTGCACGGAAGCACCACGGCCACCGACTTTGACGGGGAAGAGAGCGAGCAAAGAGCGTTGATGCGCAAATGGGGGATTCTGTTTACGCCGACCCTTGTATTTCTGTCGGAAGAGGTTCCCGAGGACGCCACCGCCATTGATGCAGCGGTTGCAGTCATGCCGGGGGCGTTTTCGAAGGGAACAACTTTGGATCTGTTCACCTGGGTCTTTGAAAAGCGGTACGAAATTGAAAATGGTGAAGATTTTCAGCGCTACCACGCACGGCGCATTCAGGAGCGAAACAATGTTTCACAAGACTGAGGTCCGAGGATATAAATAAAAAAATTCATTGTAATGAATTTAATGTTGCGACAGACCGCCCTCGTCGACTACGGTACACAAATGCTTTGGGTCGCAAAGCGCCGTCGGCGTGTTAGCAAATGGGAGGGATCATGAAGCTGAGACTCTTAACATTGGTCTGCGCAATGACAGGGGGTGCCGCGTTTGCCGCGGATACCGACCCGAAAAACGTAACCTATGGTGAATATGGTGCCGTAGAGGTCTCGTTGACCGGCGCAGCCGGTGACGCGGCAAATGGCGCGCTGATCGTTGGCGACAAGTCAAAAGGCAATTGCGTGGCGTGCCATGCGGTCTCGGCTTTGGCCGATATTCCGTTCCATGGCGAGGTTGGCCCGGCACTGGATGGTGCCGGTGATCGTTGGTCCGAAGCCGAGCTTCGCGGATTGGTTGCAAACGCGAAAAGGACGTTCGAAGGCACGGTGATGCCGGCATTCTACAAGGATGACGGCTATATCCGCCCGGGCGACGCCTATACCGGCAAAGCCCCGACCGAGCCCCTGACGTCGATCCTGACAGCGCAGGAAATCGAAGACGTGGTCGCGTTTCTTGCAACCCTGAAAGAGGAATAGTCGCGCTTCGATAGCGTGATTGTCGAAGATTCAAAGGAGATTGAAAATGGAACTCTCTCGCCGCGAAACTCTGGCCCTTGGGCTGGGCGCCGCGTTCCTGACAATGATGCCGTTTCGTGCAAATGCGGCCGCTAAGGATGCGATTGCCGCGTTTACCGGTGGGGCGGATGTGGCTGACGGCGGTGTTACACTGACGGCACCTGAAATCGCCGAAAACGGAAACACCGTACCGATCGAAGTAAGCGCCCCGGGTGCGGCGTCGATTCTGATCGTTGCAGCAGGCAACCCCGAACCGGGCGTCGCAACGTTCAACTTTGGCCCGCTGGCTGCTGAACAGGCTGCCTCAACTCGTATCCGCCTTGCCGGAACGCAGGATGTCATTGCCGTGGCGAAGATGGCAGATGGCAGCTTTGCCAAGGCATCCGCGACCGTGAAAGTGACAATCGGCGGCTGCGGCGGCTGATAGCCACGCGCGCCTCGAAGAACAGGAGACTAACCAATGGCATCCGGTGTGAAACCCCGCGTCAAGGTTCCGAAGAAAGCCGCAGTTGGCGAAACCGTCACGATCAAGACATTGATCAGCCACAAGATGGAAAGCGGTCAGCGCAAGGACAAAGAAGGCAACGTCATACCTCGATCGATCATCAACCGTTTCACCTGTGAGTTTAACGGCGAAATGGTGGTCGATGTGACGATGGAGCCGGCAATCTCAACCAACCCGTATTTCCAGTTTGAGGCAACCGTGCCCGAGGCAGGTGAGTTCGTGTTCACCTGGTACGATGACGACGGCTCTGTCTACGACGAGAAGAAATCGATCGAGATCGCCTGACGGCTCGACCAATAAGGCAGATCAGCGCCGGACATGACGTTTGGCGCTGGTCCACCAAGGGAGGAACGTAATGAATACAAAGGCATTAACGGCGATCGCGGCAGTTCTGGTTTTCCCAGTGGCAGCATTGGCCGGACCTGACGAAGACAATCTTGTGATCAATGACGAGCTGGACATGACCTCGGTCACCGAAGCGCCGGCGCATCTGGAAAACCTGGACACGATCTATTCCGGTTGGCATTTCCGTACGGATGAAACCCAGGCCCTTCAGATTGATGATTTCGACAATCCGGCGATGATCTTCGTCGACCAGGCTGCCGACCTTTTTGAGACAGTCGATGGGGCTGCCGGCAAAAGCTGTGCCTCGTGCCACGACGGGGTGGAAAGCTTCAAGGGATTGCAGGCTTCCATGCCGAAGGTTGATGCCGAAACCGGCAAGCTGGTGGTCATGGAAGATCTGATCAACGCGTGCCGGACCGAGCACATGGAGGCCGATGCCTGGAAATGGTCCGGCGGCGATATGCAGGGCATGGTCGCTTTGATCGGCCTACAGTCACGCGGGATGCCCATGAACGTTGCCATTGACGGTGACGCCGCCCCGTATTGGGAACAGGGCAAGGAAATGTACTATACGCGCTATGGCCAGTTAGAGCTGAGCTGTGCCAACTGTCATGAAGACAATTGGGGCAATATGATCCGGGCAGATCACCTGAGCCAGGGAATGATCAATGGGTTCCCGACGTATCGTTTGAAACAGGCCAAGCTGATTTCGCGACACAATCGTTTCCGCGGTTGTATTCGTGATACGCGGGCGGAAACCTTTGCCGAAGGTTCAGACGAATTTCGTGCGCTGGAGCTTTATGTTGCCTCGCGTGGCAACGGGCTTTCAGTCGAAACTCCGGCCGTACGCCAGTAACAACAGGCCCGCGTAGGAAGTGTCCAGCGCGGGTTTTTCCGTTAGTTTAACATTCACACATTTATATGTGAAACAGGAAAGCCGAAAGATGATTTCTCGACGTGACTTCTTGCAGGTTTCAATGGCGGCATCGGCTCTGTACGGGGCATCCGGGTTTGGCAATTGGGCCAGGCTTTCCGCACAGCAAAGTCTGACGCAGGATCAGCTGCTGGAGTTTGAGACCTTTGGCAATATCAGCCTGATCCATGTCACCGACATTCACGCACAACTCAAACCGATATACTTCCGTGAACCCGAGATAAACCTGGGTATCGGTGAGGCAAAGGGGCAGATGCCGCATGTCACGGGGGCCGCGTTCCGCAAGGCCTACGGGATCGAAGATGGCAGCTCGTCGGCCTATGCGCTGACCTACGACGACTTTTCAGCCTTGGCAAAGACCTACGGTCGGGTTGGTGGTTTGGACCGGGTTTCGACGGTGATTAATGCCATCCGTGCGGACCGGCCCGATGCCCTGCTTTTAGATGGCGGCGATACCTGGCACGGGTCTTACACCTGTTACCAGACGGCTGGTCAGGACATGGTCAATGTCATGAACGCGCTGAAACCTGATGCAATGACCTTTCATTGGGAGTTCACGCTGGGCAGCGACAGAGTCAACGAAATCGTCGAAGGGCTGCCCTTTGCCGCCTTGGGTCAGAACATCTTTGATGCCGAATGGGATGAACCTGCGGAACTGTTCAAGCCCTACAAGTTCTTTGACCGGGGAGGTGCAAAGGTTGCCGTGATCGGACAGGCGTTCCCTTACATGCCAATCGCGAACCCGGGTTGGATGTTCCCTGAATACTCTTTCGGCATTCGGGACGAAAACATGCAGGCCGTGGTGGACGAGGTTCGCGATGCCGGTGCCGATGTCGTCGTCGTCCTCAGCCATAACGGCTTTGACGTGGACAAGAAAATGGCAGGCCGGGTGGAGGGGGTCGACGTGATCCTCAGTGGCCACACCCATGATGCGCTGCCCGAGCCGGTTCTGGTGGGCAAAACGCATATCATCGCGTCCGGCTCGAACGGCAAATTCGTCAGCCGCGTGGATCTGGACGTGCGGGATGGGCAGTTGATGGGGTTGAAGCACAAGCTGATCCCGATCTTCTCTGATGTTATCGCTCCGGATCCTGCGATCACCGCCCTGATAGATGAGCAGCGCGCGCCCTATGAGGCGACGCTCAGCGAAGTGATCGGCAAAACGGACTCGTTGCTCTATCGTCGCGGCAATTTCAACGGAACCTGGGATGACCTGATCTGTGATGCCCTGCTTAAGGAGCGGGAGGCAGACATTGCCATGTCCCCCGGTGTTCGTTGGGGACCGTCGATCCTGCCGGGGCAGGAGATCACGCGCGAGGACATCTGGAACGTCACTTCGATGTCGTATCCGAATGCCTATCGCACGGAAATGACGGGTGAATTCATCCATGTGATCCTCGAGGATGTTGGCGACAACCTGTTCAATCCCGATCCCTACTACCAGCAGGGCGGGGATATGGTCCGTGTCGGTGGGCTGGGCTACCGCATCGATGTGACCAAGCCGCAAGGGCAGCGGATCAGCGAGATGACCCTGCTGAAGACGGGTGAAGCGATTGATCCGTCGAAAACCTATGTCGTGGCCGGCTGGGCCAGCGTCAACGAAGGCACCGAGGGTCCGCCGATCTGGGATGTCGTCGAAAACCACATTCGCAACCTTGGAACCGTAACGGTGCAAGAGAACACCAGCGTTGATGTCGTCGGCGCCTAAGAAACAGATGGAGACCTAAGAGATATGGATGACGCGTTCAAACCGTCCCGCCGGGCCTTCCTGAAAGGCAGTGCCGCGGTCGCCGCGGGGTCAGTTGCAGGTGCGGCAGTGGCAGAAACGCCCGACCCTCTGATAACAGAGCTTCAGGATTGGGCATCGTACACGGGTGCAGGCGTTGACGAGACACCCTATGGCATGCCGATCAGCTATGAATCCCATGTCGTGCGCCGCAATGTGGAGTGGCTGACCGCCTCTCCGATTTCGTCGATCAACTTCACGCCGATCCACGCGCTTGATGGTACAATCACACCCCAGGGCTGCGCCTTTGAACGGCACCACTCGGGCGCAATCGAGCTGCGCAAGGAAGACTATCGGCTGATGATAAACGGTCTGGTCGATCGCCCGCTTGTCTTTACGTATGACGACATCGAACGTTTCCCGCGCGAAAACCACGTGTATTTCTGCGAATGCGCAGCGAACACCGGGATGGAGTGGGCGGGTGCGCAGCTCAACGGCGTGCAATTCACCCATGGTATGATCCACAACATGGAATACACCGGTGTTCCGCTGCGCACGCTGTTGCAAGAGGCCGGCGCCGATATCTCGCCCGACAAATGGGTCTATGTCGAGGGCGCGGACGCGTCGTCCAATGGCCGCTCCATTCCGATGGAAAAAGCGCTGGATGATGTGTTGGTGGCCTTCAAAGCAAATGGCGAGGCCCTGCGGATGGAACATGGCTATCCTGTGCGCCTGGTCGTGCCAGGCTGGGAAGGCAACATGTGGGTCAAATGGCTGCGCAGGATCGAGGTCGTCGACAGGGCGGTCGAAAGCCGCGAAGAAACATCAAAGTACACCGATGTTTATGCTGATGGCACGGCCCAGAAATGGACTTGGGTGATGGATGCGAAATCCGTCATAACCTCGCCCAGCCCGCAAATGCCGATCAAACATGGGCCCGGGCCGCTGGTGATTTCAGGGCTTGCATGGTCAGGCCACGGACAGATTACCCGTGTGGATGTATCCAAGGACGGCGGCATCACGTGGGAGACGGCACGCCTTGGCAAGCAGGGCGACACCAAGGCTTTGACACGTTTCTATCTCGACACGAATTGGGACGGGGCGCCCATGCTCCTACAGGCCCGAGCAATGGATGAGACCGGCTATGTACAGCCAACCAAAGACCTGCTGCGCGAAAAGCGCGGCGAGAACTCGGTCTATCACAACAACTGTATCCAGACGTGGTACGTAAGCGCAGAAGGGATCGCCGAGAATGTCGAAGTCTCTTAGCCATGTTTTCCTGCCCGTATTCGGCGGCACAGCGTTACTGCTTGCGGGGGCGTTGGTGTTCGCCAACCGAAACTTCGGCCAACTGAAGATCGAAACTTTGGAAACCCGGATTGGTCAGGTTGAGGCCCACGCAGCAGCCGCACAGGAAAAAGCGAAGTCAGAAGCCGAACGAGCAGCCCAGCTTGAGCTCAAAGTCCAGGAAATTCAGGCCGCCGCAGCGGAACGGGTTGCGAATGGCGCGAACCTGACCGCACCTGCGCCCAGCCGCGAGGGCACCTATGGGCTCGGACGGCCTGCGCTGGAGGAAGAGATCGCGGCCTGGGACGTAGACGTTTTGCCGGACGGGCGGGGCTTGCCTGTCGGATCGGGCGACGTTTGGACCGGGGAAGAAGTGTTTGCCGACCGCTGCGCCTCCTGTCACGGAGAGTTCGCGGAAGGTGTGGACAACTGGCCCGTTCTTGCCGGTGGGTTCGATACGCTTGCAAACGAAGATCCCGTGAAGACCGTCGGGTCCTACTGGCCGCATTTGTCTACTGCCTGGGATTACATTTCCCGTTCCATGCCATTTGGCGAGGCGGGCACTTTGACCGCGGATGAGACCTATGCGATTGTTGCCTACATCCTGTATTCAAATGATTTGGTGGATGACGATTTCGAACTGAGCAACGAAAACTTCGCCGAATTCGAGATGTACAACAAAGACGGTTTTGTCGTCGATACGCGACCCGAGACCGAGTACGCCGAATCGCGCAAAGAGCCTTGCATGGAAAACTGCAAGGCAGAGGCCGCTGTCACAATGCGTTCCGTTTTTCTGGTCGAGACGCCGCCCGAAGGTGGGTCGAACTCGGTGATGAATGATGCCACCGTTGAGGGGTTGCCGACATTCACTGCGGACGGCCCGTCGTTCATTCCGGCAGCGGCACCCAAGCCCGAGGAAAAAGCCGCCGCGGAGCCAGCCGTTCAAGAGGCCGAAAAGACCGACGAAGCAACGGAACTGGTTGCCGCCGGAGCGAAAGTCTTCAAGAAGTGCAAAGCCTGCCATCAGGTGGGTGAAGGTGCAAAGCACGGCACCGGGCCGGCGTTGAACGGAATTGTCGGGGCCAATGCAGGATCGGTCGAGGGGTTCAAATACTCCAAGGCGATGAAAGCCGCATCCGAGGCAGGCCTTGTTTGGACGGATGAGGAAATGGCGGCCTTCCTGACGAAACCCAAGGATTACATGAAGGGCACGCGAATGTCTTTTGCGGGGCTCAGGAAGCCAGACGACGTTGAGGCCGTGATTGTCTACCTCAAATCGTTTGGAAGCTGATCATGCGGTGGCCGGACATACTGGCGTGCACGGCGGTCTTGGCGGCTTTCGCCACATCGACCTACGCAACCGAAGACCTTGGTGATGCCGAGGCCGGGAAAACAGTGTTCGCCAAATGCAAGGGCTGCCATCAGGTTGGCGAAGGAGCGGAAAACAAAATCGGCCCGCATCTGAATGGTGTCTTTGGGCGCAAGGCCGCGGGCCTTGACGGTTTCAATTATTCCAAAAGCCTGGTGCGCGCGGGAAATTCGGGTTTGGAATGGCACGCTGACACTCTGTCAGCCTATATCGAAGATCCACGTGCATTTGCGTCGGGCACAAGGATGAGCTTTCGCGGTCTGAAAGACCCGGAAGACCGGGCCAATGTGATTGCCTATTTGCGGGGGTTTTCAGACAACCCTCGGGATATTCCCGAAGCGGACCCAACCGCGAAAGGCACGGACCATTCCGTCGATCCAGCGATCCTGGCGATTCAGGGAGACCCCGAATACGGCGCATATCTCAGCAGCGAATGCACGACGTGCCATCAGATCGAGGGAAGTGACGAGGGTATCCCGTCGATCGTGTATTGGCCCGACGAGGATTTTGTCGTCGCCATGCACGCATACAAGGACAAAAAGCGGCCACACCCGGTTATGCAAATGATCGCCGGAAGGCTGAGCAATGACGAGATCGCGGCCTTGGCCGCATATTTCAATAACCCAGAGTGATTGTGCCCAAGGGGAGGAAACGCGATGACACTCAATAGACGTACATTTCTAGGAGCCGCCGGGGTGGCGGCAGCCGGATTATCTGCACCGATGGTTCTGGCTCAGGGCAGGCCTCGGGTCGTTGTTGTCGGCGGCGGTGCAGGCGGCGCTACGGCTGCCCGCTATATTGCAAAGGACAGCAAAGGAGAGATCGACGTGACGCTGATCGAGCCGTCGCGGACCTACTACACCTGCTTCTTCTCGAACCTGTATCTTGGAGGGTTCCAGGAACTGTCGGATATCGCGCACAGCTATGGCACGCTTGCCGCCGACTATGGGATAAACGTGGTCCACGATTGGGCCATCGGTGTTGACCGCGATGCCAAGACTGTATCATTGGCCGGGGGTGGCTCGGTTCCGTATGACAAGCTGATCCTCAGCCCGGGTATCGATTTTGTCGACGGGGCTGTTGAAGGCTGGGACGTCTCGGCGCAAAACAAGATGCCGCATGCGTACAAGGCCGGCTCGCAGACAGAACTTCTGAAAGCTCAGATCATGGCGATGCCCGAAGGCGGTACTTTTGCGATGGTTGCACCACCAAACCCGTACCGCTGCCCGCCCGGACCCTATGAACGGGTCTCGATGGTTGCGCATGTTCTGAAAGCAAACAATCCCACTGCGAAAATCATCGTGGCGGATCCGAAGCCGAAGTTTTCGAAGATGGCATTGTTCCAGGAAGGCTGGGCAAACCATTACGAAGGCATGGTCGACTGGATTGGTGAAGACTTCGGTGGCGGCAATGTCTCGGTAAACCCGGACGCGATGACGGTGACCATCGACGGAGAAGAGACCACAGTCGACGTCTGCAACGTGATCCCGGCGATGAAAGCCGGACGCATTGCCGAAATGGCTGGAGTGACCGAAGGCAACTGGGCGCCGGTGAACGCCGCGGATATGTCCTCCAAGGCGGATCCGGACATCTATGTCCTGGGCGATGCCAGCCAGCAGGGTGACATGCCGAAATCGGGTTTCTCGGCCAATAGTCAGGCGAAAGTGTGCGCGAATGCCGTGCGGGGCGCGTTGACCGGATCCAAGGTGTTCCCGGCCAAGTTCTCCAACACATGCTGGTCGCTGATCGACACGGATGATGGCGTGAAGGTTGGCGCAACCTACGAGGCGACGCCGGAAAAAATCGCCAAGGTGGACGGGTTCATCAGCCAGACCGGCGAAGATGCCGATCTGAGAAAAGCAACGTATGAAGAGTCGCTGGGTTGGTACGCCGGTATCACCTCGGACATGTTTGGATAGAAGTTTTCGGGGGTTTTGACACGGGTCAAAGCCCCCGAAGCTCAATCTGAGAAACTGCGGCTCAGGAGGAGGATCAAGATCATGAAACACTCAATCATCACGGCCGCGTTCTTTGCAGTCTCTGCCAGTCAAGGGCTTGCCGAGGATATCATCACGACCCCCTTTGACGGAAGTTTTGATGATGCCACCTTTGCGGTCGAGTCCGCAATTGTCGGGCAGGGGCTGGTCATCGACTATGTGAGCCACGTTGGAGAAATGTTGAACCGAACGGGCGCTGATGTCGGCAGCGACAAACAGATATTCGCGGCGGCGGACATCTTTATTTTTTGCTCGGCAAAGATTTCGCGTGAGGTGATGGAAGCTGATCCGATGAATATCGGCTATTGCCCATACGGGATTTTCGTGGCCGAGGACGATGACGGGGTGAAGGTCGGATACCGAAGCTATCCGGACGGCCCAATGCAAAAGGTCCAGACCCTGTTGTCTGGAATCGTTGAAGAGGCTGTTGGGGATTGATATGAACTACCGGCAGTATTTTCGAGATCAACTTGATCTACTGAAACAGGAAGGAAACTACCGGGTTTTTGCAGACCTCGAACGTCAATGCGGAGCGTTTCCAACGGCGCGCAGTTACGCAGGGGGTGGTCCCGAACAAGTCACTGTCTGGTGCTCGAACGACTATCTTGGAATGGGACAGCATCCCAAGGTTCTTGCGGCCATGCACGAGGCGATCGACAGATGCGGTGCAGGTGCCGGTGGGACGCGGAATATCTCGGGGACCACGCACGAACATGTGCTGTTGGAGCAGGAGCTTGCGGACCTTCACGGCAAGGACGCAGCATTGCTGTTCACGTCCGGCTACGTATCCAATTGGGCGGCCTTGGGAACCTTGGCGTCCCGCATTCCAGGCATCACGGTTCTGTCCGACGAATTGAACCATGCCTCGATGATCGAGGGGATTCGTCACAGCCGTTGTCAAAAGCGGATCTGGAAGCACAACGATCTTGAAGACCTTGAAAGGCAACTTGCGGACCTGCCTGCAAATGCGCCCAAGCTGATCGCGTTTGAAAGCGTCTATTCCATGGACGGCGATATTGCACCGATTGCCGGGATCTGTGATCTGGCGGACCGGTATGGCGCGATGACCTATCTGGATGAGGTTCACGCGGTCGGGCTGTACGGTCCGCGCGGCGGGGGCATCGCCGAGCGCGAGGGCCTGATGGACCGCCTGACCGTGATTGAAGGGACTTTGGGCAAGGCGTTCGGCGTGGTCGGCGGGTACATTGCGGCGTCGAAGGAGCTTGTCGACTTTGTCAGGTCCTTTGCCAGCGGATTTATTTTCACCACTGCGTTGCCTCCGGCCGTGGCGGCAGGAGCTGCGGCTTCGGTGAAGCACCTGAAGCAAAGCAATGCAGAGCGGCAACAGCACAAAAAGCGCGTGCGCGAAGTCCGGGACAGGCTGGACGATCTGGGTATTCCCCATACACCGAACCCAAGCCATATCATTCCGGTCATGGTCGGCGATCCGGTCAAGTGTCGATTCATTTCGGATGTGCTGATGCGTGATTATGGGATCTACATCCAGCCCATCAACTATCCAACTGTCCCCAAAGGAACGGAACGTCTGCGGATTACGCCGTCGCCGGTGCACACCTGTGAAGACGTGGACCGGCTGGTATCTGCATTGGGTGAGTTATGGACGCAATGCCAATTGGCACGCAGGCCAATGGCTGCGCAATGACGCTGACGAATTGACCAAAGACAAAGACACACACGCAACGAAGTGAGAGTTTCTGTCCATGGAGAGGCTCATCGATTTGCTAGGAGACCCGGGCACCCTGGCGTTTGCCGGAGTACTGGTCGGTATCCTGTTCGGCGTGACGGCTCAGAAGTCCCATTTTTGTTTGCGCGCATCGACGGTGGAAGTCGCCGAAGGTAAGTTTGGCCCCCGCTTGGCGGTTTGGCTGATCGCCTTTACCGCGGCACTGACGCTTGTACAGGCGCTTGTCTCGCTTGAATTGCTGGACCTTTCCGAGGCACGCGCCATCGCGTCCACCGGCAGCCTTAGCGGTGCGGTTATTGGTGGGGCGATGTTTGGCATCGGCATGGTTCTTGCGCGCGGATGCGCATCTCGCCTGCTAGTATTGGCCTCGTGCGGCAATCTACGAGCACTTGTGACAGGGTTGATTTTGACCTTGGTGGCTCAGGCCGCCTACACAGGCGTTCTCAGCCCGGCCCGTGAAGCGATTTCCGGTCTGTGGACCATCTCAGGAGGTGCAGAGCGCGATCTTGCAGAAATAATGGGGTTCCCCCCATCGGTCTATTCGGCCGTCGCCGCAATTGGATTTGTCTTGTCGATCGTGTTTGCCCTTCACAGGAAAGTCGCGCCTGCAAAGATCGTGACAGCCGCCGGAGTTGGCGGGGCTGTGGCGCTTGGCTGGTTCATGACGTTTTCCATCGCGCAGGCATCTTTTGAGGTCGTCCCCGTGTCTTCGGTGACGTTTACCGGCCCGGCCACAGACACACTGATGGCGTTGGTTGCAGAGCGAAATGTGGTGCTGTCTTTCGGTATCGGTCTTGTGCCGGGCGTGGCCATTGGGGCAGCAGGATCTGCCATCATTTCCAGCGAGTGGAGGATCGAGCGTTTTGGCTCGGACACTCCGATGGAACGGTACCTCGTCGGAGCTGTCCTCATGGGATTCGGGGCGATGCTGGCCGGAGGTTGCGCCGTGGGCGCGGGACTTTCAGGCGGGTCCGCCCTGTCATTGACAGCCTGGCTTGCAGTTTTCTTCATGTGGGTTGGGGCGATAGGAACGCACAGGTCTTTGATGCGGCTGCCGGTATTGCAGCATTCCTGACTTACTCGAACTCCATCTGTTCGAAAACGCGCCCGGCGTTCTTGGTTGCCAGTTCCTCGAACGCGTCCAGATGGGCATAGGGGGACTGATCGACATAATAGGCTTCGGTCAGATCGCCGCCCGCATCCATATGTTCTTGAATCCTGGTTCGCAGATACACCAGGTAATCGCGCGTATAACGGCGCACCTGATCCATATTCGTGGGATGACCGTGCCCGGGTATGACATATGTGGCATTCAAAGCCTCGAACTCGTTGTCCCAGGTTTCCAGCCAATCCGCGGTATAGGTCTCTTGAAAGATCGGCAGCATGCGCTCGTGGAATGCCATGTCACCCGCGATGACAAGGCTTTGGTTCGGCAACCAGATCGAGATATCGCCGGGGCTGTGGGCCGGTCCGAGGTATTTGGCCTCGATCCGGAAGTCGCCCATCTCGATCACGTATTCATCATCGAATGTCTCGGTTGGGCCTGCCAGAAACGTGCCCTCTGCCTTGTCCTGATTGTATCGTTTCATTCCCTCCAGAATCTGAGGGCCATATTCCTCGAACTCAGCTGCTGCATCCGAATGGGCGACGATTGGAACCCCGATTTCCGACCAGTAGGCATTGCCAAGCATCGCGTGCCCCTGACCGTTCTCGTTGAAGACAAGCGTGACCGGCTGATCCGTAATCGCCTGAATTTCCTTGTGAAGCGCTTGGGCAAGGACATAGGCGGCTCCGCCGTTGACAACGACCACGCCCTCACCTGTTACGATGAAGCTCAGGTTGTTGTTGTGACCAGAGTTTTCGTAGGTCGGCGGAGCGGTTGCGCCAATGGCGGAATAGACGCCAGGGATGAATTCGACCGGCTTGGAATACAGAACGCTTTGCGGATACTGGTCTGCAATATCCTCGCTTGCCCAGGCCGGTGTGACGAAAGCAACCGCAATCACGAATGATCGTATCATGACGCCTCTCCAATGAACCTGTAGGCCGAGCCGGTCTTTTCGACGCGGCCAATTCCACCGTTCGGCAGGTGGAAGCCGATTATTCTCATTTCCTCTTCGGAAACCTGATCCAGAAGTGAGTAACGCGCAGCTGCGGCGACCTGGGGATCCTGATCCGTTCCACTGTGCCAATCGGGGTGTTCAAAGGCCACGTGCGGATTTCCCAGCGCGTCGCCGACGACCATTACGGACTCATTCCCATTTCGAAGCTCAAAAGCCATGTGACCGGGCGTGTGCCCAAAGCTTGCCCGTGCCGCAATGCCCGGAAGTATCTCTTGCCCATCCTCGAAGAACGCGACCTGATCCTCAATTGCTTCCAATCGCCGTTTTGCACCGGCCGCGAACGCGGTACGATCTTCACCTATCGTGTCCACCGTTGAGGAGTTCCACCAGTAATCCCATTCTTTGCGTCCAATGAGGTGCGTCGCATTAGGGAAAAGCAGGTCGTCGAAATCATCCAGAACACCCCAGATATGATCCGGGTGCGCGTGGGTGAAAACCACATGCGTGACACTTTCGGGCGACAAGCCAATTGCTTCAAAAGTTTCCATAAGTTTGCCCGATGTGGGCATGAAGTCCGGCCCCGCTCCAGCATCGAACAGCACGGTGTTTTCGTCATCCCGATAAAGCGTGACGTTGCACTCTGGCTCGTACTTGGTCGCGTCCGCTTGATTGCGGGTCAGGAATTGCTCGACCGCCTCTTTGGGCATGGCTCCGAAAACAACATCAGGTGGCAATGACAGGTATCCGTCTGACACGGTCGTAATTCGGGCTGAAGGACCGAGCCGCAGCTCTGCCTGAACGATCCTGGCTTGAGCTCCAAGTGCCGCAAGACACGTGGCATTGAACAGGAAGCTGCGTCGGGACAAAGGAATTTCACTCATACGCAATCATTAAAATGAATATTTTTATTTGTAAACGATGGAAGCACCAACAAAGGATCATTCCAAGACGCTGAAAAACCGGCCAGGTCTTCTTTGCGATTGGGCGAAGAACGGTTCTCAGCGGTGGCAAATGGACGCGACACCAAGGTCATGCGCAAAGTGAACGCACAGCGCAATCCGCGCGAAGATGGATTGCCGAGGAAGGGATGATGTCGGAAAGGCGATTGTCACGTGACCTCGAAACAGGGGAGGGACCCAGCCGCAGAACGACGGCGATGGCAGACACAGCTTTCCACCGAAAAATCCTGGTCCATCTGCGTCAAAGCGCATTGTTCTCATCCCGCTGTGCTTGTAAGGAAATTGCACGGCCCCAGGGGCTGCGCCGTGCGGGCGTGATGGAATGGTAGACATATCAGACTTAAAATCTGAAGGGCGTATGCCCGTGTGGGTTCGAGTCCCACCGCCCGCACCAAAAAATTTTCATAAAACGCAGTGACTTACGCGGTGACTTATGCGTGCGTGGCAGGTGGCGCCGTGGGGGACGCGCGGGTGCTGCGAAGGGCCCACTCAACTCTGCTGTGCGACCGAGCCTAAACCGGAAACCCCAATTGTCGGATCAGTTTCCAAATGTCCCTGTTCGCGGCTGACAGCTGATCAACGACTGCTTCGATCTGGCGCAGGGCATTGTCGTCCACGGTATCTTCGCGGCCGAGTTTTATGTCGGTTTTGCGGTCAGCGATCCGCATAAGGATCGTTTTCGGGTTTCCGCTTTCAGGGTCGAAGGAATAGATGCAATGGTTGTACTTGTTGCGGATGCCAGAAAGCTTGGCCAGCCTTTGCGTATGTTCAAGGATCGGATCTCGGACCTGGGCAGGGCGCCCTTCCATTTTTGCAAGTCTTTCAACCAGATCTATTCGCGCGCGGGTGGTGTTCAAAGTCAGAAAGATGATTACGGCCACGTCCTTGGACGTTCCGGTTAGGCCGGCGATCAGATGGATCAGCAGGCTCTCGGTGTTTGTCCACATATAGTTCAGCCTGCCGACCAAAAGGATCAGGCGGTCGAACCGGGCTTCGAACGGATCAGTCAAGGGCGGTCTGCTGCGCCTCATGAGGCGCAACCTCGAAATAGAAATGAGCAGCCGCCGTCCGGTTGCTGACGCCAATCTTTCCGACAACGTTATGCATGTGCAGCTTGACCGTGTGTTCCGTGATGCCCAGCTTGGCCGCAATCAGTTTGTTGCTTTTGCCTTCTGAAACCAGTTGCAAAACCTGTTTTTCGCGGCGTGTCAGCTTGGAATACTGTACGTGCCGATCTGCGCCGTTGGATGTAATGGCCTCCCGTTGCCGTGGTCTCTCGGGCGCGCGCTGACAGGGGGGTGAAACACAGTCAGCCAGAAAGCTGGGAAGATAAAGTTCCTCGTGCATCAGCAGTCTGAGGATGGCGCGCCACGCGTCCGGTGCCACGTTCATCGGTAAAAAGCCGACATCTCCAAACTGCGCGCGGTTCCAGCCTTCGAACAGGTGTCGGGCGGATTCCTCTTTGCGATAGGCGAAAGCAAGACAGCCGGAACCTGCACTTTTGGTGTATGCATCGGCGCGCGTCAAAAGGTCCTCGATCAACATCTGATCCACAACGACGATCTTGCCGCTGTCCGGAACATGTGTGTGCATTGCCTCGAGTGTTTCGAAGCGAAAAGCGCGGACGCCAAATTCAGTTTGAACGCTTCTTAGAGTTTGATTTGAATAGAATAGTTCTTTCCCGAGGAAGACAATCGAAAAATCTTCTGAATAAAAACTCTGATTGCCAGTTTCATTGTTCAAAGACTCACTCATTATATTCCCTCACAAAACGGGGTTAACCGGAAATGGCTTTATCGAAATGGAATTGCCGGTGAAAAAGTAGTTAACTAATCAAAGAATTACGTGAGGTTTATTGTAGCTGAAAACGTGATTTTCTACAACCAGACGGTATAGTTCAAGTGCCTTAGATATAGAACTATTGTTTAGGTTTTTCGGTGTGGCATTGTGTAACCAGTGGAAACAATTGCATTATTTTTTATTGTTTTCTTAATTTAGAACTTTTTGATCCAGTTCGGCTAAAGTTCCACTGCATTCTCAAAATAAACAATAAAAACAATATGTTATTCTCACCAGAACTTTCAGTTAGCTAGTCGCAAGCGTGCGTCACTGCGAACATGGTCAGGCTTTAATTGTGAAAGCGTCTGTCCCTGCCGCGCCCGTTCCTTGCGTATTTCAGCATCGATTGTGAACGGTCGCGTATTCGGCTTAGCCGGGAAAGGAGGTGGCCTAAAGAAAACGACGGTGGACCGCATTCAGCGTGTTTGAACGCTGTGCGGGTATTTTAGTTTCAATCACGCCCGTTGCCGCTTTGTAGATGAATGGCGGTCAGGCGTTCCAGAAATGGGAATTTGTTATGAGACGTAATGTAAACAATACAAACGTAACGACCGTTGACGAAATTGTTGTCGAAAACCTGGAAGCTCCGGTTGATGTTGAAATTCAGGTTGATGAGGCTCTTGTCGAAGCCGATGTGACTGCGCAGCAACAGCAGCAGGACCAAAATGTAGAAAACGCCAACGAGCAGGGCCAGGATCAGGGCCAAGACCAAGGTCAGGACCAGGGTCAGGATCAGGACCAGGGTCAGGATCAGGACCAGGGTCAGGATCAAGACCAGACGCTTAATGCCGGCGACAACACCAACGACAACTCCAACAGCAACTCAATCAACATCGATTTCGGCGGCGGTGAGTGGATTCCGCGCGACGATGATCAGGTTGATCTGGATCTTGGTGACTCGGCGACAGTGGGTGACGTGATCACTGCTGGCCGCGATCTGACCTATGATCCAGGCGATGACATGAATCTGGATATCTCGATGGACGACGCCGGAACGGCAATGTCATCCGTGAACAGCCAGGTCGCCAGCCTGAGCGACGACGACACGCTTGATTCACCGACCGTATCCAACAACGCCGACTTCACCCAGAACGGCGATGCCAATGGCGGCACGGCAACTGCGGCTGAAGGTATCAGCTCGGATGCCAACGGTGGAAAATCGGGCGACGGTGGAACCAGTTACGGTGGAGCGGCCGATTCATCAACCTTGGGCAGCCACGCGTGGGCTGACGGTGGTGATACCGGCAGTGCAGATGCCGATTCCAGCGCCGGCCGGGGCGGATCGACCGGTGACGCAAGCAATGCCAGCAATGGTGTTGGTATGGCGGGCGCAGGATCCGACGGTGACAGCGCCGGTGGAGATGGCGGTGCCGCGGATAGTTCGGCTTCGTCCGACAATGATGGCAGCACAAGTGCCGATGGCAGCGGAACCGGCGGAGCCGGCGGCAGCGCGGATTCGTTTGGTCTGGGTCTGGGCCTGGGTCTGTCCGGTTCGAACGCAGCCGGTAACGCAAACGGCGGCGACAGCGATTCCGACTCGACAGGAACCGGGACCGGAACGGCGGACAACGCTGCGGATGCGTCCGGCGCGGATGGTGGCGATGGTAATGCTGCGGCAGATGGTTCGGCTGCGAACACCAGCGACAGCAACACCGATGCGAATGACGCCACTGCGGGTGACAACACTGCTGACGGCTCTGCTGACAGCGGCGCGGACAGCTCGGCTGACGGCTCTGGCGGAACGGGAACCGGTGGTGACGGATCCGGCGGTGACGGCACTGGCGGTGACGGCACCGGTGGCGACGGTACCGGCGGCGACGGCGAAGGTGGATTCGGCGCGATGGTCGAAGCTGCAATCATGGCTTTGCAGGAAGAGCTGGGCATGATTGACGCCGAAGCAGGCGAAGGCGGCGACGGTACCGGCGGTGACGGCACCGGTGGCGACGGCACGGCCGGCGACGGTTCAGGTGGCGACGGCTCGGGCGGCGACGGCTCCGGTGGGACCGCTGATGCGGATTCCGATGCGCAGGGTGTTGGCGATCAGTCGGCAAGCGGGCCGGATATCGACCAGAGCCCCGGCGACGTGAACGGCGCGGCCAGCAACTCGCAGGACACCGACGGCAGCGGCGGTAACGGCGGGTCGAACGCAGCAGATGGCGCAGCGGATGCGGCCGGTACCGGAACATCGGCTGCCGACGGCGACGGCGGCGCGGGCGGTAGCACAACGCCAACATCGACGTCTACCGGCAACGGAGCCGGGTCTGCCGACGCGGCCAATACCGCAGGCAACGGCGGAGCTGCCGACATCTTCGGAGACGCCGACACAAACGGTGCGGCTGACAGCTTGGCCGAAGCAATTGCCGGATACGGTGGCGAAGGCAGTTCCGACAATGACGCCACATCGACTGGGTCGGGCGACGCAGCTGGTGCGGCTGACTCGGGCAACGGTGGTGCCGGTGGCGCATCCGCCGCGAACGGCGGAACCAGCGGAGCTTCGATGGGCACTGCAACGTCAGGCGATACCATGGGTGGCATGATCACCGGTGGTAACGGTGGCGGCGCCTATTCAGGTGACGGTGGTGCCGGCGGCAATGGTGGTGCCTGGGGCGCGAACAATGGTGGCGATGGCATCGTGACCGGCGAGTCCTATGCATCGGCGGCAGCTGTCGTTGATACGTCTGCGTTCAACCAGTCGATCATCATGGGCGCCAACGTCCTGGGCAACACGGTCGATACGACCATGGTGGGTGGTTCGATGACCATGTCCCACGCCAGCGACGACACGGACGTTTAAGTCAAAAGGCGGGGCTCGCATTTTCGGGCCTTGCTACCCTTCGAAAATGCCGGGGCCGCAAAACGCGGCCCCGGCCCAACTGAACCCAAAGCGGAAATTACGAGCCGCCGCGGGCAAAAAGGAAAACCGACATGGCACTTGACGGTATTACGGAAACGATAGCGCATTTTGTTGGAACTTTTGAGCTTACGATAGAACAAGCCCGCCTGAGGGATCAGTACGAGGAATTCAGCGCCCTGAGGCGTAAAGCCGAAATAGACGGGCTTGACGAGCCTACCTCGATCAACATCAAAGCTGATCTGGATATCCCAGCGGGCGAATACAAAGCCCTGCCATTCAATTTTCTTCCCTCTCAACCAGAACTTCCGTTGCCAAAAGCTCCTGTCGGGCCGGTGCATGAGTCGGTCATCGTCCTTAACGGTGACAGCGCGGAATCCACGCGATTTGTTCCAGACAGCATATCCGGCCCGTCTTCTGCACCGGAACTGATTATTCTGCGACCGGATACGGTGCCATTGGGTTCGGCACTGACATTCACCGTGCAAAAGGTGGTCATGCGCGACAACGACACGGTGGGAGAAGGGGACTTTCGCGATACCGAAGCGCTGATCGCCCAGGGCGAAGAGATGATGGACATGGCGCTGTCGCTTCATGCCATGGCGGCCCCTACGCTTTCGCTCGCGGATTACAAGTCGACCGAAATGCTCGAGGCGCTGGCCGAACAGATGTTGGCCCCGGCAAACGCGAATATAGACGGGGTCACGGTACATCAGTTTCATGGCGATGATGCGTTGGGGGTGATCGTAAACGGCAAGTACGTTGACGAATCTCCGGTATGGACAGACATCCTGCCTGCGTTCCATCAGCCGGATGAAGCCGGAGAGGATGAGACAGAGGCCATGCTTCCGGCCGAGTGGGATCAGTCGAAAGATCCAGACTTTGACGACGGACACCTGGTCGTGACCGGAGGGAACCTTGCGATCAATGCTGTCTCGGCATCTATAGGTTGGGTTGATGCCCCCTATATCGCCGTCGGAGGGCAGGCGATCAGCCTGACCGCCATCAGCCAGGTCGCGCTTGTGTCAGATTGGGATGTGGGGGCGCCGGGAACGGGCAGCGGCACCAATGTGATTCAGTCCTCGAAGATCGAAGTCGAAGGCCGAGAGGCCCCCTGGCTGGACAATGGCACCGGAACAACCGGACAGCCCGAGTTCATCGTTGTGGATTGGGTCCACGGTGATCTGGTTGTGGCCAACTTCGTCAAGCAAGTTATCGACGCCACGGATATAGACAACATACAGACCGAGATTTCGGCCGCATCGACCTTGTACGCGCTGGGCGACAACGAAATGTTCAATGTCACCGACATCGTGCAGCTGGGCAGCTTTTACGACCTGATCATGATCGACGGGAATATGATTTCCGTGGACATGTTGTACCAGACCAACGCCCTGATGGATGACGATATCATCAACGGCGGTATGCCCGGCGCAATGGCCGGAGATGATGAAAACGTGATCATGAATGACGCGTCGGTCAAAACGATAGGCGCAGATACACATCAGGATCTGCAGCAGAACCTGTCCGACGCCATGGCGCTTGATCAAACGGACATCGATGCCTTGGAGAACGCGCTGCTCAACGATCCCTTGTTCGCAGGAATGGAACAGTTGCGCGTGCTCAAGATCGACGGAGACTTGTTGCAGGTGAACATTGTTGAACAGGTCACCATGATGCTGGATCAGGATCAAATTGACCTGTCCGGTCCAAGTGCCGCCGATACCGATGTCGTCGCGGGCAGCAACGCCCTGTTGAACTCTGTCAATCTGACCAAGATGGGTGTGGATTCGACGGTTATGGCCGCTGACGGATCTTATTCTGACCTGCTGCTTCATCAGGCCAGCCTGATTGACGTGCCAGACAACCAAGAAATCACAGATATGACCAACGAGGCGATCGCCGCAATCATGGCGGACATGTCTGTGCCGCAACCGGATGCCGCCCTGGCACTGGACGCACAATCCACTGACACAACGACACCAGATGACGGCCTGCAATCCATGCTGGCCTGACCCCCCAAGTTTTTATCGAGTGACCAGAAGGTTTGTATATGTCGATTGTTTTTTCGTCGCGCCGTCCACTCTTATCCAGTCCCTTGGACAGGCAGGGAGGTTTGGGCCCGAAGCGCCAGCGCGCAGACGGTGGGGCAGATCCAGCGACACAACGGGTCAAAGCCCGTTTGCACCTGACGCAGGAGATGCGCGTGTCTGAGTCAGATCCAGATTCGACGGTTGAAACCGAAGCGCCACAGCAATTCGAAGACCAAAAACACTCACGCGAACAACGGCGCGCTGATCCTCCCCATCAGCGTGCGCAGCCGCAACCCGCGCAAGATGAAGACCCGGCGGGTGGCGGCAATGGGGTGGCCGATGCCGACGGCCCGGATCCGGCATCCGCCGGGGACTCGACTGCGCGCAAGACCCCCTCTGCACGCGCATCCGGTGAGAACGGCATAGGCACCACGATCGAGGCCAAGGCAAACCAGCCACTGTTGCAAACGAATTCTGGCGGCGGTGATGGGAACGGGCCACCCCAAACCTTCCACAAACGCACCCCGCCCGAAGATTTCCAGCGCACGTTGCGCGTTTCGATGCGGGCGATCCGGCGCAATCTTGCGTTTGTTCTGGTCCTGACCTGCGCCACGAACATCCTGATCCTGGCGATCCCGATCTATCTGTTCCAGATCAGTGACCGTGTTCTGACCAGCCGGTCGCTGGATACGCTGATCATGCTGACGGCCATCGTGGCAGGGGCGGTGATCTTCCAGTCTGCTTTTGATGCGGTGCGGCGGTTCATGCTCATGCGGACCGGGGTCGAAGTGGCGGCCCGGCTGGGTGCACCGGTTCTGAGCGCGGCGGCCCATGCGTCGCTGCACGGAAACGGGCGCGAGTATCAGACATTGGGCGATCTGCAACAGCTTCGCGGTTTTCTGGTCTCGGGCACGCTGCTTTCATTTCTGGACGTGCCGTTTGCGCCGCTGTTCATCCTGATGATTTTCCTGGTGCATCCGCAACTGGGCATGATCGTGGTGGTTACTGCGCTGATCCTGATGACGATTGCGCTGATCAACCAGAAAATGACTGCCAAGCCGTTTGCCGAGGCCAACAAGGCACAGTCCATGGCGAACCTGCATCTGGATTCGATGTCTCGCAACAGCCAGATCATCAACGCCTTGGCAATGATCCCCGAAGCCGTGCGGATCTGGGGGCGGGACACTGCCCAATCGCTGACCTGGCAGGTGCGGGCGCAGGACCGCAACGTGATCTTCGCTTCAATCTCGCGCGCCGTTCGCCTTTTGACGCAGATCGGAATTCTGGGTTGGGGCGCGTTTCTGGCGCTGCAAGGAGAAATCACAGGCGGTATGGTGATTGCGGCCTCGATCATTGCCGGACGTGCCTTTGCGCCAATCGAAGGTTCGATTGAAGGGTGGAACAGCTATCTGCTGACGCGCGGAGCTTACGGCCGGATCAAGGCGCTGTTGTCGACCTCGGCCCTGCAATACGAAAAACTGCGTCTGCCACGCCCCGAAGGTCGGCTGGATGTCGAACGCCTGCTCTATGTACCGGGCGGAACCAAACGCGTGGTTCTGAACGGCATCACGTTCTCGCTGGTTCCCGGTGAAACTTTGGCCATCATCGGTAATTCCGGTGCCGGGAAAACCACGCTTGGGAAAACTCTGGTGGGATCCATTCTGCCCACATCGGGCAGCGTAAGGCTTGACCTGATGGACATCCGAAACTGGGACCCGCGCCAGTTTGGCGAAAGCATCGGCTACCTGCCGCAGGATGTTCAGCTGTTCCCGGGCACGATCAAGGACAATATCGGCCGGATGCGGGCGGATGCCACTGACGAACAGATCCACGATGCCGCCGTTCTGGCCGATGTTCACAACATGATTGCAACGCTGCCGCAGGGATATGAGACCGTGGTGGCCGCTGATGGCTCGCCTTTGTCCGGTGGTCAGAAGCAGCGTATCGCACTGGCGCGGGCGTTCTTCGGCAACCCCAGAATGGTTGTGCTGGATGAACCGAATTCAAATCTCGACGTCGCGGGCGACAAGGCGCTGGCATGTGCGATCGAACAGGCGCGTCAAAGCAAGATCACCGTTGTCGTCATTACGCAGAAGCCAACGTTGTTGAATGTTGTCGACAAGATCATGCTGCTGACGGACGGGCGTGTGGCCCTGTTTGGTCAACGTGATCAGGTTCTTCAGCAGATCAACGGGCCGCGCAAGCAGACTGGAATTGAAGGCCAGCAGGGGGGCTGACCATGAATGACCTCGTACCTGTGAACAACTCAGCCAATGAACCAGAAGTCTGGTATGCCGAGGTTCCGCGCTCGATCAACAGGTTGATAGTGATCGGGGTGGTCTTGCTTGTCGTGTGCTTCGGCGGTTTCGGGGTATGGTCCTTCAGTGCCCCGCTGGCCGCAGCGGTCATCGCGCAAGGCAGTTTTGTGGCCACGGGCCGCAACAAGATTGTCCAACATCTTGAAGGCGGCATCATCGAAGACATCAAGGTTGTGGAAGGTCAGGCGGTTCAGGCAGGTCAGGTTCTGATGACCCTGGACCAGACCTCGGCCCAGGCCAATGAACGTGAATTGCATATTCGCAAGCTGCGCCTTCAGGCCATGACCGAGCGGTTGCTGGCCGAGTACGGGGAGCGCGACCGCCTCGTGTTTTCGCAGGCGCTTGTCGAAGCATCCGACGATCCTGAAGTAATGGCCATTCTGGATGGGCAAAAGCTCAGCTTCGATGTGTCGCGCAAGACGCTGCTGAATGACTTGGCCCTGCTGGAGCGCAACATGGAAGCACTGAAAATCCGATCAAGCGGATTTGAGGCGCAGCTGGACAGCATGGCACGGCGCGCCGAGATCTTGCAGGAGGAGTTCGAGGCCAAGAGCCAACTGTTCGAAAAGGGCCTTGTCCGCAAAGGAGAGCTGAACACCATCCGTCGTGTGCAGGCCGAAGCCGAAGGTCAGCAGGCCCGGTTGCAGGCGGAAGCCGCTGAAATCAACCAGATGCTGCTGAAATATGACGAACAGATCGCGCGTACGCGGTCCGCCTATCGTGAGGCCGCACTGGATGAACTGGGCGTGATCGAAGCTGATCTGGAAAGCGTGCGTGAAAAATCCCGACAGGCGCGCAGCGTTCTTGACCGGGCCGTGGTGCGTGCGCCGGTAACTGGAACGGTGGTGCGATTGCATTATCACACGCCGGGCGGTGTGATTGAGACCGGGGAACCGATAGCCGAGATCCTGCCCGCAGATGCGCCCCTGATCATCGAGGCACAGATTCCGCGTACCGAGATTGACAGTGTCGTCACGGGGCAGACCGCCACAGTCCGCCTGATCGCATTGAACCAACGCACGACGCCTGTTTTGTATGGCGAGGTCTTCTATATCTCGGCCGATGCGCTGCTTGAGGATTCGACCGGTGTTCCGCAGGAAGTCTATCTGGCACGAGTCTCACTGACCCCGGATGAGTTGCAGCGCGTGCGCGGCTTTGTTCCGACACCGGGGATGCCCGCTGAAATCATGATCCAGACCGAGGAGCGCACCTTTGCGGCCTATATCGCCAAACCGGTATCAGACAGCATGTCGCGGGCGTTTCGCGAGCAGTAACACGCGCGTTTCCTTCCGTGTCTACACCTTCCAAAATTCGCATGTTAACCTCTGCGCGGTGACGTAAAGGAGAACTCACATGCCGGTGACGGTGAAAGAGATGATGGAGGCGGCCAACGCGGTGGTCGAGCGTACCGATGCGGCCAAGGCAAAGGCGATGACCGAACAGGGGGCGCTGCTGTTGGACATACGCGATGCGAATGAGCTGGAACACACGGGCCGCGCCGTTGGGGCGCATCATATACCCCGGAGCATGCTGGAGTTTCGAGCAGACGATGCATTGCAATCACATGACCCTGAACTGCGCAAGGATCGCCCCATCGTGTTGTACTGCGCATCAGGCGGGCGCGCGGCTTTGGCCGGAAAACTCTTGAAGGATATGGGATACCAGAGGGTGTACAATCTTGGTGGATTGACGGACTGGGTGAATGGGGGCGGTGAAATCGCCAAATCCTAGTTTCGGAACCGTCTGCATCTGACACAAATCAAAGCGCAACACATTCGAATCGTGAAATATTTGGCCGGAAGCCATCAAAAGGAAAACCCGGTCATGTTTCGCCTTGCCGCTATGCTGTATTCCCTGATTGCAACTGCTCTGTCCGGTTCGGCCGTTATTGCCGTGCTTTCAGCTGGAATGGTATCCGTCAGCGCAATTGTGGGCGCCGCGGCCGCTGGGGCCGTAATCGCGGCTCCGGCATCCTGGATGGTGGCCAGGCGGCTGTATCAAGGCGCTTGATCAGGCGTTCAGGAAGGTCCTGACGGCAGCTTCGAACTCGCGCGGTTTTTCGGCGTGCAGCCAGTGCCCGGCGCCGGGGATCTTGGCAAATCGCGCGCCGGGAAACAGAGCGCGGATTTTGGCCCGATGTTCCGGCAAGACGTAATCTGACTCGCCCCCCGACAGGAACAGCGCGGCGCCTAACCACTGGGCGTCCAACTCGGGAAAGCCCATGATATTTGGCATCTGGTCCGCCAACACGTCCAGGTTCAACAACCAACGCTTTCCCTTGATGTCCAGCGATTGGGTGAAGAAGCTCTGCAATGCTTTTTCAACGCCTTGCTCGGCCAATTGTTGCTCGGCATCCGAGCGGCGTGCAATGCGCGAGAAGTCCACGGCACGCATGGCCTCGATGAACTGAATTTGGCTGTGCGTGTATTTCACCGGCGCAATATCTGCGACCACCAGTTTGTTCACCAGCGCGCCGTGTTGCAGCGCAAGTGTCATCGCTGCCTTGCCGCCCATTGAATGCCCAAGTACGTCCGCCGTCCCGCCGATCCGTTCGATGACCTCGGCGATATCCTGCGCCAGATGGGGATAGTCATGACAAGCGTCCCACGCGCTGTAGGCATGGTTACGCATATCGACGGCCACAACCTGCCGCTGGTCTGATAGCCGTCTGGCAATCACGCCCCAGTTTCGGGCCGATCCATACAGGCCGTGGGCAATGACAAGGGGCGGTCGGGCGGTCGGTTCGCCATGTATGATGGTGTTCAGCATGTACCGCGTGATACAAGCCACCGCCGGAAACGACCAGCCCCATTGTAGGTCATAGACGCTGCCGCTAGATTGCCTCCGCAGGAGGCCACCAATGCCGCAGGACCCAGACATTCAGACCCGGATCGCCGAAACGGTTGTGTTGCTGCGCGCAAAGCTCGGAGTGCGCGACAAGACGCTCGAGGCATCGATCCGCAAGGCCAGGCGCCGACTGCCGCGGCGCGTCTATAAGCAGGCCTTGATTCTGGCCCGGGCCGAGGCGATGGCGTCTCATCCCAAACTGAGGCTGGTTCTGGATAACCCCAGGCTGATCAAGGCGTCCGACGTGGTGCAGGAACATCTGGGGTCCATCAATCTTGCGGATCGCAGATGGGGGTGGTTCCTTGGTCTGCTGGGGGGGCTGGCCTTCAACATGCTGGCACTGACGACACTGTTGCTGGTTTTTCTGTGGTGGCGCGGCTTGATCTGAGCTTGGATTCCGGACAACGCGCCAAGGTCTGAACATGGCGCAAACCCCTGTGTGCGGTAACATCGAATGCACGGAGTCGGTGTGACCAGCGCGAAAGGCTGATCGGGGCGGAAAAAGCGCGTATTGACCAGAATGGCTTGGGCGACCGTGGGGCCCGGGACCTTGCCCAAAACATCGGATTTGCGCTGGGCGAGATCCAGACCGTTTTCAGGAATCTGACGCAAAAAAACGGCGCCTCAAGGCGCCGTTCCGTGTTTGAGGGTGGACCAGTTACAGGTTCGGATAGATCGGGAATTTGGCGCAGAGGTCTGCGACCTCGGCCTTGACCTTGGCTTCGACGGCGCCGTTGCCGTCTTCGCCATTGGCGGCCAGGCCGTCGACCACTTCGATGATCCAGTCGGCGATCTGGCGGAATTCGACCTCGCCGAAGCCGCGGGTGGTGCCGGCGGGCGAACCCAGACGGATGCCCGACGTGATGGTCGGCTTTTCCGGATCAAACGGCACACCGTTCTTGTTGCAGGTGATATGCGCCCGGCCCAAGGCCTTTTCGGTGGCGTTGCCCTTGACGCCTTTGGGGCGCAGGTCGACCAGCACCACATGGGTGTCGGTGCCGTGGGTCACCGTGTCCAGACCGCCCTTGATCAGCTGATCCGACAGCGCCTGGGCGTTGGTGATCACCTGCTGGATGTAGGACTTGAACTCGGGCCGCAGCGCCTCGCCAAAGGCCACGGCCTTGGCCGCGATCACATGCATCAGCGGGCCGCCCTGAATGCCGGGGAAGATGGCCGAGTTCACTTTCTTGGCGATATCTTCATCATTGGTCAGGATCATGCCGCCGCGCGGGCCGCGCAGGGTCTTGTGCGTGGTGGTGGTGGCCACATGCGCATGTGGGAAGGGGCTGGGATGTTCGCCCGCCGCAACCAGACCGGCAAAATGCGCCATGTCCACGTGCAGATAGGCACCGACCATGTCGGCAATCTGACGCATGCGGGCAAAGTCGATCTGGCGCGGGATGGCCGAACCGCCGGCGATGATCAGCTTGGGCTGGTGCTCTTTCGCCAGCGCCTCGACCTGATCATAATCCAGCATGTTGTCCTGCTGGCGCACGCCGTATTGCACCGCGTTGAACCACTTGCCCGACTGGTTCGGGCGGGCGCCGTGGGTCAGGTGACCGCCGGCATCCAGGCTCATGCCCAGAATGGTGTCGCCGGGCTTGATCAGCGCCTGAAACACGCCCTGGTTGGCCTGAGAGCCGGAATTGGGCTGCACGTTGGCGAATTCACAGCCGAACAGCTGCTTGGCGCGGTCGATGGCCAGGTTTTCGGCGATGTCGACGAACTGGCAGCCGCCATAATAGCGGCGGCCGGGATAGCCTTCGGCGTATTTGTTGGTCATCACCGAGCCCTGCGCCTCCATCACGGCGGCAGAGACGATATTCTCGGACGCGATCAGCTCGATCTCGTCGCGCTGACGACCCAGTTCCGACGTGATCGAGCCAAAAAGCTCGGGATCACGATCAGAAAGGGACTGGGTGAAAAATCCGGTATCACGAAGATTGGCGTTCATGGGCGCTCCACATGGCTGGGTAAAAATCTTGCGGATTTCCTATCGGAAACGCCACATTCGCAAAAGGCTTAAAGCGACGATTTGGCCCGCTGCGGCGTCAAGACTGGCCTATCGGGGAAAGGTATGTTTGTTTCGGAACCAAATGTGCAGCACCGGAAACCGGAAAACATGAAAAAAAGAATCGCCTTTCTTGCCAGTGAGGTCAAAGTGGCGCAAACGGCCCGGGATATTCTGGTGTCCAAACACGGTAATGTGGCGCCCCGCGACGCAGATGTTGTGGTTGCTCTTGGGGGTGATGGCTTCATGTTGCACACTTTGTACAATGTGCAGCATCTCGATACTCCGGTTTACGGGATGAATCGCGGCACGATCGGCTTTCTGATGAATGAGTATCACGAAGACGATCTGATGGCGCGGTTGGAGGATGCCGAAGAAGAGGTTATCAACCCGTTGGCCATGCAGGCGATGGACCAATCAGGAAAACTGCACCAAGCCTTGGCGATCAACGAAGTGTCATTGCTACGCGCCGGTCCTCAGGCAGCAAGGCTCAAGATCAGCGTAGACGACCGGGTGCGCATGGCCGAATTGGTCTGTGACGGGGCATTACTTGCCACTCCTGCGGGATCGACCGCCTATAACTATTCCGCGCATGGGCCGATTGTTCCGATTGGCGCTGACGTTCTGGCCCTGACACCCATCGCGGCGTTTCGCCCACGGCGGTGGCGCGGTGCCTTGTTGCCGAAAATGGCGAAAGTCAGGTTCGATGTGGTCGAAGCTGACAAGCGACCGGTCATCGTGGCTGCTGATTCCGTTTCTTTCCCGGATATAGACTGGGTCGAGATCAGGTCGGAACCAGCCATTGCGCACCGTATCCTTTTCGACCCCGGCCATGGGTTGGAAGAACGTCTAATATCCGAACAATTCACGTAAAATCGGCCATCTCCAAATTTTTTCTCACGCCTATGTGAAGCAGTTCACAGGAATTCCCTTAACGATTGGCTAATGTGAAATAGCCCGGAGAACACGCCAAGGTGGGAGTGAGTGGCCACCTGAACGGCGTATTCGAATGATTGCGCAGATTTTGCGCTGGCGAGGGTGGGTGGTGCTACGCTCGTCATCAGAAATCCGGGCTTATTTTAGCAGTCGGACCCCGGGTACAATGTCCCGGGGTCTATTTTTTGCAGCCGCCCTGCAACTCTGACTTCTCCCAAAGCGGCAGGCACATTTGGCCCACGCGTGCCTCGATTGCCGAGGCCGCATCCACCGCCAGATCTTCGCGCCAGCGCTGTGCTGCAATCTGAACATTGATCGGCTGTGGGCCCTTTGGCAATTCAGCCAGCCGGGCCGGGACACATGCCGCAGGCAGGCCCAGAAAGTTCATCGCATAGGAATAAACGGCGCACCCCAGAACCTCATGCACTCCGTCGGCGCCTTCGGTGTCCCGGTCAGGTTTGAAGAACGGCTGTGGCAGGAAAGGCGACAGCACCAAAGGGTAATCTTGTAAAAACAGGGACCATTCCCGCGCATAGTGGCTTCGTTTGGCCAGCATCTGAACCATCTCGGTTTCGACAATTGGCGGGAACTCCTGGAAATAGACCGCAAAGATATTCTGAATGGTTTTCGAACCGGCCGTTTCGATATCTGATTGCATGAGCGTGAGCACTTCGCCCATCAGCGTACGGTAACCGATCCGACCGCATTCAAATACATCAGGCGGGTCAATCTCTTGCACCACATAACCCGCATCGGTCAGTGCGTCCCGTGCCGTGTCGAGCGCTTTTTCCACCTCGGGGTGCAGGGCATAGCCGAATGTGTTCTTGGTGAAGGCTACCTTGATGGGCGCGTCGGGATCAGGACCACGCCAGGGCATCGGCACGTGAAACGGGTCACGCGCGTCGGCGGCGATCAGGCTGGGCATGGACAGATGCAGGTCAGCAGCCGACCGGGTTATCAGACCCTGAACTGACATCGACTGCGCCAGCAAACCGCGTTCGACTTTCTGGCTTGGGTTCCACGCCGGGACACGCCCCAGCCCGGGTTTCACGGTCACGGCTCCGTTGGCCGCCGCGGGAAAGCGCAGGCTGCCGCCGATATCGTTGCCGTGGGCCAGCGCGCCGATTCCGGCCATGACCGCGACGCCAGCCCCACCGGAAGAGCCGCCGGGCGAGATATGCCGCCCCCAGGGGTTGTGCGTACGCCCATACAGCGGATTGTCCGTGTCGGCGCGGAAAGAGAACTCGGGCGTGTTGGTTCGCCCGACAACAACAGCCCCTGCCTTTAGCAGATTGCTCACAACCGGGGCGTCATCCGGTGCAATCACATCTTTCAATGCGACGACACCGTTGGTTGTGGCATGGCCTTTTTGGTCAACGTTCACCTTGATCGTGACCGGCACGCCATGCAGCGGACCCGTGGGTTTGCCGCCAGCCCGCGCATTGTCCAGCGCTTCGGCACGTTCCAACGCTTGTTCGCGCAGGTCTTCCACCACCGCATTCAAACCGGGGTTGACCTCATCCATTCGCTCGATCGAGGCCCGAACCGCCTCGGTTGCACTCAGGTCGCCGCGTCTTGTCAGGGTGGTCAGGTCTGTGGCGCTGAGACGCCAGATATCGGTTTGTGTCATGGGTCCTCACTGTCTTAACGTGACAGTAGAGGGGCTGCTTCCGGTTGCAAGAGAAGACAAAAAATGGGCGGCTAATGCCGCCCCTCGGGTTACTTGGCGTAACCGATTGTCTGCAAGGCCTCTTTGATCTCGTCAAGAATGGCTGGATCATCGATCGTTGCAGGCATTTTGTAATCCTGACCGTCTGCAATCGACACCATCGTACCTCGCAGAATTTTACCCGAACGTGTCTTGGGCAACCTGTCGACGACGACGGCCAGTTTAAAGGCCGCCACCGGGCCGATCTTTTCCCGCACCATCTTGACGACCTCCTGAACCACGTCGCCATGATCCCGATCAGCGCCGGCATTCAGGCACAGGAACCCAACGGGCATCTGACCTTTAAGCTGATCCGATACGCCGATCACCGCGCATTCCGCGACGTCCGGGTGAGCGGCAAGCACTTCCTCCATCCCCCCGGTCGACAGGCGGTGACCCGCGACGTTGATGACATCATCGGTGCGGGCCATAATGTAAAGATATCCGTCCTCGTCGATCATGCCGGCATCGCCGGTTTCATAATACCCGGGAAAATGCTCCAGATATGACTTCCGGAACCGTTCTTCGGCGTTCCACAAGGTCGGCAGGGTGCCCGGAGGCAATGGCAGTTTGACCGCGATGGCCCCCAGTTCGCCGGCTTTCATTGGGTGGCCGCCTTCGTCGAGAATTTGCACATCATAGCCGGGCATCGGTTTCGCGGGCGAACCCAGCTTAATCGGAAGCTCTTCGATACCCAGCGGATTTCCGGCGATGGCCCATCCGGTTTCGGTCTGCCACCAATGGTCGATCACCGGAACCTTCAGCGCATCCTGCGCCCAGATGATGGTGTCGGGGTCAGCCCGTTCCCCCGCAAGATACAGTGCCCGTAGATGAGACAGATCGTACTTGGCGATCAATTCGCCTTTGGAGTCTTCTCGTTTCACGGCACGGATCGCCGTAGGGGCGGTGAAGAAGCTTTTAACCTTGTGTTCCGAGATCACGCGCCAGAAGGTTCCCGCATCAGGGGTGCCGACCGGTTTGCCTTCGAACACAATCGTCGTGTTGCCGTGGATCAGGGGGGCATAGCAGATATAGGAATGTCCAACGACCCAACCCACATCGGATGCCGCCCAGAATACATCACCGGGATCAACGTCATAGATGTTCTTCATGGTCCAGTTCAGTGCCACCAGATGTCCGGCAGTGGGACGCACGACACCCTTGGGTGCCCCCGTGGTGCCCGATGTGTACAGGATGTAGGCCGGATCATTGCCGTCGACGGGAACACATTCCGCTGGTTCGACACCGTACTGGAACCCGTGCCAGTTGTAGTCGCGGCCTTCGATCAGCTGCGCAACTTCCTGTTCGCGCTGAAAGATGACGCAGAAATCCGGCTTGTGCTTGGCAAGTTCGATGGCACCGTCCAGAAGCGGCTTGTAGTGCACGACCCGGCCAGGTTCCATACCACAGGACGCGGCAATGACGGCTTTGGGTTTGGCGTCGTCGATGCGAACTGCCAGTTCGTTGCTGGCAAATCCGCCGAACACAACGGAATGCACAGCGCCCAGACGTGCGCAGGCCAGCATCGCCTCAAGCGCCTCGGGGATCATCGGCATGTAGATGATGACGCGGTCACCTTTCTCGATACCTTTCGCCCGCAGCGCGCCGGCAAGATTGGCCACGCGGTTGCGCAGTTCGACATATGAAATCTCGCGCTTGGTGTGGGTGATCGGGCTGTCATAGATGATGGCGGTCTGCTCGCCGCGCCCGTTTTCCACGTGGCGGTCCACGGCGTTCCAGCAGGTATTGACCCGTGCGTCGCTGAACCATTCGTACAAAGGCGCGTTGTCGTCGAACAGAGCTTTGCTGGGTTCTTTGACCCAATCGATCCCCTTGGCGGCGTCCATCCAGAACGCCTCGGGGTCTTTCTTCCAACTGTCATAAACGTCCTGATACGCCATCTCGTCCTCCTCACAACGACTTGGTCTTTGTGTTAGGACCCAGAAAACTATCGGGCAAGCGCGTCAAATGACGACGCGTCAGTTTATCGCAAAATATTTGCAGTAATTCGCGCAACAGCTTGCAAATTTTTGCAAACATCTTTTTCAGCATTGGATTTTCTGCGCCAAAGAGGCCATTTTGCAAACTTGCAAATTCGACTGTGCAAAAGATCACGTCCGAGGCGACTCGGCGCGAGGCCTATTCGTCCTTCTTCCGCGTACCCCACGGCTTCCACGGAGATGCAACGACATATAGCAGTCAAAAGGTGAGAATTGTGTTAACCGCACCCCCGTAGGGGATGCGGTTTTGGGCGTCGGGCGGTCGGCTCACCCGTAATGCGCCACCGGGGTCCCCGCGATGGCAGCCATGTTCAGCAATCCGCGTGCGGTAATGGACGGGGTGACGATGTGCGCCTTGTTGCCCATTCCCATCAGAATAGGGCCAACTTCGATACCGTCCGCTTTCATTTTCAGGATATTGCGCACACCGCTGGCCGCATCCGCATGAGCAAAGATCAGCACATTTGCCGCGCCCTGTAGGCGAGAACCCGGAAAAATTCGTGCCCGAAGATCCGCATCAAGGGCCGCATCCAGGTTCATTTCGCCTTCATAGACAAAGTCGCGCGGTTTCTGGTCCAAGATGTCCAATGCAGCGCGCAGGCGCTTTCCCGATCCTTCTGCCTGATTGCCGAATTGTGATTGCGAACAGAATGCGATCTTGGGTTCGATCCCAAATCGGCGAACATGCCGCGCGGCGCCAATGGTGGATTCCGCCAGTTCTTCGGGTGTCGGCAATTGCCGGACATGCGTATCGGCGATGAACAGGGGGCCGTCTTCCAAAATCATCAGCGACAACGCGCCGTGCGGACGCAGGTTTCCATCGTCAAGCACCTGTTCAACATAATTCAGATGCCAACGATACTCGCCGAACGTGCCGCAGATCAGGCTGTCAGCCTCGCCCCGATGCACCATGATCGCGCCGATGGCGGTTGTATTTGTGCGCATGATCGCCTTGGCCAGATCCGGGGTCACACCTCGGCGCTGCATGATCTGATGATACGAGTTCCAATAATCGTAATAACGCGGATCGTTTTCTGGGTTCACGATCTGGCAGTCTGTGCCCGGGCGAATGGTCAGGCCCAGTTTTTCGCATCGGGATTCGATGACTTCGGGGCGTCCGATCAGGATCGGTGTTTCCGTTGTTTCCTCAAGAATGGCCTGTGCAGCCCGCAGCACCCTTTCATCTTCGCCTTCGGCAAATACGATGCGACGGGATGCGACGGCCGCGGCCTCGAATACGGGGCGCATCAAAAGCGCCGACTTGAAAACAGACTGGTTGAGTTTTTCCTTATAGGCCTCAAGATCCTTGATGGGGCGCTTTGCGACGCCGCTTTCCATGGCTGCCTTGGCAACGGAAGACGAGACGACACCCACCAAACGCGGATCAAAAGGTTTCGGAATCAGGTAATCCGGCCCAAAGGTCAGTTGCTCGCCCTTGTAGGCGGCTGCGGCCTCGGCGCTTGTCGTCGCGCGGGCCATTTCCGCAATGCCGTCAACGCAGGCGATCTGCATTGCGTCATTGATCTCGGTCGCGCCCACATCCAGAGCGCCCCGGAAGATAAACGGAAAGCACAATACGTTGTTGACCTGATTGGGAAAATCGCTGCGCCCCGTGGCGATGATCGCGTCCGGTGCAACCTCACGCGCGGCCTGAGGCAGAATTTCTGGCGTTGGGTTGGCCAGTGCGAAGATGATCGGACGATCGGCCATTTTCTGAACCATTTCAGGCTTCAGGACATTTGGGCCACTCAGGCCCAGAAACAGATCCGCATCGCCGATTACATCATCCAGAGTCCGCAATTCCGTTTTCTGAGCAAACTGCGACTTGTGCGGGTTCATATCCTCGGCGCGCCCCTCGTAGACGAGCCCGTGAATATCGCACAGCCAGATGTTTTCCTGTTTCACGCCCAGTTTCACCAGCATGTTCAGGCAGGCAATCCCAGCAGCCCCGCCGCCAGTTGATACGACTTTGATGTCCGCAAAGGATTTCCCCGCCACATGCAAAGCGTTCTTGGCCGCGGCCCCGACGACAATGGCGGTTCCGTGCTGATCGTCGTGGAAAACAGGAATGTTCATGCGCTCGCGGCACAGCTTTTCGACAATGAAACAATCCGGTGCCTTGATGTCTTCCAGGTTGATGGCCCCGAATGTCGGTTCCAGTGCGCAGACGATATCCGCCAGCTTTTCCGGATCAGGCTGGTCTACTTCGATATCAAAACAGTCAATACCAGCGAATTTTTTGAACAGGACGGCTTTGCCCTCCATCACTGGTTTCGAGGCCAGCGCCCCGATATTGCCCAGACCAAGAACCGCGGTGCCGTTGGATACCACGGCGACAAGGTTGCCGCGCGCCGTGTACTTTTCCGCGTTTGCGGCGTCGGCTTTGATTTCAAGGCTGGCCTCGGCCACGCCGGGCGAATAGGCGCGCGCCAGATCGCGACCGTTGGCCATCGGTTTCGTGGCCTTGATCTCAAGTTTTCCGGGTTTCGGATGGGCGTGATAGTCAAGCGCGGCCTGTCGCAGGCTGGGGGTGTCAGACATTGAAGTTTCAGTTCCCTCTTAGAATTTGATTTAACATTAAACTATTCGTCCAAGCTTGGCTACGTTGCGTAATTTTGCCGACGTGGCGCAGTTGCACACCCGAAATGGGTTGAATTTTGACATATTTTTTTTACATCTAGGCAACTTTGCGAAACGAACAAACACTCAGGCAAGACGAAGCAGTAATGACTTTCAAGGCAAATGATCAGGTCGATGGCCTGTTTTCCGGTTCGGTGTCGGATACCGGAGTTGTGCGGCTAACCCTTTGGTTTGCGGTGCTGTCAGGTGTTGTGCTTCTTGGTGCTGTTGGCATCTGGCCAGAACAGGCACTGGTTCTCAACCAGGAAGGCGGGTTGTTTGAAACAATTTCCGCCGCGTGTTTGTTTGCAGCAGGTGTGGCGGCTTTGTGGCGATATCCAGGTGTCACCCGGCTGTATATCGGGCTGACATTCCTGTTGTTGGCCGAGCGTGAGCTGGAAGCAGGCGTTTATCCTGAAGGCAGTTTGCCGTTTCTGATCCTTGACGGTCTGGATGTGGTGCTGGACGTCACTCTGGTCAGGGTCGTTCTGGCCTGCGTTGTTTTGGGCGGTGTCATCTGGCATGGGATCCCGACGGGATGGTGTGCTGTCAAACAGCGCGCGTCTTTTCTGATCGTGTTCATTGCGGCCGGCTGTCTTGCCGTCATCGCTCAGCTTCTTGAAGAATTCACCGGTCTGCACGGCCAAGCTTTGTCGTCAGTTGTGAAGACGCGCCTTTTTGTGATGGAAGAAACGCTCGAGATGTTCTTTTCGATTGGCATTTTGGCCTCTGTTCTGATCGGATGGTCAAAATCGAATTCTGACGAGACATCTCATGACAAAGACATACGCGCCTTCCCGGACCCAAGCTGAATTCCGGTTGCCTACCCAGGAAATTCGAAACGACATCCCCTTTTATACCAAGGTGTTGGGGATGCAGATGGACATGATCTATCCCGCGGACGATCCGCGCGTCGCAGTGTTTTCGGGGCACGGTCTGCGGCTGCGGATTGAAAAAGACGCGCCCGAAGCTCCGGGAACATTGCGCATCCTGACAGATGACCCGGAAAGCTTTGCAGATGGCCAACGCGTTCTTGTCGCGCCGAATGGGACCCGGATCGAAATCGAAGAGCGTAATCCGCCGCTGGTGATGCCTGAAACAGTTCATTCCTTTGTGGTGCGCAGGCTCAAGGATCAGGCGCCATGGATCATCGGTCGGGCGGGGATGCACTATCGCGATCTGGTGCCGGATCGTCTGGGTGGATCGATAATCGCCAGCCATATCCGCATCCCGGACGGGGGCCCGGTGCCCGATATGGTGCATTTTCACAAAGTCGGGTTCCAGCTGATATTCTGCATTCATGGCTGGGTGGATGTCGTCTACGAGGATCAGGGAGAGAAAATGCGCCTGACCGCAGGGGATTGCTTTATCCAGCCGCCGGAAATTCGTCACCGCGTGCTCGAGGCGTCAGACAATGTTCAGGTCATCGAGATAGGTGTGCCAGCGGAACATGTCACGGAAATCGACCATGATATGCAGCTTCCCACGCCGCATTTTCGCCCGGACCGTGAATGGCAGGGGCAGCGCTTTGTCTACAACCAGGCCAAGGATGCTGAATGGGTGCCATTCCGTCTTCCAGGTTACATCTGCCGCGATACGACAATTGCCGAGAACACCAAAGGGGTCGCTGGCGTCCAGGTCGTACGCAAAGGGCAGGGCGATACCGAATGGGCCAGTCACGATACGGACATTCACTTTACCTTCGTGATGGACGGGGCGGTAACACTGGAAGGCGAGGGGCGCGAGCCCTACCGGCTGGAGCAAGGAGATGCCTTTGTCATCCCGCCCGGGATGCGCACGCGCTTGTCCTCGCCCTCGGACAACATCGAGTTGCTGGAAGTAACCTTGCCCGGTACGTTCACGACAACACTGGGCTGACTGAAAAACACTGGCTGGGGGCTTCAATTCCTCGGCCTTTTTACGTAACGATCCAAATTTCTGACCAGATGATCAAAAAACGGGGAATCGCCATGTCGCTCAAAGACGCTGCCTTGTCAGTCCGCGAAAACGCCTATGCGCCTTATTCGAATTTCAAGGTTGGCGCAGCGCTTCGGACTTCGACGGGTCAGATCTTTTCCGGGTGCAACGTTGAAAACGTGGCCTATCCCGAAGGCACTTGTGCCGAGGCCGGCGCAATTGCCGCGATGGTCGCCGCAGGTGAGCAGGAACTGACCGAGGTCTATGTGGTCGCCTCCAGCCCTCAGCCTGTGCCGCCTTGCGGTGGGTGTCGCCAGAAACTGGCCGAGTTTGGCAAGCGCGACGTTAAGGTTACTCTGGCAACCGTGGACGGTGCTGAATTTAAGACAACCATCGGGGATTTGTTGCCGGGCGCATTCGACGCGTCTCATATGGAGGATGTCTGAACGCATGGATGCCCGCTCGATCATAGCAAAACTGCGCAGGCAGGAGGTGCCCGGTCGCGAGGAGCTGACCTGGTTTGCGCAGGGGCTTGCGGATGGAAGCGTCAGCGACGCCCAGGCCGGGGCATTCGCCATGGCTGTCTGCATGGGCGGATTGGGCCCTCGGGGGCGTGCGGATCTGACGATTGCGATGCGCGACAGCGGTGACGTTCTGACGTGGGACGTGGACGGGCCGGTGATCGACAAGCACTCGACCGGAGGGGTCGGGGATAGCGTCAGTCTGGTTCTTGCTCCGGCGCTGGCGGAATGTGGGGCGTATGTCCCAATGATCTCGGGCCGGGGTCTTGGGCATACCGGCGGAACGCTGGACAAGCTAGAGGCGATACCGGGAGTCAGCACTCAGATCGGGCAGGACCGCCTTGCGCAGATTTTACGCGATACCGGCGCGGCCATCGTCGGGGCGACCGGTCAGATCGCGCCGGCAGACAAGCGCCTTTATGCGGTGCGGGATGTGACCGCGACGGTCGAGAGCCTGGATCTGATCACGGCGTCGATCCTGTCCAAAAAACTGGCCGCCAGCCCGGACGCGCTGGTTCTGGATGTCAAAACCGGCAGCGGTGCTTTCATGAAAACGATGGAAGATGCCCGCAAATTGGCCACCGCATTGACCGAGACAGCAAACGCAGCAGGCTGCCGCACGTCGGCGGTGATCACGGATATGAACCAACCATTGGCCCCGGCGTTGGGGAATGCCTTGGAAATCGCGGAAGTGATGAAGGTGCTGACCACGTCGAATGCGTCCCCTTTGGCAGACATTTCCGCCGAGCTGGGGGGGGTCCTGCTGACCGATGCAGGAATGTGCGGAACGGTTGAGGAAGGGCGTGAGAAGATCTTTGAAACCATCCGTGACGGCCGCGCTGCCGAACGGTTCGGGCGTATGATGGCAGCGGTTGGTGGCCCGGTTCAGTTTGTCGATACCTGGGCCCGCTTCCTGCCTGAGGCGAATGTCATCCAAGAGGTTCCGGCCCCGCAGGACGGCTTCATCTCGGCCGTTGACGGAGAAGCTCTGGGTCTTGCCGTGGTTGCGCTGGGCGGTGGCCGTCAGGTCGAAAGTGATGAGATCGACCCCGCCGTCGGAATATCCAGTGTTCTTCGGCTTGGGGATCGCGTGTCAAAAGGCGCGCCGATTGCAGTGATCCATGCTGCTCGGGAAGATGCCGCGCGCCGAGCAGCTGAAACCGTGCTGAGCGCGATTGAGATCAGCGATATGGCTCCGACGTTTCCGGATCTGATCCACGAAAGGATCAGCGTATGAGCCGTGCATTTCTCGTCGTCATGGACTCCGTTGGAATAGGCGGTGCGCCTGATGCCGATCGTTTTTTCAATGGCGACGTCCCGGATAGTGGGGCAAATACGCTGGCCCATATCGCGCAAGCCTGTGCCTTAGGGCGGGCCGAAGACGGGCGCTCGGGCCCTTTGATCCTACCGACCCTCGATGCGCTGGGTTTGGGTGCGGCTGCGCGGCTGGCGTCTGGGGACGCAACCCCCGGATTGAACGCGAAACCCAATGGGCTGTGGGGCTGCGCGCGCGAGCATTCGCCCGGCAAAGACACGCCCTCGGGCCACTGGGAACTGGCAGGTCTGCCGGTGCCGTGGGATTGGCACTATTTCCCCGATACTGTTCCGGCTTTTCCCGCGGGCCTGAGCCGCGCAGCGGCTCAGGCCGCCGGGACCGAAGGCATCCTTGGCGATTGCCATGCCTCGGGCACGGCGATCATCGCCGAACTGGGTGCCGAGCATATGCGAACCGGCTGGCCGATCTGCTACACCTCAGCCGACAGTGTGTTTCAGATCGCAGCCCATGAAGAGAGTTTCGGACTGGACCGTTTGCTGGGTATGTGCCGCGCACTTGCACCGCGCTTGCACAAGATGAAAGTGGGCCGCGTCATTGCGCGCCCCTTTGTCGGCTCGCCAGAGGTGGGATTCGAACGGACTGCCAACCGCAAGGATTTCGCCATTCTGCCGCCCGCACCGGTTCTGACCAATTGGGTGCAGGATGCCGGGCGGAAGGTGCACGCGGTGGGCAAGATCGGCGACATCTTTTCCATGCAGGGTATCGACACGCTGCGCAAAGGGTCGGACGCTGAACTCATGCGGCACCTTTCAGATCTGGTGGATGACGCCGAACAGGGCAGCCTGACTTTCGCTAATTTTGTTGAATTCGATAGTCTTTACGGCCACCGCCGCGATATCAGCGGCTATGCCCGAGCGTTGGAATGGTTCGATCACGAGATCGGCAAGATCCTGGCCGGGCTTCGCCCCGACGACCTGTTGTTGTTGACCGCCGATCATGGCAATGATCCCAGCTGGACCGGGACAGATCACACACGTGAACAAGTGCCGGTTCTGATTTCCGGGTCGGGCACGGGGCAGATCGGCCAGGTGGACTTTGCCGATATTGCCGCCAGCATCGCCCATCACCTGAACATTCCGGCGCAAGGGCCGGGAAGGAACTTTCTATGAGCGTCGCCGATCTGCCGAAAATAGAACTGCACCTGCATCACGAAGGCGCCGCGCCACCGGCATTCATACGTCAGCTTGCGCATGAAAAACGAGTGGATCTGAGCGGTATCTTCAAGCCGGACGGATCCTATGATTTCCGTGATTTCGCGCATTTCCTGAATGTGTATGAAGCTGCTTGCGAAGTCCTGAAGACGCCCGAAGACTTCCGGCGGCTGACATTGGCCATTCTTGAAGAAAGCGCCAAAAACGGTGTCGTCTATTCTGAGACTTTTCTGAGCCCCGATTTTTGTGGCGGCGGCGACCTGCACGCCTGGCGGGACTATCTGAACGCCATTCAGGACGCGGCGGACGAGGCCGAGCGCAAGTTTGACATCACCTTGCGCGGCGTCATTACCTGTGTGCGCCATTTCGGCCCCGATCAAGCCAAGCGCAGCGCCTATTGCGCGGCAGAGACTGCGGGCGACTGGATCACCGGTTTTGGCATGGGTGGCAATGAATCCGTTGGCACTCAGGGCGATTTCAAATGGGCGTTTGACTGCGCGCGCGAGGCCGGCCTGCGGCTGACGACACACGCCGGTGAGTTTGGAGGCCCTCAAAGCGTGCGCGATGCCGTCCGCGATCTGGGGATCGAGCGCATCGGGCACGGTGTTCGCGCCATCGAGGATCCGGACCTTGTTCGCGAACTGGTCGACCGGGACATCACTCTTGAGGTCTGTCCGGGATCGAATGTGGTTCTGGGGCTTTTCCCGGATTTTGCGACACATCCAATCGCGGCCCTGCGTGATGCGGGCGTGAAGGTCACCGTCTCAACGGATGACCCGCCATTTTTTCACACGACCATGCGGCGGGAATATGAAATGCTGAACGTAGCTTTCGGCTGGGAGGCCGGAGATTTTGCGTCCCTGAACGAAACCGCCCTGGAAGCGGCCTTTTGCGATGACGCCACCCGTGCGCGGGTCAAGAAAAGACTGGAGAAAACATGAGCGAACATCTGACCATCGTCGATCACCCTCTGGTGCAACACAAACTGACGCTCATGCGGGACAAGGGCACCTCGACCGCCGTGTTCCGGCAGTTGCTGCGCGAAATAACGCTGCTGCTGGCCTATGAGGTCACGCGCGACATTCCCCTGACCACGCGTAATATCGAAACGCCGATGGAAGAGATGGATGCTCCCATACTGGCGGGCAAGAAAATGGCGCTGGTGTCGATCCTGCGTGCCGGAAACGGGATGCTGGATGGGGTGCTGGAGCTTGTTCCCTCTGCGCGTGTCGGCTTTGTCGGTCTGTATCGCGACGAAGAAACGCTGAAGCCCGTGCAGTATTACTTCAAGGCACCCGAGAGCCTGAAAGACCGTTTGGTTATCGCGGTGGATCCGATGCTGGCCACCGGCAACAGCTCGGCCGCGGCGATTGACCTGCTGAAAGAGGCGGGGGCGACGGATATCCGGTTTCTGTGCCTGTTGGCCGCGCCGGAAGGTGTGGCGCGTATGAAAGAGGCGCACCCGGATGTGCACATCGTCACTGCCGCATTGGACCGCGAGCTGAACTCGAAAGGCTATATCATGCCGGGTCTGGGTGACGCGGGCGACCGGATGTTCGGAACCAAGTAACCCGGCTTATTCACCGCATATGTTTTGTAGCCGGACCCAATCACGGTCCGGCAACACCTGTTCCAGTGTCCGGCCGGCCATGGGATCGGCCTCGATCAGACCCAGTACTGATTCACCGGTAATGTCCTGAGCATAGGCGTAAGGGGTAGAGGGCAGGGCGCTTTGCGAGAACATCGCCAGTAAGTCATCGTCCGGAAGGGAAGGTCGGGGCTGCGAAAGGACCTCTTCGGTATAGGTGTCGATGATCTCAGGTGTCAGTTCCCCGGTCGTCAACAGCCGAAAGGCCGAGGCCGCTCCGGTTCTGTCCAGCAGATCATCCAGCGGGTCGTTGAGCGCCGCCCGCGCGCGTTCTGCAATAACATAACCTGCTGCGACAGCAGGGTCTTCGTGGTCTTCAACCAGCGCCCGGTTCAACAGAACGGTGCCACCCGGCAAGCTGAGACTGTCCTGAACGCCGGCGGGCAGAATAATGATCTGACGTACGCCCGTACGACTGGCCAACCGATCCAGTGACGCCTGCGCATCCACAGACGAGCAGGCCTGTCCCGAGACACGTTCGATCCGACGCAGTATCGTGTCTCCGATTTCCTGTCGTTTGATTTCGGGCACGACCGAGACAACATGGTTTTGCAACGCACCGGGCAGCCAAAACAACAATACGGCCAGAACCGCGGCCACAACGCCTCCGACGCTCATCCAGCGCAAACGGCCGGGATGGGGGCGCGAACGTTCGATGGCATGTTGCAGCCGATCGATCGCTTCAAGCATCGTGGTTTCGGATTCTCCCAGTTCCAGTGTCTCATCCGGATCACCGTCGGGGCAAAAAACAGCCGGAAAGACACCGGGGTTCTGTCTTTCAAGCGCCGCCAAAGACCAATGCGTCAAAGCCCTGTCATTGAAATCGGAGATGGTCAGGGTCGCCTTGCCAATCGATACCACAACTTCGCGCCGCTGTTCATCGGGCGAAGGGCGCCACAGACCGGTGGCTTCGATCCGCTGGTACTGTTTCAGGGCCGTCATCTGGTTGGGGTCTGCTCGTAATTCTTTTGCCGCAGCTTAGCATGGTGAAAACGCCGTGCGCAAACCTGTTGCGCAGGTATTCCGATTTGTGCTGGATACCCGTCAGGAAAAAGATCGCCGATCTTTGATCGCAACAAGGGCGCGAACATGCAGGCAGATACAACCACCTCTCCGGTGCTGGCTTCAGCCCTTATGGTAGCAGCAATGGCAATTATCGGCGTGATCGACAATGTTGTGATCCTGCTGGCCGAGACGGTCGGGCTGTGGCAGTTCCATTTTATGCGGGCATTGCTGATGCTGCCGCTGATTGTCGGGCTGTCCCTATTGGGGCTGGGCGGGCTGAGGCCGCAACGGTGGAGGGCGGTCATCTTACGCAGTCTTCTGATTACGACGGCCATGTTTTTCTATTTTGCATCGCTGTCGATGATGCCGATTGCGCAAGCTCTGGCAGGGTTGTTCACCTCGCCGATTTTCGTGCTGTTGATTTCGTCCATTGCGCTTGGGCAAAAGATCGGGCCGTGGCGCATTCTGGCTGTGTTGGTCGGTTTTTCGGGCACTCTTCTGGTTTTGCAGCCAAACCCTGTCGAATTTGACATGCGTTCGGTTTTTCCAGTTGCGGCAGGTTTTTTCTATGCCTTGAGTTCGATCATGACGCGGACATATTGCGCGCGTGAAAGCACGGTTGCGATGCTGGCTGCGATGGTCATTACCCTTGGGCTGTCGGGGGGCGTGGGCGCCGCCTTGTTCACTCTTGCACCCGTTGCCACGCTGGACGGGCCGGACGGCTTTGTTACACGGGGTTGGGTCTGGGAAGTGGGGCCCGCGCTGCAATGGATTGTTATTCAGGCGGTCGGGTCGACGATTGCGGTCTTCATGCTCATCAAAGCCTATCAGATAGGCGAGACCTCTTACGTGGCCGTGTTCGAGTACTCGGTGATGATTTTCGGGCCGCTCTTTGCATTCGTCGCACTGGGTCAGACCCTCGATTTGATGCAAGTGTCCGGGATTGTCCTGATCGCGACGGCAGGGGTTTTGCTGGGCTGGCGGGCCAGGCGGTCATCCACCCAGCAAGATTTTGCCTGACACGTACAATAGCGCTCTGCCAACGTTTTTTGCACGCTGCAACCTCAACAAGCAGGTTCATTTCAACGGAACAGGTGCAAATGGATTCGTAAGATCCATTCATGCTGACCGTTTCGGAAATTGCACAAAAGCCTGTTTATGTCTTGCAAGTGTTTACCAAATCGCCCCGGCAATGCGCTGAGACGGCCCAAAATGGGCAAAAATATGTCTGAAATAAGACAGTCCCGATTTTTGATGTTAGCTGTTTGGCATAGTGAGTTTGTGCCAAAGGGGGTTAGGCACGTGTCTGAAGTTACGAGTATTTCTGTTTATCTTGATCAGTCGTCCGACACTGATCCAACCAGTTTGAACCATGCCGTGAACGCGCGCCGTGGTGGTTTTTTGAGCGACACGAAGGTTGCGACAACCAGCGGATGGAAACCGGTTGAGCGCATTGCAGTCGGCGATCTCGTCCGAACTCTGGATCACGGGTTCAAAGAGGTGCGCCGCATCTCGACCAGCGTCGTGGTCATTCCTGCCGAAGAGCGCCGTTCCGAGTATTTGCCGGTTTTCGTGCCGGCACGCGCCGCGTATAACGGGCGCCCCGTTTGGCTGATGCCCGAGCAGGGCATCGCTCTGAACCTGTCGCAGTTTGATGCCAATGTCAGCGGATGTTCCGTCGTATCCGCAAGACTGCTGAATGGCGTGGGTCGGCTTATGTCGCAGGCACCGGGATCGTCGTTCGAGGTCCGTTCCCTGTTTTTCGACGAAGATCAGGTGATCTTTATCGAGGGCGGCCTGCAAGCTTACTGCCCTTCCGGCCTGTTTAACATGCGCGGCAGGGTCAGCGGGGCTGGTTACGATGTCGCCGATGAAGAGACCGGCCCAAAGCTGGTCAACCTGATTGCAAGCAGGGGAGATATGTCAGCCCTTGCCAACCCATTGGGTGCCCTGCCTGCACCCATTCCGCAGGAACCGATATTTCCGATCCGTCCGCCCTCTGGGGTCAGGCGGCCGGGTCGACCGGGGCGTCCAAACGCGCCGGTGCTGTTTCTGCGGCCCGAATGGCAGATCTAACCAAACACTGACAAAAACGATGCAGGCGCGTGATCTCACGCGCCTGCGTCACTGATTCAGGCAGCCTTTGCTTCGGGGTTGAAACGCCCGTAGAAGGTTTGACCCTTTTCTGCCATCTCACGCAGCAGCGGCGGGCAGGCAAAGCGTTCGCCATATTTCTCGGCCAGCTGATCACATCTTTCGGCTGCGTAGGGCGTACCGATTATGTCGAGCCAGCTGAGCGGACCACCGGACCACGGCGCAAAGCCCCAGCCCAGAATGGCGCCCACGTCGCCTTCACGGATGTCTTCCAGAACACCCTCTTCCAGCGCGCGGACAGCTTCCAGAACCTGAGCAAACATCAGACGTTCCTGCACTTCGATCAGGTCAGGCTGGTCATCGGCAAGCGGATACTTGTCTTGCAGGCCCTTCCAGTATTCGACGCGCTTGCCCTTCTCGTCATAGTCGAAGAAACCGGCATTCGCCTTGCGGCCCAGGCGGCCCTGTTCTTCCATCCAGAAGATTAGATCGTCCGAGGGGCTTTCCGGATAGGCATTGCCCATGGCTGCCTTGGTCGCCCGAGCGATCTTGGCCCCCAGATCAATCGAGGTTTCATCGGTCAGTTGGATCGGACCAACCGGAAAGCCCAACTGACGCGCAGCGTTGTCGATCAGCACGGGGCTCACGCCTTCGGTGATCATCCGTGCGCCTTCGTTGATGTACGGAATGATGCAGCGATTGGCGTAGAAGAAGCGCGCATCGTTGACCACGATCGGCGTCTTGCGGATCTGGCGCACGTAGTCTAGCGCCTTGGCAACGGCGCGATCACCGGTTTCCTTGCCCTTTATGATCTCGACCAGCAACATCTTCTCGACCGGTGAGAAGAAGTGGATGCCGATGAATTGGTCGGGACGCACGCTTGCCTTGGCCAGATCGGTGATCGGCAGGGTCGAGGTGTTCGAGGCAAAGATGCAGTCCTCGGGGATGATTGCCTCGACCTTTTTGGTCATCTCGGCCTTTACGCCCATGTCTTCAAACACGGCTTCGATGATCAGGTCACACCCTTTCAGATGGTCCAGATCCGGTGTCGACGTGATGCGGGCCAGCATGGCCTCTTTCTTTTCGGCCGTGACCTTGCCGCGCTTGATACCCTTGTCCAGATAGGTTTCGGTGTAAGCTTTGCCTTTGTCGGCCGCCTCTTGATCGCGGTCGACCAGAACGACTTCCATGCCAGCTTGGGCCGAAACCAGCGCGATACCGGCCCCCATCATCCCAGCGCCCAGAACGCCGATCTTCTTAACACGCTGATCGGGCACACCTTTTGGACGGACCGCGCCTTTTTCAAGCGCTTCCTTGTTGAGGAACAGTGACCGGATCATCGCCGACGAGGACGGGTTCATCAGAACGTTGGTGAACCAGCGGGCTTCAATTTTCAAAGCGGTGTCAAAGTCGACCAGCGCGCCTTCATAGATTGCGCTCAGAAGGGCTTTGGCCGCGGGGAAGGCGCCTTGCGTTTTCCCATGAACCATGGCGCTCGCGCCCACGAAGGTCATGAAACCGGCAGGATGGTAGGGCGCACCACCGGGCATCTTGTATCCCTTCGCGTCCCAGGGTTTCACCAGGTCGGCGTCCTTGGCATTCAGAACCCATTCCTTGGCAGCGGCAACCGGATCGTCGGCAACTGCGTCGATCAACTGCGCGCCCTTGGCCTTGGCCGGGTCCATCATCTTGCCCTCAAGCAGCACCGGGGCCGCCGCCATGGCGCCCACCATGCGGCTGTAACGGATGGTGCCGCCGCCGCCGGGGAAGATGCCCAGCAGGATTTCGGGCAGCCCGATCTTGGACTTTGGATTGCTGGTCATGACGCGGTGATGACATGACAGTGCGATCTCGGTCCCGATCCCGGCGCAGGTTCCGTTGATCGCGCAGGCGATGGGCTTGCCACCTTTCTTGGTCTTGGGGTCCATGCCCGCCAATTCCAGTTTGCGCAGGATGTGATGCCCGCCCATGACGAAATCAAACAACGCCTGCGCAGGTTCGTCCCCCGCTTCCTGACGGATAGTGGCCAATGTGTTCAGGTCCATTCCGCCGGCAAACGAGCCTTCCTTGCCCGAGGTAATGACAACACCTTTGATCTCGTCGTCGCTCAGGGCCTGATCAATCAGTTGGCTGACTTCTTGAAAAGCCTCGCGGGTCAGCACGTTCATGGATTTTCCCTGGGCGTCCCAGGTCACAAAGGCGACGCCGTCCGCGTCTTTGGTCAGAGTGAAATCAGTCATTGTCATCTCCAATCTGGTCAGCCGTCAGCGGGCTGCCGTCTTTCCGGGTGAAAGAGAATCCGTTTTCATCATCCTTCACCATCATGTCTATGTCGCTGTAATAGCCAGTCTCGGTCGGGGTCCGTGTGCCCACCACCAGAAAGGTCGCGGGCGTATCGGTCTTGTTCACAAGGTGGTGACCATTGGCCTCACCAGCGGGCCAAGCGGCGCAGTCACCGGGCAGCATCTCATGCTCACCATCGTCATCGATCAGCACGCATTTGCCGCTGAGCATGATGGCAAACTCGTCCTGCTCCATATGGTAGTGGCGCAGCGACGAGAGGCCCTGAGGCTCCAGCCGCACGATGTTGACCCCGTATTGGGTCAACCCGCCCGCATCCCCGACGCGCTGCACGAAACGACCAGCGGTCGCCTCGGCCAGCTTGCCCGGATAGGACGAGCCCCCCTTGAACGGGATCTGAGAGAGATCCAGCTTGGGCATCAGACCCGCTCGATAATCGTTGCCGCACCCATGCCGGACGCAATGCAAAGCGTGGCCAGACCGGTTTCCTTGTCCTGACGCTCCAGTTCATCCAGCAAGGTGCCGATGATGATCGCACCGGTTGCGCCCAGCGGGTGACCCATCGCGATTGACCCGCCGTTGACGTTCACCAACGCCGGGTCGACATCAAACGCCTGTTGGAACCGCAGTACGACCGAGGCGAAGGCTTCGTTCACTTCGAACAGGTCCAGATCGCTGATCTTCATGCCGTTGTCGGCCAGAATTTTCTCGGTCACTGGAACTGGGCCGGTCAGCATGATGGTCGGGTCGGTACCGATTTTGGCTGTGGCCTTGATGCGGGCGCGCGGTTTCAGGCCGTATTTCTCGCCGAATTCCTTGTTGCCGATCAGCACGGCCGCAGCCCCATCCACGATGCCCGAGCTGTTGCCCGCATGGTGGATGTGATTGATCCGCTCAAGATGTGGGTATTTCAGCATCGCCACCTTGTCGAAGCCGGGCATCTGCTCGCCCATCATCTGGAAGGACGGGTTCAGCGCGCCAAGGCTTTGCATGTCGGTGCCCGGGCGCATGTATTCGTCGCGGTCCAGAATGGGCAGGCCGTTCTGGTCTTTGACCGTGATGATCGACTTTTCGAACCGGTTGTCGGCCCAAGCTTCGGCCGCGCGCTTTTGCGATTCAACCGCCAGAGCGTCTGCGTCATCGCGGCTGAACCCGTACTCTGTGGCAATGATGTCGGCCGAGATGCCCTGCGGTACAAAGTAGGTCTCCATCGCCAGAGAGGGGTCAACGGCAATCGCCGCCCCGTCGCTGCCCATGGGAACACGGCCCATCATCTCGACGCCACCGGCGATATAAGCGTCGCCCGCGCCGCCCTTGACCTGGTTTGCGGCCAGGTTCACGGCTTCCATCCCGCTCGCGCAGAAGCGGTTGATCGCCAGGCCGGGGATCGACTGGTCTAGATCCGAGGCCAGAACCGCCGAACGTGCCAGACAGCCGCCTTGCTCCATCACCTGCGTGACGTTGCCCCAGATCACGTCCTCGACGGCGTGGCCTTCCAGGTTGTTGCGTTCCTTCATCGCGTTCAGGGTCAGGGCGGACAGGCGTACCGAGGTTACCTCGTGCAGGCTGCCATCCTTGCGGCCCTTGCCGCGCGGGGTGCGCAGGGCGTCATAAATATAAGCTTCGGTCATGGGTCTTCTCCTCAAGCTCGATCCGACGGGTTGCCGGGCATCAGGTCATAGGGGTGTTTCCAGCCGGGCTGTTCGGACAGGCGAGTCAGCCAGGCGTCGATGTTGGGCCAGTCGGCACGGTCAAAGCCGAATGGTTCGGGGTAATACAGATAGCCGCAGCAGCTGAGATCGGCGTTGGTCACGCCGTCGCCGACGATCCAGTCACGGCCTTCCAGATGCGCGTTCAGCACCTGATAAGCGGCCTTCAGGCGGCCCTGGTTGAAGGCGATCACATCCGGGTTGCGATGCTGTTCGGGCAGAAAGTTGATCAGGAACCGGGTCAGGCCCGCCATCGAGCTAAGCTTGTGATTGTCCCACAGCACCCAGCGCAGGATGTCATAGTTCTCTTCCCGGTTTTTGCCTCCGAACTTGCCTGATTTTTCAGTCACATAGGCCTGAATGGCACCGGATTGGGAGGTTTGGAAATCGTCATCGACCATGAAGGGCGCTTCGCCCATCACGTTGATTTCCGAACGGAACTCGGGGCTTCGGGTGACGCCTTTGAAGAAATCGACAAAGACCGGTTCCCAATCGAGGCCAGACATTTCCAGCGCCAGAGCGGCCTTGTAGGAATTGCCGCTTTCTCCGAAGCAGTGCAGTTTTATGGTCATGCAATCGCCCCTCCCGTGGCGTTTAGTGCATCTTTCATCCTAGCTTGGCGGTTCTGGTGCCTAGCGCTTGCGCGCCTCCAACTCGGAATTGAAAAGACGCAATCGATGGGTAAGGTTGTCTTCATCAATGACGCTGTTGAAATTTTCGAACAGAAAAGACAGCGCTTCGCCTTCATCTAATCCTGCCTCACGGGCAAAAGCCCTGAGCTTTCGATAGCCGTCCTCGGTCATGGCGACCGGGAATCGGCGGGTCAGGCGAAATCGTTTTGGCATTGTATCTCCTCCGAAAACCGGCTCCGGGGCGGGGCCCCGGAACCGGAGAAAGATCAGAAGTTTGCAGCCTCCAGCGCCATGACCGTATCTGCGCCAGTTTGAATGCGCGACAGATGCAACGCCGTGGCGGGCAGACGGCGGGCCATGTAGAAGCGGCCGGTGTCGATCTTGGTCTCGTAGAACTCTTTGTCCGACGTGCCACTGTCCAGCGCTTCTTGTGCGGCCTTGGCCATACGGGCCCACATCAGGCCCAGGCAGACATGACCGAACATGTGCATGAAGTCATAGGAACCGGACAGCGCGTTGTTCGGATTTTTCATGCCTTCCTGCATGAAATACATACCAGCCGCCTGCAGATCCTTGGACGCAGCCTTCAGCGGTTCGATGAAGGCTTTGTCATAAGCCTCGTTCTGGCCTGAGTTTTCCTTGCAGAAGGTTTTGACCATGTCGAAGAAGGCCATGACGTGCTTACCGCCATCCTGCGCCAGTTTGCGGCCAACAAGGTCCAACGCCTGTACGCCGTTGGCGCCTTCATAGATCATGGCGATCCGCGCATCGCGGGTATATTGCGACATGCCCCATTCTTCGATGTAACCGTGACCGCCATAGACTTGCTGCGCCTGAACGGTCATGTCGTAACCTTCATCCGTCAGGAAGCCCTTGATGACCGGGGTCAGCAGCGAGATCAGCCCGTCCGCATCCTTGTCACCCGACCGGTGCGCCTGGTCGATCATGGTCGCGCCCCAAAGGATGAACGCGCGTGCGCCTTCGGTGAAGCTTTTCTGATCCATCAGGTTGCGGCGGATATCGGGGTGGACGATCAGCGGATCGGCGGGGCCGTCCGGGTTTTTCACACCGGTCACGTCGCGACCCTGCAGACGGTCCTTGGCGTATTCCAATGCGTTTTGGTACGCGGCCTCGGCCTGCGAAACGCCCTGCATGCCCACACCCAGACGCGCTTCGTTCATCATGGTGAACATGGCGCGCATGCCTTTGTGTTCTTCACCCAGCAGCCAGCCGGTGGCCTCGTCGTAATTCATGACGCAGGTCGAATTGCCGTGGATGCCCATCTTTTCTTCGATCTTGCCGACCGAGACGCCGTTGCGTTCCCCCAGGCTGCCGTCGTCATTCACGATGAACTTCGGCACGATGAACAGGGACACACCTTTGATGCCCTCGGGGCCGCCGGGGATTTTTGCCAGCACCAGATGGATGATATTGTCGGCCATGTCGTGATCGCCAGCCGAGATAAAGATCTTCTGGCCCGAGATTTTGTAGCTGCCGTCGCCCTGCGGTTCCGCTTTGGTGCGCATCAGGCCCAGATCGGTGCCGCAATGCGGTTCGGTCAGGTTCATGGTACCGGTCCATTCACAGCTGACCATTTTGGGCAGGTACTTGTTCTTCTGCTCGTCCGTTCCGTGCGCCAGAATCGCCGAGGCCGCGCCGTGCGTCAGGCCCTGGTACATGGTGAAGGCCTGGTTAGAGCCCGAGAACATCTCACCCACAGCAGTGCCCAGCACATAGGGCATGTTTTGGCCGCCATACTCTTCCGGCATGTCGAGGCCAGTCCAGCCGCCTTCCTTCATCTGCTCGAAGGCTTCCTTGAACCCGGTCGGGGTGTACACAATACCGTTTTCCAACCGGCACCCTTCGGTGTCGCCAACCACGTTCAGCGGATGCAGAACATTGGTGGCAACTTTGCCAGCTTCTTCCAGAACCGCGCCGGTAAACTCGGCTTCCAGTTCGTTGTAGCCGGGTATGTCCGACTGCGAGACATTCAGTACGTCGTGCAGGATGAACTGCATGTCTTTGGTTGGCGCGTTGTAAACGGGCATGTGAAGCTCCCTTAATTCATATGTCCGGATGACAGGTCGAGGTTACTCGGCTGCCTTCTTTTCCTGTTTCATCGAGGCGATGACTTTCTCGCCCCAGCGCAACTGCTCTTTCAGATCGTCGATGGCCTGCGTCAGCTCTTCGCGGCGCGCTTCCATGTCCTCCAGACGCTCGCACGCGATTTCATAGGTGCGGGTCATCTGTGTGACCTGCTGGTCGCCGACATGGTACAAATCCAGCAATTGCCGAATTTCTTCCAGGCTGAACCCAAATCGTTTGCCGCGCAGGATCAGTTTGAGCCGCGCCCGATCACGCTTGGTGAACAGACGTTTCTGGCCTTCACGGATCGGGAACAGAAGTTCCTTGGCCTCATAGAACCGCAAGGTGCGTGGCGTGACATCATAGGTCTCGCACATCTCACGGATGGTCATCACATCTTCGGTCATTCGTCATACTCTCGTCACTGGCGTCATGAGATATGAGTTGCGCAGTTGGTACGCGCTTTACAACACGAGAGTGACGTTTACGTAATCCAGACGCTGCGTCATTTCAAAGTTGACGTAACATCCGGTCACGTAAGCACGGTCTGACGCAATTTTCTTTCCGTAGCGTCATGCGGAATTTCCCGCCAAAGCTGTCGCAATTGCGGAAACACCGCGCATCTGCTTGCGCAGATTCAGGGTGATCAATTCGATTTTTCGGATTGGGGGCGGCTATCCCAAGGACTTGGCCGTCTGGTCGCGCAAACGCTTGAGTTCGTCCATGGCTTCGTCCAGTTGCTGGCGCTGCTGCTGAAGCTCGTTCATCTGGCGATCCGCCATCTCGACGAAGGTGGCCATTTGCGCCTCATTGCCCTGATCTTCGTAGATCAAAAGCCATTGGCGGATCTCTTCCAGGGGAAATCCGAACTTGCGGCCGCGCATGATCAGCTTCATCCGCGCGCATTCGCGCGGGCCGTAAAACCGGGACCGACCTTCACGGTCCGGTTGCAAAAGTTCGATGTATTCGTAATAGCGCAGAGTGCGCGGGGTCACGTCGAACTCGGCGCACATCTCTTTGAATGACAAACGGTTGTTGGACATTCCCGATCTCCTTGTCAGCAACCTAGGCGGTCCCGATCCCAAGCGCAACAGGTGGGCTTGCCCTTTGCGGAAACAGCGGCTCATAAAGGACGGGCAGAGAACAGGACGCAAACCAATGGTCGACAAGACAGTTTTAGCCCGCCAGTTTATTGAGGCGATCCCCCATGCGCGGGCATTGAACCTCAAGCTCACGCAGATCGGTGAGGGCGAGGCAGAGATCACTTTGCCCTACAATGAGGATCTGATCGGGGATCCGCGCACAGGGGTGATTCACGGTGGGGCGATTTCCACAATTCTCGACACATGCTGCGGTGCTGCTGTGATGAGCCACCCCTCGGCCCCCGGCGGGACAGCCACGATCGATCTGCGCATTGACTACATGCGCGCAGCGACACCGGGTCAGACGGTGACTGCGCACGCCGTCTGCTATCACATCACGCGGAACGTGGCGTTTGTACGAGCGACGGCTATGGACCAGGACAAAGACCTGCCGGTGGCCACGGCCTCGGGGTCCTTTACGGTTGAGGGGAAATAACATGGCAAGACCTCGTCCCGAACCAATGCAGGTGGTCAAGCAGCGACGCGATGCAGCGTTGCGAGCGCTGGTTGACGGCGTCCCGTATATCCGCTTTCTCAATATCAGCTTCGACCGGCGCGGGGACGAACTGACCGGTGTTCTGAACTTCGACGACAAGTTGATCGGCAACCCGTTTCTGCCTGCGATTCACGGCGGTGTAACCGCGGCATTCCTCGAAGTGACCGCCGTCATTACCCTCAGTTGGGAACATATGTTCCCACGTATCGAAAGTGGCGAGATCGACGGAGAGGCGATTGTGACCGACCCGAATATCCGCTTTCCCAAGACCATCGACTTTACCGTCGACTATCTGCGCTCGGGCCTTCCACGGGACGCATATGCACGGGCCTTCATCAGCAGATCCGGGCGGCGGTATGCCTCGGTCCGGGTCGAAGCCTGGCAGGATAACCATGCGAAACTGTTTGCGCAGGCTTCCGGACATTTCCTGATGCCGCAACCTCCCAGAGATAAGAGCTGACCGTGCAGGACACCTCGGCGCCCATCACGCACAGGCGGGTGCTGAAGATCGCGGTGCCCATAGTTCTGTCGAATGCCACCGTGCCGATACTGGGTGCGGTGGATACGGGCGTTGTCGGTCAGATGGGCGAGGCGGCCCCGATCGGGGCGGTCGGCATCGGGGCTGTGATCCTGTCCACAGTCTATTGGATCTTCGGTTTCCTGCGGATGGGCACGACCGGGATGGCGGCGCAGGCACGCGGGGCAGGCGATACCGTCGAAACCCGGGCGCTGCTGATGCGCGGCCTGATCCTGGGAGGCGCGGCAGGGCTGTTCTTTATCCTTGCGCAGGTGGCCGTGTTTGCGGGTGCGTTCGCGCTTTCCCCGGCAAGCCCCGAAGTCGAAGCCCTGACCCGATCCTATCTGGAAATCCGCATCTGGGGGGCGCCCGCCACCATCGCGTTATATGCCGTTACCGGCTGGCTGATCGCCGTCGAACGTACGCGCGGCGTGTTCATCCTTCAGGTCTGGATGAACGGGTTGAATATCGGTCTAGACCTGTGGTTCGTTTTGGGCCTTGGCTGGGGGGTCGAGGGGGTTGCCATTGCCACCCTGATTGCAGAATGGACCGGATTGGCTTTGGGGTTGTGGCTTTGCCGGGATGGGTTCGCAGATGGAATCTGGCGCGATTGGGCTCGGGTTTTCGATGCCGCCCGGCTGCGGCGTATGTTGCAGGTCAACGGTGATATCATGCTGCGATCGGTTCTGTTGACCGGATCGTTCACGACATTCCTTTTTGTTGGCTCGGATCTGGGTGACGTGAATCTGGCGGCCAATCAAGTTTTGCTGCAATTTCTTGAAATCACCGCCTTTGCGCTTGATGGGTTTGCCTTTTCCGCCGAAGCGCTGGTCGGAGGCGCAGTCGGTGCCAGAGACAGGTATCAGGTGCGTCGCGCCTCTGTCATGGCCTCGCAATGGGGTGTCGGGGGGGCGCTGTTACTGGCGGCGGTTTTCTTCGCTGCCGGACCGGCACTGATCGACCTGATGTCAACTTCACCACAGGTGCGTGAAGCCGGGCGCGAATACCTGTTCTGGGCCGCGATCGCCCCGGTGATCGGGGTGGCAAGCTGGATGTTCGACGGTATCTACATCGGCGCCACCTGGACCCGCGCCATGCGAAACGCGATGATTCAGTCGGTGGCGATCTATGTGGTCGCTTTGTTCATGCTGGTGCCTGTCTTCGGCAACCACGGCCTGTGGGCTGCGCTGATGGTTCTCAATATCGCGCGTGGTGTGACGATGGGCTGGCGCTATCCCAAGCTTGAGGCCCAGGTGGCCTAGAGCAACGTCAACAGGTTTTCCGGCGGACGCCCGATGGCGGCTTTGTCTCCGGCAATTGCAAGAGGGCGCTCGATCAGGATCGGGTTTTCGGCCATGGCACGGATCAGATCTTCGTCGGGCGAGGTTTTGGCCAGACCCAGTTCCTTGAACCGTTTTTCTCCTGTGCGCATCATTTCGATCGGCGACAGACCAAGGGCGGATTGCGCAGCGCGCAACTCGTCGATTGACGGCGCGTCTTCCAGGTACTTTCGAACGCAGACCTGTGCACCGTTTTCTTCCAAAAGCGCCAGACCGGCGCGGGATTTGGAACAGCGGGGGTTGTGCCAGTATTCGATCACAGCCAATCCTCTCGTTTGCTGCCGACGGCTTGCGATACAGTGTCAAAACCGTCACGCGCCAGCAAGTCATCCAGCCCTTTGGCGATGTCGGCCGCCAGGGAAATGCCGCCATACACCATTGCGGTATAGAACTGCACGGCCGATGCCCCGGCACAGATCTTGGCATAGGCTTGCTCGGCAGTGCCGATGCCGCCCACGCCGATCAGGGGGATATCCCCGTCCGTCAGTTTGCTCAGCCGAGCCAGTACGCGGGTCGACTTTTCAAACAGCGGGGCGCCCGACAAACCACCACTTTCGTTTTTCTGCGCGCTGCGCAACCCGTCGCGGGACAAGGTGGTATTGGTGGCGATCACAGCGTCCACCCCGGTTTCGCGTGCGACCTCGGCGATGTCCTGCAATTCCGCCTCGGTGAGATCCGGAGCGATTTTCAGGAAGATCGGCAGCGGGCGCGGCAGCGCGTCACGTGTCTCGATCACACCGCTCAACAACGCGGTGAGAGCGGCTTTGCCCTGCAAATCCCGCAGCTTCTCCGTATTCGGGGATGACACGTTGACGGTTGCAAAACCCAGGTGTTCGGCACAATGGGCCAGCACTTTGACAAAATCGCCGGCACGGTCTTCGCTGTCCTTGTTGGCCCCCAGATTCAGGCCGATGACCGCGTCTTTGGGGCGGTCTGCCAGCCGTTTGGCCATCACCTCCATGCCTTCATTGTTGAAGCCAAAGCGGTTGATGGCTGCCTTGTCCTCGGTCAGGCGAAACAGGCGGGGTTTGGGGTTTCCCGGTTGCGGGCGCGGCGTGACCGCCCCGACCTCGACAAAACCGAACCCGGCGCGGGACAGCGGGGCCAAAACCTCACCATTCTTGTCGAACCCGGCGGCCAGCCCAACCGGGTTCGGCAAGGTCAGCCCGGCAACGACCGTTTTCAGGCGCGGCGTCGTTACCGGCCCGGGTGCAGGAGCAAGCCCTGACTTCAACGCCCTGATCGACATCCCGTGGGCGGTCTCGGGGTCCATGCGGTGCAGGGCGGCAAGGCCCAGTTTTTCTATCAGTTTCATCCGAATGTCGCCCCGGCTTCACCAGAACCGCATCGGATCAGGCGCGACGTTTCCACCGCCGCCTGACGGTGGATCACCGCCGCCTGATAGGCCGGGTCGGTGACCATTTCCAAAAATGCATGTGCCGTCGGATAGCGGGCAATGAAAACGGCATCCCACACCTCGTCCGCCGGGCCAATCAGGGTAGATTCAAACACCCCACGCCAGAGGATGCGCGCCCCGATACGTTCAATGATCGCAGCGGTTTCAGCCCCGTAGTTCTGATAGGCCTGCGCTCCGGTCAGGTCTGCATCCGCCAGTTCATGCGCGGGTGGGTACTGCGCCTTGGCCCGAAAGTTCACCAGGTTGAGCATTTCGATCGGCTTGTCCCTATCCAATGCCTTGAAGGCCTCGAACTGGTCGCGGTCCGGGTCAATATAGGATGTCATGACATATCCTTTGGGAACTGGTGCGCGGTGCCGTCAAACGGCAGAGGGCGTGACCAGACAACATCGCTCATCCGGATCTGGCGATAGAGATGCGGGAACAGGGCACCGCCGCGCGAGACCTCCCATTTCAGGTCGTCGCCCATCGCATCTGCGTCACAGGCCAGCAAAACCAGACCATCGACACCGGCAAAATGTTTGGCTGCGGTTTCAGCTGCTTGTTCAGCAGTTGAAAAGTGGACGAACCCGTCAGCGACGTCGATCGGAGCACCGTTCGAGGCACCTTGGTCCTGCAAGGTGGCCCACTCTTCGGCTCGGAAAATCTTGTAAATCAGCATACGGACCTGATGCCCCGCGCGGAAGATGGAATCAAGTCGGATTTCTTCTTTGACTCTCTGCCATCATGCGCGCACGATCACCACAAATAATAACTGGGAGTACGATAATGCAGACCCGAATTTTGACTTCAGTCGCGGTTCTGAGCCTGACCGCCGGAGTTGCGGCAGCCGACTACAAGTTGACAATTTTGCACACCAACGATTTTCATGCTCGTTTCGAGCCGGTCAACAAATACGACAGCGGATGCGATGCGGAAGACAATGCCGAAGGGAAGTGCTTTGGTGGATCGGCGCGCCTGGTCACAGCCGTGAAAGACGCACGTGAACGTGCCGACAATTCGATTTTGGTGGATGGCGGCGATCAGTTTCAGGGGTCTCTTTTCTACACGTACTACAAGGGCAAGGTCGCTGCCGAGTTCATGAACAAGCTGGGCTATGATGCCATGACCGTGGGCAATCACGAGTTTGACGACGGCCCGGAAGTGTTGCGTGGCTTTATCGACTCGGTTGATTTCCCGGTCCTGATGTCCAATGCCGATATTCGCGACGAAGAACTTCTGACTGACCACATCAAGAAATCCACCGTGATCGAGGTGGGGGGCGAAAAGATTGGCCTGATCGGGCTGACGCCGATCGATACGCATGAACTTGCGTCGCCCGGTCCCAACGTGACCTTTTCAGACCCGGTGCCCGCGGTTCAGGCCGAGGTCGACAAGCTGACGGGCGAAGGCGTCAACAAGATCATCGTACTCAGCCATTCGGGCTATGGCGTCGATCAGCGTGTCGCGGCTGAGACAAGCGGCGTCGACGTGATCGTTGGCGGCCATTCGAACACCTATCTTTCGAATGCATCGGACAAGGCCGTGGGCCCTTATCCGACGGTGGTCAACGGTGTGCAGATCGTTCAAGCCTATGCCTACGGCAAGTTTCTGGGCGAACTGAACGTCACGTTTGATGATGACGGCAATGTGGTCGAAGCGGTTGGTGAACCCTTGATCATGGACAACACCGTGACCGAGGATCAGGCCGCATTGGATCGGATCGCGGAACTTGCTCAGCCTCTGGATGAAATCCGAAACAAGGTTGTCGCCAGCGCGGCCGAGGCCATCGAGGGGGATCGCTCTGTATGTCGCGTACAGGAATGCCAGATGGGCAATCTTGTTGCCGATGCGATGCTGGCGCGGGTTGCCGATCAGGGCGTTCAGATTGCCATCGCGAACTCGGGTGGTTTGCGGGCGTCTATCGACCCCGGAGACGTGACCATGGGCGAAGTGCTGACCGTGCTGCCGTTCCAGAACACGCTGTCCACTTTTGAGATCACCGGGCAGACCGTTATTGACGCGCTGGAAAACGGCGTAAGCCAGGTGGAAGAGGTCAAGGGCCGGTTCCCGCAAGTGGCAGGCCTGCGCTTTACCTGGGATCCCAGCGTAGCGCCGAACGAAGGGCGTATCATTGATGTGATGGTCGCTGAGGGTGATGGGTTCGTTCCGATCGACCCGAACAAAACCTACCTGGCCGTAACCAACAACTACGTCCGCAATGGCGGCGATGGGTATTCAATGTTCGAGGGCGACGACAAGAACGCCTATGACTTCGGTCCGGATCTTGCGGATGTAACCGCGGAATATCTGGCCGAAAACGCGCCGTACCAGCCTTATGTCGACGGACGCATCCAGCAGAAGTGACTCTGTTTTTGAAAAGAACAAAAGCCGCGTCACCATGATGCGGCTTTTCTGCTTTTGCGGATCAACTGAAATCGTATTCCGGCCAAAGTTCCGGGTCAAAGCCATCCAGCATCGGTTTGATCTGATCCGCGACCTCGCGCCAGCGTCCGATTGACTTGGTCGAGATCTTGTTGCGCACCTGATCCACGCTGGCCGTTCGCACCTGTCTGGTGTTCTTTTCGGGATGTACCATGGATTGGCACCACTCAATACCGCAAAACTCGGCAACGCGCTGGCTGTGGGTCAGGGGATCCGCCACCAGATCTTCATAGGGCATTGTCAGAATGCGGTTTCCGAACAGCTTATCCCAATGAGACATGTAACGGCGATACAGATTTGCGGTATGCGCGATCGCTTCAAGGTTGGATGTGTCGTTCATGCCATCTGCTAGGAACCGCTGGATCCATTTTGACAAACCGACATCGCGTGGATCCCGCAACATGTTGATGATCCGGGCATTCGGGAAGGCTGCAAGAATGAAGCCGACATTTTGATAGTTGTGCGGCATCTTGTCGACAAAGGCGATTGAATCCGCCGGAATCCCAGGCATCTGGTCCAGGTAGCTTTGGGCAATCGCCTTCGCGGCTTCTGAATCGAGCGACGTGCCAGACGAATAAAACTTGGCGGAAAGGTCGGTCATCAGCATTAGCTCGCCGCAACCGGCGATACCGGGCGCAGAGCTCAGCATCATCTCCATCAAAGTGGTTCCGGATCGCGGCTGACCGATAACAAAAATTGGTACCGGCATACTGTTTTGCTCTGCACTGACCCCAGGCGACCCTTCAGGGAACAGGTTCAGAATATCGGATATTTTGTTCTCTTCGATTTCGGGGTCGTAGGGCAGAATACTCTGTTGGATTGCGTTTGCCTTTGCAAATTGCGGCAACGCCTTGGCCAAGCCTTCGCTTTTTTCGATCAGATGTGCTTTGGCAAACTCGAGCTCTTGCAATGGTTGATCTGTCTGAGCGATGGCCTCGTTCAACGCAGGGATCATCTGCGGCACGTTTTCCGGTGCGGTCAATATTGCGGATTGCAACAGGGCATTCGGGTTGTGGGGATCGGTTTCCAGTATGTTTTGCAGAACTTTGATCGCTTGGGCTCTGTCACCGGCCTGATGCAGATTGATGGCCGTTTGCAATGCAATCGTTGTGTTCTTTGGTGCCAACTCGTACGCGCGTTGGATATCCCGCGTGCTTTCTTCGACAAAACCGATGCTTTGGAAGGCGCGGGCACGCTTTGAAAGCAATTCCGCGTTGTCCGGATCTGACGCCAGTTTGTGTGTTGTGAACTGGATGATGGATCGCCAGTTTTCCCCTTGGCGCTGAATTTCGTCGATGACTCTGGTGAGTTCCCGATTGTTTGGAAATCGTTCAATCTTTTTCTCTGCGTAGGTCAATGCCTGCACGATTTGCCCTGTTTGCATCAAGGCGTTAGCCAGATTCTCGGCAAATTGTGGATCATCGGGCTTCATCCGCGAGGCTTCAATGAAATGCGGAATGGATTTCCTGTACTGCTTCATTTCGGTCAAAACGAAACCGGCGATGGCTTGGTAGTCAGCGTCCTTTGGGAATTTCTTGATACCCAGCTGGGCCTTTTTCAGCGCCTGTGGCAGCTTGCCCGCATCCAAAAGGGCCATTGCTTTGCTCTTGAGGGATTGCGTTATTTGGTTATCCATATGACCCCGTAAGATCCTGTGCCAGTATCAAGATTGTATCGTCGGTTGATTACCCATGTGCGGACGGTTTGCAATAACTCTTCCCAATGACGCGATGGCGCAGCTGTTTTCCGCGCGCCCGGCGAACGCGTTGCCAACCGTGCCGAACTTCAATGTTTGTCCGACAAATCAGGTGCATGTGGTTCGGGGTGGTGACTCAGGTCGGCGTCTGGATGCGCTGCGCTGGGGGTTTTTGCCACATTGGTACAAGACGGAAACCGCCGGGCCTTTGCTGATCAACGCCCGTGCCGAGACTTTGGCGGAAAAGCCTGCCTTTCGCGATGCCTGCCGGTCGCGTCGCTGTCTGATTGTCGCAACAGGGTTCTACGAATGGACCAAGACGGACGAGGGAAAGCGCTTGCCCTGGTACATCCATCGCAGGGACGGCGCCCCCACTGCCTTTGCGGGGATCTGGCAGGACTGGGGGGTGGATGAAAACCGTCAGAGCACCTGTGCCATCGTGACGACGGCGGCCAACGAAAACCTTGGCACCATCCATCATCGGATGCCCCTGATCCTCGAACCCGAGCATTGGTCATTGTGGTTGGGAGAAGCGGGAAAGGGCGCTGCTCGTCTGATGCAGCCGGGGGCAGAGGATGTGCTGACGTTTCATCGCGTTGATCCGGTCGTGAACTCGAACCGGGCCAGCGGACCTGATCTGATCAAGCCTTTGCACGAGTGAGGGCGTGCGGTCTTTTCTTTGCAAACGCGGCAAGCTAGACCTTCGGCATGGCCCTGACCTTTTCTGATCTGACACAGCTTTATGCGCATGGTTTTGACACGGTCATCGATGTGCGCAGCCCGGCAGAGTTCGCTGAAGATCATCTGCCAGGCGCGATCAACCTGCCGGTTCTGAACAACGAGGAACGCGCCCGTGTCGGGACCATGTATGTACAGGAAAGCCCGTTTCTGGCGCGTAAACTCGGGGCCGCTCTGGTGTTCCGCAATGCGGCCAACCACATCGAGCAACATCTAAGCCACCACGAAGGAAGCTGGCGCCCTCTGGTCTATTGCTGGCGCGGCGGACAGCGTTCCGGGTCGTTCACATGGATGCTGCAACAAATCGGCTGGCGCGCGGATGTAATCGAGGGCGGCTATCGCACCTACCGCAGGCTGGTGAATGCGTATTTGTACGATGATCCGTTGCCGCATCGGTTGGTGGCGCTGGATGGCTATACCGGAACGGCCAAGACAGAATTGCTGGCACTTTTGCAGTCACGCGGAGTGCAGGTTCTTGACCTCGAAGCACTGGCCAATCACCGGGGTTCCCTGCTGGGGGAAAGACCGGGCGGCCAGCCCAGCCAGAAAGCTTTTGAATCGGCCCTGGCAGGGGCGCTTTGTGCGATGGATACGGCGCGCCCGGTCGTCATCGAAGCGGAATCGTCCAAGATCGGCAGCCTGATATTGCCGCCCAGCCTGTGGAACGCTTTGTGTTCAGCCCCACGGGTGAACATCACGGCTCCGCTCGAGGCGCGCGCCGCCTATCTCGTTCAGGCCTACGACGACATCCTGTCTGACGGCGACCGTTTGCGGGACCGGTTGTCGCCGCTGCGCTTTCATCGCGGGCACGAGGTCGTGGATGGTTGGATGCAGCTGATCGAAGCAGGTCAAAAACAGGTGCTGACCCAGGCCCTGATGGAGCAGCATTACGACCCGGCATACGCAAAGGCGCGGCGATTCCGTTCCGTCAAGGTTCTGGCCGATATTGAGATCGCCCTTTTGAACGATGCCGGCCTGAGCGAGGCGGCCACCCGGATCGAAACCCTGCTGGATCAGTCCTGAAGGCGCAGTCCCGGTGCATCGGTGAGCTCGCCGATTGCCATGGCCGGATATCCGGCGTTCCTGAGGTCTTCCAGGACGGTATCGGCATCCTTTGCCGCCACTGCGGCCAGCAGGCCGCCCGCTGTCTGCGGGTCGAAAATCAGGGCGGCTTTGCCCTCGGCGGGCAGGGCAGGTGCTATTGCCCGGTTGTCTGCAAAAAGGGTTGATCGAACACCCCGGTCCGTCAGTTCCTGCGCGCCATCCATCAACTCCACGGCATCCAGATCCATCGTGGCCCCGCATCCGGAAGCGTCGCAGATACCTTGCAGATGTCCGGCCAGACCAAACCCGGTCACGTCGGTCATCGCATGGGCCCCGGCCAATATGCGGGCCGCCTTTCCCTGCGGCTGCGCCATGTGCCGGTAGGCTGCGGCGACCCAGGCACCATTGGCCTGGCCTGCCATCTCGGCCGCCATAAGAACGCCGCTTCCTATGGGTTTGGTCAGGATTAGACAGTCGCCCGGTTGCCCGCCGGCCAGTGTTATCGGGTCGCCGTCGCACAGGCCGGTCAGTGTGAATCCGATTGTCATCTCGTCACCCATGGAACTGTGCCCGCCCACGATATCGGCACCGGCGTCCCGCATGACGTCTCCTGCGATCGACATGATTTCCGACATGGTACGGCGTTGCAGGGCAGCAGACATGCGCGGAAGGATGATCGTTGCCGTGGCCGCCTGAGGTGCGGCCCCCATGGCCCACACATCCCCCAGGGCATGTACAGCGGCGATGCGCGCCATAAGTGCGGGATCATTGGTAAAAGCCCGCAGGTGATCTGATGTCATGACCTGCCGAACCCCGCCCGTCTGAAGCAGAGCCGCGTCGTCGCCGGGCAGGGGGATGATATCCGGGCGAACGGGATCGGGCTGCGATTTCAGCGCCACCTGCAATGCTCCGCGCCCGACCTTTGCACCGCATCCGCCACACATCGGTTTTTCGCCTAGCGCCTCGACAAGCCCGGCGGCATGTGCGCGCGGCAGCGCGGGGGGCTTCATCTGCGGCAGGTCCCGGAACTTGTTCATGAAAGTCTGGTCGATGTGGTTCTTCCATTTCCACATCATCGCTCCGCTGTGGGACAACCCCAACCGCTCGCCCAGCGCTGATTTGCCGCCCAGCGAAATCAGCTTCAGGTAATCTTTCTGCGGGACGTACTTGCGCATCCGTCCAGCCCCCAGCGCCGCGCGCAGATTGTCGAACAGAACCGGTGCTTCGCGCACTGCATAAACACCGGCTTTGGGTCTGGGATTGTCCGTAAGATAGGCGCAATCACCGGCGGCAAAAACCACGGGATCGCTGGATTGCAGGTAGCTGTTTACCCGGATGAAGCCATCCTCAAGGTCCAGCCCGGTCTTTTCGATCCAGCCATAGGGGCGGGCTCCGGCCGCACCTGTCACGAAACCGGCCGGGATCTTGCGCCCATCCTGCAAAGCGACGTGATCCGAAGCGATCCGGCTGATCGCGGCGTTTTCGATCACCTCTACACCAAGATCCTGCATCGCACGGCGGATCGTCTCTGCCGCTTTGGGTTTGGTGGCCGTCAAGGCAATGGCATTGTCGATCAGCGTAACCTGCGCTGACCGACCCTTGGCCCTGAGCGCATGAGCCATCGCCATGACCAGTTCAACCCCGGCGATTCCACCGCCGATCACGACGACCGAGGCAGGGCCGTTGCCCGCCAGATAAGCAGCCCATTCTGCCGCGAATGGCCCCAGTGGTTTGGCCGGTACGGCATGTTCCGCAAAGCCGGGCATTGCGGGCATCTCCGAAGTGATCCCAACATTGATCGATGCCACATCGAAACCCACGGGAGGACGCCCGGGAACATGGATTTCCTGACGTTCGGTATCGATTCCATCGACCGCGCCCAGAATGACGCGTGCGCCTGCGAAGCGGGCCAGTCTGACCAGATCGATGTCCAGCCGCCACCGGTCATAATGCCCGGCGACATAGCCTGGCAGCATTCCGGAATACGGGGCCGTCGGGCCGGGGTTTATCACGGTCACACGCGCCCCAGGCAACGGGTCCATCCCCCATTTGCGCAGCAGCAGCGCGTGGGTGTGGCCTCCGCCAACAAGAACCAGATCGCGGGTCAGGGGCAGCGGAGGAATATGCATCGGTTTCAATTCGCGCTATGATCCGGAACGTCTTCGACCTGCTCGACGGCGTGGGTGGCCCAAAGTTCATCCTCGCCGGCATCCGGCAGGTCTTCGGGTTTTTCATGCCGGTGTATGTGCCATTTTGCAATGAACAGGGCCGTGATCGGAGCGGTCAGGAACAGGAACAGAGTGATCAGCAGCTCGTGCAGGGACAGCTTTCCTTCCAGAAGAACAGAATGCACGATCGAAGCCAGAAGCACGCCGCCCACCCCCAAGGTCGTTGCCTTGGTCGGGGCGTGCAGGCGGGACATTGGGTCATTCAGCTTGATCATGCCAAAAGACCCGACAAAGCCGAAGATACCCGAGACGATCAGGAAAAAGGCGATCAGCAGTTCCACGATGAATGTCATCCCGCCCTCATTCGATAATGTTGCCGCGCAACATGAAGCGCGCATAGGCCACGGTGGAAACAAAACCGAGCATGGCAATGATCATGGCGGCCTCGAAAAAGATCTCGGTCCCCTGATCCAACCCATATAGGATCATCAGGGCGATTGTGTTGATTACCATAGTGTCCAAGGCCAGAACCCGGGTGCCGACCCCGTCAGCGGTGATGATACGCCACAGACACATCATGATCGCCGCACCGAAACAGGCAAATGCAAAATAAATCGCGTAGTCGATCATTCGAAAATCTCCTTCAGGCGACGTTCATAGCGCTGTTTGATCTGGTCCCGCACGGCCTCGGGGTCGGGGGCATCAAGACAGTGCACCAGCAGATTATGCCCCTGAGCTGACAAATCACAACTGACGGTGCCCGGAGTCATCGTGATGGTGCCCGCAAGAACCGTGATCGCTTCGGGTGTGCGCAGCTCAAGCGGGACACAGACCCAGTTGGGCTGGCGGTTGTCATTGCGTTTGAACAGGATGATCCGGGCCACCGTCACGTTCGCAACCACGATATCCCAAAGCACCACCAGCATGTATTCCACAACCATTGGCCAATTGCGAAGTTTGGGACGATCCGGCCAGTAGGGTTGTGTGACGAATGGAATGATGATCCCGAGGATCAGGCCAAAGATCAAAGAATTCAGCGAAGGCTTGTTCGCCAGCAGAATCCAGACAAGCGTCAGCAAAATCGTCAGGTGAGGGTGCGGGAAAATTCGGCGCAGCAGTTTCATCACTCTTCCCTTCCCAAGACGGCAGAAATGTAGTTTTCAGGGGTAAACAACTGCTCTGCGGTTTTGCTCGTGTACTCCAGGGCCGGACCCGCAAACAGGGTCAGCAGGACCAGACCTGCCACGGCCCCGAACACAGCCGTAAAAGCAAGGCCGGGTTGCGGTTCGGGGGCGGCGGCGGCAGACGCGTTTTCGCCTTCGGCGGTTTCATCGGTTGTGACAACCTCAGCGTCGTAGCTTTTCCAGAAGATCAGCGTCCCGGCACGGGCCAACCCGACGATGGTGACGAATGATCCAATCAGGATAACGGCCCAGACCGAGGTGGCATCGGATGCATCACGCGAAGCGTCCAGAACCAAAAGCTTGCCAACAAAGCCGGACAACGGCGGCATTCCAGCCATCGCGATGGCGCCGACAAAGAACAGGGCGGCAATCAACCCGCTTTGCGGCATCGGCGGCTTGGGGGCTATGGCCCCTCCCTGCCGTTCCATGATCAGGTCAGCAATGAGGAACAGCAACGCGGTCGCAAGTGTCGAATGGAACACGTAATAAAGGGCGGCTGCCGTCGCGCCGGGCGTGAACTGTGAAATCGCGATCAGCAAAGTACCCATGGACGCGATGGCGCAAAAGGCAACCATGCGGGCAATATGCTGCGATCCCAAAATGCCGACGGCGCCGACAGCAAGCGTCAGCAGCGCCGCGGGTTGCAACCAATCGCCAACCAGACCCTGCGTGACTTCGACGTCGGGACCGAAGGCCAGAGTGTACATTCGCAGGATCGAATAGGCTCCTACCTTGGTCATGATTGCAAACAGGGCCGCAACCGGCAGCGGGGCGTTGGCATAGCTGGCGGGCAGCCAGAAGTGCAGCGGCAGAACGGCAGCCTTGATGCAGAAGACCAGCAGCAACAACACCGCACCAACCCGCAACAATGCGGTATCTTCGGCTGGGATCTCCGCAACGCGCACGGCGATGTCCGCCATGTTCAGCGTTCCGGTCACGCCATAGATCGTGCCAAGGGCAAACAGAAACAGGGTCGACCCCAACAGGTTATACGCCACATACTGCACACCCGCTTTCAACCGTACCGCGCCACCGCCATGGGTCATAAGGCCGTAAGACGCGATCAGTAGCACCTCGAAGAACACGAAAAGGTTGAAGGCGTCGCCGGTCAGGAAGGCGCCACAGACGCCCATGAGCTGGAAATGAAACAGCGCGTGGAAATGCTTGCCCCGGTCATCCCAGCCCGAGGCGATGGCATAAAGCACGATCGGCAGGGCCAGCAGGGCGGTCAGCAGAACCATCATTGCGGACATGCGATCCAGCACCATAACGATGCCAAAGGGGGCGGGCCAGTCGCCAAGCTCGTACACCTGAATGTCCCCGCCCGAGGCCTGAGCCGTGATTGTCAGCGCAATCCCAAGCAAAGCCACGACACCCGCGACCGAGAAGATACGTTGCAAGTCCAGATGGTATCGCAGGACCATGATGATGAAAGGGGCCAGAATCGCGGGCAGGACGATCGGCGCAACGATCCAGTGGTTCATGCGTCATCTCCCGGCGCGTCAACACTGTCCTGGGCGGTCATGTCGATATGGTCATTCTTGGCGGACAGGTATGCGCTGAGCGAGATCATCACGATCACGGCGGTCATCCCGAACGAGATCACGATGGCCGTCAGGACCAACGCCTGTGGAAGTGGGTCGGTATAGGGCACGTCCTTGTACTTGTTCAGAACCGCAGGCGCGTTCAGCGCCAGTCGTCCGGTCGCGAACAGGAAAACGTTCACCGCGTATGTGATCAGAGACAGGCCCAGAATGACCGGAAACGTCCGGCGGCGCAGGATCAGGAAGATCCCGGCAGCGGTCATGATACCGACGGCAGAGGCTACGAGCGCTTCCATCAAGCCTGCTCCTTCTCTTGTTGCTCTTCCGGTGGGTTGTCTCGCAGGGGATTGATATCCATCGGGAATTCCTGTGCCATCCCCGGTTGCCACGCAAAGCGGGACAGGCTGTCCAATGCCAGCATGACCGCACCCAGAACCGCCAGGAATACGCCTGTATCAAACAGCATGGCGGTGGCCCATTCGAATTCCTCAAGCGGAGGCCAGTTGATGTAGCCGAAATCGCTGGTCAGGAAGGGGCGTTCGTTGAACCACGCGCCCAACCCGGTTGCCGCGGCGATCAGAACACCCCAGCCGATGGTGCCGTGGTAATAGAACCTCTGCCGCTCGATGGCCCAGGTATAGCCGCTGGCCATGTATTGCATCAGATAAGCGATGGCGACGATCAGGCCGGCAATAAAGCCTCCGCCGGGCTGGTTGTGCCCGCGGAAGAAGATGTACGCCCCGACCATCAGTGCGATCGGCATCATGACGCGGGTGACCACAACCATCATCAGCGGATGCGAATCCCCGGATTGCGGCCAATGCGGTTTGCGGTTCAGCAGATAGCTGCGGACATTTGTCCCGAGAACGGATTCCGTCAGTGCAAAGATGATCAGCGCGGCGATGCCCAGAACGATGATTTCGCCAAAGGTATCAAAACCCCGGAAGTCGACGAGGATCACATTGACCACATTGGTGCCGCCGCCGCCTTTGTAGGAATTGGCCAGATGGAACTCTGAAATCGTCGGGAACGCGAAATCGCGCATCATCATCGCGTAGATCAACGCACCGGTGCCAAGGCCCGCGACCACAGAAATCGCCGCGTCCCGCCAGCGCCGCGCCGCTGAACTGTCCCAGGGCGTTTCGGTCGGCAGGAAGTTCAGCGACAGCAACAAAAGGATCATTGTCACCACCTCGACCGAGATTTGCGTCAAGGCAAGGTCCGGGGCCGAGAGATAGTTAAAGGCAATCGAAACGATCAGGCCGACGACACCGATCAATACCAGTGACAAAAGACGATTACGGTGGAACCACATAATGCCCAGCGTCGCACCCACAAGGCAGATCCAGCCAATGATCGGAATGATCTGAGCCGGTAGCGGAACGCGGGTTTCAATGCCGATGGTTCCGGTCGAATACGCATAATAGCCCAGGCCAACGGTAAAGGCGACAAAGATGATCGCATAGCGGCTGAGGACCCCGTTGTGCATCTCATCGGTGATCCAGCGGCTCAGCCTGGTCAGCGCTTCTATTATTGTTTCAAAGATCTGCTTGGCTTCGGGGCGGGGCAGGGCGTTCCAGATCCGCTCACCTCGTCTGTGCAACGCCAGCAGGAATAGACCGCCCAGCGTGGCCACGACCGACATGTAAAGCGCCGGTGTGAAGCCATGCCAGAGTTTCAGCGAGTAATACGGAAGCTTCTCGCCGCCGATCACCGCGCTGGACACTACTGCGACCAATGGGCCGACAATGGTCGCGGAATAAAGGCCGATCAGAATGACAAGTACGACCAGGAAAGCGGGCGCAATCCACAACCCAACGGGCGGATCATGCGGATGTGCCGGATAATCTTCCCGCTGAGGTCCAAGAAAGACGTGGCTGACGAAGCGGAAGGAATACGCGGCCGAGAACAACGCAGCCAACAGCGCCAGCCCCGGCACCAGGTAATGAGAGTGCATCCATGTGGTGTGCACGGTTTCCTCAAGCATCATTTCTTTGGACAGGAAACCGTTCAGAGGCGGCAGCCCGGCCATCGAGAGGGCGGCAATCGTGCCAATGGTGAAGGTGATCGGCATCAGGTGGCGCAAACCGCCCAGTCTTTTGATATCGCGTGTGCCGGTTTCGTGATCCACGATCCCGGCGGTCATGAACAAGGCGGCTTTAAACGTTGCATGGTTGATGATGTGAAACACGGCAGCGACGGCTGCAATCTTTGTGCCAAAGCCCAGCAGCATGGTGATGAGGCCCAAATGCGAAACGGTCGAAAACGCCAGCAGCGCCTTAAGGTCGTCCTTGAACAACGCGATAGACGCGCCAATCAGCATGGTGACCAGCCCCGTCGTGGCGACGATATAGAACCACGCATCCGTGCCTGCCAGAACCGGCCACATCCGTGCCATCAGGAACAGGCCCGCTTTCACCATGGTGGCAGAGTGCAGATAGGCCGAAACCGGTGTCGGCGCGGCCATGGCGTGCGGCAGCCAGAAATGAAACGGGAACTGCGCCGACTTGGTAAAACAGCCCAGCAGGATCAGGATCAGCGCAGGCATGTAGTAGGGTGAGGCCTGGATCAGTTCTTTGTTCTGCAAAATGACGCTGAGATCGTAAGACCCCACGATATTGCCGAGGATCAGCATCCCGGCGATCATCGCCAAGCCGCCAGAGCCGGTGACGGCCAAGGCCATGCGCGCGCCCTGCCGACCTTCGGGAAGGTGCTTCCAATAGCCGATCAGCAGGAATGAGCTGAGCGATGTAAGCTCCCAGAAAACAATCAAAAGCAGGATATTGTCGGACAGGACAATACCAACCATCGCCCCCTGAAACAGCAGCAGGTAGGTATAGAACTGCCCCATCGGATCTTCGCGCGACAGGTAGAACCGTGCGTAGAGAATGATGAGCAATCCAATGACGAGGATCAGCAACGCGAACAAAAATCCCAGGCCGTCCAGCATGAAGTTCGCGTTCAGCCCCAGCCCCGGTATCCAGTCGAACCGGGCGGTCACGACGTCTCCGCGCATCACCGCAGGGACATGGATCAACAGGCCCATCAGGGCCAGGAATGTGGTTAACCCGGCGGCGGAGGCGGCTGCGTTCCGACCTGCCCGGATCAGCAGGGCAGGAAAAACAGCGCCGAGGAAGGGAAGGGCCGCGATAAGGAATAGGGACAAGTGCGATACTCCGGTCTGGGCGGTCAGTGTGAAGCCAATTTTGTAAGGATATTTTCCCGACTGTCCAGATATTGTAACTTTTTTACAGAGTCCTATTGGCCCCATCAAAAACTCTGCAAGGATTCGAAAAAATGACGTGATCTTGATGCGGGCCGGGTTTTTCAACGCCCCCGTTTCAGACCATCTGTGATAGAACACATGTCAGCGAACAGGAGGCTGAAGCTTGGCCGAGAAAGTGAACCGAGCCCGAAGATGGATGTTGATCGGCGCATGCGCGGCGATTGCAGGCGGGTTTGCGATCAGGGAATACCGTTTGATCCCCGAAGACCACGACGGCGGCCGGATAACGGTTGCTGAGGCCCATGAGCAGGCCTCGAAGGGAAACGTTCTGTTGATCGATATCCGCACGCCGCGTGAATGGCGCGCATCGGGCATAGGCGAAGGTGCCGTGCCGCTGGACATGCGGCGCGAGGATTTTGTCAAAGCACTGACGGAATTGGCTGGCGGCGATCCGGCGACCCCGGTGGCCTTGATTTGCGCGCGCGGCGTGCGCTCGGCAGGCCTGAGCAACCGCCTGATCGAAGCTGGATTCACCAATGTGATCGACGTGCCCGAGGGTATGTTGGGTTCGGCCGCAGGGCCGGGATGGGTTCGGGCCGGATTGCCGGTGCGCAAATATGATGAGGATGCAGGATGATCCGGGAATTCAGTCTGGCGTTGGCCTTGGCAGTGACCGGGCAGACCGCTTTCGCGGGGTGTGCCGGTCAAGAGGATACCTGTGAGACACCCATGGGTGCCTATCACATCGAACTGCCCGACGCGGACAATGCGCCAATGGTGGTGTTCCTGCATGGGTATGGCGGCAGCGGGTCGGGCACGATGCGCAATCGCGGGATGGTCGAACCGCTGTTGGAGCGCGGCTATGCGGTGATGGCCCCTGAGGGGTTGGAAAGGCCCGACCGGGGCGGCACCAAAAGCTGGAATTTCTATCCCGGTTTTGGTGAGCGGGACGAAGCCGCCTTTCTGACCGAAGCGGTGCAAGACGCGGCACGGCGGTTTGGCATCGACACTGACCGTGTCCTGCTGGGCGGGTTTTCCGCCGGAGCTTTCATGGTCAACTATCTGGCCTGCGAGAGCCCCGATACGTTTTCGGCCTATGTCCCGGTGTCCGGTGGTTTCTGGCGCCCGCACCCTGAAACCTGCAATGGTCCGATCCGTATGTTCCATACGCATGGCTGGACCGACAATGTGGTGCCGCTGGAAGGGCGCTTGCTGGGCGGAGGACGCTTTCAGCAGGGTGATATCTATGCGGGTCTCGAAATCTGGCGCGATGCGAACGGTTGTGTCGATCACAAACCGACCGGGTTCAGCGCGACGGGTGATTTCATGCGCCGCCGCTGGACCACCTGTGCCGAAGGCAGTGCGCTGGAATTTGCTCTGTTCCCCGGAGGGCACACCGTTCCCGCGGGCTGGGCCGACATGATAATCGATTGGTACGAAGGGCTTCCCGGCAGTTGATCACTCGGCCGGGGTCATGTTGCCTTTGCCTTCGACCAGTCGCTTCAGTTCATCGCGATAGCGGCGCGCTGACCGGGTAATGGCGGGTTCGCTGAAGTCTTCCCGCATTCCGACCATCTTGCGCGCGGCACCTGCCGAGACACCGCTGAGCGCGGACAACGGGATAGCCAGCGCAAGGCTGATGGCGATCGGGGCCAGCCAGACCGACACCAGACCGGACAGGATACCGACGCTCAGCGCCACTCCGCTTACGGTTTCCAGCGCATGGCACAGGATCAGCGTTCGCAGACCATAGGTGCCACCGTCGCGGGCCTGAGGCGACCAGCCGCGCTGAATGCCAAAAGCCGTACGGAACACAGCGATCATCTGTTGCACCATCAGGATCGGAGCGTAAAGGATCGACAACAGAACCTCGGCCAGGAAAGAGGCAAGGAATTTGCGCCCGCCACCGAAATCCGCGTAGCGTACACCGCTCAACGGCAGGGCCAGAACGCCCAGAACCTTGGGGGCCAACAGCATCGCGTACATGACCAGAATGATCAGCACGTGACGGGTTTCCGACATCTCGGGCCATTGTGGGAACAGAGGATTGTCGGGGCTGAAATAATGCAGGACAGAGGCATCCTGACCCTGACCGATCAGCGCCCACATCAACAATAGTGCAAACCACAACGGGGACATCAGATAGCCGACCGCGCCGTGGAACATGTGGAATCGCGATACGGCACGGAATCCGGAAGAACCCAGCAATTTCAGGTGTTGCAAGTTACCCTGACACCAGCGGCGGTCCCGCATGGCGTGATCGATGAGGGTCGGCGGTGTTTCTTCATATGACCCGCGAATACGCGGCAGAAATCGCACGGCCCATCCGGCGCGGCGCAGCAGGCCGGCCTCGACGAAATCGTGGCTCATGATCAGCTTGTCCTGACCGCTGAGCGAACGCAGCTTGGGCAGGCCGGCGCTGGTGGCAAAGGCCTTGGTGCGGATAATCGCGTTATGGCCCCAATAGTTGCCTTCTTGCCCGCACCAACGGGCCAGACCTTCGGCAAAGGCGATGCCATAGACACCATTTGCAAATTGCTGCATCCGGGCAAAGACTGACTGTGCGCCGATCAGCTGCGGATAGCTTTGAATCAAGCCCGCACCCGGATCGCATGCCAGTGCATCAGTCAGGCGATGGATTGCGCGCCCGGTCATCAGGCTGTCGGCATCCAGCACCAGCATGGCATCCCAATCCGCGCCCCAACGGCTGACCCAGTCGGCGATGTTGCCAACTTTGCGGTCGGTATTCTGTTCGCGGCGGCGATAATACAGCTCAAGCCCGGGTGCCAGGGTGGTGCGCAGTGCTTCGACGCTGGCCTGTTCCTGCGCCGCAATCTCGGGATCGCGCGTGTCCGACAGAATGAACATGGCATAGTGGTGTTTACCGCCGCGCGCCTGAAGATCCTCCAGCATGGTGCGGGCATTGCCCAACACGTTCCAGGGGACTTCATTGTAGACCGGGGTCAGCAGGGCCACCCGCAGGGGTTGCGCCGCGGTCCGACGCTCGGGCCGTTCCTGTTTCGCCAGCGACACCATGCCCAGCAAAACAGTGCAGACGGTGAAGGAAATCCAGAAGAAGTTGAACGAAATCAAGGTCAAAAGGATGGCTTCGACCACGTTGATGCCTTCCGCGTCAAACCAGTCACTCATGACCCACAGCAAGGCCAGAGTGGCGGCCATCGCGGGCGAAAAAGCCAGCGCGCGCCAGAAACCGGCAGAGGATTTGTGCTGACCGGAAGGCGCATCGGCATCCCGGAACCGTGCGCTGAAGTTCTGCGCAGGCATCGCCAGAGGGGCCTCGGGCGGCATGATATGCAGATCGCGGCTCATGTGGTCCAACGGTACAGCCAGACTTCCGAGGCAGGCTGTTTGTCTTTCAACAATTGTGCGCGCAACTCGACATGGTTGCGTTCGCCGGGCTGGAATGAAAACGCCAGCCGTGGACCGCCGGTATCCGGGTTGCGCTGCAAGACGCCTTCCGAAGTTTCCGCATGTGGCGAATCCACAAAGACCGTGATTGCGCCCAGGTCCTCGAACAGTTCGCTGTCTTCAAAATCGATGATGGCCAGCCGGCCTTCGCCAAAGGTGTTCTCGCCCATCGCGGTGTTGATCACGCGCGGCATCGGTTTGCGCTGGGGTTCTTCCCCCCAGATCAGGCGATAGGACAGATCAACCTGACTGCCTGCCGCATAGGGTTCAGCGGGCCTCCAATAGGCGACGATGTTGTCATAGATTTCCTGATCTGCCGGGATCTCGACCAGCGTGACCGAGCCTTTGCCCCAGTCTTCTTGGGGCTCGACCCACAGGCCCGGGCGCTTGTGGTAATTGGCCTCGAGATCGGCGTAGTCCGAAAACTCTCGTTTGCGCTGCATCAGACCAAACCCGCGTGGGTTTGTATCGACGAAGGATGAGACCTGCAATCGGGTCGGATTGGCCAACGGACGCCACAGGACCTCGCCCGCGCCATTGCGGATCATCAACCCGTCGCTGTCGTGCACAGCAGGGCGGAAATCGTCGAACCGGCTGTGGTTGGTCTGGTCGAACAGGAACATCGAAGTACCCGGAGCGATCCCTACGTGGGGCAGGTCTTCGCGCGGGAACAGCGTTGCCTCGACATCCATGATGCAATCCGCGCCCGCCGTGACGTTGAAACGATAGGCGCCGGTCACGCTGGGGCTGTCCAACAATGCATGCACGACCATGTTGCGTTGGCCCGGTTCGGGACGTTCCAGCCAGAAACGGATGAATTCGGGAAATTCCTCGCCGTCCGGATCGCCGGTTTTCAACGCCAGACCCCGCGCGGACAGTCCGTAAACCTCGTGCAGGCCAATGGCGCGGAAATAGCTGGCCCCCTGCCAGACGCAGAATTCATCTGTCTTGCCGGGGCGGTGCATTTCAGTGCGCAGGCGCAGGCCCGAGAAGCCCAGCGTGTCATCGATCGGCAGTTGCGGCACGTCTTCGGACTTGTCGAACATTTCCAGATCGAAGGCGACCGGCTTGGTCATGCCGTTCTCGACCGTTTCCACCTTGACGGTGCGCGGGAAATAAAGGCCGGGGGTGAAGAAATCCACGTTGAAGGGCGTCTCGGTTTCATACCACAGCGCCCGGTCAAGCCGGAACCGGATGGAACGGTACTGCTGATAGGTCAGATCCTGCCATTCCTGCGGTACCATCTCGCGTTCCACATAGGGGCGGCTGGCCAGATCGCGGGCCACCTCGATTACATAGTCGCGGTCAAAAGGCGTCTCACCGCTCGTCGCATAAGCGGATGGAGCGAAGGCCAAAGCAGTCGTCGAGACGAGGAATGCGCGACGGGTAAAATTCATTTCTTCGACTTCCAGGGTTGTGACTTGAACCAAGCTGCCAGATAGGCAACGCCGATGATCATCGCAAACCCAATAATGTTGGCGACGAAGACAGTGGCGACATCCCGCCCAGCCTGATCCAGCGCGACACCGATCAGCCGTGCCGCAGCCATGGAAAACACAAATACGGCAAGCGATTGCTGGCCGACCTTGGTGACGACGGCCAGCAGGAATTGCCAGATACGTGCGCCCAGACCATGACCCGTCGCGATCAGGCGGTGGCCGTGTTCGCCCGCTGCAACCCATCCCAGATAGGCCAGCGACAGAAAGTGGACATATCGAAGAAGGCCGAACTCGGTTTTGCCACGCAGCTCTTCGGTCAGGGGCCAGCCCTTGCGGATCACTGCGCCAAGCTCGGGTGCAGCCGTGTTGATCCAGGTGAAGACTTTCCATGACCCGAACGGGGCTGACAACACGACAAAGGCAATCGCCACCCAGATCAAGGATTTCGACACGGGCGGGGCCGGAATCCAACCGCGCATGAAGGCGAAGCCGGTGAAAAACAGCAATTGCCATCCGAAGGGGTTGAAGAACCACTGGCGCTGGGACCAGGGTTCAGCGGGAAGGGCAAGCGCGCCGGTTTGCGCGACGAACCAGATGGCCACGCAAACTGCCGCCATCAGCCAGAAACTGACTCGATAGAGCGCCATGTAAAGCGGCATAAGCGCCAGTACGACCAGATACATCGGCAGGATATCGAAGTAGTTCGGCACATAGGTCAGTGTGAAAATCCCGACCATTTGCGGGGCCGGGTCATTGAAGAAATGCTGAAGGTTCAACGACGAGACATAGGTTTTCTCGAACGCGCCGGTCTGATCCAACGCGGCCATTGTCATTGCAACAAAGAAGAACAGGGCAATATGCGCCCAATAGACCTGCCAGATGCGGTAGGCCACTCGGGCGGTGCCCATCCACCATCCCTTGCGCAGAAATGCCCCGCCAAACGCAATGGCCGAGGCCATGCCCGAGCAGAACACAAAAATCTCGGTAGCGTCCGAGTACCCAAAGCGGGCAGGAATCCACTTTGCCCAGGGGTCGTTGGGAATATGGGCGATCAGGATGATGAACATCGCGATGCCGCGATAGAAATCCAGACGCGGATCCCGCGCACTGGTGGGGGCCGCGGCCGGGGCCGCAGCGGGTACAAAATCAGAAGCGGGCGATATGGTCGCCATACGTTTTCTGTCCTTCTTGGTCTTCTTGTTATTCGGCGGGGACGCTTTGGACGTCACCGCTGTCGCGGGCCGCGTCGATCAGGGCGCGACGCGCGATGGCATAATTGTCTTCGCCCCCGGCGCGCTTGGCGCGACGGTCATCCAGAATGCGTTCCACCGCGTCCAGGCGACCCGCGCGCAGGCCGGAATCAATGGTAATGCGTTCAAATACATCACGTTGCGCGTGGCTGCCACCGGCCAGTTGCATGGAATCGCGCGCCGCGAGCAGATGATCAAAGGCGGTTCCATAGTGGCCGTCGCCAAAGGCCTCCAGGCCCATGGCCGCAGCGATACCGGGGTCTGCCATGCGGCAGGTGGTGTCGTCGTCGGCGCGGGCCGCATCCTTGTTCATGCGGTTCAGCATCTTGGCCGTGGCATCAGCGCGATTGTCACCGGTAAGCGCCAGCAGATAATGCAGATCCGCAAAGATCAGGCAGCCGTCTTCCGTTCGTGCGGCACTCAGGTCAGCCAGCTCTTCCCAGCGATTTCCAACATTTACCCCCTCAAGTTCAAGCCGCATCAACAGTGAAGTGCCGTTTGAAATGTCACGATAATCGTCGGTTTTGTCCTTGCGGATATGGTTGTCATACAGTTCGATCACCTGATCGACCTGACCCAGATCCAGATGCATCAGTGCCTTGTGCCACCACACGTGGTAACGGAAGTTGTTGCAGTGGGCCCAGGCCACCTCGCGACCGGCCAGCCAGTCAAGGCCCAGCTGCGCATTGCCCGTCATTTCGTGGACATGGGCCACCGCGTGCAGGCCCCAGGCATCATCGGACACCATCCACAGCGCCTGACGGCCCGCGATTTCGGCCTTTTCATAAGCGCCTGTTTCTTCCAGCGCGAAAGAATGACAGCCCAGCAGATAGCCGCGCCCGGGGTGGTCCGGCTCATAAGCGGGCATCACACGCTCGATCGAGCGGCGCATCCCGTTTGCATCACCCAGAACGAAGCGGGTCGCATGGCTTAGTTTCATCGCCAGGGTGTCCTGCGGATGGTCACGCAGAATCGCTTCAAATTTCTGAACCGCCTGTGCCTGTTGTCCGGCCAGATACAAGGCCAGCGCATCCACGTAGAGACGTTCGCGTTCAGTTACAGGTTGACGTTCCATCGCTGCGTTGGCAGCAGCCAGCGCTTCGACAGCAACCGCCATCATCTCGCGCCGCCCAAGCAGAGCCATGAACAGACCTTTGACCGCTTGACCCAGCGCGAAGTCGGGCTCGAGTTCCAGCACTTTGCCCAAGTGCTGGGGCGTGACAGCGGCATGAGCCATGAACCCAAGCAGAACACCATTCCACGCTTCGACTGCCGCCGGCTGGGTCAGGGTGTTCATCTGTCCGAAAACGTCTTGTTTCATACTTGGGTCCAATCTGATTGAGATATTTGACACTGTTCGATGTACCAGAGTGTGCGAGAGGGACGTAACAGTATCGACGCTGCTCTCGAATTGGTGAAATGACGTGTGCGAAAAAGATGAAAAAAACCGCCGATTCAAGGGCATGTTTCAGCGACTTGTCGCCTAGATGTGCAAGTATTTCAATCCTCGAACGGGTTTTCGGCGCTCAGAACAGCCTCAGTATCGGCCCCGCAGACCGGTGGGGCGTTACGATATGTTACAGGTGTCCGAGACAGGTTCAGAGGATTCCCGATCAGGTTGACCTGACCCGGCTGGGCCTGCATGGCAATCTGCATCTGTCTTGCGGCCACTTGTTCCGTGTTGAACACCTGATCCAGCGTCTGCACCGGGCCGACGGGCACTTTGACAGCCTCCAGACCGGAAATGACGGTGTGGGTGTCCAGCGCCTTCACTGCGGGGCGAAGAATTGAATTCAGCGCATCACGATGTTCCAGACGGGCCGGGTTGGTCGCAAATCTCGGATCGTCTGCCAGTTCAGGAGCATTGATGAAGTTGCAGAGTTTTCTGAATTGGCCGTCGTTTCCAACCGCGAGAATCACGTGCCCATCGGCGGTTTCGTAGACGTCATAAGGAACGATGTTGGGGTGCCCGTTTCCGCGTCGTTGCGGAACATTGCCTGACGTCAGATAGTTGACGCCTTCATTGATCAGCCAGGCGATCTGAGAATCCACCAGCGCCAGATCGATCTGCTGGCCCTCGCCGGTCAAGTCGCGGTGGCGCAGCGCGGCCAGGATACCCACGGTTGCATACATCCCGCACATCACGTCAGCAATGCCAACACCCACTTTCATGGGCGCGCCCTCGGGGTCGCCGGTCAGCGACATGATCCCGCCATAGCCCTGCGCCATCAGGTCATAGCCGGGCTTGCTGGCATTCGGGCCGGTTTGACCATAGCCCGAGATTGAACAGTACACGAGGCTTGGAAACTCTTGCGACAGGGTGGCATAGTCCAGCCCGTATTTGGTCAGCCCGCCCGGTTTGAAGTTCTCGATCAGGATGTCCGCATGTGACGCCAAGCGTCTGATTTCCGCCTGACCCTCGGCCGAGGAGATATCCAGCGCCACGGATTTCTTGTTGCGGTTGGCAGACATGAAATAGGCGCTCAGATCCGAGCGGTTGCCCTGGGCATCGCTTACGTAGGGCGGGCCCCATTGCCGCGTGTCATCGCCACCGGTTGCCGGGTTTTCGATCTTGATGACGCTTGCGCCCAGATCGCCCAGAAGCTGCGTGCATGTTGGGCCTGCCAGGATCCGGCTAAGGTCCAGAACCTTGACACCCTTCAACGGGCCTTCAGATGCGGCCATCATAGCCTCCACGCTCAACTTCAGCAGCAATCACCGTAAATGTCTCAGCCTTTACAGCAGCTTCCAGTGCGGCGCGCAACTCTGTCCTGTTACGAACCGTATGGCCATTGCCGCCAAAGGCCCGGCCCATGGCAGCAAAATCATGATGGCCGAAATCCACGCCCGTGTTGCGCATCTGTCGCTGACGTTGTTTCAGCTCGATCAGGGCAAGGCTGGCATCCACGAAGACCAGAAAAATCGGGTTGCCGCCCATTTCAGCCGCTGTCGACAACTCGCCCGCAACCATCAGGAACCCCGCATCCCCCGAGAAGCTGATCACCGGGCGGTCGGGTTCGGCCAGTTTCAGGCCAATGGCCATGGGTACGGCGCATCCCATCGTGCACAACGCCGAGGACTGGATCAGCCCGCGTTCTTCGCTGCACGCCCACATCTGGCTCAGCAGAATGCGGTGTGCACCGCTGTCGGCCGTGGCCAGTGTTTCAGGCGGCAGGACAGCGCGGGTTTCGGCAATGACGGCAGCGGGCCCCCAGCTTTCATCGGTGGGGAAGGCCTTTGCCAGCGCGGCTTTGACCTGCGCGGGTTCGTTGCCCGGCCATGTTTCACGGGCCGGGTTGCCTTTGGCTATTGCCTCCAATGTTTCGCCCGTGTGGGCAACAAGGTTCAATCCAGCCTGATGCATGTAGTGGTCGTTGACCACGGCAGAGATATCGATGACGCGCTTTTCTTCCGGATCCCAGATCTCACGCCAGCCGGGGCGCATTTCGATCGGGTCATATCCCAGGCACAATACCAGATCCGATTGTTCGATCAGAGGCACAAGATGCTTGTCAGCCAGCGGCGACAGCCCCGCGCCGCCCAGACACAGCGCGTGATCCTCGGGCACGACGCCTTTGGCCTTGTAGGTCGTCACGAAAGGAATGCCAAAATGCTCCAGGAACGCCTGCACGACACTGCGCGAGTCGTCATAGAGGACATCCAGACCGATGATGGCGATGGGGCGTTCGGCCTCGGCCACCCAGCGGCGGGCCTTCTCAAGGCATTCCCCACCGGGGCTGACCGGCGCGACCTTGGCCAGCCGGCGGCGTTTCACGCCGTTAACAGGCGTGTCGGCAACCGAGATCGGGACATCGATATGAACCGGGCCGGGTCGTGGCTGCATGGCCAGCGACACCGCCTTGTCGGCAATGATATCCGCGCCTTTGGCTGTCAGCGTATAAGTGCCTTTGGTGATCGAGCGATAAACCCGGCTGTGATCCATGACCTGATGGGTATAGGTCAACGCTTCGTCCGCATCGACGCATCCGGTCAGAACGACCATCGGCACACGATCCTGCAAAGCGTTCGCTACCACATTGATCCCGTTCATTGCGCCCGGACCTAGAGTGGCCACCAGAATCGCAGGTGCACCGTCGCGATGATGAACGGCCTCGGCCATGAACCCGGCAGAGTTTTCGTGCTTGGTCAGATGAAAGGTGATCCCAGCCTTTTCCAGCGCATCGACCAGCGTCAGAACCTCGCCCCCCGGCATCCCGAATGCGTGTCGGCACCCCGCTTCATATAAGCGTTGGGCCAGAATATCCGCAGCGCGGGGCGAGGGGTCTTGCATCAGTCATGCTCCGATAGAACCGTTTCAAGCAGATTGCGGAGGACGTTCCCGGACGCAAGGCGGTTCACGCCAGTGTGACTATTTGACTGCGCGTTCAGCGATCGATTGAAACGTCGAGTCAAGCTCTGCTGCAATATCCATCAGGTTCTGACCGCCTTCCGAGGCGTAGGGCGCAAAGACGAAACTGGGGGTTTTATACGACAGGTTCGCCGTCCCGTCTTTGTTCTCGGTAACGTAAAACCGGATCGGGGCCTCGATCATCGCGTGGACCGAGGTTTCCAGAACCCGCACGGCGTAGTCATTGTTGAAAGCGCCGATCACGCGATTTCCGGGAATCGATATCCCACGTGCTGCCGCCGCTTTGGTCGGGCCCGCCTGAGTCACGACGATCAGCCCGTTTTCCTTGATCGCGGCTTTGGTTGCGTCAACCAGTTCCGCATACGGTTTCTGGGTTGGGTATACGGCCCAGCCCTCGGGCGCATTCTGAGCCCACAGGGGCAACGCGATCAGGCAGAGCAGGGGAATGAAGGCTTTCATCAACGCGTCTCCGGTATCTTGCTCTGACCTGTGTGCCAGACTTGAGAGTTCTGCGCAGTCACGAATCCGTGTTCGCCGCGCGCTGCTGCACGTCGCGTTTCTTCAGCACGTAGATATCCATGATCCAGCCATGGTCGGCTCGGGCGCGGGCGCGCGTGTCAAGGATCCGCTGCGCGACCTGATCCAAAGGGCCGCTGATCAGCAGCTCTTCTTTCATGCCCACATAGGCCCCCCACCAGATGTCATACTCTGCCATCCTGAGGGACTGGAATGAGCATTCCCCGTCCAGCATGACGGCGACTTTCGAAGCGGTTTCAGGCCAGCCTTCATCCCGGATACGACGCCCGGTGGTCACGACATAGGGTGCGCCCAGATCATTGATCGGGATCGCATGAGCCGCGGTCAAAGCCTGCAAGGCCGTGATGCCCGGAATCACCCTGGTGTTGGGCTTGGGGTCCAGCCGCGCCGCAATGCGCAGCGAACTGTCATACAGGGACGGGTCGCCCCAAATCAGCAGAGCAATGTGCTGCGCCCCCGGGTGAGCCTCGATCGCCTCGTGCCAGCGCAGCGCAATGGCGTCGTGCCATTCGTCCACGCCGCGCAGATAGCCATCGTCCGCCCGGCGCCTTGGGATGTCAAAATAGGCTAACCTTGGCGGTGTCTCGGTTACCCGGTCGATGATGTCCTCACGCAGCCCGGCCAGATCGGCCTTGTTTTCGCCCTTGCGGGGAATCAGGATCAGATCGGCCGACCGGATCGCCTGCGCGCCCTGAAAGGTCACGTGATCCGGGTTGCCGGTGCCGATGCCAATCAGGCTCAGATCAATCATCTTCGAACTCCGCCAGCGGCCCGTAAAGGATCAGGGCCGGAGCCGTGCCGATCTCGGATTTTAGCTGTTCGGCCAAAGCACCGATGGTGGTGCGCGTCAGCTTTTGATCCGGGGTCGAAACAGATTCAGCCATCAGGGCAGGCGTGTCCAATGACAGGCCGTGTGAATACAGCGCTTCTGCCAGAAGCGGGAAAGTACGTTTGCCCATGAATACAACGGTGGTGGCCTGAGAATCGGCCAGCGCGGTCAGGTTCAGATCGTCCGGCAGCGCGCCGCTGACGTCATGTCCCGTCACGAACTGCACGCGCCGTGCGGTCAGACGGCGCGTCAGCGGGATACCTGCGGCAGCTGCGGCAGCCACCGCAGACGGGATGCCGGGGATGATCTCGAATTCAATGCCCGCATCACGAAGGGCAACAAGCTCTTCTTCAAGCCGCCCAAACATGCCGCCATCGCCGGATTTCAACCGCACGACATGTTGGCCGGTCCGGGCGTAATCCACAAGCAACCGGCTGACATGGTCCTGCTTGGGCGAGGGGCGACCGGCCCGTTTGCCCACGCCCACAAGATCGGCGTCTTCGCGCGCGTGGCTCAGAATCGGCCCGCTGCTGAGGTCATCGAACAAAATCGCATCGGCTTTTTGCATCCTGTTGACGGCCTTCAACGTCAGCAACTCCGGATCGCCGGGGCCCGAGCCGATGAAAGACACAAATCCGCTCATGCAGTTGCCTCCGCAATCAGGTGAAAGAACGTACCTGTGACATTGCCGCGAACAGAGCCGGTCTGAGGTCCCTCTGCGCCTTCGGCATCAAACACACGGGCCAGCGGCGGGTCAGGTTGATCCACGATCGAGGAATAGTGGAACTCATGCCCGCGCAGCGCTGCATTCCGCTCAAATCCCGGCATCGGGGCCAAAAGTTCGGCCTTGCGATAGCCCAGGTTGAATTTGCGTTTTTGGTAGGACGTCACCAAACCCAGCAGGCCAGCCATTTCATGCCGCACGCCATCCTTGTCGATCAGCGCATGACCCAGCGCCATATACCCACCGCATTCGCCATGCACAGGCCTTGTTTCCGCGTGCTTGCGCAGACCCGCGAGGAACGTTTGGGCAGCAGCCAACGTCCCGGCATGCAGTTCCGGATAGCCGCCGGGCAGCCAGACCAGATCGGCATCCGCCGCCGGCGCTTCGTCAGCCAGCGGCGAGAAGGGCAGGATCTCGGCCCCAGCTGCGCGCCAGCCTTCCAGCAAATGTGGATAGGTAAAGGAAAATGCCGCGTCCCGTGCCAGTGCAATCCGCTGGGCCGGAGGGCGCGGCAGCGCGTCTGACGATGGCCCAATGGGGCCTGAGGAAGCCGCCCGTTTGATCGCCTCGAGATCCACATGTTCGCGCAGAAATGCGGCATAGCCTACGATGGCGCTTTCAAGATCCGGGTGTTCGACGGCCTGGATCAACCCCAGATGCCGCTCGGGGAGGGTCAGATCGCCTCTGCGCGGCAGCACACCCAGAACCGGCAGGCCTGCACGTTCCATCCCCAACCGGGTCAGGCGCTCGTGCCGGGGGCTGGCGCAGCGGTTCAGGATCACGCCGGCAAAGGGCAGATCGGGGTTGTACATCCTGAACCCCAGCGCGGTGGCCGCCGCAGATTGCGCCTGACCGCCGACATCCAGCACCAACACAACCGGCCAACCCATCCGTGCAGCGGTCTCGGCGCTCGACCCATGACCCAACTCACCCGGCTTGGCCACGCCATCGAACAGACCCATCGAACCTTCTGCCACCACGATGTCGGCACCTTCGGCCTGCGCAGAGATCGCGTTCAACAAAGGATCGCCCATCGCCCAGCTGTCAAGATTGAACGAAGCCCGCCCGGACGCGGCTCGGTGGAAGGCAGGGTCGATATAGTCCGGTCCGCTCTTGAACGGTTGAACGGTCAGGCCATCCTCGGCCAACGCGCGCAACAGGCCCAGCATGACCGTTGTCTTGCCCGTGCCCGAAGACGGGGCGGAAATCAGAAGGCCCGGAGGGTTAATCATCACCATGGCTCCAGCTTGACCAGGGGCTCTCGGCGCTTTGCGGGCGATAGCGGCGGTCGTAATCTTTCGAATACAGGCAGCTTTCGTCGAAACCTTCGCCCGCCAGTGCCGGACCGACCATGATCAACGCAGTCCGCGAGATGCTGTCATCCAGCGCCTCTTTGAGCGTTCCCAGCGTCGCGCGGATGATCCGTTCATCCGGCCAGCTTGCGCGATAGACCACGGCGACCGGACAGTCGGCCCCATAGGCCGGGGTCAGATCGGCAATGACGTTGTCCAGATTGCCGATGGACAGATGAATGGCAAGTGTCGCCCCCGTGCGTGCGAAATTCTCCAACGTCTCGCCTTCGGGCATGGAAGATGCACGGCCCGGCGTCCGGGTCAGAACCACGGATTGCGCCAGCCCGGGCAGAGTAAGCTCGGTTCCCAAAGCCGCCGCAGCCGCCGCAAAGGACGGAACGCCTGGGGTTACGCTGACCGGAATGCCCATTTCCTTGAGGCGGCGGATCTGTTCCCCCATCGCCGACCAGACCGACAGGTCACCGGAATGCAGGCGGGCCACGTCCTGGCCGGCCTGATGTGCGGCCTCGATCTCGGCCATGATCTGATCCAGATCCATTGGCGCGGTGTTCACGATCCTTGCGCCTTCGGGGCAGTGGCCAAGAATTTCTTCCGGAACCAGGGAACCTGCATAAAGGCAAACGGGGCAGGATGCGATGATGTCGCGCCCGCGCAGCGTTAACAGGTCGGCGGCGCCCGGTCCGGCGCCGATGAAATGAACGGTCATGTTTGTCCTCCGATGGCTATGGCGCATGTGGCCAGCCGGTCGTCTGAAATCTGTCTGGGTGAAAGCAGCCGCGCACCCGGGCCAAAGTGCTTTCCGGCGGCCGCCAAGGCGGATGCTTCGGCCACGCTTCCGGTGCCATAGGTTGCGCGGCTGCGGTTTGAGCAGGTGAGTGTACGTTGACCGGCCAGATCGCCTGCGGCAACGAAATGTAAGGGCAGAGACACCTCTTCTGCAAAGGATGTCAGGGCCGAATGACCTTCCTTGTCGGCCACGGTTGCCAAGGCGGCGACGTCGTGGTTTGCGGCTGCCGCGTCAAACGCTTCACGCAAGCTGTCGGCTGTCGCGGAAGAGGAGAAACCGAGGCCAGCAACGATCATAGCGTCACGCTCCACTGCACCACCGGATAGGCGGACTTCCAGCCGCGCCTTGGTCCCAGCGGGGCTGATTGTGCAAGTTCTATCCGAAGCAGGTCACCGCCCAAGTCTTCGTGCCAACGTGCCAGCAGGGCCTCGCTTTCCAATGTGACCGCATTGGCGACAAGGCGTGTGCCTTTAGGAAGCGCATCGCGCAGCCACGCTAGCAGATTGGCGCTCAATCCTCCGCCGATGAAAACGGCATCCGGCAGGTCGACACCTGACAGCGCTTCTGGTGCGGTTCCGTGTACTACATTCAATCGATCTTGCCCCAATGTATCTGCATTTCGGCGGATTCGCTCAGCCCGGTCGGCACGGGGCTCGAAACACGTCGCGGAAAGGGTCGGATCACACATCAGCCATTCGATGCTGATCGAACCTGTGCCTCCACCTATATCCCACAGATGTTCGCCGCGTTGCGGGGCAAGCGCCGAGAGTGTCAGGGCGCGGATCGGGCGTTTGGTGATCTGACCGTCCGTCTCGAAGATGTGGTCCGGTTTGCCAGACGCCTTGGAAAGGGCAGGTCCTGCACCGGAAACCTCCAGACCGACGCAGACCGGATGGTCGAACGTACCCAAAAGCGCCTCGGTCAGCGTGACTGTTCGGGTGTTTTCGCGCGGGCCACCTAGGGCCTGCATCACATGCAGGGCCGAGTCGGCAAAGCCTGTCTCGGTCAGATACCGTGCCAGTTCCGCCACGGACTTTCCGTCACGCAGCAACAGGATCGCGTGCGCTCCCGGTGCCAGATGAGGACGCAAACGGGTCAGCGGCGCGGCGTGCAGGCCGAAGGTCAGTGTGCTTTCCAAAGGCCAGCCGAGCCGGGCAGCCGCCAGCGAAAAGGTGGATTGGCCGGGCAGGGCGGTCCATTCACCGGCATCGAAATTGCGCGCAATGACAGAGCCTGCGCCAAACCAGAACGGATCGCCCGAGGCCAGAACAACGGTCTGCCGGCCACGCAATCCTTTCAGGATCGGCAGACCTTCCGAGAACGGCACAGGCCATTCGACACGCTCCGCCCCTGTTTCGCGCAGCAATGACAGGTGGCGCGGCGGCCCCATGATCACTTCGGCCCGGTCCAGCACTTGACGGCCGGATGGCGACAGGCCATCAAACCCATCTTCGCCCAGTCCCAGAACGGTCAGCCACGGAGATTCAGACATGACAACCCTCCTGATCCTTGGTGGCACGACCGAGGCCAACGCGCTGGCCAAAGCTGTTTCGCAACAAGGCATTGCGGCTGTGTATTCCTACGCCGGACGGGTGGAAAACCCGCGTCCTCAACCCTTGCCGGTAAGGGTCGGCGGTTTCGGCGGTCCGGAGGGTCTGGCTGCCTATATCCTTGAGAATGCCATCACCCATGTCGTGGACGCGACCCATCCCTTTGCGGCCCGGATGAGTCGGAACGCGATCGAGGCATGCGCCGCGACGCGGGCGCCATTGGCCGCGTTGACCCGCGCGGCCTGGGTGTCGCAGCCCGGCGATGTCTGGCGTCATGTGCCCGACATCGCTGCCGCCGTCGACGCATTGTCCGGCGATGCTCAGCGTGTTTTCCTTGCCGTTGGCCGCATGCACCTTGAGGACTTCACGGTCCAGCCCCAGCATCGCTATTTGCTGCGTCTGGTGGATGCGCCCAATGAGCTGCCCTTGCCGAACGCAGAGGTGGTCGTCGCCCGAGGGCCGTTTACCGAAGCCGACGACCGGGCGTTGATGCAGCGCCATGGGACGCAGCTGGTCGTGTCCAAGAACGCAGGCGGCACGGGCGCGCGCGCCAAGCTGGACGCGGCGCGGGCGCTGGGCGTGCCCGTGCTGATGATCGACCGCCCGGTTCTGCCGAAGCGGACCGAGTTTTCGCAGGTCGCACAGGTTCTGGACTGGCTGTCTCATCCCTGATCCTCACCAGGAGTGAAGCGAGGGGTGTAAACGATGGGTGCGCCATCGCGCTCGATGACGCGCGTTCGGGATGACCCCACGATCACCACAGTCTGCATATCCGCCATGTCGGGCGTGGCTTCGGCCAGTGTCGAAATGCGCATCTCTTCATCGGCCCGCGATACGGCGCGGGCGAACAGGATTAAACGTTCGGGCTCACACTCTTCACGCAGGATTTCCAGCGTTTTTACAAAGCCTTCCGGGCGAGACTTCGAGCGGGGATTGTAATAGGCCATCGAGAAATCCGCCTGTGCGGCAAGGCGCAGGCGTTTTTCGATCAATGACCATGGTTTGAGGTTGTCGCTGAGGTTGATGGCGCAGAAATCATGTCCCATCGGGGCACCCGCGCGCGCGGATGCAGCCAACATCGCCGTGATCCCCGGCAGCACATCGATCTGAAGGTCACGCCATTCCGCAGGGCCGTTTTCCAGTGCTTCGAAGACGGCCGCCGCCATGGCAAACACGCCGGGATCGCCCGAGGATACAACGACCACCCGTTTGCCATCGGCAGCCATTTGCAGCGCGTGTTGCGAGCGGTCGATTTCGACCCGGTTGTCACTGGCATGCAGTGTAAGGCCGGGGCGCTCGGCAATACGCGCCACATATGGGATATAGCCCACAACATCGGTGGCTTCGGCCAGCGCGGCTGTTACTTCTGGTGTAACAAGCGCCTCGTCACCCGGCCCCAGACCGGCAATCTTGACCCAGCCGCTCATGGTCGCCGCCCCTGACCGTGCACGACGATGATCGAGAAATACGGGGTGATCTTCTCGCAGGCTTCGGACAGCTTGGTCACTGTCTGGTTCGGCATCTGCGCATATTCCACGATCCACGCCCGGTCATACAAGCCAGCGGTCTTCAGAGCGCGCTTCACCTTGTCGATGTTGCGTCCGATTTTCATCACGACCAACGCATCGGTCAGAGCCATGCGTTCCGCCAGCGTTTCTTCGGGCAGGGTGCCAACCAGCACGGTCAGCACGTCATCACCCCAGGTGATCGGATCGCCCGTGGCCGTCCACGCACCGGACATGCCGGTGATGGCTGGCACAACCTCGACCGGAGCTTCGTCACGCAACCGATTGTATAGATGCATGAACGAGCCGTAGAAAAACGGATCTCCCTCACACAAGACCACCACATCCTCGCCCTGTTCGGACAGGGCCTTGAGATGGGCGGTGCAGTTTTCGTAGAAAGCTGCCAGCAATTCGTTGTAGCGCGGGTCTGTCACCGGGATCTCGGTGGTTACGGGATATTCCATCGGAAACTCGACCGCGCCTTCAGGGATCATCCCGTTGACGATCTTGCGGGCCTGACCACTGCGACCTGGTTTGCGGAAATACGCCACATGCTTTGCATTGCGCAGCAGGCGATCAGCCCGGACGCTCATCAAATCTGGATCGCCGGGGCCAAGGCCCACACCGTATATGGTGCCCATCTTCATTCAGCCCGGCTTGCGATGGCGTTGATGGCCGCCACCGTGATGGCGCTGCCGCCCAGACGACCTTTGACGATGCAGGATGGCACCGGTTGCGCCTGCCACAGCGCATCCTTGGATTCCACCGCGCCGACGAAGCCAACCGGGCAGCCGATGATCGCGGCAGGGCGCGGGCAATCCGGGTCTTCCAGCATGTTCAGCAAATGGAACAGTGCGGTGGGCGCATTGCCTATGGCGACCAGCGCGCCCTCCAGATGCGGCCGCCACAGCTCCAGCGCAGCGGCGGAACGGGTGTTGCTCATCTCGGCAGCCAGCGGGCGTACGCGTTCATCGTGCAGGGTACAGATCACCTGGTTGTCGGCGGGCAGGCGGAAACGGGTGACACCTTCGCTGACCATGCGCGCATCACACAGGATCGGTGCGCCATTTTCCAAAGCAGTGCGGGCCGTCTGCACGAAGCCGGGCGAGAAATGCACGAACTCTTCCAGTCCGACCATACCCGCGGCGTGGATCATGCGAACGGCAACCTGCTCTTCATCGGCATCAAACCGGGCCAGATCAGCCTCTGACCGGATGGTGGCAAAGCTTTCCTTGTAGATCGCCGCGCCATCGGTTTCGTATGTATAGGGCATCAGGTGAAGTCCATAGTCATGAGTGTTTCCGGGTCGAGCCCGCGTTGGCTGGGCTCATCCCCCGCGCGGCCCTGTTTGACAAGATCAAATCGTCCGTTTGCGCCCACCAATGTGATGTCGGCAGGACCCATGCGAGCGCATCCCTTGCTACAGCCTGAAACATGCAGGCGTCCGGCCACCCGCGACGCCAACGCCCGGGCGATGTCGCGCGTCTCGGTCTGCGCCTGCGGGCAGAACGGCGCGCCGGGGCAGGCGTCGGTGGTCATCAACGGATCGGTTCCATTTTCGACAAAGGCCGGGGCAGGTATCGCCGCCCCGCCTTCCAGCAGGATCAGCCGCCACGGGGTGACGCGCAGGGCGCAAGCGCCGCTGTCCTCGATCAGGTCATACAGCTTGCGCGCAGGCAGCGACCCAAAAGCCGCGCCGTAAAGGGCACCCAGTTCACAGGGGCCCGGTTGAAGCTTTGCGCCAACAGAACCGGGCGCACATCCTTGCCATTCCTGCGGCAGGGCGACGATGACGCGCGCCATGCGGCGTGTCTCGGGCGTGTAGGTTTCGGCAAACCACATCGCCAGCGCGATCACGTGGTCAATGGCGTCGGTCTCGGTCACGCTCCGCCCGGTTTCGCAGCCATCGGCGCGCAGGATCAGGCCGCCTGCACTGGTTTCCAGACGAATATCAGCCGAATCCGACGCCAGCAGACGTTCGGGGCCCGTGTCGATTGCAAAACCGAACTTTGCCGGCAGGGCCGGCAGCTCCGCAAGCCGGTCAATCAGTTCATGGGTCAGCCGAGCAGTCAAATCGCCCGCCTGATAGAGCGGTGTAACCAGAATATTGCGGCGTATTTCGATACCGGGTTCCGCATCCAGCAGGTTCAGCGCGGCAAGCTCTTTGAGCAGAGGCTGATGGTCTTCCTCTTCCACGCCCCGCAATTGCAGATTGGCGCGATTGGTCAAATCGATCGAGCCGTTGCCAAAGCGGTCAGCCAGATTGCACAGTCCCAGTGCCTGATCGGCGTCCAGACGCGCCAGCCGGGGCCTGACCCTGACGACCAGACCGTCACCGGACATCATCGGACGATGGGCGCCCGGGCACCAGCCCTGAACGATCGGTGCACTCATCTCAATCCCTCCAGATCAGCCCTGATAGAGTTCCGGCGCGTGTTCCAAAGCCCGGCCTCAAGCAGCGCGCGAAACCGGTCCTGCATGGCCTGACGCGCCTTGGGATTGGCCTCTTGCAGGAACGCGTCCACCTCTTCGTTGCCCAGAGTGGCATCGTGGTAGAGGTCAAAAAGATGTGGTGCGACCGTGCCAGACAGATGCGCGAAAGAAGCCATATGATCCAGCGTTGCCGCGATTTCGGCCGCCCCCCGGAAACCATGGCGTTGCATTCCGGCGATCCAGCCGGGGTTGGCGGCACGGGCGTGGACGACTCGGCTGATTTCTTCACGCAAAGTTCGGGCACGCGGGTTTTCGGGGTTGGTGTTGTCCAGATGGTACAGCTGCGCGGTTCCGCCGGCGATCTTCTTGGCGGCGGCAAAGCCTGCCTCGTACGTGGCATAATCGTTGGCCAAAAGAAGATCGGTTTCGGTCAGGTCCTGCAAGTGGACAAAGCTGTCCGCATTTGCAACGCGTTGGGTGATGCCGTCCTTGTCCTGCGAGATGTGTTCGCCTTCCAATGCAAAAGAGCTGGCCTCTAGCCACGCTTCACCGGCCTGCGCACGGGCCTCGTCGGTATACACTTCGGAAAGTTCGGTCATATTGACGCCGTAACTTCCGGGCGCAGGTCCATAGACCCGCGCTGCCGGCGCCTGCCCGGCATAGGGGTTCCAATCCGTCGCTTCATCGCGCGCGGCCAATGCGCGAACCGCTTGGCCAAACAAAGCGGACAGCGTCGGGAAAACATCCCGGAACAGGCCCGAGACCCGCAGGGTCACGTCCAGGCGCGGGCGGCTCAGGTCGGTGATCGGCAGAACCTCGATGCCGGAAACCCTCTCGGACCCTTTGTCCCACACGGGTTTGACGCCCAGCAGGTGCAAGGCCATGGCGAATTCCTCGCCCGCCGTGCGCATGGTGGCTGACCCCCACAGATCGATGATCAGCCCCTTCGGGTAATCGCCTTCTTCCTGAAGATGGCGCCGCACCAGTTCCTCGGCCAGTTTCACACCCTGAGCATAGGCCGCACGGGTCGGAACCGACCGCGGATCGGTGGTGTAAAGGTTCCGCCCGGTGGGCAGAACATCTGACCGGCCACGATAGGGGGACCCCGAAGGCCCGGCATCAATCCGCTTGCCTTCGAGCGCTTTGATCAGCGCGTCGCGTTCGGCGTTGGCCGAAGGGGCCGGATCGAAACTGCCCGTCACCTCGGGCACGCGCCCGAAGATGTGCAGCCCGTCGCCAAACTGGCTTTCCTTGATGTCACAGACAAAGCGGTCGATGCGGGTGATGGCCTCGGCGGTGCAGGTAGCCTGATCGAGGCCGAGATCGCTTTCCAGCCCTATCGCCTGCGCCTCATCACGGATATCTTCCTGCAAGCGGTCGCGGCGTTTGGGGTCAAGCCCGTCGGCGTTCGAAAACTCATCCAGCAGCGATTCAAGCCGCACCATCCGATCCGGCGTGCCACTTTCCTTCATCGGGGGCGGGATGTGGCCCAGCGTGACGGCTCCGATCCGGCGCTTGGCTTGCGCGGCCTCGCCCGGGTCGTTCACGATGAACGGGTAGATTACAGGCAGATCGCCGATCAGCGCCTCGGGCCAACAATCGGCAGACAAGGCGACCGATTTTCCGGGCAACCATTCCAGCGTTCCATGCGCGCCGATATGGATCAGCGCATCGGCACCCAACCCTTTGCGCAGCCACAGATAGAAGGCGACATAACCGTGGCGCGGGGTGCGCAAGAGGTCATGATAGTCGTCATCCCGCAGCTCGGGCGTGCCGCGTTCGGGTTGCAGCGCGACCAGCGCCTTGCCGCGCCGAAGCGCGGTGAAATGGAAGGCCCCATCGGCACAGGCCGGATCATCTTCGGGCGCGCCCCAAACGGTGTGCAGATCAGCGCGCAGGGTCTCGGGCAATTCCGCAAGCGCATCCTGATAATCCCCAAGCGACCACGAAATCCGTGCGTCCAGAAGAGTGTCGGCAATCGGCTCGCCAGTCGCGATGTCATAGCCTTCTTCGTCAAGATCGGACAGCATCGCCTGGGCCGAGGCCAGCGCGTCGAGGCCAACCGCATGGGCCATCTGCCAGTCTTTGCCGGGATAGGTGGACAGGACCAACGCAGGAATCTGATCTGCCTTGGGTTTGTCGTTCAGTGCAAGCCAGCCCGATACACGGTCGATGATCGCTTCGATCCGGTCCGGTTCGGGACGGTGTGCAAAGCGCGCGTATTCCAGATGCGGATCGCGTTTTCCGGGTTCCTTGAAAGACGCAACTCCTGCTGAGATCCGTCCATCCACCTCGGGCAGTACCACATGCATGGCAAGATCGGCCGGGGACAAACCGCGTTCCGCCTCGGCCCAGGCTTTGCGGCGCGAGGTGGCGAGAGCGACCTGAAACACCGGCACGCCTGCAGCGTCCAGAGGCGACGTTCCCGACGCGCCTTTTCCCGAAAACGAAGTGGCGTTGACAATGGCAGATGGGTTCAGCGCAACAACCTGTTCCCGCAACCATTCGGCGGCTACAGGCGCCTTGAGAGACGGGGCAAACAGGCCCACCGCCGCGTATCCACGGGCGCGCAGGCTGCGGATCAGGGCTGCGATCGGGGCGGTGTCTGCCGAGGTCAGGTAAGCGCGGTAAAAGGTGACGAGGATTCGTTTAGTCTTGCCTTCGAATGCGGTTTCCACCGGGATTACGCCGCGATCCGGACACCACACGCCACATTCGGGCAAGGTCTTGGCGCCCATCACCGGACCGGCATAAAGCCCCGCCGCCAAAGCCATCTGCGCCAGCGCGGCCTGTGCCGCGACCTCGCCGCCGGTATCGCACAGATGCGCCAGACGCCGCAGGGTCGAGACCGGCAGGGTGGAATAGTCATCCAGCCGCGTGTCCTCGCGCCCGTCGGCGGGCAGCACCGCCAGTGCGATGCCCTTGGCCTGCGCCAGCGCCAGAACCTGCTGCAACCCATAAGCCCAGTAGGGCACCCCGCCGATCAGACGGATCAGAATGCCCTTGGCGCCTTGAAGCGTCTGTTCGACATAGGTATCGACCGACAGCGGGTGTTTCAGAGCCGTCAAATTCGCCAGCCGCAGGGTCGGCATTCGCTCTTCCGGTCCGCCACCACGATGCCAGCCCGCCGCGAAAGCGCCTAGGTCGCTGTCCGAAAAGGACAGCACCACCAGGTCCGCCGGGCTCTGGCCCAGATCGGTTGGGGTCTCGGTTTCCTCGAGCCCGTGGCTTTCGCGAAAGACGACGTGCATGGCTTACTCGGCGGCCTCACGCACACCCACGAGGATTTCGCGGATTTCCGCCTCTTTGATATCGTCATGCTCGGCGATGACGACCAGACGCGAACGGCGTTCTTCACCGGGTTCCCACGGGCGGTCATACTGGTGACGCACGCGGGCACCCACTGCCTGGACCAGCAGGCGCATGGGTTTGCCCTGAACGGCGGCATACCCTTTGACGCGCAGGATGTTCAGTTCATTGGCCAGGCGTTCGATATTGGCGACCAGTTGGGCCGGATCGGTCTGCTCGGGCAGCTCGACGATGATGCTTTCGAAATCGTCATGCTCGTGATCGTGATGGCCGTCGTGATGCGAGGGTCGGGCGTCCATGTCATCCTCGGCGGCGGCTTCCAGACCCAGCACAACGCGCACGTCCACGGCACCTTCGGCCACTTCGACGACGGGTAGGGGGCGCGGCGCCTCGGCGGCGATGATCTCGCGCGCTTTGGCCACGCCTTCGGGGCCGGCGAGGTCGGGCTTGGTCAGCAGGATGATGTCAGCGCACGAGATCTGATCCTCGAACACCTCGGACAGGGGCGTTTCGTGGTCGATCGAGTCATCGGCCATGCGCTGCGCATCCACTGCTTCGACATTGGGCGCGAAGCGGCCTGCGGCCACGGCCTCGGCATCGGCCAGGGCGATCACGCCGTCGACGGTGATCTTCGAGCGGATGTCAGGCCAGTCGAATGCCTTGAGCAGCGGTTTCGGCAGGGCCAGACCGCTGGTTTCGATCAGGATGTGATCCGGGCGTGGCTCCAACGCCATCAGGGCCTCGATGGTGGGAATGAAATCATCTGCCACGGTGCAACAGATGCAGCCATTGGCCAGTTCCATGATGTTTTCCGCCGGGCAATCAGGAATGGCGCAGGATTTCAGGATGTCGCCATCGACGCCTACATCGCCGAACTCGTTGACCACGACAGCAAGGCGCTTGCCCTGTGGGTTCTGCATCAGGTGACGCACCAAAGTGGTCTTGCCCGATCCCAGAAAGCCGGTGATCACTGTGACGGGGAGTTTTTCGAGGTTCGACATGTCAGGCTCCAATGGGGGGAATGCGCGAGGCACAGTTCTTGCGAAAATGTTCGGGGCGTTCGCGCCATTTCACCAAACCATCTTCGGTGGCCAGATACTTGGTCGCGCCGTCGACGATGACGTCGACATGATCTGTTTCGTTCAGGTTTTCATACACGAAGGTCCAGCGGCCCGGCCCGCGCAACACGATCGAACAGCCTTGATCACAGTTTGACAGGCATTCAACGGCTTTCAGGGTGACACCGTCGGGCAGGTCCGCCTGTTCCAGAGCCTTGTGTAACAAAGCGCCCGGGCGTTGCGTGTCATCTTCCACAGGCAGGCCGCGACGGCAGGTGGTACAGACCAGCAACTCGACTGGTGCGGTATCGGTCATGTCTCTCATCCCCCCAAATCCTCTTCGCGGGGGACGGGGTTTCATGCGGGCCACGAATGGTCATGGACCCGACACCGGAACACCCCGCCCGGTTTCAACTTCGGTTGTTGGCAGGTCTCCCGGCTTGCGGATGCCAGAGGCGGGCCTCTGTCGGATGTCCCGCCTTCCCGGCTTTTGGGCCAGTGGCATTGGGCATCCTCTCCGTTCACGGTCGCGGGGGCGGCTGCGTTTGGCGGCAAGACCGTTGACGCATTCCCTTTTCATCGGCTGTCACCGACACCAACGAAAGGGACATGCGGCACCGCTGGCCTGCTTGTCAAGCGAGTCGCGCGCAACAATGATGCAGAGGCATGGAAAGCGACCTGTGGGCGTCGATGGGCGGCATGGCGTGCCGGGACCCAGCCTGAGATGGGCCGGGCGACGAACAGTATGTTAGCAAGGGGCGTAGACTATGGTGAACGGGTGCCTTGACTGAACCTGTCCCGATGATGGGAAAAGACCACCGAACACCGCGGATCCTCTTGCGCTAATAGATGACGTTTATCATGAGCAGCGAGACGACCAGAAACAGCGCTGTCATTATTCCGCCGGAGCGGACGAAATCCATCACCTTGTATCCGGCCGGACCCATGATCAACGCGTTTACCTGATGGGTTGGGATGATGAAGCTGTTCGAGGTCGATATGGCGACCGTCAGGGCAAAGACGGCCGGGTTTCCACCCGCCGCCACCGCAATCGATACCGCCAGAGGCACCAGCAGGACCGTGGCCCCCACATTGGACATGACCAAGGAAAAGGCCGTCGCCAGAATGGCGATGCCGGTTTGCAGCGACCAGAGCGGCCAGCCGTCCAGAATTATCATGATCTGCTGGGCGATCCACGCGGCCGTGCCTGTGTTCTGCACGGCTTGTCCCAAAGGTATGAGGCAGGCGAGCAGGAATACGGTGTTCCATCCGACCGCGCGGTACGCCTCGTCCACGCTGAGCACACGGGTCAGCATCATGCCCACCGCGCCGGTAAGAAGACAGAGTGAAAGCCGGACGTCCGTGAACAGGATCAACGACAGCGAAATGGCGAAGAATGCCAGGGCCCAGCCGACTTTTTGCGGCCTCAGCTCGTCCTGAGGAAAGTCTGTCGTCACAACGACGAAATCCGGATCTCGTTTGATCCGCATCAGGTTGTCCCATCTGGTATGGGCCACAAGCATGTCGCCCGCCTGAAACTTTTCGAGCCCGATCTGAGTGGATTCGTGATCCTCGGTCTCGACATGGCTCAGCGTCTCTTCGCCGCGGTGAATGGCCAGCAGCGACATCCCGTAGGTCTTGCGAAACAAAAGCTCGCGGGGGCATTTGCCGATCAGCTTGCTGTCAGGCGTGATGACCACCTCGGCCACGCCTGCATTGGTTGGGGCGAACTCTTCGACGAAAATGTCCAAGTCCGGAAGAACGGTCAGCCCGTATTTCTCGGCGAACTTCTCGACCTCCCAACGGCGGCCGACGATGGCCAGCCGACACGGCGCTGCAATTTCCGCTGTCAAAACCTGAACCATCGAGGTTTTGCCGCGATAGAAGGTTGAAATGATGTACAGGTGGTTTTCGTGGTTGATGTCGGCCAGAATCTCGCCGACCAGGGGGCTGTCCTCGGGCACCACGACTTCGAACACATCAGCTTTGAGGCCATAGACCCTTTGCAGGTATTCCTGTGTCCCTTGTCCGGTACCCGTATTGTCAGGTCCTTCAGCCTCGGGCAAAACCCAGCGTCCCAACAGCAGAAAGTAACCAATTCCCGTCAGGATCAGAACCGCACCGATCGGCGTGACCGAGAACAGGCCGAAGGGCTCCATTTTTTGAGAGGCCGGCAGACTGTCATTTGCCGTCAGGATCAGATCGTTCAGTAGGATAAGAGGAGACGACCCGACCATCGTCATTGTGCCGCCCAAAATGGCGCAGAATCCCATTGGCATGAGCAGGCGCGACAGCGGTATGCCTGACCGTGTGGAAATTCGGCTGACAACCGGCAGAAACAGAGCAGCGGCGCCTACATTCTGCATGAACGAGGATATGACGCCAACGGTGCCGGAAATGATTGGTACAACCCTGCCTTCGGATTTGCCGCCGTATTTGAGTATGACGGCAGCCACCTTGTTCATGATCCCCGTCTTGTCCAGACCGGCCCCGACGATCATAACCGCAATGATCGAGATGACGGCATTGGATGCGAAGCCGTCGAACAGAAGGGTGACATCCGCCAAATTTTCCAGCCCGGGCGCGTAGCTGAGCAAGCCTATGAGAACCAGAACCAATATGGCGGAAAGGTCGATCCTTATGATCTCGGAAACGAACAGAAAAACGGTGAAAGCCAGAAGGGTGCAAACGACCCCCATCTCGAAGGTAAAGGCAATATGTTCCACAATACGTCCAGAACTTTTTCTTTGTTAGATTCCTAGTTCATCCCTCCCGACTTGTCATGAAGTTTCGTTTTTCGGCGATGTTGAGACATAATGTTGCTCAATGGTTGCTGTGGGAGCAATGCTTTCGGGAACCCCGTTTGACGAACACGTCAGAAAGAAGGATTGACCAAATTGCATGAAGAAACCAGCACGTTTCGTACCGGCGCGATGCCGTTCCAACAAGGTCGAAGCAGCACAGGTAATGGCAAGTCAATTCCAGCCACGAACAACAGACAATCCGACAGCTTTGTTTGCAGTACCATTCTGCCGCCGCCTGAACCGGGCAAAGGGCCGGCTTGGCCGTCCCTGATCGCAAACTGCCCACAAGAATGGTTTACACCTAAACGGGCCGGACAAATAATTCAGGTCACCAATTCTGATCATTTCGAGGTGAAGATGCCAAGGAAGTACGGCGGGGTGTTGCCTGAACGCAAGCTGGCGGCATATGCCCAGAATGCTCGCAGTCGGATGGAACAGAACAAGATCGCAACACGAAAAATCCAATAGTTGGTTGGATGAAAAATCCAATAGTTGGTTGGATATTGAACCTCGAGGAGGGAAAAAGTATCTCAAGTCGTTGGAGGTAGTGGAGGCGAGTACCGGAATCGAACCGGTGTACACGGATTTGCAATCCGCTGCGTCACCACTCCGCCAACTCGCCTTTTCAAGTAAAATCAAATACTTGCCGTGGTGTGCGTGGGGTTTTAGCAGCTTTCCCAAGGGGCGTCCAGAGGATTGCGCGCATTTTTGACGACCAGATTGAAATTTGCCGAAGCCCGCAACCGCAAACGCACAGGTGCAAGGGGGTTGCGTCAACAGGGCCGTTGCTGGGCGTTTCAGGATGTGGCAAAAGCCGGGTAACTTTGGGAATGACTCGAGAGATCCTATGACAGATTTCGCTGCCCGGCGCCGCACTATGGTTGATACGCAAATCCGGCCTTCGGATGTTACTAAGTTCCCGATCATTGAGGCGATGTTGAACGTCCCGCGCGAAAACTTCGTGCCTGACGCACAGCGTGAGGCCGCCTATGCCGACAGTGTGATCGATCTGGGCAACGGGCGCTGCATGCTCGAGTCGAGAACCCTTGCTAAAATGCTGGATGCGCTCAACATTTCGAACGACGAGATGATCCTCGATATCGCTCCGGCGACGGGGTATTCCACTGCGGTTGCCGCGCGTATGGCCCAGTTGGTTGTTGGTGTGGAAAGCGACGACTCGCTGGCGTCCGAGGCGCAAAGCCTGTTGGCTGAGGCTGATGTGGACAATGCCATTATCCACGTCGGTCCTTTGGAGCAGGGTGCGGCTGAGCACGGTCCTTACGATGCGATCATGGTGCAGGGCGGTGTTGAACGGATTCCCGACGCGCTGTTGGATCAGCTCAAGGAACATGGCCGGATTGCATGCCTGTTTGTTGAAGGCAATCTTGGAACTGTGCGGATCGGTCGAAAGACCGGAGGCCGGGTCAGCTGGCGGGATGCGTTCAACGCCAGTGCGCCGATACTAGAGAGCTTTTCGGCGGAGTGTGCATTTTCGCTATAGTTCGCCGATAGATTCTGCTGGCGCCTTGATTAGTTGAAAAGAAGACCGCAAACTGCCTTCAGGGCAGTGTAATTTCGTTTGAGAGGATTTCGGTATGCGTGGTTCAGCGACAGGCAAGCTGGTCAGGGCATTCGCAGTGACCGCAGGACTTGCCATCAGCGTTATGCCAGGGCGTCCGGCGTGGGCTGACAACATAACAGACGCCTTCATCGGCGCGTATAATACAAGTGGCTTGCTGGAGCAGAACCGGGCGCTGCTGCGCGCGGCAGATGAAGACGTGGCAATCGCGCTTTCCGCATTGCGGCCAATCATCAACTGGACTGTACAGGTCAGCCAAGATTATACCCGGTCTCGGACCAACAATGTGGTCACAACGACCGAGCCGTCCCGGTTTTTCACCGGGCTGAGGCTTTCCCAGCTTCTGTATGATGGTGGCGCCTCGGTTCTGGGCAAACAATCGGCGCAGGAAACGGTTCTGTCGACCAGGCAAACCCTGATCGACATTGAGCAACAGGTGCTTATCCGCGCTGCAAATGCTTACCTGGGCGTGCTGCTTCAGGAAGAGACAGTCGCAATTCGCCAGAACAACGTGGATGTTTCGGCGGAAGAGCTTCGCGCATCGAATGATCGTTTCGAGGTTGGCGAAGTGACGCGCACGGACGTGGCGCTTTCCGAAGCGCAGTTGGCAAGTTCTCAAGCTGATCTGGCTGTCGCTCGTGGTGAACTGAGCATCGCGCAGGCTGAGTATGTCAATGCGGTCGGCAAGGCGCCAGGGAGGACGGCCGGTCAACCCAGCCTGCCCAATCTTCCACGGAGCGAGGCAGAAGCGATCAGCCTCGCGCAACGCAACCACCCGGCGATTCTGTCGGCGCAGCATCAGGTCCGCGCTTTTGATCTGATTGTACAGCAGCAGCGGGCCAACCTTGGGCCGAATGTCAGTTTGAATGCGGATGCGGGTGTGCGTGAAAGCTATGACAACAACGACTATGTGAATGACGCGACCGTGTCGCTGGACTTTACACAGCCGATCTACGCCGGTGGCCGGTTGGCCGCGAACGTGCGGCGCGCTATGGCAAACCGGGATGCGTCTCGTGCGAATCTTCTGAACGTTCAAAAGAATATCACACAGGGCGTTACGGACCGGTATGCAGCGTTCCAGGCAGCCAGTGCCAGCCTCAGGGCGTCGACGGAACGGGTTCGCGCATCACAGGTTGCATTTGATGGCATCAGGGAAGAAGCGACCTTGGGTGCCCGGACCACTTTGGACGTTCTGAATGCTCAGCAGGATTTGCTGGACGCGCAGCTGGCCGAAGTGGCGTCGCGAACGGAACGATCCCGCGCAGCGTATCAGCTGTTGCAGGCGCAGGGCCTTTTGACGGCGGAACGTCTTGGCCTGGCGGTTCAGATCTATGACCCGACTTTGTACTATAATCTGGTCAAGAAAGCCCCCGCGCGTGTCAGCAAACAGAGCAAGGATCTGGATCGAGTCCTCAAAGCGTTGCGTCGGGACTAACCGGCAATACTATTTGTTGTAGGGCTCGGATTGTTTGGCTACACTCGATCCAACGATAGAGCGGTAGAGAACAATGTCTGATAATGTCGTGAAAGCAGGGATCGAAGACGTTCTGTCTTCGGTCAAACGTCTGGTCAGTGAAGACAGTCGCGGTAAATCCTCTTCGGATCAACAGGGTGCTACGCGAAAGCCGGGGCGTTTGGTGCTGACGGACGCGCTGCGCATCAGCAAACCCGCTCAGCCCGAGATCATGCCCGCCAAGCCGTCTGCTGATGTTGCCGACTCGGCCAAGCCGATGCTGCTGCGTGCCTGCGACATCGTCAGGGCAGGTGATCCTGCCAACACTGCGGATGACGCGACCGAGGGACATTCCGCGGCAACCGGTTCAACCGATGATCCCGCGATCAGTCTGAGTGCCAAGATCGAAGCGCTGGAAGCGGCGATTGCGCAAACCGAGGATCAATGGGAGCCGGATGGCGACAGCGCAGACGCCTATTCCGGCACACCAACGCATTCCCTGCCGTGGAACGTCGAAGAGGAGTTTGCGGCCGCAAGGACCGTCGTTCTGACTGATCAGGAAGATACGGACGATCCGCAGCCCGAGTCCGCTTCGGTACAAAACGCAGAGTTCATCCGGGCGGGACGACCGGCTGAATCCGATCGTGCCACTGAAGTCGTTGAAAACGTTTCGGCAACGGATTTGGATGAAGAAACATTGCGTGAGCTGATCGCGGAAGTTGTCCGCCAGGAGTTGCAAGGCGCGATGGGCGAGCGGATCACGCGAAACGTGCGCAAAATGGTGCGGCGGGAAATCGCGCGCGCGCTCGCCGCGAAAGATCTGGGATAAGATTCAACCGCGCTGTGGTGGCTGGGCCAGGCTCAGCATCCGGTCAAGATTCATGTGGCGCTCCAGATGATCGGCCAGATCATCCAGCGCCTGCTCTACACCGTCTTCGTAGGCAATGTCCGACGTCACGCCCAGCGTTGACAAATAACGGGCACGAAATGCGTCTGACGAGAAAATTCCATGCAGATAGCTGCCCTTGACCCGACCGTTGCTGCTGGCGGCGCCTTCTGGTCTGCCTTCGACCTCAAGCCATGCGCGGGCGCGGTCCGGGCCGTCGGTATGGCCCATGTGGATTTCGTATCCGCTGACCGGTTCTCGGTCTGGCAGGGCATGGGCGGAACGCAGGATGACCTGTTTCTGCCCGCCCATTACGGTATCGACGTTCAGCAACCCCAATCCATCAACTTTGCCCGGCCGGCCGTCCACGCCATCAGGATCGGAAATGGTCTTGCCCAACATCTGATAGCCGCCGCACAACCCAAGGACATGTCCACCGCGGCGAACATGTGCATACAGGTCGATATCCCAGCCCTGTGCACGAAAATAGCTCAGATCTCCGATCGTGGACTTGCTGCCGGGAAGCAGAACCAGATCCGCATCGCCGGGCAGGGGACGTCCGCCTGGAATGACCTCGACGCTCACGCCGGGCTCGGCGGACAACGGATCGAGATCGTCGAAATTGGCCATACGCTCCAGTTGGGGCACAACGACCTTGCACACGCCGCCGGTATGGGAACGGATGTCCATCATGTCTTCGGCCGGCAGTTTCCAGGCGTCGTGAAACCAGGGCACGACCCCAAGGCAGGGCCAGCCTGTTCGGGCCGAGATGTCATCACGGCCTTCGTCAAACAGGGACACGTCGCCCTTGAAGCGGTTGATGGCAAAACCCCTGATCTGCGCCACGTCGCCTTCGTCCAGAACGGCCTGAGTACCGACGATCTGCGCAATCACTCCGCCACGATGAATGTCCCCGACCAGTACAACAGGGATGTCCGCTGCACGGGCAAATCCCATATTGGCGATGTCACCTTTGCGCAGGTTGGTCTCAGCCGGGCTGCCAGCGCCCTCGATCAGAACCAGATCAGCGTCGGCGCAAAGCCTGTCAAAGCTTTCCAGCGCTGCGCCCAGCAGCTTGGATTTGTCCTTGCGATAGTCACCGGCCTTCATCGTGCCAGCGCGCTGCCCCTGAACGATAATCTGCGCGCCGGTATCCGTCTCGGGTTTGAGCAGAATAGGGTTCATGTCCGTGTGCGTTTCCCGCTTTGCCGCACGGGCCTGAAGGGCTTGTGCGCGGCCAATTTCGCCACCGTTTTCAGTGACGGCTGCATTGTTCGACATGTTTTGCGGTTTGAACGGCGCGACCCGAAGGCCCCGGCGCGTGTAGGCGCGCGCCAGCCCGGCCACCAGAACCGATTTTCCGACATTGCTGCCGGTCCCTTGAATCATGATGGCGCGAACCATGCCTTGTCTCCTATAAGTCTGGGCGCAGATGATCTGATTTGAGCCGAAAGGGAAAGCCCCGGATGAATACGCCTGCGCATCTTTTGATCGGGGCTGCCGTGTTCGCCCGGCCGCCGCAAGGGCCTGTCCTCTGGGCTGCGCTGCTGGGAGCGTTATTGCCGGATCTGTCCCTATACGTGATGGCGGGCGTATCCCTGTTTGTTCTGAGCATCCCCGAGCAGGTGGTCTTCGGGCAGCTTTACTTTTCCCCGGCGTGGCAGACCGTATTCGCCATAGACAATTCCTTTATCCTATGGGGGCTGGCATTCCTGCTGGCAGTCTGGAGAGGTTGGCATGTTCTGGCTGTCGGTGCAGCGGCGGGTCTGTTGCATCTTGCGACAGATTTCCTGCTTCATGCGGGCGACGGACGGCCACAGTTCTGGCCCATCAGCGACTGGGTGTTCCAAAGCCCTGTCAGCTATTGGGACAGCGACCATCATGCTTTGTGGGTGGCTCCGGTGTCAGCCCTTGTCTGTCTGGCCGCATATGTTCTGCTTTGGCAGCGTGGATTGCCGGTTTGGGGCAAAGCCCTGTTCGCAACCATGCTGGCGGCTGAATTCTGGGTGGTTCGGCAATGGCTGTTGTTCTTTTGAGCCATTGGCTTCATGCCTGTCGATCAGGCATAGAAAAACGCGCTCTGATAGGCAGAGCGCGTTTGTTCAATCCAAATCTACCTTGGTTCAGGCAGCTTCGGCCTGCTGTGCAGCGTTGCGGCGTTCGCTTTCTTCCCGCGACAGGGCGACCGAGGTACGGACGCCGCGTCCAACGAATTCCATCAATCCGCTGACGACCCGTTCGTTCGGGTCAATGCCTGCGCAGGACAGAACTTCGCGCCCATCGCGCGAACGCGCCCAGCGGGCGATTTGTTCGGGGCCATTGCCGTATTTCTTGTCATCGGCGATAGCATCATCAAGCGCAGCCAGGACAACGGCCGCGAAAAGTTTGCGCGCACGATTGCCTTGCTCATTGTTAAAGGCAGTGCCGTCAACGAAATCTCTCATCTCGTCTTCCTTGTTGTTCTTGCTCTTGCATTTTCGGCGTGAGGGTCCTTATGACCGATTAGGTGCGATTCGGATACAGCTAAAATGCATAGTTGCGTTGCGTCACTTGCATGGCTTGCTGCACCTGCAGCACTAGGTGTCGTTGTCTTGTCAGGTGTGTTCCCGCCAGATATAGGGACCGCAACTGATGCATCAACCGTATGTGAAGGATTTATGTAATGCCCAAGATAAATGGGAACGAAATTCGCCCCGGCAATGTGCTTGAGCATAACGGTGGCCTGTGGGCAGCGGTCAAAGTTGACCATGTAAAGCCGGGCAAAGGTGGGGCTTTTGCACAGGTGGAACTGCGCAACCTGCGCAATGGCTCGAAATTGAACGAACGCTTCCGCTCGGCGGACAAGGTCGAACGCGTGCGTCTGGAGCAGAAGGATCAGCAATTCCTGTACGAATCCGACGGGATGCTGGTGTTCATGGATTCAGAAACCTACGAACAGATTGAATTACCAGCAGAATTGCTGGGTGACCGTCGTCCGTTTCTGCAAGATGGCATGACCATTGTTGTCGAATTCTACGAAAGCGAGGCGCTGAACGCGACGCTGCCGCAGAAAGTGACCTGCAAGATCGTCGAGACCGAACCGGTCGTAAAGGGCCAGACGGCGGCAAACTCGTTCAAGCCCGCGCTGCTGGACAATGGCGTGAAAGTCATGGTTCCCCCCTTCATCGGCCAGGACGAAATGATCGTCGTGAACACGGAAACGATGGAATATTCCGAACGCGCGTGACGTTTCGTCACTTTTTATAAGAGACCGGGCAGGCATTCGCCGCGCGGTCTTTTTTATGCGTTAGGGCGATAACGATACCGTGTTGGGTCGGGGCCAAACAATTCCAGCATCAGTTCATACTTGATGCGATTGGCACTGACCTGACGATAGAATGCGATCAAAAAGGCAGTGGGTCCTTGAATGCGGCTGAGCCCACTGGTGGCGGCCACCACGGTGCCCACATCCGTTTTGCCCTGCAAGACCAGATATCCCCCCAGCATCAGGATACCGACGGTGCCGGCCCCGTTGATCACGCTCAGCAGGAACTTTGCCGACAGTTTCCATAGGAACATCCGCCGCCGCGTGTCGTAAATGTCATCAAACATGGTGTTGATATCCCGCTCGACGGCTTCGATATCCTCGGTCGTCAGCCGGTCGGTGGCACCGCGCAGAATGCGAACCCGTTCCGCCACGAAAGTGTTCACTTTGCGCTGCGAGACCAGAACGATGATGATTTGCGGTACGATCATTGACAACGCAATCAACCCCAGACCTGGTTGCGTGGACGAGATATAGCCGATCACACTGATCAGCGTTCCAATCTGAACGACCGGATCCGAAAAAGCTCCACCGGCAAACTTGCCCAACTCTTCGGCTTCGGCCGAAATGGCGGTGGTCATGGTGCCTTTGCGCAGGCCTTCGTCTGAATCCTTCAGGTCGGTCGAACGCCAAAGCAGGCGTTGGCGGATCAGCCGGATCATGTCTTCGCCCAAGGTTCCGGCGCGATAGCTTAGTACCCATTTCAGGGCGAGGCTCAGCAGGATGACGGCCATCATGCCGATGCCCAGCTGGATCAGTTTTTCAGTCCCGACATCGTCGGATGTCAGGTGGTTGACGATGTCGCGCTGAAACTCAAGCGGCACGGCGGCAAGGCCCGCAATTGCGACGGACAGCATGATGAGGATGATCTGCCGCCCCGCACTGGCGCGCCAGATCGCGGAATAAAGTCGAAACATGCGGGTATCCGGTTCATCCTGTTTGCCTGCACTTTGGCAGTGCAGGACAACGGGTTCAAACTTTTCGATACAAGCTGATGCGCGGGTCGTGCCGATTTGGCAACAAGGTGGGCTCAGTCCTCCAGCCGCACCGTGGCGTCTGCGGCCTGCATCTCAGGGCCTGCGCGATCAAATCGCAGATACGCGATCCCGTTTCCGCCGGCCTGTGTGTACAATGTTCCGACAGGTTTGCCATTTGCACTGATCTCGGTCCTCACCGGGGCCGAGCCCTGGACAACGACGCGTCGCAGACCTTTGCGCAATTCGGTTTTGTGCTTCATGCGCGCGGTCACTTCCTGCCCGACATAACATCCTTTTTTGAAATCCACGCCATTCAGCGCTTCGAACCCGGATTCCAGGATGTAACTGTCCGGGGTCAGTTCAATGCCTGACTCGGGAATGCAGTGCCGGACGCGCAGTGCATCCCAGTCGGTTCCGTCATCGCCCTCGGGTTCTGGGGAGTAGTTGCGCCAGCCCATCTCCGGGTGGCGGGGATCGGGCAGGGCGGTTTCCGGCGCAGCCTTGGTGCCGCGTTGCAGGTTCAGATCGGTTCCCTCGATCGTCACATCCGCACGCAGCTTGTACATCGTCAGACGTTTGACCAGATCATCCGCAAGGTGTTCGGCCACATCCAGAAGAACTCCGTCGTCATCTCGTTTCAGGAAGAAATCCGCCAGGTACTTTCCCTGCGGAGTAAGCAAAGCGGCGTAGACCAGCCCGTTGTCCAACCCCTTAATGTCGTTGGTGATCAGATCCTGCAAAAAGCTTTCGGTATCCGAGCCGGACAGGCGCAGAATGCGGCGGGTGGGCATGGCTTGGTCCTCGTCATTTCCTCAGGCCTCGTGATATAGGAAGTTCCGATGCCAAGACCAGAGGTTATCAGACGTGCCCGCGCCTATTACCGTCGTGATCCCGACCCTCAACGCTGCCGACGCTTTGCCCGAATGTCTCGGGGCTTTGATGGAAGGGGTGCGTGCCGGGTTGATCCGGGAATTGATCATCAGCGATGCCTGCTCAACCGATCACACGCCGGATATTGCGGAAGAGGCCGGTGCGATGGTCGTGACCGGCCCGCCATCCCGAGGCGGCCAGTTGCGCCGAGGGTGCGCGCAGGCCAAAGGGGATTGGCTGCTGATTCTTCATGCCGATACAGTGCTGCAAAAGGGGTGGAGCGAGACCGTCAGCGCCCACTTGCCGTCAACCAAACCTGCCGCGTTTCAGCTGGCGTTCCGCGCGCGCGGGATCGCGCCGGCCTGGGTGGCTGGCTGGGCCAATCTGCGCAGCAGGATGCTGGGATTGCCCTACGGAGATCAGGGGTTGCTGGTTCCGCGTCACACCTATCAAGCGGCAGGCGGGTTTCCCGACCAGCCGTTGATGGAAGATGTGGCTTTGGTGCGCGCGTTGCCAAAGGTAACTGTTCTGAACACACGCGCCTTTACGAGTGCGGAGCGGTATGAGCGGGCGGGGTGGATTCGGCGCGGAGCTCGGAACCTGTGGACTCTTCTGCGTTACTTTCTTGGGGCTGACCCGCAAGTTTTGGCGCAGACGTATCGTCGCTGAGCGTGGTGCGCAGCTCGACCACGGATTTCCCCAGCCGAAACGGTGCCGCAAAACTGACAAGGCATAGGGCCACGATTTGCAGAACAAGAATATGAGCATTGTCCTGTAGGTATTCCCATTCTTCTTTCAGCTTCCCGACCTGCGCGATCAGGTCATCGTAGCTCTGCGCAAGTATCAGATAGTCGCCCGCAATCGCGGGAACCTTGCGACGCATATTGTCAATGGCGGTCTGTGTGCTTTCGTCCAGTGAAGTGAAGACAAGGAACTGGTCGATGTCAAAGGCATCGGCCTTGGCGGCCATGTCACGTATTTCGTCCATTTCGTCCCTGGACTGACCCCCAACCAGGAAGTGAAGCCCCTGTAGGGGGGCCACTTCGTTCGTGACCGCGATGAACAGGGGTAGTTCCGAGTTGCTGGCGGTCGAAGCAGAAAGGAATTCAACCTTTTCGCATAAAACGGCGGTATCCGGATCATAGGCCGGATCACAGAACCGCAGGCGGAACCGGGCCGCGTCCCTGTCAAATGCCAGCGTCGCGGCATAGGCTACGTCGATCTGTCGGTCCAGTCGCGAGCTGTCCGAGGTGTAAAGCCCGGCCAAAACAGCCACCAATGCCCCGATGCCACCCAGCACAACCCATACCAGATCAGCCAGTTTCCACGCCCGGTGCCCGGCCGGTTTGCGAAACAGAAAGGCAGTGCCGATAGAGCCGATGATAAAGAACAGGATCAGCAGGGGCAATTGATTGTCGGTCACAAAACTCATGGGTCCAATCTTAGGACCTGTGCTTCGACCTGCAACAGGGATCACGGGCAGTTGTAACGTCTTACCATATCCCCATACTGGAAACAGCGCAGGGGGGACTTCGATGACCAAAGAAATCGTTCTTATCCACGGAGCATTTGCCGGACCTTGGTGTATGCAGGATTACGCGGACTTCTTTCGGGACCGAGGTTGGACGGTTCACGTTCCTGCCTTGCGGTACCATGACGGTGATCCGAAAGCGGACCCCGACCCGGGTCTGACCGATACTAGTGTCATGGACTACACCAACGACATCGCCGATTTTGTAAAAGGACTGGATCGCAAACCTGTCATTTTGGGGCATGCCATTGCTGGGGTGGTGGCACAGCAAGTGGCGTCTTGTGGTTTGGCCAGTGCCATCGTTTTGATCAATCCCAATGCGCCTTGGGGCACCTTGCCCGAAACCGATGATGAACGCGCTGTACCGCGCACCTTGATGGAAGGCGGCCCATTCTGGAAGCAGCCGATGCGGGTCGGGTTCGATTTGATGGCCCCGTTTGCTCTGAACAAGATGGATGAGGCGCAACAACACGCTGTATTCGACCGATTGGGCGCAGAAAGCGGGCGCGTGATGTTTGAAATGTTCTTTTGGATGTTTGATGACCATCACGCAATCAAGGTTGATTTCGACAAGGTTGACTGCCCGGTTCTGGTGGTCTCGGGTGCCGAAGACAGGGCTGTTAACCCCGATACCTGCCGCGCACTGGCAGCGCGCTATGGGGATCGCGGAACCTTTTTGCTGGTCGAAGACCATGCGCATTTCCTGTTCATGGAGCCGGGTTGGGAAGGGCCGGCCTCGATGATCGAGACTTGGATGACAACCCAGGTGACCTGAAACGGGCTTGACAACAATCCACCCTTTGCAGACATGGCGCCAAGTGAATAGGGCAGTTGACCCTTTTGGCGCGAAACCTCTGCGGGAAAGGTCCGGACATGACCCTGTTCGTTGTCCTTATTATTCTTTCGGCTGCTTTGCTGCACGCGGTGTGGAATGCAATCGTGAAGACAGCGGCTGATCGAACCACGATGCTGGGTTTGGTCGCTCTGGGTCAAGTGCTGCCTGCGGCGGTCATGGTGATGCTGCTGCCGCTGCCAAACCCAGAGAGCTTTATTTACATCCTGCTCTCGACCGTTGTGCATTTCGGTTATTATTTCATGCTGGGTAAAGCCTATCAGCACGGTGATCTGAGTGTGGTCTACCCCATCGCCCGTGGGATTGTCCCGGCGCTGGTTTCGCTTTGGGCAATGGTCCTGGTCGGAGAAGTGCTGCCTTTTCAGGCCTGGACAGGTATCGCCCTAATTGCCGTGGGCATCCAGCTGAGCAGTTGGAAAGCTCTGCGCTCGGGCGTTGGGCGCAGTGCACTGATGTTTGCGCTGGGCACCGGGTTCTGCATTTCGATCTATTCGGTCGTTGACGGGATCGGTGTTCGGCTGTCGGGCAACACGCTCAGCTATTGGGCATGGGGGGCGTTTCTGCACCTGTTCATTGCCGGGTTTGTCGGGGTTCGGAAACGTGCGACCTTAAAAGACCTGCCGGCCAAAGTATGGATGATCGGCATTCTTGGCGGGCTGGTATCGATGACAGCTTATGGTCTGGTGCTGTACGCCAAGAATTTCGCACCGTTGGGCGCGGTTTCGGCGCTGCGGGAAACTTCGGTCATCTTTGCCGCACTGATCGGGTTCGTATTCCTCAAGGAAGGCAACTGGGCGCGACGGTTGGGTGCCGCGGTGCTCATGGCCGTGGGTGTCGCCCTGATCGGAATGACGGTCTGATCCGGCGGAAAAGCCTCGGGCGACAGTGATACCTCTGGCTTAGCGGCCGACCTGAAACGTGCATTGTGGCTTGCAGTGCATGGTGCCTTTGTCGCTGCTTACGCATCGCAGCAGGCGTTCCTCGTGCGTGTTGATCGTTTCTGTGACGGTGTTGTGGCCAGAGATCACGATGAAGGAATCCGGGGAAAAAGCCAGCCCCTTGTAATAGCAAAACCGTGTTTCCGTTCCGTCCGGGATCGGAGATGCCAGGCTGAGCGTCTTTTGCGCCGGGGCCTGGGTCGCCAGCATAGCAAAGGCCAGCCCATAGGTCAGTGTTTTCAGGTCGTCCTCTCGTCCTGCAAATCTGTTGTCGATCAAAAAGGGTTTGGACGCCCGGACCTCAATCATGGTTTCTTGTTTCAGCAAGTTTGAACGAGATCAACGGGTTAGGCAACGAAAATCCTACGCGCTCAGCGACAAGCCAAGGGGACGATTTTTACGGTCGGTCACTTCTGTGGTAACATGGCCGCATTGTTTAAGGAGAATTGAGAGATGTTCAGACCCTCTGTGGAAGCGATTATGGATGTCATGTCCCAAAAGGATTACGTAGTTTTCGACACCCCAACTGTCGATTGGAACCTGAACATAGTGGGCATTCGCGCCCACCCGGTTTCACCCAAGAAATTCGATGATGTCATGACGGTGTTTCACCGGTTTCTTGGCGTTTGGGATATAGCGTATTACCCGATGACGGCCGATCCCAGCGATCACTACCTGAAGAACCCGATAAACCCGGATGGGACGGCCATTCTGGCGTCGGGGCAATATCGGTCCTGCTACAAGATCGATATTCATAAACGAGGCCGGCCCGGAGGCCACAAGGCGCTGTGTCAAAGGCTGGGAAACGTTACCGTGTTTCGGGACAACAACAGGGATGGAAACCTGAACCTTGTTAATCCTCAAAGCGGGATGTTCGGCATAAATCTGCACAAGGGGCCAAACAACGGTGACGATGACACGGCGAATACGATCTATTCCGCCGGGTGTCAGGTATTCGCCGATCAGCGTCACTTTGCCGAGTTTCTGCTGAAATGCGAAGCCGGGCGCGACGCGTTTGGCAACAAGTTCACCTATACGTTGCTGGATCAGGCAGATTTCGAATAAGGCGGTGCCTTGCGAAGGTTCTGCAAGCGCCGGGGCAGGACAGGGGCTGGGGGCGTGCCCGGATCTTAAACCGGGCCTTGGCCCTAGGTCTCGACTTCGGCCTGAAGGTCTCGGAAATACCGGATGGTTGCGTGCAATCCTTCTTTCAGTTGCACTTTGGGTTCCCAGCCTAGCAGGGTGCGCGCCAGTGTGATATCGGGCTGGCGCTGTTTCGGGTCATCCTCTGGCAACTCCTTGAAACTGACAGGAGTCTCGGCCCCCACAAGGGCCTGCACTTCGCGGGCCAGTTCGTTCATCGAGAATTCGTTGGGATTGCCCAGATTGACCGGGCCGGTGACGTCTGGGCCGGTCTCCATCAGGCGGATGAACCCTTCGATCAGGTCATCCACGTAACAGAAAGACCGGGTCTGCGTACCGTCACCAAAAATCGTGATCGGCTCGCCGGTCAGGGCCTGCATGATGAAGTTCGACACGACGCGCCCATCGGCGGGGTGCATTCTGGGCCCATAGGTGTTGAAAATGCGGGCCACCTTGATCTCAAGCCCCATCTGCCGGTGGTAATCGAAGAACAAGGTCTCGGCGCAGCGCTTGCCCTCGTCATAGCACGAGCGCGGACCAACCGGGTTGACGTTACCCCAATAATCTTCGGTCTGCGGATGAATGGTCGGGTCGCCATAGACCTCGGAGGTCGAGGCCTGAAAGATCTTGCATTTCAGCCGTTTCGCCAGACCCAACATGTTGATCGCACCATGCACGCTGGTCTTGGTCGTCTGCACCGGATCGTGCTGGTAATGCACGGGCGAGGCCGGGCAGGCGAGGTTATAGATCTCGTCCACTTCCACGAAAAGCGGGAAGGTCACATCGTGGCGCATGAACTCGAAACGCGGGTTGTTGTGCAGATGGTCGATATTGCGCTTGGTGCCGGTGAACAGGTTGTCGACGCACAGAACCTCGTGCCCCTGATCCAGAAGCCGGTCGCACAGATGCGAGCCTAAAAAACCGGCCCCACCGGTTACGAGAACACGTTTTCGACTGTCATAAAGGCGGGCCATTGCAAATCCTTAATCGTTAAATCCAAGCCAGCTTGTCATGGGGAAGCCGGTTCTTGGTTTGATTTGTAAACCGAAGGGGTTTGAATTGCAGTAGATTTTGGTTTTTTGAGGGCGCGTGTGGTGTGGGTGCGTCTTCCTATCCATCCAATGCTTGATGCAAAGCATCAAGCGCGCGCCCGACCCGCCCCCATGGGCGGGCGCGTTCCGCACCCACCCTCGGGCCGGGCGCGAGAATTTTGATCGGGTAGGATGGGTGTTTACACCCATCTCGATGCGGGCAATTTGATAGGTGCGAACATCCACCCTGCGGTCGCTAGCTGCGAAAAAACTTCTGAAAGAAACTAAATGGTAAATGAAGCTGAAAACCTCTTCGAACACTTAAAGACGGACTTCTTTAGGTTGCGTGTTGAATGGAGATTGTACCGGTCGCTATGGGGGACCAATAAAGAAACCTTTGATATGCTTCAGTCAATTTCAGCTTCAACCTCTCAAACCTTGGAGGCAATCGTTTTTGAAAGAGTTCTACTTGGATTGAGAAAGCTAACTGATCCACCGCATGGTAGAAGAATGAGTGCAAAGTCTGTTTCCATACGTGCTTTGCCAAAGTACTTCGACGATGGTGAAAAGACACTTACCAAACTTGTTTCGAGTAGCCTTAAGTCTTCGAGCTTTGCTCGAAACTGGTCAGACAAGCGGATTGCACATTCGGATTTTGAATACCGTGTAGGAAACGCGCAACTCGAACCCGCCAGCAGAGCAAAGGTCGAGAAGGCTTTAGAAAGTATCGCGACAATCATCAAATGGATCGCGCGAAACCACTTTGATACAACGTTGATTACTCATCCAATACCGCCGCTTTCCGACGAGAGAACGTTTCTTCGTTGTCTTTATGAAGGAAAACAGGAGATGGAACGTAAACGCGAACTGTCTAAACAGCTTTCCCTTCAGGGCAGGTATGAGGAAAGAAACAAGTTGAGAGAAATGCCCGATTGGCTCAAGAGGTCTGAACCGCCGATAGACTCTTAACCCTCAAACATCCAGTTCCTCCACAAACCGCGCGTTTTCCTGAATGTACTGGAACCGCAGTTCGGGTTTTTTGCCCATCAGACGCTCGACCAGATCGCCGGTTTCGCCGGGTTCGTCCTCGTCGATGGTGACCCGGATCAATTTCCGGGACGCGGGGTCCATCGTGGTCTCTTTCAGGTCCTTGGCGTCCATCTCGCCCAGACCTTTGAAACGCGACACGTCGATCTTGCCCTTGCCGCCCAGACCTTTTTTCAGCCACTCGTCCCGCTCGGCCTCGTCCAGACAGTAAACCCGCTTGGCGCCTTGGGTCAGACGATACAGAGGCGGGCAGGCCAGGTACAGGTGGCCCGCGTCAATCATCGGGCGCATCTGGGTGAAGAAGAATGTCATCAGCAAGGACGCGATATGCGCGCCGTCCACATCCGCGTCGGTCATGATGATGACCTTGTCATAGCGCAGGTCGTCGAGGTTGAACTTGCTGCCCAGCCCAACGCCCAGCGCCTGCGTCAGGTCGTTGATCTCGGCATTGGTGCCCAGTTTCGAACTGGCTGCGCCCAGCACGTTGAGGATCTTGCCGCGCAGGGGCAGCAGGGCCTGCGTTTTGCGGTCGCGGCCCATCTTGGCCGAACCGCCCGCGGAATCGCCTTCGACGATGAATAATTCCGTGCCATCGCGTGTTGAACTGGAACAGTCCACCAGCTTGCCGGGAAGACGAAGTTTTTTAGTGGCGGACTTGCGTTGTGTTTCCTTCTCGGCCCGTCGGCGCAGGCGTTCTTCGGCCCGCAGGATCAGGAAGTCGAGGATCGCGCCGGCGGATTTCGTATCGGCGGCCAGCCAGTTGTCGAAATGGTCGCGTACCGCGTTCTCCACCAGCCGCTGCGCCTCGACAGTGGCAAGGCGGTCTTTGGTCTGGCCGACGAATTCCGGTTCGCGGATGAAGCACGAGACCAGCGCGCAGCCCCCGGTCAGCAGGTCGTCGCGGGTAATCTGGGCGGCCTTCTTGTTGTTGATCAACTCGCCATAAGCCTTGATCCCCTTGAGGATCGCGGCCCAGAAACCGGCCACATGGGTGCCGCCTTCGGGGGTGGGAACGGTGTTACAATAGGACTGGATGAACCCGTCACGCGACGGTGTCCAGTTGATAGCCCATTCGACCTTGCCGGGGGTGCCGAATTTCTCGTTGAAATCGACGGTGCCCGCAAAAGGTTGCTCGGCATAGGTGGACGAGCCGTTCATCGTCTCTTTCAGGTAATCCGACAGGCCGCCGGGAAAGTGGAACGAGGCCTCGGTCGGGGTTTCACCGTCGTCGATGGCTGATTTCCAACGGATTTCCACACCCGAGAACAGGTAGGCCTTGGACCGGATCGATTTGAACAGGCGCGCCGGTTTGAACCGGTGGTGGCCAAAAATTTCATCATCCGCGTGGAAGGTTACGGTCGTGCCGCGCCGGTTGGGGGCGGCGCCGACCTTTTCCACAGGGCCCAGCGGAACACCGCGCGAGAACCGTTGTTCGAACAGCGTCTTGTCGCGCGCCACCTGCACGACCATCGAATCCGACAGCGCGTTCACCACCGAAGCGCCCACGCCGTGCAGACCACCCGAGGTCTGATACGCCTTGCCCGAGAACTTGCCGCCGGCGTGCAATGTGCACAGGATCACCTCGAGCGCGGATTTGTCCGGGAACTTGGGGTGCGGATCGATTGGGATGCCGCGCCCGTTGTCACGTACGGTCAGGGCGTAATCGGCGTGCAGTTCCACCTCGATCCGGTTGGCATAGCCTGCCACGGCCTCGTCCATCGAGTTGTCGAGGATCTCGGCCACCATATGGTGCAAAGCGCGCTCATCCGTGCCGCCGATATACATGCCGGGTCGCTTGCGGACCGGTTCCAAACCTTCGAGCACCTCGATCGAGGAGGCGTCATAAGTTGTGGTCGCTTCTGGCGTCAACAGATCGTCGGGCATGGGTGCTGCTCTTGTTTTTGAGTTTCCCCCATTATGGCAGGTGATGTGGTCCGGGGGAAGAGGGGCGCGAGGTGTTGTGGACGGATAGAAGGCGCGGGGCCGCGGATTGCGTGGGCAATTCGTCGAGCGTCACGATTGGCGGTTTTGCTTGAAACCACCGCCCCTGGCCATGGCGAGGGAAGGTTCCGTACTGCTGTTATCGATAGTTGGTCAGGGCCTGTATTTCAGGCCGCAAAATTCACGATAATCCCGTCCGATAAAACCAGCGACGCGACAAATAACGTTACGCGATCGGGTTGTGGTCAGCCTTGCTGCGTCTCCGGCTCATTGACGGAATCGCTTTAAAAATATATCGTGAAGGCAGACTCCCAAAGTATCTATCTATCAGTTCCAAGCGTTCAAGAGTTACGTTTATTTCGTAATTGGAAGGCTGCTATGGCTACGTTTCAGGACGTTCAAGCAGCAGTGCATGATATTGCTGCCCGTTTGAATGTCACCCCAGAGCTTGCTCGTGCTGCGCTGATTAACCCCGTGTTGGCGCTTGAGGAGCTTGGGTTCGAATTGGACCTGTCTGGCCGACTTGAGCTGGAGGACAGAGCGCGGTTTTCCAAGAAACAGATCGTTGAACGCAAAAGTTTGCGAAAAAAGATCTTCGCCGCGTCCGGGCATGAATTTGACCCCGGGCAGGAACACGATCTGGCTGTGGTCCTTTTCGACGAGTTGAAGCTGGTCGATGATACTTCGAAACGCCCTGACCTGTCTCCCTTGTCCTTGCCGATGCGAAAAGTGCGCTATTCCACCTCCAAAGTGAAGGTGGCCAAGGTCAAGGCATCTGAAATCGCGCGCCGGTTTCCTGGGAAAGCCAAAGGCAAATCCGTCGCCGGGCTCGATCCGAGTTTGATTGAGCCCGTGAAGATTCCTGATCCGCTGGAAGCGCTGGGCAAGGCGCACAAAATCATCTCTCCGTTACTTGCCTACCGGCAACTTGATGCATCGACACCGCGTTTTGCGACTGAGGCGCTGTATCATGCCGTGCGAACCGGGAAACGTAGGCTGGTCAATATCACGCCCCGCGCCGTTGTCACCGGCACTGCTTGAAGACACCCGGGCGCGATTTCCTCGCGCCGTCACACCGAGGACGTCAGGATGGCAAATACAAGAGGATATGAAGTTGTCGTCGAAGCCTCGGAAGAGGTCCTGCGAAAGGTCATTCGGGGGGCGTGGAAGTCCGCGGAATGCGACGATGATCCCGGCGATGAAGGCCGCATTCCCGAATTCATGGATGTTCCCGCAGGTGAAACCTTTGGCGGTTTTGTCGTCGCTGACGGGTCTGTTCAGATTCCCGAAGACCAGTTGGACGCCAGCTTGCGTCCGGACATCACCGGTGCCGAAATTCGACTTGGTGTCCTGATCCAGATCGAAATCGAAAACCCCCCGGTTCCATCGGCGCAAATGCTGACGATGACGGCCGATCTTGCTGCGGCTGCGCCGATCGGTCTAATTCCCGGGCGTCAGGATGTGGGATGGCTGTTGGATGGCCTGCCTCGCAACCAGGTGTCCGCCACGCTGACCAGCGGCGATCCGATTGCGTCCAATATCGAGTTGTTCGCAAGTGAATTCGTGGACAAAGCCTATGAGAACGGTGGCCCCGGCGGACCGATCGATCCGGCCTTTCCCTCCATCCCCCATGTCATCGATGAGACCGAGCTGCAATTTGCCTTGGGAGCGTTGACGACGGATGTCCATGCGGAAATCTTCAACGACGCCTCGGACGCGGCGCACGATATTGAAACCACCGTGTCAGGCGGTGACATAACAATTTCGTTGCCGGTCTATCTGCGCATGTTCAACATTGTCGTTGGGCCGACGGTACAGCTTTTTTTCAATCCGCAGGACCCCATGGGGATCGAAACGCGGATCAACATCACGGCACCTTTCAATCGGGTCGGTTCGGAATTCCGCACGGATTTAAACGCGGCCATCGTTACCGTGGACGCGATCAACCCCGCCGGTCCGGAATATGGGCCAGAGGGTGACAATTACATCGACAACCGTGATCAACTGGCGGCGATCCCGTTGGTCGCGATTGACCTCGACGCCCAGATATCCAGCGAACTGGTGTCGCGGGGGCAGGAATTGGCCAGTGGGCTGGGCGAGATTTCAATTGCGGCCCCGACAGTAGCCGAGATCGAAGAATTCATCGGCGACTTTTTTCATCAGGATCTTGAGGCCCGCGATTTCGTTTACATCTGGGGGCCAGAGGCAACGGACGAAGAGTTTGAAGTCGACAGTATCACCGTTGGCGTGACAAACGAGTTTCTGGCGATCGCCTTGAACGATGATGGCGGTGGTGACGTAGGCGGGCTTGCCAATTTCATTCCTGCTGACAGGGATTTTGCAATTGCCATCAGCGCGGCCCAGGTCGAAGCATCGATTGAAACGGCGCGCATCGAAGCCGAATTGTCGGATGATGACCTTCCAAAGACCTTTACACCTGACGGGCGCGAAGTCCGGCTGACCGATCTGGACGTGAGCCTCAGGGCCGGGGCGATCAGAATATCGGGCAAGGTGACGGTCGTAGACGCGATCCTGGGCAGTATTGATGTGGATGCCGACTTTTTCAATGATGTCGGATTGCGCTGGCAGCCGAACGGTTCGCTGGGCCCAACCGGTGGGCAGCAAATGGATCACTTTGAAATCGACAGCGATGTCGATCCCGAAGAATCCGTGCTGCTTTGGGTGCTGACGGCAATCGCCGCGATATTGTCATTCGGCGCTTTCGGAATTCTGGGCGCATTGGTCGTTGTGATCGTGGCCCTTGTCGTCCGGGGAATTGCCGAAAGCATGGGCAGTGAAATCTTGTCAGATGAAGTTACCAATACGGTCACGGGTATCACCGGCTGGCCGGAGAACCTTGCCAGGATCGGGCGGGTCGAAGCGGTATTTTCGGACCCGATCGTGATTGATACCGACGGTCTTGAAATTGCCGGAGATTTCACTGTCATAAGCAGTTGCGAAGCCACGGATGTCGTCCCGGCGGATTCGGGTGGTGCTCGGTCGGGTGCGGCCGCATCGGCCATGTCGCTTGCGGCTGCGAATGAACATCCTGACGCAGGGTACGAGTGGTTGCCGGGTGACGGAACACCGGCCGCGGTCTTGCCCTCGATTCAGCATGTCTATGCTGCAAGCGGTGTCTACACCGCAAAACATGCGCTGACGATCAACCAGCCGGGCGGCGCGCGCAGTCGCAGTTTCTCGCTTGTTACCGTCGAAAATGTGCCGCCGACAGTGGATGCCGGCCCTGATCTGACGGTGCAGGAGGGCGAAGAGGTCACTCTGGTCGCACGGTTCCGAGATGTCGAATACCCCGACACCCACGAGTCCATGTGGTATTTCGGTGATCACCACGCGCCCAAACCCGGCGTTATTTCTGAAACCAATGCTCCTCCTGCGGCGACAGGCACGTCGACCGTGACCCATGCCTGGTGCGACAATGGCGAATACACCGTCACGGTGCGTATTCGCGACGTCAACGGGGGCGAGGCCATCGACACCTTGCGTGTCACCGTGACCAATGTTCCGCCCGAAGTCGAAGCTGGCCCGGACCTTTATGCATATGTCTGCACACCGATCACGCTTGTCGCCGATTTCGGGGATCCCGGCTGGTGCGACACGCATACGGCCAAGTGGGATTTCGGCGATTGCAGTGAACCCCGCACGGCCCTGATCGAGGAAACGAATGAACCACCGGCAGCCGAAGGCACGGCGACCGCCTCACATATCTATGAAAACTGTGGTGACTTCCGGGCCATCTGTACCGTCATGGATGACGATGGCGCCTTTGGTCAGGATGACCTGACCGTCCGGGTCGTGCATTTGCTGAACCCTGGTTTCGAAGATGGTTTCCGTTCGCTTCCAGCGGGCAATGTCGGTCGCTTCTGGACACCCTATGCATGGCTGACCGACTTGGCAGCCTTTCATGCCGGAAAGGGAAATCCCGTTCCGCAATTGGCCCCGATCCCCGCCGATGCCTTTGACTGCGAAGGTTGCATCGTCCGGACCGGGGACAGGTCCCAAAGGGTCATCGCGCAGCGCGGCCTTCGTGTCGGCCTGTGGCAATCGCTGGGTTCGAATCCGGGGTGGGATTATGAGTTCTCGTGTTGGTTCGCGAAGGAGGCCGGCGACGCAGGCGGCTATGCTCTAGGGTTGGATCCGCGCGGTGGTGATGATCCGCGGGCGCCCTGGGTGGAATGGTGGACCGGCAATCTAGACGGTGCCTGGCGGCAATTGCGGGGCCGCGTGACGGCGGAAGCCGAGGCCGTGACGGTGTTTCTGGAGTTCAGCGGAGATGATCCGCGCAACGATGCGCTTGGCTATATTGATGATTGCGCTTTCATCGCGATTCAGCCGCATTGTCCGGAGCAGCCGAAGCCCGATCCGGAAATTCCACCGCGTGAACGTTGCATTGATTTTCGCGGCCAGAAACTGCCTTCCCGCCATCCGGTATTGAACGTCGGCGGTGTGCGGTTCCTGCCGTCCAAGGGCAGCCTTCTTCAGATCATTGGCGGGTTCCAGCCGCAAGGCACACCCAAACTGTTGCTTTCCATCGCCGGTGTCTTTGCCCATCTGCCGGTCGTTGCTGATTGGGCCCGCCTCAAGCTGAGCTTTGCTGGCGGAAAGCCCATAACGATCATCGCACTTGATGCGGCGGGCAATGTCCTGACGACCCAGACAGGAACGCAGCAGCAGGGGGTACAGATTATCGAAGTTCAGGCGAGCGGTATGGTGACCCTCGCCATGCGCGCGCAGGAAGCGGCGTTGATCGAACTGTGTTTCCTGCCGGAACACCCGCGCAGTACGCCCTCGGCAGAACCTGAACCGGGGCCCGGCATTGTCGTGAATCCGCGCTTCGACCGTGCCGTCGCACCGGCCATGTTCAGTGCAGGGACGACCACGGAGGACAGGACCTTGACCGAAACCAACAGCCCTCATCCGTTCGGCCTGTCCGAGGCGGCTTGGGGCAAGCTGGACACTCAGCTGCGATCGGAATTGGCGAAGGCCGCAACAGACGGCGATGATGGGAACTCGGTGCAGGTCATATTGCGCTTGGCGCCAGACACCGAAGGCAATGCGCCCTCTTTCCGGCGCGCCGAAACGAAGGCACGCGAAGATTATTTCCGCCGACGCACACGGCCCCTGGTCGGCACCCTGGAAAGCCTGGGCGGTGTCGGGATTACCGAACTGTGGCTGATCGACAGTGTTGCCGTCGAACTTTCGCCCGGGGCCATCGCGACAATGGCCAACGATCCTTCCGTGGTGATGATTACCCATTCCACCAAACGTCAGGCCATTCCTGAAAACCCCATAAGACCATGATCTAAAGGAGCACGAAATGTCCGAGTTAAGCCGGGAACACGTTGATCGCTTCGAAAGAGCGGAACGTCGTGAAATCGAGAAGCTTCGTGCCGAGTTTGGCAGCGAGTCCATCTTGAAGATGGACAGCATTATCTTGCGCGACCTCTTGGCCAACCGAAAAGAGGCGCGCCTGAACGCCCTGCTTGGCCAAACCGAAACCGCCCAGCTTCCCCGGCATCGCGTGCTGGTCTCGCTGCGCAGCGGCAGGGCATCGCCGGATCGCCCGCCCCGTGCGTTCGACCGGCGCCAGCGCCGCCGTTCAATCATGCAACACCGACGCCATGGTGAAGACGTGGTGGGCAAAATCGCCCGAAGCTTTGAAGAGCGGGGGATTGAGGTCGAACGGTCGTTTTGGCTGACTCACAGTCTGGTTGTCCTTGCCGATGATCAGCGCCTTACGGATATCGCGGGGCGCGCCGATGTCCTGAAGATGGTTCATTGCAAAAACCAGATCCTGATCGACCTGGATAACAGTCGTCCGCTGATCAATGCCGATGTCGTGGAAGCCAGCGGGATCAACGGTGCCGAAGTGGATGTTGCCGTTCTGGATACGGGCGTGGACCAGACACATCCCGAACTTGCCGGAAATTTCGGCACCCAACAGGATTTTACCGGCGAGGGGTTGGGCGACCTGAACGGGCACGGTACTCATTGTGCGGGTGTTGTCGCCAGCAATGGCGCGACGTTCCGTGGTGTCGCCACGGGGGCGGTTATCCACGACTACAAGCTGCTGGATCAGTTTGGCAGTGGGAACGCTCCAAACTGCGTTTCGGCAATCCAACAGGCCGTCGCGGACGGGATGGATGTTCTTTCCAATTCCTGGGGCTTTTCGCACAGAAACGGCAATTGGGTCGATCCGGACGGAACATGCGTTTTGTGTGTCGCCGCTGATGCGGCTTCGACCGCCGGGGTGACCTTTGTGGTGGCCGCGGGCAACGAGGGCAATGACAGTTGCGGCACCTATGACACGCGCATTCGCTGTCCGGGTATTGCGCAGAGCGTGATCACCGTCGGCGCAAGCGATGACAGCGACAACATGGCCGGTTTCTCCAGTCCCGGACCAACGCCGGATGGACGCGACAAACCGGATGTCACCGCCCCCGGCGTGGATATCGTGGCATCGCGATCGGCGACCGGCAATGACATGAATGGCGGCGCGACGGTGATAGATCCGCTTCATCTCGAGGCCAGCGGCACCTCGATGGCCTGCCCCCATGTCGCCGGGGTCGCGGCGCTGATGTTGCAGCGAAACCCGACACTGCTGCCGGCTGACATCAAGGCAGTTCTCATGGCCACCGCCGTCGATATCGGCGCACCGACCACGCAGCAGGGCGCCGGGCGTGTGGATGCTCGGGCGGCGGTCGGCTCGGTCTGATTTGGAAATTCTGGAACGGAGGATACGAACGTGGCAGACTATGAACAGCGGATGCAGCCGGAAGAGGGTGCAAAGGCAGTCGAAAAACTGGCCGAAGATGCTTTGGCGGGTTTCAAGGCGGACGCCAAGAAGGAATATGCTGAACTGGTCAAGCAGTACGAGGGCGCCAGTGCAACGGTTGGTGTTTTTGGTATGGGGTTGGTCGAAGTTTCGGTGATGAGCGGTGAAGTTCACATCAACCCGAGCCAAAAGCGCAAAGGGAAAGGCCGGGGCGTCGGCGCGATCTCACCGGAAGCTCTCGTGGCCATTTCCGAAGGCAGGATGACCGTAATGGACGCTTTCCACCGTGGTGAGATTGTTGTTCGCGCCGAGTCCGCAGCACTGCACGAGGGCTACGACAGTTTCATCAGGAACTCTGAAGCGGCGCTCAGGTCGAAGCGTTTGCAGAAGACGCTGGCGCAGTTCCGCAAGATTGCGGATGTCTGACTGGTTGCAGGACGAACAGATCCGGGCCACGATACCCCAGGTTGAAGCATTCATGTTGGATGCTGTCGCCTCGGACCAGCCGGGTTTTGAAGAGATAGCCCACTGGCTTATCGGCGCTGGCGGGAAACGGTTGCGGCCAATTCTTCTGCTGCTTACCGCGCGAAGCCTCGCCGACACAGAAGGCCGCAAGCGCGCAATTCAGGCGGCGGCGGCTGTCGAAATGATCCATGTGGCGTCGCTCTATCATGACGACGTCATGGACCGGGCCGAACTTCGGCGTGGAGCGGAAAGCGTGAACCGTCGCTGGTCTTCGCCCATCGCCAGCTTCGCCGGAACATTCATTCTGGCCCGTGCACTAAACCTGTTGGATTCCATCAGCCCCAAAGCCTCTGAGCTGGCTGGCAAACACTGTTCCGCGCTGTGTCTGGGGCAGTTGCGCGAAGCAGAAAACGCCTACAACGCCGATTGGACCATTGAAGAGCATCTTGAAATGCTCGAGGGCAAGACGGCCGAGCTGTTTGTTCTCGCCGCATCGCTGGGGGCGATGTTGGCAGACGTAAGTGATCAGGAACGAGACGCACTGATCACCTATTCAAAGTGCCTCGGCCTTGCATTTCAGCTGCGCGACGATGTTCTGGACTACATTGCAAGCAGCACCGAGCTTGGAAAGGGGTCCGCCTCTGATCTGCGCGAAGGGGCCTATACGATGCCGGTGCTCCTGTGCCTGGGTCAGAACGGTCAGGCCGCCGATGAATTGCGGGCCAGGTTGAGGCTGGCTGAAATGCAGGATGCGGATATTTCGCGCGCTGTAGAGATCATTCGCAATTCGGGTGCGGTCGAAGCTACGGAACAGTTGGCGCGGGACAAATCCGAAGCGGCCGTACAGGTCATCTCGGGGCTGGACGATCATGTGCTACGCGACTCGCTGGCAAACCTCGCCCGGCTCTCTGTGGAAAGGAGGGCCTGACATGGACGGTTACGGCCCTCTTGCCGAGGATTTGCCGCTTGCGACACCTGCGGAAGCCGCCGCCGAGACATGGGACGCCATCATTGTCGGTGCGGGGCCCGGCGGCAGCGCTGCCGCCATTGAGCTGACGCGGAGAGGTCGAAAGGTCATTCTGATCGACCGTGAGGATTTCCCTCGGGACAAAAGCTGTGGAGACGGAATCACCCGGTCCGGTATCTCTCAGCTGAAACGCCTCGGCATCCTGTCTGCGCTTACAGATCAACAGGAGGTCGAAGGCGTGCGTGTCCATATGCGCAACAGGGGCCACCGGGATTTTCGATACGAGGGCGAAGACGACTATGGGCTGGTTGTACCCCGTTTGATACTGGATGACTGTCTTTTGCGTCAGGCCCGCGCGGAAGGAGCGGCTTTCTTGCCGAAATGCCGTGCCGACGATCTGGTAACGGATGAAAGCGGGACTGTCGCAGGTGTCACCGCTCGGATGCAGGATGGCACGACAGTGGTTCTGACCGGGTACATGGTCATCGCCGCAGACGGGGCCGCGTCTCGATTGGCGAAAGCAGCGGGATTGCGGGAAACACCGGAACAAGGCTATGGCACCGCGCTTCGCGGTTATGTCGATGGCTGCGGAGACACTCCGCCACTGCTGGAAATAATGCTGCCGTTGACTGATGTTACGGACCGGTACTTGTTGCCGTCCTATGGCTGGGCATTCCCAACGGGGAAGGGAACTGCAAATGTCGGTGTCGGGCTGTTCTGCAGGGCGTTTGACACCAATGTCAGAACATTGTTCGACCAATTTCTGGACGCGCTCCGAAAGGAATATCCGGAATATTCGGGCATTCAGTTGTCCGGTACGACCTTGGGGGCACCGCTGAGGTTCGATTTCGCACCGGAACGCGCCGCCCATTCAGGTCTGTTGCTGGTAGGGGACGCCGCCGGTCTTATCAGCCCGTTTACAGGCGAAGGAATTAGCTTTGCGCTGGAATCCGGTGTGCTTGCGGCGCAAACCACTGATCGATGTCTCCGCACAGGGGCAGGCCCTTGGGTGGCGGCAGACGACTATGCGCTTTTGTTGGGGGATCGCTTTGCCGGGTACTTCACGCTCGGGAACCGCGCAAGCCGCAGATACGAGTTCATCTGGCGCGTGTTGGACGATACGTTCGAAAGCGAAAAGCCGGTCCACAACATGCTGCGCCGCGCCGTTTTGGTGCCTGAAGGCACTGGCGGTGATGTGGAAAGCGCCATGTTGGACGATGTGTCGCCCCTTGTGCGAGTGCCCGAGATGCCGCTTGGGGACGACCTGCGCGATGTGGGTGCGCGCCTCAATCACATCGTACGCACCGATTGGCCGTTTCTGACGCGCATGTCCTTCGCGGGCAAGCGGGCTGACATGGTTGCGTTTCGACCTTCGCTGTTGCTTTTGCTGACGTCCTATCTGGGTGATGTTGAGGCAAAACGACGTCGTGCCGCGGCCACGGCGCTGGAGCTTGCGTATCTGGGGTTTCTTGCCCAAAGCGGCATTCGAGGGATCGAGGCTGCGGCCGCAACAGCCGACGCCACGGCCAACTGGGGCGACAAGCTTGGGATACTCACAGGTGATTACCTTTTGGCGAAGGCGCATGAAGTCGGCGCACGGGACTGCCCGGATCTGGTGCCATCAATCCTGAGCGCCATGGCCTCGGCCTGTGAAGGCCGAGTGTCCGAGCTTCGGACTGCATGGCAACCGGATATGGCTGTCGAAAAGCGCATCGCGCAGATGCGGCAATGCATGGCTGCATTCTTCCGACTGCCTTGCGAACTCGGTGCGATGCTTGCCGAACAAAACGATCTGTCAGGTGCCCTTCGCGACTATGGCGAGAATCTTGGCCTAGCTTACCTGCTGACCGAGGATGAACTTGCCCTGGACCGCCCCCCGGGCAGCACCCCATTTGCGTCAGACCTCTCGAGCGGCCTGTTCAGCGTGCCTGTTCTCGAGGCAGCCCAGCGGCAAACGGGGGGCGCAGCAGTCCGTGCTTTCCTCAGTCACCGCGACCCTGCGCGGTTTTTGGCAGAGCTTTCTCCGGCCACGCGCCATATCAAGAGGCGGAAATTGCCTGAAGAATACCGCGATCAGGCAATAGCGGCGCTAAGCCCCTTGCCACGGGGCGGCGTGGCAAAATCGCTTTCGGCGCTTGCAGGTTACGCGGTAAGTCGACAGGTCCCAAAACGCCGCGTGCTGTAAAGGTGTGATCCAGGTTCCGAGGTGTCCCGCTGCCGGTCAAAAGCGCAGTGATCCACGTTGCCTTGCCCCATGCGCCGGAGCTTCATTCAGGGGCAGGGGGTATGTGTGGACAGCTCATGCTTCGGACGGAGGGTTCAGGTTCCAATCCGCTGCCATGAGTATGCCGCCTAGGGCGATTTCCACCCGTGGTTCAATTTGGTTCGATAATGTCGACACAGCGCCTCGTGGATGACTGCCTCTTCCGCGGCGGTTCCCCAGTGAAGGATCCGGTTGATGGACATATGAGCGAGGCTTCCCAGAACGTCGGCCAAGCTGTTTCCCAACCGGCCATCCTGTTCTTCTCGCTGAAGGAGTCCAATATCCGGATAAAGCCTGGCCGCACGTGCGTTCCAGCGCGATGGCCGCGAATGAATGCCTTTGCCTACACCGAGTTCACTCAGAACAACGCATGCACTTTTCCATTCCTTTCCAGTAGCACGACGCGCAATCCGGCGCGACGCCGGGCCGCCCCCGTAGTTTTGTGAACAGCGCTCGGAGATCGCCAGCCGAACACCTGTGGGCAGTTCCAAATCTTCGAACAGGGCATCGATACTGGCGGCTGACGCCATCCACCGTCTGGACCGGCTGATCTTCGGATCGTTGAGTACGTCAAGCGCAGTGAGCGAGTCGGCGCCGAATATCCTCTCGCATGCGCCGAGCCCCAGTTCTCCGCCGTAGCGCGCCGTTTCAGGCAGGTATTCGTCAACAAGAAACCTGTCCACCAATCCACCGGCCGTATTCTGCAAGTGAACAAGCACCCGGTTCCTCAGAACTCTGTCATGATCGTTTGAAAATTTGATGCGGAGGCGCAGTTCAAGTTCCGGGTCTGCATATCTTACGAAGAACCAGTTCTCTATCAGGTTGCGTTTCTGCCAAAGCGTCAACCTGTTCGATTGCAGTTTCAGGAACTGTTCCAGCTTTATGGCATCCCCGAAAAGCCGCAGATACAACCATGATCCGGCCTCATCAGTGCCGTGCCCCAGCGGTTGCCATGCGGTCGGGTTGGCATCGTAATCGACAAAGGACGTATAAACGGGCTTTGCTGGGGCATAAACCAGTTCAGAGGCCAATCGACCATGCGGCGAGTCGATCCACCAATCCTCGGGCGCCGGAAGGTACTCGCAGATCGAAAGCGGCCCTTTTTTCAACGTCTTGATCAGGTTGGCAGTGGAAAAGGGGTTGTCCAGATCCCATGGCGTGGCCATGTCGCTGGCCTCATCCGTAGGGGCCACATATCGCGGCAATTCCAGTATTTGTCGGTTTGCTTCCAGCCAGAATTCCGCTTTGCCTGATCTAATCACCTCTGTCGGGATACAAAGCCGCCACCGTTGCGGCGCAAGGACCACATTTCCAGCACAGACCCTGGGCAGCCGGTTCCGATTGCTTTGCGATTGCCACGACCAGATCACAGACGGTTGCCGCATGTGCGTGGCGATGTCGATGAGCAGAAGATAGACAGCCGGCGCCCCGGGAGGGCTTTGGTGGGCAGCATGCAGCTGTGGAATGACCTCGACGCCTTGGCTGCCCCAGAACAGCCGGAACCGACTGCCATCGTGACGAATCCACAGATCGTGCAGCGGAATCCTCAGTTCGGGCGGTAACCCGCTGTCGCCGAGGATCTCGATGACATACCGGGAAAGGCTGGCGCGTCTGAGGATGTTTGATGACCGGGGGTCCGTGGCGCACAGGATGTCTGCTTCGACAATTGTCGAATCCTCTTCACGCGTGGGGCTGTGTTGCATCAACGCGTCTGCGATCAACTGATTTCGCCTTGAGAAACGGCCGAAAATCGCCTTGGGCCCGCCCGGGAAAATACCTTCGGGATAGGCCGTCCAGACGGGGTTGTGCCCTACACTGCGTCCTACTTTGCTTAGAAGAACGCCATCCTGGATGGCGAAAGGGGCCTGATCCGTATTGCGGGCATGCAGGATCTCGATATCCTGCGCGCAAAGCACCCACTTGTGCGCGTCCCAATCGGGTTCCAGCGGAAATTCCTGAAGGTTTTGCCTAGGGGCATCACTTGACGACCCCGTACCTGTAACGAAATCCATTCGCAGCGGCATGCCGAGATATGCAAGCCCGCTTTCGGCATCCACGGCCTGACCCAGCAACACGGCGCGGTCACCGTAACGGTCAAGGAAACGCCGTTCAAATTCCAGAAAACGGTTTGGCTTTGGCACGCGAAAGCCGATCTTCTCCAAAATGTTCCATGCGTCGGTCAGTGCCTGCACCGCGCGCAGTGGTGTTTCCAACGTGCCGACGCAATGCGCATCGACATGCAGAAAATCACCTCTCCAACCCGGGGCGAAAGAGTCAGCTGTTCGCCTCAGTTGCTTTAACGCGATCATCGAAGGGGTTTCACGCGCGGCATCAAGATCATGCCCGAGCGCCGCCAAACCTCTCTTTTGGCGGGCGGTCATATCTCTTCCCAGCCGCTTCAGGGTTCTGGCGGTTGCGTCATGTCCCAGAAGTATTGGGTCTTTTCGTGGTATCAGAGCCTCGGACCGACAGAGATCCGAGATCGTCACGCCAGATTTGAAAGATCGGTCTCTAAGGGCCGTTTCCAGATCGGAAATCGGGACGGAATCGACATCAAAGATGAACTCTGCCAGATCGGAATCCGCCGCTGCAATGATCTGTTCGTGGTTCCAGGGCCCGTCGAGATCGCCGTTGGTTATCCAGTGCAGAACGCCCTGTTCCCACCAGGCCGATGGATTGCATCGCACCCTCGTGCTTTGCGTTTCGGCGAGTCCGGCGGCAATATGGGACAAAAACCCACAGTCCAGATCCATATCCAGATGGTGGTCTGCCACGGTGACGATATCCTTGCCTGCAACAGGTATTGCCGTGCCCACTGCCGCGAATGCGCCGTACGGCGTCGGGCGGAAGCACATTCTGTAAACAAACCGATACAATGTGCCGAGGACTGCGGGGGAGAGGCCTTCGCCTTTCTCGATTTCCCGCATGACTTTCGAGAAAAAACTGGGTCGTGCAATGAACAACGACAAGGCAAAGGACGGATCGCGAATTAAATCTGAAGCACGCTTTTCCAGATCCTTTTTTCGGGTGCTTTTTATGACTCCGCCAAGATCGTGCTGCGGTGAACGCGTACAAACACGAATCCCGAGGAACGGACGAGATCTGTGCGGTTCCGGATGGGACGGGCAGTGGACATTCTGTTCAACATCCAGCCCCATGAACTTCAGATATCCGAGGTAATCCGCGTCCCGTAGGGCAAGCAGTGCCAACAAAACGCCGCTCGACCCGGTCAATAGATCCGTCGATTGAAACGTCTTCCAGCCTGCGCCGATTGCGGGAAGCCCGTCCGGGCTCAATTCCCGTTCAACGAGGGACAAAAGCCGTTCGGCGTGCTTTTCGATCAGGGGATCAACGTCTGCTTTGGGAAAAAGCGATCGAATGGCAAGGGCCATCACCACAATTCCGGCATCGCCATGGCACAGCCCGCCATCATTGATACCCGTCTCATGAAAAGGTCTGTCGACGCAGGATATCAGAACTCGCGATGCGACATCGCGTATTTCGTCTTCCATACCTACCAGCCTCGCCGCCGCGAGCGTGGTGTATATGATACCAAGGTCGCCATAGCACCACGCAAGACGTGACGGTACCTCCCAGGCATGACTGAGCGCTGACATGCAGGGAAAGCAGGATGACAGGCCGCTGTCTGAAAACGCGCCCTGGTGCGAAAGCAGAAACAGGACCGCGTCTTTGAGGTCTTCGATGTGTCGTGGCGTGAACGCGTGCCGCCGGCCCAGGCGGGACAGAGCCAGAACGGCGCCGGGAGAACCATGCGCCAGCCCCATGTTGACGAGGTACCGCGTTGTTTTCATGGGGCCGGTCTCGTCTTCCGGTGAGGAAAAAGGTTCTGTCCACGCAAGCCCCCGTTCTGTTCGTGCCGAGTGCCTCCAAAGCTCCTCTGACAAACGCAGGCACAGCGACTTTCCCCCAAGACGGGCCGTCCGGGATTTCGGTTCGCACAGAAATACGGATATACCCGCAAGACCGGACACGTGATCGAAGTGCCCCATCCAGGGGGCTTCGAGAAGGCGTTGCGCAACCGAACGCAGGGCACGGTCAAGCGCCAGTTGCGCTTCGGGATCGTGTGGATTGGCGTCCAGAGCATGACAGGCCAGCAACCCAAGGCCGGCGCGGCCATCGAACAGAGAAACAGGGGCTCCGCGCAGGTCTCGGTCGCAAGCCCAGATGGTCGCAAGGCGACGTGACGCGGCGGATCGCACGCGATCATCCTTCAGAAACTTGTCTGCCGCCAGCAATGCCATCGCCTCTCCGGCGACGGCGCTTCCCAGTCCGATAACATCAGTTCTGATCGGGGCCGCCACAATCGACCCTGCAATGGACTGTATTGCCGCTTCAATCCGCGTTGATGAAATAGACATTGAACAAAATAAATTCTCCGCCACGCGAGATTTACCATTCAGCAGGCGTTTGGATGGCACCCTTTGCTGCTGGCACGGATGCTGCACCAATTCTTGCAGCAATTTTTGGCCCAGCTGAACGTGCGGCGCGTCGGGGCCCCAACGCTGCCGGCGTCAACGAAGCCGAAGGCAGGACCGGTGGACGTGGGATTGAAGCCAGAAGAATGATCCCCCAACTCGCCTAGGGATTCGATGGATGTCAAAAGCGCGTCCACGCGATGTTCGACGGTTTCCAGCCTGTCTTCCGGGCCTGGTTCCATGACGCGCATCAACTGGTCGAGGCGCTGCTCGATCGCGGTCAGCCTGTCATCGACAGACCGGCATTCCGGATCTGTCTTTTCGCTTTCGGTGTAATCGTGTTCTTTGCGATTGTCGTTTTCGTCAGCACTCATTTCTCTCTCCGGAATCTGAGGTGGTCGAATAGTCGACTTGGGACCGCCTGTGGAAAAACGTGTCGTTCAAATATCAACTCCGATGGAATCGGAGGGTCTTTGTAATGAGAGATTTCAATAATAGACGAAAATGACCGTTTTGTCATGAAGCCGTCAGAACAGCGCGCGGATACTTGGTGGCATTGCCCGCGATGCATGAGCCGGTTTCAGGCAGGCGAACCGGCGCGGTCCGCCCTGCCGACGGTTCCGTGCGTCAGCCGTTGGCCGCTTCTTTTAGCCCCTCGATCTGCAAATCGAACCCGGCCTGAATATGGGCGGTAAAGGTTTCCAGTGCTTCTGTCACGTCTCCGGTTTCAATCGCGTCGACAAGCGCCTGATGATCACCCAGAGACTGTGAGATATCGACATTTTCGATTGCGGAAAACAGGTGAAAGGCCATGGCCTTGCCCCAGATCATGTCGAACATGTCCAGCAGGAACTTGTTTCCCGCTTCAACCATGAAGGCGCGGTGAATGCGCCGGTTGGCAATGAAATAGTCGCGCGTCGTAGGGTTGGTCAGGTTTTCTTCACGACGAATCAGCGCGCGCAAACCCTCCAGAACCGCGGGGTCTGCGTGGGCCGCAAGAATCCGGGCGGCCTGACCTTCGATTGCGGCGCGGGCCTGATACAGCTGCCGGACTTCGGCTTGATCCATGCGGGCCAGCCGGAAACCACCGCTTGCGGCGACTTCCAGAACACCTTCGGTTTCCAGCCGCATCAAAGCCTCGCGAACCGGGGTGCGGCTAATGTTCAGTTCCGCTGCCAGCTTTTCCTGAACCAATCGGTCTTCGGCAGAGATTTCGCGGCTCATTATGGCTTCGACCAACTGATCATAAACCTCGTCCGCCAGCCGTCTGCGCTGTGTTTTTATCTGTTTCAGAGCCACTCGGAGCCTCTCTTTCCGTGTTTTGTGAATTCTGTATTCAAAAAAGCATCTGGTGCCAAGGCGAATGGGCTTGCTATTGCTCGTGTACTGTATACAGTATACAGACGCAGTTGAACAGGGAGCTCTTCATGTGTGGAATCGCTGGAAGGATTCTTACCGTACCCGGGCAGGTCGGGGCGGACCTGGTAGACCTGATGGATGCGCAGGAACACCGTGGCGCAGACAGCACCGGGTTTGCAGTTTATGGACCGCCACGAGACACCGGATATGTTTTACGAGGGATGGGATTTGACAAATCCCGGCAGGATGCTGACCTGAATGCGTTTGAGGCGGTGTTGAAGGATCACGGCTCTTGCTTTCTGTCCGATCCGAAGATCGTAACCGATGAGAACCGGCATTATTGCTTTCGCGCGGAAATTTCGGACCCGACTGATTTGCAGGCCTGGGTGCGGGATGCAGATGAGCTGACGGACCGGTTCGAAGTGCAGTCCTGCGGCCGCAGTCTTGAGATCATCAAGGACATCGGCGGCGCCGAAGCGGTTGCCGAAAAGCATGGCGTGCGCGACATCATCGGCACCCATGGTCTTGGCCACGCGCGGCTTGCGACGGAAAGCTCGGTTCTGCCCAACGCTTCACACCCGTTCTGGGCGCGGCCGTTTTCGGATGTGGCGATCGTGCATAACGGCCAGATCACCGATTATTTCACATGGCGCGACAAGTTGAGCCGAAAGGGCTATCGCTTTCTGACCGAGAATGACAGCGAGTTGATTGCGGTCTGGGTCAGTGACCAGATGAAAGCGGGTCTGACGATGGAACAGGCGCTGAAGAAGTCGATTACCTCTATCGACGGAGTATTCACCTACATGATCGCAACGCCGGACGGGATCGGATTTGCCAAGGATCGGTTCGCGATGAAGCCGTTGGTTGTGGTCAATCGCAATGGGGACCTGGCCGCCGCGACCGAAGAACAGGCGGTGCGTCGCGTGATGGCCGAAGAATGCGACGTGATCAACTATGATGGCCCATCGCTGACCGGCATCTGGGGTGTCGGCAACCGGAGCCTGGCAGCATGAGCGAGGTAGCAAGACAGATGGATGAAATCGTCATCGAAGTCGGCAAGCGGCACATTCGTGAGGTGAACCGGGATATCATGGCAGCCTGCGCATCAGGACGGCCGATCCGGGTTGTCGATACGCTGTCGCGACACAATCTGGGCGTGGGCCTGCCGGACAATGTGGACATCACCTTCGAAGGTTCGGTGGGGTACTATTGCGGCGGTCTGAACACTGGCGCCAACATCTCTATCGAACGCAATTGCGGGTGGGCCGTGGGCGAAGGGATGGCCAAGGGTCACATCACTGTCGGTGGCTATGCGGGCATGTCCTGCGGGGCGGCGATGATTGGCGGCACCATTCATGTCAAAGGTGATGCCGGGCCGCGTGTCGGTGTTGCCATGAAGGGCGGCAACATCGTGGTCGAGGGCAAGATCGGATACCAATCCGGTTTCATGGCGCATGCGGGACGCATCATTGCGCTGGGCGGTGCGGGTGAATCCTGTGCGGACGCTTTGTGGCAAGGCGAGGTTTGGGTCGCAGGCGAAGTTGACAGCCTGGGTGTGGACGTCTCGGTGATCGAACCCACTGCCGAAGAGGTGGCCGAGGTCGATGCGATCCTTGACCCTCTGGGGCTTGTCGACAGCTCTCGTAACTGGCGCAAAATGGTCTCTGGCCAGCGCCTTTGGTATTTTGAAAGCAGGGACGCAAGCGCATGGCTCATGATCTGAGTAAACCTTATGACTACCCGTTCGAAGTCGCGTCAGAGGAAGAAATACGGTTCCGCGACGCAGGTGCGGTCGATGGACGACCGGCTGGTGTGCCTTCGTCTTATGATGAAGGGGGATCAACCCGCTGGACGCCCGAAGCGATATCGGAAGTTCACGCATTGGCGCAACTTGGGCGGTATCAGGTGCGTGGCTACAACACGTTCAACAAGCAGTTGCCGACATTCGACGATCTGACATTTGTCCCGGCGACGATGACCCGCCTTCCGCTGGAAGGATACCGCGAGAGCTGCGATACGACGACGGTTCTTGGCGGCGGGCGCGGATTGGTGGAACGGCCACTGGAACTGAAAATCCCGATTTATATCGCATCAATGTCTTTCGGCGCGCTCTCGGCCTCGGCCAAGGCGTCGCTTGGTTATGGTGCCTCGAAGGTGGGCACCATGACCTGCACCGGCGAAGGCGGCATGCTGGAAGAGGAGCGCGAAGCCTCCCAACGCCTGCTCTACCAGATGTCGCCTGCCCGCTATGGGGTCGATCTGGATCACCTGCGCCGCGCCGATGCGCTTGAACTGGTGGTCGGGCAGGGGGCCAAACCGGGCACCGGCGGTCTACTGCTGGGAATGAAGGTCAGCCCGCGGGTCAGCGAAATGCGCACTTTGCCCGAAGGGGTCGATCAGCGATCCACCATCCGGCACCCCGATTTCCTTGGGGCTGACGATCTGGCCGTCAAAATCGAGGAATTGCGCATCGCCACGAACTATCAGGTGCCGATCTTTATCAAGATGGGGGCCACGCGGCCGCGGTTCGACGTGGCCGTGGCTGCAAAGGCGGGCGCGGATGTCGTCGTGGTGGACGGGGCCGAGGGCGGCACCGGTGCGTCACCCGAGTTGCTGCTGAATCACACGGGCATACCGACCATGAGTGCCATACGCGCGGCACGCGAAGCGCTGGATGAGTGCGGGATGAGCGGCAAGGTCTCGCTTGTCGCCGCGGGCGGGATTCGATCAGGTGTGGACGCGGCCAAATGTCTGGCGCTTGGGGCGGATGCGGTCATGATCGGGAATGCCGCGATGGTCGCGCTGGGATGCAACACTCCCAGATATCTGGACGATTACCAGGCGCTGGGAACATCGCCGGGGGCGTGCCATCACTGCCATACGGGCCGTTGCCCGGTTGGGATCGCAACGCAGGATCCTGACCTTGAGGCGCGTATGAACCCGCATGCGGGTGCAGAGCGCGTCGCGCGGTATCTGACCGCGATGACAATGGAGATCACGGCGCTTGCCAAGGCCTGCGGCAAATCTTCGGTGCACAATCTGGAAACCGAAGATCTGCGCGCGCTCAGTTTTCAGGCCTCGGCCTTTACCGGCGTCAAGATGGCGGGCATCGACCGGGCCTTCGACTGGTGAGGATCGCACTTCTTGAGTTGACCCTTCATCCATTGCCGCTGCTTGAAGGGCTGCCGCGGACGGCCCAGCAGATCCGCGCATGGCTTGAACCGCATCTGCCCGAAGCCCGACTTTCCTCGGTGGATGTGGTCGACGGCGAGGCATTGCCTCAGCTCGGGGATTTTGATGGGGTTGTTGTCGGAGGGTCCGAATTCGGCGTCTACGATGACACGAAGTGGATGCGGCCCCTTCGCGATTTCCTGGAGTTGTGCCGGGACCATGCCAAGCCGGTCTTCGGCATCTGCTTTGGTCATCAGATCATGGCGGATGTCTATGGCGGCAAAGCCGAGAAAGCCGAGATCGGCAATGTCGTCGGCGCACGAGGCTTCGACTATGGTGGAACCAGCGTAGATGCCTTTGTCTGGCATCAGGATCAGGTCACGCAGGTTCCGCCTTCGGCGCAGGTGACAGGGTCGGCGGATCACTGCCCGGTAGGGGCCTTGGATTATGATTTCCCGGCCCGTTCCGTGCAATTCCATCCCGAATACCGGGCAAGCCATCTGCGTGAATTGTTCGTGCGCGGGCGCGACGTGTTCCTTGCACCGCAAAAGGCGGATGAGGGGCTGGCCTCGATTGAGATGGCACATGTGCCGAAGGATCTGGCCGCCGCGCAGGCGGTTGACTTGTTTCGCAATGCCTGCGGTCGGACGTAAAACCTGAAAACCCGCTTGATCCTGATCAATTCCGGCTTTGAAACACTGTGTATACTGTATCCATAACGTGGTGGAGGAGGCCGCGATATGTCGGGATACACAGATTTCTTTCAGAAAATAGCGCGCATCGTCAGCTCACCTCGGGATGAAAACCTGAGTGACAGAGAGCTTTCAGACCTTGGCTTGTCCCGCGCGGATCTGGCCATGTTGCGATCGGGCGCACCACAGGCACGAGAGCGTATACTCGCCATGGCCGGACAATTCGGACTGACCGAGGCAGACCTGAACGCGCACCCCGAGCTGGGGTTGGAACTGGCGGAAAAATGCGGGCACTGCCTTCAGGCCGAAACCTGCCGTGACGCGATCCGGGCGGGCGCGCGACTTCCCCAGGGCAAATGCCCAAATGCTGGAATTTATCGCGCCCTCTTGGATGGTTAGCGTCCACTGGGGCTTTCCTTCGGGCTCAGCTTTCTGCGGCCGCTGATCTTGAACCGGTCCGCGGTTCCAAAATCCTTCAGCCCAACGCCTGCTGCAAATTCTGCAAACACCGGGGCGTGCTTGAACAAATGACCAGAGCATCCGCCGGCGAACAGCACGTTTTCATGCTCGGGGTGCCAGTCGACAATGAAATGTGTATCCGGGGTCAGAATGATCTGGTTGAACTTGGAATCCACGACCCTTTGCCCCTCTAAACCCGGAAGCCGGTGGCGGATATAGCTGCGTGTGCGGCCCAGTGTTTCCTTACGGATCAGCCGTTCATCATTGTCCAGATCGATCTTGTCCGGGATGACAACCGCCGCCTTTACGCCGGAGCCTTCGGACGACGGCAGACCAAATGACCCTTGCCCGTGATCGATCCAGCAGGGCATCCGGCTCATGTCGAAATCTTCCGACCCGTCGGGTGTTGAGGTGTAGAGGACATTAACGCCAACCACGGTCGAGATCGGCTTGATCGTTCTGGGAAACATGTCAGCCATCCATGGGCCAGTCGCCATGATGATCAGATCAGCCTCGAGCGGTTTGCCGTCAAGCATCGGACGTTCCGATCCATCCGTGGTGACGCGACCACGTTGTACTTTGCCTCCTGCCTTTCGGAACAGATCCAAACCGGTCAGAACGCATCGATGCGCCATCAGCATTCCGGCTTCGGGTTCGAACAGCGCAAATTCGATGTCGGTGACCTTGAACTGAGGGAACCGCGATTCGATATCCGACCGACCGAATTTGTAATAGGGCACCCCGACCCGGTCGAAAGTTTGTGCGGTTGCGTCTTCCCAGTCGCAATGCCCCGCTGTCGCCAGAATCAAGGCGCCGCATTCATACATCAGGTTCTGGCCGCTTTCGGCTTGCAGCTCCAGCCAGCGCAGGCGGCTTTCGCGCGCCCAGCGTGTATAGAACTCGTCCCGCCCGGATATGGCGCGAATCACTCGGTTGTAATCTGTTGAAGATGCACGGGAATGTCCCGGCTCCCACCTGTCGATCAATGTCACGGCTTCGCCGCGCCGTTGCAGTGTAAGCGCCGTCATGACGCCGACTATGCCGCCTCCGACAACGATGACCGAGCTTTTGGACATGGCGCAGATTTTCCTTGTTTCCTGACTGGCTTTGTGAATACTGTATACAGAATACAGCAATTATAAAGCTAAAAACAGGGAGCACGCGCAAATGAGTTCGGGGTTTGATCTGCCCGAGGGCACACATACCGTCATTCTTGGTGTCGGGGATCTCAACGGCATCATGCGTGGCAAGCGCATTCCGGCCAGCCATTGGGATCATGTCTGCAAAAGCGGCAATGCTCTGTCGATTGCGCTGCTGGCGATCGATATGACCTGCGACGTCTGGGATACGCCATACGTCAATTTCGACAATGGCTATCCCGACATGCATGTCTTTCCGATGACAAAGCCTGTCGCCGTCCCGTGGGAACCGGGCGTGGCCGTCTGTTTTGGCCGCGCTGAGGGCATGGATCACAAACCGGTGCCGATCGATCCGCGTCAGGCTTTGGTGCGGCAGGTGGACCGGGCCCGCGACATGGGGTTCGAGGTGAATGTCGGCACGGAATTGGAATTCTATCTGCTGGATCCGGAAACCGGCCAGCCGCGCGACACGGGCATCCAGGTCTATGGTCTGGGCCGCGCCGCCCGGATGGAACACATCGTTGGCCCGATCCGTCAGCAGATCAACGAATGTGGCATTCCGATCGAACAGTCGAACCCGGAATATGCGGCCGGCCAGATCGAGGTCAACATTCGTTATGGTGAAGCTCTGGCTGCTGCGGATCGTGTCGTTCTGTTCAAATCCCTGATCCGACAATTGGGGATCGCGCACGACTATCTGGCGACTTTCATGCCCAAGCCGTTTTTTGATCAATCGGGCAACGGGTTTCATACGCATTACTCGCTGTGGAAAGACGGCAAAAACGCCTTTGCCGACAACGGCAAGATCAACGACACCGGAAAATCCTTTATCGCAGGCCTGCAAAAGCGCATGTGCGAGACGGCGATTTGCGGCAGCGGCACGGTCAACGGATATCGCCGTCGCCAGCCCTATACGTTCTGCCCGATCAACGCGAGCTGGGGCTATGACAACCGGACGGTTGGTATCCGTGTCATCGAAGGCTCGGACAGTGCCGTGCGGGTGGAAAAGCGCGATGCCGGTGCAGACGCCAACCCGTATCTGTTGCTTGCGGCCGAGATTGCCGCCGGGCTTGACGGGATCGAACAGGGGCTGTCCCCTTCGGAACCGACGACAGGCAACGGGTATGAAGAAGGGATCGGAGACCCAATTCCAACCGATTTGCCAACCGCCATCGATCTGGCGCGCGGATCGGAATGGCTGCGCGATGTCATGGGCGAAATGCAGTGGGAACTGGTCCTGCAACAGGCTGAGCGAGAGCTGGAATTCTTCAATCAACAGGTCACACAGGTCGAACTGGACCGCTACCTGAGGGCGTTCTGATGCATTTGGGCAAGGTCGCTGGAACTGTCACGGCAACTGCCAAGGACGCCAGGCTGGTCGGAACAAAGCTGCTGGTGACGGATCTGGTCGACAGCAAGGGCACCCTGATCGATCCGGCGCGGGTTGCGGTCGATACCTGCGGCGCTGGGGTCGGGGATACGGTGCTGGTTGTCAGCGGGTCTGCCGCCCGCATGGCGGCCGGGTTGTCCACGGCCCCCGTGGACATGGCCATCATCGCGGTGATCGACCGCGTCTCGACGACCTGAATCACAATACGCGAAACATCTTTTTTTGGAGGAACAGAAAATGGCGAAACCAGTGGCGGGGCAGATGGCCCTGGGCATGATCGAAACACGCGGCCTGGTCGGCGCGATTGAAGCCGCGGATGCGATGGTCAAGGCAGCCAGCGTTGCCATCGTGGGTCAGACCAAAGCTGGCGGCGGGCTGGTGACGACCCTTGTCCGCGGCGAGGTCGGCGCGGTCAAAGCCGCCACCGATGCAGGCGCGACAGCGGCCAACAAGGTGGGCGAGGTGGTCTCGGTTCACGTGATCGCACGGCCGCATGACGAGCTTGAGGCAATCATCGACGGGCTGGGTGCCGGGTCGTCGGCCTGATCAACCCCTTTGAGGAGGTACCATGTCAGCCGGTTTCGAGGATTTCACGCGCGCGGTGACACGTGGCGCGACACGGGATGCACCCGTTGCCCAAAGGTTTGAGCGCATTGCTGTATTGGGTGGCGGCCCGGATGCCCGTCTTCTGGCAGCGCTGTGTCTGGCGGAAGGGGCTGAGGTTACGCTGTTTTCGGCCTATGGGGCGGAACTGTCACTGCTTGCCCAATCCTCGGGTATCGGCATTCGCGGCGAAGGGCCTGTGGGCACGTATCAGGTGGATCGCGACGGGCCTTCGATCCGCACCACGGCAGAGTTGGATGCAGCAGTGCGGGACGCGCAGGCGATCTTTCTGACCGGGCCGATCCACAAACAGCGCACCTATGCGATGGTGCTGGCCGATCATCTGCACGATGGGCAGGTGCTTGTTCTGGCGCCCGGTCGCTCTTTGGGCGCGGTCGAAGCGGTTTGGATGCTGCGAATAGGCGGCTGCACCGCCGACGTTACTCTGGTCGAGGCGCAGGGCCTGCCATACTGGTATCAGGCCGAAGGTGCGGGCCTGACCCTGACGCAGGCAGCACCGATGGCTGCTGCGACTTTGCCCCGAGGCCGCGCGGACGTTCTTGAAGCGCTGCAACCCTTTCTTTCGAACATCCAGCCGCTGGATTCGGTTCTGGCCTCAGGCTTTGCCGATCTTTCCGCTGCGGTCGAGATTCCGGCGTTGATCCTTGGTGGCGCGGGGCTGGGGGCCGGTGGACCGGATGTGCCGATGGGCGGGGTGCCGCTGGAAGGCAACCGGACATTCTCTGCGCTCATAGGGCCGGAACAGCATGAGGTGATCCACGGGTTGGCTGGCGAAAGGCGGCAGGTCGCAAAGGCCTTTGGCGTTCGAAACCTGCCCGAGACCGATGACTGGATCGCGACCTATGCCGGCGCCGAGCGGGGGGCGGGCGCGCGTCCGGTCCCGGATCGGCAGGCCGCGCGCCAATTGATGCGCGACGGCGTCTTGGGGTCATTGGTGCCCCTTGTTTCCGCCGCACAGCTCGCAGGTTTGACTGCGCCTCTGACGGAAAGCCTGATCTGCATGACAGATCGCATCCTGGGCGCTGACGTGGCCGCGTCCGGGCGCAGGCTGGAAACCATCGGAATTTCCGCAGGCGATGTCGATCAGGCCCGCCGTATCTTTGACACCATTGCCACCGGAGCCTCGTGATGGACGCTGATCTGAAATCCATCGCCGCCGCACGGCGCGCTGCTGAAACGGCTTTCGAAGCCTATCGCGCCTTTCTCGGCACCGACCCGGCACAGGTGGATGCCATCGTCGATGCCATGGCTCGGGCGATCGAACCTGAAGCCGAACGTTTGGGGCAATTGGCGGTCGAGGAAACCGGGTACGGCAACATAGCAGACAAGCGGGTCAAGAATCTGTTCAACGCCTTGTCGGTCGCCGATTACCTGCGGGATGTCACGACGCTGGGTCTGCTTTGGCGGGACGATGCGACAAAGATCGCGGCTTTCGGAGAGCCGATGGGTGTGGTCGCGGCGCTTATCCCGGTGACAAATCCGACCTCCACGATCATCTACAAGGTTCTGTCTGCGGTGAAGGCGGGAAATGCCGTCGTCTGTGCCCCGCATCCGCGCGGCGTGGAATGCGGGAAGGAAACCGTCCGCATCATGGCGCGCGTTGCCGAACAGATGGGCGCGCCCAAAGGGTTGATACAATGCCTGGACGCCGTGACCATTCAGGGCACCGCCGAGTTGATGAAGCATCGCCGCACGTCGGTTGTCATGGCGACAGGTGGCCCTGCCATGGTCAAGGCTGCCTATTCCAGCGGCAAACCGACGCTTGCGGTCGGGGCGGGGAACGTGCCGTGTTACGTGCACAAGTCCAAGGCGCGCGATCTGTCCGAAGTTGCCGAGATGATCGTGACGTCAAAAAGCTTTGACTATGGCACGGCTTGTGTCAGCGAACAGGCCGTGGTCGCCGATCCTGAAATTGCACGCGATCTGCGCCATGAACTGAAACTCAAAGGCGCTTATTTCTGTACCCCGGCCGAGGCCGATCGGCTGGCTCGGGTCATCTTCAAGGGTGTTCAGGCAATGGATCCCGAACGCGTCGGCCAAAGCCCTCAGGCGCTGGCCGATGCTGCGGGGTTCTCGATTCCGCCGCGCACGCGCTGCCTGGTGTCGGAAGAGACCGAAGTGGGGTGGCAACGCCCGCTTTCGGCTGAAAAGCTGAACCCGGTGCTGGCCTTTTACGAGGCGAAGTCCACCGATCACGGCATCGAACTGGCGCAATCCATTGCCAAATTCGAAGGTTGGGGACATTCCTCGGTCATCCATTCCGATGACCCCGAGGTGGTCGCTCGGTTTTCCACCGTGCCCACGGGGCGGGTCCTGGTGAATACGCCGGGGATCATGGGCGGCATGGGGTATTCCACCGACCTTGAACCATCCTTTATGCTGGGTACCGGTACGTGGTCGGGGTCGATCACCTCGGACAACGTCACCGCCCTGCATCTCATCAACATCAAGCGGGTCGCGTATGAAAGCAGACCCTGGCGCGACATTTACGAGGAGTATGGCGCATGAGCGAGATCACGATCCGGGCGCTGATGCAGATCGACAACCTGCAACCGAAATTCGCCGCCTACAACGGCGCGACGGTGCAAGGGTCAGTGCCTTTGTCCGGTGACACCGTGCTGATCGGAGAGTTCGCGCCGGGCAATGGTGTATTCTCGCTGATCGACCGGGCGCTCAAGGCGTCCTCGGTCGAAGCGACGACGCAGATGGTCGAGCGCGAGTTCGGATTCTTCATCCTCCGCTCGCCTTCAAACGCCGAAGTGTCCGCTGCACGGGACGCGATGCTGGCCGAACTTGGGGCTTCCATGACGGATCGATTGAAGCCTGCCATCAGTTCCACGCAAATCATCACAAGTGTCGAGCCCTATCAGGCGCAGCTTTTGAACAAATGGCGCAAGGGCGCATTGATCGTGCCGGGGCAGACGTTGGGGATCGTGGAATGCGCGCCGGCCGCCTATATCTCGATTGCCGCGAATGAGGCCGAAAAGGCCGCCGAGATTGACATCGTCGAGGTGCGTGCGGTGGGGCGGTTTGGTCGCTTGTTCATCTCGGGGTCCGAAAATTCGGTCAAAACCGCCGTCGAGGCCGCGACGCGTGCAATCGAGGCGGTGGACGGGCAGGACAGCTGATGGCAACCCCTCGCGTCATAGGCTCGGATGCGGTCGAGGATGCGCGCCGTCGGGGCAGGATCGTATTCGAGGTTTTGCCGGGTGACATCGTGACGGCCCTTGCGCGTGAAACCGCAGAGCGTGTTGGTATCTCCTTGGTGGATGGCCCGCTCGAGCGACCGAAACCGCCGCGTACGGATGGTGCTGTTTCCATGCGCCGGGTGCTGTACCGCCGTTCACCCAAATGGGTTGCCCCTTCGCGTGCGCCGCGCAAAGCCCGCAGGCTGGGCAAACTTGCCTTGATCGGGGCGGGGGGTGTTGGCGGCAATATCGCGCATCTGGCGGCAATGGCGGACATGGCGGATGAAATCGCGCTGATCGACATCACTCCGGGTTTGGCGGCTTCGACTGCGCTGGACCTAAATCATACGTCCGGGATCACCGGTGCGCGGGCCCGATGTGTCGGTGGCGAAGCGATGGATCTGGTGGCCGGGGCGGATGTGGTCGTCGTCACGGCCGGACGAGCCCGCCGTCCGGGCATGACACGTGCCGATCTGATCGATGTGAATGCCCGCGTGATCCGTCAGTCGGCCGAAGCGATCCGGTCAGCCGCACCAAATGCCATCGTGATCGTGGTGACCAACCCGCTGGACGAAATGACGGTCGAGATGCTGCGTGCAACAGGTTTCCCCCGCGAACAGGTTTTGGGTATGGCAGGAACGCTGGACAGCAGCCGGTTTCGCAACGCGCTGGCAATGGCTGCGGGTGTCACGCCTGCGGACGTCGAAGCCTTCACGCTTGGCAGTCATGGGGACGAAATGGCCCCGATCCCCAGCCGGGCCAGGATCAAAGGCCGTCCGCTGGATGTATTTCTGTCCCGCGAACAGATCGAAGCCTGTGTTCAGGATGCGATCACCGGGGGCGGTCAGGTGGTCGCGCTTCGGAAATCAGGTTCTGCAACGTTAGCTCCGGCTCATGCCTCGATCGAATTGATTGATCACATTCGGGGCGCGCGTACAGGCCCGGTTCCGGTTTCGGTCATGCTGCACGGGGAATACGGCATCGACGGTGTCGTGCTGGGCGTGCCAGCCCATCTGGGTGCAGGCGGATTGGTTGAGGTCGAGGAGTTGCGGTTAACCGCCGAAGAAAACGCGGCATTGCAAAACGCGGCCGAAGCGATCCGGGTGAGGCTGGGCCTGTGACCCTGCGTTTTTGGAAATCCGGCGGACGGTTTGAAGAGGTGGCCTCGTACTCTCGGGCCAAGCGCATCGGCCCCTTTGTCTGGGTTGCCGGAACAACGGCCATCGAGCCGACGGGCCGCATCCATGCGCCCGGGGACGTTGGTGCGCAGACCTTTTACATCTTGTCTCGCATCGATGACGCACTGAAAGAGGTTGGCGCCGAACTGCGACATGTGGGGCGGGTTCGCGCCTATCTGACCGATCTCTCCCAAGCGGGCGCGTTCGCGCAGGCGCATGGCGAAGTTTTTAAGGGGATCGATCCGGTTCTGACGGCTGTTCAGGCTGGGCTGACTCAGCCGGGGCTGATGGTGGAAATCGACGTGGATGCCGTGATCCACGATGAAAACGGCGAAATCAGCGGATTCTGAACATGAGTCTTCAAGAAAGGAATTGATCGAACCATCTTCTTGTGTACTGTATACAGAATACAAGAGGGCATAATGAGACACAGGGAGCTAATGTGATGATCAAGACAGCGCTGCTCAGCGGAACATGCATCGCGCTCATGGCCTCGGCGGCCGGAGCGGAAATCAAGGTAGGATTCATTGGGTCGCTTTCCTCGGACACCGGATTGTCGACGCTGCGCGGGGCCGAGATTGCGATTGAAGAGCTCAACGCAAATGGCGGCGTGATGGGCGAACAGATCACCCTGGTCTCGGCGGATACCGGACAGGACCCGACCGAGGGCATCCGGGCCTATGAATACCTTGCGGAAACGGAAGAGGTTGATTTCATCATCTCGGGCTCGATTGACGATGTGTCGCTGGGATGGCTGCCCCGCATGCAGGAATACCGGATTCCGACGCTGGACACCTGGACATCCTACATCGGCATCATCGACATGGTGGTCGAAGACCCTGAAAGCATGGCGCCCTATTTCATGAACATCGCCTCGGATGAGGCGCTGGCCACGTTGTACATCAACTTTGGCGCGGATGTTCTGAAGGAAAAAATGGGGTGGGATTCCGTCGTCATTCTGGCGGAAGATACGGCCTTTGGCGAGGCGATCACCGGCCTTGTCACCGAAGCGCTTGCACCGGTTGCGGGTATCGAGGTCAAGGACATCATCACGTATGACGTCGCCACCGTCGATTTTGCTCCGATCTTCAGCCGTGCGCAGGATACCGGGGCGGACTTCATCTATCAGGTCTCGTCGGTGAATTCGCAGGTTGTGTCATCGCAATACGTGAAACTCCAGGTGCCGATGGCGATGACGGGCGTGAACGTCGCTGCGCTGGGTATGGAATATTGGGAAGATACGGGTGGTGCCGGTGGCGGTATCTCGACCCTGTCTCCGATCCCTTCGGTCGGGTTTCGGCTCGATCCGGCCAGCCAGGAGTTTGTCGATACCTATCAGGCGAAGTATGACAGCCGCCCGCTGCTGCCGCATTTCAACGGGTTCAACGCCTATCATGGGCTGAAACAGGCGATGGCCGCAGCCGAAGAGGCTGGCGGTTTCGACAATGTCGAAGGCTGGGCCGATGCGATGAAGAAACAGGATCTGGTTCTAGAACTGGATGGCCAGTTGTGGCTGCGTTACGCATTCTGGGGCGATGACGAGGTAGAGCCCGTGACTGGCCGTACTTACCCGCACAATATCCGTTTTGATCTGTCCGAGCCGTTCGACGATGCCGCGCCGTCAATGGTCGTGGTCCAGTGGTACGAGGACGGCACCGCCGCCGTTGTCTATCCCGAGAAATACGCGACGGGTGAATTCACTTTGCCAAGCTGGGTCAAACAGTAACCTGTCCGTTCGCTTAGCTTGAAATGGGTGCGCGGGCGCGCGCACCCGCAGCCAGGGATCCTTACATGTTGCAGATACTGATCCAGGGGCTTTTGCTCAGCGGTCTCTATGCGCTTATCGCAATGGGTTTCACGCTGATCTTCAGCATCGGTCGGGTCCTGAACCTGGCCTACGGTGCCTATCTGATGGTCGGCGGGTATATGTATTTCTGGGTGTCCCAGACGCTGGGAATGCCAAAGCTGATGGGCGTCGCAGTGGCCGTGGTTCTGGGCGTTCTGATGGGGGTGCTGAAATACCGCCTGATCGTCAAGACCCTGAAAGGGGATCACGTAGCCGTCGAAATATCGACGCTGATCCTGGCGGTCGTGATTCAGGCCGGGATCGTTCTTGTCTTTGGCGACAGCAGCAAGATCCTGCTGCCGATCGTGCCGGGCGTGATCAACGTGGCCGGAGCGTCCGTCACCTATAATATCCTGATCGCAACGATGATCAGTTGGGCCATTTTGCTGGGCCTGTATGCTTTTGTCCGCCTGACACATACGGGGCGGGCGATGCAGGCGGTGTCGATGGACGCCAAGGGGGCCGCGATTTCAGGGATCGACCCGGATCGGATCAACCTGATCACATGGGGTATCTCAGGGGCACTGGGTGCGCTGGGCGGCGTATTTTTCGCCAGCTATACGCAGCTTTCGCCGTCAATGTGGGTTGCACCTCTGATCATCTCGGTGGCCGTCGTCATTGTGGGCGGCATCGGGTCGATCATCGGCACGCTGGTCGTTGCTCATATCGTCGGCTTTCTCGAAGTCATCGTTGTCGCCACCCTGGCGCCGGAACTGCGCGGTGTCTTCACCATGCTGCTGATCATCGGCGTGCTGGTGACGCGACCGCAGGGCCTGTTCGGCCGCGAGGAGTTGTAACATGGGTCTGCGCTGGTTTCACTTTGTCCTTTGGGGCGGCCTGATTGCGGGGATGCTGCTGTTGCCCCAGGTCGTCTCGAACGGGACGCTGCGCACGATGATCTTTGCCAACTATCTGGCCATCTTCGCCATCAGCTGGGATGTGCTGTCGGGCAGGACCGGGTATGTGAGTTTCGGGCATCCCTTCCTGATCGGTATCGGGGCCTATACGACTGCCATCCTGACCAAACGGTTTGACGTGCCAGTCGAAATCTCAATCCCTGTGGCCGTGTTGGTTACGATGATCGCAGGCCTGATTGTGTTGTTGCCCGCTCTGCGCATTCGCGGCAGCTACTTCGCGCTGGTCACACTGGCTTTCATGGAGCTGCTCTATCAGCTGGTTCAGGTGATCCGTCCGGATCTGACCGGCGGCACACGCGGGATGTCGGGAATTCAAACCCTGACACGAGGCGCTGCAAACGGCTACTACCTGTCCACGGCCTTGATGCTCAGCGTGGCGGTCAGCATGTGGCTGCTGATGAAAACCCGGCTGGGCACTGCACTGGCCGCCATCGGGATGAATGAAGAAAGCGTGCGCGGTTCGGGCCTCAGCACCACGCGGTTGAAGGCCTTTGCGTTTCTGACCAGCGCGTTCATCGCAGGTCTGGGCGGAGCGTTCTATGTCCATTATCTGGGCTCACTTGCGCCCCGCGCGCTGTTTGACATCAACTTTCTTTTCACCATCATCGTGGCGGCCTTGCTGGGCGGAACATCGACCATCATCGGCCCCATGATCGGTGCGTTCTTCATGACGTTCCTTCTGGAATTCCTGCGCCCCGTGCTTCCCGGGGCTGAACGGTATTTCGTCTACGGTGCCATCGCACTGCTTCTCTACATGTATCAGCCAAAAGGATTGGTTGAACTTGTGCAACGCGGCTTTCAAAGACTGCGGAAAGGGGGGCTGGCATGACCGTTGCGCTGAAAGTTTCCGGTCTTGTCAAACGGTTCGGCGGGCTGGTGGCCACGAATGATCTGTCCTTTTCCCTGCAAGAAGGAGAGTCGCTGGGCCTGATCGGTCCGAATGGCGCGGGAAAGACGACGGTATTCAGCCAGATCATGGGCGAATTGCGGCAGAACAGCGGTACGATCGAGCTGTTCGGCAATGAGATTTCGGCGCTGTCGACGCCTCAGCGTATCCGGGCCGGGGTCAGTAGAACCTATCAGATACCTCGGCCGTTCGGCGACATGAGTGTTGCAGAAAACATCAGGGTGGGCCTGATGCCGGACGACATCTGGCGCATGATCGTTTCGCCGCCGGATACGGACAGGGAAAAAGAGCTCGCGCTGAGTGTCGGGTTCACGGAAACGGATCTGAGCCGCTCACCCGCCGAACTGGCCATGGGTGATCTGCGCAAGCTTGAAATGGCCCGAACCATGGCCACCGCACCGCGTGTCATGTTGCTGGACGAGGTGTTTGCAGGTCTGACAGTCGGTGAAATCGCGCAGATTTCCGATCTCATACAATCCATGCGCAAGGACGGGATGACCTTTTTGATCGTCAGCCATGATTTGCCGGCGCTGGAACCGCTGATCGACCGCGCCATCGCCATCGAGCGGGGCACCATGATTGCCGAAGGCGCGTTCAGCGACGTGATGAACGACACGGCCGTTCAAGCCTCGTATCTGGGGAGCGTCTGATGTCCTATCTGGAAATCGAGAACCTGTCCGCGTTTTACGGCAAGGCCCAGGCGTTGACCGATATATCGATCACGGTGCAGCCCGGTGAGATTGTCGCCGTGGTCGGCCCGAACGGTGCAGGTAAATCCACCTTGTTGGACAGCATCATGGGCCTTGTGAAAATCGAAGGCGACATCCGGTTGCGCGGGCACAGCCTTGCCGGTCGAAGCCCTTCGGAAATCGTGCGTCACGGGGTGGGCTATGCGCCCGAGCGGTTCAACCTGTTCCCCTATATGTCGGTGCGCGACAACCTGATGGTGGGGGCCTTCACCGCACGAGACGACATCGAAAACAACCTTGAGATGGTGCACAGTCTTTTCCCGCGTCTGCAAGAACGGGAAGGGCAGGAGACGTCGACCCAATCCGGCGGGGAAAGGCAGATGGTGTCCTTTGGCAGGGCCTTGATGACCAGCCCGGAACTGCTGCTTGTCGATGAGCCGACGATCGGTCTTGCCCCGAAGATCTGTCACGAGATTGCCGAAGTCGTCCGTCAGCTGAACAAGGAATACGGGCTGACCGTCGTCATCACGGAACAGAATGCCAATTTTGCCCTGTCGCTTGCCAGCCGCATCTATGTGCTGGAGTCCGGGCGGATGCAGACGTCGGGCACGGCTGACGAACTGAGAAATGACAAACGCTTGCTCGAGGCCTATTTCGGCGGCCATTGAGTGGCGTGGTTGGAAAGCCGGGCAGGTGCCGTCCGGCCATTCGATGGCGGGTGATTTCAGTTTCAGCCAAGTGCGGCCAGAACCTCGGTACTCACGGCGATGCCTTGGGCTTCGGCGGCTGCCCGTTTTGCAAGGCGACCGTCGCCCGGAACCCGGGCGGACCCGTTGCCGGAAATCTCGGCGCAGATGCGGGCGACATATTCGTTGAAGGCCGCGTTGCCGAACCGGGTGGGATCGATGGCAATCAGGGTCGCTCCACCTTTGATGTTCAGGGCGCCGAAAGATTCGCGCTCTTTGTTGTCAACGGACAGGGTTCCTCCCGCCAGCGCGGCGCCCAACACCTCTACCATGAAGGCGATCGCGGCCCCTTTATGCTCTCCGAACGGCAATAGGCTGCGGGTTTCAAGGATGGCATTTGGGTCTGTCGAGGGCTCGCCTTGGGGATCAAGACCGGCAGGGCGGGGCAGGTCGTGCCCCTCGGCGGCGGCCATGCGGATATCCATGAGGGCCACCATGGACGAGGCCTGATCCCAGACCACGGGCGCATCGCCATCACGCGGGCAGGCAAAAGACATGGGGTTGGTGCCAAAAACCGGGCGAACCCCACCTTGCGGAACCACCATGGACAACGAGTTGATCACGGCAAAGGCCACCAATCCGGCTTCGGCCAAAGGTTCTGTGTCAAACCGTAACGCACCCAGATGGTGGCAGTTCGCGCAGGTGAACGCGGCAATCCCGTTTTCCCGGGCCATCGCGATCAGATCCTCGCGGGCTGCTGTCGCTGCAACTTGATAGTACCCGTTGTCGGCATCACAGCGCAAAACGCCCGGGGCAACCTTTTCGGTTTTGGGCTTCGCGTGCCCGTTGGCATAGCCGGACGTGAAGCTTTGGACATAGACCGGCAACATGCGCAACCCGTGGCTGCGCGGGCCGTCCCGTTCAGACCGGGTGACGATATCGGCAAGTACATCACTGCTGCGCGTGTCCGCTCCGGCAGAAACAAGAACCGATTTGGCCAAGTCCCGAACTTCGGCAAGAGAAAGCGTTTTTGTCGGTTGTTCGGTCATCCGTTCGAGTCCCGTCTTTCTGTTTCGCACTCAAGCGCGCGGGCGTGTGTTTGCGGGATCGACAGCACATGTGTCGATGACCACGGCGTCGCGCATCTCATTGTGGACCAGCACCTGCATTTTCGTTCCGGGCGCCGTCATGTTCTGTGGCAGTAGTGCCATCGCAATGTCGTGGTTGCAATAATAAGAGAACCCGCCCGAGGTAACACGGCCGATCAGCTTGCCCTGAGCATAGACACCCTCGTCAAACATCACCGATGTTTCGCCAAAGGGCAGTTTCAGCGTGACCAACCGCCGGTACGCGCCATCCTTTTTCTGTTTCAAAAGAGCGGCCTTGCCTATGAAGTCGCGACCATCTGTTACCACGAACCGATCAAGGCCGGCCTCGTATGGCGTCATGTCCTTGCAGATTTCGCGATTGATGGCGCGATAAGACTTTTCAAGACGCATGGATTCCAGTGCCTCAAGCCCGAAAGGTTTCACACCGGCCTTCAGCAGCAGGTCAACAAGATGGCGGTTGTAACCGACCGGATGATGCAGTTCCCACCCCAGCTCGCCGGTATAGGACACGCGAAGCAGATGAACGCCCTTGGCGTACCCCACTTCACCCATTTGCGCAGAAAGCCAGGGGAAGGTTTCGTTCGACAGATCATTGTCGGTCAATGGTTGCAGGATCTCTCGTGCCTTGGGGCCTGCCAGTGCAATCACGCCCAGTTGTTCTGAAACATCTTCAAGAATGACAGAGCTGTCATCGGGCAGCAAACGTTGCAGTTCATCCCAGTTGTAGGCGCGCCAGTTCGGGGTGGAAACCAGGTAAAAATCATTCTCGGCGTAGCGGGCGACCGTGTATTCCGCATCCATGCCGCCCTTTGGGTTCAACAAAAGCGACAGGGTCATTCGCCCCACTTTGGGCAGCCTGTTCGCCATAACGCCATCCAGCCATTTGGCAGCCCCCGGTCCGCGCACGGTGAACTTGGTCATCGGCGACATCTCGATGAACCCGGCCACGTCACGGGTGGTGCGCACCTCTTCCTGAACGCGTTCCATGTGGTTGGTGCGTCGGAAGGAATGTTCCGGAACAGCTTCCTTGCGCGATTTGGCGAACCAGCGCGGAAACTCATATCCGTTGAAGCTGGTCCAGACGGCGCCATGCGCGCTCAGCAGATCGTAGGACCCCATCGTTTTCATCGGGCGCGCACCGGGAAAATCTTCTCCGGGGATGTGCGCGTTCATGTGGGTCCCCCACGTTTCGCGCACCTTGTCCATGGTCCACCGCTTGGACGCGTAATCCGAAAAACGGCGTGGGTCGAGTTCAGACATGTCCATGCCCGGATCCCCATCGACAATCCAGCGGGCCAGACGTTCACCAACGGTTCCACCCCACAATATGCCGCCGGGCATGCCTTCGGCCAGCCACAGGTTTTCATGCCCCGGTGCGGGTCCCGCAAGCGGCAACTCGTCCGGTGTCATCTGGAACGGACCTCGGGTGTTGGCCTTGATACCTACCTCTGCAAGTGTCGGAACCCTCTCGATGGCACGTTCCCACTGCGCTTGGACCGCGTCGAAATCTTCGGGCAAGAGGTCGGCGCCAAAGTCAGGCGGCACGCGATCTTCGGCAAATAGCTTGAGGTCTTTGGTGAACTCATATGGGCCGAACTGAATGCCGCCCACATCTTCGCGCAGATAGGCACCGTAATCTTCATCCCGCAGGATCGGGAACTCGGGCAACCCTTGCGCGCGGCGTTCTTTCAGCAGCGGAACGGTTTCGGTCGTCCAATATTGGTGAACGATTGGAATGCAAGGCAGATCCAGACCAACACGGCGCGCGTTTTCGCGGGCATAGTTTCCGGTCGCGAAGACAAGATGTTCGCAAGTGATCTCACCTTGATTGGTTGTCACCTTCCAATGACCGTTTTCCAGTTTTTCATAAGCCAGCGCTTCGGTGTTCTGAAACACTTTGGCGCCTTTCTCGCGCGCCAGCCTGGCCATTGCCATGGTGATGTCAGCAGGGTTCACATAGCCGTCCTCGGTATGCAGGATGCCGCCGCGAATATGTTCCGATTGGTTGAGCAGAGGGTGCAGTTCGGCGATTTCTTCTGGCGTCAGCAGTTTGCAGGGAACACCGGCAGCTTCGGCAATCGAGACATAGGACAGGAACTCGTCCCAGCGTTCCTGCGTATTGGCAACGCGCAACTGGCCCACCTGGCGCAGTCCGACCGAGGCGCCGATCTTCTTTTCGACTTCGGAATAGATGCGGATGGTCTCCATCGTCATCTTCGAAACGTTGTGGGATCGCACGAAGGTGACCAGCAGACCCGCCGCATGCCAGGTAGAGCCGGAGGTCAGCGTCGTTCTCTCCAGCATGACTGCATCTGTGCACCCGTGCTGCGTCAGCCCATAAAGAACCGAAGCCCCAACGCATCCGCCTCCTACGACGACAACCTTGGCATGTGACTGCATTCGACGCATTCCTTCGTGAGGCTGTTTTCGTTTCCAGAGGGTCAGTCAAAACGAAATCAGCGGGCTGAGAACTAGTTGAACTGTTTACGTGAAATCTGCGTCAGGCAATTCGAAAAATTTTCCGGTCCAGCTGAGTTCAGTTAAACCATGATCGGGTTTGCCGGTGATCTCACGCGGTCTGTGAGGCGGCCCGCAAAAATACCGGCCATCTTTTGTTTCGGATTGTTGTGTTAGCGCAAACTGTGCTGGTAAGGTCTGACATCGGCTTGGGGTGCGCTTTGTTGCGCCCGCGATCCGTGCGGCATACGAAGGGGGAAAATCGCGTGTATCTCGGTCTGGATTTGGGGACGTCAGGTCTTCGGGGAATTGTGGTCAGCGAAGAGGGCAAAGTCGTCGCCGAAGCCGAAGCAGGTGTTGAGACATCGACGTTGCATCCCGGCTGGTCGGAACAAGATCCGTCCGATTGGGTGGAAGCCTGCCAAAACGTCGTTGCCCAATTGCGCGCGTTGAATGGTGCTGCATTTTCTGCGGTGCGCGGCGTTGGTCTGAGCGGCCACATGCACGGTGCCACGTTGCTGGATCGGGATGGCAAAGTGCTGCGGCCCTGTATCCTTTGGAACGACACGAGATCAGCGCAGGAAGCTGCGGAGCTGGATGGTCTGCCATCGATGCGCGCGATCACCGGGAACATCGTTTTCCCGGGTTTCACCGCACCCAAGCTGGAATGGGTGCGCAGACACGAGCGCGACGTGTTTGAAAAGACATCCAAAGTGTTGCTTCCGAAGGATTATCTGCGTTTCTGGCTCACCGGTTCCTATGTCAGCGACATATCCGACAGCGCCGGTACGGCGTGGCTGGACGTTGGAAAGCGAGAATGGTCAGTCACCGCGTTGGATCAAAGCCACATGCGCTGGGACCAAATGCCAGACCTGGTTGAAGGCAGTTCGGCAGGCGGAGAACTGCGGTCAGAGATCCTCGGGCAGTGGGGCTTGCCCGGGCCCGTCGTGGTTGCCGGCGGGGCCGGTGACAATGCGGCAGCGGCCTGCGGTATCGGAAGTATTGGTGAGGGCCGCGGATTTCTTTCCTTGGGCACTTCGGGTGTGCTGCTGGTCGCAAAGGAAAGCTATGCGCCCGCGCCGGAAACAGCTGTTCATTGCTTTTGTCATGCGGTTCCGGATCGCTGGATTCAAATGGGTGTGATCCTGTCGGCCACCAACAGTCTCAACTGGCTGTCGCGTCACCTCGGTCAACCCGTCGGTGCGCTGGCGTCGACCCTGCCGGATTCGGTGAAGGGGCCGTCAAAGATCACCTTCCTTCCGTACCTGTCCGGTGAACGGACGCCCCATAACGACAGTGACATACGCGGGGCATTCCTGGGGCTGGATATCGCGTCGGAACCCGCTGACCTGACGCAATCCGTGACAGAGGGGGTTTCCTTTGCCATGCGCGATTGTTTGGAGGCGCTCAAAAGCACGGGCACCAATCCCGAAAGTCTGCTGGTCGTCGGTGGCGGGGCGCGGTCGCGGTTTTGGCTGGAAACGCTGGCCACGGTTCTGAACACGCCGCTTGCTGTGCCCGATGGAAGTGGGTTTGGCGCAGCCATAGGCGCAGCGCGTCTTGCTGCATGTGCGGTGGACGGCGCCGACCCCAAGGATGTCATGCTGTCCCCGGAAGTCGCTGAGCGTGTTGAACCACGTCTCGAACTGACCGGCGCATATGAGGCGGAATATCAGCGGTATCGCGAATACTATGCTGCTTTGTCCCCTTTGGCCGCGCGCTGATGGCTGATCCCAAACGCATGCCTGTCGAGCAGGTCCTTCTGGAAGACGGAAACATGTCCGTTTCCCTGTTGAACTATGGCGCAATCACGCAAGGCTGGTGGCTTGGCGAAACACCTTTGATATTGGGCTACGAAAACCCGCAGGATTACCTGTCGGACCCGTTCTACCTTGGCGCGATGGTCGGGCGAGTGGCCAACCGCATCGGCGGGGCACAGTTTGCATTGCAGGGGCGTGTTCATCACCTGACAGCAAACGAAGGGCCGACCACGCTGCATGGTGGTCCGAGCGGGCTGTCACGCAAATACTGGGATATCGTGAAAACCTCTCCAAATCAGTCGGTTCTGTCCTTGACTTCACCTCACGGTGAAGGCGGTTTTCCCGGAGCGGTCAATTTCGAGGTGCATGTCGAACTGACCTGTCCGCGTCTGATCTATACAATCAGGGCGCGCCCGGATCGCCCAACGCCGATCAGCATCGCGCAGCACAATTATTACACTCTGGGCTGTCCAGAGGATATCATGGACTGCCGGCTCAGGCTAAGATCGAACCGGGTGCTGGAGCTGGACGCGCGTTCCGTTCCTTTCGGAGATATCTCCGCCGCCGGCGATAATGTGCCAGATTTCGCGTTGTCCCGCACCGTCGGGGCAGAGGGGCGCGAGCTGGACCATTATTTTGTGTTTGATCAAAGTGGAAACCGTGACCATCCGGTGGCAGAGGTCACGGCACCTTCGGGATTGAGGATGAACCTGTATTCAGATCAACCCGGCGCACAGGTCTATGCCGGGGCACATCTGTCAGGCCGATTTAGCCCGTGTGCGGGGCTGTGCATTGAGCCGTCAGGATATCCGAACGCCGTGAATGTCCCTGCGTTCCCGTCCGTCATCCATACGCCGGACAACCCGTATCGACAAACTCTGACACTTGAGATTTCCGAGGAACGATCATGAGACTTCAGATTGCAGCAAATGCCGTAGGCATCTGGATGTCGCTTTCAATTGCTCAGGCGCAAGACTTTGGTCCGAAACCGGAATTCATCGAACCTGACTTTGCTAACGCAGAGTTGGGGCAACTGCTGTTCTACGATCCGATCCTGTCGGGCAACAAGAACATAAGCTGCGCAACCTGTCATCATCCGAAGCTGGGAACGTCCGACGGGCTTTCACTGGGTATCGGCGAAGGTGGGATCGGGCTGGGTGGTCAGCGCAAGGTCACACAAGACAATGCGCCCGAACAGCGCATTCCCCGGAACTCGCCCGCGATGTGGAATCTCGGGGCGCTGGAATTCACGACGTTTTTTCATGACGGTCGCCTCGAGGCGGATCCGTCACAGCCCAATGGCATTAGAACGCCGTTGGGGACGCATATGAGGCCGGGGTTCAAATCGGCTTTGGCAGCGCAGGCGATGTTTCCGGTGCTGTCGCCTGACGAAATGGCGGGGCATTATTCTGAAAACGAGGTGAGCAAGGCCGTACGACTCGGCTTGCTGACCCAAGAGGGTGGCGCCTGGGATCTGATCGCCGCGCGCGTGGCGGCGATACCAGAGTATCAAAGGCGATTTGATGACATCGCGCCCGGAGAAGACATCTCCTTTACCGCAATCGCCAATGTCATTGCCGATTTCATCGCGTTTGAGTGGCGGGCTGACAACAGCCTGTTTGATCGTGCGATGCGCGGCGAAGACAGGCTGCCCGAACAAGCGCAGCTGGGGATGGCGCTGTTCTACGGAAAGGCTGGATGCAGTGCCTGCCATTCCGGCTGGTTCCAGACCGATCACGGGTTCCATTCCATCGCCATGCCTCAGATCGGCCCCGGAAAATCAGCCCGATTCGAAAATCATGTGCGGGATGACGGGCGACTGCGCGTCACGGGCGACAAGGATGATGCCTTCGCATTCCGCACGCCTTCGCTGCGCAACGTGACCCTGACGGCGCCATATGGCCACAGCGGTGCCTACGCACGGCTTGAGGATGTCGTGCGTCATCATCTGGATCCGGTTTCCGCGTTGCGGAACTACGCCATCGAAATGGCTGACCTGCCAGAGTTTTTCGGGGCAGAGGATCAAAAGCCTTTGCTTGACCCCCAGCATGTCGAAGCCATAGCAGCGTCGAACGATCTGGCGCCCATCGACCTGAGTGATGACGAGGTCGATGCCATCTTGAGTTTTCTGGGCACGCTGGAAGATCCGGCTGTGCGGCTGGGTGTTCCCAAAACGGTTCCCAGCGGAATGCCCGTCGATCAATGATCAACGGCCGAGGCGGATTACCTGATTGGCATCTACCTTCTGCCAATCTCCATGCTCACCATCAGGCCAGATCACCCTTGTTTCCGCAGTTTCGAAGTTTCCTAGACCAAAGTGGTGAAACCCAGCAATTCCGCTGGCGTGCCCCCCGCCAATGGTCACTTCACGGGTTTGAATGCCCTCGGGCGTCCTGACCTCGATAAAACTGCCGACTGCCTGTCTGTTGGGGTGGCTCTGGCCGAGATCAATCATGAGCCAGTTGCCGGTCGTCGGTTCATTCTGGAAAACCTCAAGGTCCGAGCCGCGATTGACCACCACCAAATCCAACCACCCATCCCCGTTGAAATCCGCCAGCGCCCCGCCGCGGGACTTTGCCATGGACGCGACACCAGCCTCTGATGCTGTTTCGACAAACTGACCGTCGGCGGTCTGCATCAACAGGTTGTTGGGGTCGTTCTGCGCCGCGTCGGGCATCTGCTCAACATTGCCTTTGGCGACGAAAATGTCGTCCAGCCCGTCATTGTTGACGTCCCCGAACTGTGCATGCCAGCCGGTCGAGGGGCGGCCGTCACCTCCTGCATGTGGCCTGTGTGCCGTTGTTCCACGGTCGTAAGTCGCATCCCGCCATGTCGGCCCATCTGACGCAGGATCAAAAACCTGGAACTTCTGGTCCCCCATGGACGTCAGATAAACATCGGAAAACCCGTCACCGGTCAGATCCCGCGAGGCGATCCCCATGCCCCAGATCGAATAGGGTAGCCATCCATCGGCCTCGCTGTACAGGCGCGGGGTGTCTTCCATAGCCCACAATTGCTCTTGCCCGCCACGCACATAGTAGTGGCGGTCATTGCTGACACGCAGATCCGCGCGGCCCGTGCGCGCCCAATCGGAAAACAGGATCGAAAGGGAACAGTGACCGGGTTCCAAACGGACAGGATCGCCATACTTTTCGCCTTGGGGTCGGTACAGAAGCGTCGGCCCGCAAGCCTCAAAAGGTCCGTCCGGATTGCTTCGGTCGACATAGGTTCCAAAGGCCAGCGTTGGCAGGGTTTGCCCGCGTTCCCAAGTGGCGGAAAAGCCGGTGGTCCAATGGTCCTGAGGCTGAAAACCCAGTGCCGTGAACGGCTCGAACGCGCAGTTCGGTTTGCCGCGCAGCAACAGGTCTTTGCCTACGCGTAAGACCGCAAGGTCCAGGATCCCATCGCCATCAATGTCTACCGGGTATGCGCCGGTCACACGGGTCAAGGATAACTGACCTGGCGCATCCGGAAGAAAACTGACATCTGTGTCGGATGTGTTGATGAACAATTGTGCTGGGTTTGATCCGCCAGCCACGAACATTTCAGGGCGGTCGTCATCATTGCAGTCGAAGACCGCGACACCCCCGCCGACGAAATGTTCCCAGCCGCCATCGTAAACATGGCCGGGGGTTTCCACCTTTTGAAAGCGGGGTGGAGCGATGTCCGCAGCGGCAGCGGAAGCCACCGCAAGCAAGATTGCCATCTTAGTTCGCATGAGCCGCCAGTTCCCTGACCTTCAGGATAGAGACCTGTTCAATTCCATAAGCCGCTGCCCCTTTTGCCCACATTGAATCACCCCAGTGGTTGACCTTGATTTCGGGCAAAGGCGCGTCGACGCTGACGACACCGTTTTGGACACGTGCCATCACCTCGTCTGAATGCAGGTAGTCAAAGCGGCCTCTGGCGCCGGACAGGATAATGCATTCGGGGTCGAACAGATTGATCAGGTTCGAAACCCCCATGCCGAACATTTGGCCAGCGCGGGCCAGAACGGAAATGGATCGGGCGTCGCCGGCTTTTGCTGCTGCGAGTATATCGACAAGAGTGCGGGGGTCCGTCGCTTCACTGGCGATCGTGGCTTCGCGGATCAGGGCGTATTCCCCCACATAGGCCTCGAGGCATCCGCGCTGCCCGCACTGACACAAGGCGCCGTCCAACTGAACTTTGAGGTGCCCGAATTCTGCTCCGCATCCGCGTTCGCCGCGATAGAGCTTGCCGTCAAGAACGATGCCCAGGCCGATGCCGTGCTCGATCGTAACAACCAAGAAGTTCTTCAGCCCCTTTCCCAATCCGAAAAGCTGTTCCGCTTTTGCGACCAGATTGGCGTCGTTTTCGATGAAGGCAGGGCAGGGGAGCACCTTGGACAACAGCGGGCTCAAATCCACATTTCGTTCCGTCAGGGAAGATGACCAATGCACGAAGTTCTGATTTGCATCAATAAGGCCGGCGATGCCGATGCAGACACCGGACAAATCGGCAAGGGATCGGTTTGCCGAGGCGCAGGCCTGATCAAGCACGGCGCGGATCTTCGCGGCAAACGCATCCGGGGCCATGCGGGCTTGGTCCAGCGGATGCGTGTACGAAGTGATTTCGGTTCCTTCGAAGTCCACGAGAATGACTGAAACCTGCTGGCGGGCGACTTTCACGCCCGCGATCAGATGTGACGCGCCATTCAGTTTCAGCTGTACTCGCGGCCTGCCGCGGCGCGCTGATTTGGAAGGTGTTTCGCTTTCTATTTCCTCAATCAGGCCAGCGGACAGCAGATCGGCAGTGGCGGACGTGATGGTCGCTGGGCTGGTCTCCAACGCGCTGGCGATGTCGATTCGTGAAATGGCTCCCCTGGCCCGGATTTTTTCCAGAACGCGCAGGCGAGTGATGTTCCTTTGGTCCGTGGCATTTGAAGAAGCTCTGCTTTTCAGCATCTTGCCCTCGCGAATCTAATCTCTGTTTCAACCTAGGTGGTTTTTTCTGTTACCGATAGCATAAATATTTTACCGACTGAAATAAATATGCTACTCAGAATTGTCGGGGCCACGAATCATGAAACGATGGCTCATTGAAACCGGGAGGAAATCATGAAACGAATTCTCAGCGCCTCTGCTGTGGCGGTCCTGATGGGGACAGTTGCATTTGCAGAGCCCACGGTCGGTGTAAGCTGGTCGAATTTCCAGGAAGAGCGTTGGAAAACCGACGAAGCGGCGATCAAGGCTGCACTGGAAGCGGGCGGTGCGGAATACATCTCGTCTGATGCCCAATCTTCTTCTGCCAAGCAATTGTCGGATATTGAAAGTCTGATCGCCCAGGGCGTTGATGCGCTGATCATTCTGGCGCAGGATTCCCAGGCCATCGGCCCGGCAGTGCAGGCAGCAGCAGACGAAGGCATTCCGGTCATCGCGTATGACCGTCTGATCGAAGATGACCGTGCGTTCTATCTGACATTCGATAACGTTGAAGTTGGCCGGATGCAGGCGCGCGCGGTGTTCGAAGCGATGCCCAAAGGCAACTATGTGATGATCAAGGGCTCGCCCACGGATCCGAACGCGGATTTCCTGCGCGGCGGTCAGCAAGAGATCATTCAGGCCGCCGTTGACAGCGGCGATATCGTCATCGTGGGTGAAGCTTATACCGACGGCTGGCTGCCTGCGAACGCGCAGCGCAACATGGAACAGATCCTGACTGCGAACGAAAACAACGTTGATGCCGTCGTGGCCTCGAATGACGGTACTGCTGGCGGCGTTGTTGCAGCACTGACCGCACAGGGCATGGAAGGCATTCCGGTCTCGGGTCAGGATGGCGATCACGCGGCGCTGAACCGGGTCGCCAAGGGCACGCAGACCGTTTCTGTCTGGAAAGATGCGCGTGAGCTGGGCAAAGCTGCCGGTGAAATTGCAGTTGCGTTGAGCAACGGAACCAGCCCCGAGGACATTGAAGGCGCCATCAAATGGACGTCGCCCGGCGGAACCGAGATGAACTCGGTCTTCCTTGCGCCTGTACCGATCACCAAAGACAACCTGTCCGTTGTGGTCGATGCTGGCTGGATTCCGTTGGAAGACCTGTGTCAGGGCGTCGAAAACGGCCCTGCACCCTGTAACTAATCCAAGTTCCAAACCATGATATCTCTGGCCCGCAAGGGTGGGCCAGAGATCATAGCTGAACATGAAAGATCGGATATGACCGAAACTTCGTCTCAGCCGGTACCCCAAAAAGCAAAGTCCAACCTGTTTCAGCAACTGGAACTGGATATGCGGCTATTGGGCATGATCGGCGCCTTCATCATCCTGTGCATCGGCTTCAACATCTTTACGGACGGCCGCTTTCTGACGCCCAGAAACCTGTTCAATCTGTCGATCCAGACCGTCTCGGTCGCCATCATGGCCTGCGGCATGGTGTTCATCATCGTCATGCGCCACATTGACCTGTCGGTCGGCGCACTTCTGGCGACAACATCTGCCGTCATGGCGATGACACAGACCGAGCTGTTGCCGAACGTGTTGGGGATGGGATTGAACCACCCCGCGACATGGGCGATCACGTTGGTGGTGGGTCTTGCGGTCGGGACAATGATCGGTGCGTTCCACGGTTGGATGGTAGGGTATCTGACCATTCCGGCTTTCATCGTAACGCTTGGTGGGTTTCTGGTCTGGCGCAACGTCGCCTGGTACATGACTGACGGCCAGACAATCGGCCCGCTGGACAGCACGTTCCTGATATTTGGCGGAACCAACGGGACCTTGGGTACAACCGTCAGCCTTCTGTTCGGCCTTGCCGCCACCGCTATTGCGGTCTGGGCGTTGTGGAGCGGTCGCCGGTCCAAAGCCGCTCATGGGTTCCCTGTCAAACCGGTTTGGGCTGAAACAACGCTGGCCGGGATCATCGGCCTTGCCATCATGGGGTACGTGTTGATCGTCAACAGCTATGCGATCCCGACCCGCCGTCTTGAACGCATGTTCGAAGCGCGCGGCGAGACCATGCCGGAAGGGTTGGTTGTGGGATACGGCATTCCGATCTCGGTCCTGATCCTGATCATTGTAGCGGTGACATTGACCGTCGTGGCCCGCAAAACCCGCTTTGGCCGCTACATCTTTGCCACCGGCGGCAACCCGGACGCGGCCGAGTTGTCGGGTATCAACACCCGTTTGATGACCGTCAAGATCTTTGCCCTGATGGGGTTCCTGTGCGCGCTGTCGGCGGTTGTGGCCTCGGCCCGGCTGGCCAATCACTCGAATGATATCGGAACGCTGGATGAGCTTCGCGTGATTGCCGCTGCCGTGATTGGTGGAACCGCGCTGTCCGGCGGCATCGGAACGATCTACGGCGCAATCCTTGGCGCGTTGATCATGCAGGCGCTGCAATCGGGCATGGCCATGGTTGGCGTTGACGCGCCGTTCCAGAACATTGTCGTCGGCACCGTCCTGGTTCTGGCCGTCTATATCGACATCGTCTATCGCAAACGTCTGGGGGCGAAATGATGCAAACTCAAGAAACACAGAACCAAGCTTCGGGCCGTGGGTCCGGCCAGCCTCCGCTGGTGGAAATGCGCGATATCTCGATTTCCTTCGGGGGTATCAAGGCGGTAGACCATGTGTCGGTAGATCTCTACCCGGGCGAGGTCGTGGGCCTTCTGGGCCACAACGGGGCCGGTAAATCCACCCTGATCAAGGTTCTTTCGGGCGCCTATCAGATGGACCATGGCGAAATCCTGATCGACGGCAAGAAGGTCGAGATCAACAACCCCCGCGACGCGCGCGCCAACAATATCGAGACGATCTATCAGACGCTGGCGCTGGCGGACAACCTTGATGCAAGTTCAAACCTGTTTCTGGGCCGCGAAATGGTCACGCCCTTTGGCCTGGTCAACGACGCCGCGATGGAGGCGGAATGCCGCAAGATCATGGCGCAGCTGAACCCGAACTTTCAGAAGTTCAATGATCCGGTCTCGGCCCTGTCGGGCGGTCAGCGTCAATCGGTGGCCATTGCACGGGCGGTGTATTTCAACGCGCGTATCCTGATCATGGACGAGCCCACGGCCGCACTTGGCCCGCACGAAACACAGATGGTGGCGGACCTGATCCAACAGCTTAAGGCGCAGGGGATCGGGATTTTCCTGATCGACCATGATGTACACGCGGTGATGGAGCTGTGTGACCGGGCCTCGGTCATGAAGAACGGGCAATTGGTTGGAACGGTCGATATCGCAGACGTCACCGATGACGATCTGTTGTCGATGATCATTCTGGGCAAAAAGCCCGGCGAAAAGACGGAATGAGGTAAGCGAAATGACGAGCGGTTTCTTTCAGGGAATTGAAGAAGTCCAATTTGAAGGCGAGGACAGCAAGAACCCGCTCGCATTCCGCCACTACAACCCGGACGAGATCATCTTGGACAAGCGCATGGAGGATCACCTGCGTTTTGCCGTGGCGTGGTGGCATTCCTTCGCGTGGGAGGGTGGAGATCCGTTTGGCGGCCCCACTTTCGAGCGCCCCTGGCACCCACAGGATGACATGGGCCGCGCCAAGATGAAGGCCGATATCGCGTTCGAGATGTTCCAGATTCTGGGACAGCCCTATTTCTGCTGGCATGATGCCGATATCCGACCTGAACAGGGGAACTTCGCCGAAAATCTCCACACGTTGAACGAGATCACCGACTATATCGGTGAAAAGATGCAAGTGTCCGGCACCAAGCTGTTGTGGGGTACGGCCAACATGTTCAGCCATCGCCGCTGGATGGGCGGTGCCAGCACCAATCCCGACCCCGACGTCTTTGCCTTTGCTGCCGCCACGGTGAAATCCTGCATGGATGCCACCCACAAACTGGGCGGCGAAAACTATGTGCTGTGGGGCGGGCGCGAAGGGTACGAGACGCTGCTCAACACCGACATGAAAACCGAGCTGGATCATATGGGCCGGTTCCTGAACATGGTGGTCGAGTACAAGCACAAGATCGGGTTCAAAGGTGCGATCCTTGTCGAACCCAAACCGCAGGAGCCATCAAAGCACCAATATGATTTCGATGCCGCGACCTGCATCGGTTTCCTGCGCAAATACGGGCTTGAGAATGAGGTCAAGCTGAACCTCGAACAGGGTCACGCGATTCTGGCGGGGCACAGTTTTGAACATGAGATTGCCGTAGCCGCAGCCGAAGGGATGCTGGGCTCCATCGACATGAACCGGAACGATTATCAATCCGGGTGGGATACGGATCAGTTCCCCAACAACACTCCCGAGGTTGCGCTGGCCTATTACCACATCCTGAAAGCGGGTGGATTTACCACCGGCGGTACCAATTTCGATGCCAAGCTGCGCAGGCAGTCGATCGACGCCGAAGATCTGATCGCCGCGCATGTGGGCGGGATGGATATCTGTGCCCGGGGCCTGAAAGCAGCGGCAGCGATGATCGAAGATGGCGGATTGGAACAAGCGCTGGCTGATCGGTACACGGGCTGGAATACGCCCGAGGCGCAGGCAATGCTGACCTCTGGTCTTGACGAGATTGCAGCGCGGGTGCTGGCCGAGGATCTCAATCCAGATCCGCGCTCGGGGCGTCAGGAAATCCTCGAGAACTACGTGAACCGATTTGTTTGATCCCCGTGGGATCAGCCGGTCCTTAAAATAACTTGTGTACAATGCCCCGGAAACGCGTGAGTTTGCTTCAGCGTTGCCCGGGGCTTTCCCTTGCTGGGCGCAACGGCATCAAAGGCCCGTCGGGGTCGAACAAGTGGGGCGAGCAGGGTTTTGGCGGATCAATCGGCAGGCAAAGCGGTGTTTCTGAGCGGCAGTCTGATGCTGCATGTGACACGCATGTCATTGACCACCAGCATTGGCCTGATGGCCATTTTTGCCGTCGACTTTGTCGATATGATCTTCATCTCGATGTTGGGCAACGATGCGCTGGCGGCGGCGGTGGGCTATGCCGGGACGCTGCTGTTTTTCACCAACGCGATCAATATCGGATTGTCGATTTCCGCCGGGGCGCTGGTTGCGCGCGAACTGGGGGCCGGGCGGGCTGAACAAGCAAGGCATTACGCGTCCAGCGTGGCCGTTATCGGGCTGATTGCCGGGCTGACGACCTCGGGACTGGTCTTGTTTAACCTCAGCTACCTGCTGTCCTTGCTTGGCGCGGAAGGAGAGGTTCTGAGGCTGGCGACGCGTTATGTGTCGATCATCCTTCCGACCATGTTCGTGATGTCCATTGCGATGACGGCGATGGCCGTGCTGCGCGCTCATGGCGATGCGCGGAGGTCAATGATGGCCACGATCTACGGCGGAGTGGTGAATGCGGTTCTGGACCCGATACTGATCTTTGCGGTCGGGCTGGGGCTGGATGGGGCCGCTATCGCCTCGGTCCTGGCGCGGCTGTGCATGTTGGGGGCGGCGTTGTGGCCAGCGCTTCGGGTGCATCGGGGATTTGCGCACCCTTCACTGAAGCAGGTTGCAAAGGATTTGCGACCCGTGCGGGCGATTGCAATTCCAGCGGTGCTGACAAATGTCGCCACGCCGATCGGCAATGCAATCGTTGTGCGGGAAATCGCGCAATATGGAACGGATGCGGTTGCGGGCATGGCCGTGATCGGGCGCCTTTTGCCGGTGGCGTTTTCGGTCATCTTCGCTCTGTCAGGCGCGATAGGGCCAATCATCGGGCAGAATTTCGGGGCCGAAAAGTTCGATCGTGTGCGCGCTGCCTTTCTGGCAGGGATCAAGTTCACGGCCCTTTATGTCGTTTGCATGTCGGCCATTTTGTTTTTGCTGCGCGCACCGATTGCGGATCTGTTCGCAGCCGAGGGCGAAACCCGAAGTCTGATCTATCTGTTCTGCGGCCCGTTGGCTTTGGCTTCGTTCTTCAATGGCGTGATCTTCGTGACAAATGCCAGCTTCAACAATCTGGGGCATCCGGTCTATTCCACATGGATAAACTGGGGTCGTCACACTATCGGCACTTGGGTTTTCGCGACGATTGGTTCACAGATCGCCGGCGCATCCGGCGTTCTGCTGGGGCAGGCGTTTGGAGGCGTCATCTTTGCAGTCATAGGCTGGGTTATGGTCGCGCGGGTCGTGGCGCGGTTGGAGCGCTCGCAAGCGCTCGAGCCTTTTTCAGATCAGGGTCGGCTTCATTCGCTGTTCGGGCGTCGCGGCTGGTGATCAGGTCGGATCAGTTCCCCTGATTGCGTGCTTCCAGCCGTTCCAGATTGACCACGGTTGACAGCATCAGGCGGTCATGGCTCCAGTCCTGCGTTTGCTGGATCGACGCAGACCCCAATGCAAGAAGGGTGGCGAAGGTCAATGCCATCCCCAGGAACAGAGCGGGCAGGGTGGGCACCGCCGGCTGTGCATCGGTCAATGCAAGCACGCGCTGACGCAGCACGCGCTTGGCCTTGCCGCCCGTCACAAACGCAACATTCAGAACGCGAGGATTGTTTGCCGAGATCGTACGCGCGCAATAATCCAGCAGGCAGGAAGTGTATTCGCGCGCATCGATCCGTTTGCGGGCCACCACGGACTGGTCGCATGCCAGTTCACGCAAGCGGCCGAACTGATACTTGAGCATCAGATAGGCTGGGTTCCAGAACAACAACGGGCGCAGCATTTCAAAGCCCAGTTCCCATTCCACGTCACCGGCCCGAACATGCTGAAGCTCGTGCGCCAAAGCAAAGCGCAGTTCGTGCGGGGTATCCAGCAGATGGCTTGGCAGAACGACATGGCGACGGCGCAATCCGCGCACAGCGAACGGTACGGTGATGCGATCCGAAAGACGAATGTCTACCTTGGCCGACTGCCGCCAAAGAAAGCTGGATTTGACTGTCTGACGGATCATCGCCGCGTCCCTCAGAGCGCGGGCCGCAAACAGGGCGGCGACCAAAACAAGCAGCGTTGCAAGGGCAGTGATCACCGGCTGTTGCCCTGACAATGCAAGGTCCACCCACCGTTCACGGGTGTTCAGCAAGGCCTCGAACTGGGTGGCGGGCATGGCGATATCGCCGCGCAGATAGGCGGCAACGGCGATGTCGCCAAGCGCCATGGCGCTGCCCGGCCATGCGTAAGAGGCGAATGATGACACGCCCAACGCAAGAAACGGGCTGATCAGGACGCACACGCACAGCGCCTTGAGCGCACGCAACTGCGCGACATAGCTGTGGCGCAGGGCTGTTCGGGTCAGGGCTGCGCGGGCCGCCAGCCAGATGACGGCTGACAAGGCCAGCACGATGTTGAGTTCGATAAACGTGTCGAGAACCGGTCTAACCGCTGTCATTTTGCAGTCTCCTTTCTACCAGTGCTCGAATTTCCTCCAGGTCGGCTTCGCTCAGCCCCGCATCATCGACAAGCCGGGCCACCAGTGTGGCGGGTGTGTCGTCGAACAGAGTGCGGGACAGGTTTTGCAAAGACCGGGCCTGATATCTGTCCTTTTCCAGAAGCGGCGTATAGATCAGGGTCTTTCCTGTCTTGCGGCTTTCCACAAAACCTTTCTCGTCCAGAATACGCAGGATCGTGGCACCGGATGTATAGGCCAGATTGCGCTCCGAAGGCAGGCGGTCCAGGACATCTCGCACCGAGCCTTGCCCGAGGGCCCAGAGCTCGTTCATGAACTCCAGTTCAACCTCGGTCAGCAGATTTGTTGTCTTTTTCTTTCGCATCGATCTCGGTGTTGTCATGTTTAGTATGCCTGACAGACAAGCATCCTTTCGCGATTTCTCAAAGTCTAAACTTTCCAGAACACAAAAACGCCCCAGCCGATAGACAGGAAAAGAGGTGTCCATACCGGCTGCCCGACAAGGCCCAGCCAGGCGAGGAAGATATAGGCGGACCCCAGAAGGGTGATGAAGAGCCGATCGCCCAATGTGGTTGTCAGCCCCAGTACACCGCGCCGTTCTATGCCATCGCGATACTTGAAGCCCTCAAGAATGCCAATCAGTGCGATGGCCGAAAAGATGCCGATAAATACGGCAAGTGTCGCCGGGGTCCAGGCCATCCAGAAGTCGGGCCACAGTGGCGCAGTCCAGGAAAAGCCTTTTTCCTCTTGCTGGCCGACGCTGCCCCATCCGGCCTGCTGGGCAAAGGTCGTGGAAGGCAGGAAAAGAAGGATGAGAAGAAGTTTACGCATATCGAACCTCACACACGTCCCATCGCGAAACCACGCGCGATGTAGTTGCGGACAAACCAGATGACGATGGCGCCGGGGATGATGGTCAGGGTGCCGGCGGCGGCCAGCAGGCCCAATTCATAGCCCGCGCTGGACGCGGTGCGGGTCATCACGGCGGCGATGGGTTTGGCCTCGACCGCCGTAAGCGTCTTGGCCAGCAGCATTTCCACCCACGAGAACATGAAGCAGAAGAAGGCCGCCACGCCCACGCCCGCTTTGATATTGGGCAGGAAGATCGTCACGAAGAAACGCGGGAAGGAATAGCCGTCGACATAGGCGGTTTCATCCAGCTCTTTTGGAATTCCCCGCATGAAGCCTTCCAAAATCCAAACTGCCAGCGGCACGTTGAACAATGTATGCGCCAGTGCCACAGCCAGATGCGTGTCGAACAGGCCGATCGAAGAATAGAGCTGGAAGAACGGCAAGGCGAAGACCGCTGCCGGGGCCATCCGGTTGGTCAGCAGCCAGAAGAACAGCTGCTTGTCGCCCAAAAACCGATACCGCGAAAACGCATAGGCAGCGGGCAAGGCAACGCTGACCGAAAGCACCGTGTTCAACGTCACATAGGTGATCGAGTTGATATAGCCCCAGTACCACGTCGGGTCCGTGAAGATGGTGATGTAATTCCCCAGCGTAAAGGTCTGGGGGAACAGGGAAAAGCCCGACAGGATCTCGTTCGTAGTCTTGAAGGACATCGCCACCAGCCAATAGATCGGCAGCATCAGAAACGCGATATAGAGGATCGGGATGATGGACCGCTTCTTCATTGCGCGTCATCCTTTGTCATGAGGGTGTAGAAGAGCCACGAAACCAGCAGCGTGATGGCGAAATAGATCAGACTCATCGCAGCCGCAGGGCCAAGGTCGAACTGCCCCAGCGCGATCTTCACAAGGTCGATCGACAGCAGGGTGGTCGAGTTGCCGGGCCCACCCCCGGTCAGCACGAAGGGCTCGGTATAGATGTTGAAACTGTCCATGAACCGCAGCAGGACCGCGATGGTCAGAACCGTCTTCATCTTGGGCAGCTGGATGTAGCGGAACACCGACCATGGGCTTGCGCCGTCGATCTTGGCCGCCTGATAGTAGGCGTCCGGGATCGACACGAGGCCTGCATAGCACAGCAACACGACCAGCGACGTCCAGTGCCAGACATCCATGACGATCACGGTGATCCAGGCCGAAAGCGGCTGTTGCGTCATGTCATAGTTGATGCCCAGAACGTCATTCAGGAAATATCCCAACAGACCGATTTTGGGCAGGGTGAAGATGTTCCACATGGACCCAACAACGTTCCACGGGATCAGCATCGGCAGGGCCATCAGCACCAGACAGACAGGCACCCAGAAACCTTTGCGCGGCATCGACAGGGCCACGATGATGCCAAGAGGCACTTCGATGATCAGGATCAGGAAAGTAAACAGGAACTGTCGTCCAAGTGCTGCCTGAAACCGGTCCGACCGCAGGATCTGTTCGAACCAACCCAGGCCTTCCCAGAAAAACTGGTTATTGCCAAAGGTTTCCTGCACCGAATAGTTGACCACTGTCATCATCGGCACCAACGCGTTGAACGCGACCAGTGCCAGCACGGGTAGGACAAAGAACCACGCTTTTTGATTTTCTGTTCTCATTGGGCCCGCTCCTCGGTTGCGATCCAGCCGTCGCGGTAGACGCGGGATTGTTCGGGTTTGAATTGCAGGAAGACCTGTGATCCGGGTTCGGGCGCGCTGTGTTCGGTCACGGCCTTTAGGGCGGTATTGCCGACCATCGCGCTGACCACAAAGTGGCGACCGATGTCGGAAACCTTAGTCACATGCGCCGGGATGCCGGTCTCGCCGAAGCCGACATATTCCGGGCGAATACCCAGATCGGTGCGGCCGCCATCACCATGAATGGGACCTTCCAGCATGACTTCGTGCCCTTCGAACAGGGCGCGGTCGCCGCGCGCTTCGCAAGGCAGCACGTTCATGCCGGGCGAGCCGATGAAATGGCCCACGAACGTATGCTGCGGGCGCTCGAACAATTCTACCGGGGTGCCGATCTGCACCACTTCGCCCTCTTGCATCACCACGACCTCGTCCGCGAAGGTCAGGGCCTCGGTCTGGTCGTGGGTGACATAGATCATCGTCGCCTTGACGCGCTGATGCAGTTCTTTCAGCTTGGACCGCAGCTTCCATTTCAGATGCGGGTCGATCACGGTCAGAGGTTCATCGAACATCACCGCGTTTACGTCGTCGCGGACCAGGCCGCGACCCATCGAGATTTTCTGCTTGTTGTCCGGGCTGAGGCCGCTGGCACGGGTGTTCAGCATGTCGGTGACATCCAGCATCTCGGCGATCGCATCGACGCGGCGCTTGATCGTCGCCGGATCGACGCCGCGATTCTTCAGCGGAAAGGCCAGGTTCTCGCCCACGGTCATCGTGTCGTAAATCACCGGAAACTGGAACACCTGTGCGATGTTGCGCTGATCAGGGGGCAGAGCGGTCACGTCACGGTCGTCGAACAGGATCTGCCCTTCGGACGGGGTCAGCAGGCCCGAGATGATGTTCAGCAGCGTGGACTTGCCGCAGCCCGACGGGCCCAGCAGGGCATAGGCCCCGCCATCACGCCAGGTCACGTCGATTTCCTTCAGCGCATAATCTTCGGGGCCTTTTGGCGACGGCATGTAGCTGTGGCGGAGGTTTGAAAGTTTGATCTGTGCCATGTCAGGCCACCCTTTTGCCGTCTTGGCCGAAATACCGGCAATGGGCCGGGTTCATGAAGAATGTGTGGTCCTCGCCCACCTGATAGGGGTGGACCCCGGCGGCCAGCGACACCCAGGCGTCCTCGCCATGCTGGAAATGCGCGCTGGAATCCGAGCCCGAAAGCTCGGTCACGATCACGCGGCCGGTCAGTTCCACGTCCGCGTCAGACGTACGGAACGGCGTCACGCGATGCGGCCGCACCGCGACCATGTAATCTCCGTCGGCCATGTCGGTTACGGCCCAGCCACCTCCTCCAGCCAGTTGCGCCTGCGCAGCGGAAACGGTGATGCGTGCGACATTGATCGGCGGGTCCGAAAAGACCCGCGCGGCGGCGATGTTCTCGGGGTTGCGATAGATGTCAGCGGTTGGCCCAAACTGGGTCACGCGACCATCTTCCATCAGGGCGGTGTAGCCGCCCAGCAGCAGCGCCTCTTCGGGCTCGGACGTGGCATAGACCACCACGGCCCCGCGACCTGCGAACAGGTCGGGCAGCTGCTCGCGCAGTTCTTCACGCAGTTTGTAGTCGAGGTTGGCCAGCGGTTCGTCAAGGAACACGGCGCGGCTTTCTTTGGCAATGGCACGCGCCAGCGCTGTGCGTTGTTGTTGCCCACCCGACAGCTCGTGCGGGCGGCGGTGCAGCATCGGTCGCAATTGCAGCAGGTCGGCGGCCTCTTCCACGCGACCTTCGATCTCGGATTGCGCCATGCCTGCCACGCGCAATGGCGAGGCGATATTGTCGAATACGGTCATATGCGGGTAGTTCACGAAGAACTGGTGCACGAGGCTGATTTTTCGCTTCTGCGTATTCAGCCGTGTGACGTCCTGCCCATCCATCAGGACCTTGCCCGAGGCGATCGGGTCCAGCCCGGCCATCATCTTGATCAGAGAGGTCTTGCCCGAGCCCGTCGCGCCCAGCAGCACGTTGAAGTGGCCTGTTTGAAGGGTCAGGTTTGTGGGCTTGATATGGATGACGTTGCCGACCCTTTTGGTCGCGTCTTGAAGTTCGATCATGTCCGTGGGTTCCGGTCCTTCAGTGCAATGCACTGGTCTTGAAGTGGGGGTGCCTGATGCGGCACCCCCTGGGTTTCAACGGCTTACTGAGACTGCCAGCGCTGAACCAGTTCGTCATAGTTGACGGTCTGGCCTTGCGGCTTTTCGTTCTCAAGCTTGGCCTTGGGCGAACCTGCTTTTTCCAACCAGAAGGACGGATCCTGCGGCTCGTTCAGGCGTGGACCGCAGCCGCCGTAGACACCGGCGCTTTCATCCGCGGCCTGCATCCGGGCCATGGTGATGTCCATCTCTTCGGCCAGACGATCCATCGCCTCTTGCGGGGTGAAGGCGCCCGAGTTCACGTCACCGATCTGCTGCCACCAGATCTGGGCCAGCTTCGGATAATCCGGCACGTTGATGCCAGTCGGCGACCATGCCACGCGGTCAGGCGAGCGGTAGAACTCGACCAGACCACCCAGCTTGGGTGCGCGTTCGGTGAACGACTCGTGGTTGACCGAGCTGTCGCGGATGAAGGTCAGACCCACATGGGACTTCTTCACGTCGACAGTTTTGGAGGTCACGAACTGGGCATAAAGCCAGGCTGCCTGGGCACGATCCGAGGGGGTCGATTTGAGGAACGTCCAGGACCCCACGTCTTGGTAGCCAACCTTCTGGCCTTCTTCCCAATAGGGGCCGTGCGGGCTGGGTGCCATCCGCCACAGCGGCGTGCCTTCGTCATCCACGGTGTTGTTGCCTTCGGACTTCGGCTTGACCATGTCGGCGGTGAAGGCCGTGTACCAGAAGATCTGCTGGGCCACATTGCCCTGGCTGAGTGCCGGCAGTGACTGGTAGAAGTCATAAGACGCGGCACCCGGAGGCGCATAGGCCCGCAGCCATTCATCCCATTTCCGGATCGCATAGACCGCAGCCGGACCGTTTGCAGCACCACCACGCGACACCGAAGCGCCAACAGGGTTACAGGTGCCCGCTTCCATGCGGATGCCCCATTCGTCGACAGGCACACCGTTCGGTTCGCCCTTGTCGCCGGCACCGGCCATCGACAGCCAGGCATCGGTCATGCGCCATCCGAGGTCGGGCGCGCGCTTGCCGTAATCCATGTGGCCGTAGATCGTGGTACCATCGACTTCTTTCACATCATTGGTGAAGAACTCGGCGATATCTTCATACGCGGACCAGTTGACCGGAACGCCCAGATCATAGCCGTACTTTTCTTTGAACGCGGCTTTGTTCGCCTCATCATCGAACCAGTCCTTGCGGAACCAGTACAGGTTCGCAAACTGCTGATCGGGCAGCTGATACAGCTTGCCGTCCGGTCCGGTGGTGAACTGAATGCCCATGAAGTCATCCAGATCCAGCGTCGGCGAAGTCGTCGCGGCCCAGTCACCGCCCATCATGTCCGTCAGCGGATAGGCCAGCTGCAAACGCGAATGGGTGCCGATCAGGTCACTGTCGTTGACATAGCCGTCATAAAGGTTCCGACCCGTTTGCATTTGGGTTTGAACGGCCTGAACCACTTCACCTTCACCCAGAATCTGGTGGTTGACCTTGATACCGGTGATTTCCTCGAACGCCTTGGTCAGCACCTCGGATTCGTAGGAATGTGTCGGGATACCTTCGGACAGGACATTGATTTCCATACCTGCGTAAGGCTGTGCAGCTTCGATGAACCACTGCATCTCGGCCATTTGTTCGTCTTTCGACAAGGTCGATGGCTGGAATTCGTCGTCGATCCAACGTTGTGCTGCGGCTTCGTCGGCCCAAGCAGGACCGTGCCCCGCAATGACGGCAGCCGCCGCCACTGCGGAAAGTAGATGTCTCCGCATCTGTCTCCTCCCAAAAATTTATGGTTCTCCGGCGGAAACCGGATGACGCACAGCATCAGCGATTTCCTGCGTATGTGTCAAACTAAAAATTTAGTAATTGACGTTCAGGCATTTCGAAAGGGGCGGGGCCGAACTCGTTTGCCAATTTTTGAATTCGTTGTAAGCTAGGATTGTCATTACAAAAATTACCGCTGAGACGTGCGGCGCGAATTACGAAAAACGACTTGGAACAGTGAGGATAAGCAATGTCCCGAAGTCTGTTGAAGTACACGCGTGTTCTGGAAATCGTCGGGGACACAATCAAGGTCCGGGTTCCGATCCAGAGCAAGGGGGGACCGGCTGTCCGGTTCAACGACCTCGCTGTGATCGAGACGGTGGATGGCCGAAAAACACTGGCTCAGACGATCTTCATCGACCGCGATGTCGTCACGTTGCAAGTGTTTTCCGGCACCAAGGGCATATCGACCGAAGCAACGGCAACCTTTCTCGGTCACCCGATGCAGACACCTTATTCGGCCAACATTCTGGGCCGCGTTTTTGATGGCGCCGGTGTGGCCATTGATGGAGGCCCCGACCTGTCTGCGGAACCGCACATCGATATTGGCGGACCGACCGTCAATCCGGCGGAACGCGCGGTTCCAAACAGAATGATCCGCACGGATGTGCCGATGATCGACGTGTTCAACACATTGGTCGAGAGCCAGAAAATTCCGATCTTCTCGGTTTCAGGCGAGCCATTCAACGCGTTCCTCAGCCGAATCGGTATTCAGGCCGACGCGGATATCGTGATCTTTGGCGGGCTGGGGCTGATTTTTGACGACTACCACGCGTTTCGTACCTCGTTCGAAGATGCAGGTGTGTTTTCGCGCACCGTCATGTTCGTCAATCAGGCGATGGATCCTTTGGTCGAACGTCTGCTGGTGCCGGACATGGCATTGGCAGTGGCCGAGAAATTCGCTGTGGAAGAGGGCAAACGCGTGCTGGTCCTGCTGACGGACATGACCGCCTATGCTGACGCGATGAAAGAGGTAGGCATCAGTCAGGAGAGGGTGCCATCTCAGCGCGGCTATATGGGGGACCTGTATTCGCAGCTTGCGCGCCGATACGAAAAAGCCTGTGACTATGCCAAAGGCGGGTCGGTCACGGTTCTGACCGTCACGACCATGCCCGGCAACGACGTAACCCACCCGGTGCCTGACAACACCGGCTATATCACCGAAGGGCAGTTCTATCTGCATTCCGGCGTGATCGATCCGTTCGGCAGCCTGTCGCGCCTCAAGCAGAACGTGATCGGCAAGAGCACCCGTGAAGATCACGGGCAGATCATGAACACGATGATCCGTTTCTATTCTGAAAGCCGCGATGCCTCGCAAAAACAGGCGATGGCCTTCGACCTGTCAGACTATGATCACCAATTGCTGAAATTCGGCGGCCTGTTCCGGTCTCGGTTCATGGACATCAATGTTTCGATCCCGCTGGAAGAGGCGCTGGATCTGGGTTGGAAGACGCTGGCAGAGTGTTTTGCGCCGGAACAGTTGCTGATGAAGCAGGCGTTGATCGACAAGTATTTCCCGAAGGATGCCAATGGCGCGGTTGCAGCTGAATAAATCGTCGCTTGCGCGCGAGCAGACGCAGCTGAAAAGCTATGAGCGGTTCCTGCCGTCGCTGGACCTGAAGAGACAACAGTTGATGGCTGAACGGGTCCGGGCCCGGGAAGAGGTCGACCGCCTTGAGCAAAATGTGCAGGCGTTGGTGCAGCAGGTTGGCGAAAAGCTGCCGATGCTGGCCCAGCAGGGTGTCGCTCTGGATGGGCTGGTCAAACTCAAGGACTACAAGGTCAAAGAGGTCAATGTGGTAGGGGTCAAACTGCCTGACCTTGATCGGATCGAGTTGGTGGTGCGCCCGTATTCCGTTTTGGCCAAGCCCCATTGGGTCGATGCCGCTGCGCTTTTGCTGCACGACGTCATCGAAGCGCGGGTGCGGGTGAAGATTGCCGAAGAACGCGTTCGAATCTTTGACAAGGCGGTGGCCACCATTACCCAGCGGGTCAACCTGTTCGAAAAGGTTCTGATCCCGCGCGCCAAAGCCAACATCAAGAAAATCCGCATTTACCTGAGCGACGAACAGATGCAGGCCGTTGTGCGGTCGAAGATATCGAAACGCAAACACGCGCAGGAGGCTTTGATATGAGCGTTGCGCGTCTGAAAAAGATGTCTCTGATCGGGCCTGCTGCCCGAAAGGCGGAAACGCTTGAGGCGCTTCAGGCCCTTGGCTGCATGCATGTTTTGCCGCTTGTTCCCGCACCGAAAGAGCCGGAAAAGATCAGTGAGCGCGGTGCAAGAGAGGCGTATAAGGCATTGCGTTTCCTTGCAGAAGTGCCTGACCCGCGCCGCCAGGTCCAGCGTGCGCCTGATTTCGACATGGATCGTTTCGTGCGCGAGGTGACCGACCTCATGCAGCGCGTTCGGGATACGATGGACCGGCGTGACTTTCTGGCGCATCGCATCGCCCAGGTGCGACCCTGGGGTGATTTGGATTTTCCGCCGACCGATGTGCTGGCTGGCAACAGGCTGTGGTTCTATCAACTGCCGCTGAAGCACCGGGATGCCATGTCCGAGGTCAAGCTTCCTTGGGCAATATTGGAGGAAGATCACCGGTACCTTTACGCCGTTCTGATTTCACCTGACGAACCCGATGATGGTGTTCTTCCTGTTCCGCGAACCCATGTCGGTTCGCTGCCGGTACACGAGCTTGAGGCCCAGTTGGAAGAGGCCGAGATCGCCCTCGAGGCGTTGGAAGCCGAACGCGTGGCGCTGACGCGCTATCTGACATTGATGCGCCGGAACCTGTCCGTCGCCGAAAGTGCCGCTGAGCTTGCCCATGCAACGCAGAAAGTACGCGACGAAGAGGCACTATTTGCTTTGCAGGGGTGGGTTCCCGTGGATCAGGTGGATGCTGTTCTTGCCATGGCAAACGCCAAGGGCTCGGCCGTCCTGATTGAAGATCCGGGGCCGGGCGACGCGCCTCCGACCTTGCTGGAGCAGCCTGAAAACCGCAGGGCCGCTGTCGATCTGGCGCTGTTCTATCAAGTGCCCGGATATCAGGACTGGGACCCCAGCGTCATCGTCTCGACGTCCTTCGCGATCTTCTTTGCCATGATCGTGGCGGATGCCGGGTACGGTGCTGTCATCCTGCTGGCGGTGCTGGCCTTTTGGAGACGGATGGACCGCACCGCTGGTCAAAGATCTTGGCGTCTGTTCGGCCTGATCATCTCGGCTGTTACGATATTTTACGGGGTCATGGTGGGCAGCTATTTTGGGGTATCACCGGCTGCGGACTCGATTTGGGCAAGGCTCAAGGTGCTGGATTTGAACGATTTCGGCGCGATGATGATGGTCTCGATCGTCGTTGGCGTTATCCACCTTGTCCTGGCCAACGCCCTTGCGGCCCGTGTGGCGTGGGGGCAACGCAAGGCGGTTGCCAATCTGGGCTGGATTGCGGCCCTGATCGGCGGGTTTGTCCTTTGGCTCGGCTACATGAACGGCAAGTCGCCGGTGCCGGGCGCAGCTATCCTGACCGCCGGCATCGTGGCGATTGTCCTGTTTTCTAGCGAGCGGGTCATCCAGAGGCCGATGGACTGGATCCGGCGTTTGCTCGAAGGGGTTCAAAGCCTTGCCGGGGCGATGGGCGGGTTTGGGGATGTTCTCAGCTATATGCGTCTTTTCGCGTTGGGCCTTGCTTCGGCCTCGCTGGCGATCACGTTCAATGATCTGGCGGTGTCGGTCATGCAGGCCCTTAGGGGGCCGGGCATTCTGTTTGGGTTGCTGATATTGATCATAGGTCATGTATTAAACTTCGCGCTCGCGATGATGAGCGGCGTCGTGCACGGCTTGCGTCTCAATTACATCGAATTCTTTAAATGGGGTCTGCCGGATGAAGGTGTCATCTTTCGTCCATTTGCCCGCAAGGAGGTTCAGGAATGAATGAGCTCGTTCTTACACTGGGTTGGCTGGGTATCTATGCGCCAATGGCGTTGGGGGCTGCGGCCAGCGCCATAGGGTGTTCGATCGCCGGTATGGCCAGTATCGGGGCCATGACGGAAACCGAGGGCGGCTATGGCCGTTTCGTGGGTGTATCCGCGTTTCCCTCAACGATGGTCATCTATGGGATCGTCATCATGTTCACCCTGAACCGCGACGTGACACCTGAAAACGCGGGCGGTCTGTTCGGAATTGGCATCCTGTCGGGTATCGCGCTGATGTATTGCGGCATCTGGCAGGGTCGGGCCTGTGCAGCTGCGATCAATGCGACCAAGGAAAAGCCCGAGATTTTTGGCCTTGCTCTGGCCCCTGCCGCGATCATCGAAGGGTTTGGTGTTTTTGCGTTCGTGTTTGCGTTGGTCATCAGTGCGGGGATCAGCTGATGGCACAAGACAGAACGATTGCGCATGGGGTTGACGCGCTGATCGACAAATTGCGCAACGATGGGGTTGCCGCTGGTCAGGCCGAAGCCGAGAAATTGCGCGCAGACGCCAAGGCCGAAGCCGCGCGCATCGTGGCAGAGGCAAAGCGCGAAGCCGATGAGTTGAAAAAGAAAGCCCGCACGGAGACAGATAATTACAGGGCCGCCGGCGAAGAAGCATTGAACACGGCGATGCGGGATGCCGTGCTGACCATGAAGGCGGGTCTGACGGATCGCTTCAGGGCAGACGTCGAACGCCTCGTGACCAAAGAGATGTCCGATCCCGAGCTTCTGAGGCAGATGATCCTCGAGGTGGTAGGCCGGGCCGGGGAAGGTGCAAATTTGAATGGCAGGGTTTCCGTCGTTCTTCCTGCCCGGGTCGCCACGCAGGAAGACATCAAGCAAAACGCCGATGACATTCAATCCGGCAAGCTGACAAAATATGTTCTTGGGCTGACTGCGAAGATGCTGCGCGAGAATATCGAGTTGCACGCAGCCGATGACGTGCAGGAAGGCATCCGCGTTCGCGCAGAAGATCAGGGTGTTGTTCTGGACCTGACGGATAAGGCGGTGGCGTCGCTGTTGATGGAGCATTTGCAGCCCCGGTTCCGCGCCGTTCTGGAAGGGGTCATCCGCTGAGATGTCAAAGCAGGACGCCTATATCGCGTTGATGTGCAGCCTTCCGGGTTCGGAACGGTTGTTCGTTGCCAGGCAGCCGCCCTTGTCACGTATCAGGCTGGACCGTCGATTGACGGCTTTGACACCGGAGGACAGCAAAGTTCTAAAGATCCTCGAGCACGCGTTGAGCTGGAACGCCTACGACATGGATGTCACCGACGTACAGGCGATCCAGCGCTGCAAACAAGCGATGGTGGACATCCCTCAGCCCACCTTGCGTAAACTCCTCATGGAACGCATGGAACTACGCTCTGTGGTCGCGGCGCTGCGATTGCGGAAACGCGGAGAACCAGCACCTTCAGGCGCATTCGGAGTCGGACGATGGAGCCGCCACATCCCCGCAAATTGGGGTGATCCCAGCTTTCGGCTGGAACGGCTCATGCCCTGGATCAAAGAGGCAACCCAATTGCTGGAAAACGAAGATCCGCTGGGTCTGGAACGTCTGCTTTTGTCGATAAGCCACAAGCAGCTCAAGCGGCACGCGGCTCGTCACATGTTCGATTTCGAGGCGGTCGCCATCTACGTTCTGATCTGGAACATCTTCGACCGCTGGGCGCAAAGCAGCGCTGCGGAAGCCGCCAAGAGATTTGAGAAACTGGCACAACAGGCCATGGCCGACTTCGCTGATGTCGATTTTGAGGGAGCAAGCGCATGACAGCCCCAATCTCAGCCAAACATTCATCGACCGCACGCGTCGTCCTGGTTCAGGAAGGGCTTGTGCGGATACAGGCCAATCCGGACGCGACCGGCCACCCCGGTCAACTGGTCAAAAACGAAGTGGTTTACATATTGCCTTCGCGTTCCGGTCCCGGTGGGCGTCAGGAAAGGCTCAAGGGCGAAGTGCTGCGCGTACGTGGGGATATGGCGGACGTTCAGGTCTATGAAAGCACTGATGGGGTGGCGGTCGACGACCCGGTGGAGCAATCAGGTCAGCTCTTGTCGGTAGAGCTGGGTCCGGGGCTGCTGGGGCAGGTGTTTGACGGGTTGCAGTCGCCTTTGCCCAAGGTGGCGGCAGCATTTGGTACCTTCCTGCCGCGCGGCGCAGATGTCGCGCCCTTGGATGAAAACGCGAAATGGTCCTTTACGCCGTCCGTTAAGGTGGGCGACACGGTCACTGCCGGGGACAGTATCGGAACGGTGCCCGAAGGCCATTTCAGCCACAAGATCATGCTGCCGTTCAACTGGACCGGCGCGTACAAGGTGGTCTGGGTGCAAAAAGGCGCGGCCACGATCCATGACATCGTGGCCCGCCTGGAAGACGAAGACGGTGGCGAGCATACGCTGACGCTTTTGCAGAAATGGCCGGTTCGGCGACCATTGCCGGAAAACATACTGAAGCGCGCACTGTCCGAGCGGTTGTATCCCACGGAACCGGTTCTGACGTCGCAACGGCTGATCGACACGTTCTTTCCGATTGCACGCGGCGGCACCGCCTGTATTCCCGGGCCGTTCGGTGCGGGCAAGACCGTGCTGCAAAACCTGATCGCACGGAACGCGAAAGTTGATATCGTGATCGTCGTGGCCTGCGGCGAACGTGCAGGTGAGGTGGTCGAGACCATCGAGGAATTTCCGAAGATGACCGATCCAACCACCGGTGGCAGCCTGATGGATCGGACGATCATCATCTGCAACACGTCATCCATGCCGGTTGCCGCGCGCGAGGCGTCGATCTTCACCGGGATCACGTTGGGGGAATACTACCGCCAGATGGGCTATGATGTCTTGTTGATCGCCGACAGCACCAGCCGGTGGGCGCAAGCCATGCGCGAGACCTCGGGCAAGCTCGAAGAGATCCCGGGCGAAGAGGGGTTCCCGGCCTATCTGGAAAGCTCGATCAAGGGTTTGTATGAACGTGCCGGGGCGCTGAAAACGAATGACGGCGATCTTGGCAGCCTGACGCTGATCGGAACGGTTTCGCCTGCTGGAGGCAATTTTGACGAGCCGGTAACCCAGTCGACCTTGTCGACGGTCAAGTGTTTCCTCGGGTTGTCATCCGAACGCGCCTACAAGCGATTTTATCCAGCGGTCGATCCGATGCTCAGCTGGTCTCGGTATACTGACCAATTGTCCGACTGGTATGACAGGAACGCCGAACCGGGGTGGACAGCCAAAGTGCGCACCCTGTTGGCCCTGATCGAAAAAGGCGAACAGGTCGATCAGATGATGCAGGTCACTGGGGAAGAGGGCGTCACAATTGACGACTTTGTAACCCAACAGAAAGCCTTGTTCGTCGATATGGTCTACTTGCAGCAGGACGCATTTGACACAGTCGATGCGACAGTGCCGCTTGAACGGCAGATAAAGACGTTCAAGCTTGTGTATGATGTGACGCAATCCAAGGCGGTCTTTGTCGACAAGGCCGAGGTAAGGCAGGTGTTTACGCAACTGACCGGGCTGATGAAAAACTTTCACTACGCGGCAGAAAACACACCCGAATACAAATCCACCTGGCAAAAGATCGAGAACCTGTGCCGAGAAAAGTTCGGAGGTTGAGACAGGTCACGGCAAATTATTCCGGTGATGCCCGAAGGCCGGAAATACCGCGCGTTGCAGAGGTTGCACCGGCTTGTCGTATGCAGCGATCCATGCCCTTATGATGCGAAACCGAGTATTCGGAGCCGGCAGTGAAATAAAACCCTAAACACCCATCGTGAACTGGAATTGCTTGACGCATTGCGGCGTCTGGGCGGGACGGCGCGCAACTCTGATTTGGTGAATGTGGTGGGTGTGTCCGCAGAAACGGTGCGACGCACGATCAAGTCCTTGTCCAAGGCGGGCACGATCGAACGGGTTCATGGCGGGGCCTACCTTGCCGGGGCGCAAGGGGATCCCGGTTTCTTTCGCTGCATTTCGCAACATGCCGGCGAAAAGCGTCTGATCGCGGTGCGTACGGGCAAAATGGTGCGGGATCAGATGACGGTTTCCTGAATGTCGGCTCGACCACGGCCTTTGTCGCCGAGGAATTGCGCCGGGCCAACCGTCTGACGGTTGTCAGCAATTCCATCGGCGTTGTGCAGACATTGGCAGGGATCAACGGAAAACGTGTGCATCTGCTGGGCGGAGAACTGCAAAGCGATGAGCGGGGCACCTTCGGCCACGTCACCCAGAGGCAGTTGCAACGACATGCGTTTGACCTTGCGATCCCCAGCACGGATGCCACCTCGGACAACACGGGGTTTCTGTATCACAGCCCGGCAGAGGCAGATCTTGCCACAGTCGTGGCCGGTCGGGCGGATCTTCTTGTCATGGCCTCCGCGCATTTCAAATTTGGCGACAAGGCCCCCTATGTCGGGCCGGATCCGCGTCTGGTGCATACGCTTGTGACAGACGCGGCACCGAAAGGGGCGACGGCCAAGCCCTTTGACCGCTGGGGCATCGACGAACAGGTTGCGAAAGCAGGGGAACCTCATGCGGCGTGACACAAATCACGCGCCAGCAAAGACCAATCGTCAGATCAGAAAACAAAGGCTGAGGATGCGATGAAATGGTAGCCCGTAGGGGAATCGAACCCCTCTTTCCAGGTTGAAAACCTGGCGTCCTAACCGATAGACGAACGGGCCACTTGGTAGTGACGCAAGCGCAAGTGGTAGCCCGTAGGGGAATCGAACCCCTCTTTCCAGGTTGAAAACCTGGCGTCCTAACCGATAGACGAACGGGCCACGCTGGCTTGTGGAGGGCCTTTTACGGTTTCACCGTGACCCCCGCAAGCCGAAAAACGCAGGGATGAGAAAGTTTTTTATGCCGTCCGAGCGAGACGTCAATTTGCCTCTGCCGCGTCCTCGAGCCTGAGCTGCACGGATTGCCGCCCGCCCCAGGTGTTCACCTCAAGCCGGCCTGCAAAATGAAAGCGTGCGCCACCATGATTTGACAGTCTCTCGCCCATCGGACCGTCAAAGGCACCAAAGGCAATCGCATCCAGCCCACCACCCATGCCATCGGATAATGACAACTTCAGGTGCGTTTCCCCGACACGTTTGGCAAAACGCACCTGAAGATCCGGAAGTGCGTATCGCGGGGCAGGGGCTCCGGCGCCAAACGGTCCGGCCTGTTCGATCTGTTGGACAAGGTCCACTGTCGCGGCACCCGGCATGAGGGCGCCTTCCAGCTTCATATCGGCAGGGCCGCCCTGACCTGCGCCTTGTTTTGCCAGCAGCTCGCTGAGGCGTTCCATGGCGGGTTCCAGTTTGTCGCGCATGACGGTTAGCCCAGCGGCCATCTTGTGACCGCCACCCTTGACCAGCAACCCTTCGGCCGCGAGCCGCTGGATCGACGCCCCCAGATCCACGCCCGAGACCGAACGCCCCGAGCCTTTACCCTCATCACCGTCAAAGCCGATCACGATGGCCGGACGGTTGGCGGTTTCCTTCAAACGAGACGCCACGATGCCCACCACACCCGGATGCCAGCCTTCACCGGCGGCCCAGACCAGGGGCGCGTCGAGCCCGCGACCCTCGGCCTGCTCCATCGCGGCAGCGCGCACGGCGTTTTCAATATCCCGGCGTTCCGTGTTCAGCGCGTCCAGACGTTCGGACAGGGCCTGTGCCTCGTGCAGGGAATCCGTGTTCAGCAGGCGGGCGCCCAGATCGGCCTGCCCGATGCGACCACCTGCGTTCACGCGGGGGCCAAGCAGAAAACCCAGGTGATAGCTGTTGGGCGCCGTGTCCATGCGCGAGACATCGGACAACGCGACAAGTCCGGGGCGTTGCCTTTGCGCCATCACTTTCAGGCCTTGTCGAACCAGGGCGCGATTGGCACCGATCAAAGGCGCCACGTCAGCTACGGTTGCCAGGGCCACCAGATCCAGCATCGATATCAGGTCAGGCCCCTTTGCGCCTGCCGCGCGCAGCTGGCGGCCTGCTTCGACCAGCATCAGAAACACGACACCCGCCGCGCAGAAATAGCCCAGATCACCGCTTTCATCCTGCCGGTTGGGATTCACGACTGCAACGCAATCCGGCAGGGTTTCGCCGCCGAGGTGGTGATCCAGAACAATCACGTCCGCCCCCGTGGCTGCGGCAATCGGTTCATGGCTGAGCGTGCCGCAATCGACGCAAATGATCAGGTCGTGGCTGCTTGCCAGTTCCCGCATTGCCGGAACATTCGGACCATATCCCTCATCAATCCGATCCGGCACATAAAGCGTCGCCTGCAACCCCATCTGCCGAAGCCAAACCAGCAACAGCGCGGCAGAACAGCCGCCGTCAACATCGTAATCCGCGAACACCGCGATTTTCTGGCGATGGCGTACGGCGTCCAGAAAACGCGCCGCCGCCGTTTCCATGTCCTTCATATCGCGGGGATCTGGCAGCAGCTCTTTGAGCTTGGGCTCCAGAAAGCCGCGCGCCTCCATGACCGGCACGCCACGACGGGCCAGAACCTGACATACCGCACGCGGCAGGTCGGTCTGTTGTTTCATCATCTCGGCAGCCCGTTCCAGCTCGGCTTCCGGGCCAACCCAGCGCCGCCCGGTCAGTGATTGTTCTACGCCAAGAAAACCCATTGCCTGCCCCTTGTGAACCAAGGCCGGATCCTTTCGGACCCGGCCTTTTCATCTTTTCCCAAATACTCCCGCCGGAGGCAACGGCGCAAGCCGTTAGGCGTTATCGTGCGGCCACGTGGGGGTGCGATACGACATGCGGCGTACGGACCCGGTCTTTGAACGCATCAGCAACGTCGTGGTTTCCACCCAACCCGGCTCGCGCTTGATGCGCGGCAACAGAGAGCCGCCGGTTACACCCGTTGCGGCAAAGATCACATCCGCGGTCACCATTTCATCGCGCGAATAGACCCGGTCCAGATCGGTGATGCCCGCCTTGGCAGCACGGCCCCGCTCGTCATCGTTGCGGAACAACAGGCGACCAAAGATCTGACCGCCCATGCATTTCAGCGCGGCAGCGGCAAGCACGCCTTCGGGGGCGCCACCCTGGCCCATATACATGTCGATGCCGGTCACTTCGCTTTCTGCGCAATGCATGACACCTGCCACGTCACCATCGGTGATCAGGCGGATCGATGCTCCGGTTTCGCGCACTTCGGCGATCATCGCCTCGTGACGCGGGCGTTCAAGAATGCAGACGGTGATGTCCGCAGGCTTGCAGTTCTTGGCCTTTGCCAAGGCTTCCACCCGTTCACGTGGAGACATGTCCAGATTGACGACACCCTCGGGCAGGCCCGGACCAACAGCCAGCTTGTCCATGTAAACGTCGGGCGCATGCAGCATCGAGCCGCGCGGGCCCATGGCAATCACGGTCAGCGCGTTGGGCATATCCTTTGCGGTCAGTGTTGTGCCTTCCAGCGGATCCAGTGCGATGTCCACGCCGGGGCCGTTTCCGGTGCCGACTTCTTCGCCAATATAAAGCATCGGAGCTTCGTCGCGTTCGCCTTCGCCGATCACCACGACGCCAGCTATGTCCAGCAGGTTCAGCTGTTCGCGCATCGCATTTACGGCGGCCTGATCGGCGGCTTTCTCGTCACCACGCCCCACCAGCGAAGCCGAGGCCAGCGCAGCCTGTTCCGCCACCCTTGCCAGCCCCAGAGACAGCAGGCGGTCGTTGAAATCGGTTTTGGCAGCACTCATTGTCATGTATCCTCTGGTCATTTAAGCCGTTTCTATCGGCATAGCTTGCGTTTCATACAGGTCGCAAGTTCAAACCTCTTCAATCCGCAACGCGACGGGGGCACCGGCAACCACATCCGTTTCCAGGAACCCGTCCAGCGCAACGTCCAGCGCGGCGCGGGTGGTTTTGTGGGTAACGATCAGCACAGGCGCCGTGCTTTCGGCATGGGCGTACTGGCGCATCCTGTCTATGGAAACACCGGCATCGCCCAGAATGGCTGCAACCTTGGCCAGTGCGCCCGGTTTATCCAGCAGACCCAGCCGCAGATAATAAGGCGCTGGCAGGCCCGTGACGGCGGGCGCCGCAGCCTCAAGCGATTTGGCCGGTCGGCCAAAGGTCGGGATTTGCAGCCCGCGTGCCAGATCGCACACGTCGCCCATCACGGCGCTGGCCGTCGGGCCTTCACCCGCACCGGGGCCGCGCAGAACAACCTGTTCAACCGCGTCGCCTTCGATCACCACCATGTTGGTGCCGCCTTCCAATTGCCCCAAGGGCGAGTCGCTGGGCACAAGGCAAGGCTGCATGCGTTGTTCCAGCCCGCGCGCGGTGCGCTGTGCCACGCCCAGCAGTTTGATGCGAAAGCCCATATCCTCGGCCTGGTCGATATCGTCGAGGCTGATTTGCTGAATGCCTTCGATCTCAATCCCGTCAAAATTCGGCTTGGTGCCAAAAGCGATCGAGGCCAGCAAAGCCAGTTTGTGCGCGGCGTCGATGCCACCGACATCCAGATTGGGGTCGGCCTCAAGATACCCAAGTTCTGCACATTCATCGAAAAGGGCGTTATAGCCCTGACGCTGCGATTGCATCCGGGTCAGAATGTAGTTGCAGGTACCGTTCATCACGCCCATCACGCGTGTGATCTCGTTTCCGGCCAGCCCCTCGGTCAGGGATTTGATGACGGGGATACCGCCCGCGACTGCGGCCTCAAACCGGATGACGCGGCCAGCAGCTTCGGCCTGTTCGGCCAGTTCCTGCCCGTGAATGGCCAGCAATGCCTTGTTGGCGGTCACGACGTCTTTGCCGCTGGCCAGCGCGGCTTCGACCGAGGCCTTGGCCGGACCGTTTTCACCGCCCATCAGTTCGACATAGACATCGATATCGTCACGTTTCGCCAGCGCAACCGGGTCGGTTTCCCAGGCATAATCCGACAGGTTCACACCGCGGTCCTTGTTCGGATCCCGCGCCGATACGGCCACGATTTCAATCGACCGGCCCGTGCGCGCCTTCAGCAAATCTGCATGGCGGCGAACAATCTTGACGACACCCACGCCGACAGTTCCCAAGCCCGCAATTCCCAGCCGCAGTGCCTGTGTCATGTCGTGGGTTCCTTTCCGCTCGAAACTTGTCTGAATTCGGACGCCTGCCCGATCAGCGCTGCCTTATCGGGTTCAGGCCAAGGGTGCAATCCGTCACCGGGGGATTGTCGAGGTCAAATGTCACGCTTCAGTTGGTTTGCGCGTTTTGCAACGCCTGAGCCTTTTTCGCCAGCGCCTCGCTGCGCTGCGTCAGGTCTTCTTCCACCTCTGCGGCCTGGCTGACGGGATCAATCGAAGGCCCCAACGTTTCCTGCACCGGAATAAGACGCGGGTAGGGGGCCGATTTGACCGAGGCCGGTTCACTGCCTTCAAGTTCGGGAAAGTCTGAACACCCGGCAAACACAAGAATAATAGGCAGAACAGGCAGCAGTTTCATGTGGCACGCTTTTCGGTTTCGTTCGTCCTTTCGTGATGCACCTTTTGCCGGCGCCGATCAAGCGGGGTTCTATATGAACATTTGTTCAGATACTGTGGGCGGATGGCACGTACTCAAGGCTCCCACTCTGATATCACAGGCCCGCGCATTCGAAAGGCGGCCCTGAACCTGTTTGCCCGCCACGGTTATGCGGCGGTTTCGATGCGGCAGATCGCGAAAGAGGTCGGCGTTCAGGCGGGGGCGCTATACAATTACACGCCGGACAAGCAGAGTTTGCTGTATCGGTTGATGCGAGAGCATATGCAGGATCTGCTTTCGGCGCTCAACGCGCTGGAGCGCTGCGATGACTGCCAGCAAGCGTTGCGCCGATTTGTCGGTTTTCACATACGTTTCCACCTGCAACGCCCGGACGAGGTGTTCATCGCCTATATGGAACTGCGCAACCTCTCACCCGAAAACTTCGCCGAAATCGAAGATCTTCGGCGTCAGTATGAAAACGCGTTGGAAGACATCCTTCACTCTGGCCAGAAGGCTGGTCAGTTTGCGATACCGGACACCAAGATCGCCACGCTGGCGGTGATTGCCATGTTGAACGGTGTGATGACCTGGTACAGGTCCGGAGGGCGACTGTCACTGGACGAGGTCGAACAGATTTATTGGAACATGGTGCATAAGGCAGTAACGGCCTGACAGGGCCAGACCGTCACTGTGTCAGTGCGCAGGGCGAATGAAGGTCCCGTTACGCAACTCCCGAAAGGCTTGTTCCAGTTCGGCCCGCGTGTTCATCACAATAGGCCCGTGCCATGCGACGGGCTCATTGATCGGAGCCCCCGAGATCAACAGAAATCGCACGCCTTCGGGGCCAGCCTGAACGGTGATTTCGTCCCCCGTCCCGAAACGGACAAGCGTGCGGTCGCCCGACATATCCCTGATATTCACCTCTTGCCCGGCGACCTCTTTTTCCAACAGCACACCGGACGGGCGTGACGCATCTGCAAAGGCTGCCTGACCTTGAAAGACATAGGCAAAGGCTCGGCGATACGTGTCGATGCGGAAGGTCTTCTTCACACCCGCGGGAACCGAGATGTCCAGATATTGCGGATCTGCCGCGATGCCGTCCACGGGGCCGGTTTTGCCCCAGAACTCTCCTACAATCACTCGAACGGTGGTGCCGTCGTCATCAGTGACTTCGGGGATATCCTTGCTTTGAACATCCTGATAGCGCGGGGCAGTCATCTTCTGATCCGAAGGCAGGTTGCCCCAAAGCTGAAACCCGTGCATCTGCCCCGAGGTGTTTCCCTGCGGCATTTCCTGATGCAGGATTCCGGACCCCGCCGTCATCCACTGCACGTCGCCCGCGCCCAAAGTGCCGGTGTTGCCCAGCGAATCCGAGTGCTCGACCGATCCGGCCAGAACATAGGTGATCGTCTCGATTCCGCGATGCGGATGCCAGGGAAAACCGGCCTGATAGTCCTGCGGGCGTTCGTTCCTGAAATCGTCGAACAACAGGAATGGATCAAGTTCGGACGGGTCCTGAAACCCGAATGCGCGGTGAAGTTTCACGCCAGCCCCTTCCATCGTCGGGGTGGCCCTGCGTGTTTCAAGTGTGGGTCTAAGGGACATATTCGCCTCCGGTTCGTTTGATCAGCATGTAACCCCTGCGTGAATGCGGTCAATCAGCGTCAATTAACCGGAGCTGTGCAAATTTGCTGCGCAACCAAAGCCCTGTTGTTTCCCCCGGAAAATCGCTAAGTCGAAGCGGAACGGACAGGAGACATCCATGCAGGACGAAGTGCTGGCAACGATTCAGGCATCATCCCCCAGACGGTGGATCGGAGTAGGGATGCTGTCGACGGTTGGGATGTTGGTCACATACGTCGCTTTGGCATCGCCGCCCGAACCGGCGTGGCAAGTATTTCTTTTTGCTGTAGGGGGCGCGTCGCTTTGGCTGGCCTATCGTGTATGGCACGCGACCCAGGACCATATTGAACTGACACAGTCGGAATTGCGTACCGGGTCAGGCCGATTGATCGCGAAGGTGGCTGATATTGAATCGGTGGATCGCGGTGTGTTTGCGTTCAAGCCGTCAAACGGTTTTCTGGTTCGCACCAAGCTCAAAGATACGAACCAATGGGCCCCCGGCTTGTGGTGGCGGATCGGTCGCCGGGTTGGCGTGGGCGGCATGACATCTGCCGCCGAGGCCAAGTTCATGTCCGAAATTCTATCCGCTATTTGTGCAGACGAACGGGGTCTGAGTTAAGTTACAAGCAACTTCGTTTGTAAAGCGGGGACGGGTAAAGATGAAGTTCTCAAAGGTGATACCTGTCGCAAAATCCCAGCCCGGTCTGAACGTGGGGATGTATTCATTGGACGTTTCAACTAGAATAACGGTGTCCTGATTGGGCATCGGTGGCAGGCGGTCTTCGATTTCATCGATCCTGTTGTCATCCCATTCCTGATCAAAGCCGCGTACGGTCGACCAGCGAACGTAGTGGCGATCATCGTCCTCATCGTAAATAATCAGAGAAATACGCATCTTCACATCTGACCGGTTGTTGACCATCTTGCCTGCCAAATCGTGCAGCGAGTCGATATACACATCGGTCACGGCCCGCGTTTCACGCGAAATCAGATCGCTGATCGTATAAGCTGCCTTCAGATTGGAGGCGCTTTGACGAAACCCCTCGAATGCAGTGAACGTGAACGTGATCGTCCATAACATCAATGGAAAAATCATGAGGGCTTCAACGGTCAGTATGCCGCTTTCGTCTTTCTTGAAGACTTTGACGCGATTTTTCAGATATTGGAGTACAGACATGATCTTACTCTGGCTCCTGTACGAATGCCGTTGTTGCGGTCACCGCATAGTGGCCGGTAGCGTCCGGGACAAGCTTGGCAATGGCTGAGGTCTCAAGAACCGGATCTATGCGCAGGCAGGCTCGCAGGATCATCAACTCATTGGATTGGCCGCTTTTGAAATCCAAAACCGGCTTGGGATCTTCGGAACTGTCCGTGCAGGGGATGCTGTCTGAAAGCACGATACCAGCGAACGCGTCCTGCTTGACCATTTGTAGTCGCAAATTCCCTGTACAATCCTTGATTCCGGACACTTCGCAAATCCGATCCCTGATCACGTCGTGATTCCAGTCCGTACCCGTACCCAGCCGAATATCCCTTACGATCAGGTCCACCCCACGCTCCAAAGCAGCATGCCGCATTGTGATGATGGACAGTTCGGCTCCTGCCACGAGAAGCGCCAGGAAGAAGGGTACGAGCATGATGAACTCGATTGTCGCATTCCCTGCCTCGGATTGCCGAAACAGGCGGAGTTGCGACAGCTTTCCGCTGATCATTGGGTTAGCCTCAGTTTGCGGATCGACGATGCGATGGATTCAAAGGCTTTCTCAAGGTTCAGGCCACTTACGTCATAGACGTGGCTGTCAGAGCTGGCACAGTCTTTGAGGGTCCTGTACCCGCTTCTGGGCGCTTCGAAAGCGATGCCGTAAACAATGATACCCTGGTCTTTGGCCGCATCACAAATATGCTTGGTGCGCTGGTTCTTGGCCGACGTTTCAACTTTCGCGTAGGCCTTTGAATACCATTCCGCCCAACCGCTGGACTGCCAGTAATAGTTGTACCGTGCGTTCCATGCCAAAGATACTCGGTTAAACAGTTCAGGATATGACAACCTAACGGCTGTTCCAGGTTCTTCGTTCAGCTGCGTCTCAGGTTCCGGGTTTCCGTAGGGATGATCCGCCCAAACGTCTTGCTGAGGCCAGAAAAAATTCGGACGACCCTGAGAATGGTACACGGTGTATTCATCAGCTTCCGGGTTGTACCAGACGTCTGACATACCTTCGCGCAGCGATGGGTTAAGCATGTATTGATCGGTGTTCTGACCATCGGTCATAACAATGGCGATCTTCAGAACGTCGGTGCCATAGTCCGAGGGACGGACCGAGAATTTTGATGGCACAATTGTTGTACCTGCATGGGACGGATCCTGTTCCAGCGACAGGTCGCGAACAATTCCGCGCATGCTCGGATCCAGCAGGGCAGTACCCCACTTCATCCCGATGTCGATCGATGTGTTCCCACCTGGGGTGAGGGACGCAATCTGGGCAAGCAGTTTGTTCATATTGTCGGTGACAGGGGTGATCGCACTTCCTGCGCGGACCGGACAAACGGGCAGGTCGATAGTCCCTTCAGAATAGGTGAAAGGATCGAAGTGCGCGGTGCGTTCGAGGGTGTCATCCCGTTCCAGATCAGAATCGCTGTACTGTTCTGGAATGAAGTTTACGCAGTGCGAATAGCTGTGTTCTTGGGTGACATTCGTGAACTTGTCCAGAATCGATGCTCCTGCGTTGACCTGCGTTGCGTAAGGAACAATCGAGATTGAAATCTGCGTTTCGTTCGGTTTGTCCAGCATGAGCCTGACAAATTCTGACGCAGCTTCTCTCAAAACTGCGATTTTTGTCTTCGATGGTGTGGCAGACGAGCGCGACATTGAGCCGGAGATGTCGAGAATCAATGAGATTTCAACGGCGCCAATGGATTCTTCAGCTGCACTGGTCGCAACGAGACCCAGTTCGGTGACTTTGCCGAACCTCAGATAGCGGGTTGGAACAACGGCTTCGGCTGTAGCACTTACTTTTTTGGAGCCGAAACCTTCAACAACCGTCGTAATGGCGTTCAAATTGCCCAGCCCGGCCTTGTCCATGTAAGAATCGACGACCGCCTTGGCGGGAAGGTCCTGGTCGAGGTCCGCGGCGGCAAGCACAGCGCGATCCAGTGTGGATTGCAGGCTGGCACGGTCGCGTTCATATTTCATGACATCCATGGCCATGCCGGTAATCGCCAGCATCAAGACCACCATAAACAATACGAAAATAGTGAAGGCGCCATCTTCGTTGCGAGCGAACTGCTCTAATTTGAACGTTTTGCGCTTCGGTTTCGAGCCGTCGTTACAAAGCAAGGAATTCAGCATTCTGGTTACTCCGCTTCACACGTCGAATTCGTGCGTCAAAGAAAAAGAGATTTGGGACAAAGTTAATTTTCAAACGTGGCGTGAATTGGGCGAAAAAGGCTTGGTTTTGGCCTTTTTGGGTGCTCAGGGGGTATAATTTTCACGTTTTCCCATGGTCTGTCGATGAAATGAAAACAATCCGTTAAGCGATTGACCGGATTGGGCGACTCACCATCAGAAACTCAAGTCTGTGTTAGGTAGGTGATGAAAAAAAGTGCATTGTTTGATTGCAGCCAGACTTGAGTGGTGCGACAAAACGTCATGACGTTTCGTCATCCAGCGGTACGGAGGATTTTATGACCGGCATCCAAGAACCAAGCTTTCGCCAGAGTGTTGACCTGATGTTCAACAGGGCGGCCGCCCTGATGGAACTGCCGCCGGGGCTGGAGCAGAAAATCCGGGTTTGCAACGCGACCTACACAGTTCGGTTCGGTGTGCGTCTGCGCGGTGAGATCCACACCTTCACCGGGTACAGGTCTGTCCATTCCGAACATATGGAGCCGGTCAAAGGCGGCATTCGCTATGCCACTGCGGTGAATCAGGATGAGGTCGAAGCGCTGGCTGCGTTGATGACGTACAAATGCGCCCTCGTCGAAACGCCTTTTGGCGGATCGAAAGGCGGTCTTTGCATTGATCCGCGGAAATACGAAGAACACGAACTGGAACAGATCACGCGCCGCTTTGCCTATGAACTTGCCAAGCGGGATCTGATCAACCCGTCGCAGAACGTTCCGGCGCCCGACATGGGAACGGGCGAACGCGAGATGGCCTGGATGGCGGACCAATACGCGCGGATGAACACCACCGACATCAATGCACGGGCCTGTGTGACCGGCAAGCCATTGAACGCAGGTGGCATCGCCGGGCGGGTCGAAGCGACCGGACGCGGCATTCAATACGCTCTGCGTGAATTTTTCCGTCACCCCGAAGACGTCAAGACGGCCGGCCTGTCGGGCAAGCTGGACGGCAAGCGTGTTGTGGTGCAGGGGCTCGGCAACGTGGGGTATCACGCCGCGAAGTTTCTGAGCGAGGAAGACGGTTCGCGCATTGTGGGTATCATCGAATGGGACGGAGCTCTTTTTAACCCGGATGGTATCGACGTCGAAGCCGTCCGCCAGTGGATCGTCAAGCATGGCGGCGTCAAGGATTATCCGGACGCGACTCATTCAGCGGAAGGTGCAAGCGTTCTGGAGGCTGAGTGCGACATTCTGATCCCGGCTGCCCTTGAGGGTGTCATCAACCTTTCCAACGCCGAGCGGATCAAGGCACCTTTGATCATCGAGGCAGCGAATGGCCCGGTCACCGCTGGCGCGGATGAGATTCTTCGCAAGAAAGGCACCGTTATCATCCCGGATATGTATGCCAACGCGGGTGGTGTGACGGTGTCTTATTTTGAATGGGTCAAGAACCTAAGCCACATTCGTTTCGGCCGGATGCAGCGCCGGCAGGAAGAGGCGCGACATGAATTGATCGTCAGCGAACTGGAGCGGCTGGACCGTTATCTGGGTGACGCGTGGTCGATGTCTCCGGACTTCAAGGCAAAATACCTCAAGGGTGCCGATGAGCTTGAACTGGTGCGCTCGGGCCTCGATGACACGATGCGTATCGCTTATCAGTCGATGCGTGAAGTGTGGCACAGCCGCGACGATGTCGAAGACCTGCGTACTGCGGCCTATATCGTGGCGATCGACCGCGTGGCCAAAAGCTATCGCGCCAAGGGGCTGTAAAGCAGGCGGGCGGGGTGATCATTTCGCCCCGCCGGTACACGCCGCGGCTTGAATGTCGATGGCGGCCCGTTAGTTTGACGGATAGTAGACACTCAGAGAAACGAATCCCGGAGACCTCCATGTTGCGTATAGCCATTGTCGCGGCTCTGCTGGCCACCCCTTTGGCCGCTCAGGAAACTAAGGAACAAAGCTGCAAGTATCAGGCGGATGTGGTGGCCGCGATCCAAAAGGCGCGGCTGGACCGCGTGAAAGAACGCGATGTGGCGCAAGCCGTGGCGGATAGTGGCCCGACATGGCCCGAGAACTACAATGCCGCGATTCCGTTGATCACGCCGTGGGTCTATGAACAAAAGATGCGCGATGTGCGCAAAAAGGATCTGGGCGCTGCTTGGCTTGAGTTGTGTTTGCAGCAATAATCCACAGCCCGGACATTTCCCTGTGGACAAACGCGCGCCATCCCCTTGGCGCGCGTTCCTGTTTCTGTCAGGTTTGACAAATGTCACTGCCCCCCGGATTTCTGGATGAACTGCGCACCCGCCTGAGCCTGTCTCAGGTCGTCGGACGCAAGGTGATGTGGGATCAGCGCAAATCCAATCAAGGCAAAGGTGACATGTGGGCGCCTTGCCCGTTTCATCACGAAAAGACGGCCTCATTCCATGTCGATGATCAGAAGGGGTTTTATTACTGCTTCGGCTGTCACGCCAAGGGCGACGCGATCAGCTTTGTGAAAGAAACGGAAAATGTTTCGTTCATCGAAGCGGTTGAAATCCTCGCCCGAGAGGCTGGCATGCCGATGCCTGCGCGGGATCCGAAAGCACAGGAAAAGCAGGATCGCCGCAGTCAACTTGCCGATGTGATGGAACAGGCGGTGCAGTTTTTCCGCTTGCAGCTGAAAACAGCGGCGGGGGCAGAGGCACGGGATTACCTGTCGCGCCGGGGTTTGGATCAAAGCGCGCTGGATCGGTGGGAGATCGGGTTTGCGCCGGACAGTTGGCAGGCGCTTTGGGATCACCTGCGCGGCAAGAGCATCCCAAAGGAACTGATCCTTGGCGCCGGGCTGGCCAAGCCTTCAAACAAAGGCAAAAAACCCTATGACACCTTCCGCAACCGGATCATGTTCCCGATCCGGGATCCGCGTGGGCGCTGCATTGCATTCGGTGGCCGCGCGATGGATCCGAATGACAACGCGAAATACCTTAACTCGCCCGAGACCGAGTTGTTCGACAAGGGGCGCAGCCTTTACAATCAAGGTCCGGCGCGGCAGGCGGCGGGCAAAGGGCAGCCGCTGATCGTTGCCGAAGGGTATATGGACGTGATCGCGCTGGCCGAGGCGGGGTTTAGCGCGTCGGTTGCACCTTTGGGAACGGCCATTACTGAACATCAGTTGCTCCTGCTCTGGCGGATCGCGGATGAACCGATCATTGCACTAGACGGGGATGCCGCGGGTCTGCGGGCGGCCATGCGGGCGGTTGATCTGGCACTGCCGCTGCTGGAGGCCGGAAAATCCTTGCGTTTTGCCTTGATGCCCGAAGGCAAGGACCCGGACGATCTGTTGCGCACAGAAGGCCCGGGCGCCGTTCAGGCCGTTCTGGAAGGGGCCATACCGATGGTCAAACTGTTGTGGCAGCGCGAAACCGAAGGAAAGGTATTCGACAGCCCGGAACGCAAGGCAGCACTGGACAAGGCACTGCGGGACAAGATCAAGCTGATCCAAGATCCCTCGATCCGCTTGCATTACGGTCAGGAAATCAAAGACCTGCGCTGGCAACTGTTCCGCCCGCGACGACAACCTCAAAACCGTCCGTGGCAACCGCGGGGAAAATGGCAGCCGCAGCAGACCGCGACGCCGGGCGCGCGCAGTTCGTTTCTGGCCTCATCGGAAAACGCGGATATCCAGCTGCGCGAAGCCGCTATTCTGGCGATCTCAATTCTGAATCCCAAGGTTGTTGTCCAATTTGAGCAACAGTTGGAAGAAATGGAATGTCACAATCCTGACTATGCGGCATTGCGCGATGCTGTCCTGCGTCACGCAATTGATGACCCGGACAACCTGAAAGACCACATTATCGCATCAATGGGGCCTGACGCCCTTGAAAACCTGCTGACCCTTCGCCATGTGGCAGTCATCCCCTGTGTGTCCAAGCCAGGCGACGTTGAAAAGGCCGAGATGACACTGGCCGAGGAACTCGCAAAGATCAAAGCGCTCCGGGGGTTGGATGCCGAGATTGCCGAAGCGGCAGAAGAGTTGTCTGATCTGGCCGATGAGGCGCTGACATATCGGCTGGCGCAAGCCGCCGAAGAGCGCAACCGCACGAGTCGAAGCCAGAACGAGGATAGGGCCGTTTTCGACATTGCTGACAATGGGGCGCGAATCAATCGTGACGAGAAAGACGCGTTTGCGGCGATCATGTCTGGCATCAAATTCGAGCGGAAACGCCGATAAGTGGTGTTTTCGTAAGGCACTGGAAAAGAAAAACGGGTAAACGGGTGGCCGAATCACTTATACGCGCTAATGATTCGGCTGAGACGAATCACCCATCCCTGCAGGAGCATTGAATGGCCGCCAAGGATACGAACGAAGACCGCAAATCCGACGAGCAGGAACAGGAAATCTCGCTGGACATGAGCCAGGCGAACGTCAAGAAGATGATCGCCGAGGCTCGCGAGAAAGGTTACATTACCTACGACCAGCTCAATCAGGTCTTGCCGCCTGATCAGGTCAGTTCGGAACAGATCGAAGACGTAATGTCGATGCTGTCCGAGATGGGCATCAACATCATCGAAGATGAAGAGGCCGAAGAAGAAGAGAACAAAGGATCGACCGAACTGGTTGCCGCGGAAAGCAACCGTGAGGTTGCACTGGCCGGTTCCGGTACAGAAAAGCTGGATCGCACCGACGACCCTGTGCGCATGTATCTGCGTGAGATGGGGTCGGTCGAACTGCTGAGCCGCGAGGGTGAGATCGCAATCGCCAAGCGGATCGAAGCCGGTCGCAATACGATGATTGCGGGCCTGTGTGAAAGCCCGCTGACCTTTCAGGCGATCACAATCTGGCATGACGAATTGTTGTCCGAAGACATTCTTTTGCGGGACGTCATTGATCTGGAAACCACGTTCGGAAACCAGTTGGACGAAGACGGTGACGTTGAAGAGCCGGTCGTCGATACCTCGGCCGTGCAGGCGAACAAGCCAGCCAAGGATACCGGCCCCGAGCTGGATGCGGATGGCAACCCGCTGAACAACGATGACGATGACGATGACGACGATCAGGCCAACATGTCGCTGGCCGCGATGGAAGCGGCGCTGAAGGATCAGGTCTTGACCACGTTGGAGCGTATCTCGACCGACTTCTCGATGCTTTCTGAAATGCAGGACAGCCGGATTTCGGCCACGCTGAACGAAGACGGTACGTTCAGTGAAAAGGATGAAGAAACCTATCAGAAACTGCGGGCTGAGATCGTCGAACTGGTGAATGGCCTTCACCTGCACAACAACCGGATCGAGGCGCTGATCGACCAGCTTTATGGCATCAACCGCCGCGTCATGTCTCTGGACAGCGCGATGGTCAAGCTGGCCGATCAGGCACGCATCAACCGCCGTGAGTTCATCGAAGCGTATCGGGGCCGTGAACTGGATCCGAACTGGCTGGCCGAGATGGCCGAAAAGCCGGGCCGGGGATGGCAGATGTTCATCGAACGCTCGACCGCGAAGGTCGAAGAGCTGCGCAACGACATGGCTCAGGTCGGCCAGTATGTCGGTCTGGATATCTCGGAATTCCGCCGTATTGTGCAGCAGGTTCAGAAGGGCGAGAAAGAGGCGCGGCAGGCCAAGAAGGAAATGGTCGAAGCCAACCTGCGCCTGGTGATCTCGATCGCCAAAAAGTACACCAACCGTGGCCTGCAATTCCTTGATCTTATTCAGGAAGGCAACATCGGCCTGATGAAGGCGGTGGACAAGTTCGAATACCGTCGTGGCTATAAGTTCTCGACCTATGCGACCTGGTGGATCCGCCAGGCGATCACCCGCTCGATCGCGGATCAGGCCCGCACGATCCGTATTCCGGTTCACATGATCGAAACGATCAACAAGCTGGTGCGCACGGGCCGTCAGATGCTGCATGAAATCGGCCGTGAGCCGACGCCGGAAGAACTGGCCGAAAAGCTGCAGATGCCGCTCGAGAAGGTGCGCAAGGTGATGAAGATCGCCAAAGAGCCGATTTCTCTGGAAACACCCATCGGCGACGAGGAAGACAGCCAACTGGGCGATTTCATCGAGGACAAGAATGCCGTGCTGCCCCTGGACAGCGCCATTCAGGAAAACCTCAAGGAAACCACCACAAGGGTTCTGGCCTCGCTCACCCCGCGCGAAGAACGGGTTCTGCGGATGCGTTTTGGCATCGGTATGAACACCGACCATACTTTGGAAGAAGTCGGCCAACAGTTCAGCGTGACCCGCGAACGGATTCGTCAGATCGAGGCCAAGGCGCTGCGGAAGCTGAAGCATCCCAGCCGTTCACGAAAACTCCGGTCTTTCCTGGATCAATAAGAACAAAGATCTATCAGAACAAAGGCGCCCCGTCAGAGGCGCCTTTTTTTGTTCACATTGGCTGGTTCTCGCATCACGTTGGCGCGATAGCACAAGGCCGTGGCGGTGTGCCTTTCTATATCGGTCTTGTCCACTCATGGGACAGGCCGGGGCGAGGTTTTTCAGGCTGATGACCCCCGGCCAGCTGTCCGAATGGGATGTTCCACTCGGGTCTTGAAGGCGCTGGGCGGCTGACCTGTCCACCGTTTGAAGGCGGTCGAAAAAGCAGCCTGATCGGCATACCCCAGCGCGTATGAGATTTCAGACAGAGTCATGCCATTTGTGATGAAAGTCTGGGCCAGATCACATCTTAGATCGTCCACAATATCGCGATAGCTTGTGCCTTCATCCTTGAGGCGTCGACTGAAGGTTCTGAGGCTCATCCCCAGATCAGCCGCCGCATCTTCGGCTTGCAGGATTGCGCCGGGCAGGGATCGGGTGATCAGACCTTCGACACGGGCGCGGGTCTTGTGCTTGGGGGGGGGTTTTTCGGCCAGCAGACGTTCACCGTATTCCAGCAAATGCTCACGCAGCTTTGGATCATAGGTCGGCACTTTCAATTCCAGCGCAGATAGCGGCAGAATGATCTCGATTTTTTCAGCGTTGAAAACCACCGGGCAGCCTGCCAGCTTTTCGTAGGTTTTGGCGTGGCTTCCAACTTTGTGCTGAAAGCGCATCTCGATCGGGTGCAACTTCACCTGCGTGAGGTTTCTCATCCTGGCCAGCGCAGCGAACAACAGGAATTCCGTGCGCCGATGATAGCGGGCAAAGCTGGCGTCTTTCCAATCGGCCTCAAGGGCCGCGAAGTTGCCGGCAACACGAAAGCTGAGCCCGATGGCCGGATCGATGATGCCATGAAAACGGGACAGGTTTTCCATCACCTGCCTCAAATCGCGTGAGTATTTACTGATATACCCTGTTACGGTCGAGGCCGACGTGACCTCGAGCCCAGTGCGCGCCGCAAATGTGATGTCACCAACGGCGTCACAGGCGTGCCGGATGAACAGGGCCTCTTTATGTGCGCTGTAGACTGCGGCAGGGGGCGCGATATCCTGCTGACACAGCCCGGTCTGTTGCAATACCCGCTGGGATACTTCGCTGTTGCCGGCGTGGCGATCCAGCGCCTGGATCAAAAAATGTAGTCGGTCGATATCTACATCCATCGTGGTACAACACCTTACGTTCTCAAATACATTAACAGTTTATCAGGGAAATCCCTTTGTTGACTTTGGCTTTTGGCAGAAAGGATTTTGCACTTGAGTACTACTTGTTGGCAAGTTCTCGAAAGGTTTTGACCGGAACGCGCATGAAGTGTAGCGCGCGGCTGTCCAAATCAGCTTTGTTGCCGGGTCGGGACCTTCATGGGGATGAGGTCAGAGCCTCGGAGAAATCACCAATCTCTGCTCAGGGCTCCCCGGCACGCTCTTTTTCCTGCAAGTAACGCGTTGTTCTGCGACGCCGGGCTTGCGCCTGCTGATCCGCCGTCAAGGCTGGCTCACACCGGATCACGCTATGTACCAGGCAGGCTGAATTGATCGTGAGGCACCCTGTGCGCGCAGTGAAGTTCGACTAACCTATTCAGAGGTCACAATTTGGAACAAGCAATCAGGGAAGAAATTACCATGAAACAGTCATACACTTTCGCCGCGTTGGCAGCCTTGGCCTTCAGTGTTCCATTGACAGCAGACGCTGCGCGGAACGGGTTTCGAACGGAACCCATAAACGCCACTGATTTTGAGGTCATCCCCCGCGGCGACATGCGCGCCGAAGGCTATTGGTGCGCCGCCGCGGATTATGCACGTCGAACCTTGGGGTCGGGCTGGACGGACCGGATTTACGTGTTGCGAGGATACGGGCCCAGTGTCACAACCGGTCGCAGAACAGCGGTTCAGTTTTCCATCAAGCCGCCTCAAACGGTCGATGCACAACCAAGCAGCTTTGTCTCGTTCGGGTTTCAGCCTGGCAACAGTGAATCTGTACAAGGTGCGAATGCACGGTGTAATTATCGACCGTTCTTCAACGACTGACCAACCCGCAGGATAGTCACGATGCAGACCGAGTTCGTTTTGCACACCCATGGACCGGGGCTTTACGAATTCACGTCCGACGTTCTGCAATGGCTTGAACGGGTGGCGAAAGATGGGGTCTTGACCCTGTTCGTTCGCCACACTTCCTGCTCATTGCTGATCCAGGAAAACGCGGACCCCGAAGTTCAAACAGATCTTCAGGCGTTCTTTGAACGGCTGGTTCCACCGTCAGACAACCCCGCCATGTCGTATCTGCGGCACACCTACGAAGGCCCGGACGATATGCCTGCGCATATCAAGGCCGCGCTCTTGCCGGTTTCGTTGACGATCCCGGTGTCGCAGGGACGACCCGTTCTGGGAACATGGCAAGGGATTTACCTGTTTGAACACCGCACTGCGCCGCATCAAAGGAAGGTTGCGGCGTATCTGGCCTGACCCACTATTTAGCGGTTTGAATTTCCGACTACCCAAACCCTAGCGGCTGCCCTATAGTTGTGGATAAGTAAGCCGCAGCGCTTACAAAAAGAGGCCGAACATGGGACGAGGAGACGGCGGATGCGCTGCCCGTTTTGCGGAAATATCGACACTCAGGTGAAAGATTCACGCCCGGCAGAGGACCACGTGGCAATCCGCCGACGCCGGTTCTGTCCGGCCTGTGGCGGACGGTTCACGACCTACGAACGTGTGCAACTGCGTGATCTGGTTGTCATAAAGACCAATGGTAAACGCGAAGATTTCGATCGCGACAAGCTGGAGCGTTCGATCCGCATCTCGATGCAGAAACGCCCCGTTGATCCCGAACGGATCGATCAGATGATTTCGGGCATCGTGCGCCGTCTGGAAAGCATGGGCGACACGGATATCCCGTCCAACAAGATCGGTGAGATCGTTATGGAAGCTCTGGCGCGGATCGACACTGTCGCCTATGTTCGCTTTGCGAGTGTGTACAAGAATTTCCAGGCGGCCGATGATTTCGAGGAGTTCGTCCACGAACTGCGCCCGCCGCAGCCTTCGACTGACGAGTGAACGAAACAGATAAGCGATTCATGGCGCTTGCCCTGTCTTTGGGGCGGCGCGGTCAGGGGATGTGCTGGCCGAACCCCGCTGTGGGGTGTGTCATCGTTCGTGATGACCGGATCATCGGGCGGGGCTGGACACAGCCGGGTGGCCGCCCTCATGCCGAGACCGAAGCCTTGGCTCAGGCCGGGCAGGGTGCGCGTGGTGCGACCGCCTATGTAACGCTGGAACCCTGTGCCCATCACGGCAAAACGCCGCCCTGCGCCGAGGCCTTGATTGCGGCAGGAGTATCCCGTGTTGTGGCCGCTGTCGAAGACAGCGATCCGCGCGTGGCCGGGCAGGGTTTTGCCATGTTGCGCGAGGCGGGAATTGACGTTGTAACTGGCGTTCTTGCGGAACAGGCAGAACGGGATCTGGAAGGCTTTTTCCTCAAGACTGAACAAGGCCGGCCTTTTGTGACGCTGAAGATGGCCAGCAGTTTTGACGGGCGCATCGCAACCTCGACAGGGCACAGCCAATGGATCACCGGACCGCAGGCACGTCGTGTGGTCCATGCCATGCGTGCACGTCACGATGCGGTGATGGTCGGGGCAGGGACGGCGCGCGCCGACGACCCCTCGCTGACCGTGCGGGATCTTGGCGTTGAGCATCAACCCGTCCGCGTCGTGGTGTCCCGCCATATGGATATTTCTCTGATGGGGCAGCTGGCGCGCACAGCCTCAAAGATACCTGTCTGGCTCTGCCATGCGCATCACCCGGATGCCGAACGTGCACAGGCGTGGGAGGGATTGGGAGCAAAGCTGATCCCCTGTGCGTTGAAAGATCACCATATCGACGCGGTGGATCTGCTTCAGCAACTGGGTCAGGCCGGTTTGACCAGTGTCTTCTGCGAAGGCGGTGCCGCGCTTGGGGCCTCGCTGTTGGCCGAAGATCTGGTGGACGAGCTGATCGGGTTCACTGCCGGCTTAACCATCGGGGCCGAAGGCCTGGCCGCGGTCGGGACACTAGGTCTGGAAACGCTGGAGGCCGCCCCCAGATTCGAATTGATCGAGACGCAGGCGGTCGGCGGGGATGTATTACATCGTTGGCGCAGAGCGTCGGAATAACGTCAACGCCAAAGATGAGCGTGCGTTGCGAACGCGCCCTGAAGCTTTGACAGAAACCGGTTGAACGGACCGGACGGTGCCGAATACCCCAGCGCCAAACGTTCAACAGCCACTTCGACAGGGCAGGGTCGTCTGGTGATCGGATCGAAATAGCGTGGATAGTCAATCAAGGTGGCGTGTACCAAGCCCATCAGCGACGGCCGTGCACCTCGCCTGACGGGGACGGTATCCAGATCGGTGGTCAGGCCCCATCCCGCATAGAAGGGCGCGCCCAGAGTCGTGACCTTCACCCCGCGCAACAATGCCTCGAACCCCAATAGCGATGTCATCGTCCACACCTCGTCCACCTGCGTCAGCAGCGAGGCAGGGTCAGTTCGGGTCACGACAAGGTCCGCAATTGACTCTGCGTCTATCTGGCCATCCCGCAACCCAGCTTCGACATCAGGGTGCGGTTTGTAGATCAGGATAGCTTCGGGGTTGGCCTCGCGCGCTGTTTGCAGCAGGCCCAGATTGCTGCGCACCGTGTTGGTGCCCAGCAGGATCGAGGCGTCATCTTCAACCTGTCCGGGCACCAGAATTCGGTGCCCATGGGGCAGAACCGGCGCGGATTGGCCCGTGTTGTATTTGCTCAAACCATCGGCCAGCAATCTCTCAACAAGCCGTTCAGCGCGCAATTCCTGATCCGGGCGCAAAGTTGCACGCTCGCTGATCAGGTTTTCCAACTGGCTGGGCTTTGTGGGGTCATAGTAGATACCGACTTCGTCGGTTACCAGGGATAGGGGCGGAACAAGCGCCGCCCCCAGTCCGCGGGAACGCAAAAAACCGTCTTCCACACGAACGGCCCCTTCGCTGTCGCGCGCCTGACTGGCCCAGACCATGTGGGGGCGATCCGAGGCATCAGGTTGTGTGGCCGTAAAGCGCAACGTGCCATGCCGCCCGAAAATCTGCTGCATGTGCCTGCGTTTCCACAGGCGCATACCGGCGGCCGTCCAACCTTGCCTGTCCTGCCGCCATGCGCGGGTCTGCGCCTCCAAAATGTCCAGAACCGTTTCCAGTTCGCACAGCTGATCGCGAAAGGGGTCGTACCAGGTCGGGTAAAGCAGCATCGCGGCCGCGAACAGTTGCGCGCGGGTCAGGTTGCGCTGACGGCGCTGGACTGGGAATTCATCCTGCGTCAGGCCCCACCCGGCATAGAACGGTTGACCGAAAACGCGCGGTTTGTGACCGGCCAGGATTGCTTCAAAGCCCAGCTGCGAGGAAACGGTATAAACCGCAACGGCGCCCTCGAGCAGGGGCCAGGGGCTGATGGGCTTGTCAAACCACGTGACCCGGTCTGACAGGTCCTGATCGGTGAAATGCCCCTGACGATGACCTGCCATCGTTTCTGGATGTGTCTTGATCAGAATGCGCGCGCCTGGGTTTTCCTCCTGCGCGACCACAAGCATTTCAAGAAAACGGGCACGATCGGCACCGCTTGCCGAGACGGCGGCATCGCCAACCGTCTGATCGATGACCAGTACATAACCGGGGTCAGGTGCGGCAAGATCGGGGTCAAACGCGGAATACTTGCTGAGGTGCAATTCCCTGACCCGCTCCATCGCGGCACGTGCGCGGTTCAGCAGCGCGGTGTCGTCCAAGGGATCGGTGTTCAGCAGCTTCTCAAGGTCCGAAGGTGCGGCTGCATCGAAATGCGGGCCCGAACGATCCAGCAAAAGACCCAAGGGCGGTTCACCGGCGCGCCCCGGGTGCAGAGACCTGAGAAAGGCATCCTCGACCCGCAGAACCGGGGCGCGGTGTTTTTCGGCGATGCGCAGGCCCCGATACGCGGTCGGGCTGTTGCCCCAAATGCCCACGCAATCGCCATCCTTGGGAAGACCCAGACGAATGTCATATCCGGCAAGCGTCAGAATCCGTCTCAGGCGTTTTTGCGTAAGAAACCCGCCGTTGTAGACGAACAGCCGGGTGCGCTCGGCCCCGGCTGCGCTGTCCGGATCGGCTACCATGCATCAGTTGCCGGTCAGCGTGGCGACGTTTGCGATGGGGGTCAGGCCACCAGCGATCAGCGAGATCGATTTGCTCCACTGTGCATAGGGTGCTTCGGTCACATAAATCGTATCATCGTCGCGGATCACGAAATCCCGCGCGATGAACAGGCCGTTGGGGGCCGTCAGGTTCAGCAGGTAGATCATGCGTTGATCCCCCTTCAAGTCGGCGCGTCCCGTGATGCTGCGCGCGATGTCCTGACGCTCTTTCCGCAGAATGAAAATGCCGGTTGGATCAGAGGACAGTGTTAGCAGACCACCGACCTGAGCCAAAGCTTCCAAGGCGGTAAGGTCCTGACTGTCAAAGGCCACGCGAGACTGACCCCCGGTCGCGCCGAGTGCTATGTATGATCTGCTGTCTTCTTCCACCAAGATGCGGTCGCCGCCACGCAAAGCGACGTCCAGTTTCGGGTTGCGGAACAGATCTTCGTACCAGACGGTGCCCTTTTGATCCCCCCGGATCAGCGTCACCAACGCGATATCTGACGCTACTGAGACCCCGCCCGCCTTGGACAGCATGCCAAGCAAGGAACGGGTTGGGCGTTCGATCGGATAGATGCCGGGGGTTGCGACTGTACCCGTCAGCGAGACGGTGGAACCGTCACCCGCAACACGCCGCACTTCGATCTGTGGGTCGGGTGTCTGTTCCCGCAGCTTGTTCGTGATCAAAACGCGAAGCTGTTCGGGCGTGTTGCCCGCGGCCCGAATCCGACCCGCATAGGGGACGAAAATGAAACCATCGCTGTCGACCTGAACTTCATCCAGAATGGTCGCCGCACCGGTTTCGCCGGACAGCAACCCGTCGTCCACGTTTTCCCATATGGTCAGGCCCAGCACGTCACCGGGGCGGACAGTGTCGGCGGTCAAGGCCTGGGCGCTGCTGAACGAGGACGAAAAGCCAAACTGAGGCACGGCGGATGTAAGGCGTGTCACGCGGTCATCGACTTCGACGACAAACGCGTTGCCGCCATTCTGGACTGCACCCGCCAGAATTTCGGTCTTGTTCGGCCCGGATTTCGGAAGTTGGCAGGCCGCCATCAAGCCGATTGCGGCCACAAGGGAAACCCCCCGCATCCATCGCTTAGGAGAGAATTGCACTGCCGGATATCCTCAGTCTTTTGTTGTTGCGGGAAGATTAGCCGGTAAGCAGCACAACTTCCAGTCACAGGGCGACCGAATTACTCGACGATTTTCAACTGTGGCGTCGGTGCCTCGTTCTTGTTCAGAAGGGCCTGATAAGGGTCACTGCTGCTGAGCATCATGTCCACGGCGCGGCGTAGCAACTGCCGCCTGCCGCGCCGGGAATAAAACCCGCCCGGAACCTGGCTGGTTTCCAGCAGGAATTGCCGGTAACAGCGATAGGCGTCGACATCCGGCGCGTCTGGTTCAGCAAAAAATACGGCGATCGACTGCTGTGATACGAAGTCGGTCTTGTCATAAACCGAACGTCCGAAAATACGCAGCGGAATACCCCGCCACAAAACCTGCTGCCCCGCAGTGGAATTCACGGTGACGGCCGAATTTGCCTCATCCAGCAAACCTGCCAGTTTTCCGCCTGGGACATAGTGAACACGGTTCTGCACCCCGTGTTTCCTGGCAATCTCCATGGCGCGCAGGTGCAATGGTTCACGGTGGTTTTCCAAAGGGTGCTCTTTCACGACCAGCCTGTGATGTGCCGGTGCGCCTTGCGCGAATCCTGCGATGACCAGTTCCAGAAAATCGGACATGCAGGAGAATTCGGAATGGGCCTGAACCGAACTGTCATGCCCCAGTTGCAGCAACACGAGGTGATAGGGGAAGCCCCCCCACCTGACGCGCGCCGTGGCAATGCCGCGTTGCAGGCGATGAACAGGCATCAGCATCAGACGTTTGAAATACAACCGGAATTCCTGTGAAACCGACAGATCACGATGAGGCCGGAAATTGCGGTATCTCTTGTTCAGGAACATGACGAACCAATGATAGAGGGCACCGTAGAATATGTGTTGCCGCATATCCCCCCAATGCGACGGTGGCGGGGGCGTTTTGCTTTCCGACCGGGCCAGAGCCTGCCGCATCTGGTCGACATCCAGTGACATCAGGCGCGAATGCCCGTTTGACCCGTCCCGCTCGTACGTGACCCACCAGGGCCGCAGGTAGCCTTCTTCGAAAACGTGAACTGTCAGCCCTTGAGACTTCGCAATCTCAACTGCGCGGGCGTGGACCGGTCTCGTGTCGCCATAAAGAACGATATCCGTGACGCCTTTGTCGGCAATCAACCTGTTCAATGTCTCGGGCCAATCGCCGGGCGTGTTCCGGAATGCGATGAAACTTGCCTTGTCGAACCAGAACGCCTGATCCCCCGCATTGAACCCAACCCGCCAGACCTGTGCCCCCGTGGCGCGCAACATCTGCCCGAGTGTCGAGAAAAACGGCCCGTGAGGTCCCTGAAGAAACAGGAAGACCCGTTTGTCTGAGCCTGAAGGCATTTGCGGCATCTGGACTGCTCTTTTTTGGTTTTGTTGCCGAAACTATGCCCGTTTGGGCCTTGTACGGCAAGGCGGGGCTTGCCCGCGCGGCCCATTGGGCTTACCTCGACGGTGAAAAGCAGGCACAGGTTAGGAACTGAGGGTTAACGGAATGTTCACAGGGATCGTCACCGACATCGGCACCGTCACCGAGCTGGAACAGCAGGGGGATCTGCGCGCCCGGATCAAGACGGCCTATGACACGGCCGGTATCGATATCGGAGCCTCGATTGCCAGTGATGGTGTGTGCCTGACGGTGATCGCGCTGGGCGACGATTGGTATGATGTTCAGATCAGCGCCGAGACGGTTTCGAAGACCAATCTTGATACCTGGGCCGTCGGCAAACGTGTCAATCTGGAGCGAGCGCTGAAAGTCGGTGATGAACTGGGCGGTCACATCGTTTCGGGTCATGTGGATGGCGTGGCCGATGTGGTCGCGGTCGAAGATGAAGGCGACAGCACACGTGTCACCTTGCGTGCACCGAAGGAACTGGCGCGGTTCATAGCGCCCAAAGGGTCGGTTGCGCTGAACGGGACATCGCTGACGGTCAATGACGTGAATGATTGCGAGTTTGGCATCAATTTCATCCCTCACACCAAAGAAGTCACGACCTGGGGCGACGTGGGTGTGGGCGATCGCGTCAATCTTGAGATCGATACGCTGGCCCGGTACGTCGCGCGCCTGGCCGAGATGTCCTGATACGTCGCGTCGGAAAACCCCAGCGCCGTTTGTGGACTGGTCTTTGCGCCCTCAGTGGTCTATTCCGCCGAGCAAACCTGCCATGTGAAAGGCTGCCCCATGAGCTTTGAAACCCCCGGACCGGTCGAGGCCCAGTTGCGTGACGCGATCAGCCCGATCGAAGAAATCATCGAAGAGGCGCGCGCCGGCCGGATGTACATTCTGGTCGATCACGAAGATCGCGAGAACGAAGGCGATCTGGTGATCCCGGCGGAGTTTGCGGATGCCGAGGCGATCAACTTCATGGCGACCCACGGGCGCGGCCTGATCTGTCTGCCGATGACGGCGGAACGGATAGATGCGCTGGGCTTGCCGATGATGGCCGTGAACAACTCATCCCGCCACGAGACGGCCTTTACGGTTTCGATTGAGGCGCGCGAAGGTGTCAGCACCGGGATTTCAGCCGCCGACCGGGCGCTGACCGTGGCGACCGCAATCAACGAACAGAACACGATGGCGCATATCGCCACCCCGGGCCATGTCTTCCCGTTGCGGGCAAAGCGGGGCGGGGTGCTGGTGCGCGCAGGCCATACCGAGGCCGCCGTGGATATCTCGCGGCTTGCCGGGCTGAACCCGTCAGGCGTGATCTGCGAGATCATGAATGAAGACGGAACCATGGCGCGCCTGCCGGATCTGGTCGAGTTCGCCAAAAACCACAACATGAAAATCGGCACGATCAGCGATCTGATCAGCTATCGGTCGCGCAATGACAATCTGGTTGTCGAGACTTCTCGTCAAACAGTCACCTCGGAATACGGCGGTGAGTGGGAAATGCGGATTTTCACCGATCAGACCCACGGCATTGAACATGTTGTCATGATCAAAGGCGACATCACCACGCCCGAGCCCGTTCTGACGCGCACGCACGCCCTGCATGAAGCGCCGGATATCCTGGGGCTTGGTCCGAAATCATCCCGCGAGTTGCCGCGCGCGATGGAAAAGATCGCCGAAGAGGGCCGCGGAGTGGTCTGCCTGTTCCGCCAGCCGCGCAACTCGTTGTATGCGGTCGAGGATGAAGGCCCGCGCACCATCAAGCAAACCGGTCTTGGGGCGCAGATCCTGTCCAAGATGGGGATTCAGGAACTGGTGCTTCTGACCGACTCTCCTGAAACGGTGTATCTTGGGCTGGACGCGTTTGGCCTGTCAATCGTCGGCACCCGCTCGATTCTGAAGGAAGACTGAACATGGCTGAACAAGACAAACACGGAATTCTGCCGACACCCAGCTTCGACAAGCCGGTGAAACTGCTGATCGTGGCCGCTCCGTTCTACCGCTCGATCGCCGACAACCTGATTGCAGGTGCCACGGCCGAGATCGCAGCGGCTGGCGGCACCTGCGAAGTGGTCGAAGTGCCCGGCGCGCTGGAAATTCCCACGGCCATCGCCATGGCCGACCGACAGTGCAACTTTGACGGCTATGTCGCGCTTGGCTGCGTCATCCGCGGTGAGACCACGCATTACGAAACCGTCTGCAACGACTCCAGCCGCGCGATCCAGCTGCTGGGCCTACAGGGGCTGTGCATCGGCAACGGCATCCTGACGGTCGAGAATGACGAGCAGGCCGAAGTTCGCGCCGATCCGGAAAAGATGAATAAAGGGGGTGGCGCGGCCGCTGCGGCCTTGCATCTGATCGCGCTCAGCCGTAAGTGGGGCGCTTCGAAAAAGGGCGTCGGATTCAAGCCGCCGTCCGAGTCCATCCTGGTGGCGGGCGACAGCAACGGATCAACGACAACATGACCCAGACAGACACGCCGAAACCGGCAAACCGGAAACGCCTGATGAAATCCGCAGCGCGGCTTTATGCCGTGCAGGCGCTGTTCCAGATGGAGCAGTCGGGCCAGACGACCGAGCAGGTGGTCAACGAGTTTCTGGACCACCGGTTCGGCGCGGTCTACGAGGGCGACGAGATGCTTGAGGGCGACAGCACGCTGTTCCGCAAGCTGGTGGATGACGCGGTGAACTATCAGGCGCCGATCGACCAGATGACCGACCGCGCGCTGGTGGCGAAATGGCCGATCGCGCGCATCGACCCGACCCTGCGCGCGCTGTTTCGCGCGGCGGGTGCGGAACTGACCCAAAGCGGCACACCGCCCAAAGTGGTGATCACCGAGTTTGTCGATGTGGCACGTGCCTTTTTTCCAGAAGGTAAAGAACCCAAATTCGTCAATGCCGTGCTGGATCACATGGCGCGCGAGGCGCAGCCCGAGGCGTTCTGACACGTTTACCTGAACCAGACATGCGCTAGCATTGTTGTCGAAGCGCAAGGAGGTTCGCCATGCCCAAACTGATCCGCCTGTATATCACGCAAGTCGCCTGGGGTTTTGTCATTTCGGCCGTGTTTGTCGGGGTGCTCTTGGCGCTGAACATCGCGAACCTTCGGCATCTGATCTCCGGGTCGGAAATCGGCCTGATCGCGTTGGTGATGATCTGGTTCATGAACGGCATCGTCTTTGCCGGCGTTCAGTTCGCGTACAAGATCATGAGCATGGCGGAAAAGCCGCAGGGGCCGCGTCGGGGAACACCGGTCGCACACAGCTTCGAGCCGGCAACCGTGAAACAGGAAGCCCACGCAGGGCGCTGATATTTCAGGGAAAGTGCGGCGGGACCACCAGTCAACCGTGCGGTTTGATTCCCGAGGACCTGTATGTACAGGTGGGCGCCGGGTAATCAGGCCAGGACCTGAACAGAGCCAGCCCCCTCGGAATTGCTTAAGGCCACCAGAATGCTACCTGTCACAAGAAGGGCAGAACCCGCCACGCGCTTAAGTAGGGTGTCTGACGGGTTCGCGCAAGAGGTCAGGCGTCAACAGTTTCGTGCAATGACACACGCAACTTGCCGAAATGTTCATCCCACCCTTTGTCCAGAGCCAGGATCAGATCAAATGCTGCGACGCCTTGCGGTAATCCTTCGTGCACAAGCTCAAGACGTGTGCCGCCCAAGACCGGTTCCAATGTCCATTTGACCACGCTTACAGCGTCCCCCATCGGTTTGACGGTAAAGGTGTGTTCAAGATATTTGGGGGGGCGGGCGATACGGACCTCTCCCCAGATCAGTAAGTCGCCGCTTGTCGTGCCGAACATCTCAAGCTTCTGACCTTCTGCCAGTGTTCTTTCCGGTTTGTGGAACCATTCCGCCAGATGCTCCGGCTCCGTCAGATAGGCCCAAACGGTTTCCGGTTCCGCCCTGAGGAAAATCGATTTCTTCAATACGGCATCAGTCATTTTGTTTCCTTTCAATAGCTTCCTTGAGAGAGTTGAGGCGGTCGTCCCAGAACTGGTCAAAATAGCTGAGCCAGTCGAGCACCGGGGCCATGCCCTTAGGTTCAAGTCGATTGATGCGTTCCCGGCCGCGCGCTTCGACTGTGATCAACCCACCGTCGGACAGAATCGTCAGGTGTTTTTTGACCGCAGCGCGGGTCATGTCGAACCGGTCCGTCAACTGCCCGATCGTCATGTCCTGTGACGAGAGCAGTCGCACGATGTTCCGGCGTGTGGGATCGGCCAGCGCGCGAAACGCGTTTTGAGTTTGGTTCTCCATAAGCAACCTCAGGAATAGTACCGTTTGGTACTACATTAATGCGATACCAAAAGGTACTATGTCAAGACGCAAAGGTGCTTTACTTTTGTTCGCTAATTGTTCACATTTTCGGCTATGACTTTGGATCTGCAACCTGGACAGAGACTGGCACGTGGCGTCGCGCGGCATCTTGCGGCGCATGGCTTTGTTTCCGTAGAGGAATTCGTACCCGCGCGCGGGTTGCGCGTGGACGTGATGGGGCTGGGGCCAAAGGGTGAGTTGTGGGTGATTGAGTGCAAATCCAGCCGTGCCGATTATCAGTCGGATTCGAAGTGGCAGGGCTATTTGGAATGGTGTGACCGATTCTTCTGGGCCGTCGACACAGATTTCCCGACCGATCTGTTGCCTGATGAAACAGGCCTGATCATCGCCGATGCCTATGATGCGGAAATCGTGCGCATGGCGCCCGAGGACAAAATCGCACCGGCGCGGCGCAAGAAGATGATCCAGAAATTTGCAACGGATGCCGCGCGCCGTTTACACGCGCTTCGGGATCCCAGGCTGTAAGGTCAGCCTTTGACCGCAAGGGCGGCTTGTACCGCAGCGCGAATTTCGTCGGCGATTTCTTCTGCTTCTTCCGGGTCAAAATCCATCGGTATTTCGATGCCGTCAGCTTCGATGAACAGGCGGACCATACCCTGATCGGTCGGACCGATTTGCAGGTTTGCCTGAATGTCGCGTTCGGTATTGATGCCCATCTGTGCCTCCGAGACTGAGCGTTCCTGCTAGCGCGCACGGGGTTGAGAATCAAGTCACCTTTGCGGTCAGATAAGATATGAAAGACGCCGTTCTCAGACCCTTTCACCCCGATGACGCCGCGTGGCTGGTTGAACAGCACGGTCTGCTTTATGCGCGCGACGAAGGGTTTGATGACAGCTTTGCGCCCCTGGTGGCCAGCATCCTTGACGACTTCATCGCCAACAGTGACCCCGAGCTTGAAAGAGGCTGGATCGCCGAGCAGGACGGGCAGCGTCTGGGCAGTATTTTCTGCGTTGCTGTTGACCGGAATATCGCCAAGTTGCGGCTGTTTCTGCTTGTCCCGAAAGCACGAGGGCTGGGGCTGGGAAAGCGCCTGCTACAAGCATGCACTGCCTTCGCACGCGGGGCAGGATACAAAGAAATGGTTCTGTGGACGCACGAAAGCCATACCGCCGCCTGCGCACTTTACAAGGCGTCCGGCTGGGAATTGACAGACAGCAAAGCGGTGCATTCCTTCGGTGTCGACCTTGTCGAACAAAGCTGGAAATTTCGGCTTTAATCCTCTTGCATTCCGCGGGCGTGTTCGGTACATCGCCCCTCACGAGTGCCGCCTTAGCTCAGTTGGTTAGAGCGCTGGATTGTGGATCCAGAGGTCCCCTGTTCAAGCCAGGGAGGCGGTACCACTTCTCCCCTTTTGAATGTGCTAAAAAACGTGTGGGCGCGCGGTGATTGGCGTTGATTTGGTTTGGTGTCCAGACGTGACTGGCGCGCCGAAACTCAGCGCGCCAGGTTCAGTTTGAACCGCATCTTGGCCCGTTTTGCGACCGGTAGGTGCCGGTTCAGGCGTTTGTTGATCAGGCCAAAGCCCCCGACGATTACCAGCGTCAGCAGGATGAAATAGAACGCCAGTATCGGGTATGGGATGAACGGGTTGAACGTCTTGTCCGCAAAGTAACTGGCGTAATACAGGGCGTCTCCGCGTTGCTGCCAGGCCGGGAAGGCTGAAAAGAAGACCAGCGTTGTCGCGTGGAAAAGAAAGATTGCTTCGTTTGTGTAGGCAGGCCAGGCAAGCCGCAACATGGTGGGCCAGACGATCCGGCGAAAACGGGCCCAGCCTGACATGCCATAGGCATCTGCGGCTTCGATATCGCCCTTGGGAATGGACCTTAGCGCTCCGTAAAAGATCTCGCCTGAATAGGCGGCAGTGTTGAGGAACAGCACGATCAGCGCCCCCAGCCAGGCCGAGGTGAAGGCGTCGAACATCGGGTTGGATTTCTTCAGCGACAGGAACAGGAAATAAGCGAAGAAAAACTGGATAAACAAGGGCGAGCCGCGAAACAGGAAAATGAACCATTCCGAAGGCTTGCGAAGCCATTTGTTTGCTGACGCCTTGCCGACGGCCAGGGCCGTGGCCAGAAAGAAGCCGGTCGCCAGCGCCATGATCCCGAAATAGACATTCCAGATCATCCCCGACCCGATCAGCGTGAACTGTTCGCACAGGGTGAAGTCACTTTTGGGCAGTAGCCGCTCGCCGAGACCCAGGGACCGAAGGCCGTAATCTTGAATCGTCTGCAAGCAGCTCATGCCGTGGTCTCCTTGCGCAGAAGCTCGCCGCCGGACGTGGCCTGCCCGTGGGATAGTTTTCGCATCAGCTTTTCAAGCCCAAGTTCAGACACGCGCGTCATGCCGAGGTAGAAGACAAGCAGGAACAGGAAGTACCACATGCGCCAGTCGCCATGCGGATACTGGGTGAACTTGGACGTCTTGGTGCCGCCAAGTTCGCGGGCCCAATAAACGATGTCTTCGATTCCCAGCAGGAACAGCAGCGGAGTAGCCTTGATGAGAACCATCCAAAGATTTGACAGGCCGGGCAGGGCATAAACCCACATCTGCGGCACAAGGATGCGCCAGAAGGTCTGACGACGGGACATGCCATATGCTTCGGCGGTTTCAAGCTGCGCGTGGGGCACGGCGCGCATTCCACCAAACAGAACGTTTGCCGCAAACGCCCCGAAAACAATCGAGAAGGTAACGACGGCCAGGAAGAAGCCATAGGTTTCATGCACCCATTCCGGTGCAGTCCCCAATGGCAGCTTGGCCGCCTGACAGACGATAAAGTCATTTCCCTGCCGGATCGGGTCGGTCCATTCGGGGCACAATATCTTGTGCCGCGTCCATTCGAACGCCTGATCCAGGGCTATCACGAAAAACAGGAAGAAAGCGATGTCCGGGACACCGCGCACGATGGCAATATACCCTTTGCCCAGCCAACTCAGGGGCGGGAAATGTGATCGGGCGGCCATTGCGCCAACAAAACCAAACGCCAATGCGACCGGCGCGGTCACCGCCAGCAATCCCAACACCTTGAGGAACGACAGGTAGAAGGACCAGTGCACGCCGTTGGTCAGGTAGCAGGAGAACCAGCGGAATGTTCCGAGCGTGTCAGGGTCAGCGCAATAGGAAAACATGAAGCGTCTTTCGAACGTCATACCCGGTTATTCCACCGGGCAGGGTTCGGCGCGATGGACGCGCCGAACCGCTTGATACGGATTAGTTTGTAACGACCGAACCGTCAGCGTTGTAGGTCGGAACGCCTTCGCCGAACCACTTGATGATCAGTTCATTCAACGAACCGTCCGCTTTCATCGATGTGATCGCCTCATCGAACTTTCCACGCAGTTCGCCATCCGATTCACGGATGCCCAGCCCGATGCCACCGCCCAGCGGCACGTCATCACCCACAAAGACCAGCTCTCCGGCGGATTCCTCGACGATCGGCACCAGGAAGTCCTTGTCGGCAAACACGGCATCGGCTTCACCGTTGCGCACGGCTGCGATGGTTTCTTCCGGAGTTGCAAACTCGACCAGTGTCGCGCCCGACTCGGCTACGTGGCCTGCCTGAATGGTGGCGGTCTGTGCGGCAACGACGCCGGTGGAGACATCAACATCCTCGGACGCACCGACATAGGCCGAAGCCGCAGGCGGGAAGTAGTTCTGGGTGAAGTCGATGACTTCGTCACGTTCGTCGGTGATCGACATGCCTGCGATGATGGTGTCGTAGTTGCCCGAGACCAGGTTCGGAATGATCGAATCCCAGTCATTCTTGACCCATTCACATTCCAGATTTGCGCGCTTGCACAGTTCGTCGCCGACTTCACGCTCGAAGCCGTCGATTTCGCCTGCATCATTGATGAAGTTGTACGGAGGGTAGGCGCCCTCGGTCCCCATGCGGACCGTGTCGGCCATGGCGATACCGGCGGTCAGGGCCAGTGCGGCAGTGGACAGAATCAGATTTTTCATTGGTTGCTCCCCAGTTTGGTTCTGTTTTTGAAGTTAAGCCGCCTGAGTGGCGGAGAGAAAACCCCGAAGCCGTTCGGATTCAGGAGATGTGAAGATATCTTCCGGCGTGCCTTCTTCCTCGATCAGGCCCTGGTGCAGGAACACCACGTGGCTTGAAATGTCGGCGGCCATTTTCATGTCATGCGTTACGATGATCATGGTGCGCCCTTCGGCGGCCAGGTCCTTGATCACCTTTATCACTTCCTGTTCCAGTTCAGGGTCCAAAGCCGAAGTCGGTTCATCAAACAGCAGGGCTTCGGGTTCCATGCACAGGCCGCGGGCGATGGCGGCGCGTTGTTGCTGCCCGCCCGACAATTGCGCCGGATAGGCGTCGCATTTGTCGCCGATGCCAACTTTGTCCAGATACTTGCGCGCGCTGTCTTCAACCTCGGCCCTGTCGCGCCCCAGAACGGTCACTGGGGCCTCCATCACATTTTGCAGGATGGTCATATGAGCCCAAAGATTGAACTGTTGAAACACCATCGACAGGTTGGTGCGTATGCGCAGAACCTGTTTGGAGTCGGCGGGGCGGCGCCCGTGCTTTTCCCCGGACCATTTGACAGGCTCACCCTTGAAAAGGATTTCTCCTTGCTGGCTGTCCTCCAAAAGGTTGCAGCACCGCAAAAGCGTCGATTTGCCGGACCCAGACGACCCAATCAGTGATACCACGTCACCGCGATGTGCCGTGATATCGACCCCCTTCAACACCTCTAGATTTCCGAAGCTTTTGTGAAGGTCTTTGATTTCGATGACGGGGGCAGTTTCTGTCACGGGCAGTCCAGTGGTTGGTGGTGTTGGTGCGGTACTAGGACCGAAAAAAAAGGTCAATGCAATGCGCAAATGACAGAATCAAGCGGAGAAACATCCAAATTGGCCAAAATCAGTCGTCAAATTGGGCAGTCGCTGATCCGCTATCTTTGGGAGAAGGCGGAGTGGGGACAGCCAGGTAGTGCGCCGCGGGAATATCGATCAACCCGCGTATATGCAGCAATCGCTGGTCGTCGTCGCAAAGCTGGTCAATTGCGGCCCGAACAGCGCCTGCAATGACCTGCGGATTCTGACTCATCGATGTGATGTAGGGAAGGGTCGGAGTCGGAGTCGTTCTTGCCAGTTCGCGCAGTTTGGTTCCCAAATTGCTATGTTGTTGCAGCATCAGCCACGTCAACATGTCCAGCGCGGCAAAGTCCGCTTTGCCACCTGCGACGGCTTGGGCAGACAGCGCATGCCCGCCGGTTTCCAACAGTCCGGCGGGGTGCAGGTTTGCCTGGATCATATGTGTGATCGGGGCTGCCCAGCCGGATTGGGACAAGCCCTCATTATACGCGAAAACCCCTGTGCTCAGCCCCGCCAGATCCCGGTCGTCGTCATTCCGTGCCACAAAGACCGAGCAATAGTATCCGGGGGGACATCCAGGCAGGTCATAGTCCGGAGTGCCAACCAGTTGCACGTGACCATGCAATCGGGTTCGAAACGGCATGCCGCAGGTTTGTGCCAGAATCAGGTTTGGGTCCTGCCAGACCGCCCACACGTCTTTGTCGCGGTTAAGGTGTTCGGGACCTGATCCAAGTTGGGCACGAATCAGGTTCCAGAACCTGTCATTGGCGGCTTGCAGGGCAGGCATGTCATACATGCCCAGCGTGGCAATCACGATTTTGCAGCCTTTTGCCGTGCCAAAGCGGAATCCACGTCACTTACGCCCAGAAGACTGACCACCAGACGCAGCAGCGAATCTTCCTCGCTGGTGCGGTGCCCATCGGCCAATGCCACGGACCACAGCGCCTGAACGACCGCAAGCCGATCTTCATAGGCAACCGCCTCTTTGATGGCTCGGGTAAAGCGGACGGTGTCCGGGGCCTCGGCCTCAAGATCTTCGGCGCGGGCACGCAGGGCGGCGCATTCGAACGGGGACAGGCCATAGCGTTGCGCCGAAATTCGGTCGATACGGGCCATTTCGGTATCGGAATAGTCATTGTCGGACCGCGCCAGACGCACCAGCAGGGCCGTAAGGGCCAGGCGGGCATCATCGTCGACAAGAGGATCGGGCTGAGGCTGCGTAAGCCTGGAAAGAAACTCACTGAACATGCGTTAGATATAGCGAGCGTCTAACCCACATCCAAGCGGCTTTGAACGCGTTCACGCGCAGCCTTGCTGTCGTTAAAGCTTAACCCCATGGCAACGCGGGCTTCCTCGACGATTTTCACCTCGCCTTCGTCGGTGTTTCCATCTGCCAAGACAACTTCCCACAGCGCATCCAGAGCGGCCAGGCGTTCCTTCAGATCCGTGGTCTCGCGGATCAGCTTGCCGAAGGTATCGGTATCCGGCGCGGCCGCATGAAGCTTTTCGCAAGTGGCGCGCACCTTGGCTGCTTCGATTGCGTTATGCTGGTAAAGACGGGCCAGGATTTTGTCGATCAGGCGGATCTCTTCCAGCTTGTAGTCCCGATCAGCCTGCGCCACGCGCACCATGAGCGCGCCCAGAGCAAGTTCGGCATCCGGGTCCGGAAGATGTTCATGCTGGGGCGGTCTGAGCGCCTGAAGGAACTTTTTCAACATGGTAAAAGATTATTCCATATTTTGTGGTGCGCCAAGCGTAGTCTACCCGTCATAGCCCTGAATGATCACAAGATCGCCCATCGATACCGGGGCGCGCAGTGCTTTGGCTTTCTGGTATGCTTCGCTTTCGTAACAGGCAAGCGCATCCTCATAGCTGGGAAATTCGATCACAACGGTCCGGGCGCGCGCTGCGCCTTCCTTCACTTCGCGCTTTCCTCCGCGTGTCAGAAAGCGCGCACCATAAGCTTTAAAGGGCTCCGCATTTGCAGCAATGTAGGTCTTGTACGTGTCCATGTCGTCCACATCGACATGTGCAACCCAATAGCCTTTCATCAGGCTTGCCTCCTGTTCGGTTTCAAAAGCAGGGTGATGAGAAGTGGCGGCAATTGCAATCCCACAACTTCAGGGTGATCAGTCGCGGTAGTGAATAGCGGCGTGTGCCTGATCTGTTAACCACTTGATCATCTGACGATAAGGAACCGGGCCATAGCTGACGCGCGCCACCCCAAGTTCAGCCAGGCGGAGAGTGCCGGGGGTGCCGGGCAGGGCGATGATGTTGACTGGCAGGTTGGTACGCTCGCACAGATGGCCGATCATCGCCTCGTCTTTCAGCCCCGGAGCAAAAAAACCGCTGGCACCCGCTGCCTCATAGGCCGAAGCACGGGCAATGGCGTCGTTCAGCATGGCCTCATCATGTGTTTCTGCCGGGGCCTTCAGGAAAATGTCAGTTCTTGCGTTGACATAGGCAGGTATGCCCACGTCTTCGCAGGCCGCGCGCATGGCTTCGATACGTTTGGCCTGAACCGCTGTATCGTACAGCCCGTCGCCGCCGATGATCTGATCTTCGAAGTTGAAACCAACCACGCCCCAATCCAGCGCACGCTTGACGTTTTGCGCAATGCCCTGTGGATCTTCGGCATATGCCCCTTCGAAATCCAGTGTCACCGGAAGATCAACCGCTGCAACGATGCGGCGCGCATTGTCCAATGCGGTCTCAAGCGGGATGTTCTGACCGTCGCCAAAACCCTGTGCCATGGCGACAGGTGCGCTGCCTGTGGCAATGGCTTGCGCGCCAGCATCCCGCACCGCGCCGGCACTGCCGGCATCCCAGATGTTGAACAGAATGACGGGGTCGCCCTTTTTGTGAAGGCTGGCAAAGGTCTTCGCGCGTTGGGATTGATCGCTCATCGAGGCTCTCCTGTCGTGGTGTGATCAACAGTTAACCCCATGAGGGCAGACCGAGTAGAGGTTTTTTTGCTCGGCAGCGTCACATTGAAGTGACGGAAACCGCACGGCCCGGTCCACGGCAAGATGGTCCGGGTCATGCTGGTGCATGGGCAAACGGCGGTGCGTGCCTCAGGCTTCTTCTGCCGCGCCGGATACAAATTTTGCGCTGAAGTTGGCCTCACCCAAACGCTTCAACAGGTTCAGCTGAGTGTCCAGCCAGTCCTTGTGGCCTTCTTCTTCCAGCAAGATGCGTTCGAACAGGGTCCTTGACCCGACATCGCCGACCTCGGCGGCCTGCAACGCGGCCTTGGTATAGAAGTCGACCGCCTCGGTTTCATCCTTCAGGTCCGCGGCAAACATGTCTTCCAGAGACCCCGCTGCGACTGGACTTTTCTGAAACGCAAGCTCGGGCACGCCGCCAAGGAACAGGATACGCTCGATGAACGCGTCGGAGTGACCCAATTCTTCCTGCATTTCAGCGCGCATTTTTTCGGCAAGGATGTCCAGCCCCCAGTCCTCCAGCACATGGGCATGCAGCTGGTACTGGTGCGCTGCCGTCAGCTCCATATGAAGCGCTTGCTGGAGGTTGGTAATCGTTGTTGCGTTGCTCATCGGAAATCTCCTGAAACTCTGAACGGCATAGAGCCTGCGAAGCAGAAATTCTGCTTGCACATACAGTTAAGAGATCAGCCCGCACAAAACAACGCGGGGTGACAGTCCGACACAGCCCAGGGTCAGACCAGGCGAGAAGTGTCTTTCGCAGCGCGCACGAAATCGCGGAACAGGGGATGCGGGTCGAACGGTTTGGACTTCAGTTCCGGGTGGTACTGCACGCCGATGAACCATGGGTGATCTGACCATTCTACGATTTCTGGCAGGCGTCCGTCCGGCGACATGCCCGAGAAGTTGAGCCCGGCCTTTTCAAGCTGCTCACGGTACTTGATGTCCACTTCATAGCGGTGACGGTGGCGCTCTTCGATCTGTGTGCCGCCATAAACTTCAGCGACTTTCGATCCTTCTGCCAGCACCGCATTGTAAGCGCCCAGGCGCATGGTGCCGCCCTTGTCGTCACCGACCTTGCGTTCGACCTTGTGATTGCCCTGCACCCATTCCTTCAGATGGTACACGACAGGTTCAAAACGTTTCTTCCCGGCTTCGTGGTCGAATTCTTCCGAACCAGCTTCCTTGATGCCAGCCGCATTTCGGGCGGCCTCGATCACGGCCATCTGCATCCCAAGGCAGATGCCCAGGTAGGGGACTTTTTGCTCGCGCGCATATTGCGCGGCCTTGATTTTGCCCTCTGTGCCGCGTTCGCCAAAGCCTCCGGGGACGAGGATGGCGTGGAAACCCTCAAGATGGGGGGCGACGTCTTCGTTGTCGAACACCTCGGCGTCAACCCATTCGACCTTGACCTTGACCCGGTTGGCCATGCCGCCATGGGTCAGCGCCTCGGCAATCGATTTATAGGCGTCTTCAAGCTGCGTATACTTGCCTACGATGGCGACCTTCACTTCGCCCTCGGCGTTGTGGATGCGGTCGCTGACGTCTTCCCATTTTGCCAGATCGGGTTTGGGCGCTGGGCTGATCTGGAACGCGTCCAGAACGGCCTGATCCAGACCTTCGCGGTGATAGGCCAGCGGCGCGTCATAGATGGTGCTCAGGTCCTGCGCTGCGATCACGCTGTCGGGGCGCACGTTACAGAACAGCGCCAGTTTCTCGCGCTCCTTGGTCGGGATCGGACCTTCAGAGCGACAGACCAGAATATCCGGCGCCAGACCGATCGAGCGCAGTTCCTTCACCGAGTGCTGAGTCGGTTTGGTTTTCAGCTCGCCCGAGGCCTTGATATAAGGCAGCAGCGTCAGGTGCATGAAGATGCACTGCCCGCGCGGCTTGTCCTGACTGAACTGGCGGATCGCCTCGAAAAACGGTAGGCCCTCAATATCGCCCACGGTGCCACCGATTTCGCACAGCATGAAATCAACCTCATCCTCGCCGATGGCGATGAAATCCTTGATCTCGTTGGTGACGTGCGGGATCACCTGAATGGTCTTACCCAGATAGTCCCCGCGGCGTTCCTTTTCGAGCACGTTGGAATAGATCCGCCCCGAACTGACCGAGTCGGTCTTGCGCGCGGCCACGCCGGTGAATCGTTCGTAATGGCCCAGGTCCAGATCGGTTTCGGCCCCGTCATCGGTGACGAACACTTCGCCATGTTCAAACGGAGACATCGTGCCGGGATCGACGTTCAGATAGGGGTCCAGCTTGCGCAGCCGCACCGAATATCCCCGGGCTTGCAAAAGCGCGCCCAACGCCGCCGAAGCCAGTCCTTTGCCCAAGGACGAAACCACACCACCAGTGATGAAAATAAATCGCGCCATAGTTTTTCGGCTGCTCCCGTGAGACGTCAAAATCAGCTGCCCGACGGTTTCGAAAAACCGCTGCATCACGGGACTTCACGTATAAAGGATTCGCGCCAAAAGCGCAAGAGAACCGCAAGATGCTGTTGCAGTCCTCTTCCATGTTTCTAGGTTTTGTAGGTCAGTCGGCCTGCGGGATCAGCGGCGCGTTGTCGCCCTGTGCAGGCGGCAGAAGGTCATCCGCCGACGGAATTGCCGGAGTATTTTCTTCGTTTGAAGCCGGAGCCGGCACGCCCAAACGGTCGATCACCGAGCTGCCCGAAGATTTCTGCGCCGCCAGAATGGTCAGCGTGATCGAGGTCACGATGAAGCAAGCGGCAAGGATCCAGGTCAGTTTGCCCAAAGCGGTCGCTGCTGCACGGCCTGTCATGGCTCCGCCACCACCGCCACCCATGCCAAGGCCACCGCCTTCGGACCGCTGCATCAGAACAACGGCAATCAAGCCTAGGGCCAAAAGAAGGTGGATGATGAGAACGACGTTTTCCATGGTGTTCCTGTACAGCGTGGCGTGTATCGCGTGGTATCTATGCAAGTTTGCCAGCGGGGGCAAGTGAGGAGTTCGCATCACCGCACGTGATATGTCATATCACGTCAAAGGGACTGGACAGAACGCCGATGCGTGACGCAGGCTGCGGCCCATGCCTCATGACGACCACGACCACTCGCACGCCCTTTTGCCGCCCGAACCCGCGCTTCGCGTCAAAGCGCTGGAAACGATTCTGACCCGCAAGGGCTTGATCGACCCGGCGGCTCTGGACGAAATCATAGACACCTATCAGAACAGAATTGGCCCGCAGAACGGCGCGCGGGTGGTTGCCAAAGCCTGGAGCGACCCAGCTTTCAAGGCCGCTCTGCTGGAAGACGCCACCTCGATGGTCGCGGATCTTGGTTACTATGGACGCCAGGGCGAACACATGGTTGTTGTCGAGAACACGCCAACCCGACACAACATGGTCGTCTGCACCTTGTGCAGCTGCTATCCTTGGCCGTTGCTGGGTATCCCGCCGGGCTGGTACAAATCTGATGCCTACCGTGCCCGAGCGGTGCGTGAACCCCGCAAGGTACTGGCCGAATTCGGCCTCACCCTGCCTGAAGACACTTCGGTGCGGGTGTGGGATTCGACCGCCGAGGTTCGCTATCTCGTTCTGCCGATGCGTCCCGATGGAACTGATGGGATGAGCGAGGAGGCGCTTGCCGCACTTGTGACACGTGACAGCATGATCGGCACGGGTTTGCCGAAGGCCCCTTCATGACCCGCGTTCACGATATGGGCGGCCGCTTTGGAGATGGTCCGATAAATCCCGAGGCCGAGGACGCGCCGGTTTTTGCCGAAGACTGGCACGCACGGGCGCTGGCAGTGACACTTGCATCCGGCTTTCTGGGGCAGTGGAATATCGACGTATCCCGCCACGCAAGGGAACGGTTGTCGCCAAAGGACTATACCCGGTTTTCATATTACGAGAAATGGATTTCGGGCCTGGCTGACCTGTTGGTAGAACACGGCGTTCTTTCCCTGGATGACCTGCGCAGCGGCGGAGAGGATGGGCCGCATCCGTTGGCGGAACGGATGCTCAAGGCGGACGCCGTGTCAGCCGCTCTGGCCAAAGGTGGACCGGCGGACAGACCTTCGAACGTGGCGGTGCAGTTTTCTGTCGGTCAACAGGTGGTCACGACCCGTCCGGCGGGAAATCGCATTGTGGATGGAGGGCACACACGCCTGCCGAATTATGCGTCCGGTGCCAGGGGTCGAATACTGCGCCTGCACGGAACCCATGTCCTGCCCGATTCCAATGCTCATGGGCTGGGCGAAGCGCCTGAACCGATCTATGCCGTGGTCTTCCCCGCATCGGAACTTTGGACCAGCCCGGAGCATCCGGATGACGAAGTGGTACTGGATCTCTGGCAAAGCTATCTGGAACCGGCATGAGCGGCTGCAACGAACATTCAGCCCCAGAACCGGTGTTTGCCGAACCCTGGCACGCTCAGGTCTTTGCCGTCACCGTTGCCCTGAACGAGGCCGGGCGGTTCGAATGGGCGGATTGGGCGGCCCGGTTCTCGGACACGTTGAAGCGCCACGGGCTCGCGCGAGAGCTGGACGGCGGCGACGACTATTTCCGTGCATGGCTGGAAACGCTCGAAGGGTTGCTGGCCGAGCAGGGCGTCTCGTCGCCGCAGGAGGTGAAAGGGCTACATAAATCTTGGGAAAAGGCTTATCTGACGACACCTCATGGGCAACCGGTGCATCTGCGTTGATGCCGGGCAGGGGGCTCTGCCCCCGCCGCCCGTTCCGTGCGGCTCCCCCGGGATATTTTCAGCCAGATGAAGCAGGGGATCCGCTTTTCATCTGGCCATAAATATCCCCGCCGGAGGCATCGCGTGTTCGCGCGATTTTCATCTGCGGCGAAATATCGGTTTCCCTGTCGTTTCCGCCCAGCTATATGAGCCGGGTTTGATAACTCAGCGCAAAAGGACCGGATATGGCCAACGTGGTTGTTGTCGGCGCCCAGTGGGGTGACGAAGGAAAAGGCAAGATCGTCGACTGGCTCAGCGAACGGGCGGACGTGATCGCGCGTTTTCAGGGCGGGCATAATGCCGGACATACGCTGGTGATTGATGGCGAAGTTTACAAGCTGCACGCTCTGCCGTCCGGTGTCGTGCGCGGCGGTAAGCTGAGCGTAATCGGCAACGGCGTGGTGTTGGACCCTTGGCATCTGGTCAAGGAAATCGCGACCATCCAGGCACAAGGTGTAGAGATCACCCCCGATACGCTGATGATTGCCGAGAACACCCCGTTGATCCTGCCGATCCACGGTGAATTGGATCGCGCTCGTGAAGAGGCGGCCAGCAAGGGGACCAAGATCGGCACAACAGGTCGTGGGATTGGACCGGCCTATGAAGACAAGGTCGGGCGTCGTTCTGTTCGTGTCGCGGATCTGGCGGATGAAGCCACGCTCGAGGCTCGGGTGGACCGTGCTTTGCAGCACCATGACCCGCTGCGCAAAGGTCTGGGAATCGAACCGGTCGACCGCGACGCGCTGATTGCCCAATTGAAAGAGATCGCGCAGAGCATCCTGCCTTTTGCCGCACCTGTGTGGAAAGTGCTGAACGAAAAGCGCAAAGCCGGAAAACGCATCCTTTTTGAAGGGGCGCAAGGCGCGCTGTTGGACATCGATTTCGGCACCTATCCATTTGTGACCTCGTCCAACGTGATCGCAGGCCAGGCCGCGACAGGGGTGGGGATTGGACCGGGATCGATCGACTTTGTGCTGGGGATTGTAAAAGCCTACACCACCCGTGTCGGCGAAGGCCCATTCCCGACCGAACTTGAGGATGCGGATGGTCAGCGCCTTGGGGAACGTGGGCATGAGTTCGGAACAACGACAGGTCGCAAGCGCCGCTGTGGCTGGTTTGATGCGTGCCTGGTCCGTCAGACCTGCGCGACCAGTGGCGTGAACGGTATCTCATTGACAAAGCTGGATGTTTTGGACGGGTTTGAAACGCTTAAAATCTGCACCGGATATGAGCTGGATGGCCAACGGCTGGACTATCTGCCCACCGCAGCCGATCAACAGGCACGGTGCACCCCCATCTATGAAGAAATGCCGGGCTGGAGCGAATCCACTGAAGGCGCGCGCAGCTGGGCCGAATTGCCCGCCAACGCAATCAAGTATGTGCGCCGGGTGGAAGAGCTGATCGAATGCCCTGTGGCCCTTTTGTCCACCAGCCCGGAGCGGGACGACACCATTCTGGTGACCGACCCGTTTGCAGATTGATGAACAAAGAGCAGAAAACAGGCCTGAGCTACAAAGCGCGCCGGCGCTGGTCGTTGGTTATACTTGTGATCGGCCTGCCACTTTACATTGTGGCGGTGGTGACGGTTTTGAACTGGCTGGAGCGCCCCCCGATATGGGTGGAACTTCTGGTCTATATCGTTCTTGGCATTCTTTGGGCCCTGCCGTTCAAGTTCGTTTTTCGCGGCGTTGGCAAAGAGGACCCGGATCAATCCTGAGCCGGGTTTGGCACTGCAAAAGATTAAGCGGGCAAACGCCGTGCGTGTAAACGCGCGCAATTATACGTGGGTTCTGTGACTTTGCTGAATTGAGCCGGGCCATTGCTCGGACCAAGGCGGCTGGTCGGGCCGGGTACAATGGGCAACGCTGGGTCTTGTTTAACAGCGGGCGTTTGTCTCTGGACGTGCCATAGCAAAAGGGCCGGGGTTCACCCGGCCCTTTTTGTCAATTGGCGCGGCAGTCAGCCGACTGCGCGCTCATCATCAGGACGGAAGCCGATCAGGTCAGAGGCCGCAAAACGGCCGCCGCCGGCTTTTTCGATTTTTCCATCGCGCAGCAGCTGTCCGAAGGAACGCAGGCTTTCTTCGCGATTGAACTCATCCTGCTTCAAAGAACGAACCTTGTTCATCAGTTGCGGGCGCGAGAATTGTTGCTGTCCTTCGATGAAAGACAGGTAGGCCGCAGCCGCTTCAAGCAGGTCCTGAAGCGACTGTGCACCCTGATCTTGTGCGAATTGCGCAAAACCGCCTTCTGCCGACCCGGTTTCTTCTGCCTGAGTGGTCACGCGACGCGGCATCACGGGGCCGTTGGATTCGCTTTGATCGTCCACGCGCTGCTCGGCAACCAGCTTCAACGGAGCCGGAGCGTCTGCTTCCGGGCGTATGCTGGTCACGTTTACTTCGGGGCGGCGCGGGCTGACCGCTGACGCAAGATCAACGCGATACTCATCAACAGGCGAGGTGTTCGGGGCCGGTTGGTCATCACGGTCGGCCTCGGTCGCGGCAACGGCGGTGCGAAGGTGCGAATAGGTTTCTCGCGCGTCGCTGCTGGACGGATCCTCCATATGTTCACCGGTTTTGGCCATCAGTCGCGAGATATCCTGATCAGGATCGGCGTCATCCGTCAGTTTTTGGCTAGAACGGCCTGCCATGTCTTTTTCGATTTCGGAAATCTCGGACAGCAGCTGAATTTCGTCCTCTTCCGACAATACTCCTTGCGCCTGATCGTCTTGCGGATCGTCACTTGCTTCATCTTCGGATTCGATCGCCACGTCTTCGACGTTGAGGATGTTTGGAACATCCTCCTCGTCGATTTCCTCGTCGGTATCCTCTTCAAGATCCGAGAACAGGGGCTCAACAGGAAGCTGCGCGGAGTCGGTTGCGACCTTGATATCTTCATCCCGCAGGTGGTCGGGGGTCAGCTGCACCTGCTGTTCGGAATTGCTGTCGATATTCGGCTCGGCGGATTCGAAGGCCTGGTTTTCAGATTCTGCCGGCGCGTCGTCTTGCACGTCTTCGGCGTCAAGCGCTTGCAGATCCTCGATTTCCGAAGCCTCGGGCTGGGCAGGTTCAGCAAAGTCTTCTTCGTTGAGAGCGCCTGCTTCGAACGCGGCGGCCACGGCGTCCACCGGGGGGGTGGTGTTGGCCAGCAGCGAAGATTCCTCGTCTTCGGAATAGGCAGTGGGGGGGACGTCCGAATGAGAAACAACGGCCCGGATGCGTTGCAGTTTTGCGGCAATGCTGTCGGCCGGCGGAGATGTGGTGGCGTCGACGGCCTCCGCGTCCGTGAACGCGGTCCGCCCCGGGCTTGCTTGGGTATATTCGGGAGGGGGAGTGGTCATGGCATCTGCATTTTGCGCTTGCGAGACCGGTGCGTCAGACGCGACCGGTGCCGGGGCTTCGGTGTTTGGAGCGGCACGCAGCAGGAGCCCGGATTCGTTTTGGCTGGCTTCGACGCGTTGCGATGCGTCGCGGCGTGCGATACGGGTCAGCATTTCGGCGTCTGGTTGTGGAGGCTCTGAGCCGAAGTAACGATCATCTGCAGCAAGATCGCGGAAATATTCGGCAATGGCTTTCATCGTTTCAAAGGAATCGTCGAATCCTTCCAAAGTGCAGGAGAAGGTTCCATATGAAACGGTTAATACCTTGTTATTCTGTACCATCAGACGCACGTCCTTTACAAACTACGAGAGCCCACTTACCCGGAATCGGGAGCACACGAAGGCTCTGAACTTTATGCATGAACCTATCATTTTGTGGTCTTAATGTGTCCAAATCCGGGAAAAATGGCCAATCTTAGGAAAAATGAACCAATTGTACGCTCTGCTGATCCAATCGGGCTGTTTGGGGGTGGTTTTGTTGGTTCCGAGGACCTGAATTTGGTGCTGAACCGCGTCACTTCAGTCGTAGCGGCGGATGGTGGGGCGGCAGTTCTGACAGAATCAGGCCGGATTCCGGACGCGGTCATCGGGGATTTCGATTCGCTGGACAAAGCAACAAAAGCCAAAATCCCGTCTGACCGGCTTTTTGCCATTCGTGAACAGGACAGCACCGATTTCGACAAGGCCTTGCGCAATGTGCAGGCTCCACTGGTTTTGGGGGCCGGTTTTCTGGGCGGACGGCTTGATCATCAGCTTGCTGTTCTGAACGTGCTGGTCAGACGTCAGGAACAGACCTGCATTCTGCTGGGCGCGCATGAGGTGGTGTTTCACGCGCCTCGCCAAATCCGGCTGCCGGTTTTGCCCGGGGATGTGGTGTCGCTGTTTCCAATGCGCCCTGTGACCGGGCGCAGCACCGGGCTGGAATGGCCCATCGACGGCCTGCGGTTGCAACCGGACGACAGGGTGGGCACCTCTAATCGCGCGCTGTCAGTGGTTGAATTGCAGATGGATGGCCCGGGCCTGTTGGTGATGGTTCCCCGCGCCGCACTCGATCCGCTCATGCAGGTGTTTCTGTCGGGGCAGAGCGAGCGGTGGCCCGTTCGCGAAGAATAACGTACAAACCGGCGGCGACGGTGATCATGATCCCAACCGCTGCCAGTCCGTCAGGCAGGTCGCTGAAGATTGCCCAGCCAATCAGGGTTGCCACCGGGATTTCCAGATATTGCATCGGGGCCAGCGTGGCCGAAGGTGCATAGCGCAGCGACCATGTCATCAGCAGATGCGCGACAGTTCCTAGAATGCCGATAGCGATCAACAGCCAAAACATGTCGGGGGCGGGCAAGGCGGCTGACAGGTTCCAGATACCAAGCGATGTTCCGATCACAAGGACAGGAACCAGCCCCACAGTGGCCATGACACCAGACACCGCCTGCAAGGAAATCGGATCAGTTTCCTTGGCGATTTGCCGCGTGACCAGCATGAAAAGGGCAAAGACCACGGCAACGATCAACGGCAGCAGGGCAGGTAAGCCCACCTCGGCAAAGCTGGGCTGGATGACCAGAAGTGTGCCGATGAAACCGACGATGCAGGCCACGAGGCGCCGCGCGCCGACCTCTTCGCCCAGAACGTATCTGCCCAGCAGCAACATGATGAACGGCATGACAAAGGCAATGGCGACCGCATCAGCCAGGGGTAGGAACTGCAACGCACTGAACATCGCGGTTATGCCGATGATGTGCAGCAGCGTGCGGATGACTGTCAGGCGCAGGATGCGTCCATGCATCCGCCAGGGCCGGCCTGTCATCATCACCAGCGGAATGAGAATCAGCGCTTGCACCGCGAACCGGGCTGCAACCAGCAAACCCAACGGTGTCGTTTCGCCCAACAGCTTTGCCATCGCATCCCCCAAGGGTGCAAGCACGCAAAAACCGAGCATCAAAAAGATGCCCAAGACGGGACGATCCTGAGTCATGCGCGCGACGCTATCTGCTTCGCGGCGCAGTGGAAAGGTCGAATGTCAGGCGTCGGGCAGGGGGTGAACCTTTGTGTAATCCGGTCCGGTGCAGGTGGGCAGGTTGTCATCCAGATGCAGCCAGCTCAGTCTTTCCTCATGAGCCACGTGCAATGTGGGCTGCATTGCCTCGGGGGTCTCCAAAGTGGCGACGTATAGATGCAGCACATCCGACATTTTGGCCGAGCGGAACGAGATTGGCGTGCCACAATCCGGGCAAAAGCTGCGCTCGACTCCGGGCGAAGAGTTGAAGCGTTTCGGCTCTTCTCCGATCCAGCGCCAGTGACCGTCACGAACCGCGAAATAGGTTGTCATCGGCGCGGCGCATTGGCGTCGGCAGCTGTCGCAATGACAGGTGACGCAGGACAGGGAAGGAGGGTCGATCTCGTACTTGATGCTGCCGCACAGGCAATGTCCACGCATATCGACCCCCATTTGTTGCGATATCAGCAGTTTGGCACGTTCACGGCCAATCCGCCAAGCGAGGTTTCCTTGTATTTTTCGTGCATGTCATGGCCGGTCTGACGCATCGTCTCGATCACCGCATCCAGCGGCACGAAATGCTCTCCATCCCCGCGAAGGGACAAAGACGCAGCGGACACAGCCTTGATGGCCCCCAGCCCGTTGCGTTCGATACAGGGCACCTGAACCAGCCCGGCGACGGGGTCGCAGGTCATGCCCAGATGATGCTCCAACGCGATCTCGGCGGCGTTTTCAACCTGTTCGGGCGTACCGCCCATCACGGCGCAGAGCCCCGCCGCGGCCATGGCTGATGCGCTGCCGACCTCGGCCTGACACCCCGCTTCGGCACCCGAGATGGACGCATTGTATTTGACCAGCCCGCCAATCGCGGCCGCGGTCAGAAGGAAATCTTCGATATGGCTCTCCGAGGCACCGGGAACGTGGTCCAGATAATAGCGCAGCACCGCAGGAAGAACGCCCGCTGCCCCGTTGGTCGGTGCCGTTACGACTTGCCCACCGGCGGCGTTTTCTTCGTTGACCGCCATGGCGTAGACGCTCATCCAGTCGTTGATCGTGTGCGGCGCGGTCAGGTTCATGCCGCGTTCGGCGATCAGCGCGTCATAGATACCCTTTGCCCTGCGTCGCACTTTCAGCCCGCCGGGCAGAATGCCGTCGGTCCTCAAACCGCGTTCGATACAGGCATTCATGACGTCCCACAGACGAGCGCATCCTTTGGCGAAACTGTCGGCGCAGCCGCGCGCGATCTCATTGGCGCGCTTCATCTCGGCGATGGTTTTGCCGCTGGACTTGGCCATCTCAAGCATTTCAGCCGCGGATTTGAACGGGAACGGCACCGGTGCGCCCTCATCCGTTGCCTTGCCTTCGGCCAGTTCTTCTTCGGTCAGGACAAAGCCGCCACCGATGGAATAGAATACCTGGCGCAGGATCACGTCCCCCTGCGCGTCCGTGGCCATCAGGATCATCCCGTTGGCGTGTCCCGGCAGGTTGGTGTCATAGTCGAAGATCAGGTCTGTTTTGGGATCGAACTGAAGCGTCGGCAGGCCGTCGGGGGTAACCGTGTGCGTCTTGGCGATATCCGCCAATGCGGCCTCGGCCTTGTTGTTGTCATAGGTGTCCGGAACAAAGCCGGCCAGGCCCAGAATGGTCGCCCGGTCGGTCGCATGGCCGACGCCGGTAAAGGCGAGCGAGCCATGCAGCGAGCCCTTCAGACCCGCAAATTCGAAAGGTGAAGCACGCATCATATCCAGAAAGCGCGCCGCTGCCACCATGGGGCCCATGGTGTGCGAGGAGGACGGGCCGATGCCCACTTTGAACATATCGAAGACAGAGAGGAACATGTCAGGTAGCTGAGCCTTCTAAGGGGTTGGCGTAAATAGGAGAGGTGTACGGTGCGGGGCCCAGGCCCTCGGCCACGATGGCCGTGTGGGTGGCGGGGCGTGTCTCGAGCTGTGCCAGGATGGTTTGCAGGGTCGGGGTGTCAGACAGCGCATACCAACTGCGATTTGCATCGGCCGGATACAAGGCCATCCAACGCATCATGCAGGCGACATAATAGGTCAGAACCGACGGGCATTCCGCGCAGAACCAGGCTGGCGCGCGTTTTGCCAGCGCGTCCAGCAGTTGCAGGTGCTGCTTTAAACGGGGTCGGATGCCTGCACGCAGGGTATCAGCCTGTGGCGGGGTGATGTATTTCTCGGCATAGAACAGAATGCGCAGATCGGCGTGCAGCGTGTTGGACGCAAAGAACAGCCATTTCAAAAACTCGGCGCGTTCGGGGGCGTCTGCCGCCGGGGCCAGTTGCCCGTGGCGCTCGGACAGCCACAGCAGAATTGCCGCCGTTTCAAAGATCGGCCCTTGCGGAGTTTCAAGCACCGGGATCAGCCCGTTGGGGTTCAATGACCTGTACGCCGCGCTGTCCTGTTCGTTTCGACGGCGATCGACCAGCACAGCTTCATAGGGCACACCCATTTCTTCCAGCACCAGCCGGATCACCAGCGAGGCGTTGTCAGGGGCGTAGTGCAGGCGGTATCGGTTCAACATGCGGGCAATCTATATGACAAAGATGAGGGCGTAAGACATGATTGCGACGTTTCCGATAGGAAACGCGCAGTCTTCAGGCATCTTTACGCTTGCCGAACCGCAAAATGTGGTCGCAGTCGCGCGGCGCATTCCCTATAACTCCGGCAGGCCAAACTGGGAAAGCTGCCATGACCGGAGAACTGTCGCCCATCGACACCGCAAAATACGTGGCCGCATGTCGTGCCGCCGAGATGGTCGAGGACGGCATGCGCGTGGGTCTTGGAACGGGATCCACTGCGGCCTGGCTGGTCCGTCGTTTGGGCGAACGGGTGCAAGACGAAGGTCTGCGGATCAAGGGCGTTCCCACGTCCACCCGCACCGCGCAGCTGGCACTCGAAGTCGGGATCGAAGTCATTTCTCTGGATCAGGCCGGGTGGCTGGACATGACCATCGACGGCGCGGATGAATTCGACCCTGACCTGAACCTGATCAAGGGCGGCGGCGGCGCGCATTTGCAGGAAAAGATCGTTGCCACGGCCAGCGATCAGATGGTTGTCATCGCAGATGCCGGGAAAGAGGTGGAAACGCTGGGTGCTTTCCCCTTGCCGGTCGAGGTTGTTCCATTTGGCTGGCAAACCACGCGAACACTGATCGAAGAAGCGCTGGACGCGATGGATGTACTTGGAACCTCGTCGGCGCTGCGTATGAATGGCGCGGCCCCGTTCGTGACGGATGAAGGCAATCACATTCTGGACCTGCACCTGAAACGCATCGGCAATCCCCGTCAGATGGCCCTGATCCTCAACCAGGTTCCTGGCGTGGTGGAAAACGGCCTGTTTATCGATATTTGTGACAAGGTCATCATCGGCCACGGCGACGGGCGGGTCGAACTGCGGGATATCAACGCGGGCACCCTGGAATTGGATCAGCTGCTGAGCGGATCCCGTGAAAACCTGTTTTCCGACCAAACGGACTGAGTTTTATGCAAGCCAATCGGACAAGCGTCGGCAAAAGATCGAAAATTCCGCGCCCGGGGGTTGGCACCGGGGTTTTCGCGCCCAGATATCCAGAGGAATTTTGCAAGTTGAACGAAGGAACCCGGCATGAGCTTTGACTATGATCTTTTTGTCATCGGCGGAGGCTCGGGCGGGGTCCGGGCGGCACGCGTAGCGGCGGGTGAAGCCGGTGCAAAGGTCGCGCTGGCTGAAGAAGACCGCTATGGCGGCACCTGTGTGATCCGGGGCTGCGTGCCTAAGAAACTGATGGTCTTTGCCAGTGAATACTCGGGCATGATCGAAGATGCGCAAGCTTATGGTTGGGATGTTCAGCCCGGCCCGTTTGATTGGGGCATGTTTCACGGCAAACTGGTTGCCGAACTGGACCGGTTGGAAGGGATTTATCGCAGCATCCTGAAAAACAACGGCGTTGAAAGCTTTGATCAGCGCGCGCGCCTGGTGGATGCGCACACGGTCGAGCTGGCCGATGGCACCCGAAAAACCGCCAAACACATCTTGATTGCAACAGGCGGTCGACCGGTGGTGCCGGACTTCCCGGGATCGGATCTTGCGATCACGTCGAATGAGATTTTCCATCTGGACAAGCTGCCCGAAAGCATTCTGATTGTTGGTGGCGGTTATATCGCCAGCGAGTTTGCCGGGATCATGAACGGTCTGGGTGTCAAGACCACGCAATTCTACCGCGGTGCGCAGATCCTGCGTGGTTTTGACGAAGAAGCGCGTGGGCTGATCTGCGAAGAGATGCGCCAGAACGGCATCGATGTCCGTCTGGGCACCAATGTGCTGGAAATGGCCAAAGATGGTGACCAGATCCGCGTCAAGGCGACGGACGGCACTGAAGATCGTTTCGATGTCGTCATGTACGCCACGGGCCGGGCACCGAATGCCGATAACCTCGGGCTGGAAGAGCTGGGCGTCGAACGTGGGCGCAAGGGCGAGATCGTCGTGGATGAATACAGCCAGACCGCCGTTCCGTCGATCTATGCCATTGGCGATGTGACCGACCGGGTCAACCTGACACCCGTGGCCATCCGCGAGGGTATGGCTTTTGTGGAAACCGTCTTCAAAGGCAACCCAACCCCTGTGGATCACGCGCTGATCCCAACCGCCATTTTCACCCAACCGGAATTCGGCACAGTCGGCCTGAGCGAGGAAGAAGCCTCGGCCCAGGAACCGATCGAGGTCTATGCCACTTCGTTCAAACCGATGCAGAAGGCGTTTGCCGGTGGCACGCAACGGGTTCTGATGAAACTGATCGTGTCTCAGGCCACGCGCAAGGTACTGGGTTGCCATATTGTCGCCCCCGGAGCAGGAGAGATGATCCAGCTGGCCGGAATTGCCGTAAAGATGGGCGCGACAAAGGAAGATTTCGATCGCACGGTTGCAGTACATCCCGTTATGGCGGAAGAACTGGTGACAATGCGGCAACCTGTACGCTGTGCTTGATTTGCAAGCGCGCGCACACAAGTTACAAGTGTGCCCGTGATCACACGGGCCAAAACGAAGGAATTGATACATATGGCGGGCAACAGCGGTGGCCCCTGGGGGGGCGGAGGCTCATCCGGAGGTGGAGGAAATCGGGGCAACAACGGTGACGGGCGCAAGCCCCCCGAAGGCGAAGGCCCGCAGATCCCCGAGATTGATGAGCTGATGAAAAAAGGCCAGGAGCAGCTGCGCGTCCTGATGGGCGGTCGCGGCGGCGGTGGCCGTAGTGGCAGCGGTGGTCAGGGCGGTGGAGGCCCGGCCTTTACCAAAGGTACGGTTGCGATTGGTCTGGTGGCAGCTGCCGTTTTGTGGGGGCTGGCCAGCTTTTATACTGTAAAACCGGAAGAACAGTCAGTTGAGCTGTTTCTGGGTGAGTTTTCGGCCGTGGGTAATCCGGGTCTGAACTTTGCGCCATGGCCGTTTGTCACTGCCGAGGTGATTCCGGTCACCCGCGAACAGACCGAAGATATGGGCGGAGCCCGGGGCAGCGACGATGGCCTCATGCTGACCGGCGACGAAAACGTGGTCGATATCGACTATCAGGTCGTCTGGAACATCAACGACCCGGCCAAGTTCCTGTTCAATCTGCGTGATCCGCGTCAGACGATCCGTGCCGTGTCGGAATCGGCGATGCGCGAGATTATCGCGCAGAGCGAGCTGGCACCAATCCTGAACCGGGATCGCGGCATCATTGCTGAGCGCCTTCAGGAACTGATCCAGACGACGATGGACAGCTACGATTCGGGTGTGAACATCATCCGAGTGAACTTCGACAAGGCCGACCCGCCGCAGGACGTGATCGCCGCCTTCCGCGATGTTCAGGCCGCCGCGCAGGAGCGTGATCGGCTGCAAAACGTCGCCGACGCCTACGCCAACCGGGTTTTGGCTGAGGCGCGCGGTGAAGCTGCCCAGGTACTGGAAGAAGCCGAAGCCTACCGCGCACAGCAGATCAACAGCGCCATGGGTGAGGCGAGCCGTTTCAGCGCGGTTCTGGAAGAATATTCCAAAGCGCCTGATGTGACTCGCAAACGTCTGTACCTGGAGCGGATGGAGCAGGTTCTGGGTGACGTGGACAAGATCATTCTGGACGAAAACTCGACCGGATCGGGGCAGGGCGTCGTACCTTACCTGCCGCTGAACGAACTGCGCCGCAATTCCGGACAGGAGAGCAACTGATGCGTAAAGCGACCTTTATTCTGCCGATCGTTTTCATCGCGATTGTTGGTGTACTGTCTTCGATCTTTATCGTGGATGAACGTGAGCGCGCGTTGGTTCTGCAATTTGGCCGCGTTGTTGCGGTCAAGGAAGAGCCGGGTCTGGCGTTCAAGATCCCGCTGATTCAGGAAGTTGTCCGCTATGACGACCGGATCCTGTCCATCGACGTTCAGCCGTTGGAGGTTACGCCTCTGGATGATCGCCGACTGGTGGTTGATGCCTTCGCCCGCTATCGGATTTCTGATCTGGAACAGTTCCGTCAGGCCGTTGGTGTGGGTGGTATTCCGGTCGCCGAAGACCGTCTGGATCGTATCCTGCGCGCTGAAACCCGCGAAGTACTGGGTTCGGTCTCCTCGCGTGACATCCTCAGTTCAGACCGTGCCGCGCTGATGCTGCGCATCCGCAACAGCGCGATTGCCGAAGCGCGGGCGCTGGGCGTCAACGTTATCGACGTGCGCCTGAAGGCAACCGACCTGCCGCAGGCGAACCTTGAGGCAACATTCGATCGGATGAAGGCTGAACGCGAACGTGAGGCGACCGACGAGCGCGCCCGCGGTAACGAAGCTGCACAACGTGTTCGCGCGCAGGCAGACCGTACCGTGGTCGAACTGGTCTCGGATGCCCGTCGTGAGGCGGAAATCATCCGCGGTGAAGCTGACGCCGAACGCAACGCGATCTTTGCAGAAGCGTATGGTGCAGACCCGGAGTTCTTCGAGTTCTACCGTTCGCTGACCGCGTATGAAAATGCGCTGCAAGGTGGTAATAGCTCATTGATCCTGAGCCCGGATTCCGAGTTTTTCAACTACCTCGCTTCGCCAACCGGACGGCGAGCACCGGCGGCTGCGGCGTCTGAATAATGGGTATGATCCTTCTGGCTTTCGGGCTGGTACTGATTGTCGAGGGGCTGGCCTATGCGCTGGCCCCTTCGCTTATCGAGCGGATGCTTGAAGCCTTGCGGGACATGCCAGAGCAAGCCCGGCGATTGGTCGGATTGCTATGCGTGATCAGCGGTTTGGTCCTGCTTTGGGGCGCGCAACAATTGGGATTTTGACGCTGTGGTTTCACTTGCTGGTGATTTCGCTGCGATCCCGAGTTGCTCGTGGGGGCAAACTGACTACATTGGTTTGTAAGAAAGGCCGAGAACAAGCGGTCTTGGCGTGAATGTCGACAAGGAGAGCTCAAGTGCAGGCGAAAGCGCGCAGTGTATCCGTCCGGTGGGACGAAGTGAGTGTTTGGATGCGGCTGATGTGGCTGGCTTTTGCAGGTTCACTGCTGTTGCTGGCGCAATCGGTTGCAGCGCAGGCCAAAAGTGAAAGTCTGGCACCGCTGGCCGAGGAAATCAGCCCGGCAGTGGTGAACATTACCACCAGCACTTTGATCGAAGGCCAGACTGGACCGCAAGGTATTGTTCCTGAAGGCTCTCCGTTCGAGGATTTCTTTCGCGAGTTTCAGGATCGCAACGGTGACAACGGTGACAACGCGCCGCGCAGAAGCAACGCGCTGGGATCTGGGTTCGTGATCTCGGAAGATGGGTTTATCGTCACAAATAACCATGTGATCGCCGAAGCCGATGAGATACTTGTGGAATTCTTCCCCGGCGATGGGCAACCCAAGAAAGAGCTGGTGGCCAAGGTTATCGGAACGGATGAGAAAACCGATATCGCGCTGCTCAAGGTCGAGGCTTCGGGCCCACTGAAATACGTGAAATTCGGCGACAGCGACGTAGCGCGTGTGGGTGACTGGGTTATCGCCATGGGCAACCCGCTTGGGCAAGGCTTTTCGGTATCGGCAGGGATCGTTTCTGCACGCAACCGAGCGCTGAGCGGAACCTATGACGATTACATTCAAACGGACGCGGCGATCAACCGGGGCAACTCGGGCGGGCCGCTGTTCAACATGGACGGCGAAGTGATCGGTGTGAACACCGCAATCCTTTCGCCCAACGGCGGTTCGATCGGCATCGGATTCTCGATGGCGTCGAATGTTGTCGTGAAGGTCGTGGATCAACTGCGGAAATATGGCGAGACCCGTCGGGGTTGGTTGGGCGTTCGCATTCAGGACGTAACCGAGGACATGGCCGAGGCCATGGGTCTGGAAAAACCTGGCGGCGCGCTGATCAGCGATGTACCGGACGGCCCTGCCAAAGAAGCTGGGTTGAAGGCGGGTGACGTGATCCTCAGCTTTGATGGCGTCGAGGTGGAAGACACCCGAGGTCTGGTGCGTCAGGTCGGTGAAGCAGAAGTTGGCAAGTCGGTCAGAGTGGTCGTGCACCGCGACGGCGGAACCCAGACCGTACTTGTGACACTAGGGCGTCGGGAAGAGGCGGAACGTGCTGACAATGGCGAGGAGGAACCGCAGGAAGCTCCGATTGAGGAGAATGCGGATATTCTGGGCCTGACGATTTCCCCCCTGACCGATACGCTGCGTGCAGATTTGGGGCTGGATGGTGATGCAGACGGCCTTGTGATTACAGATGTCGATGAAGCATCTGAGGCGTATGCCAAGGGAATGCGGGCAGGTGATCTGATCACCGAAGCAGGCCAGCAAAAGGTGGAAACCATCGGAGATCTCGAAGCCCGTATGGAAGAATCGCGCGAAACTGGTCGCAAATCTCTGCTGCTGTTGGTGCGCAGGGGTGGCGATCCGCGTTTTGTGGCGCTGAGCCTTGAGAACTGATTGAACAGGCCGGGACAACCTCCCGGCCTTTTTTATTGCGGGCCAGACCGGGTATCACCGCCACGCAAAAAATGAGCCACACGCAGTGAGTGCGTATGGCTCAGATACAGGGAGAGGTCAGTGGACAGATATCGGGGATGATTCTCTGACCTCCTACGGTAACAATCTCACGTTAGGTCAAAGCGTAATCGATGGTCTGTGAACAAGATCACACCGGATCAAATAAGATCTGAATCAGCCAGTTCTCGCAGGGCTTCAAAATCCTGGATCAGCAAACCGCCACGAGAGGCTTCGACCATGTTGTCGCGTTTCCAGATCGAGATGGTTTTGGATACTGCCTCGCGTGTGGCACCGACAAATTCGGCCAGTTCGCTCTGCGACAGGGTGATGCGCGCGGCCGGGTCGTCCTGTAAACTGGACAGGTGCAGCAGCTTGCGGGCCAGCCGAATAGGCATGGGCAGAAAGACCTGCTCGTTCAGTTGCAGCCCCATCCATCGCATCCGCAATCCGGCCAGACGGATCATATCCACGGCAAGGTCAGGCTGTTGTCTGATCTGGTTCATAACGTCGTTGCGGCGCACACGCAGTACACGCGACTGTTCTGCCGCCGCAATGGTGGCCGTACGCGGACCATTGTCGAACAACGCGATCTCACCAAAGACTTCGCCGGGGCGCATCAGGGTAAGCGTCAGTTTGCGGCCGCTCATGGCCAGAAAGGAAACCTCTAACGTGCCTTCCAGAATGGCATAGAGAGAGTCGCCCTCGTCACCTTGTTCAAAAAGTACTTCACCTTGGGACAGAGATATGTCGGTCGCTTGCGCCGAAAGCATTTCTCTGAGCCCGTCGGAGGCTTCGGAAAGGAAGCCGCTGTTGGGAAAGGCCGTCATGTGTGCACCGATCTTGGGCAAGCTGTGAGTGTGGGTGGTGGCACAACTTCCCATAGCTCGGCGCTCAAGCCAAGAATTTTGTTTGTTTTGGCAGGTCTGGCGGGTGCAGGGGCCGTTATTTCTGCTCGGGATCGTCCATATAGCGTTGCAGAATGCTGAACTGAAGCATCAGGAAGGCCATCAGAGCGATGGGAAAGCCGAAGGTCTCGATCTTGACCCACAGATCCGTCGACATGGTGCGCCAGACGAATTCGTTTGCGGCGGCCAGAACGGCGAAACAGGCGCACAGGCGGCGTGTCAGGATCATCCAGCCTTCGTGCTTCATCGGCAGCATCTCATCCAGCACATAGGCGAGATAGGATTTTTTCTGCATCAGGCCAATGCCGAGGATCAAGGCAAACAGACCATAGACAAGTGTGGTTTTCATCTTGAAGAACCGCTCGTCATTGAACCAGGCCGTGAGACCGCCGAAGAAAATCACCATGAAGGCCGTGAAGATCTGCATCCGGCTGAGTTTGCCGGTCAGATACCACAGGATACCCATTGCCCCCAGCATCAGGGGGACAAAGATAATCGTGGCGACAATGAAGCCGGAATACTCGATGCCGCCGATCAGAAAACTGTCGTCGCGCAGGCGCAGGTAGATGAAGAAGAAGGCCAGCGGGGGGCCAAGTTCCAGAATCTGTTTCAGAAACGGGTTGATGTCTTTTTTGCCTGTCATCTGTACTTCCTGCTGCTTACCCGCCCATTTCAACTATTACGGCGCCAAGTGCAATCAATGCCATCAGGGCAATGCGTCTTGGGCCAACCGTTTCCTTTAGCGCAAGCCAGCCGATCAGCGCAGCGAAGACTGTTGAGGTTTCGCGCAGAACGGCTGCTTCACCGACCTTGTCCAGCCGGGTGGCCAGCATGATTGCCCCGAAGGACAAAGGAGCGATGATACCGCCAGCGAGGCCGCGCAGCATCAGCGGGCCAGGTGCAGGTCTGTGTGCCATCACGCGCCACCTGAGATATGCGTAGATCGGCATGGCCGCGCCGTCGATCATGAAGAACCAGGCCAGAAAGGTGAACGGATCGGCGGTGGCGCGAATGCCATAGGCGTCATAGGTGGTGTACAGGGCCACAAACAGGCCAGTGATGATCGCCAGTGTCAGCGCGATACCCAGCGTATCCCTGTTGGTTTCCAGGAACCTGAAGTTGTAGGCGGCCAACCCAAATATCCCGGCCAGCAAGGTGGCCACGCCCAGCCATTGAACGGCCGAGAATGTTTCGCCGAACAGAAGATAGGCACCGATGACGGTGAACAGCGGACCCGTACCGCGCACCACCGGATAGACGACGGTGTAAGAGCCTTTGGTATATGCCATGGCTTGCAGGGTCTTGTAGGCGATGTGGATCAGCCAGACGAGTGCGAAGATCGGCCACATATGAGGTTCGGGCCAGGGCACCACAAAAAAGGCGAAGGGGGCTGCCATGAGGCAATAGCAGGCGTCGATCGCGCCGCGGGACAGCCACGGGTCATGCCTGCCTTTTTGCAATGCCCCGAAGACGGCGTGCAGGAACGCCGCCATCAAAGCCAGCGCCAATGCCAGCTGGTGTCCGGCTTCGGTGCCTTCGAGAGAGATCAGCCAGTCGCTCAAATACGCGGACCTTTTGCGGAGCGGAGAAGGTGGGGGGCTGTCTGCCCCCCACACCCCCCGAGGATATTTGGGGCCAGATGAAGCCTAAGATCAGCCTTTGTCGAGACCGGTGAGGGCGGCAGCGAATTCTTCGGGGTCGAAAGGGGCAAGGTCGTCGATCTGTTCGCCGACGCCGATCGCGTGGATGGGCAACCCGAATTTGTCCGCCAAGGCAACAAGAACACCGCCCTTGGCCGTGCCATCCAGCTTGGTCATGACCAGACCGGAAACGTCCGCCAGTTTGCGGAACGTTTCCACCTGGCTCAGCGCGTTCTGACCGGTGGTGGCGTCGAGTACGAGCAAAGTGTTGTGCGGAGCAGTGTCATCAACCTTGCGGATGACGCGGACGATTTTGGCGAGTTCCTCCATCAGGTCGGTGCGGTTTTGCAGGCGGCCCGCCGTATCTATCATCAGCAGATCAGCGCCCTCTGCCTGTGCACGGGTCAGCGCGTCAAAGGCGAGGCTGGCGGGGTCCGAGCCTTCGGGGGCGGTCAGAACCGGAACTCCGGCGCGATCACCCCAGACCTGCAACTGTTCCACGGCCGCAGCGCGGAAGGTATCGCCGGCGGCGATGACGACCTTTTTGCCGGCCTCTTTGAACTGGCTGGCCAGTTTTCCAATTGTCGTGGTCTTGCCCGAGCCGTTGACGCCGACGACCAGTACCACTTGTGGTCGTTTGGGATAGATCGGCAGAGGCTTGGCCACAGGCTCCATCACGCGGGCGACTTCCTGGGCCAGAAGTTGTTTGATCTCTGTGGTCGACAGTTTGCGGCCAAAGCGGCCCTCAGCCATGTTAGACGTGACCCGCAAGGCCGTGTCGACGCCCATGTCCGAGGCGATCAGCAGCTCTTCGAGCTGTTCCAGCATGTCATCGTCCAGGGTGCGGCGCATTTCGGTGGCGGCGCCTCGATTGAACAGGCGGTTCAGGATACCCTTGGATTCCGGCATTTCCGGCGGTGGAGCGACAGGCGTGGGGTCAGCCGGGATCGGTGCCGGCGGTTCAGCCGGTTGCGGGGCCGGGGCAGGCTCTGGCACTTCTGGAACCGGTTGCGGATCGGGCTGCGGCTGGGGGATCACAGGGTCCGGAGCCGCTGTTTCCTCGCCGCCATCCTCGACGATGGCTTCCAGCCCTTCTTCAAGACGAGATGAAGATTTGAACAGCTTGTCCTTTAGCTTTGAGAAAAACGCCATACTTGGTCTCCACAGGTGTTCCCTTCACCTAATGCGGATTTGCGGCAGTTGCAAAGGGTCACACAAACGCAAGGACAAAGCCAAGCTGAGCACCCCAGTAAAGGGGCCACACCAGATAAGGCGTTACCTTGAGGGCAGGGTGGTTCGGTGGCAGCAGGAATTTCTCGGTTGCGAGGATCAGATCTGACGCGATGAAGGCCATGGCGGCGGGCAAGGCCCACTGAAGCGGGCCGGCATCCGGCAGTGCCAGCACAGTGATCCCCATTCCGAGAATGATCGGGATATAGGCCAGAACGGGCCCCTTCAGGTCTCCGGCGCGGGGCGCAAGCAGTGTGGCCATGATGATGCCAAGAATGATCAAGGACCATACAATCGCTGGTGCGTTCCAAATCAGCGCAACGGAACTGGTCGGATGAGACAGGAACAGAGCGATATAGGCCAGATGCCCGGCGGCAAAAGCGGCGATGCCCGCCATGAACGTGGCATCTGTTTCGCGTGACAGCATAGCGTCGCCGGACGCACACAGAGCGAGCGCAAGAACCAACAACCAAGGCCCACCGTGCAAGACGGCTATGACCGCCAACAAGACGACCGAAGCGGTTTTCAGCACGGTGCGCAAAGATCCGGCGGGTCGGGAGGTCAGCGGCAGATAACCAAGGGCACTGCCAAGGGCGATCCAGAACAGTATGGTTGTCATGTCATCTCCTCGCCGGTTCAGAATAATCTGATCTGCGGCGTGGCTTAAAATCAACCGCTTACGTTGAGTTAAGTGTTATGTGATGACACCGGTCCAACAGGCGAATGGCATGACCGGAGCGCTTCTGCCAAAATGGAAACATGTTCAGATCCTTTATGATTCTTGCAACTTTTGCCGCACAGTCAGTGGCGGCACAAACGCCTTTGTCTGACTCGGAGTTCGACAAGTATACGCAGGGTAAAACTCTGTTCTACGGGTTCGAAGGTCAGATTTACGGGGTGGAGCGGTATCTTCCGAACCGTCGTGTGATCTGGTCTTTTCTCGACGGGAATTGCAAGGAAGGTATTTGGTATCAGCAGGGTGAACAGATTTGCTTTGTCTACGAAGACAGGCTGGATCCGCAATGCTGGGTTTTCACTCAATCCGGTGGCGGTTTGATTGCGCAATTCGAAGGTAATCCGGAAGCGACCGAACTGTATGAGGCAGAGGATCTTGGGGAAGAAATGGTTTGTTACGGGCCCGACGTTGGCGTTTGATCAGTTTCGGCGCAGCTCGTCATAGCTGATCATGACATGGGTCTGGTAGGCTGGCCTTTCGGTCAGCGTGTCATAGTACCGGCGCAAATTGGGCAGTGATGTACGTGATATATCGATGTCATAGTAGCGATAGAGAACGTGTCCCAACTGGATATCGGCCAAAGTCAGGCAGGAACCGCACAGGAACGCATGCTCAGACAGTTGCGCATCGGCGATTGCCAGCGTGCTTTCTAGCGCTGTCAGGGCTTTTTCGATTGCATGGTGGTCGTGCTCTGCCTCCGGTGTCCGCACAACCCGCCAGAACACAGGTACCGTGAATGCCATCGCGACGTTGATCTTGGCCCATTCCGCCCACTTGTCCACTTCGGCTTGCCGGGTCGGGTCGCGTGGCCAGAAATCATCTTCACCATACGCGGAGGCCAGATACCGCAGGATTGGGCCCGTCTCCCAAAGCGGGGGGCGTTCGCCATCCTGTATCACAGGGATGGTGCCGTTTGGGTTCAGTTTGCGAAAGCCATCCGTGTTCAGCCCGCCGAACCTGTGCCCCACATCGTGGCGCTGAAACTCCAGCGCCAGTTCACCGACGCACCACATCAGGGCCTGTACATTGGATGATGTTCTTCGGCCCCAGATGGTCAGCATGGCCTAGAACAGCGATCCCTGATCCGGGGTGTCCGGTCTGGGTTTTTTCGAAGGTGACTTCGCGGCCGGGCCCGTGCTGAGAACACCATCGGCGAATTCGATTTCGAGCGCCGTTTGTTTGGCGGCCTGAGCCTTGGTGGTGATCACATTCCCTTCGGCCCGGACGACCGCGTATCCGCGGTCCAAAGTGGCCTTGTAGCTCAACGTCTCGCGCAGGCGGTCCGTCGCTTCGAGTTGCTGCTTGAGGCGGTCCAGTCGCGTGGTTTGGGCCGTGTGCATTCGATCGCGCAAACGATCTAGGTTTTGCCGCTGTTGATCGATTTCCCTTTGGATCGGTCGCAAGGACAGGCGCGATGACAGGTTGCGCAGCGATTCCTGTCGCGTCGATATCAAGCTTTGCAGGGTCGAGGGGCGCAGATGAGCAGACAATTCCACCACTTGCAGGCGACGGTTCTGCACCCCGCGTATCAAGGCGGGTGTGAGGCGATCTGCAATCAAATCAAGGCGTTGTCTGGGGGAGTTCAACAGACTGTCCGGGCGCGGCAGGGCGCGGGACAAATCGCGCAGCCTTTGCGAACGGCGCTGCACCGCGTCCGTTGCCGCGCGCGACAGGCGCGCAGCTTGTTCTTCGGTCCAGGCGAGCAGTTCGATGCGGACCGGCACGGCCAGCTCTGCCGCAGCCGTGGGTGTAGGCGCGCGGCGGTCCGAGACAAAATCAATCAGGGTGGTGTCGGTTTCATGCCCAACGGCCGAAATCAGCGGTATGCCCGATGCGGCGGCTGCGCGCGCGACACTCTCTTCGTTGAAGCCCCAGAGGTCTTCGATCGATCCGCCGCCACGGGCGACGATGATCAGGTCGGGCCGGGGCAACGCGCCGCCGGGTGTCAGTTGGTTGAAGCCTTCGATGGCGCGGGCGACCTCGGGCGCGCAGTTGGCCCCTTGAACCGCCACAGGCCAGATCAGCACCTTGCGCGGAAACCTGTCCCTGAGCCGATGCAGAATGTCGCGGATCACGGCACCGGAAGGGGATGTCACAACGCCAATGATCTGCGGCAGGTACGGCAGGGGTTTCTTGCGTTCCGGCGCGAACAGACCTTCGGATTCCAGTTGTTTCTTGCGCTTCTCCAGCAGTGCCATGAGCGCGCCCTGACCCGCGACGGAAACCTCATCGACGTTCAGGTTGTATTTGGATTGCGCCCCGAAAGCCGTAAGGCGACCGGTGACGACAACCTCCAGCCCTTCCTCTGGCACGACCGAGAGGTTGGAAACCTGACCTTTCCATGTCGTGCAGGCCAAAACGTTCCGGTCGTCCTTGATGTCGTAATACAGATGCCCGGATCGGGCTTTGAACACGCGCCCAACCTCTCCGCGTACTCGGATTCGGCCGAATGAGCCTTCCAGAGTCCGTTTCACCTCACCCGAAATTTCGGACACTGTATATTCAGGGGTGTTTTGGCCCGGAATCGGGTCATCAAGCAGGTCGGACATTTCAGCGCCTTGTTTCAAATGCGCGCCCAGCTTAGAACGCCGCGCAGGCAAGGCCAAGCAGATCGGAGAGCTTTCATGAATATCCTCATTCTCGGCAGCGGAGGGCGCGAACACAGCCTGGCATGGGCAGTGCTGCAAAACCCCAAATGTGATCGCCTGATCGTTGCTCCGGGAAATGCGGGGATCGCGCAGATCGCTGACTGTGCCGCTCTGGATGTTGAAAACGGCGGGGCTGTTGTCGGCTTTGCCGAAGAAAATGCGATTGATTTCGTGATCGTTGGGCCCGAGGCGCCTTTGGCGGCCGGTGTGGCTGATCGGTTGCGCGAAGCCGGAGTATTGGTTTTTGGGCCCTCAGCCGAGGCGGCGAAGCTGGAAGCGTCGAAAAGCTTCACCAAGGAAATCTGCGACGCGGCCAACGCCCCCACCGCAGCTTATGCCCGGTTTACCGAGGCTGTGCCTGCCAAAGCCTATGTCCGCGAACAGGGCGCACCGATTGTGGTCAAGGCCGATGGTCTGGCCGCGGGCAAGGGCGTTATCGTTGCGATGGACGAAACGACCGCACTGGACGCCATTGACGACATGTTTGGGGGTGCGTTTGGCGGTGCTGGTGCGGAAGTCGTCATTGAAGAATTCATGGATGGGGAAGAAGCCTCGCTGTTCGTTCTGTGTGATGGTGAGGACATTCTCTCAGTCGGCACGGCCCAGGATCACAAACGGGTTGGCGAGGGCGATACCGGGCTGAACACGGGCGGGATGGGCGCGTATTCTCCGGCGCCGGTGTTGAGCGAAGAGGTGGAGGCGCGCGCGATGGAAGAGATCGTGCGCCCTACCATCGCCGAGATGAAGCGCCGGGGAACGCCGTTTCAGGGCGTTCTTTATGCAGGTTTGATGATCAGGGACGGGCAGCCAAGGCTGGTTGAATACAACGTCCGCTTCGGTGATCCGGAATGTCAGGTGTTGATGATGCGGTTGGGCGCGCAGGCGATGGACCTGATGCACGCCGCGGCCGAGGGCAGGTTGGGTGAAATGCGGGTGAATTGGGCGGATGACCATGCGATCACGGTTGTAATGGCGGCCAATGGTTATCCGGGTGCTTACAAGAAAGGCACTGCGATCAAAGGGCTTGAAGGCCTGCCGGAAGACAGCCAGAACATGGTGTTCCACGCTGGTACAAAGAGTGTCGATGGGCAGGTGGTTGCATCGGGCGGGCGTGTGCTGAACGTGACCGCCCGTGGGAGCACGCTGAAAGAGGCGCGCGACCGGGCCTATGAAATGGTTGAAGCTGTGGATTGGCCTGACGGGTTTTACCGGCGCGATATCGGATGGCGTGCCCTGGAAGGTTGACGGGGCAGGGCGGTTGACCCCTCGGCTTTGCGGCTTCCCGGCGCTGCGCGCGTTCGCGGTCGAAATCGTCCATTGGACGAATTCCTTTCAACCGCTCACGCCCCGGGATATTTTTGGCTAGATGAAGAGGCGGATCAGCAGTTCAGGGCTTGGGCAAGGCTTTTGCGGCCGTGGAACGGGCCCCGGTCGGATGTGATCCAGCCGTTGTCGTAGAAGACGCTGACGATCCGCGTCCAGTCGGCGCTGGCCACGATCAGTTCCGGGCGGTCGCCGCAGGTGCGCAGACCACCGGAAATGAAATCTTCACCGATCCTGTGGTTGGTCAATCCGGGCAGAGCCGCGACTTCGCCCAGGGCGTTGTCTTTGTAGCGCCAGATGCGCAGCGTTTTGGCAAGGTGCGGACGATCAATATAGGCGATCTCGACATGTCCGTCGCCGTCCAGGTCGGCTGCCCCGATCGGGGCGAGCCAGCGGAAGCGGGTACCGATATGAGGCGTGGCCGCGATCTTGTCTCCGGCGGCGTCGTAGATCGCAAGTTGAGCCCCTGATTTGTCGTGGGATTCAACGACAATTGCTTCGCGCGCGCCGTCCAGGTTGACGTCTGCCAAACGCGGAGCGAGGTCTTCGAACACGCGATCCTGCGGCAGTCGAACAGTTACGACCGTAGTGTCGGTCGTGAATTCCACCGCGCCATATTCGATCGTATCACCCAGGACGCCATGGGCGTAACGGGTGGTTGGCTCTGTGAAGCGGGCGTCGTTGATGGTTTCCGCCGCGCCAGCCGGTTGCAGCGAGAGCCAAAGTCCGAAAGATAGCAAAGCGCCGCGTGCCCGGCGTTGACAAAAGCGGCGGGGCAGGCGCGGCACATTGTTGTGCATCAGATCTGTTTTTCGGGCATCTGGACGACCAGACCGTCCAGCGCGTCGGTGACCTTGATCTGGCAGGTCAGGCGCGAGCGGGCCGGGTCGGGCTCATAGGCAAAGTCCAGCATGTCTTCTTCCATGTCATCCTTGGCCGGGATTTTCTCGACCCAGTCGGGGTGGACGTAAACATGGCAGGTCGAGCAGGCGCAGGCGCCGCCGCAATCGGCCTCGATGCCGGGAATGTTGTTGTCACGGGCCCCTTCCATGACGGTCAGTCCGTTGGCGACCTCGACTGTGTGTTCGGTACCGCCGTGCTCGACATAGGTGATCTTTGCCATTGCGTGCGTCTTCCTTTTGCGATGTTCGATTTCTTCCTTAGTGAAGGCATTTAGGTCTTTCCAGCCTCATTTGCGACTCAGCGCGCCGTGTCTGGACTTTCTTGTCGTTTGTTCTATTTTTGTTCTCATGCTTGTTACACCCATTCGCCCTGTGGTTTCAAACCGGGATTGGCCGCGCCCGCCGTCCTGTCTGCCTTCCAGCCAACTGGATTCCCCGCCCGAGGGCGCGCGCGTGGCTGTGGCCGGGCTTGTGATCCTGCGGCAGAGGCCGGGGACGGCCAAGGGCGTGATCTTTCTGACGCTTGAAGATGAGACCGGGATCGTGAATGTGGTGGTGTGGCGCAAAATCTACGAACGGTTCCGCCGTGCGGTGATTTCGGGGCGGTTGCTGAAGGTGACGGGCCGGGTGCAGCGGGCGCATTCAGTGACCCATGTGATTGCGGAAGAAATCGAGGATATTTCGGGGATGCTGGATATGCTGGTGCAGGGCGCAGGGGCGGCCAGCTGTGACGGACAATAGCGGGCGGCTGCCTTGCCGCCTTGCGCCCAGCAAGACCTGTGCGCCGATGAATGTCGGTAAGTTTCCGCATATCACGCTGGGTCAGAGGCGCTTTTCCGCCAATTCGGCATTGGTCGGTCGACTCTTTGATGCCGTGTTAGTACTGCGGGCATCTCTATGCGTCGGCCTGTGTCTGAACGCAGGCGCGACGGAACGCTACTCAACACCTTCTCAGAGTCAGTTCAGATGCCCGAAGTAACACGAAATGGATCGTTCGAAAAAACCGTCCAGCTGGATGAGAGCCAGATTGCCGGTCGCCTTGGCGAACTGTTGGAGCATACGCGTTCAAAAGGATACGTGCATACCGCCAGAATGATCGAGGAAGCATTGAGTGCCCACTCTTTCGAGCGCAGACACCTTGGGAACACCCAAAAATACCTCTCGGAATTGCAGCGTCTAAAGCGCAAAGAGATGACACGCTTGGTGCGGGAAACGGATGGGAAGAAGCAAGCGGCTTTTGTCCTGACGCCCCGGATGCGCGTTGACCACAGAAATCCCGCCGCGCTGCGCAGTGGAGCTTGGAGGAACACCCCGATGCCTTTCCCGGCAGAACCCGAATTCAAGTTTCGCTAGCCGAACCTGCCGTGGCCAAGGCGGACAGGGTTGATGATCCGCGTCAATCCAAACGGGTTTTCAACGCAGTCATCGTTTGAACAAGACCTCCTGCGCCTGCTTGTCACGATTGTCTCCTCGCAGCTCTGCGTGCAGAGCGCGCCCGGCCTGAACACCGGGGCGGGCGCCGACGGTCTTCAGCCAGCGCGCAAAGTGGGGTTTGTCCTCCAGCACTTGCTGCTGCCCTTCCCACAGGCTGGCCCAGCCCCAGATCGACATGTCTGCAATTGAATAGAAGTCTCCGGCAACGTATTCGTTCTCGGCCAGCCGTCTGTCGAGCACCCCGTACAGACGACCGACCTCGGCCCGGTAACGATCTTTGGCATAGGGCAGGTCCTGTGGCGGGTTCAGTTGCGGGGCGTATTTCAGGAAGTGATGCGCCTGACCGGCCATCGGGCCAACACCGCCCATCTGCCACATCAACCATTCTTCGACGGCGATCCGGTCAAGCTCGGTCCTGCCATAGAACTGCCCGGTCTTGCGGGCCAAATACATCAGAATTGCCCCGCTTTCAAAAACCGAGATCGGTGCACCATCCGGCCCGTCAGGGTCCACGATTGCGGGCATCCGGTTGTTCGGGGCGATCTTCAGGAACTGCGGGTCGAACTGATCGCCCTTTCCGATATTGACCAGATGTGTGGTGTAGGGCAGCTCCATCTCCTCCAGGGCGATGGACACTTTCCAGCCGTTCGGTGTGGGCCAGAAATACAGATCAATCGGGTCGGCCATATGTTCTCCTAATGTTGAAGGGATCATGCGGGTTTCTGCCGGTTCGGCAAGTACCGCTTACGAAAGCGTGACCGAAACGCAGGCCGGGCTTGACCGCAAACCGCCCGAGGCGTATTGCCATCCCAAAGCTTCGTGGCGATTTGTTACCGGATTGCGGGCCACGCTAAACAACACCGCTAAAAGGTCAGGATGAAAGACCCCTTTCGCTTGGCCGCGTCTGGGGTTTTTTGTTTGCCTCCTCCGGAGGCTGAAAGGGAATGAGATGAGCGAGAACTGGAACAAACGCACCCAAGCCGTCCATGGCGGTGTCCGCCGCAGTCAGTACAACGAGGTGAGCGAGGCGATTTTCCTGACGCAGGGCTTTGTGTACGAAACCGCCGAACAGGCCGAAGCCCGGTTTCTGGAATGCGGCCCTGATGAGTTCATTTATGCCCGCTATGGCAATCCGACGGTCTCGATGTTCGAACAGCGCATCGCGGCCCTTGAAGGTGGCGAGGATGCGTTTGCGACGGCTTCGGGCATGGCAGCGGTGAACGGTGCGCTGACCTCTATGCTGAAGGCCGGGGACCATGTTGTTTCAGCAAAGGCATTGTTCGGGTCCTGCCTGTACATCCTCGAGAACATCCTGACCCGTTTTGGCGTCGAGGTGACCTTTGTGGACGGCACCGATCTGGAGCAATGGCAGGCAGCGATCCGCCCGGACACCAAGGCGGTCTTCTTCGAATCGATGTCGAACCCGACTCTTGAAGTGATCGACATCGCATCCGTGTCCAAGTTGGCCCATGCCGTCGGGGCGATTGTGGTGGTGGACAACGTGTTTTCGACGCCCGTCTTTTCGCGCGCGATAGAACAGGGCGCGGATGTGGTCGTTTATTCGGCGACCAAGCATATTGACGGACAGGGCCGTGCGCTGGGCGGCGTCATCATCGGCACCAGGGAGTTCATCCGCGGAACCGTTGAGCCGTATCTGAAGCACACCGGCGGCGCGCTCAGCCCGTTTAATGCCTGGGTCATGCTCAAAGGTCTGGAAACCATGGCGCTGCGCGTCAATGCGCAGGCCGACAGTGCACAAAGGATCGCCGAGGCGCTGGAAGGGCACCCGGCGCTGGCGCGCACTCTTTACCCAGGTTTGAAGACCCACGCGCAAAATGCTCTGGTTCAATCGCAACTTGGCGGAAAGGGCGGGACTGTGTTGTCCCTGGATATCAAGGGCGGCAAGGACGCGGCTTTTGCTTTCCTGAATGCGCTGACCATTCCTGTGATCTCGAACAACCTGGGCGATGCCAAGTCGATCGCGACGCACCCGGCGACCACAACGCACCAGCGTCTGAGCGATGCGCAGAAGGACGAGCTGGGCATTACGCCGGGCCTGATCCGTTTTTCCGTAGGCCTGGAAGACGCCGAAGACCTGCTGGTTGACATCCAGCAGGCATTGGAGGCTTCGTAGAAGCAAACAGCAGCACAGTGAAAAGCCTCTTGCCCGTCGGGGCCGTCGCGTTGTCTGTGAACGCGGCGTCTTTTCGGGTGGTATTCGCGGTTGAAGCCTGGCCTTTATGTCTGCGAAAGGCGTATTTCGTTGCAGAATGACGGTTTTGCGCCGGTTTTTTCAATCCGGACTGCTATTGCCTGCGTATTGGGTTAAACTGGTAAATCACCTGTAGTCGTATATATTCCTACGACCAATCGAGGAACCGCAGCCGATGAACATTCACCCGCGCGACATTGATGAGACCCCGGATCAGGAGCAAGCCGCCGAGGCCCTGAAGGTTCTGCGGCAATGGGCGGAATCTGCGACGGCATCCGAGATCAGCCAGCTGGATCCGGCTATCGCGCGGCTGGTGCCCGGCCTGACGCAGGTGAACTATCCTTCGCTTTCGCGCGAGTACCCGGAGGGTTTCTCGGTTGACGCGAATTACCGCGCGTCTTTGCCCGACTTGCAAAACGGCCCGTCCAGCTTGATACGCGGTGCCAAGCAGCAGATCCAGCATGTTGGCATCTCGAACTTTCGCCTGCCGATCCGTTTCCATCGGAAAGATGGGGAAGACCTGACGCTTGAGACGTCTGTTACGGGCACCGTCAGCCTTGAGGCCGAGAAAAAGGGCATCAACATGTCCCGGATCATGCGGTCTTTTTACAAACATGCCGAGCGTACTTTCAGCTTTGAAGTCATGCAGGCGGCGCTTGACGACTATATGACCGACCTGGACAGCTTTGACGCGCGTATCCAAATGCGGTTTTCTTACCCCGACAGGGTCAAGAGCCTGAGATCGGGTCTGGAAGGATATCAGTATTACGACATCGCTCTGGAACTGGTGGAGTCCGGCGGCGTGCGCCAGAAGATCATGCATCTGGACTATGTCTATTCCTCGACCTGCCCGTGCTCTCTGGAGCTGAGCGAACATGCCCGTGCCATGCGGGGACAATTGGCAACACCGCATTCGCAACGTTCCGTCGCGCGAATTTCCGTGGTCGTGGATTGCGATGCCGATTGTCTTTGGTTTGAAGACCTGATCGAGTTGTGCCGACGCGCGGTGCCGACCGAAACTCAGGTCATGGTCAAACGCGAAGACGAACAGGCTTTTGCCGAGTTGAACGCAGCCAATCCGATTTTTGTCGAAGATGCGGCGCGCTTGTTCTGCGCGGAATTGCTGGCCGATCATCACGTCGGTGATTTTCGCGTTGTCGCAAGCCATCAGGAAAGCCTGCACAGCCATGACGCCGTGTCGATTCTGACCGAAGGCCCAACCTTCGCCGCGTCCAGCCTGGACCCGAAACTGTTCACGACCCTGTTTCACGTTGGCTGAACTTCTCGGGTAAGTGGCTAGAATTTAATCAGAGAATTATCTGATCGGCGCTCATTCGCCGCAATGCAGCAAAAATGCTGCAATTGCGTGAGAAACTCCTGTATCCTGACGGGGAATGCAGCTTCGGCACACCGGCGCGCTCAATGGTGTGTCACCCCAAAAGGAAGCCGAGACGTGAGACGCCTTGGACTGCAAGACCCCAACCTCCGCCCGGATCCCCCGAGCGGGCAGGGCGCTTTACCCTCTCTCTTCGGGCTGCATCGTTTTCACAGGAGATCTATGGAATGAATTCGATTACCCAACCGCTGGAGCTTCAGGCCGCGGCTTTACGCATGGCTGGCTATGCGATCGTCAACCAGATCAAGATCGCACAGATCATGACACGTTCAGCACTTGAACTGCCGATGGTGTCGGTCCACGCGCTACACGTGGCAGCGTCAGCACCGGGTCCAGTGGTGGAAACTCCGGCGGCAAAACCGGTGGCCAAAGCCGCTGCGACGCGCAAAAAACGCGTACCGGCGAAATCGCCAACGACCAAGAACAAGCTGGCCCGCAAACCTGTACCGACCAAACCGGTGACCAAGCCGGCGGCAAAACCGGTTGAGTTTTCAGCCAGTCCGCGGCCCACGGCAGCACCCCCGGCAGCAGCCAAACCGACACCTGCAGTTAGTGACAAAACAGCGGTAAAACCTGTTGAACCCTCGGCGACACCTGCGGCCGAAACCGTGTTGCCCGTAACACCCAAGCCCGCCCCCGCAAAACCGGCGCCTGTCCAGGCAGCGCAGGTCAAGCCGACACCGGCCGATCCTGCCCCGGCCAAGGTGCAGGCAAAACCAGCCCCGGTGACGGAACCGCGCAAACCGCAGGCGCGAAAAACTCGTGCCCCGTCCAAACCACCCGTGATGCCCGAAGCAGATGTAAAAACTGACGGGTAAACCGGGATCATCTGCTTGACACGGTCGGGTTGGCGCGCCAACGCTGCGCGTCATGATGGATCTTCGCCCGGTCGGATATGTGATTGGCTTGCTGGTCGCCATTCTTGGGGCGACCATGCTGCTGCCTATGCTCGCGGACATTATCGAAGGTCGCGGCGAATGGAATGTATTTCTGGAAAGCGCGATAATCACGATGCTGACCGGATCCGTTCTTGCGATGAGCTGTTCCAACGGCGTGGGCGAGGGTCTGACCATCCGGCAGACCTTTTTGTTGACAACCGGCGTTTGGGTCGCGCTGCCGGTGTTTGGTGCAATCCCGTTTCTGTTCGGTGAAACCGAACTGCGCTTTGTCGATGCCTATTTCGAGGCGATGTCGGGCCTTACGACGACCGGTTCGACTGTGATATCAGGGTTGGACACGCTGCCGCAGGGGCTTTTGTTGTGGCGCGGTATCCTGCAATGGCTGGGAGGCATCGGCATAATCGTTGTTGCGATGGTGTTCCTGCCGGAGTTGCGGGTTGGTGGCATGCAAATCTTCCGGTCGGAAGGGTTTGAGACCATGGGGAAAATCCTGCCTCGCGCGCAGGAGATTGCGGGACAGATTTCCCTGATCTACGTCTTCCTGACACTCGTATGCGTGCTGGTCTATGCCGCATTGGGGATGAGTTTTTTTGACGCGTTGGTGCATGCTTTCACGACGGTGTCCACGGGTGGTTTCTCGAACTATGATGCCTCGTTTGGAACATTTTCAGGCCCGGCCGAATATGCTGCATCCGTCTTCATGATTCTGGCGGCTCTGCCGTTTGTGCGCTATGTCCAGTTGGCCAATGGTCATACGGCGTCCTTATGGAAAGACAGTCAAATCCGGGCATTTCTGGCGACCATTCTGGTTCTGGTTGTCATCATGTCAGTCTTTCTTACCTCGGTCTTTCCGCATCACTGGGAACAGGCGTTCCGCGAGTCATTGTTCAACATCACCTCGATCATCTCGGGGACAGGATATGCCAGTGTCGATTACATGGGGTGGGGCAGCTTTCCGATCATGTTGTTTTTCCTGATCGGATTGATCGGTGGATGTGCGGGGTCGACGGCGTGTTCGATCAAGATTTTCCGCTATCAGTTGTTGTTCGCCTCGATCAAAAGCCAGATCAAACGGATCCGGTCCCCGCATGGCGTGTTCATGCCGCTCTATGATGGAAGGCCGGTCGGGCGGGACGTTCTGACATCGGTGATGAGCTTTTTCATGTTCTTCGTTTTGTCGATGGGGGTGTTGTCCTGGGCGTTGGCGCTGACAGGTCTGGATTTCGTCACGTCCGTATCCGGGGCCGCGACGGCGCTGGCCAATGTCGGACCGGGACTCGGCGATCAGATCGGACCGGCGGGCAATTTCGCAGGTCTCAACGATACGGCCAAGTGGCTGCTGACTTTCGGGATGCTGGCCGGGCGGCTCGAACTTTTGGCCGTATATGCGATCTTTACCGTTCAATTCTGGAGAGGCTGATGAAAAGACCCCTTGGCGCGCAAATCTCGCATATGCTCAAGGATCGCGGTGTGGATGTGATATTCGGCATTCCCGGTGTCCATAATCAGGAAATGTATCGCGGTATTGAAGAGGCCGGGATCACGCATGTACTGGCCCGGCACGAGCAGGGTGCCGGATTCATGGCTGACGGTTACGCGCGCGCGACCGGGCAGCCCGGCGTCGCCTATGTGATCACCGGTCCCGGCCTTTGCAACATCATGACCCCGATCGGACAGGCCTACAGCGACTCGGTTCCGATGCTGATTCTGTCCTCATGCCTGGATGAAACGCAGGCTGTCCGGGGTCAGTTGCACCAGATGAAAGATCAACGTGCCGCCGCCGGTACGGTTGCGGATTGGTCCGTACAGGCCAACTCCGCCGAAGCTGCCTATGGGCTGATAGAACGGGCGTTTGAAGAATTCGAGCTTTCGCGCCCGCGCCCCAAGCACATTCAGGTGCCCATCGCGCAGTTGCAGGCCGAGGCCGACCCCGCGCCGTTCCCCAACCAGCCCGCGCTGCGCACCAAAGCCTTGCCGCCTGACGTGTCATCGGTCGTGTCCATGTTGAACCTTGCCCGCAGGCCGCTGTTCATCCTGGGTGGCGGATGCAGGTCGAATGATTGGCGTCAGATTTTGACACAGCTGGGGGCGGCCTGTTTTACCACCTATGCCGGGCGCGGGCTGCCGGGCGCAAATTATCCGCTGGACTTCGGGTCCATGTTGCCGCGTCCCGGCAGCGCCGAGGTAATCGCGTCGGCGGATCTGGTCGTTGCGGTCGGGGCCGAGCTGGGCGAGGTCGATTTGTGGCGGCAGGATTTGGGGCACAAGGCGACCTTGATACGCGTCGACCTCGACCCCGAGGTTCTTTCCGATTGCCATCGCGCCGCCATCAAGCTGCAAGTCGACAGCCAGAGCTTTGCCCGCGCCTTGTGGCACGCAACTCAGGACATGAAACCGGCAACAGGCTGGTCACCCGAGGAAGTCGCCGAGATGCGCGCCCGCTGGCGTGCCGAGGTGGATGCAGAGCGGCCCGGAATCGTGCCGATCGCGGACGCTTTGCGCGCGGCCATGCCGGCCGACACCATGATCTATTCGGACATGACGCAGTTTGCCTATGTCGCCAAAGAGGTGTGGGACATGGCCTATCCTCATCACTGGCATCATCCGACGGGGTTTGGCACTCTTGGCTATGGGTTGCCCGCCGGTATTGGCGGGGCGGTTGCCCGGCGCGGCAAACCCACGGCGGTTATCGCCGGGGATTACGGGTTCCATTACACGATGCAGGAACTGGGCGTGGCAGTTGAGTTGGGATTGTCGCTTCCAATCATTTTATGGGACAATGGCAAACTGAAGGAAATCGAGGACAGTATGGTGCGCAGCCAGATCGCGCCCAACGCGGTCATGGCGCACAATCCCGATTTCTGCAAACTTGCCGAAGCCTTTGGTGCGCGCTCCTCGGCGCCTTCGAATGTAGCAGAGATGCAAAGTGCAGTAAGGGCCGCATTCGATGCGCCTGTGCCGACCTTGATCCACGTGACACCTGACATTCTGTAACGAAAAAGCGCCGCACTTTCATGCGGCACTTTTTTTTGAGGTGCTGTCGGATCAATCCCAGCAGTGAACCAGAACCGTCATGCCGGTTGCGCGCCGGTTCAGCTCATTGGGTGAGATCCGTGTGGTTTCTTCGCTCGACTGACCGGACACTCCGGCCTCTGCAAGAATTTCGGTCAACCTATCAACGGTGGCCGCAAGGCTGACCGAAGCGGGCAGGGTGCGCCCTTCGGACGGTGTGGGCAACAACATTCCGACGACGTTACCGCTGTCATTGAAGACGGGGCCGCCTGCATCGCCGGGTTGGGCGTTCAGCGCCAGACGCTTGACGCCGGTCTCACCGTTCAGCCCACGAATGTCCGCGACCTGCCCGTAGGTCAGGGTGGGGCCCCCCAATGCGCCCTGATAGGAATAGCCGGACACGGCCACCTCAGACTTGATCTGCGGCTTGGCCGCACTGAACGCGGCGACGCTCATGGGGGCGAGCGTTTTTGCAGGGCGCAGGACCGCCACGCCAAGTTCAGGGTCCGTAAGGGCCAGTTGAACCTCGTGATCGCCATCCAGCGTGATCCGCGTGCAGCTGTCTGCGGCCTCGGAAACCGTCAGTACTGTCCCATTCTCATCCGCGAAAAAGCCAGAGCGCGTCAGTCGGGGCTTACGGACCTGAAGGCCCGACACCAGATCGATGCGCTGTTCTGCGGATGCACCGGCGGCGGCATCCAGAACCGCATCCGTCGTGCTGAAGCTGGATGTCATCGCTGACAGGACACGCAGGCGACGTGCCTCGTCTCCTTCGGGCCAGACAAGGGTGAAGCCCTTGATTTTTCCATCGGCCAATTGCGCTTGCGTAAAGGACACTATGCCGTTGCCGCGTCCTTCAAGGGTAAACCGGTCGCGGCCCAGTTCACGAGGGCCATTCAGTGGAACGATCTCAAGCGATTGCATCACTTCGTAGAGCGCGCGGAGCGTGTTCTTGTCCCCCTCCTGACTGATCAGCAGCGCCTTGGCGTTCAGGTCAGAGGTGCTTTTGAAATGTGCGAAGGGGGCCTCATAGCGATCAAGGCTGACAGCGGCCAGAGGCATGTCGAGCACGATCCCGGCCTTGTCGTTGGAATACCGCTCCATTCCAACAGAGATCAGCGGCGCGTTGTATTCATCCATCAGGGCCTTGCGCTGCAACGTCGTCAGAACGCCCGTGGCGTCAAACCCGTTGTAGCGCTGCCAATCGCTCATCGAACGGCGGGTGCCTTGCCCGAACGCACCATCGATGGTCGAGTTGTAAAACCCCGCCGCGCGCAGAGCCGTTTGCAGATCCTTGCGTTCCCGCGCGGTCAACAGACGTTCGGACTGAAGCGCCTGCGCACGGGTTTCATCCGAATCCTGTGGTGTGGTAACCGCCGGAGCCTCTTCCGGTTGTGCCACAGGTTCAATCGGTGCCGCGACGGTGCCACGGTTCAGCACGTTTGCCCCGATGGGCCAGAACTGTTGCCCCATCGCGCTGGAAAACGCGATGTAACTGTCGCGCGGTATCTGGCCTTCGGCCCGATAGACGCGCAGCACCTGTTCGGCGTCGGTCCGCGCGTAGGGGCCGATCACGATCGCGTACCAGCCGCTGTTCAGGCGAAACCCGTTCACATCCGGCAAAGCACTGGCATAGGCCTGTGCCCGTTCCTGCGCTTCGCGCAGCGAGGGCTGGGCCTCGACCTGGACCCAGACGCCGGGATCTTGTTGTGCGGTTGCGGCGCGCAGGCCGACCAGAAGAAACAATAGGATTGCTGAAAATACGCGTGTCATAGTCTGCCCGTCTTATGCAGTGTTCGTGCTTTGGCGCAGAATACGCGAATTCATTTGCGAAACGCCATGCCGCGAATGCGGGGAATTTACGGTGTGGCTCTGCAGATACAGGCTTGGCCCCAAGCCCCGTTGACGCCCCTTTGCCCCTTGCATAGGAAGGGCAAAACCGACCGGAACCGGGCGCAGAGGCGCCCAGAGGGAATGCCATGACCGAACCGACCAGCGCACCGCGTTCATTTCAGGAGATCATCCTGCGGCTTCAGACCTATTGGGCGTCTAAAGGCTGTGCGATTCTACAGCCCTATGACATGGAAGTCGGCGCCGGAACGTTTCATCCCGCGACCACCCTGCGCGCGCTTGGCTCGAAAGCCTGGGCTGCGGCTTACGTTCAGCCGTCACGCCGCCCGACGGATGGGCGTTATGGCGAGAACCCGAACCGGTTGCAGCACTATTATCAGTACCAGGTGCTGATCAAACCCAGCCCACCGGATTTGCAGGAGTTGTATCTTGGAAGCCTCGAGGCGATTGGCATCGACATGGACCTGCACGACATCCGTTTTGTCGAAGATGACTGGGAAAGCCCGACACTTGGCGCGTGGGGTCTGGGTTGGGAAGTCTGGTGTGACGGAATGGAAGTCAGCCAGTTCACCTATTTCCAACAGGTTGGCGGCCATGACTGCGCGCCAGTATCAGGCGAGCTGACCTATGGGCTGGAGCGTCTGGCCATGTATGTGCTCGGCATCGATCACGTGATGGACATGCCGTTCAATGACCCCCAGTCGCCCAGTCCATTGACTTACGGCGATATCTTCAAGCAGACCGAAGAGGAGTACGCCCGCTGGAACTTTGACGTGGCCAACACCGAAGTTCTGCTGCGCCACTTCGAAGAGGCCGAGACCGAGTGCGCGGCGATTCTGAGCCAGGCGCATGTGGACCCGAAGACGGGCAAACGCATCATCATGGCGCACCCTGCCTATGATCAATGCATCAAGGCCAGTCACATCTTCAACCTGCTGGACGCGCGCGGCGTGATCTCGGTGACTGAACGGCAGGCCTATATCGGGCGCGTCCGGGCGTTGGCCAAACAATGTGCGGATGCGTTCGTGCAGACCGAGGCCGCCGGGTTTCAGGCCTGATGAGGCAATCAGGCCAGCCCGGGCAAAAGCGCCTTGAGCCCGTCTGCGATCATGCTGACGGCAATGGCGGCAAGGATCATACCCATGAAGCGGCTCATGATCACGCGCGCGTTGCTGGACAGGCGTTCAGCCAGCCAGGCGGCGTTCCAGAACGTGATCAGAAGCAGGCCGACCACAACGAGAAATACGCCTGCAAAAACAAAGGCCTCGACCGCAGTTTTAACCTGATGTGCGTACAAGATCAGGGTGGTTATCGTGCCGGGGCCCACAAGAATGGGAAAGGCCAGCGGGTAAAAGGCCACCGTATCGGTTTCGGGGTAAGCTTCCTTCTCTCCTTTTGTTCCGTGATGAGAGGTGCTTTCGTTTCCGTTCAGCATGTTGAGACCGATCATCATGACGACCAGGCCGCCGGCGACGCGCAGGTGATTGACGCTGATGCCAAAAAGGCCAAGCGCCTGACTTCCGACCAGCGCAAAGGCACCGCCGAGGATCAGGCAATAGATCACCGTCTTCACCGCAATCTTGCGCTGGTCGGCGGCAGGCAGATCCTGAGTGACGCTCAGAAACACCGGCAGGTTGGAAACCGGGTTCATGATGGCAAACAATGCGCCGAAAAAACCGACAGCAAGCGTGGATTCCATGGTGTTGACCTCATTGATGCCTATACCCGGACGAAACCTGTCCTATTTTACAAGAACTTGAAAGAGGCAGCCTGAAACATGACGGGAAAACTGCTGGCAATTGTTCTGTTGTTGTCGGCCTTGGTGGCCGGGGCCGGAATGTATTATTTGCAGATTTACGGTTTCTACTACGAGGTCGAACCGCAACCCGGCCAGGACGTGGTCCTGATGACGGACCAAAGCGATGCGCCTGTCCCGATCACCTATTCAGACTTTCAGGCGATTGATGCAGACAGTTCTCCGATCCGCTACCGTGGCTGTTTTGAAACGGATCTGAAACCGGATCAGATGGCCGGGTTTATTGCTGTCGAAAACCCCGACCCCTTGACCGCGCCGGGTTGGTTTGACTGTTACGACGCTGTGTCGTTGGGCGATGCGCTGAAATCGGGGCAGGCGCAGGCGTTTTTGAGCGAAAAGAACATCCATTTCGGCGTCGACCGGATCGTGGCGATTACCAGGGATGGCAAGGGATATGTCTGGCACGCGTTGAACAACTGCGGAGAAAAAGCCTATGACGGTACGGTGGTGGGTGAGGAGTGCCCGACGCGCCCTGAAAACTGAGGAAAACCATGGCTGACGCCGTTTTGATCCCGGACTTCATTACTGCAACTCTGGGGTTTGCGGTGTATTTGTTGGGTGCCCGGATCAACAGCAAAGTCGCAGTTTTGAGGCAGTTCAATATTCCTGAACCGGTCACGGGCGGCCTTTTGGCCTCGCTCGTGGTCTTGTTTCTGTATCTTGGTGCCAATGTAGAGCTGTCATTCGAGTTGCAGACCCGGGACGCTCTGCTGGTTTTGTTCTTTGCCGGAATCGGATTGAACGCGCGGCTTTCTGACTTGATTGCCGGTGGTAAGCCTTTGTTGATCCTGTTGATTTTGACGCTTGTCACGATTGTTGCGCAGAACGTTATCGGCGCGGCAGGGGCTTCCTTGTTTGGCTATCCGGCGCAAGCAGGCGTTCTGTTCGGTTCGGCCGCGTTGATTGGTGGACACGGAACCGCAATTGCATGGGCACCCGAAGTTGCCAGCGCTACGGGTCTGGACGGTGCAACTGAACTTGGCGTTGCCGTGGCGACGCTCGGACTGGTGCTTGCAGCGCTGGTCGGGGGCCCCATCGCCCGTCTTCTGGTGGAAACACGAGGCCTGTCGCCGGACCGACCTGACGAAGAACATACCGTTGGACTGCCGGAAGAAACGACCGCAGCCACCGAAATTGACCATATGACCATCATGCGCGTGCTGCTGCATCTGAACCTTGCGATTATTCTGGGCTATGCGCTGGGCGAGGCGATTTCGGCAGCGGGGCTTAAACTGCCGCTGTTTGTGCCCTGTCTGATCATGGGCATCGTGATTTCGAATGTCCGGGCGGCCATCGCTCCGTCCGCGCCGCCGGTTGCACGGACACCGTCGCTGGCATTGCTGTCTGAATTTGCGCTTGGGGCCTTTCTGGCAATGTCACTGATGAGCTTGCAGTTGTGGACCATCGCGGAACTGGGTGTGGCAATTGCCGTGATCATGACGGCGCAAACGGTGTTTACGGTTGCCTTCGTGATTTGGGTGCTGTTTCCCCTGATGGGCTCGAATTATCGCGGAGCGGTGCTGGCAGCGGGCTTCGGAGGCTTTGCCCTGGGCGCCACACCCACGGCGATTGCAAATATGACGGCTGTAACCAAGCGATATGGGCCGTCGCCTATTGCCTTTATCGTGTTGCCCCTTGTATCCGCCTTCTTTGTGGATATCGCCAATGCCATCGTCATTCAGACGATTGTGAACTTCTAAGGACCGACTATGCCCGACCTGCTGATCGAACTGTTTTCCGAAGAAATTCCTGCGCGGATGCAAACCCGTGCAGGTGAGGATCTGAAAAAGCGGATTACCGATGGTCTGGTCGAGGCCGGTTTGACCTATTCAAACGCGGCCGCACTGACGACACCCCGCCGTCTGACATTGGCGGTGGAAGGTCTGCTGGCGCAAAGCCCGACAATCCGGGAAGAGCGCAAAGGGCCCAAGGTCGGCGCGCCGGACAAGGCGATTGAAGGATTTCTGCGGGGTGCTGGCCTGACCCGCGACCAACTGGAAGAGCGCGAGACCCCCAAGGGCGCCGTTTACTTCGCCACCATCGAGAAACCGGGCCGTCCGGCCGCCGAGATCATTGCCGAAGTGCTGGAAGCCACTATTCGCAACTTCCCATGGCCCAAATCCATGCGTTGGGGCAGTGGCAGTCTGCGGTGGGTGCGCCCGTTGCATTCGATTCTGTGCATCCTGTCGGATGAATCAGGGGCGCAGGTTGTTCCGATGCAGGTCGATGGCATCCGTTCCGGTGACACCACAGCCGGTCATCGTTTCATGGCCCCCAACCGGTTCTCGGTTACGTCTTTCGAGGACTATGCCGCCAAGCTGAAACGCGCATTCGTTTTGCTGTCACAGGATGAACGTGCCGAACACATCTGGAATGATGCGCAAAATATGGCTTTTGCCGCCGGTCTGGAAATCGTCGAAGACAAGGGGCTGTTGGCCGAGGTTGCCGGGCTGGTGGAATGGCCTGTGGTGTTGATGGGGAAAATCGACGAGGAATTCCTCGAATTGCCGCCCGAGGTGTTGCAGACCTCGATGAAAGAGCATCAGAAGTTCTTTTCCGTAAAAAACCACAAGACCGGTCGGATCGAGCGTTTCATCACCGTCGCCAACCGCGAAACCGCCGACAATGGCGCGACCATTCTGGCGGGCAACCAGAAGGTGCTGTCGGCGCGTCTGGCAGATGCGAAATTCTTCTGGGAGAACGACCTGCGCGTTGCCAAATCGGACATCGCCCAATGGACCCGCGCGCTGGAGAACGTGACCTTCCACAACAAACTGGGCACTCAGGCCCAACGTATCGAGCGCATCGCCGCGCTGGCCCGCGAACTGGCTCTGGTGACGGGCGCCGACCCGGATCAGGCCGAGAAAGCCGCGCGTCTGGCCAAGGCCGATCTGAGTTCAGAGATGGTCTATGAATTCCCCGAACTTCAGGGGCTCATGGGGCGGTATTACATCGAAGCCGCCGGCGAGGATGCCGCGGTGGCTGCTGTTGCGCAGGAACATTACTCGCCGCTGGGGCCGTCGGATGATGTGCCTGCGGCACCCCTGTCGGTCGCCGTGGCGCTTGCGGACAAACTTGATACTCTGGCAGGGTTCTGGGCGATCGACGAAAAGCCCACCGGGTCGAAGGACCCGTTCGCGCTGCGTCGCGCGGCATTGGGGGTGATCCGGTTGATCCTGAACAATGATCTGCGGCTGAAGCTGGATCGTTTCTTCGACGCGCAACTCGTTCGGGCCGAAGCGGCTTCCAACGAAGCCTTGCACGACGGGCATGTCGCAGAGCTGTTGGATGAGATTGCCGACCACGGTGTTTTCGGAGCGGCGTTCCGTACGGTGAAGGAGAAGCTTGCGGGCGACAAGGCCGGGACGCAACAAATGACGGACTTTCTGCGTCTTGAACGGAAGGTACCCGATACGTCCGATGACCTTTTGTCCTTCTTCCACGACCGCCTCAAAGTCTTTCTGCGTGACGAGGGCATCCGCCACGACATCATCGATGCGTGCATCGCGATGGAGGGGAATGACGACCTCAACCTGCTGGTCAAACGTGCCCGCGCGTTGAATGCCGTGATCGCGACCGAGGATGGGGAAAACCTTGTGCAGGGGTTCAAGCGGGCCAACAACATCCTGACCCAGGCCGAGGAAAAGGACGGCGTGGAATACTCTTACGGTGCGGATGTGAAATTCGCCGAGACCGACAGCGAGAAGGCGCTTTTCATGGCTTTGGATGGGGCGCAGACGCAAATCGACGTGGCCCTGAAATCCGAAGACTTTCCAACTGCAATGGCGGCCATGGCGGGGCTGCGCGGGCCGGTGGATGCGTTCTTTGAGGACGTGCAGGTCAACACCGACAATGACGTGATCCGCCGCAACCGGCTGAACCTGCTCAGTCAGATCAGGCAGGTTTGTTCCAGCGTGGCCGATCTGTCGCGGATCGAAGGTTAAAACCTCGGGCACGCAGCGATGCGTGCCCACAACGCCCTTGCACGAAGGGCGCAAGCGCTTATGCTGCAGGCAAATCAAAAGGTGCTGCAGTGCAGAATAATCCGCATACCACGCTCATTACATCCGATGCGCCGGTCACGGCCCATACCCATGGCGGGCGGGCCAAGTGTCTGCAACGGCTGGTCCGACTGGACCTGCCGGTGCCCCGGACCGTCGCCTTGTCGTTTGATGCGGTCCATCAGATTGCGGAAGGCGACGTTCCGAACCTTGACGCGATCCTTGAGCAATTCGACCCCACGACCTTGCTGTGCGTCCGACCAAGTTCTGAAGATCCCGATTGGGGCGGGCCCGGTGCGGTTCTGAACATTGGCATGAATGATGCCCGCTATGTGGACCTGTCCGACACCATGGGGGCAGAGGCCGCTGCTGCGCTGTATCTCAGGTTCGTTCAAAGCTATGCGATCCACGTGGCGCGGCTGGACGCGGATGTGTTTGATGACATCGACATGGATGGCAGCGAAGGCTTGCGCCATTCCCTGCGCGCCTACGAAGATGAAACGGATGAAGCCTTCCCGCAGGACCGGGGTGAACAGCTGATCGGCGTTCTGCGCTCGATGGCACGTGCATGGGACGGGACGTCCGCCCGGCTGCTGCGGCAGGCCAAGGGTGCCCCGGCAGATGCGGGTCTTGGGCTTGTCATTCAAGAGATGATCCCGGGCGTCGGGCAGGGTGAATGCGGATCAGGCGTGCTTCAACTGGTTGATTCCACAACAGGAATGCCACAGATCACCGGTCGCTACCTAAGCCAGAGCCAGGGGCGCGACGCGCTAGGCAAAGATGTGGCAGCCCTGTTTCTTGAAAAAGACCCGCGCGGCCCCTCGCTGGAAGAGGTTGCGCCCAAAGCCTTTGCCGACGTCAAAACGCATGCCGTCCTGATGCGCGAAAAACTGCGTGAAGAAATGCAGGTCGAGTTCGTCATTCAAAACGGCAAAGTGCATATTCTGGATGGCGTCCGGGTGCAGCGATCGGCCCGCGCGGCCATGCGCATTGCCGTACGTCTTGCCGAAGACGGTATCATACCGCCGCAAGAGGCGGTGATGCGTGTCGACCCGCACGCGCTGAACGAACTACTGCACCGTCAGGTCCACCCCGATGCGCGCCGCGATGTGCTGACCACCGCCATTGGTGCCAGCCCCGGTGCCTCGACCGGCAAGATCGTGTTCACCTCGGCCGAAGCGCAGGCCAGTGCCGCCCGTGGCGAGGCGTGTGTTCTGGTGCGCCGGGAAACCTCGCCCGAGGATGTGCGCGGGATGCATGCCGCCGTTGCGGTTCTGACGGAAAAGGGCGGCATGACCAGCCACGCGGCCGTGATCGGGCGCGGATTGGGCCTGCCCTGTATCGTCGGGGCCTCGGAAATGCGGTTTCAGACGAAAGACAAGATGCTGACCGCACCGGATGGGCGGGTGTTCAAAACCGGCGATATTGTCACCATTGATGGCAGCTCGGGTCAGGTGCTGGCCGGTCAACCCGCCATGCTCGAGGCCGCATTGGATGACTGTTTCCAGACGCTGATGGGCTGGGCCGATGCCGAGCGTGACATCGACATCCGCGCCAACGCCGACACACCGGCTGACGCGCAGACAGCCCGGAACTTTCAGGCTCAGGGGATCGGTCTGTGCCGGACAGAACATATGTTCTTTGATCCCGGCCGTCTGATCGTGATGCGTGAAATGATCTTTGCGCAAACCTCGGCGGGCAGGGCGGCGGTGCTGGAACGCCTGCTTCCGATGCAGCGCGAGGATTTTGTTCAGCTGTTCAGGATCATGGAAGGCCAGCCTGTCTGCATCCGCCTGTTCGATCCACCCTTGCATGAATTTCTGCCGACAACGCGCACCGGGCAACGGGAACTGGCAGAGGCGCTGGACCTTCCTGTGTCCGACGTTGAACGCCGGGTTGAGGCGATGACCGAATACAACCCAATGCTGGGCCTGCGCGGCGTTCGTCTGGGTGTCACCGTGCCCGAGATCTACGACATGCAGGCGCGCGCGATTTTCGAAGCCACGCTGGAGGCCAGAAAAAACGGTGCCCCGGTGGTGCCCGAAGTGATGATCCCGCTGGTATCTGCCAAGCGCGAGGTTGAACTGGTCAAATCCCGCATCGATTCGGTCGCCGCCGCCGTTGAATCTGAACGGGGACAGAAGTTCGAATATCGGCTGGGCGTCATGGTCGAAACACCACGCGCCTGTCTGCGCGCGGAAGAAATCGCGCCGCAGACCGCCTTCATGAGTTTTGGTACAAACGACCTGACACAGATGACCTACGGCCTGTCCCGCGACGATGCCGGTCGTTTCATGTCCGCCTATGTTCGGCAGGGAGTCTTTGGCGAAGATCCGTTCCACGTTCTTGATCCGGATGGGGTCGGGGAATTGCTGAAACTCGGGGCGGAACGAGGGCGTGCCGCGAAACCGAATGTGACCCTTTCGGTCTGTGGCGAACACGGCGGGAACCCCGAATCAATCGCCATTTGCAGGGATTTGGGGTTTGACTATGTTTCGTGTTCGCCGTTCCGGGTTCCGGTCGCTCGGCTGGCTGCCGCTCAACTGGCGATTTCCTCCAGACTTGGGGGTTGACACCGCGCTGAACCCCAAGGATTAGTGGGTTATTCGGTCACTCGTAAGCGAAAATTATTTTCGCCACGGGCAGTTTTCCACTTGCTTTTTTCAGGATACTGGACCTTTGCGCAGGATTGCGTTAGATGCCTCGTCGCGCCCGCCGGGGGAGGGTATGGCGCGTGATGTGCCTGTGCGAGGTTATCTGATGCTACGTTACATAATGGCTGTTGCTACAATGGCGGCAACCGTGCTGCCGAGTGCGTCCTTCGCCGAGAGGGAAGCAATTGATACTGCAAAGAAAGAACTTGTCGCCCGCAGTGAGCTGCCGGCGCAAAGCTTCCGGGACTATTTCAAGCTGTTCCAGCCCCGCAAGGCGGCTGAACCTGTCGGAGTGTCCTTCTCCAAAGACTGGCTTGACCAGCAACCAAAGGCCTCCGGTGGTGAAAACTGGAAATGCCTGTCCGAAGCCCTGTATTTCGAGGCGCGCGGCGAAAGCGTGCGCGGCCAGTTCGCGGTTGCCGAGGTGATCCTGAACCGGGTCAAAAGCAGCCGTTTCCCGGATTCCCTGTGCGGGGTGATCCATCAGGGGACCGGCAAGAAATACCAGTGCCAATTTACATACACCTGTGATGGCCGCAAAGAGGTCATCCACGAGAAAACGGCGTATGAGCGTGTGGCAAAAGTCGCGCGGGCAGCTATTGATGGTGTGGCGGATGAGTTGACCGAAGGGGCGACGCACTATCACACGACATCGGTTCGCCCGTCCTGGTCGCGGGTCTATAAACAGACGGCGAAAATCGGCGTGCACATTTTCTACCGCCACAACTATCGGACAGCGAGCAACTGATTGACGCACCCGCGCTGGAAGCTTGCTGGCGTGGGGCAGGTTGCATCCTATATTGCGGGCCAGGAGGCCCGCAATGATTTTGAACCGCAGACATCTTTTGCAATCCGCCGCCGCAGCATTTCTGATGCCGCGTGTGGCCAGCGCGGGTTTTGCACCGCTTAATGCGCGTGTAGCCAAATACCCGATCGCGCCAGCAAGTTATCCTGAAACGGTAGTCTGGACATATGACGGGTCTGTTCCCGGCGTTGAACTGCGCGTCAGGCAGGGCGACCGCATCCAGCGCACCCTGATAAACCAGCTCCCGCAAGCCACGTCGGTCCATTGGCACGGCATTCGCATCGAAAACGCCATGGACGGCGTGCCCGGCCTGACGCAGGACGCGGTGGAAGCGGGCGCAAGCTTTGATTACTCCTTCGTCGTTCCCGATGCAGGGACCTATTGGTACCATGCGCATAACCAGTCGATTGAACAGGTTGCGCGCGGGCTTTATGGGCCGCTGATCGTCGAAGAAACCGTGGCCCCCGATGTGGATCAGGATTTGGTGCTGATGCTGGACGACTGGCGGCTTGATCCGGAAACCGCCCAGATCACGGATGATTTCGACAATGGCCATGATCTGAGCCATGCAGGTCGGATTGGGAACATCCTGACCGTCAACGGATCATTCGATCCCGCGTTTGCGGTACGCAGAAACGAGCGACTGCGACTGCGATTGGTCAACGCCTCAAATGCCCGGATATTTGACCTGGATCTTGATGGTCTTTCAGGATGGATCGTCGCCTTGGATGGAATGCCCTTGGACACACCGCTGCGGCTGTCGGGCTCTTTCCCGCTGGCACCTGCACAGCGTGCGGATCTGATTGTGGATGTCGTCACCGAGGGCGAAACGGCAAGCCTGGTCAGCGTCGAAAGAGATGGTTCCTTTGGGCTGGCGCGGTTCGAGGTTGGTGGAAACGCTGCCGGGGCGCACAGGCAGGGCGTGTCAGCATTGCCGCCTAACCCTCTGCCTGAGATCGGGAATTTTCAACGTGCCAGAGCGCACCAGATGGTTCTGCAAGGTGGCGCAATGCGGTGGCTGGAAAGCGGCCGGCTGGGTGGAACGGAACTGTCAGGCCGCGAACTGGCGCAGTTGGGCAAATTCTGGGCGCTGAACGGTTACGCCGAGCGCCCCGAAGATCCGTTTCTGGATGCGGCCGTCGGCAGTTTGCACAGGATCGAGTTCGTAAATGAAACCGCATTTCCGCACGCAATGCATCTGCACGGGCATCACTTCCGGCTGATCATGGACGATGGCTCTCTGGGCCCCTGGCGTGATACCGTTCTGGTCGGGCGGGGACAGACTCGCCAAATCGCATTGATCGCGGACAATCCCGGGAACTGGTTGCTGCATTGTCATATGCTTGGGCATGCTGCTTCCGGGATGATGAGCTGGTTTCGGGTCTCGTGACGCCGCATTCGGCGGTTGGAATGGCGCTTGTTTGAATGCTATAGGCCCTCGCGACGCCTATAGTAGGCAAACTATGCAACGAGCCCGAAAAGGCCTGACCCATGAGTTCTGAAATCCGCTTGGCATTCGCACACCCGTCCGAACGGTCCGAAGCGACGTCTCCTCGGGGGCCGTTGGATCGTATCTCTTTGCGCGACCATATCGTCGAAGTCGAAATCGGTGCCTTCCAAGCCGAGCGGGGAACAACCCAGCGGATCTGTTTCAACATCGTGGTCGAAGTCCGGCCTCTGACAGACCCGATTGATGATGATGTGGACCGAATCCTGTCATATGACCGCGTAACGGAATCCATCGCCTATGAGCTGGCGGCCGAGCGCCTGAACCTGCTTGAGACATTGGCCGAACGCGTTGCGGAACGCATCCTGCTTGAACCTCAGGCTGTAAGGGTCTTTGTTCGCATCGAAAAACTGGATCGAGGCCCGGGTGCGTTGGGGGTTGAGATCGTGCGTGGAAAAGACTCGGTCCATCATGAGGTGGCCGAAGAAGAACGCCCGCATCCCCGCCTTGTCTTCCTGTCGAATGACGCCATCGCCTCGGAAAACCTGAAGGGTTGGATCGATCAGTTGGAGAACCGCCAGCGCCCGCTGATCCTGTGTGTCGGGGCGTCCGAACTGGCCGCTCCGCAAACGGGTCATGCGATGACGCAACGCCGAATTGACCTGTTGGCAATTGAACAGAATGCCTGGGTTCTGGCGGCACGGGACCATCGCTGTGTGGTGGTCTCAACGCGGACCGAATTGGATTGGGCGATGAAGAACGGCCAGATCTGTGTCTGGGCCCCATCCAAGATCGTATTGGACGCCGTTGACGGCCCGTCTGCCGCCCCGTCGGATGCCGTGGCGCTGGCTGCATGGTTCGCGGCGACCTTTGAAGCGAGCGAAATGATGGTGATCGGCGGCGCATTGCCGACGGAACCCAAAACGCCCTTGCGCGCTGTTGCGGTGGATCAGGCCCAGCTGTGAGAACCTATTTCAGACCACTGGTTCAGCATGGAGCGACCCGTCCGGCAGGCGCTGTGCCGCTGGCGGGCCAACCCCTTTGGTTCACTCATGCCGAGGCCCTGCGGCGCGGGTCAGAACCCGAAATCGTCGCGGCCTCGGACGTTCCGTCAGATTACCTGAGCCGTTTGATCCAACCGCGGGCTGACGTGGCGGGCCTTGATATGCAGGTGCCTCATATCATGGGGATTCTGAATGCCACGCCGGACAGTTTCTCGGATGGCGGTGTTCACAGCTCGGTAGATGCTGCTCGCGTGGCTGCGGTGAATATGGTGGCGCATGGTGCCACGATTCTGGATATCGGCGGAGAGTCCACCCGTCCGGGGGCGGATTTTGTCCCGGCCGGGGAAGAGATCGCGCGAACCCGCCCGTTGATCGAAGCGATCCGGTCGGAAACAGGCGCTTTGATTTCCATCGATACACGAAAGGTCGATGTCGCCAAGGCTGCCTGCGCGGCCGGGGCAGGGTTGGTCAACGATGTCTCGGGCTTCACCTTCGATCCGGCATTGGCACCGTTCTGTGCCGCGCAGAGAGTGCCTGTCTGTGTCATGCACATGCAGGGTGATCCGGCGACGATGCAGATCAATCCGCAATACGACAATGTATTGCTGGATGTTTACGATTTTCTCGAAGGCCAGATTGCGTTGCTGGAACGTCTTGGCCTGAGCCGCGATCAGGTCGTTGTGGATCCCGGGATCGGGTTTGGGAAGACCGAGGATCACAACCTGATCCTTCTGCGAAATCTCAGCCTGTTCCACGGCTTGGGCTGCCCGATCCTGTTGGGCGTGTCGCGCAAGGGCTTTATTGGCGCCATCGGAAAAGAGCCTTGCAAGACTGCCCGCGCGCCGGGATCAATCGCGGTGGCTCTGGCCGGATTGTCTCAGGGCGTGCAGATCATCCGCGTTCATGACGTGGCCGAGACCTCTCAGGCCTTGCGCCTATGGGCTGCTGTCCGGTAATCCGGTCGCACGGCAAATCACGGAGTAACACCTATGCGCAAGCTGTTCGGAACCGACGGGGTGCGGGGCACCGCCAACACGCATCCGATGACGGCAGAGATGGCGTTGCGCATCGGGGCCGCTGTCGGGCGGTATTTCCGACGCGACGCGACAGGGGTGCACCGGGTTGTCATCGGCAAGGATACGCGTTTGTCCGGCTATATGCTGGAAAACGCGCTGACGGCCGGTTTGACATCTACTGGAATGAACGTGCTGCTGCTGGGGCCCGTTCCGACGCCCGCCGTTGGCCTCATGACGCGGTCCATGAGGGCTGATCTGGGCGTCATGATCTCGGCCAGCCACAACCCTGCCGAAGACAACGGAATCAAGTTCTTTGGGCCGGACGGCTATAAACTGTCCGATCAGGCCGAGGTCGAGATCGAAAGGCTGATCGACGAAGGCGTCAGACCCGCCCAGGCGCAGAATATCGGCCGGGCGCGCCGGGTTGATGACGCACGGTTTCGCTATGGCGAACGTGTGAAGTCGTCGTTGCCGCGGAACGTCAGTCTGGATGGTTTGAAGGTGGTAATCGATTGTGCGAACGGCGCAGCCCACCGCACCGCGCCAGAAGTTCTGTGGGAGCTGGGCGCAGAAGTGATCCCCGTGGGAATCGCGCCCAACGGCAAGAATATCAATCTCAACTGCGGATCGACCAAGCCGCAACTGGCCGCAGAAACCGTTGTCGCGCATGGCGCCGACGTGGGCATTTGTCTGGACGGCGACGCGGACAGGGTGGTTGTGGTCGACGAAACCGGCCAGGTGGCTGACGGCGATCAGCTTATGGCTTTGCTGGCGACGGCATGGAAGAAATCGGGCCAGTTGAAAGGCGACGCCCTGGTCGCGACCGTCATGTCCAACCTGGGCTTGGAACGCCATCTGACAGCGCAGGGTTTGCGTCTGGAGCGAACGGCCGTCGGTGATCGCTACGTGGTCGAACGGATGCGTGAAGGTGGGTTCAACCTTGGTGGGGAACAGTCCGGCCATATCGTTATGAGCGATTATGCCACAACCGGTGATGGGTTGATGGCTGGGCTGCATTTCCTGGCGGAAATGGTTTTGTCGGGGCGCAAGGCATCTGATCTGTCCAAGCAGTTCGAAACCGTTCCGCAGTTGCTGAAGAATGTGCGCTATTCCAGCGATCAAACACCGTTGGAGGTTCAAAGTGTTCAGGCGGCCATCGCCGATGCCGAGGCGCGGCTGAACGGGCAGGGCCGTTTGTTGATCCGCAAATCCGGGACCGAGCCTCTGATCCGCGTGATGGCTGAATGCGAAGACGATGGGTTGCTGACCCAAGTTGTCGACAGCATCGTGGCAGAGGTCGAAGCCGCCACAAGCTAGTGCCCGAACAATACCTTTCGCAGGCTGAACCACTGGCTGATGGCCATGCCGGTCAGGATCAGCGCCAAAGCGATGTAAAAGCGCAGGGGCAGGGCCTCGGACAGGATCCATGCGCCGAACACCATCGACCAGATCGGCACCTGGTAATTCACCAATGTCAGGAAAACCGACCCGGCGCTGCGGGTGATCGAAACGCGCAAAAGGGTGGCAAACGCGGTTGGCAGCAATCCCAGAACGATCAGGGCGATTGTCGGGCGGGGGCCTTGCCAGGTCGGCAGCCCCTCGGTGACCAGCATTATGGGCAGAAGAAGCACGGCCCCGACAACCAGCGTCAGAGCAGCCAGTACCAAAGGGTCAACCGGCGGACAGCGTCGCGTCAGCACGGATGAACTTGCATAACACAACGCTGCCGTGATGCAGGCCAGTTGTGCGACGGGTTCTGCCCCCTGGCCCAATTGTGCAAGGCCGGGTCCGATCAAAACCAGGGCCCCGGAAAAGCCAAGGCACACCCCCATAAATCGGCGCAGGTTCAGTGGTTCATCCGAGAAGAAATGCGCAAGCGGCAGCACCATCAGCGGGATAGCAGCCATGGACAGCCCCGCAAAGGCAGATGGCACAAATTGCTGCCCCCAGCTCAGCAACATGAATGGCACGGCAGTGGACAGCACGCCAATAAGGACAATCGAAACACTCAGCGCCGGCGTCAGAACCGGCAGCTTGCGACCGGTCGCCCTCATCATCAGCAACAGGGTAACAGCGCCCAGCGTGGTTCGTGAGGTGGCAACGGTGATTGGGCCATACCCTTCAAGCGCCATGGCAACGACCATGAAGGTCGCGCCCCAGATCAGGCCCAGCGTGAAGACGCCGCTCCAGTCCTGTCTTGTCGGCTGTAGAACCATTGATTGTCCTGTCGGAACGCGCGGGTGCGCCAAAAAATTTAACCTGACCGGCTGTTTATGTGCCTTGCCGGACCTTTGTTCAAACGAAAAAGGCGGCCACGCGGGCCGCCCTGTGAAAGGCTTCCGCCCTACTTAGTTCTTTTCTTTGTCAACCATCTTCCCGGCCGAAATCCACGGCATCATGCCGCGCAGCTTGGCGCCGGTTTCTTCGATCATATGCTCGTCATTGGCACGGCGCGCCGCTTTGATGGTCGGCTGGCCAACTGCGTTTTCCAGCATGAAGTCACGAACGAATTTACCCTGCTGGATGTCGTCCAGAACCGCTTTCATGCGCGCTTTGGTTTCGTCGTATTTCAGGATACGCGGCCCGGTGACGTACTGGCCGTATTCGGCGGTGTTCGAGATCGAATAATCCATGTTGGCGATGCCGCCTTCATAGATCAGGTCAACGATCAGCTTCACTTCGTGCAGGCACTCGAAATACGCCATTTCAGGGGCGTAACCGGCTTCGACCAGAGTTTCAAAGCCGCAGCGGATCAGTTCGACCAGACCACCGCACAGAACGGCCTGTTCGCCGAACAGGTCGGTTTCACATTCTTCACGGAAGTTGGTTTCGATGATGCCCGAGCGCCCGCCACCGATGGCCGAGCAGTAGGACAGGCCGATTTCCAGCGCCTTGCCGGTTGCATCGTTGTGGACAGCGACCAGGCAGGGCACGCCGCCGCCTTTGGTGTATTCGCCGCGCACGGTGTGGCCGGGGCCCTTGGGGGCCATCATGATGACGTCGACGCCTTCTTTCGGCTCGATCAGGCCGAAATGGACGTTCAGGCCGTGGGCAAAGGCGATGGCCGCGCCCGGCTTGATGTTGTCGTGGACATATTTTTTGTAGGTCTCGGCCTGAAGCTCGTCGGGCATGGTGAACATGATCACGTCACACCAGGCAGCCGCTTCGGCGATGCCCATCACTTGCAGACCTTCCGCTTCGGCTTTCTTGGCCGAGGGCGAGCCTTCGCGCAGGGCGATGACCAGGTTCTTTGCGCCTGAATCGCGCAGGTTCAGCGCGTGGGCGTGACCTTGCGAGCCATAGCCCAGGATAGCCACTTTCTTGTCTTTGATCAGGTTGATATCGCAATCGCGATCGTAATAGACGCGCATTTCGCCGGTCCTTTCTGGTTTGATTGCGGCGGTTGTATCTGCCTGTTCGCGCAATGGCGATAGGGTTGGGCTTGAGTTTTTGCGAAAAAGATGAAGAATAATTCGTAATAGTTAGAGAAAGTGAAAAAATCATGCTTGATGATATTGATCGGCGCATTCTGCGCCACTTTCAAGCAGACCCGAGCCTGACAACAGCGGAACTGGCCGATCTTTGCCGGATTAGCGCGGGCGTCTGCTGGCGGCGAATCGAAAAGATGCAGACCGCAGGGATCATCGAAGGGCAGGAGGCCGTGATAGACTGGGCCGCGATGGGATATGCTGTCGAAGTTTCGCTTCGGATCACGCTCGACAAGACGCAGGCCCGAGCTTTCGACGATTTCACGCAGGCGGCGCGTGACGTGGCAGAGGTAATCGAAATCCAGACCTTTCTGGGTCGTGTCGATGTTCGTCTTTCCGTCATTGCAAGAGATATGAAGCATTATCAGCAGCTTTATCGCGACCGGATTCTGACCCTGCCTCATATTGCCGATATCGAGGCCCTTATGCACATCGCGCGGGTCAAGCGGGACGAGGTGCTGCCGGTATGATCGAACTGGATGAGATTGATCGCCGTCTTCTTCGCGCGCTGCAACAGGATGCCACGCAAAGTGCTGGAGCATTGGGGCGCCGGTTCGGGTTGTCCCAACCCGCCACGTGGCGCCGCATTCGTCGGCTGGAAGAGGCAGGAATAATCAAGGGCCGTCGGCTGCGTCTGAATGCCGAGGCGCTGGGGTTCGGTGTCACAGTCTTTCTGGGCATCAAGCTGGGGCGCAAGGGCCAATTCAGTCTTGAAGATTTTGAGCGCGCTGTCAGTGCCGTGCCCGAGGTGCAGACAGTCGAACACGTGCTGGGGCTGTATGATTATCGACTGCGTGTCGTAGCCCGGGACTTGGCCGATTTCGAACGTGTTTTGCGGCGTCGGATCATGACTCTGCCGGGTGCAGGCGACGTCGAGGCCAACGTTCTGCTGAGCGAAGAACGTCTGCCCGGTCCCATCGGCTGAACAGAGTCAGTATTTCGTGCGGATGCAATAGCCCGGATGATGCGTCATGCGCGCAAAGGTAAGCGGCCTGTCTTCTTTCCAGGTGGTGCGCTCCATTTGAATCATGGATGTTCCCGCCGTGGTGCCCATGAATTCTGCCAGTCGCGCATCTGCGGAAATGGCACAGAAAGCGACCTCGGCATCGGTGAAAGGTGCGGCCGTCAACAGCCATTCATGTGGCCCCTGTTCGAACAGGTCCGCGTCCTCCACGTCAGGTACGGCCTCGATGTTGATCCATCGTTCTTCCATCTGGAAGGGCCGATTATCTGCATAGTGCATACAAATTACATGTAGAACACGCGCGTCCGGTGCCACGTTGATCTGCGAGGAAAGCCATCCTGGGCTGGTGACCACATTCCTTTCAACAAGCGCATAGCGATAGTTTGCATTCTGGTTTTCGACCACTTGCCGCGCCAGTGACAATTCAAGTTTGGCGTGTTTGCTGGGCTCTTTCTTGACACGTGTCCCGCTCTTGCGTTTGCGCTCGACAAAGCCCTGGTCGGCCAGTTCTCTCAAGGCTCTGTTCACAGTGGCCCGGGCGCAATTGAACTCCTCTGCCAGCTGGGTCTCCGTCGGCAAAAGCGATCCTTGTGGCCAGACACGGCTTTCAATGCGTCGTTTTACTTCGTCTCGAACGAACTGGAAGCTGATACGCTTTTGTATCGTCACGGGTGAATCTATCCCTTCAAGTATAAAGTGTGCGCATCTGTTCAGAAGCAAGTAGAAGTGTAAAGGGGAAGTGACACTGGTTGGCGTCATTTTTCTGTTTTCAGGAAACTAAGTGAGAAAAATTAAGTGTTTGTTAAGCTTTACGTTGGGTCAAGTTTTGCAGCGAAAGGGCTTTACCCGCACTGACAAAGCGGACAAGACTTCGAAAACGCTTTGGAGAGGATGCGCCATGCCAGGCTTGCTGGAAACCGTTGACCCGGACGGGCTCGAAGAATTCTCGGTCGTATTTACCGACCGCTCGCTGAACCATATGTCGCAAAAGTTTCAGCAGGTGATGTGCGACATTTCGGATATGTTGAAGGGCGTGTACAACGCGGATGGCGTTGCCGTTATTCCCGGTGGTGGAACCTATGCCATGGAAGCGGTCGCCCGACAGTTTGCGCGCGGCGCAGATGTGCTTGTGGTTCGCAATGGTTGGTTTTCGTACCGGTGGAGCCAGATCATTGAAAGCGGTTCTCTGACAAACTCGACCACGGTCATGAAGGCGCGCGAGACTGGCAATTCCAGCCCATCGCCTTTTGCGCCTGCTCCACTCGAAGAGGTCGTCGCCGCGATTCGCGAACAAAAGCCCGGTGTTGTTTTTGCTCCGCATGTCGAAACGTCGGCGGGGGTCATTCTGCCGGATGATTATGTGACCGCGCTGGCAAGCGCGGCGCATGAGGTGGGTGCGCTGATGGTGTTGGATTGCATTGCGTCGGGTTGCGCCTGGGTGGACATGAAAGCCACCGGTGTCGATGTTCTGATCTCGGCGCCGCAAAAAGGGTGGAGCGCCTCGCCATGTGCCGGTCTGGTCATGTTGTCTGAACGCGGAGAGGCACGTCTGGAGCAGACCAGTTCCGACAGTTTCGCCCTTGATCTGAAGAAATGGCGGCAAATCATGCAAGCCTATGAAAACGGCGGCCACGCCTACCACGCCACGATGCCGACCGATGCGTTGCTGGCCTTCCGCGACACCATGGCAGAGACTCGTGAATACGGGTTCGAAAAGTTGCGTGCGGCGCAATGGGCGCTGGGTGACGGTGTGCGGTCGATGCTGAAGGACAAGGGTGTTGTTTCGGTTGCGGCCGACGGTTTCGGCGCGCCCGGAGTTGTGGTCAGCTATACCTCGGATCCCGAAATCCAGAACGGCAAGAAATTTGCGGCACTTGGTATGCAGATTGCCGCAGGTGTTCCGTTGCAATGTGATGAGCCCGAAGGGTTCAGCACGTTTCGGTTGGGTCTGTTCGGGCTCGACAAGCTGTACGACGTGGACGGCACCATCGCGCGTTTGAAACGGGTGCTGGATCAGGTTCTTTAAGCGGACCGGGCCTTAGCGAACGCCAAGGCCCATCTGCATCAAAGTCTTGCGCACGGGGGGCAGGGAATAGAGCGCGCTCAGCCCCATCGCCCGTGCATCCCGCAGCGGCCGCGTCTCGATCATCGAGGCGCGGTTCAGCAGATCAATGCCCTTGACGCGCATCTCGACCTCGGTGTGACGGGCCTTGTGATAGGCACCCAGCATCTGTTCGTCTCCCAGACCTTCGGGCCGAGCCTGTGCCAAATCCAGCAGGCAACGCAGGTCGCCCAGAGACATGTTCAATCCTTGTGCCCCGATGGGAGGCACCACATGCGCCGCCTCGGCCATCAGCGCAATGCGTTCACCCGCCAACCGTTCCGCCGATTGGCTGATGATCGGCCAGATCGTTCTGCGGGATGCCAATTTCAGCGGGCCGAACAAACCGCAGGACCGAGAGGTCATGGCGGCCTCGAATGCCTCGGGTTCCAGGTTCAGAAGTTCAACGGCCTTCGGGCCGCGCTCCATCCAGACGATGGCGGACGAGTGCTGCCCGTTCCAGTCCGGCAGAGGCACCAGCGTGAACGGCCCCCCGGATCTGTGAATCTCAGTCGAGACATTCTCGTGTGGAATGGGGTGCGTCACCGCAAATGCCAACGCTTTTTGTCCATATCGAGTTGTGTGCACCTCGATGCCGGCCGCTTCGCGCATTGGCGAATTGCGACCATCGGCAGCAATCACAAGTCTGCACCGAACGCGGCGGCCATCGCTCAGGCCCGCGCGGGCCTCGGCGGTTCGGGTGAACAGGCTGGTGGTCGCGGTGCCGGGGCGGAAATCGACATTTGGCAACTCGGCCAGTCGTGCCACCATTTCACGGCGCAACAGCCAGTTGGGCAGGTTCCAGCCGAAAGGTTGTTCGGAGATGTCGGCCGCGTTGAAGTCGCGAACGACGCGTGGCTCGGGCAAGTCGCCCCCGGCGTCAACGATCCGCATGACTTGCAACGGGGCTGCCTGTGCATCCAGTCTTGCCCACAGACCGCATAGTTCCAGCAGGCCACGCGCAGGCTGCAAGAAAGCCGTTGTACGCAGGTCCGACCCGTCCACGTCCCGCTCGGTGATCGGAGGGCTCGGATCAACGCAGATCACTTCAAAACCTGCTGTTCCGAATACCGCCGCAGCGGTCAGACCGGCGATCCCGCCACCGGAAATCAGGATGTCACAGCTGTCGGACATGGCGCCTCTCATCATTCTGGGCAGAACCTAGTTCGGATCTGCCCCAAGTGCCAAGTGACATCCTGTCCCGTATTTCAGCCCCGTGAAATCAGGATGAGGATCAGAAACATCAGCGGCACCATCATAAGGGCAGGGATGTAGAGGCCGGGAAGGCCGAACAACATGATGGAACAGCCCCACATGCTGAAAATCGCAGCGGCGGTGTAATACAAGTCTTCTGCCTTGGCGTTGACCGCGTCGCGCGCCAGCCATCCAAAGACGGGAATTGCAAAGAAAAGGCGCTGCCAAATCGGTAGGCGCAGCGGCATGTCAATCGCGCTCATCGGGGTCTCCATCTGTTCGTCGCTGCCGCGCATATAGGGGTGTGGAAGCGCGTGCAGAACGTGCAGATCGTCGCAGTGTGACAGCCTATCGCAGGCGCGACAGAAACGCGGTCAGATCGTCCGTGTGATGGTGGATGTGATCGGCTTCATGCGGGTCCGGAGAAACATGAACCGTGCGCATTCCCATCTGGTGCGGGGCCGCGAGATTGCGTGGTTCATCTTCGAACATGGCCGCCGTTTCTGTCTGAAGGCCGTCCTGTTCAAAAATCGCTTCGAACGCAGCTTTTTCGGGCTTTGGTCGGTACCCTGCATGTTCAACACCGTATATCGCGTCGAACAGGCCTGTCAGGCCGCGTGCCTCGAGGACCCGTTCCGCATAGGGCGCGCTGCCGTTGGTGTAGACGATCCGCCGGCCGGGAAGGGCGCGGATGTGATCGGCCAGTTCCGCATCCGGGTCCATGTGGCTCATGTCAACCTGATGTACCGCGTGCAGGTAAGGGTCGGGGTCCAGATCATGTTCGGCCATCAACCCGGCCAGCGTGGTCCCGTATTCCCGCCAGTAATGCGCGCGCAGCCGGTCGGCCTCAGCCCGGTCAACACCGATGGCTTGCACCACATAATCCGTCATCAGAACTTCTATCTGATCGAACAGCCGCATATGCGGTGGGTATAGGGTGTTGTCCAGATCGAACACCCATTGTGTGACATGACTAAACGAAGGTTTGACCATGGCTTGGGTTTAGGGCGCAGTCGGTCGGTTTTCAATGCTGTACTTGATCGCCGCCCCCTGTCACGGCTAGACATGTCCGAACGAGGAGACAAACGATCCCATGAGCCAGACCCGATCCCCGACCAAGGACGCCTACAGCCTTATCCTGGAAGCCATCGATGTGGGTGTCTACAAACCCGGTGATCGGTTGGTGGAAAGCGAACTGGCAGAGCGTTTCGGAGTGTCACGCACCCCGATCCGCGAAGCGTTGCAACGGTTGGAAACCCAGTCTTTGCTGGAACGGGACGGGCGGTCGTTGATCGTCGCGTCCCTGGATCACAACCAGATGGCCGAGCTTTACATCGTGCGCCGGGAACTTGAAGGGCTGGCTGCGCGCCTTGCCGCAAAGCACGCCACTGAGGAAGAAATCAAGGTTCTTCAGGATATGGTCGTCGAAGACGACAAGTTGATCGATGACCCAACGGCTTTGTCGCGCGCCAACCGGCGGTTTCACGAACAGATTCATCTGGCGTCACACAATCGCTATCTGGTTCAGCAGCTTGATCTGGTTCACCGGACCATGGCTTTGATGGCGACCACTTCGCTGGCTGTTCAGGGTCGTGGCGAGATTGCGCAAAGTGAGCATAAGGGAATCGTCGAGGCCATCGCGGCCCGAGACGAAGAAGCCGCAGGGCAGGCGTTGAAGGAACATATTTCAATCGCCTTCATGACACGTCTGAAACAGGATGCCAGTCGTCGCGACAAGTGAACGTCAGGCCAGCGGAACGTCTTCGCTGGCCTGCCCGTGTTGGGTTTTGTCCCAAAAAAACGGATTTGTCGCCAGTTCCCACAGGGCTTTGTAACCGGCGACCACCCCCAGCGGGAAATACAGACACATCGTCGGGACCCACGGCAGCAAAAACCGACGTTCACGCGCGGATACAGCGATGATCCCGACGCATATATTCAGGGCCTCGGTTGCCAGAAACAGCCAGATCAGCGCCGTCGTGATCTGCTGCGGCAGGATCTGCTCCATCGGATTGGGCATGCCCAGGGCGTACAACCAGAAAATCCATAGAACAGGGGCCAGCAGGAACTGACCCAGAGTGCCCAGAAAGAATGCCTGTAGGCCGATAAACTGGGCCGCACCCAAATCTGCATACAGTTTCCGCGGGTCCCGCATGTGCACAAGATAGGTGACCATGAACCCCTTGAGCCAGCGTGAGCGTTGCTTCACCCACGGCCAGGCACGGAAATTCGCCTCTTCGAAGGTGGCGGTGTCCACCATCTCGGTCCGGTAACCCGCCCGGCAAAGCCGCACGCCCAAATCGGCATCTTCGGTGACATTGTGGGCGTCCCAACCGCCCAGTTCCAACAGCTTTTCGCGGCGGAAAAAGAACGTCGTTCCCCCAAGCGGGACGACCAGCCCCATACGTGCGATGCCCGGTAGGATCACGCGAAACCAGCCGTTGTATTCGATGGTGAAACAGCGTGACCGCCAGTTCGTGCGAGGGTTGTAGTAGTCCAAAACACCTTGCAGGCAAACCACCTCGGGCGAAGCTTGGGTGAAATGCGCAACCACTCGTTCAATCTGATCTGGCTGTGGTGCGTCTTCGGCATCCCAAACGCCAACAATGTCACCACGGCAAAAATCCAGCGCGTAATTCATGGCGCGCGGTTTGGTGGTCAACCCGTTCAGTTCCGGGGCTTCAACAACACGCATCCAACTGGGCAGAGCCACTCGCGCAAGGGCGTCGCGCGTCACGTCATCGGTCGCCTCGAGCACGAGAATGACGTCCAGCAGCGCTTTGGGATAGGTCAGCCTTTGAAGCCGTTGCACCAGAGCACTCGCGATTTCTCGCTCCTTGTACAACGGCACCATGATGGACACGCAGGGGTGACGCAGCGCGATCGCCGCCTCTGTTGGCTGGGTCGGCTTTTTCATGCGGTCGCTGAGACAGGCCAGGGCGCCCATTATCCGAAAGGCTGCAAAAAGAACCAAACTACCTACGGCCGCGCCCAACAAAACCATCAATCCAAACGAAGGGAACAGGGCGAAAAGACACAGCACACCCAGCGTTGTTGCTGATGATACGAGCCGGGACCCGGCGGTCCAGTTGCGGCAGCTTTGTGCCGCGTTCACACGGGTTTCGGCCGCTTTTGCGAGCGTCCGCGCGAAGTGCTGTGCAATGACCCTGTCGATCTGATGAGAATCCGCAAGAACCGGCAGGATGGCACAGTCGCAATCCTGCATCTCGGCTGCCACGGTTGCAAAACGATCGGGCCGGGCAGTGGCGACCAAAACCAGAGGGCCGATGCGCATCCAAGGAATGACATTGTTCTCAAGCCAGAAATCTACCGGCTTCAGGTTGCACAATCCGGGCATCGGTGGAATTTGTTCGAGGTCCGCGATCTGCCACCCAAACTGCGTCGACAGGGCCTTTAGAACGTCCTGCCTGGTGGCATACCCCTCGCCAACCAGAATCTCGCCAAGCGGCGCTTTCTGCCTGGTCTGCAAGCTCAACGCATGGTCCAGTTGCGAGCGCGTGATAACCTCGGTTTCCAGCAGGCAAGCGCCCAGCGGTTTGCGAAAACCGGGCGCAGGAATCGGGGTGGCGGTTGTAAAATTCTGAAGGTTAAGTTCAACCATAAAGAAACCCTGGCACAGTTACCTGCGCTCAGGGTTGATCAAACAAGGTTAATGTGCCGTTAACTCTGGTAACTTAAGGGTTTATGCCTGCTCTTTTTTCTTTTCCATCGCATCGGCGAAACGTTCGAACAGGTAAAAACTGTCCTGGGGTCCGGGCGACGCTTCGGGGTGGTATTGTACCGAGTATACAGGTCTGTCAGTCATGCGGATCCCGCAGTTCGAGCCGTCAAACAGTGATCTGTGGGTCTCGACCACGCCCTCCGGTAAAGACTGTGCGTCCACGGCAAAACCGTGATTCATCGACGTGATTTCGACCTTGCCGGTTTCCAGATCCTTGACCGGGTGGTTCGCGCCGTGGTGGCCGTGGTTCATCTTGACTGTCTGACCGCCCAACGCCAGCGCCAGCATCTGGTGGCCAAGGCAGATACCAAAGACGGGCAGATCGGTTGTATCCAGAATTTCCTTGATCATCGGCACAGCATAGGCACCCGTTGCGGCCGGGTCGCCGGGGCCGTTCGACAGGAAAACGCCATCCGGCTGATGGGCCAGCACTTCGGCAGCCGTCGCCGTCGCTGGCAAAACGGTTACATCACATCCAGCCGAGGCGAGACAGCGCAGAATATTGCGCTTTGCACCATAGTCGACAGCCACGACTTTGTGGGCGGGGGCCTCTTGCCGCTTGTATCCTTCCGGCCAGGCCCAGCGCATTTCATCCCAGCGGTAGCTTTGGGCACAGGTGACTTCCTTGGCCAAGTCCATACCTTCCAGCCCGGCAAAGCCGCGGGCCGCAGCAACCAGTGCTTCGATGTCGAAATTGCCCTCGGGATCATGAGCCAGCGCCACATGCGGCGCGCCCTGCTGGCGGATGGCGCGGGTCAGACGGCGGGTATCAACGCCGCCGATGGCGATGCGTCCACGGTGGGCAAGCCAGCCCTTGAGTTCTTCGGCCGAGCGCCAGTTTGACGGCTCGGTCGGATCCCATTTGACGACCATTCCAGCGGCGACCGGATCACCGGTTTCGTCATCTTCCGGGTTCACGCCGACATTGCCGATATGGGGGAAGGTAAAGGTGACGATCTGCCCGGCATAGGATGGATCGGTCATGATTTCCTGATATCCGGACATCGCTGTGTTGAAGCAGAGCTCAGCCACGGTCTGTCCGGTTGCTCCGAAACCGATGCCGTAAAACAGCGTTCCGTCGGCCAAAGCCAGACATGCGGTGGGCTTGGACGGGGCGTTCTGGGCCATGGCGCGACTCTCCTGCAAGGTAAACCGGCGCATACCTAAGGGGGTTAAGCGCTTGGGTCAAGTCTGTTCAATTTTTGGGCTATTGTTATTTTTCAATGGGTTAAGCTTGGTCGCCCCCGGTTGTAACACGCTTTTTGTTTAGATATGTTCGGGGTTCCGTTGTCATGGGGATGGACAAGCCAAATGGACATGCGATCACGGGTGAATGCCGCCCTGAAGCAAGCAATGAAAGACAAAGCAGCCGAGCGTCTGTCGACACTGCGGTTGATCAACGCGGCCATCAAGGACCGCGACATCGCCGCGCGCGCCTCGGACAATGAAGAGGTCAAGGGCTGCGGTGATGCAGAGGTGCTTGAAATACTTGGTAAAATGACCAAGCAACGTAAGGAAAGTGCGCGCGCTTATGAAGAGGGCGGACGCCTGGACCTGGCCGAGCGCGAGATGCAGGAAGTCGCCGTCATCGAAGAGTTTCTGCCCAAGCAGCTGGATGATGATGAAGTGTCAAAGGCGATTCATGCCGCGATTACTTCAACCGGTGCCGGTTCCATTCGAGACATGGGCAAGGTCATGGGCGAGCTGAAGACCCGCTATACCGGACAGATGGACTTCGGCAAGGTCGGACCCATGGTCAAGGACCAACTCTGCGCCGCATCAAACGGCGACTGCTGAGACACCTACTGCGCGACAGGATCGCGCAGTTTTCTGGCCAGGTCGTCGTAGAGCGTGATACGCTCGTCTTCCGACAAAAACGCCCCGATTTCGACCTCACGCCCGTCTCCGACGAGCGTGACGTAGTGTGGCACCGGACCACCTTTTTCGTACATCTCAGGTCGAGCCCAATAGCGATTGCACGACCATTCATGTTGGTCCTTGCCCGGGGTGTGATGCACCAGGCGGGCTTGTGAACCGGACAAGGTGAAAACCTCAAACGCACTGCGCGCGCGATAGTTCGCCTGAATCGCCAGCCAAAGCCCAAGCACCGTCAACAGCAGAAACGGTAACAGGCCCCACAACACGACCGACCCAAGCACGGCCAACAATGGGATCAAACCGAACAGAAATACAGACAGGATGGCAATCATTGCCCCACGTCGCGGCAGAGAGTTATGCGGCCAGAGGCGCAGTTCCTGTTCGGTTTCGGATGTCTGATTCCATTTGTACGGCATACCGGAAACATATCGCAGTGCCGCCTCATGTCGACGGATTTTGATCAGACCACGTGGCCCACACGCGCCCAGGACAAGGCGTCATCCAAACGGTCGTCGCCCCAGAACACCTCTTGCCTCACCACGAAGCTGGGGGCGCCGAAAACACCCAGTTTTACGGCGATGTCTGTTTCAGCTTCCAGCGCGGTGACGATATCCGGGCTGCGCGCGCGGGCCAGTGTCAGACGAGGGTCCTGCTGGCACCGTAGCAAAGCTTCGGACAGGGCGCTTTCGCTGCCCGCCTCGACGCCATCCTCGAACCAGATGCGGTATAGGTTCTGGGTAAATGACTTGCCCCACCCATCCGTCATACCAAGCAAAGCGACCTGATTGGCCAGGGCAAGATCGGAAATCGGATAGGGTGCGGGCAGGCTGGCGTGGATGTGATACTTGGCACAGCGCCGTTCGATATCACGCCACATATATGCGGATTTTTCGGGTTTTCCGGCGAACGGGATATTCTGCTGGGCTGACATGACCGTGCGCACATTAAAGGGCCGCCAGTTAACGGTGGCGTCATGTTCAGCGCACCAGTCGTCCAGACGCATCACGGTAAGGAAGCTGTAAGTGCTGCCGATTGAATACCAAAAGTCGATTTCCGGCATTGCCGATCCTCCGACTGTTCTGCGGGGGTATCATAGCGGATTTTGGTACACTTGGCGAACCGGCAGAGGTGGAAACGAAAAAACCCCGCCACGTGGGCGGGGTTTCCTTGGATCAGATCGGGATCAGTGCGCGTGGCCTTTGTCCCAGTCTTCCTGCTTGGGCAGCTGCTCGAACGTGTGTTCGGGCGGCGGCGTCGGCAGGGTCCATTCCAGCGTATCCGCGTATTCGTTCCACGGGTTCGGACGTGTCTCTTTCGCGCCACGGAACAGGGCGTAGAACACGATACCGAAGAACAGCAGGAACGAGGCGAACGAGATAAATGCGCCGATCGACGAAACGAAGTTCCACTGGGCGAATGCCTCGGGGTAGTCGATGTAGCGGCGCGGCATGCCCTGACGGCCCAGGAAGTGCTGCGGGAAGAAGGTCAGGTTGGCGCCGATGAAGAACAGCCAGAAGTGAACCTTGCCCCAGAACTCAGAGTACTGACGGCCCGTCATCTTGCTGAAGTAGAAGTACACCCCAGCAAAGATCGCGAAGACAGCACCCAGCGACATCACGTAGTGGAAGTGTGCCACAACATAGTAAGTGTCATGATAGGCACGGTCGACACCGGCCTGCGACAGAACCACACCGGTCACACCGCCGACGGTGAACAGGAACAGGAAGCCGAAGGCGAATAGCATCGGTGTCTTGAACTCGATCGAGCCGCCCCACATGGTGGCGATCCACGAGAACACCTTGACCCCCGTCGGAACCGCGATGACCATCGTTGCCAGCATGAAATAGGCCTGCTGACGCAGCGACATGCCGACGGTGTACATGTGGTGCGCCCACACGACAAAGCCCAGCACGCCAATTGCGATGATCGCCCAGACCATCGGCAGATAGCCGAAGATCGGCTTGCGCGAGAAGGTGGCGATCACGTGGCTGATGATGCCGAAACCGGGCAGGATCACGATGTACACTTCCGGGTGACCAAAGAACCACAGGATGTGCTGATACAGGATCGGGTCACCGCCACCGGCCGGATCAAAGAAGGTGAAGCCAAAGTTGCGGTCCATCAGCAGCATGGTGATCGCGCCTGCCAGAACCGGCAGCGACAGCAGAATCAGCCATGAGGTGACGAAGATCGACCAGCTGAACAGCGGTACCTTGAACAGGGTCATGCCCGGGGCACGCATGTTCAGAAAGGTGGTGATCATGTTGATCGCGCCGAGGATCGAGGAGGCGCCCGATACGTGCACGGCGAAAATCGCCAGGTCCATGGACATGCCGCCTTCGGTCGTCGACAGCGGCGGATACAGAACCCAGCCCACACCCGAGCCGAGCTGATCGTTACCACCCGGGCTGAGCAGCGAGGCAACACCCAGCGAGGTGCCGGCGACATACAGCCAGAAGGACAGGTTGTTCATCCGCGGGAACGCCATGTCCGGCGCACCGATCTGCAACGGCATGAAATAGTTGCCAAATCCGCCGAACAGGGCCGGGATGACAACGAAGAACATCATCAGAACACCGTGATAGGTGATCATCACGTTCCACAAGTGTCCGTTGGGGGTACATGGGTCGGCCATGAAGCCTTCCAGGCACATGTACTGAACGCCCGGGTGCATCAGCTCGAGCCGCATGTAAACGGTCATCGCCACCGAGATCAGACCGGCAAGGGCCGAAACGACCAGGTACAGAATCCCGATGTCCTTGTGGTTGGTCGACATGAACCAGCGCTGGAAAAAGCTGCGCTGATCTTCATGGTCGTGACCGTGAATGGCTGCGTCTGCCATTATAGGTGCCTCCTGTTGCAACTGCACCGCGCAGTCGGACCTCTCCAACGCGCGGGATTCCTGCTGGTTTTAGAATGTGAAGAGGGCACCTTCAATGGCCGAGTTTGATCTGGATCAAGATTAATTGTCGCGGGCACGCGGGTGCTGCACGGTTTTCCGGCCTTGAACGTGGGGTATCTGGGCATGGCGGATGAGAATTCAAGCCCGGACTGTCGATGCGGCATGGGCGTTGGCAGAGTTCCGCCTTGACCGTCGCCCGTGCGCGTCTCAGAACTGTGCCAACACCCGCAATCCAGAGGTTTGAGATGGCTGATTACGACCCCGACAATATCTTTGCCAAAATCCTGCGCGAAGAAATCCCGTGCATGCGCGTGTACGAGGATGATGAAACGCTGGCTTTCATGGATATCATGCCACGCGCGGACGGGCATCTTTTGGTGATCCCCAAAACACCATGCCGCAACGTACTGGATGCCACGCCCGAGCAACTGACGGCGGTTACAAAAACGGTGCAGAAGATGGCCCGGGCGGTCAAGTCTGCATTCGACGCGGACGGGGTGACGATTCAGCAATTCAACGAGGCGGCAGGCGGGCAGGAAGTCTTCCACCTGCATTTCCACGTCCTGCCGCGCCACGAAGGTGTTTCCATGCGCCCGCCGGGCAAGATGGGGGATTTCGAGCTTATCGGTGAACACGCGAAAAAGATCAGCGCCGCTCTCGTCTGATCATTCGGCGCCATGGGGCCCCATGCATGCGCCATGATCCTGAAACGCGTGCAGCACGGCACAGACATGATCGTGCTGCCCGTCGCAGGCCGCTGCAATTCGGGTCAGTTCAGCCTGGAGGTTTTGCAGACGGGCGATCCGGTCCCGGAGATCGGCCAGTTGTTTTTGGGCAATTTCGTGCGCCCGGTTTAGGTCGCTGCCAGACGCGCCTTCTAGGGACAGCAAGCCCACGACGTCGGCCAGTGGCAATCCCAGATCACGGCAATGGCGAATGAAGATCAGCCGTTTCAACGCGGTATCGTCATACCGGCGTTGATTGCCCGCCGTTCGCTCTGGCTTGGGCAACAGGCCTTTGTCTTCATAGAACCGGATTGTCGGAATTTTCACTCCGGTTCGGCGCGATAAGTCCCCGATCGAATACATTTTTCGGTTTTGACCTCTTGAACCTCTAGTGGCTAGAGGAATTACATGCTCTGGGAAGCCGTAACAAGGGACATGAAACGATATGGCACACCAGCATTCCCACACCGGGCATGGTCACCAACACAACCACATTGATCCAGACGCTGGCGATGCGCGCGTCGCCTGGGCGATTGCGGTGAACATGTTCCTGACATTGGCTCAGGTCGTCGGGGGCATCATTTCGGGTTCTCTGGCGTTGATTGCCGATGCGCTGCACAATTTTTCGGATGCTGTTGCGTTGATCATCGCGTTTTTTGCCCGCAAGATTGCACGGCGTCCGGCCGATCCACGGATGAGCTTTGGCTATGGCCGGGCCGAAGTCGTTGCGGCATTGGTCAATTACACCACGTTGATCGTGTTGTCGGTTTATCTGTTCTACGAAGGCGTCATGCGGTTTTTTGAACCCGAGCCGATCAACGGATGGCTTGTGGTCTGGGTCGCCGCGCTGGCATTGGTGGTCGATCTCATAACCGCTGCTCTGACGTATACTATGGCCAAGGACAGCATGAATATCCGGGCCGCATTCATCCATAATGTTGCGGACGCCTTGGGATCAATCGCCGTGATCGTAGCGGGCACCGCAGTGATCCTGTTCGGCTGGACATGGGTGGACCCGGCGGTGACGATCCTGATCTCGGTCTACATCATGTGGCATGTCAAAGAAGAGATAGGCGAGACGGTCCGCGTTCTGATGCTGGGCGCTCCGCCCGACCTGGAGCCAGAGCAGGTTGCCGCGGCGATCGAAGAAACGGATGGGGTGGTCGAAGTGCATCACGTGCATTTGTGGAGCATGCAGGAACGGCAGCCCGCGCTGACGGCGCATCTGGTCATCGATGCGAACGCGTGGGCAGATGCCGAAATGGTACGGGACAGTGTCAGGCAGACGCTGCAAGTTCGTTTCGGGGTGGGGCATGCGACGCTCGAACTGGAACAGGCCGACCGCGCCTGCGTCGGTTCGTCCCGATTTGGCCATCAGGAAGAATAGCAGTGTCTGAAAGAGAATTGCCGTTCCGATTTGGGGTCGGAACGGCAGACTCGTAACCAAACACTTCTCGGATTTCGAGGGCGAGCCCTGGATCACCGGTTAACATACCACTCACTCTTGATTGGCAGTTCCATATTACTCGTTAACAGGGTCTTTGTATCTACCTGAGTTAAAAAATGCTTAAAGACTTCCATAAATCCATCGAATTCAGGGTTAATTGCCTTACGCATGGGAAACAGAGCCAGCCGGCCACAGGGATTGTTGTTTGCAACAGAGGCGCGCAGCGATTCGCTGCGCAGTGATCGACAGATGGATTCAGGGCGCCACAGGGCCAAAAACGTCTGCGAATGTCTTTTTCAGCGCGGCATCAAGGTCTGCCATCGTTACCGGCAAGCCCAGATCGACCAATGAGGTCACGCCGTATTCGCTGATCCCGCAAGGGACGATGCCGGAAAAATGTTCCAGATCCGGTTCGACATTCACCGAGATTCCGTGAAAACTGACCCATTTGCGCAGGCGCAGTCCAATGGCGGCGATCTTGTCTTCTGCCGGTTTGCCGGTCACTGTCAACGGCTTGTCATCACGCCGAACCCAAACCCCCACGCGCCCGACACGGATCTCGCCTTGCACGTTGAATTCCGCCAGCGCCGAGATCACCCAGGTCTCCAGCTGTTTCACAAACTGACGCACGTCGCGACCGCGTTTGTTCAAGTCCAGCATGACATAGGCCACACGTTGACCGGGCCCGTGATAGGTGTATTCGCCGCCGCGTTTGCTTGCGTAAACCGGAAAACGATCGGGGTCGGTCAGATCCTCGATCTTGGCCGAAGTGCCGGCCGAATACAGCGGCGGGTGTTCCAGCAGCCAGACACATTCTTCGGCTTCGCCATTTGCGATTGCGGCGACGCGCGCCTCCATAAAGGCAACGGCGTCGTCATAGCTGGTCAGACCATCGGTGATTTTCCATTCCATGCCGGTCTCATATCCGTCTGAATCGGTCAAGAAAAGGGGTCATGCGGCCTCGGACAGGCAACGTTGCAGCACCTGGGTATAGGTTTCAGACCCCTGCGCGCCGGTCAGCAGGTATTTCCCGCCAAAAACCATGGATGGCACGCCTGAAATGCCCCGGCTGGTCCAGAACAGCTGCTTTTCACGCACCGGGGCTATGTGTTCTCCGCTTTCAAGCGCTTGTCGCGCCGTATCCGCGTCCAGCCCGATGGATCGAACAGCCTCCAGCAGAACATCCATATCGGAAACATCCCGCTGCGCTGTGAAATATGCGTCGAACAGAGCCAGTTTCAAAGGATGCTGTCGGCCGACTGATTCCGCCCAATCCAGCAACTGATGCGCCGCGAATGTGTTTACCATTCTGCTGTCATCGTCGAAGTTGAAGGCAAAGCCGAGCTTGGCCCCGATCGAGGTAAGCTTGTCCCGTGCCTGCTGGCTTTGCTCGGCGGTCGAGCCGTATTTCGCCATGATATGTTCACGCAGGTTCTGGCCTTCGGGGGGCATGTCCGGGTTCAACTCGAACGGATGCCAGCGAAGCCGGGCAAGGACACCCTGTTGCTGCAACGCCATGTCAAGCTGTCGAAACCCGACAACGCACCAGGGACACACAACATCCGAGACGATATCGATCTGAACGATCGGGCGGTTATCGGGCGGTGGCATTGTGTGGCTCCTGTCAGGTCAATAGCGTGTTGTCCACTGGAGAGATATGCCCGTGGCGAAGGAATTTAAACCACTGCGTTTTTGCCTCTTCACATCGCGCGCACCAACGTCTATACGCCGCGTTACCAAGTCATTGGCAGTGCGGTCGTGGCGGAATTGGTAGACGCGCAGCGTTGAGGTCGCTGTGGGGTAACTCCCGTGGAAGTTCGAGTCTTCTCGACCGCACCAACTTTCAGAGAAAGAACAGGTAGTTGAGGGCGGGTGCGAAGATTGCATTCGGTGTGGTGCCCACTGTGCGACGTCCGAAAGGGTTGCCGAAGACAGAGGTGCCATGGGAAAGATCCGCTTTCAGAACTTGAATCAGTTCCGCATTTTGGACGTTCATCGGAATGCCGAGGTTTCTGCCCGGTAGCACCCCCAGGGTATTTTCTTGGTCGGCCATTCTGAAACACGAACAGGCCGCAGTCTCGCTGAGTGTGACATTTCAGGTGTTCAGGTGACGGGCGCAACCTGACCCGTGACCTGAACCCAAGGCCCGGTCCTCGCTAGACCTTTTGGAAATAGACGCCCACACCATCGATTTCGTTGATCGCGGGTGGCTGATAGCCCACTTCGTCAAGATAGTCATGAACGGCAGCTTTGGCTGCGGGAACCACGTGATAGTCGTCAACGATGATCCAACCACCTTTCGAGACCTTGCCAAAAAGGTGCCGCAAAGGATCTATGGTTGATTCATACATGTCGCCGTCAAGACGCAGCACTGCAATCTGCTCACTGGGCACCAGTGGCATGGTGTCCTTGAAAAAGCCCTCGATGAACACGACATTATCGTCCAAAAGCCCGAACTTTTCAAAATTCGCCCTTACAGAATCGGCTGACACAGCCAGGGCATCGTACTTGTGGAAATCAGACCCCTTGTCGTGAGGGTAAAGTTCCTCGTTCGGCTCGGGCAGCCCCTTGAAAGAGTCACACAGAACGACACGTCTGTCATTCTGGCCATATGTAAAGAGAACTGCTTTCGCAAAGATGCTGGCACCGCCACGCCATACTCCGGTTTCGACAAAATCGCCGGGAACCTGGTTGCCGATGACGGATTCCACCATGGCGCGAACATTGGCCAATCTCTTGCTGCCCACCATAGTGAAAGCAACAGACGGCCAATCCCAGCCGTATTCACGGTTTTTGGAGTCATAATCCGGTTTGGTGTCTCCAAACAGAATTGGTGGGTCTTCATAGATCGTGCCATCCAGGGCACGGGCAACCGTGGTCAGATATTGTTCCCGAAGTTCCGCGAGCATAGATTATAACCTTGCATAGATGTCTGGCTGGTTCTGACCTCTCAGCTGTGAAGTTTCAACAAGATTCGCTGGAAATCGCCTATAGGGTTGGTCAAATGGAGGCACATTTCCTGTGAACTGCGTTTTTTTTAACTCAGACGTGCCTTAACTCTCAGCTTTGACGTCCAGAATGAAACATATCTTTTTTGACGCTACGAATTACGCGAATGTTTGCGCCGACTTCAGCATCAGTCTTGGCGAATATGGTCGGACCCAACTCATTTGTTAGGCCGTGAAATGGCTGCCTCGCACTTTCTTTCTGCGTTTGATGTAAAGGAAGCTTGTAAACCTGTGCCTTTCAGGAGATGAAGCACACCAGCCATCAGGTAAGGGCATAGTGGTGAGCAAATTTACGGAAGTTGTCTCGACTGTCTTGCGCTCAGTTTCAGGCGGTTCGCAACAGAAGAAAATTCAACCGATAGCCTGGTCCGAGCGGAACAGATGTACCGTTGACGGCGTCAATTTTTTCGCCACGGTCGATATTGCGGAATACCACGAAATCACATCGAACGATAACGAGTTTCTGCTGGTGAAAACCCGCGAAATGATCGAGGCTGAACTGGATTGCACCTCGAAGATAGATGTTAACAATATCGTCGATATCGGAGTATGGCAGGGTGGGAGTGTGGCGCTTCTCGATCGTGTATTTCAGCCTGACAAACTGGTTGCAGTTGAATATTCGACGCGCGAACTGCCTCACCTTGACGCCTATATCGAAAGGCACTCGCGGCAGGATAACGTGCGGCTGTACAAGGGGATAAGTCAAGCGGACATCAATCGGTTCGGAGAATTGCTGGACGCAGAGTTCGGCGACGAGAAGATTGATCTCGTCATAGATGACGCATCGCACCAGTATTTGGAAACGTTGTTGTCGTTCAACCTCGTTTTTCCGCGCATGTCGGAAGGCGGCGTCTTCGTCCTTGAAGACTGGCAATGGTCCACGATGGAAGAACATTACAATTCCAACTATTTCGAAGGGAAAAAGGCGCTGGCGAATCTGGTGCTTCAATGCGTCATGTCCTGCGCCTGCCGGCCAGATATCGTTCGCGAAGTCATCGTGAAAAATCACTCTGCAATGGTTGTTCGGGGCGAGGCTGAACTGAAAAGCGGTGCTTTTGACATTACCGAGATCGCCCGCAATCGAGGCGAGATTATTCCCCTGGTACTATAAATCCGCATTGTGTCGGCGGGTGTGCTCTGCCGTCACGAGGTCTGTCGTTGTGACATTGTCTCTCTCAGATCTGGCTTGGTTATCCGGCGGGCCAGACGCATGAACGGAACTTCGACAGCATAATAGATAACAGTTGCAATGGGTATCGCTACGGCAAGGGTAACTGCGCAGACCACGGGCACCACAAGATCTGGGTTGTCCGTTAGCGTTGCGGCCCATCGGGTCAGGTTAGTATTATAGATAAGAAACGGATGCATCAGATATAGGCTGTAACTGATCTTGCCAAGAAAGCGGGTAAAAGGGTTATAGAGAAAAGAAACGGGTCGAAGTGCCTGCGATAGCGCAAGGCTTGCAAAGGCGAAGCCCCAACCCAGAACCAGTACGAGCGAAACCGGTTTGTATTGCGTTTGCGTCTGATCAACGACTGGCCCATACAAGTATAGGCAAATCAATCCGGCCATTCCCGCAGCGAGGGTCAAATAGCCAATTAGCCGCTTTAACGACGTGGGTGTCGAACGGTAGATGCACCAGATGATCAGGCCCAACGCAAAATATGGGGCGTTCGTGAAAAAGCTGGTCCAATAGTAATAGTCGGGAACTTCGCCCTGGCCATTTGCGTTTACTGCCGTCCATCCCAAGCAGGTGATTAATAAGAGAAACACTGCCGCCCATATGTTCCGCCAAACCCAAAGGAAGGGGAACAGAAGATAGAAGATAGCTTCGACGCCAATTGACCATCCCGCAGGAACGAGACTGGTTTGTTCACTGGGGAAAAAACCAAACAAAAATGTCATATTCCTGATGATCGTACCCGTTTCAGCTTGGAGACCTACGTAGAGCCAAGCAAAGAGCATCACGTAGAAGAGTGGGGCAATTCGAAAAAACCTGCGCAAGGCATAGGCCCAGCTTCGATCAAAAGAAATCCCTTTTGGATAAGCCAGCGACATGGACATTGCGCTGATTATGAAGAACAGCGGCACTCCCATCAAAAAATAGTCGACAATCCACTTATTGTAGCTGACACCAAGCGGATGAATTTGCACCGCGTGTACAAACACGACCGCAGACGCAGCGATACCGCGCAATGCATCAAGGCCATGTGCCCTTTGATCTTTAAGATTACCTGTCATGATCCACTCGAGATGCCGCGCCTTTGCTGCCATATGACTTCGGCAGCAGTGAATACCAGCTATAGATGGTTGGCGCGCGATGGCAATCCGAATGACGGTTTCAAGGCGAAGACACGCTGGTGATCGCTGCCTGCGGGGCCGTGGCCGTCTGCGGGATCTGGAGTTGGCAGTCGCTGAACCGGCGGGCTCGTCCACTTGCAATGCATTTCCGGGGCCCGTAACTAAGCCGCAGGCAGGGATGCGCGCTATACATCTGCAAAGATGCGTTTTTTCCCGCTATCCTGAATTTGCGGGCCACGGGTACAGGTAGACGCGATGAGACTTGTCATATCCACGATGAAAGACGAGGGGCCGTTCATCCTGGAATGGATTGCATACTATCTTTCGATCGGCTTCACCCATTTTATCGTCAATTCGAACGATTGTTCCGATGGCACCGACACGATCCTTCAGCGGTGCCAGGAACTGGGGTTTCTGGCGCATATCGGCAATCCCGGCCCGTGGGAATTTGGACCTCAGGCTTCAGCTTATGTAAACGCCATGGAACACCCCTGGTGCAAAGAAGCCGAATGGATATTGGTCTGCGACGTGGATGAATTTCTTGATATTCGCGTCGGCGACGGAACACTGGACGATTTGTTTCGTGCATTGCCGCATGCGGACGGATTTGCCGCAATCTGGCAGTTGTTCGGACACAACGGAATCGTCGAGTTCGAAGACAGGTTCGTTGTCGAGCAATTCACCCGTGCGGGCGAGCTTGGCGCCGTCAGCCCCCATAACTTGCGGGCGTTCAAATCGCTCTTTCGCAACAACGGATCGTATCGCACAATCAGCACGCATCGACCGCGCGGCCCGATACCCAACAAGGCGGATCGATTTGCCTGGGTCGACGGGGACGGTGATCCGTTGCCGCCGGCCATGCGAAGACGAGGGTGGGCGTATTCATCAACGGGCGCCGGGTTTGGGCGCAGGCTTTTTCGGATGAACCACTATGCGGTGAGGTCCGTGGAAAGCTATCTGATGAAGCGGTTGCGTGGGGATGTAAATACCTCGAGTTTTCATCCGAAGATGGAGGCAACAGGTCAGGCCTACTGGAAGCTGCATTGCTATAACGACATCGAAGAAACCTCGATCCTGTCCAAAGTTGCACGACTTCGGGAGGTTTATGAAAAGCTGCGATCCGATACTGTTCTGGGGCAATTGCATAATCAGGCAGTTGCATTTCACAAGGAACGCATCGCAAGCCTCAGAAAAACCGAGGTGGCGCAGGATTTTATCGCTAAGTTCAGCCGCTTTCGCAGCGGGCGCTATGTCAAGGCGCTGGAACTCGGCGTGATGGAAGATGGCGATCTGTCTTTCAACGCCGAAATGTATAAGGATCCGGACATCACATTTGCCCAGGTCGCGAAATGGACGCGGCTCGGCAAGATGTCCAAGCCCGAGAACTCCAAGCCATACAATTTTCCTTGGTTCGTTCGGCTCGACGCCCTCGAAACCTCGTTTGATTACGAAGAGGCCGCCGCGCAGCATGCGCAAATTACGGATGCCAAACAGGTTTCGGTGCTGTTCGACCCCAAGGATCCTGTCTACCTGCCTTCTGCCCCTCCGGAGGTTGAAAGAACAAAAGACCAGCGGCAGAGTTTTCTTCGATCAATCAGTGGTAAGAAGAATTGGGTGCTGATCGGACATGTTGAGATTGAAATCATCGAAGAAATACTTGATCTGGACGCTGTCGAGAAATTGACGGTCATAGGACCGTGGGGGCTGTCATGGGACGGTTTCACATGTCCGGATGCAACTCAGGATCCCGAGCTACAGGCTTTGGATCGCACGTTTTATGCATTGCTGGAATACTTCCGCGCCCCCATTCTTGCCGGACAATTGCGTGTCTACCGGGCGCTGCCCCCCTTGATGCTGAAGCTGTTTGAAGACGAAAGCGTCGGCGTCGTCATCATCCGCGGGGTGCGGGCAGAGCAGGTGATGAACCAGCTGTTGCGTCGGATCGACCGGGTTCTTGCGCCCGGGGGGAGTATCGCGTTCACATCTTATCGCCGTCACGGAGGCGGGTCGTATACGGGTATGAATGCGGCGATAAACAGTTTCCTCGGGCGTAATGCTGCACGATACCGGATAACCAGCTTGCAGCCACCGTGGCTTGGTATCGACAAGTTGCCACCGCTTGGCAAAAAGGACACATAGCTTCTGGTTCTTGAGGCTGTGGCGTGGTAGCCATGGCGCAATGAACAAAACGGGTTCTGAGTAAATGGGATACCCGTCTGCGAGTGAGGTCGAGATGTCAAACGAATCCAAGGTTATCGGTGTTGCGCCCGGCAGCCAGAAGAAACCGAAGGCTGACAAAGCGACCAAGCGCAAAAACAGCAAAGACGCAATCCGCCGCACATTCCTTTCCCGTTTGCCAAAGGGGGGCCTTGCCGTAGAAATCGGTGTCTGGCAGGGTGAGTTCTCTCCGACCATTCTGAAACTGATCGAGCCCAGTCAGCTTTTTCTGATCGATCCATGGAAGCATATCGGTGAGGAATCGCACACAACCGCGTTTGTGGGTCGGACCGAAGACGAAAAGATGGAGGCCATCTTCCAGAAGGTCGTAAAGACTTTCGAGGCCGAGATCGAAGAAGGCAAGGTTGGTATTATACGCGATTTTTCGGTACCTGCGTTGAAGCTTTTTGATGATGAAAGCATCTCGTTCGCCTATGTCGACGGAGACCATTCATACGAAGGCGTGACCGCTGATCTGGCCGCTTTGTTTCCCAAGATCAAACCCGGTGGGATCATGGCATTCGACGACTACCACCGCCGCGGCTGGTGGGGCGACGGGGTGATCCGTGCGGTCAACGAGTTTCTGGGCCAGCACCCCCGAGAGTTGCGCATCCGCGCGATTGCCGGCGCGCAGATCGCCATCGAAAAGATTGTCCCGCAAGATGACAGCAAAGGTCAGAACGACTAGGCGGCGGGGATAAGTGGCAGCGATGGAAAAGCCTGAAAAAGTCCTCATCACCGCGATGAAGAACGAGGGTCCCTATATTCTGGAATGGGTGGCCCATCACAAGGTGCTGGGGTTTGACCGGATCATTGTCTACACCAATGATTGTACAGACGGCACCAACCAGATTCTGAGACGGTTGCAGGACTTGGGCCATGTGGAATTTCACAGGAACCGGGTTGGAACCGGAGGGATACACCGGTCTGCGCTGAGGCAGGCACGGCGCTTGCCGGTGGTGAAAGACGCAAAGTGGATATATGTCGGCGACGCGGATGAATTCCTGAATATTCACGTTGGAAATCACAGGGTTGATGATCTGATCGAGGCAACGCCCGGCGTTGACGTTATTTCCATACCCTGGAAGATATTCTCGAACGGTGGTCGGCATGTTATGCGCGATACGCTGGTGACGCGGCAGTTCTTCGATTGTGAGCTGGATTTCGAACAAGGCGGGGCAGGGCGCCGGTTTGTCAAATCCCTGTTCAGGCAGGGCGATTTCTATCTTCGTTTCGGGTTGCACAACCCGCACCCCCGTCCCGAACTTCAGGCCGGCGTGTTCCGGTCCGTGCCCGGAGGGCACGCCACGGAACCTGCGCCCTTCGGCAACCATGTCTCGCCTCCGTTTGGATTTGAAGTCGCACAGATCAACCACTATGCCGTCAGATCCACGCAGGCCTATTTGGCCAAGCGCAGCCGAGGTCGGGCAAATCATTCCGCGCAGACACTTGGAACCGAATATTGGGACCGCTGGAACCGTGGCGGTGCCAAGGATGAAACAATCCTGCGGTACAAGGACGAAGTGGATGCGGTGCTGGAAGAGTTTCGCGCTGACGACAGGCTTCGACGGCTACATAGAAGAGCGTTCCGCTGGCACAAGGCTCTGATCAACGATCTGCTGAAACTGCCAGAGTATGATGAGCTGTACCAGAAACTTCTTGAAAAACCGGCCGTGGATTTTGTCGCAAAGGACCGTGGCGTAAGGGAACGCCTGTCGGCCAGCGCGCCGTCTTCGACTGACGAAAACCGGACAGAGTCCTGACAAAACAGCCCCTGGAGAAATAGACGAATGGTTGCGGATCACTCTCTTCCGACGATTGGGATGCTGTGGATGGAAGGAAGCCTGAGCTTTCTGGAGCAGATGTGCATGCTGTCATTCGTCGAATGCGGTCACAGGGTCGTTTTGTTCCACTATGGGCAAGTCGACAACGTTCCGGATGGTATCGAACTGGTGTCGGCAAATGAAATCCACGAACCCAGGCAGTTCATCGTGAACAACCAGTTCAAGACGCCGGTGCCCCAATCCGATATCTTCAGATTGCACCTGATGAAGAAAACGGATTTTCTGTGGTGCGACACGGATGTTTTGGCGCTTGCCCCGATCCCAAGGGCCGATCATGTTTTTGGGTATTTCAACCGCGATACCATCTGCAATGCTGTTATGCGGCTGCCTTTCGACAGCCCCACGTTGAACGCGTATTCCGAATACTGCCAGGACCCCTATCCGATCCGCCCCTGGGTTGAAGGGGAGGAGCGGAAGGAACTGGAACGCCTGAAACAGGCTGGTGAGTTGCCTCATGCGTCAGATCAGGAACACAGTGTTTACGGCCCCGGTGTCATGACATGGTTTCTGCGCCATTTTGACGAGTTGAAGCATGCCAGCCCCATACCGGTCTTTTATCCTTTGCCGTTTAGACGTGCAGGGCAGGCCAATGACATTCACGTCCGAGAGTTCAGGGACGCGTATATCAAAGAGGAAACGCTTGCCGTGCATCTGTGGGGACGCCGGATGCGGTGGTGGATTGCAAACGGAATCAAGCGGCATTCGTTTCTGGATCGACGTTTGCGGAACCTGGGGGTGAGACCGGGCGACGCGCCTTTGCCGCGCCACGGCCGAGGGGGCCTCAAACCGGTGGAGTTTCCCGCAAACCTGCCCACCTTGCGCGCTACGACCGAAGAAATCCACGACGCCACCGGCGGCGTTGTTTCTGTTGCTCTGCTCTCTGACCGGGAAGACTATCTCAAGGCGGCACAGGCTGATCTCGACGCAATTGCAGCTGACAATCTGTACGGTGCCAACACCCCGCCGCGCGTGGGTTTTTCGCGCGGTTGGGAACACTATGACAGTGACCCTGCTAGGCTGAATGCGCTTGGTATGGCTTTGTACAACTATGCGGATAGTCATCGATCTTTACCCGACCTGCGCGCGCCAAAGACATTTGCCGAAAAGCTGGTGGTCATGAAGCTGTTTGGCGAAGTCCCTGATGCATTGATCTCTGACCGGTCCAAATACGTGGGCAGCGCCTCGGAATTGCTTGCCTGCCCGCAGCGCATGTGGGAGGCGCACATTCCGGCATTGCCCGAAACACTCGACCTCGGGCCCGGCCAGTATTGGTTGAAAGGAACGATGAGCCATGGTCACAAGCTGGCCCTGTCGTTCCCGCTGGATGCCACGCAGCGCGATGATGCCAACCAGAAGCTGGCCGCGTGGCACAAGACAAAAACGTCCGAAGGGTTCTGGACAGGCGAATGGTGGCGCGCCACGCAAAAGCCCCTCTATTACATCGAAGAAGACTTGACCGCCGGGGATCGACAGGCCGGCACCTGGAAACTCTGGGTGATCGCCGGACGCGTGCAGCTGGTGCAGGTTGACCGTGACCGGGGGCGTGGGCGCATCCAGATGCTCCATGATCGCGACTACAATTACCTTGCAGATGAGCTGTATTCGCCAACCAGCAGCACCGTTGAACCCCGGTCCGACCGCTTTGAAGACATGATCCGGATCGCTGAAACCCTGGGGCAAGACGTTGAATGCGCAAGCGTAGAGCTTTTCCCGGTTGGTGACAGAGTTTGCTTGGGTGACATCATGTTGGCGCCGGTGTCAGGCAAGCACAAGATGCGGTCGGATGCGCTGGATCAGCGTCTGGGTGCTGCGTGGACCGGAACTCGGCTGTTCCCCGGCTGAGGCTGGACAATCCCCGGATCTTTCATGCCGCCGGAACAGGTGGCAGGGCCTATTCGACCGCGATTTCCTGGCGCAGTTTTCCAGTTGTTTTGTCAAAGATCAGAATGCGATTGTCATCGGTTGCGACGGCATACCAGTTTGCCCCGATGGTCAGGGCCTGCGCCCGGGCGCCGTCGGGCAGCGCGATCTGATCCGGCAAGGTGGGTGTGCGGTCCGATAGGCGGATGACAATCAGGGCGAATGTCACTAGAACCCCGCCAATCATCACCGCGGTCAACAGCATGACCATCCGCCGCAGCAATCGCAGTTGCGGAGTTTCCTGCGGTTCTTGAGGTTCGGAAGGGACAGTCATGGGCACCCGCCAGATTGAGTTTCAGATCGCGGCCGATCCGCCGCCTCGCCTTGATAAGGCGCTTTCCCGCGATGTGCCAGACGGGGAAAGCCTGTCGCGCACCCGACTTGCGCGTCTGATCGAAGAGGGCGCGGTACAGATCGACGGTGCCGAGATACGCGACCCCAAGGCCAAGGTGGCCGAAGGGGCGCGTGTCACGATTGTCGTGGCCGAGGCCGAAGACAGCCATATCGGCCCCGAGGACATCCCGCTCGAGATCGTCTTCGAGGATGCGGACGTAATCGTCGTCAACAAACCCGCAGGCATGGTCGTACACCCCGCGCCGGGATCACCCAGCGGGACTTTGGTGAATGCTTTGCTCCACCATTGCGGAGACGATCTGTCGGGCGTCGGCGGGGTGAAACGCCCCGGTATCGTGCATCGCATCGACAAGGAAACCAGTGGCCTTCTGGTGGCCGCAAAGTCAGACGCGGCGCATCACGGGCTGGCCGAGCAGTTCGCGGCGCATAGCGTCGAGCGGTATTACCGTGCGGTGTGTTACGGGGTGCCGGATGCCAACGATCCTCGGTTGCGCGGTGTCAAAGGGATCAGCTTTGAACCCGGCAACATCATGCGTGTGACAACGCAACTTGCACGGCACAAGACCGACCGTCAGAGACAGGCGGTTCTGTTCCATGGTGGGCGGCATGCCGTGACACGCGCGCGCGTTGTCGAGACATTTGGAGTGCCTGCGGGTCTTGCCCTGATCGAGTGCTGGCTTGAAACCGGCCGAACGCATCAGATCCGCGTTCATATGGCCCACGCGGGGCACGGGCTGGTGGGCGACCCGGTTTATGGCGGCAAGCGAAAGCTGTCCGTCAAAGCGTTCTCTGCCGCTGCCGCCGGTTTTGCAGGCGCTTTTCCCCGTCAGGCACTTCATGCCGCTGTTTTGGGATTCGAGCACCCTGTCACTGGTGAATCCCTGCGGTTCGAGGCCGATTTACCGCAAGATATGCAAAACCTTGTCGAACGTCTGCGCGCACCGCTGTCATAATAAGCAAACTCCTGTGAAAAAGGGCTTTTTACCTTTCCTTAACGGAAGATTAATTCCAGACTGTTAGCAGCACCTCTTGAATGGGAAGGGTTCCTTACCCATATCCTATGTTAAACATCTAAACATTTGTCGGAGGGACACAATAATGGCAAACTACGCAAATCTTCCCGCACCGACGCCCGAGGGCGGCCTGAATCGCTATATGCAGGAAATCCGCAAGTTTCCTTTGCTGGAGCCGGAAGAAGAATACATGCTGGCCAAACGCTGGGTCGAAGAGCAGGACACCGAAGCCGCGCACAAGATGGTGACGTCTCACCTGCGTCTGGCGGCCAAGATCGCCATGGGCTATCGCGGCTATGGTCTACCGCAGGCCGAAGTGATTTCCGAGGCCAATGTGGGCCTGATGCAGGCTGTCAAACGGTTTGACCCTGAAAAAGGCTTCCGTTTGGCGACCTATGCCATGTGGTGGATACGTGCCTCGATCCAGGAATACATCCTGCGGTCGTGGTCATTGGTGAAGCTGGGCACGACCTCGGCGCAGAAAAAGCTGTTCTTCAATCTGCGCAAGGCCAAGGCCCGCATCGGTGCACTGGAAGAGGGCGACCTGCGCCCTGAAAACGTCAAGAAGATCGCCACTGATCTGGGTGTGACCGAAGAAGAAGTGATCAGCATGAACCGCCGGATGTCCGGTGGCGATGCGTCCCTGAACGCCACGGTCGGGTCCGAAGGCGAAGGCACCATGCAATGGCAGGACTGGCTTGAGGATGAGGATGCAGATCAGGCCGGTGACTACGAAGCACGCGATGAACTGGAAGCGCGTCGGGAATTGCTGGCGGCGGCTCTGGATGTGCTGAATGATCGGGAAAAGGATATCCTGACCCAGCGTCGTTTGATGGATCAGCCGGTCACGCTCGAAGAGTTGAGCACTCAGTATAACGTAAGCCGAGAGCGCATTCGCCAGATCGAAGTGCGCGCGTTCGAGAAGCTGCAAAAGAAAATGCGGGATCTGGCGCGGGAAAAAGGCATGTTAGGCGTCAGCTAACAGTTGCGCCCTTCTTGCCTCGCAGGAAGATTCTTCGCGTTCAAGCAATGACGGAAAACGCCTTCTGATGATCAGGGGGCGTTTTTTGCGAATGTTGGCGGAAACTGAACCAAAGGCCTAAATCAATGGCTGAAGGTCGAAAGCTGTGTTAGGAAAAGACGTGTTTTGTCTTTGATTTCGCAGCAGAACGAGCGCTGGTGACCCCTCGGGAAGCGCGTAATTTGAAACAAGCCGAGTACGGAGGGCGCAATGCAAAGACCGGTTCAATTTGGTGTATTGGGTGCCGCGAAATTTGCCCGCGAATACATGGCCCCGGCGATACATGCTGCAAATGGGGCGCGCTTGGCCGCGCTGGCAACCTCGGATGCAGCGAAAGCAGAACCGTTTCAGTCCTTTTGCCCGGATTTGCAAGTATTTGACAGCTATGATGCGTTGTTGGCAGACGCCGGAATCGACGCAATCTACATCCCGTTGCCCAACCATATGCATGCGGAATGGAGCCTTAAGGCTTTGAGCGCTGGCAAGCATATTCTGTGCGAAAAGCCCATGACCATGAAGGCGGATGAATTCGACGCATTGATCCAAAAGCGGGACCAAAGCGGCCTGCTGGCCGCCGAGGCCTACATGATCGTCCATCACCCTCAATGGCAGCTTGCAAGGAAACTGATCGCTGATGGTGCCATCGGCAATTTGGTACATGTGACCGGGGCGTTCAGTTTTGACAATCGGGCAGATACCCAGAATATTCGAAACCGCGCGGAAACGGGTGGCGGCGGATTGCGTGACATCGGGGTCTACGTGATCGGCGGGGCGCGCTTTGCAACCGGGCAAGAGCCTGTGTCGGTGCAATCCGCGATCCGTTGGCAGGATGATATCGACATCTTCACTGAAATTCGCGCGCAGTTCCCCGGATTTACCTATTCCAGCTATGTTTCCATACGGATGCATCCCCATCAGGAGATGGTGTTTCACGGCGAAAGCGGTTTGATCCGTCTGACGACCCCGTTCAATGCACGTGTGTTTGGCGAGGCTCGGGTCGAGCTGCACCGGCCGGGGCTTGAAGTTCAGGTCACTCGCTTCCCCGGAGCAGACCATTACAAGTTGCAGGTCGAGGCCTTTTGCCGATCAATCAGGGACGGGGCGGAGTATCCCTGTCCTTTGGAATTCTCACGCGGGACGCAAGAGGTGATTGATCGTGTATTCGAAGGCGCGATTTCGCTGTAACTTGCGTTGCGGCCAGCGGCTCAGCTATCCTGAGTGTCACAATTTCAGGAGATGACCGATGGCCGGAGGTTGGGCGCGCGACGGCGCTGTTAGCGAACAGATCGAAGCGTCGATCTCAGATGAACTGGCGCGGATGCAGGCGCAAAAGCGGCCCCAGGGCGAAAGCTTGACCCATTGTGCCGAATGCGAGGAACCTATCCCGGAAAAGCGTCGCGTCGCGTTGCCCGGAGTAAAGCTCTGCCTGGATTGCCAGCAGGAACGGGACGGCGCGTTCAAGGCGCGCGGCGGCGTCAATCGGCGGGGGTCGAAGGACAGTCAGTTGAAGTGATCTTGGGTATGGCCGCGATGAGCCAAACGTACATGGGCTTCGATCGCGTCAGTAATCAAGACTTTAAACAGAACTGTCACATCGATGCATGATCATTGCTAATCTGCATGATCCCACCCACCGGCTTTTTAGCAGCAAAAACCAACCGTCAACGATGTGGTCTTCCTGACCTTTCTGGGCGTATTGTCGACTGCGCTGGCCTATTTGCTTTGGTACGAGGCCGCCGCACGTGTCTCGATCCTGACGGCCACCTGATTGGTCGCCACCTCAGTGGTGTTCACCTTCGTCAATCCGGCTATTTTTCTACGGGCACCGATCATCCCAAGTGGCCGCTCTGGGGGCGACTTTGATCGTTTCGCAGTGTTTCTGGCGACCGGGAAAAACTAGGTGAAAGCCAAACTGGAGTTACCGGCGGCGCCACCAACGTCGCAGCAGGTTGACGTCCATGGCGGCCACCATGATGCCCAAAGGGATCATCCAAAAGCCCAGGACAGGAAGAAAACCGAAGACGCCCGCGACGATCAACAATAGCCCCACGACAAACCGCAGCCCCCGCGGGACGTTGCGGCGGATCCGGGCCAAGACAGGGTGCAGGCGGTGCTGGATGGCCCGCCAGCGCCCCTTGTCGCCCGGGTCAGTCACCCCTCCATCGCCTCCAACTCGTCGATAAAGCCCGAGATCATCGACAGGCCCTTGTCCCAAAAGTTCGGGTCGCTGGCATCCAGCCCGAACGGGGCCAGCAATTCCGTGTGGTGCTTTGATCCACCTGCGCGCAGCATTTCGAAATACTTGTCCTCGAAACCTTCGGCGCCGCTTTCATAGACCGAATAGAGCGCGTTCACCAACCCGTCGCCGAAGGCATAGGCGTAAACGTAGAAGGGCGAGTGAACAAAGTGCGGGATATAGGCCCAGAAGGTCTCGTACCCGTCCATGAATTCAAACGCGGGGCCAAGGCTTTCGGCCTGAACGCTCATCCACAGGGCGTTGATGTCATCCGGAGTCAGTTCCCCCTCGCGGCGGGCGGCGTGCAGTTTGCATTCAAAGTCATAGAAGGCGATCTGGCGGACCACCGTGTTGATCATGTCCTCGACCTTGCCGGCCAGCAGAACCTTGCGCTGTTCGGGCGTTTCGGCCTGATCCAGCATCTTGCGGAAGGTCAGCATCTCGCCGAAGACGCTGGCGGTTTCGGCCAGTGTCAGGGGCGTCGAGGACAGCATCTCGCCCTGATCGGCGGCCAGCACCTGATGCACGCCGTGGCCCAGCTCGTGCGCCAGGGTCATCACGTCGCGCGGTTTGCCCAGGTAGTTGAGCATCACGTAAGGATGCACCTCGGTCACGGTGGGATGTGCGAAGGCGCCCGGGGCCTTGCCGGGCTTCACCGCCGCGTCGATCCAGCCTTTCGAGAAGAACGGCGCCGCGATGTCGGCCATACGGGGATCGAAGGCGGAGTAAGCCTCCATCACGGTTTTCTCGGCGTCCTCCCACGACACGGTGCGGGTGTCTTCCATCGGCAGCGGCGCGTTGCGGTCCCAGACCTGCATCACATCCAGCCCCAGCCACTTGCGCTTGAGCTCATAGTACCGATGGCTGAGTTTGGGATAGGCGGCCACGACCGCCTCGCGCAGGGCTTCGACCACTTCGGGTTCGACATCGTTCGACAAGTGACGCCCTGTTTGCGCGGTCGGCATCTTGCGCCAGCGATCGACGATTTCTTTCTCTTTGGCCTGCGTGTTGTGGACACGGGCAAATGTTTTAATGTTCTCTTGAAACACGCGGGCCAGTTCCCGCGCCGCTGCCTCGCGCTTGGAGCGGTCCTGTTCGGTCAGCAGGTTCAGGGTGCCCTCGATGTTCAGTTCATTGCCATCCACATTGAACGTCAGACCGGCGATGGTTTCGTCGAACAGACGCTCCCACGCGTCGCCGACAACGCCCAGATCGTGCAGGAATTTTTCCAGCTCGTCAGACAGCTGATAGGGCTTCATCGCGCGGATACGCCGGAACACGGGCTCGTATCGGGCCAGATCCGGGTTGGCAGCAAAATGCGCCCCAAGCACATCATCTTCGATCCGGTTGATCTCGAGCGTGAAAAACACCAGAGGCGTTGTGAACACGGTGATCTTTTCCTGCATGTCCGACAGGAACTTGGCCCGCTCTGCGTCGGTGGTCAGTTGGTAATAACGCAGACCGGCAAAGGACATGATACGGCCCGCGACGGCGTTGATCTTTTCATTGCGCTGAACGCAGGCCAAAAGGGCCGCGGCGTCCAGCTCTGCCAGCTTGCCTTCATAGTCGGCAGCAAAGGCGGCACATTCACCTTCCAGCCAGTCCAGGTCGCGCGCCAGTTCGGGCGCTTCTTCGGATGTGTAGAGATCCGTCAGATCCCATTCGGGGAGATTGCCCAGATTGTCGGCGCCGCCCATTGCGTTTGCGTCACGGACGGGAAAGGGAAGGTCGCGCATGGATCACCTTTTGTAGACTGCTTTTGCAAACATCTAGGGGTGGCGCGCGCGGATCACAAGCGGCCAATCCCATGGTGAAAAGGTTTACGTGGAAACCAGCTCGGACGCCCCATTTGATTGGTTGGCCCGGAAATGCCTGGCAAGCTGGTCCAGAACCGGGCCCCGAACGTCCGGTGCTTCCATCAGCACTTCATGTTCACCGTTCGGGATTTCGATCAATGTACCATTCGGCCAATTGGCCATGCGCGCCCGTATGGCCTTGCGATCGACGATCTGTTCGTGGCTGCCCAGAAAAGTCAGACAGGGTGTCTTCGGGGCGGGCTGTTCCATCAACCATTCGCATTCGTCCAGCGACTCGCGCAGCCAGCGGTTGGAAGGGGCACCAAGAGCCAGTTCGGGATGCGCATTCAGCTGATTTTGCATCATCCGGTACATGTCCGGGTCGCGGGTTAGCATATTCCCGTCGAAAGGTTGTGACAGGACATAGCTTTCAAGCGTCGTGGTCGGGGGGGTGCGTTCGCCAAGGCCAAGCGCGGTGCCCCAATACGCTGTAACGCGGCTCAGAGGTTTCATGACCGGAGTGAAGAAAATTCCCCACATTGGGCCGGTGAACGCGCACGCGGCAAAACACCCTTTTTCGATGACGGCACGCAACCCGATGGCACCGCCCATCGAATGCCCGACGACATACCACGGCTTGGGCAGATCCAGAGCGTTCGCAAGGTCCAGGGTTGACTGAACATCGTATTGGTAATCGGTGAAATGATCGACATGGCCGATGCGTGGGTTGTCCAGCAGCCGATCCGCAAGACCCTGACCGCGCCAGTCCACGGCCAGCATCGCAAAGCCGCGTTTCGCGAATTCACCGGCGGTACTTCCGTATTTTTCGATGTATTCGGTGCGTCCGGGGAACATCATGACGGTGCCATGTGCGCCACCATCCGGAAGCCAGTGACCCACGCGAATGCGTTTTTGGTCAGACGTCGTCAACCAGTGGGCCTTTCCACCGGCAGGTCCGCCGGCCACGTCTTCAAAAAAGGGGGCCGGCGACAACTCCATCAGGCCAGTACCGAGGCAAGCTTCATGGCAACACCCATGTCGCCGTCAATGCTCAGCTTTCCGGACATGAACGCGCCGGTCGGATTCAGCTCACCGCTGAGGATCTGTTCGAACGTCTCTGCATCAGCGCTCATGGTGACACTGGCCTCTTCATCGCTGACCCGCGCACCGTTTTCATCCAGGACGATCGAACCCAGATCGGTGATGGCAAACTTGGCCGTGTCATCAAACGCGCCGCCATCCAGTTTTTCGTTCAGTGCGGCAGCCGCCTTTTCAAGAGTCTCGCTCATGCTTTTCCTCATATTGTTAGTGCGCCGTGAATGGACATCCCCGGTCGCAACGCTACACTGACTATTGTTATGAGCATTGCAATTCACAATCTCAAAGGTACCGTTGCGGCACTTTTTGTCCTAGTCACGTTTTCCTCCAATTGTTTCGCGCAGCAGGCGGATTCACGGGACGAGGATGAGTTGCTGCAAAAACTGGCGCAGTCGACCCCGGAACAGGCAATTGCACTGGATCGGCAGTTGCAGGCGCTGTGGTCGCAATCGGGGTCTGCGTCGGCTGATCTGCTGCTGGAGCGGGGACGCGAAGCCTTGGATGAGGGCGACGTCGGCGCTGCTCTGGATCACCTGACCGCGCTGACGGATCACGCGCCTGATTTTGCCGAAGGCTGGCATCTGCGCGCCTCTGCCTTTTTCGGGGTCGAGCGATTTGGTATGGCGGCCGCCGATCTGGAACATGTGCTGACGCTGAATCCAAACCACTATGAGGCGATCTACGGTCTGGGTCTGATCTTTGAAGTTATCGGGGAACCTCGGAAAGCCTACGAGGCTTATTCTCGGGCCTTGGCTATACATCCCCATCACGAAGAAGTAACCAATGCCGTGAATCGGCTGAAGCCTCAGGTTGAAGGCAAGGCGCTGTAAGGCTCGGGGCAGGGGGCGAATGTGAGCGGGTCATCCCGAATCGTGGCCGTACTTGGCCCGACCAACACTGGTAAAACCCATTACGCTATCGAACGCATGCTGGGCCATCGGACCGGCGTGATCGGTCTGCCGCTGCGCCTGCTGGCGCGCGAGGTCTATGACAAGATCGTTGCGATCCGTGGGCCGTCGGTGGTGGCGCTGGTCACGGGCGAAGAACGGATCGTACCGCCTCGCGCCCAGTATTGGGTGTGTACGGTTGAGGCGATGCCGGAAGGCATGGGTGCTGATTTCGTTGCCATCGATGAGATTCAGCTTTGTGCCGATCCGGAACGGGGTCACGTCTTCACCGACCGTCTGCTTAGGTCTCGCGGCACGAACGAGACACTGTTCCTGGGCTCGGACACAATGCGTGGCCCGATTTCGGCGCTGGTCCCCCAGGCGCAGTTCGTGCGGCGAGAGCGGATGTCACAGCTGGTTTACTCGGGCTCCAGAAAGATCAGCCGGATGCCTGCGCGCAGCGCCATCGTGGGGTTCTCGGTTGAAAACGTCTATGCCATCGCCGAATTGTTGCGCCGCCAGAAAGGTGGAGCTGCGGTGGTCATGGGGGCGCTCAGCCCGCGGACCCGGAATGCACAGGTGGACCTGTACCAAAACGGTGAGGTTGATTACCTGGTTGCCACGGACGCTATCGGGATGGGGTTGAACCTGGATGTGAACCACGTTGCGTTTTCATCCCTGTCCAAATTCGACGGGCGCAGGATGCGTCCGCTTGCGCCGAACGAGCTGGCGCAGATCGCGGGCCGGGCAGGTCGCGGGATGTCGGATGGCACATTCGGCGTAACCGGAGAGGCCCCGCCGCTGGACGAGGGCGTGGCGCAGGCGATCATGGACAGCCGGTTTACGCCGATGAAAAAGCTGAACTGGCGAAATGCCGCCCTTCGGTTCGGCTCGATTGATGCGCTGATCGACTCGCTTGAGGTTAGCCCGGATGATGAACACCTGATCAAGGCCCGCCCTGCTGATGACCTGAACGCGTTGAAATCGCTGTCGCAAGTGACCGAAGTTGTCGCCCGGGCAAGCGACGGCCCGTCCATCCGGTTGCTGTGGGATGTGTGCAGAATCCCTGATTTTCGCGGTATCAGCCATGCGGAACACGCCAGCTTGCTGGAGGTGATCTATGGCCATCTGCATGAACGGGGATCCCTTCCCGACGAGTTCATGGCACGGCAGATCAGACGGATCGATCAGACCCACGGCGATATCGACGCTTTATCTAAAAGATTGGCATATATTCGCACGTGGACATATGTTGCGCAGCGGAAAGGGTGGGTTCGTGACGAATCACATTGGCGTAACGAAACCCGCACTGTAGAAGACAGACTGTCCGACGCTCTGCATGAGCGTCTCACGCAAAGATTTGTGGATCGGCGCACATCCGTTTTGTTGCGCCGGCTCAAACAGAAGGAGGCCCTTTTGGCCGAAGTAAATGACAAGGGTGAAGTGACCGTCGAAGGCGAATTCGTCGGTCGTCTGGAAGGGTTCCGGTTCATCCCGGACAAAAGCGCGCAGGGAACCGAGGCAAAAGCTCTGAAATCGGCGTCTCTGCAAGCACTCGCGCCGCAATTCCATCTGCGCGCCGATCGCTTCTACAACGCGCCCGATACTGAAATTGATTTCACTGATCAGGGTGGCCTGATGTGGGGTGAATACGCCGTTGGCAAGCTGGTTGCCGGGGCGGAACCTCTCAAACCTATGGTCGAAGTGTTCGTTGACGAAGCGGCGGGGCCGGATGTCGAGCAGAAAGTGCAGCGCCGTTTGCAGCACTTCATTGACCGCAAGGTGACCGCTCTGTTCGAGCCGCTGCTGAACCTGTCCCGCGATGAGGAACTCAGCGGCCTTGCCAAAGGCTTTGCTTTCCGCATGGTCGAAGCGCTGGGTATCCTGCCCCGCGCACAGGTCGCACAAGAGGTCAAGGATCTTGATCAGGACGCCCGCGGCGCCTTGCGCAAGCATGGTATCCGGTTCGGCCAGTTCACCATTTTCATGCCGCTGCTGCTGAAACCGGCCCCGACGCGTCTGCGTCTCGTGCTTTGGGCGCTGTCCAGCGGGTTGCAGGAATTCCCCGAAGCGCCGCCTCCGGGCCTGGTGACCGTGCCGGTCGCCAAGGATGCGCCGCAGGGCTATGACACCATGTGTGGCTACCGCGATGCAGGCGAGCGTTCGATCCGTATCGACATGCTGGAACGTTTGGCGGACATGCTGCGCGCAGAAGACAGCCGCGGCGGTTTCGAAGCCAAACCCGATATGCTGTCGATCACCGGTATGACGCTGGATCAGTTCGCAGACCTTATGCAGGGGCTGGGATACAAGGCGGAACGCGGCGAGCGGCCGAAAGTCAAACCTGCACCGGCCGAACAGCCGGCGGCAGCTGAAGCGGACAAACCGACCGCCGAAGAAGCCCCGGCAAGTGAAGTCGCGGCAGAAGACGTCGCCGCACCCGCCGAGGCGGCAGCCGAGGCCACCGACGGCACCGAGGCGGCAGCCGAGGCTGGTGCGGACAGCCTTCCCGCAGAACCAGTGTCAGACGAACCCGAGGTTGAAGTGTTCTACACCTTCACCTGGGCCCGTCAGCGACAGCCCAACCGAGGTCCGCGCCGCGAGCAGGGGCAGGGCAAGGGCAAACCGCGCGGCAAGCCGCAGGATGGCCGTGGCAAACCGCATGGCAAGAAGGGCGGCAAGCCTCAGGGCGCCAAGACCTTCTCGTCCCGGCCGCCGAAAAAGGAAAAGGCGATTGATCCCGACAACCCGTTTGCAGCCGCGCTGATGGGTTTGAAGGACGGCAACTGATCCGAAATGGCCGAGGCCAAGCTGCGGATTGACAAATGGTTGTGGCAGGCGCGGTTCTTCAAGACCCGCAGCCTGGCCGCCAAACAGGTCAGCGGGGGCCATGTCAGGTTGAACGGAAGCCGGGTGCAAAAACCGGCGCAGACCGTGGCCCCGGGCGACGTTCTGACCTTTCCTCAGGGCCGTATCGTCCGCGTTGTGCGCATCGAAAAAATCGGGGATCGCCGTGGTCCGGCCCCCGAAGCGCAAACGCTGTATTTCGATATGACCGAAAAACAGGACGTTCCGCCCAAAAATCCGGGGTTTGAGGGAAAAGGTCGCCCGACAAAGAAAGATCGCCGTTCTCTTGATCTTTCTCGCACCGAAGATCGCTGATCATATCTTGAAGAGTAGGCCAGACTGAATTAGCTAAACGCTCAAACCGCAAACGGGAATCCGATCATGACCTATGTTGTCACCGAAAACTGTATCGCCTGCAAATATACCGACTGTGTCGAAGTATGTCCGGTGGACTGTTTCTATGAAGGTGAGAACACGTTGGTCATCCATCCCGACGAATGCATCGACTGCGGTGTTTGCGAACCAGAATGCCCGGCCGACGCGATCCGCCCCGATACTGAACCGGGCATGGATCAATGGGTCGAATTCAATCGCAAGTACTCGGAAATGTGGCCCGTGATCGTCACCAAGAAAGATCCGCTTCCCGATGCGGAAGAACGCGACGGTGAAGAAGGCAAGATGGAGAAGTATTTCTCGGAAGCACCGGGCGAGGGTGGTTGAACGATTCGCGCTCAAACCTCTGTTTGATGCGAAAAGAACGCGGCTCAACCTGTTGAAAACAGGTTTAATATGAAAATTTACCGCCGGGTAAACTTTCGGGTGTCGTATTTTTGTGATATACTTGGTTCTTGTATGATGACCGAGATTGGGATGCGCTCCACAAGTATGCTCGCTTTGGAGATTTGAATTTGTGACAATATCGCCGCCTGTCGGGGCTGAGAAAGTCCCCGCATGTGGTGCTTTTGTTGTCTGTGTCCCGTCCGCAAGCAAGGAAAAAACTGAATGACAAAGTCGAAAAAGCTCGAGTTCCGCCCGAACGACTATGTTGTCTACCCCGCTCATGGCGTAGGCCAGATCATCTCGATCGAAGAACAGGAAGTCGCGGGATTCTCTCTGGAGCTGTTCGTCATCTCATTTGAGAAAGACAAGATGACTCTGCGCGTGCCGACCAACAAGGTTACCGAGTCCGGTCTGCGGTCGCTCAGCTCGCCCGACGTGATCAGTCAGGCAATGAAAACGCTGAAGGGAAAGGCAAAGGTCAAACGCGCCATGTGGTCGCGCCGTGCTCAGGAATACGAGCAGAAAATCAACTCGGGCGATTTGATTTCGATTGCGGAAGTGGTCCGCGATCTGCATCGCACGGACGACCAGCGCGAGCAGAGCTATTCCGAACGTCAGCTGTACGAAGCTGCGCTGGAACGCCTGACCCGCGAGGTTGCGGCGGTTTCCGGCACCGGCGAAGTATCCGCCGCCAAACAGGTGGACGAAGTTCTGACCTCTCGCGCTGCCTGACAGCGAGTTCGATATGACAACAGGCCGCTCCACCATCGGGGCGGCCTTTTTCGTGGCTTGGTGAATTCCGCAAGTACCGCTAATTTTACTGTATATGCAGCAAGCTACAGGGCGGACATGAAGCAGACAGTTAGATATCTGTATATCGGACATGACCCGATTTCGGTCTGGTTTCGGTACGCTCTGATCCTGTTCGATGTTGCGACAATCATTTTCTTTGTTGCAACGGCTCACGTCCCTCATGGTCCCGGCTTGATCCTTGCAAGCCAGTTGATCGGTTTTTTAATTTTCTTGGACTTTTCAGCGCGGCTTTGGATTTCAAAGGATCGTTGGAAGCTGCTGCGCCAGATTTACACGCTGGCGGATATTGTCGTTATCGTCTCGCTGGTTCTGGATCCGTTTCTGACGGGCAACCTGGCTTTCCTGAGGATTCTGCGGGCCTTGCGCCTGATCCATTCATACCACCTGCTCAGGGACTTGCGACGCGACAGTACCTTTTTTCGCACCCATGAAGACGCGGTGATTGCAGCAATCAATCTGATGGTTTTCGTCTTTGCCACCTCTACGGCGGTATTGGTGTTCTTCATTCCGGAAGACGCCCAGACGCCTTACATAGACGCGCTGTATTTCACCATGGCCACCCTGACCACAACCGGGTTCGGCGACATCACGCTGAGCACACCTTGGGGCAAGCTGTTTTCGGTCTTCATCATGGTCGTGGGCGTCGCGTTGTTTGTCCGTTTGGCGCAGGCGATATTCATGCCGCAGAAGGTACGTCACAAATGCCCAAGCTGCGGGTTGTATCGGCATGATCCGGATGCCGTGCATTGCAAGCATTGCGGTGAAACACTGCGGATCGAAACAGGCGGCGCGTCCTAAATCTGCGCGCTGATGGCAAGCAGAAACGCGATCTCGGCCAGTTGTTGCGATGCCCCAAGTATGTCCCCGGTCTGGCCGCCGATCTTCTTGCGCGCTGTCAGCGCCAAGATGGCGGCAACCAAGGCAGCAGAGAATATGGCGGTGATCGCCGCACCCCCGCACAGGAAAACGGCGATTGTAACGGCCAGGCCCAAGGACATGCTGACCGAAATCGCGCCGGGGGTTCCCACCGAATGGCTCAGCCCCGATTTTCTGGCGTTTGGCAGGGATGCCATCAAAACCGGCATCAGGGCGCGTGAGAACACGCAGGCTGCCAGAATCGCCCAAATCGACCCGGTTGCCAAAATCGTGGCAACTGCCGAAACCCGAGCAAGCTGGGAAACAACCAAAGCGAGAACACCATAGGTTCCGATCTGGCTGTCTTTCATGATTTCAAGTCGACGTTCAGCAGTGAACCCGCCCCAGAGGCCGTCGAACGTATCGGCCAGACCGTCCTCGTGCATCGCGCCCGTCGTCATGATCAACATTGCAACCAACAGTGTCGCGGCAACAAAAGGGGGCAGATGAAAGACCATTGCCAACCATCCGACCAGACAGGCGATCGCTCCGACGGCCAGCCCGGCGATGGGGAAGGCCCATGCCGCCTGTGCCTGCCGCTTGAATACAGGTTCCGGCAATCGGGGCAGGGGCAGGCGGGTCAACAGCACCAGAGCCAGCGGAATATCCCACAGGGAAAAGGGATTGGTGTCGTTTTTCTGCACGCCCGTGCCTTTCGGGGTCTTGTTGGTTTCGATGCTTCGGTTAAACACACAGGACCACTCTGATGCAATGAGGCTTTCATGTTGCCTGAACTGAATGATTTGAACGCGTTCCGTGCTGCGCTTGCAGCGGCTCCGGGGCCGGATGCCACCGCGGCGCAGGGCGCGGCAGAGCGAAACGGACAACTGACGAAACCCCCGGGCGCGCTGGGGCGACTTGAAGATTTGGCAATCTGGTACGCAGGATGGCGCGGAGATGCCCGTCCAAAGATCGCGGCGCCACAGGTCATCGTCTTTGCCGGAAACCACGGAGTCACCGCACAGGGGGTCTCGGCTTTTCCGTCGGAAGTGACCGTGCAGATGGTGATGAACTTCGAACATGGCGGTGCGGCGATCAACCAGCTGGCCCGGGCGGCGGGTGCAACGATGGATGTTCACGCGCTGGATCTGGACAACCCGACCGCAGATTTCACCCGGGCACCGGCCATGACGGAAGCCGAATTGCTGGACGCGCTGCGCACTGGCTGGCAGGCCGTGGATCCGCAGGCTGATCTGTTGGTCGTGGGCGAAATGGGCATTGGCAACACCACCCCGGCAGCCGCGATTGCCTGCGCGCTGTTCGGTGGTGACGCGGCCGATTGGACAGGTCGCGGGACGGGCGTCGATGATGCGGGGCTGACCAACAAGACCCGTGTTGTGGCCGAAGGTGTAGCGTTGCACAGGTCAGAGGATGGCCTTGAAATTCTGCGCTGCCTCGGAGGTCGTGAGATTGCGGCGATGGCCGGGGCGATTGCCGCCGCGCGGATATTGCGCATTCCTGTGATCCTGGACGGTTTCATCTGTACCGCTGCCGCTGCCTGCCTGTGGAGGCTGTCGGACACCGCGCTGGATCACGCCGTGGCCGGCCACCAAAGCGCCGAGGCCGCACACGGTGCCGTATTGGTGAAGCTGGGCAAGGAACCGCTGCTGAGCCTTGGTCTTCGGCTGGGCGAAGGCTCGGGCGGGGCGCTGGCGATCAATATTCTCAGAAGCGCCGTGGCCTGCCATTCCGGTATGGCAACCTTTGCCGAGGCAGGAGTGTCTGACGGTTGATTCATTGCCTGACCCGGGCACAGGCTTGGGTCAGGCGGACTTCTTGGCGTGTTTTTCGGCCAGTTCCAGCAGCGCGGTTTCCAGATCCTTTTCCAGCTGCTGTGCACGCTCGATGTATTTCTTGTTTTCGGCAGTTGGCAGACCCGGGACCCACAGCTCGGCGAGATCGCGAACAGACATCCGGTCATGATGATAAAAAGTCTGTTCCGCCTGTGCGGCCTCGTACTCACTCAGCCCGATATTCTCCAGAACATAGCGGCCTGCGCGCAATGAGCTGTCGAAAAGTTCCCGCACGATGTCGTTGGCACCAGCCTGATAGAGCTCGTACACATGAGTCCGGTCGCGGGCGCGTGCGATGATGTGCAGGTCAGGGCGCTGCCGTCTGGCATACCCGACAAGCCGCGTGACTTGTTTGTGGTCATCCATGGCAGCGACAAGGACCGACGCTTTTTCCAATCCCGCAGCGCGCAGCAATTCAGGGCGTGTTGGATCGCCCAGAAACCCTTTGACCCCGAAACGGCGCATCAGCTGAATAGTTTCGATGTTGTGGTCCAGCACAACCGTCTTGAATCCGCTGGCCCGCACCAACCGGTTTACAATCTGCCCGAACCGACCGATCCCGGCAATGATGACGGGGCCTTTTTCGTCAATTTCATCCGGCACGGGTTCTTTGGAAGTGTCGCCGATCTTTCGCGACAGAAGATCGTAGATGATAAACAGAAGCGGTGTGATCAGCATCGTCAAAGCAATGATCATCAGCAGTTTTTGGGACAGGTCGGGGGGGATGACATTCTGTTGCGTGGAAAATGCCAGCAGAACAAAGCCAAACTCACCCGCTTGCGCCAAGCCCAAGGTAAACAGCCAGTGATCGCGCCCACGCAACTTGAAGGCCTTGCCCACAAGATACAGGATGATCCCTTTTGCAAGGATCAAAAGAAGCGCCAGACCGATCAGGTCAAGGGGGTCATCAAAGAAGTAGGCAACATCGATCCCGGCACCGACCGTGATGAAGAAAAGCCCAAGCAAAAGCCCTTTGAATGGCTCAAGGTCGCTTTCCATTTCATGTCTGAACTCGGAACTGGCCAGAACCACGCCCGCCAGGAAGGCGCCCAGGGCAGGGGAAAGTCCGACGAGGGTCATCAGGAAGGAAATCCCGACCACGATCATAAGCGCCAGAGCGGTATACATCTCGCGCAGGCGGGTCGCGTGAATGAAGCGAAACAGCGGACGGGTCAGGTAGACACCGGCCAGAATGACAAACACCACTGCCCCGATCGTGACCAGCGTGACGGCCCAACCCGGCAGACCTTCGACCAGAGAAAGGCTGTGATGGTCCGCGCCGTGAAGTCCTCCGGCCCCGCGGTCAATCGAACCATCCGATTTGATCTGAGGCATGGCCGGCAAGGCCAGAAGTGGAAGCAAGGCCAAGATCGGAATGACCGCTATGTCTTGCGTTAACAGCACCGAAAACGTAGCTCGACCGCCATTTGTTCGCATCAGGCCCTTTTCGGAAAGGGTCTGAAGAACGATTGCCGTGGATGACAGCGACAAAGTCAGCCCTACGGCCAGGGCGACCGACCAGGGGTGGTTGGCGTACATTGCCACGGCAGCAATCGCAGCCGTCGACAACGCAACCTGCAACCCGCCCAACCCCAGCAACTTATCGCGCATATCCCACAGGGCGCGCGGCTCCAGTTCCAGACCGATCAGGAACAGCATCATCACCACACCGAATTCGGCAACGTGCTGAAGGTTTTCCGTTTCCGCGCCGACAAGGCCAAGAACAGGACCAATGATAATCCCAGCGGCCAGATACCCCAGAACCGACCCCAACCCAAGCCGTGCAGACAGGGGAACGGCGATGACTGCGGCTGCCAGATAGATTGAAGCCTGATATAGGAATACGTCCATAGGTGTCCTCTCGGGCCCGTTCAGGTGGGCAGGGGGGCGTCGCGTTTCAGTTGGTCCATTACGATCTGGCTCTGAACTCTTGCAACGGCAGGATGCGGCAGGATGACCGAATGTAGCAAGCTGTTGAGCGCGGAAAGATCGTCACAATAGATGTGCAGCAGGTAATCTGCCTCACCGGTCATCGTCCATGCGCTGGTAATTTCGGGGCGGGTGTCGACCATGCGGGCGAAGCTTGCAGATTGTTCAGGGCCATGAGTTCCCAGATGGACCTGAACAAAGCCTTGCACTTGCAGACCCAGTTTCAACGGGTCCAGCCGCGCGGCATACCCGGTTATGTACCCTTCGGCTTCAAGCCGCTGGCGGCGGCGTCCTGCCTGACTGGGTGACAGGTTCAGCATTTCGCCCAGTTGGTGCGCGGTCAGGTGTGCGTCCTTTTGCAGGGCGGAAAGCAATCGCTTGTCGGTCGCGTCCAGCATGTGCGGAAAAATCCTGCCATTATTAACTTTTATGCGCGTTTTGCGCGCCTATCGGCAGTTTACACGAAAACAATGCGCAGAAACAGCGTCATAAAAGTCATATTTTTGAATCAGCAAAGAAATTCCTGTTTTCGAAGGAGACGCGCCATGGGTCCTTTCCCACACAACGCCCCGAAATCTGTTATCAGCGAAGAAAACCCTGCCGGTACCGATGGGTTTGAGTTCGTCGAGTTTGCCCATCCTGAGCCGCAGGAGCTGCGTGATCTGTTCGCGAAGATGGGGTTTGACCTGGTGGCCCACCACAAGGAAAAGCCCGCCGTCGAGCTGTGGCAGCAAGGGGATGTCACCTATATCCTGAACGCGGATCCCGACAGCTTTGCCGCGAGGTTCGTGGACGAGCACGGACCTTGCGCGCCATCCATGGGGTGGCGAGTTGTTGACGCGCAAAAGGCCTATGACCATGCCGTATCAAAAGGTGCGGAACCTTACGACGGCGCTGACAAAACCATGAATGTGCCTGCGATCAAGGGCATCGGCGGATCGTTGATCTATTTCGTCGATCAATATTACGACACATCGCCATACAATCAGGAATTCGAGTGGATCAAAGAATCCAAACCTCGGGGCGAGGGGTTCTTCTATCTCGATCACCTGACGCACAACGTCTACAAGGGCAACATGGACAAGTGGTTCAAGTTCTACGGCGACCTGTTCAACTTCCGTGAAATTCGTTTCTTTGACATTCAGGGCAAGTTCACCGGGTTGTACAGCCGGGCGCTGACGTCTCCTTGCGGTCGTATCCGCATCCCCATCAACGAAGACCGCGGTGAGACGGGGCAAATCGTATCCTACCTGAAGAAATACAAAGGTGAAGGCATTCAGCATATTGCTGTCGGCAGTGACGATATTTACGCCTCGACCGATGCAATTGCGGAAAACGGTCTAAAATTTATGCCGGGCCCGAACAAGGCATATTACGAGATGTCCAAGACCCGCGTGGCCGGCCACGAGGAGCCGCTGGACCGGATGATGAAACACGGCATCCTGATCGATGGTGAAGGCGTTGTCGACGGTGGTGAGACCCGGATTCTGCTACAGATTTTCTCGAAAACCGTCATCGGACCGATCTTCTTCGAGTTCATTCAGCGCAAGGGCGACGACGGTTTCGGCGAGGGAAATTTTCAGGCGCTATTCGAATCCATCGAACGCGAACAGATCGAAAGCGGCGAGATTTCCGCAGCCTGATTGCAACGCACTGACACGCCGGGGGCAGTTCATCTGCCTTCGGCGCTTTTATGTGACGGTTGGTGCGTCAGAAGATCGATTGCCGGTTTTCAGCTGCGCGGCATCGCCAGGGTCACGTTGCGGCCCTTTTTCTGATATCGGAGCTCACTGTCGCTGATCGCGATGACTTTCCCGCCATCAAGGCGGTCTCCGACTTTCAGCTTTTTGTAACGCCCGCTGGGAAGCCGCACCAATGCGCGTCTGTTGGCCGGCGTTCCGTAGACCCCGATCAGGTTCAGCCTGCGCAGGTTGATTGCGTTGTCGATCGTGGCTTGTCGTGCGACCGACGCGGTCGAAGGGATTTTGGGCGCGACGGTCTTTGGTTGGAACGATCCTGCGTCATCGGATTTCTGATCCAATGCTGCTGTGGACCCAAGATTCGAACTGTTTGAAGCAGGTGATTTGGCAGGGGCCAATCCGGCGGGGCGGGATTTGGGCCGCGGGACTCTTACGACAGCCAAGGCCGTTGGTGCCTCATCGACCTGTGGTTCGGTCTGAAGGTTTTCCGGGCGCGCTTTCGGTCGCTTGGATGCCAATTCCTCCAGTGACCGGCCACCCAGTTGACCGCGCTCGAAATTCTCGACCAGATCAGCGGGGCGCGGCTTGGGCCGAATGCCTGCCAATCTGTCGTCGACCTCGTCAACCACAGGTTCTTCTTCGAAACGAACCGGAGTTTCAGGTGGAACCTTGGAAGGGCGCCCCAGATAAACAACGACCCCCGCCGGATTAACGGTGCCTTCCGGTGTAGGCACGACCAGGCCGTTCTCATCCAGATCAAACCGAGTGCCCGCAATGTTGGGGGATACGTCGGGTTCAAAAGGAGCGTCGGTGTCAAAACTGGGGTCGGGCGGTAAGGCAACCGCATCCTCGAACAGATCGGCGTGGTCCAGCGATGCCAGATACAATTCCTGCGGTTCCACAGTCTCAGGTATTTCCGGTGCCGCAGGCGCTGTCGTGCTTATGCCCGTAACGGCCTCGACACCTTTTAGTGTTTCGGGGTCCTGAGCGACGGAGTCCACCGCGGTAGGGGCAACTTTGAGGGCCTCCAGAATGGCTGCATCTGTGGCAGTCAGATCCGGCTGCGTGCCGGTCTCAGTTTCCGAGGCCTCGTTCGCAGGCACTTCGGCTTCATCGATCGCAAGGTCCGGAACGGTTTGTTGCGGGGCTTCCAGCGCAGCCGTGTCCAGCTCCGATTCAGGCAGGGGCTCTGCGGCGGGTTCAGTGGCGGGAACCGCAACCTGAGCCGGGCTCTGTTCCGCCTGATCCTGTTCAGGGTCGGACCCCGATGCCAGCCAAACGCCAACAAGTCCACCAACGAGAAGCAAGGCGGCAAAGACCGGAATGACAGACCGGTTTACCCCTGAAGATGCATCAAGATTGTTCGTTGTTTCCCGGGGTGCTCGGAAAGCCTCGGGCGCGGCGGTTCCGGCAATCGGATGGGTGGGCAGGTCGGAATCATCAGCCTGTTCAACTGCGTCCGTTTCCACCGGAGATGGCTGGTTTTCCGGGTGTGACAGATCGGAAGCGTCCGAGGTTTCGCGAAACAACGCCTCACGCGGGAACGCGCCCTCTTTGTCTTCGGCGGTGAACGCCACCACCACAAAACCATTTTCCGAGGCAAAGGTCCGCGCTTCGGCCAGAGTTTCAACCGCCACGGCGGCAACAAAGGTCGTGTCGCCTTCGGTCTGGCTGTCATAACTCAGTTCCGACAGGGCGTAAGGCGTGGCCTCGGTCAGAGCAGTTTCGATACGTTCAGCCCGGTATTCCGGCAGCAACCTATCGGTGGAAAGCTCTAGAAACCGAATCTGATCCTCTGGCAGCACAAGCTTGCAGCTCAGATCATTTTCCAGCGCAAATGCCTTTTCCCGCAACGCCTGCATCTGTGCGGACAAGTCCGGAACATCCAGCGGAATCGTACCGACAACAAACCAGTCGTCATCGGAACGGTGGTGCAGTGTTATTCCGGTCGCAGAAAAAGACAGCGCAAAGGCGGGTTTCATATTCCGGAGGAACCATAATTATCAATGTCAATGCAAACGACTTTGCGTTTGCAGACCGACATTAAAGCAGGAACCCGCCGAGGGAAAGAAAAAGGCGGTATCTCCTCTTGTATCGCAAGGGCCCGTCAACCCATCTAAAAGCAGAGTAATTTGGAGTGATAACCTTGAAGACATTCGCTTTTCTGGCCGCGATGATGGCGGCTACGGCTGCCGGGGCCGCTCATGCGGAAGAACGTCGCATCAACGTTGATGCAACCGGAACAGTGCAGATTGCGCCTGATATGGCGACGATAACCTTGGGCGTGACCAACGAAGACGCCGAAGCCTCGGCTGCGATGCAGGCGACGTCAGATGCCGTTTCCAAAGTCTTGGCGCGCCTGACCGAGATGGGTATCGAAGATCGTGACGTCCAGACACGGGACCTGTCATTGTCGCCCGTCTGGTCGGGTCGTCATGGACAGAATGGGGAGACGCCCGAAATCACCGGCTTTACGGCGTCCAACCGCGTGTTTGTGCGCGTACGCGACCTGACCCAACTGGGGAAGATCATGGACGCGGTCATTCAGGACGGCGCCAATGATTTCGGGGGCTTGAGCTTTGGCGTACGGGATCCCAAACCGATCGAGGCGCAGGCGCGTGCCAAGGCCGTTGGCGAAGCCACGGCCAAAGCACAGCAGTTGGCAGAGGCAGCGGGCGTGACGCTTGGTCCGGTTCAGTCGATCTCGGAGCAAACAGCTGGCATTCGTCCGATGGCAGAAATGCGCGCGCTGAGCATGGCGGATGCGGGTGGTGTTCCCGTCGCGGGCGGCGAGGTGTCGGTTTCCGTCAGTGTCTCGATGGAATTCGAGATTTCAGACTAAGATCACGCTTTCACACGGGCCATCAGCGGTTTGCGCTGCTGGCCCGTGCCGTCAAAATTGTCGGGCGACAGCCAGGCTTCGAATGCATCGCGAATGCGCGGCCATTCAGTGTCGATGATCGCGTACCACGCCGTATCCCGATTGCGGCCCTTGTAGTGGGTCGCCTGTCGAAACACCCCTTCGAAAGTAAATCCCAGCCGTTCAGCGGCATTGCGTGACGGTGTATTCAGTGCGTCGCATTTCCACTCGTACCGACGATAGCCGAGCTCGTCGAAAACCCGCTTCATCATGAGGTACATGACCTCGGTCGATTGCGGCTTGCGTTGCAGCAGCGGTGAAAAGTGGATGTGGCCGACTTCGATGGCACCCGCTGCGGGTTCGATCCGAAGATAAGAGGCCATGCCGACTGGCACTTCGTCCGCATCCAATACGGAATGAAACATCGGGTCCGCATCCATGCAGTTGGCGCGGGCCCAGTCTTCAAATTCCGGTTCGCTGACAAACGGGCCATAGGGCAGGTAAGTCCAGTTACGGCCATCCCTGTCATTGGCAAACGCCCGAAAAAGTCCGGGCGCATGGCGATTCACATCCAGTGGCACGACAGAACAGTACCGGCCTTCCATCGGTGTGTAAGGCGGCGTCGGGCGCGGAAAGTCACCCGACACCGGCAAACCGATGGGCTGGCCAAGGTCGTTTGTGTCGTGCCCGGCCATAGTCAGGCGCTGGCCTTGGCGAGGGCCTGATCAAGGTCCGCGATCAGGTCGTTCACGTCTTCGATGCCGATTGACACCCGCACGACTCCGGGGCCTGCGCCCGCGGCTTCCTGTTGTTCCGGCGTCAGTTGTCGGTGGGTGGTCGAGGCCGAGTGGATGATCAACGAGCGGGCATCGCCCAAATTGGCCACGTGGCTGAAGATTTCCAGCGCGTTGACCAGTTTGATACAGGCGTCATAGCCGCCCTTCACCGCAAAAGTGAACAATGCGCCAGCGCCACGTGGATACTGCGATTTGACCCGGTCCTTGTAAGGTGATGACGGCAATCCCGCATAGGTGACGTATTCCACCCGGTCATCCGCTTCCAGCCACGTTGCGATTTTCTGGGCGTTCTCCACGTGGCGCTCCATACGCAGCGACAGTGTTTCGATCCCCATCAGCGTGTAATGAGCTGCCTGCGGGTTCATGGTCATGCCCAGATCACGCAGACCGATGGCAATGCCGTGGAAGGTGAAGGCCAGCGGACCAAAAGTCTCATGGAATTTCAGGCCGTGATAGGCAGGCTCGGGTTCGCTCAGTGACGGGAATTTGTCATTCGCGGACCAGTCGAACTTGCCAGAATCCACGATGCACCCTCCGGTGACGGTGCCGTTGCCGGTCAGGTATTTGGTGGTAGAATGCACAACCAGTGTCGCGCCATGCTCGATCGGACGGCACAGGTAGGGCGTGGCCGAGGTGTTGTCGACAATCAGCGGGATGCCCGCAGCATCAGCAACATCCGCCAACGCGCGGATATCAGACACATAACCGCCCGGATTGGCGATGGATTCGCAGAACACGGCGCGGGTGTTTTCGTCGATGGCATCCTTCACGGCGTCCAGATCATCGGTGTCCACGAATTTGGCGGACCAGCCAAAGCGTTTGATCGTCTGGCTGAACTGCGTGACCGTGCCGCCATACAAACGGGTCGAGGCGACCACGTTGCAGCCGGGCCCCATCAGCGGGAACAGCGCCATGATCTGTGCCGCATGCCCGGACGAGCAGCACACCGCCCCGACGCCGCCTTCAAGCGTCGCCACGCGTTCCTGCAGAACGGCGACGGTTGGGTTGGTGAGGCGGGAATAGATAAAGCCCACCTCTTGCAGGTTGAACAGGGCCGCCGCGTGGTCCGCATCCCGGAACACATAGGCCGTGGTCTGATAAATCGGTGTCTGGCGTGCTCCGGTCGCCGGGTCGGGGCGGGCACCCGCATGAATTTGCAATGTGTCGAAACCGTAGGTCGGGCCGTCAGACATCGTGAAAATCTCCTGTTGGTATCTGTCTTGCGGAATCTGTAGGCCATTGCCCGCCTGCGCACAACGATCCTGTCAGCGCAGCCAGAGTCCTTTGCTTTTGATCGCGTTGCGCAGCACCTGTTCCCGCCGCGGCAGATTGTCCTGATCAAAGAGCGCACGGATTTTTTCGCCTTTGCCCTGAAGAACCAGTTTTTTCAACGGATCATACTGTTTGAGCACTTTTTTGACCTTGTTGGGGGCCACGACGGTTTCCAGCACATCGATCACGTGATCGCTTTCGCGGGCATAAAGCAAAGGGAACAGGCGATAGTGGCAGCTGACGGACCCGTCCAGAAGCCCGTCCGGCAAAGCGTCCCGCCCGCCGCCGAAAGAATGAATGACCAGCGGCAGGGCCGCCTGATCCAGCCATGGGTCAAGGTTCTGGCCCGTCAGTTCGGGAATGTTCTCATCCCGGATCGTTCTTGCGTAGTCCAGGTACCGTTCACCGAACATCCTGGGGCATTTGAAAAAAAAGTAACCTGCGTTGAAGTAAAGGTATCGCCGCCAGTAATCATGGGGTTGGCCCGGATCCACCGAGCTTTCGAAATCCAGCCCGAAGCGCGCATAAAGCGCCCGCCAGATACCGTCAAAGCCGGGGCCGTACAGCGTCGGCTTTGGCCATGTGCCCTCGACCTTCAGTGAGGCTCCGGGGTGGTTGAAATCGAACGGGACGCTTGTGATGTCGCCGGTGATCAGCGTGTCTGTGTCGAAGAACACAAAGGGTTCACCTTCCGGCAGGGCCGACAAGGCTTCGATCTTGTTGCCATAAGGGTAGCTTTCGCCGAAAACATGCGAGTCGAAGGGTAGGATTTCGGCATCCAACTGTTTCAGGGCCTTCAGAACGTCTTCGTCCTGGATGCTCGGGTTGTGGGTCCAGCGCGGGCCCGGGTTGGGTGTGGCGACAAACAGCCGGCCTTTGAACCCGGGCGAACAATGGCGAAGCGAGGCCGCGAACAACAGGGCCTCATATTGCAGGCGGTTGTTTTGCCCGACAACCGCGATGTTGAATTTCCGAGAACTTGCCTGCATCTATGCCCATTCCTGAAAGCTGCCGGAACCGGCACCCTTTGATCCGGGTTACAGCAAGCGGGGTGGGGCGTCAAAAGCCGAAAGTTTGATTTCTTGTTATCTATGGCATTCCTCTCATCGCGCCGAGAAAGGGCTGAGCAAGGTCATTTTGCGGATTTTCCGAGGTTGGCCCGGTTCATGTCGTAAGGGAAAATCGGTGGCGTGCGATGCTGACCGAACCTTGTATGCCCATACCCGCACAGCCCTTTCCTGGGCAAATCCTGCCTTCCGACCCAATGATTCAACGCTTTTCGTGCTTAACCCCTAAGCGAAGTGCCCAAAAACACGGTTGTTTTTGCAAGGCTTTTCATTTTTTGACCATTTGGCAAATTTTACCAATTGATAAAAAAAATATTTGTGGCAAGCTGAGAGCATAACAAACATATCTACAGGGAGTAGAGTGATGGCACAGGGCCAGATGGCACCCGGCATCGTAGCCGGGCGGCTTTCAAGCGATGAGCTGACCTCGAATTTCACCGATCTGCATCCGCCACTTGCGCAGCACGAGGCCGCAGTAGCCGCAGATCGCTGTTATTTCTGCTATGACGCGCCATGCGTGACGGCCTGTCCAACGGATATCGATATCCCGTTGTTCATTCGCCAGATTCAAGCCGGTCAACCGCAATCAGCAGGGCGCACGATTCTCGAACAGAATATTCTGGGCGGAATGTGCGCTCGGGTCTGTCCAACCGAAACATTGTGCGAAGAGGCCTGCGTTCGCGAGGCCGCCGAAGGCAAACCGGTTGAGATCGGGCGCCTGCAACGTTTCGCCACCGATGAAATCATGGCCTCGGGCGTGCATCCGTTTGAACGTGCGCCTTCGACCGGCAAGACAGTTGCCGTTGTAGGGGCCGGGCCTGCGGGTCTGGCCTGTGCCCATCGGCTGGCGATGCTGGGCCATGACGTGGTGATCCATGAAAGCAAGCCCAAACCCGGCGGCCTGAATGAATATGGTATCGCGGCCTACAAATCGACCAACGATTTTGCACAGGCCGAGGTGGACTGGCTTCTGAAAATCGGCGGGATTGCAATCGAGACCGGTTCGGTTTTGGGCGAAAGCATCTCATTGGATGGGCTGGTCGAAAACTACGACGCGGTGTTTCTGTCCATCGGTCTAGCCGGCGTCAACGCCTTGCGTGCAGGCGGTGTTGACAAGGACGGTGTGCGGGCCGCGGTTGATTTCATATCGGACGTGCGGCAGGCCAGCGACCTTGCCGATCTGCCCGTTGGCCGGAATGTGGTCGTCATCGGCGGGGGCATGACGGCTGTGGATGCCGCCGTGAAATCCAAGCTTCTGGGCGCCGAAAACGTCACGATTGCCTATCGCCGCGGCCGGGATGCCATGGGGGCCAGCCGGTACGAGCAGGACCTGGCAGCGTCGCATGGCGTTCGGATCATGACCAATGTTCAGCCAGTGGCCATCCACGGCAATGGCGCCGCGACCGAGATCGAGCTGGAATATACCTCCAGCCAGAACGGTCAGCTCATCGCAACCGGAGAAACGATCCGCTTGCCGGCCGATCAGGTTCTCAAGGCCATCGGACAGACCTTGGAGGGCGCACCCGAAGGCCTGACGCTGGATGGCAACAAGATCGCCGTCAGCGGCGCTGGCCGAACCTCTTTGGCTGGTGTCTGGGCTGGTGGTGACTGCGCTGCGGGCGGTGAAGATCTGACCGTAACGGCCGTTGCCGAAGGTCGGGACGCGGCGATGGACATCCACGCGACGCTCGTTTCGTGATAGGGTGGGGTATTCACCCCATTCCTTTCGCTGCTGAGGTATTCCCATGTCCCAGATCGAACAAGCTGTTGCTCAACACTATACCACCGGTGCACTGACCGAACGCGTCCGCGCGGCGCTGGAGGCCAGCGGCATCGACCCGGATGCGGCCACTGTCGCTGATCTGAAGGCGGGGGATGAATTCCATACCGGCGGCGTTCTTGCGACCGACAACCTGTTTGCGCAACTTTCTCCGACCCATGCGACACGCGTTCTGGACATCGGATGCGGCATCGGAGGCACATCCCGGTACATAGTGGACAAATATGACTCAACGGTTACAGGGGTCGACCTGACGCCTGAGTTCGTGGAAACCGCAACTGCGCTCAGCGATCTAGTCGGACATTCCGAAAAGACCAGCTTTCTTGTTGGCAGTGCTCTGGACATGCCTGTGCCGGATGCCGGGTTCGACCTTGCCGTCATGATGCATGTGGGCATGAATATCGAAGACAAAGCGGGGCTGTTCGCGGAAGTGTCACGGGTTCTGGCCACCGGTGGCACCTTTGCCCTGTTCGACGTCATGGGCGGAGAGGTGGATGAGCCGCTGGCTTTTCCGCTTCCCTGGTCCACTTTTCCGGAAACCTCCTTTGTTCACGCGCCAGAAGTATACAAAGACGCCGCGGCCGCGGCCGGTCTTGAGCTGGTTGCCGAAACAGACCGCACCGCGTTTGCGATCCAGTTCTTCGAAGACGTATTTGCCAAGATAGCCGAGACCGGACCAGCGCCGCTGGGAATCCACCTGATGATGGGCGAAACGGCGCCCGAAAAGTTCCAAAACTACGTCAAAAACCTCAAGGCCGGGCGTATTCGCCCGACCGAAATGATATTCAAAAAATCCGGCTGAGCCGGGAAGGGAGAAGCCATGGCCGATCTGACGACAAACTTTCTGGGCATTTCCAGCCCCAACCCGTTCTGGCTGGCCTCTGCGCCGCCGACGGACAAGGAATACAATGTGCGCCGCGCCTTCGAAGCCGGGTGGGGAGGAGTTGTCTGGAAAACGCTGGGGTCCGAGGGGCCTCCGGTCGTGAACGTGAATGGCCCGCGCTATGGCGCAATCTACGGGGCCGACCGCCGTTTGCTGGGCCTGAACAATATCGAACTGATCACGGATCGTCCTCTCGAGGTGAATCTCGAGGAAATGGCGCGGGTCAAATCCGATTACCCGGATCGCGCCTTGATCGCGTCGATCATGGTTCCGTGCGAGGAAGAAGCATGGAAGGCCATTCTGCCACGCGTGGCAGAAACCGGTGCGGACGGGATCGAGCTGAACTTCGGCTGCCCTCATGGGATGAGCGAACGCGGCATGGGCTCGGCCGTGGGGCAGGTGCCGGAATATATCGAGATGGTCACCCGCTGGTGCAAACAGTATTACGACCGCCCGGTCATCGTTAAGCTTACGCCGAATATCACAGATATCCGCAAACCGGCTGCGGCCGCCAGAAACGGTGGTGCGGATGCGGTGTCGCTGATCAACACCATCAATTCGATCACCAGCGTCAATCTGGACACGTTCAGCCCTGAACCGTCCATTGACGGCAAAGGCAGCCACGGTGGGTATTGCGGCCCGGCAGTAAAGCCCATTGCATTGTCGATGGTGTCCGAGATCGCGCGGGCCGAGGCAACGCGGGGCCTGCCGATTTCCGGCATCGGCGGCGTCACCACTTGGCGTGACGCGGCCGAGTTCATCTCGTTGGGTTGCGGCAACGTTCAGGTGTGCACCGCTGCGATGACCTATGGCTTCAAGATCATTGACGAACTGACGGCGGGGCTGTCGGAATGGATGGATGAGAAAGGCTATTCCAGCATTGATGAGGTGATCGGACGTGCGGTGCCCAATGTCACCGACTGGCAGTATCTGAACCTCAACTACGTCGCCAAGGCGAAGATCGATCAGGATCAGTGCATCAAGTGTGGCCGGTGTTATGCTGCCTGCGAAGACACCAGCCACCAGGCGATTTCCATGTCCGAGGACCGCGTGTTTGAGGTGATGGATGACGAATGCGTCGCTTGCAACCTCTGCGTCGATGTTTGTCCGATCGAAGGCTGCATCGATATGGTGCCGATGGCAGCGGGCGAGGTTGATCCCCGGACCGGAAAAGAAGTTCAGCCAACTTATGCGAACTGGACGACGCATCCGAACAACCCGATGGCCAAGGCGGCCGAATGAGGGGATTGCGACAGATCGTCAAGGGGCCGTTATTGCGGCCCCTTTTTTCAGGGGCTCAGAAGTTTGCGGTACAACGTGTCAACAAAGGCTTCTGCACCCTCGAACGGATCTTCGTTGCCCAGAATTGCACGAACCTGAACATCGAAATCTGCATAGTGCTGCGTCAAGGCCCAGATCGAGAACACCAGGTGGTAGGGGTGCACCCGCGCGATTTTTCCCTGATCCATCCAGCCGGTAAGGATCGTGACCTTTTCGTCGACCAGTGTCTTGAGATCATTGGACAATGCATCGTGAATACGCGGCGCGCCCTGTACAAGCTCGTTGGCAAAAAGGCGGCTTTCCCGTGGTAGCTCCTGACTCATCTGCAACTTGCGCCGAATGTATGCCAGGATTTCCTCCATCGGATCGCCATTGGCGTCCAGATCATGCAGCGGAGCCAGCCAGGTATCCAGCAGGCCGGACAGCAATTCAGTGTGGATCGCTTCTTTTGATGGGAAATAGTACAGCAGGTTCGGCTTGCTCAGACCTGCTTCTGCTGCGATCTGGTCTACGGTTGCGCCGCGAAACCCGTGGGATGAAAACACGTTCAGGGCGGCCTCTAGAATCGCGGCGCGGTTCTTTTTCTGAATACGGGTTGGTGCGCGGTCTTTTGGCATGTTTTCAGCGTGTCTCTTTTTTCGTCGAACAGGTGCGGGACCTACTGAAAATTTCAGCTGAACCGCGCAAATTCTTGACTGATACCGAACCCGTGATAGCGTGAGTTTGACCATATGGTCAAATCAAGACATCAAAAGCGAGCCAACTCGCCAGCAAACAGGGAAGATGAACATGGCAGCTCCGGCGCAGAATCTCAGGATCAATGGCGACAGGTTGTGGGACAGTCTGATGGAGATGGCCAAGATCGGCCCGGGTGTCGCCGGTGGCAACAATCGCCAGACCTTGACGGATGAGGACGCGGAAGGCCGCGCCTTGTTCCAGAAATGGTGCGAGGAAGCAGGGTGCACCATGGGGCTTGACCAGATGGGCAACATGTTTGCCCGTCGCGAAGGCACTGACCCGGACGCGCTGCCGGTTTACGTGGGTTCGCATCTGGATACGCAGCCGACCGGCGGCAAATATGATGGTGTGCTGGGTGTCCTGGGAGGGCTGGAACTGATCCGGACGCTGAACGACCTGGGGATCAAGACGAAACATCCGATCGTCGCCACCAACTGGACAAACGAAGAAGGCACGCGTTACGCGCCGGCGATGCTGTCTTCGGGCGTTTTTGCCGGGATGCACACGCAAGACTGGGCATACAACCGCGAAGATGCTGAAGGCAAAAAGTTCGGGGATGAGCTGAACCGGATCGGCTGGCGTGGTGATGAAGAGGTGGGCGCCCGCAAGATGCATGCGTTCTTTGAGCTGCATATCGAACAGGGCCCGATCCTTGAAGCCGAAGGCAAGGATATCGGCGTCGTCACCCATGGTCAGGGGCTGAGCTGGACGCAGATCACGGTAACGGGCAAGGATGCGCATACCGGATCGACACCGATGCCGATGCGCAAGAATGCCGGGCTGGCCATGGCGCGGATCCTGGAGAAAGTCGACGAGATCGCATGGTCTCATGCTCCGCATGCGGTGGGTGCGGCAGGGCATATCGATGTCTACCCGAACTCACGCAACGTGATTCCGGGCAAGGTGGTGTTTACGGTCGATTTCCGCTCGCCCGAGCTGGAGGTAATCACCGACATGGAGAACCGCCTGCGGGTGGCTGCCGAGGACATCGTTGACGAGATGGGTCTTCAGATCGAATTCGAGAAAGTCGGCGGGTTCGATCCGGTGAAATTTGACGATGCTTGCGTATCGGCCGTGCAAAACGCAGCCGAACGGCTGGGCTATTCGCACACTGATATCATCTCGGGCGCGGGGCATGATGCCTGCTGGATCAACCGGGTTGCGCCGACCGCGATGATCATGTGCCCCTGTGTTGACGGGCTGAGCCACAATGAAGCCGAAGAAATCAGCAAGGAATGGGCCGCAGCCGGGGCGGATGTTCTGCTGCATGCCGTGGTCGAGACTGCCGAAATCGTGGAATAGGGGGCGCTGCCCCCGTCGCCCCAAGGGCGACTCCCCCGGGATATTTTTGGCCAGATGAAGCAAGCGGCGCAGACCGCATCAGGGAGTTCAAAATGAGTACTGTCATCAAAAACGGAACCGTTGTCACCGCGGATTTGACTTACAAGGCGGATGTATTGGTCGAGGGTGGCGTGATCACCGAAATCGGCATGAACCTGACGGGGGACAAGGAACTGGACGCAACCGGCTGTTTTGTGATGCCGGGCGGTATTGATCCTCATACCCATCTCGAAATGCCGTTCATGGGCACCTATTCCAGCGATGACTTTGAAAGCGGGACGCGGGCGGCCCTGGCGGGCGGCACGACCATGGTTGTTGATTTTGCACTGCCCAACCCCGGTGAGAGCCTGCTGGATGCGCTGAAACGTTGGGACAACAAGTCGACACGGGCCAATTGTGACTATTCGTTCCACATGGCGGTGACCTGGTGGGGGGAACAGGTGTTCGACGACATCAAAACCGTGATCGAGACGCGCGGTATCAACACCTTCAAGCATTTCATGGCCTACAAGGGCGCGCTGATGGTGAATGATGATGAGCTGTTCGCCTCGTTCAAGCGTCTTGCCGAGCTTGGCGGTACCGCCCTGGTGCATGCCGAGAACGGAGATGTGGTGGCAGAGCTGAGTGCCAAGCTGCTTGCCGAAGGCAATACCGGCCCCGAGGCACATGCGTATTCGCGCCCGCCGCAGGTGGAAGGTGAAGCCACCAACCGAGCGATCATGATCGCGGACATGGCGGGTGTCCCGCTGTATGTTGTTCACACCTCGTGCGAAGAGGCGCATGAAGCCATCCGCCGGGCAAAAATGCAGGGCAAACGGGTGTGGGGAGAACCCCTGATCCAGCACCTGACATTGGACGAAAGTGAATATTTCAATCAGGATTGGGACCATGCGGCGCGACGGGTCATGAGCCCTCCGTTCCGCAACAAACAGCATCAGGACAGCCTGTGGAATGGCCTGCAATCGGGAACGCTGAGCGTGGTTGCAACCGATCATTGCGCCTTCACAACCGAACAGAAACGCTTTGGCGTAGGGGATTTCACCAAGATCCCGAACGGCACCGGCGGGCTGGAAGACCGGATGCCGATGTTGTGGACACATGGGGTCAACACTGGACGTCTGACACCGAACGAATTCGTGGCTGTCACTTCAACAAACATTGCCAAGATATTGAATTGCTATCCTAAAAAGGGTGCGGTTCTGGTCGGGGCGGATGCTGATCTTGTTGTTTGGGATCCTGAGAAAAGCAAGACAATCAGCGCCGCGTCGCAGCAATCTTCGATCGACTACAATGTGTTCGAGGGCAAAGAGGTCAAAGGCCTGCCGCGCTTTACTCTGACGCGGGGTCAGGTGGCGGTGCATGACGGTGAAATCCGGACGCAGGAAGGTCATGGGGACTTTGTCGCGCGTGAGGCGAACACCACCGTCAACAAAGCGCTGAGCACCTGGAAAGAGCTGACCGCCCCAAGGCCAGTCAAGCGGACGGGAATTCCGGCGACGGGGGTGTGAGTGGCAGACGAATCTTGGGATATACAAAGCCCACCTTTCGGTCGGTATGCAAGGTTTGTGGCCGTTACCATTCTATTGTCCCTGCTTTTCATAACCTTTTGGCCGTTTTTTTACGTTAAATCTGCGGCCGAACTTTTGAATTTGCTAGCCGGGTTCTTGTGGCTTTACGTGTTCTTTTTGTTTTGGGGGAGTTCGTTTTGGGTTCCGGTTTCCCTATTGGCTTTGTTTCCTGGCATCGTGGTGTATCGAGCGGTGGTTTCCGCCGCGGCTGGGTTCGGTGCCAACACTAGAATCGCGGTCGCTGCAGCGGCACTGATGACCAGTTTGGTGAGTTCGCTTGGAGTGCCGATTGGGAGTTGGCTCATAGGTCGAGAGTGCGAAATGAAACGCTTAATGGCTGACCTGTCCGATCTTTCGAATTATTGGCCACTAATTTTCGGTGCACCCGCGGCGCTTTTGTCCGCGTTTCTGATCCTTTACAAGAACGAAGCAACATGAAACCAACCACGTCCAACCCAGTCATAGAAGCGCAAAGCCTCGACCTGACCTTCCAAACCAATGACGGACCCGTGCACGCCCTCAAGGACGTGAACCTGACAATCGACAAGGGCGATTTCGTCAGTTTCATCGGGCCGTCCGGCTGTGGCAAAACCACCTTTCTGCGCTGTATCGCAGCCCTGGAGACACCTACGGGCGGGACGCTGACCGTCAATGGCATGACGCCTGATGAGGCGCGTCGAAACCGGGCGTACGGGTATGTCTTTCAGGCGGCGGGCCTATATCCCTGGCGCACCATTGCAAAGAACATAAAACTGCCTCTTGAGATCATGGGATACCCTGCTGCCGAACAGGATGAACGGGTGAGAAAGGTCCTGGAGCTTGTTGATTTGAATGGGTTTGGCGGCAAGTTTCCCTGGCAGTTGTCCGGTGGGATGCAGCAGAGGGCCAGTATTGCTCGGGCCCTTGCGTTCGACGCGGATATCCTGCTGATGGACGAGCCGTTCGGGGCGCTTGATGAGATCGTGCGGGACCATCTGAACGAGCAGCTTCTTGAGCTTTGGGCGCGTACGGAAAAGACGATCGGATTTGTGACGCATTCCATTCCCGAGGCGGTTTATCTGAGCACAAAGATCGTGGTGATGAGCCCACGGCCCGGGCGGATCGCCGATGTGATTGACAGCCCGCTGCCCAAGGAACGGCCGCTGGACATTCGCGACACCCCGGAATTCATCGAGGTTGCGCACCGTGTGCGCGAAGGTTTGCGGGGTGGGCATTCCAATGACGGCTGAGCTGAATGCGGATAAGATCCGGCGCGCGGCGCCAGACGATGTGCCTGCCTGCGCCAGGGTTGTTCACGACTGGGCCACGCAAACGGACTGGATGCCCGACGAACTGCCGGTCGATGAACTGGCGAAGCTGATCAGCGACGCATTCGACAGCCGTGAAATGTGGGTCGCCGGTGATCCGGTCGATTGCTACATGTCAGTGGACCCGGCACAGAATAAAATCGGCGCGCTGTATTGCAGCCGGACGGGGCAGGGTATCGGCAAGCGCCTTGTCGACAAAGCAAAAGAGGGCCGAAATTTTCTCTGGCTGACGACGCACCGGCCCAATACGGCGGCGCAACGTTTTTATCGCCGTGAAGGGTTTGAAGTGACGGCCGAGGAACCCCCTGTGCCGCCGGATACCGTGCCCGTCTATCGGATGGAGTGGCGTGCATGAAGCAAGTCATCGCCGTATTCACAGTCATCGCCGCAATTGTTCTGTTCTGGTACGTGGCCTGTATTCCGATGAACATAAAGGGCGTGTTGACCGAACAGGAACGCGCGGGGGCCGTCGTACAGCCGCCGTCTGCCAAGGACCGGCGGGACATGTCCGAGGTTGGTCTTGTTTTGAACAACACATTCGCCATCCCGGCCACATGGGAACAGGACCGGCCTCGACTGCCGGCCCCGCATCAGGTCGCCGTAGAAATGTGGGAAACGACGGTCCAGAAAAAGATCACTTCGAAACGGTCGCTGATCTATCATGGCTGGGTCACGCTCAGCGCGACGATGCTGGGATTTGCGATTGGCACCGGCCTGGGGATCCTTCTGGCCGTGGGTATCGTGCATAGCCGCGTTATGGACCTGTCGGTCATGCCATGGGCCATTGTCAGTCAAACCATTCCGATCATCGCGCTGGCGCCGATGATCATTGTGGTGCTGTATTCCGTTGGTATCCAGGGCATCATTCCCAAGGCGATCATATCGGCCTATCTGAGTTTCTTTCCGGTTGTCGTCGGCATGGTCAAGGGCCTGCGCAGCCCCGATGCGATGCAGCTGGACTTGTTGCGGACGTATAACGCCAGCCGGTCTCAGGGCTTTTGGAAATTGCGCCTGCCGGCATCCATGCCGTATCTGTTCACCTCGCTGAAAATCGGGATCGCCGCGTCGCTGGTCGGCGCCATTGTTGGTGAGCTTCCGACAGGGGCTGTTGCCGGTCTGGGCGCGCGGTTGCTTGCCGGCAGCTATTACGGTCAGACGGTACAGATCTGGTCGGCTCTGTTCGCGGCTGCCATTCTGGCGGCATGCCTGGTCGGGTTGCTGGGGCTGATTGAACGTGCCGTATTGAAACGGATGGGGATGGCGCAATGATACTGGTTTTGTGTGCTGTCCTGCTTTGGCTTTTGGGCTGGTGGTTGAACAGCCGGTTGGCCAGCGGGCCTTATGCCGACACCCGAATGGTGCGATTTCTGGCCCCGCTGATCTTTGGCCTGACGGTCATCGGGATCTGGGAGCTTCTGGTGCGCGGGCTTGAGGTTCCTCTGGTCATCCTGCCAGCGCCGTCGGTAATAGCGGTACGGTTTGCGGACAGCCTTCCGATCCTGTGGGCTGATTTTGTGCAGACCATCATCAAGGGCGCGCTCAGCGGCTATGTCATCGGGTGCATCGCGGCCTTTCTGATGGCGATTGCGGTGGATCGCTGGGATTTCCTGCGTCTGGGCCTGTTGCCGGTCGGCAATTTCGTGGCCGCCCTGCCGATTGTCGGAACCGCCCCCATTCTGGTGATGTGGTTTGGGTTCGACTGGCACTCCAAGGCGGCGGTGGTGGTTGTGATGGTGTTCTTTCCGATGCTCGTCAACACCGTGGCGGGCCTGCGGGAAGCCACCTCGATGCAGCGCGATCTTATGGAGACCTATGCCGCAACCTATTGGCAGAGCTTCATGAAACTGCGTTTGCCCGCAGCGATGCCCTTCATTTTCAACGGGTTGAAGATTTCCACCACTTTGGCTCTGATCGGCGCTATCGTGGCCGAGTTCTTCGGTTCACCGACACTTGGTATGGGGTTCCGGATCTCTACCAGTGTCGGGCAATTGTCGCTGGACATGGTCTGGGCCGAAATCGTTGTTGCGGCACTGGCCGGCACGGCCTTTTATGGGCTGGTGGCGGGGATCGAAAAAGTGGTGACCTTCTGGCACCCGTCACAGCGCGGATAAAACAAAGAAATCAACAGACCCCGAAATTGGGGCACAACAAGCAACTAGGAGAAATGAAGATGAACAAGCTACTCAGCGGGGCGGTTGCCGCCTTTAGCCTGGCAGCCAGTGCGGCGCTGGCGGCGGATGAGGTGACATTGCAACTGAAATGGGTCACGCAAGCACAGTTCGCGGGCTATTATGTTGCCAAGGACAAGGGCTTTTACGAAGAAGAGGGGCTGGACGTCACCATTCTGCCCGGCGGGCCTGACATCGCTCCGACGCAAGTGATTGCAGGCGGTGGTGCCGATGTGACCGTCGAATGGATGCCTGCCGCGCTGGCTGCCCGTGAAAAAGGGCTGCCGCTGGTGAACATCGCGCAACCTTTCAAAAGCTCGGGCATGATGCTGACCTGCTGGAAAGACGCCGGGATCTCGTCGCCCGAAGACCTTAAGAACCGCACGCTGGGTGTCTGGTTCTTTGGCAACGAGTTTCCCTTCATGAGCTGGATGAGCCAGTTGGGCATCAGTACCGATGGCAAAAGCGAAAACGGAGTGGAAGTTTTGAAGCAGGGCTTCAACGTCGACCCGTTGCTTCAGCGTCAGGCGGATTGCATCAGCACCATGACCTACAATGAATACTGGCAGGTCATCGATGCCGGTGTCAGCCCGGATGAGCTGGTGACCTTCAAATACGAAGACCAGGGCGTGGCAACGCTGGAAGACGGTCTTTATGTGCTGGAAGAGAACCTGAGCGATGCGGCCTTCGCCGACAAGATGGAGCGGTTCGTTCGCGCGTCGATGAAGGGGTGGAAATATGCCGAGGAGAACCCGGACGAAGCGGCGGAAATCGTTCTGGAAAACGATGCAACCGGTGCTCAGACGGAAGAGCACCAAAAGCGTATGATGGGTGAGATCGCCAAGTTGACCGCAGGGTCGAACGGCGCGCTGGACCCGGCTGATTTCGACCGCACCGTCAACACATTGCTGGCAGGCGGGTCTGATCCGGTTATTACCAAAAAGCCCGAAGGGGCCTGGACACATCAGATCACCGATGCTGCACTGAATTGATCTCAGCCTTTCCTTGGGGAATTGAGGCGCGGTCCCAATCGGGGCCGCGTTTTTCATTCTAAATGCCGGATATGTGTCTGTACTCGACCTGAAATCAGAGTAGTATTTACTTGTAAACGAACGCATTTCATACGAATTGTGAACTTCACGGGATAAAATGCAGGGATTTGCATCAGAATTCAACTCTGCCATCGCGCTGATCTTTGAGGGAGACTCAGAGCTGTGGGCGATTGTGCTGTTGTCCCTGAAAGTATCCGTGTTTGCGGTTCTGATTTCCGCCCTGATCGGCATGCCCGTCGGTGCCGCTCTGGCTGTGGCCAGGTTTCCGGGGCGGCGGATGCTGATCGTTCTGATGAATGCCCTGATGGGGTTCCCGCCCGTGGTCGTGGGGCTGCTGGTCTATCTGATGCTGTCCCGTTCCGGCCCGTTGGGTGTGCTAGAGCTTTTGTATACCCCGACGGCCATGATCATTGCGCAGGTCGTGTTGGTCACTCCCATTATCGCGGCATTGACCCGGCAGGTGGTCGAAATGCTGGCCGAGGAATATTCCGAACAGCTGCGATCACTGGGCGTGTCGCGGCTGGCATCGGTTCCCGTGCTTCTCTGGGATGCGCGGCTGGCACTGGTTACCGCCTTGCTTGCGGGGTTTGGGCGCGCCATTGCCGAGGTCGGCGCGGTGATCATCGTGGGCGGCAACATCAACCATGTGACGCGCGTAATGACGACGACGATCGCGTTGGAGACGTCGAAGGGAAATCTGGCGTTGGCTCTGGCGCTGGGGGCAATCCTGATCGGGATCGCGGTGGCCGTGAACGCGATGGTCAGCGCGATCAGCCTGCGGGCCGAACGGGAAGGGGTGCGTCATGCGTGACCTGCTCTGCGACAGGGTGAACTGCCTGAAGGTCGAGAACCTGCAAATCCGCAGTAACGGCAAGGCGTTGTTGGACGTCTCGTCATTGGTTCTGGATGGGCCGGGGCCAACCTTGATTCTTGGCCCCAACGGTGCAGGCAAAAGCCTGTTGCTGCGCTGTCTGCACGGGCTGATCACGCCGGATCGGGGGCAGGTCGTCCAGGGTGGAAAACCGCTGGGCGCGGCACAGAAAGCCCGCCAGGCCATGGTGTTTCAGAAACCGGTTCTGCTGCGTCGATCTGTTGCGGCAAACCTTGACTTCGTTCTCAAGCGTCAAGGCATGGGGCGAAGGGCCCGTAAGGCCCGTATCGCCGAATTGCTGACCGAAGGCGGGCTGGACGGCAAGGCCAGACAACCCGCGCGGTCATTGTCCGGGGGAGAAGCGCAGCGATTGGCGATTCTCCGTGCGCTGGCGCTGGACCCTGAGACCTTGTTTCTGGACGAGCCTACCAGCGCTCTGGATCCCAGCGCGACCCAGATGATCGAACGAATGATATTGCGGGCATCGGCTCGGGCCGTGCGGATCGTGATGGTGACGCATGATATCGGTCAGGCCCGTCGTTTGGCCTCGGACGTGGTCATGATGCAGGGCGGGCATGTCGTGGAACACGGTGTGGCAAAACAGGTTTTGAATTCACCCGAAAGCGATGCGTCGCGCCGCTATTTGGGGGGCGGGTTGGTTACATGAAATACAGAAAGCGGAGAGTGTGATGTTCCGGAAATCAATTCGGGCAGCGGTGGTGGCTGTGGGCCTGTTGACCAGCGCGGTTTCGGCGGAAGAACCGTTTATTGTGGTGCAGTCGACCACGTCTACACAGAACTCGGGACTGTTGGATTACATCCTGCCGTGGTTCGAAGCCGATTCAGGTATCGATGTCCGTGTCGTGGCGGTTGGAACCGGTCAAGCCATTCGGAACGCCGTCAACGGGGACGGGGATGTTCTTTTGGTTCACTCCAAACCGGCCGAGGAGAAATTCGTTGCTGATGGTTGGGGCATAGAGCGGAAGGATCTGATGTACAATGATTTCGTTCTGGTCGGCCCCAAGTCTGACCCTGCCCGAATTCGCGGCGGCGTCGATGTGTTGGCCGCGCTGTCGAAAATCGCCGAGGTGGAAGCGCCGTTTGCATCACGCGGTGACGACAGCGGAACACACAAGGCCGAGCTGGGCTATTGGTCCGCAGCCGGGCTGGACCCTGCCGAGGCTTCGGGTGCTTGGTATCGCGAGACCGGATCTGGTATGGGCGCGACGCTGAACGTGGCCAGTGGAATGGATGCCTATACGCTGACGGATCGAGCTACGTGGCTGTCTTTTGGAAACCGGGGAAATCTTGAGGTATTGGTCGAAGGGGATCCGCGCCTGTTCAATCAATACGGTGTGATTCTTGTGAACCCTGACAAGCACGCGCATGTGCGGGCGGCAGCCGGCCAACGTTTCATCGACTGGCTGACGGGGCCGGACGGGCAGGAAGCGATTGCGTCGTTCAGGCTGGACGGACAGCAGGTGTTCTTTCCGAACGCCGACTAAGCCGGCCTGCGGCGGGCGTATCCTGACAAGGTAAAAGGCGGGTGAGGGCTCACCCGCTGGCACCGTTGTGGTGTATCGTGCCCAGGCCCGACAGGTCGTAGCCACCGAATTCACGGGCCCTTTGCGCAAATTGATCCGAGCGCAGCAGCGTTATCAGTTTCTGCATTGGCGGATCAAAATATGACCTGCGCCAAATCGCCAGATCCAGCCTCTCGGAATGGGTGGAGACGAAACCCAGGTTGTAAAGCCCTGCCAAAGCCCCCAGCCCAAAGCCGGCCTCGGCCTTTTCGCCGTGAAGGGCGATGGCCAGTTCCTCTTCGGTGCGTGCGCAGCCGGGGGTTGCGTCCAGATCGTCTCGGCTCATGCCATGGGCTTCCAGCTGGCTATCGAACAGGTGTTGGCTGGCCGCACTGTCCTGACGCATGATCACGCGGCGCGATTTGAGATCCTTAAACGTTTTGATATCCGATATGCCCGGGGCAAGAAGCAGCCCGCGCTTGCGTCGGGCGATTTCGTACAATACCACCGGCCCTTCGCCCAAGGCGTCACGCAGGGATTTTTCGTTGAACCCTCCGTCTTCGTGGATATGCAACACGGCCGCCTGTGCGCTGCGCTCGCTCAGCCGTGTCAGCCCGTCAAAGGAGCCGTCGTAATAGGTGGCAAGCCCCGATCCGCTTTCACGCAGCGCCCAGTCCAACAGAGGATCATGGCTGCCTGCTACAATCGGAGGCAGAGGCGGTTCGGCCACCTGCGGGCCGGATCGCGACGCGTTGAGCCAGGCAATGATTTCGGCCCGCGGGAACAACAGCTTGCCCATGGCGCGAACACAGGGCACCTCGCCCGAGGAGGCAAGATCATAGGCTTTGCGCTCGCCGATGCGCAGCAGATCGGCCAGTTCGCGGGTGGTCAGGTATTGCGACATTCAGTCGAGGCGCACGGCAGAGCCGGACGTGGCGTCGGCGGCGGTGAACCCGATCCGATCCAGCACGACAGGGGCTGCCACTGCAATGACGACCATTGCGGCGACCGCGGCAAGAAAGGCTTTCATGGTCTCCTCCAGTTCAGTTCCGGGCACCCGTTGCGCGGCGCAGAAAAACAATAAGATCCTGACGATCCTGAGCTTGTGTAATTCGCTGCATCGGCATCTTGGACCCCGGAATGTAATGGTCTGGCCCTTCGTCGAAAAGAGCATTTATCGTTTCGTCATTCCAAATGATATCAGAGCCTTGCAGAGTATCCGAGTACAAATATCCCGGTAACGTGCCCGCGCGCCTGCCGAAAACCCCGTGCAAGGAGGGGCCTGCGCGGCGCTGGCTGTTGGGGGTGAGGCTGTGACAGATCGAGCATTTCCGCGCGAACTGACGCTCACCATTGTCCATCTCGTCGGGGTTTTGCAGAAAACTTGGCTCGGCAAAAGCCATCTGTTGCCGATCGGACAGGGCGGTGACCGGCCAACTGTACATGGCCTCGTCGATCCCGCCAGCATGGATGTTTTCACCATCGACCGAGAAGGCCAGGGCCCAGACTGGCCCCCGCAACGTTGCGCGAAAGTCCTGCGCGATGCGCCAGTCCGAGGTATCGATGACCATTATATAGCCTTCGCCGTCGCCCACGGCCAGAAACCGACGATCCGGGCTGAGCGCCATGGCCAGGATCGGGCGACGATCCAGTGTGAAATCGCGCTCTTCACCGGTGGAAAGGTCCAGTATTCGGGTCACTCCGTCGACGGCACCGTAAGCGATCCAGTTGTCCTGTTCATTCAGGACCAGCTCGTTGATACCGAACCCGTGTTCGATGAGCCGGTTGATCTCTTGCCCAGTCGAGATATCCCAAATGCGCAGCGACCCATCCATGCTTGCTGAATAAAGCCGTGTGCCGTCAGAAGAAAAAACTACGGCGTTCACACCGCTTCCCGTCGGTCCAAGAGTTGTGGGCGCGGCTCCGTTCACGGGCCAAAGCCCAATCATTCCGTCCCAACTGGCGGTTGCGACGTGGGTCTTGGACGCTGCCAGACCCACGATCTTGCCCTGATGTCGCCCAACCACGTCGCCACCGGGCCACTTGCGCAGGGTGAAGTCATCTCCCGCCGAGTAGATGGCCGTGCCATTGAAGGCAACGGCGTTCACGGCGGCTTCATGACCTTCCAGCCATTCGGGGGTCCGATCATCCCACAGCCCGACGGAATTGTCGAAACTGGCTGTTGCGATACGCCCGTCCGGGGCTGTGGCGATCCCCATGATTGGGCCGCCGTGTCCCTTGAGTGTGAAGAATTCGGCCAAGGCGGGCAGAGGGATCAGCGCCAGGGCCAGTACCAGCCCCCGCATCTATTCAGCAGGCGAGGCGGCGGTTTTGCCTGCCTCTTTTTCCTGAACTTCTTCCAGCCACAAAGAGTGGTGTTCACGGGCCCATTGTTCTTCGACCTCGCCGGTGCCCATGGCGTCAAAGGCGCCCTCCATTCCGACAGAGCCGAGATAGATATGCGCCACGATGATCGCAATGAACACATAAGCAACCATCACGTGCCAGACCTGGGCATATTGCATTTCTTCCTGCGGCGACATCTGCACCGGCAGGTTCAGGCCCATCATTTGCGGAATACCGGTCGCATTGGCGATCTGGAAGGTTTTGGCAAACAAGGGCATCTCGAACGGGAACAACAGCGACAGACCCGACAGGCTGATGGAGGCGCCCAGCAGGATGCAGGCCCAGAATATGATCTTTTGACCAGCGTTGAATTTCTTTGCCGGTGGATGGCTGTTCTTGGTAAACAACCCGCCACCCGCGGCCAGCCATTTCAGATCGACGCGGTTGGGGATGTTATGGGCAATCCAGTTTACCGTGACGATGATCAGGCCCAGCATGAAGGCCCAGGCCAGATTGTTGTGTAACCACTTGCAGCCCTGTGCGAGGGCTGCAAAGCCCTCTTTCCCGAAAACCGGGATCAGGAAGTCGCGCCCATAAAGCGTCAGCAGGCCCGTGACGCCAAGGATCAGGAATGACCCGGCAAACAACCAGTGGCCGAACCGCTCGAACCCGTTGAAACGCGTGACCGTACGGCCGGTTTTCTCACCATCGATGCGAATTTTGCCTCGGATCAAGAAAAATAACAGGATGATGCCCAGCATCCCGGCAATGATATAGGTGCCGTATTCGCGCAGCGGTCCGGTGCGGAAGGTCAGCCACCACATGCCGCCATCCTGAATCAGCACGCTGTCTGCCGGACCATGAGAAGACACCGTCACATCAGCCGAGCCATAGCGCAAAGCGCGATACACGTCACTGTCCGAGGCCACTCCACGCGTGCCAAGCTGACCCAGCAACCCCTCGGCATTGCCCTGACCAGTGTTCTCGGAACGATAGCTGTTGTCGACGGTTTCACCACGCTGCCGGGCGAGAATGTCTTCCAGCGTTGTCGCTCCGCCGGTCGAGGTGCGCTCATCCGTCGTGGGTTCAGAGGTCTCTTGCGCCCATGCGGCTCCGGTCAGAGAAATCGAAACGAGCAGAAACTGAATCAGACGCATAGGGATATCCTCCTGTGCATTTTCATATCAGCGGTCAAATCCACCGATTTGCTGGTGAAAAACGGCGCCGACCGGTGCGAGCGCTTCGCGAAGATCATCCTTGGCCGGACCATACACGTCCAACCCCACTGGCGTCAGAAGGGCCAGAAACCGTTCCGCAAAATTAGAACCAAAATTTTGCATATGTATCATGGCATCTTCGGAACTGGCATAGCGTTCATAGATATGAACGGCCGAACCGGTCATGTGCCATTCATAGCTTCTGGCGCCGGTTTCTTGCAGCGTGGCCGCGACCATTTCCGCCATAAGCGCTTCGAACTCATCCTTTTTATCCAGATCGAGGTCAAGCTTCAGCAGCCAGTAAACATCATTGGTCATGCGCGCCTCTCAAATTTGTTTGCTGTGACGTTGCAGGAAACGGATCCCCGATCACATCACCTGAAAAGCCCCCCGCAAAGGGCGGGAGGCTGTTTTGTCAAAAGCCGGATTTCAACCGTCTTTCTGGTCGTAGGCCGTGCCCCAACCCCAGGCGCCCGAGCCGAAACCGCGCGCCACGACGCGTTCACGGTAAACTGCGGAAACCACGTCGCCGTCACCGGCGAGCAGGGCCTTTGTGGAACACATTTCGGCGCAGATGGGCAGCTTGCCCTCGGCGATCCGGTTGCGACCGTATTTGGCGAACTCTGCGGTCGAGTGCGTTTCCTCGGGGCCGCCGGCGCAGAAGGTACATTTGTCCATCTTGCCGCGCGATCCAAAGTTGCCCGCCTGCGGGTATTGCGGCGCACCGAAGGGGCACGCATAGAAGCAATAGCCGCAGCCAATGCACAGGTCCTTGGAGTGCAGCACGACCCCTTCTTCGTTCTGATAGAAGCAGTCGACCGGGCACACCGCCATGCAGGGCGCATCCGAACAATGCATACAGGCGACCGAGATCGAGCGTTCGCCCGGGTTGCCGTCATTGATCGTCACCACCCTGCGGCGGTTGATGCCCCACGGCACCTCGTGTTCGTTCTTACACGCGGTTACGCAGGCGTTGCACTCGATGCAGCGTTCAGCGTCGCAGAGAAACTTTGCTCTAGCCATTAATCGTCCTCCTTACGCTGCCCAGATCTTGCAGAGAGTCGCCTTGGTCTCCTGCATCTGGGTCACTGAATCATAGCCATAGGTCTGGGCGGTGTTGGTACTTTCACCCAGCACATAGGGGTCTGCACCTTTGGGGTATTTCTCCCTGAGGTCCTCGCCCTGGAAATGGCCGCCGAAGTGGAACGGCATGAAGGCCACGCCGGCACCGACCCTGTTGGTCAGCATCGCCATCACCTTGACTTTGCCGCCCTCGGGGCCTTCGACCCAGACCTGTGATCCGTCCCGAATGCCAAGGTTGTTGGCATCGCGCGGATTGATCTCGACGAACATGTCCTGCTGAAGCTCAGCCAACCACGGATTGGACCGTGTCTCATCACCGCCGCCTTCATATTCGACCAGACGACCAGACGTTAGGATTATCGGGTAATCCTTTGAAAAGTCGTTCTTCTGGATCGAGGCGTACAAGGTCGGAAGGCGATAGGCATGCCGGTCCTCATAGGTGGGATAGTCGGCCACCAGATCGCGCCGCGGCGTGTAGAGCGGCTCGCGATGCAGCGGGATCGGATCCGGGAAGGTCCAGACAACCGCGCGGGCCTTGGCGTTCCCGAAGGGCGCACAGCCATGTGCAATCGCGACCCGCTGGATGCCGCCGGACAGGTCGGTTTTCCAGTTGGTCTTTGGTCCGGCCACGGCGTCGATGGCCGCGCGTTCCTCGGCCGTCAGATCACCGTCCCAGCCAAGATCCATCAGCATCTGCATCGTAAACTCTGGATAGCCATCCTGAATTTCCGACCCAACGCTATAGACCCCTTCGGCCAGCAGGTTGTCGCCGTCGCGTTCCACGCCAAAACGGGCGCGGAAGGTCAGGCCGCCTTCGGCCACCGGTTTGGACATGTCATAGAGGTTTGGTGTCCCCGTATGGCCCATTTCCGGTGTGCCCCAGCAGGGCCACGGTAGACCGTAATATTCGCCGTCGTTTGGTCCACCAATGGCTTGCAGCGTGGTTCTGTCGAACGTGTGCTGGTTGGCCATATGGCTTTTCAGACGTTCCGGCGACTGACCGGTATAGCCGATGGTCCAGAGGCCCGAGTTGAACTCACGCGTGATGCTTTCAACATTCGGGGTTTCGGGGTCTTCCATCTCGATATTGCGGAAGAACCGATCCGCCCAGCCGAACTTGTTGGCGAACTTGGCCATGATGACCTCGTCCGGCAGACTTTCGAATAACGGATCGACCACCTTGTCGCGCCACTGCAACGACCGGTTCGAGGCCGTGACCGAGCCACGGGTTTCGAACTGCGTACAGGCCGGCAACAAGTAAACGCCATCGGTCCGGTCATGCAAAACGGCGGAAACGGTGGGATACGGGTCGATCACGACCAGCATGTCCAGCTTTTCCATCGCCGTCTTCATTTCCGTCATCCGGGTCTGCGAGTTGGGCGCGTGGCCCCACAGAACCATGGCGCGGACATTGTTGTCCTGATCCATGTTGGCCGGGTCTTCCAGAACACCGTCAATCCAGCGAGAAACGGGAATGCCGCGCTCGTTCTGCAGCGGTTTGTCCTTGCCGTCCTTGTCCTTGATCGTGGCGAACTGACCGGCCAGCCATTCAGGTTCTTCGCCCCAGACACGGGCCCAGTGACCCCATGCGCCTGCGGACAGGCCATAATAGCCGGGCAGGGTATGGGAAAGAACACCAAGGTCCGTTGCGCCCTGAACGTTGTCATGACCGCGGAAGATGTTGGTGCCACCACCCGAGGTGCCCATGTTGCCCAGTGCAAGCTGAAGTACGCAATACGCGCGGGTGTTGTTGTTGCCGTTGGTGTGCTGCGTTCCGCCCATGCACCAGACAACCGTTCCGGGACGGTTGTTGGCCATCGTGCGGGCAACCCGCTTCAACTGCGACCCCGGAGTGCCGGTGACACGTTCCACCTCATCCGGGTTCCACTTGGCAACTTCTTCGCGGATCTGATCCATGCCCCAGACACGGGTGCGGATGAACTCTTTGTCTTCCCAACCGTTGTCGAAGATGTGCCAGAGGATACCCCAGATCAGCGCAACGTCCGTGCCGGGGCGGAAACGGACATATTCATCCGCGTGCGCCGCAGTGCGCGTAAAGCGCGGGTCGCAGACGATCAGCGGGGCGTTGTTCTGCTCTTTTGCGCGCAGAATATGCAGCAGCGAGACGGGATGCGCCTCGGCAGGGTTGCCGCCGATGATGAAGATCGCCTTGCTGTTGTGCATGTCGTTGTAGCTGTTGGTCATGGCGCCGTAGCCCCATGTATTCGCGACGCCCGCAACAGTGGTCGAGTGGCAGATCCGGGCCTGATGGTCCACGTTGTTCGTGCCCCAGTAGGCGGCGAACTTGCGGAACAGATAAGCCTGTTCGTTGTTGTGCTTGGCGGAACCCAGCCAGTAGACGCTGTCAGGCCCGCTTTCTTCGCGGATGCTCATCATGCCGTCGCCGATCTCGTTGATCGCCTCTTCCCAGCTGATGCGCTTCCACTCTCCGCCCTCCTTTTTCATCGGATATTTCAGGCGGCGCTCGCCATGGGCGTGCTCTCGAACCGAGGCCCCTTTGGCGCAATGAGCGCCCAGGTTGAACGGGCTGTCCCAGCCGGGTTCCTGCCCGATCCAGACGCCGTTCTGAACTTCGGCAACCACGGTGCAACCGACCGAACAATGCGTGCAGACGGATTTGATGTTCTCGACTGCCGTGTTGGCTGCGGTCTGGGCGTTGGCTGGCGTCACGGTTCCACCCGTGGCGCTGATCGCGGCAAGGCCGCCGATCGTCAGGCCCGAGCCACGCAGGAATGCGCGGCGATCGACGGTATTCTCGCCGATTTGGGACAGGATACTTGTCCGCTGGGGGCGTCTCGCAACCCCGTTGGTCTTTTTCCTAAGCATTTGTTTCCTCCCTTGCGCGCCGTGTATGCCACGGCTGGCTTGGTACTGCTGAAGCCGACGTCGGGGCCAATCGCAACCGTCAGTCGGGTGTGAAAACGTCCGATCCTAGAACCGGGTGCTTTCGATGTAGGCGCGTGTATGCGCGGTATCCTGGATGCGGGTGTCGTCTGTCGGCGCTTCGGCCGCTTCGGCTTTTCCGGTCAGGCTGGCGGCGGCAACGGCAGCAGGTGCTGCGGTTCCGGCCAGTTTGAGGAAGTCGCGGCGTGTGGCGCCTTCTTCCTTGGTCTTGCTCATGGGCTCCTCCTGTCCCAATTGCGGTTTGGTGCCCACGGGGCACCGGCGATTTGCGGGCTACCCCGCTGTCATCCGGAACGCTTCGCGCTCGATCTCCATGAATACCCGACCGGCGGTGCCGACGGATGCATAGAGAACCGAGTTTTCAGCAGCTTCCAAATCCGAATAGAAATGTGCGGCCCATGGGCCGATATGTTTGCTCCAGAACGCTTTCTGGTCTTCAAGCGATGCCGGGCTGCCAAAACGCCCAACGATCATGCCTGCCATCATCTCCATCAATGAGGCGATGTTGTCCTCGGGCTCAAACACGTTCTGGGCGCGTGTGATCCCACGCACGGCCATGTCATTGCGGAGCTGCGCAAGGGGTTTCTCGTTCAGAAAACCCGTGAGGTAGAAGCTGGCATATGGCAGCAATTCGCCTCGACCCAAACCGATGAACAATGCATTGAATTCCCGTTCAGCGGCGGCGGGCTTGGTGACCTTTGCAACCCGCGCCATGGCTTGGATGGCCTGACCAAGATCAGTGTCATCACCGCTGAGGCCCGCCATTTGATCCAGCAGCATCTGGTCGGGTGGACCGGCCAGCAGCAAGCCCAGAAAGTTGTAGAAATCCGCGCGCAGGCGATCCTCGGCTGAAACGTCCAGAGTGTGCGCGTCACTTGCGGTCATTCGGTCATCCTTCAAATTCAAATGTCATTCGACGTGGCGCCGGAGGAAGGTCGATTTCTTCCGGCTCGTCCGCGCGGGCGACGGAAACCGGTTCGGGCTCGGTATCGGGTTCGACCGGCGCGGCCTCGGGTTCAGCGCGCGTATCGGCTTCGCTTTCAGCAGCATCGTCTTTGGCCTCTTCCGCGTCGGCCGCCAGTGCTTCGATATGTGCCAGCATACCTTTCCCAACCTGATAGGCGGTTTGCATGTTTTCGATCACGCAGGCCGCATCGGTGTAGTCCTCGCCGTAATCAACCAGCCCGTCGACATTGGCCAGAACCGGGTTCAGCCGCCACAGCCGACGCAAAGCACGACGACGCAGGCGATCAGGCACGGCCTTGGCCATGAAGCCCGAAACATCGTCGCCGGGTTGCAGGGTCTCTGGGTCAGGAAGGTTGAACTCGGCGAGGATCTCGGCGTCATCCTTTTCTTCCAGCTCCGCTTGCCGTTCTGCGATCACCTGTTCTTCAAGGGCCAGTGCCTCGGCCTTGGCTTCGGCCTGAACGGCGGCCTTTCGGCGAGACCAGAAATCATCGGGCCGGTTCATTGCAGCGCCTTTCTCGGGGCGCGATACACGTCCGACGTCTGCCGGATACGAGCATCACCCTTGCCGTCTTCAACCAGATCTGTCCGCTTCTTGTCGCGGCGGCGCTTGACGAACACTTCGTGCTGATGATGTTTCAGAGTAAAATCGCGAACCCAGGCAATCAGCCCTTCGGTCATCGGGATCTTCTCGACAATTTCTTCACCGGTATCCGCGTAATCCTGCCCCTCGAACGGAGAGGCGGTGATCAAAACTGCATTCAGGGGAGTTTCGCCTTTCAGTTCGTCCCGCAGCACAAGGTACAGCGAAGGCTGCCCATCCGACAAGTTAACCATGTAGGCTTCGGTTTCATCTGCCCAGAGCGTCAGGGGCAGGGTGGCCGCGTGATACTCGACGGCATCGCCTTCGCGGCGCAGTTCCTGCCAGTCGGCCGGCCCTGCGCCGGGTAAAAGGGCCACAGCGCGCCAGTTCCACCGGGCCCACCGTGTGACCCCGGGTGTCTTGCGCACGATGACGCCAACCGGCATTTCAGTCTGGCTTGCGGCCTTCGCCACTGGCTCCTCCCCGAAAGGCTCTCCCCTGCCTTTCCAAGTCCACTATGGTACACAAACTAGCTGTGTGCCAAGCCTAAGCTCTACGACTTTGGTCGTAGTCCAGGGTAGCAACTGCGTGAGCAGGTCCTGCGAATGCTTGTGTTTCGTGGCATTTATTGCCGAAATTCAACCCTGTGCAGGAAACGCGGCAAGGGGTTGAAGTTGCTTTCCCAGGGGTACAGCCTAGTGTGCATGGAACCGGGGCGGTTGCCCGAGGAGAGGATATGGCCACGAAACTACTGCTATGTGATTGCGCCGGAACACAGGCAATCGATCCGGACAAGATCGAAAGCGCCTGCGGCGTTGCCTGTTCCAGGTTGCATACCGCGCTTTGTACCGATGAGTTGCAGTCCGCCGCTGCCTTGATGAAAGAAGGTGATACCGTCATCGCTTGTGCGCAAGAGGATGACGTTTTCAGGTCACTGGCCGAAGATCTGAATAACGACGTGCCCGGATTTGTCGATCTGCGCGATCGGGCCGGGTGGTCTGACCAAGGTGCGGATGCGACCCCCAAGATGGCGGCATTGGCGGCCGAGGCCGTTCTGGCGCAACCGGTCACACCCAGCGTGGATGTCTTCAGTGAAGGCACTTGTTTCATCATCGGGCCCGGTGCGGTGGCCTTTGATCTGGCTGAGCGTCTGGCGGATTCGTTGGCAGTGACCGTTATGACGACTGATCTAACGGAACCTCTCTCGCGGGACTATGACGTGGTGCGGGGGCGGTTGCGTTCGGTTTCCGGTGCGCTCGGTGGGTTTTCGCTGCGTCTGGACGCGCTTCAGCAAGTCGTGCCCGGTGGGCGCGGCGCGTTTGCATGGACCGATCCAAAGGACGGCGCGCATTCCGCGTGCGACATTGTCATTGACCTGGCAGGAGAAACGCCTTTCGTGCAGGCCCCGGCCAAGCGCGAGGGCTACCTGCGAGCTGATCCCAAAGATGCGGTTTCCGTGGAACGTCTGGCCTTTGAAGCTGCACAATTGGTGGGAACATTCGAAAAGCCACTTTATGTGCGGGTGGAAGAAACCCTGTGTGCCCATTCCCGGGCCGGGCAGGTGGGCTGTTCCAACTGTCTGGATATCTGCCCAACCGGAGCGATTTCCCCGGCGGGCGAGTATGTTGCCGTCGATCCGATGGTATGTGCAGGCTGTGGTGCATGCGCTGCGCTATGCCCTTCAACGGCCATAACCTATGAAGACCCACCTGTTTCGGCGCTGTTGTCGCGGATGCATATTCTGGCCCGCACCTATCGACGGGCTGGTGGCACCGCGCCTCGGCTGCTTGTCCATGACGCCCACGGGGCCGAGATGATTAGGTTGGCCGCGCGTTTCGGGCGTGGATTGCCTTCGGACGTCATCCCTTTGGAACTGAACGTGATATCCGGCTTTGGCCATGCCGAGATGCTGGCGGCTCTGGCGCATGGGTTTGCACGGGTGGATGTTCTTTTGGCACCGTCAACCGAACGCGAAGCGCTGAACCGGGAACTTGAATTGGCACATGCCCTTGCAGGCCCAGAGGGCACCGGCGTGATTGATGAGGCTGACCCCGATGCGATGTCCGATCTGCTGTACGGGCAAGCGGTGCCCCGGCCTTTGTCCGATCCGGTCTTGCCTATGGGCAATCGCCGGCAAATTGCACGGCTGGCAGCGCAGGCGCTGAACCCGCAGGCCGACGCGCCTTTGCCATTGCCCGAGAATGCGCCTTACGGGGCGGTTGCAGTGAATACCGACAGCTGCACCCTGTGCCTCAGCTGCGTGTCGCTATGCCCATCCGGTGCCTTGATCGACAACCCGGACAAGCCGCAACTGAACTTCCAGCAAGACGCCTGTCTGCAATGCGGGATGTGCAAGACCATTTGCCCCGAGGATGCGATCACGCTTGTTCCACAACTTGATCTCAGCGACGCGGCCCTGTCACAGCAGGTTCTGAACGAAGAAGAACCTTTTGCCTGCGTGGAATGCGGGGCGCTGTTTGGCGTGAAATCCACGGTCGAGCGGATCATGGAGAAGCTGTCGGGCACGCACCCGATGTTCGCGACTTCGGATCAGGCGCGGATGATCCAGATGTGTGACGATTGCCGGGTGAACGTGCAGTTCCAACAGCAAGACAATCCGTTCCAGTCAAAACCCAGGCCTCGGGTCGTCACGACTGAGGATTACTATTCGGACAGAAAGGATCACTGAAGCTTAAGGGGGGCGCCCAGATCCGCAGCGTCGATGCGCGATACGAACGCCAGAATCGCGTCAAGATCATCCAATGTCATCTCAACCGGGTGAATTGGGGAAGGGCGTTCGGGATCAAAAGGGGGCGTCAGCCCGTCGATCTGCGTGAATGCAGGGTGGGGGTTCAGGGCGAAAAACGCCTCGAACCGCCGCGACCAGTCAGGCATTGCGCGCAGAACGGCGAAAGAGGGCGTCGACCCCAGGCCATTCATACGGTTCCTTGGCCCGATGACATGACAGCGCCCGCAATGGGTCATCGACAATTCCTCGCCGAGTTGGGTGTCGCCTTCGACGATGTCACCGGACTCAACCTCGACAATATCAAAATTGGCAGAGTAGGGCCCTCCGTCTGTCGGGGCAAAGCTTTCCACCGTGCGCTTGCCGATGTCCGACTTCAGCCATTCCAGAAAACGGGCCTGGCGGTCACTGTCTTCGATACGCAGGTGATAGATCACCTCGCCGCGGGCAAAGACCGGATCACCGGGCGGCGCGGTTTCCAGCACCATAACCCCGGCGTCGTCTGCAATAACACGGATCCCGGTCTTGAGAGAGAAGCGAGGAAGGATATGTTGCAACAGACCAGAGTCTTTAACCTCTGCCGGGGCCGCAAGGCCAATCGCCTCTTGTGACCAAGAGGGGGTGGCAGAGAGCGTCAGGCTCAGGCACAAGAGGACAAAGCGCATGGCTCAACGTAACTTCGCGGGGCGGGATGCGTCAAATGTACAGACAAAGACGGAGACACGTGCAATGAGCGGCGAGTCGATACGCACGCCCCTGTCAGCAGGGCGGATCAAGGGGAACAAGCATGAGTGTTCGTGACGCGGTTCTGGCGAACCTGAAAAAGATCACCGACCCGGTATCCGGGCAGGACATCGTAAGCGCAGGCATCGTGCGCGCCTTGAATGTGGAAGGCGACACGGTACGCTTCGTGCTTGAGGTCGACCCGAAATATGCGGAAAAGATGGAACCCGTCCGCGCCACGGCTGAAAAGGCCGCTCAGATGGTGGAAGGCGTGGCAAATGTTTCGGCCTTGATGACCGCGCATTCCGACAAGGCACCGCCGGATCTGAAACCGAAACCCAAGCCATCGCAAACCGGGCCGCAGGCAGTGCCGGGTGTGGATCGGATCATCGCCGTTGCCTCCGGCAAGGGTGGGGTTGGCAAATCCACCGTTTCGGCCAACCTTGCCTGCGCATTGGCTGCGGAAGGCCGGCGTGTAGGTCTGCTGGATGCGGATGTTTACGGGCCGTCGCAACCCCGGATGTTGGGTGTCTCGGGCCGTCCGGCCAGCCCTGACGGCAAGACAATCCTGCCGCTGCGCAACCACGGGGTCACCATGATGTCGATGGGTTTGATGACCAACGAAGGTCAGGCGGTTGTCTGGCGCGGGCCGATGCTGATGGGTGCGCTGCAACAAATGATGAGCCAGGTGCAATGGGGCGCGCTGGATGTTCTGATCGTCGATCTGCCGCCCGGCACCGGTGACGTGCAACTGACGCTGAGCCAGAAGTTCCAGGTGGATGGTGCCATTGTCGTTTCAACGCCGCAGGACGTGGCCCTGATTGATGCCCGCAAAGGGATCGACATGTTCAACCAGCTCAAGACACCCATTGTCGGGATGATCGAAAACATGTCCACGCATATCTGTTCGAACTGTGGATACGAAGAACATGTTTTCGGTCATGGTGGTGTCAAGTCTGAGGCAGAGGCGCTGGGCGTGCCGCTGCTGGGTGAAATCCCGTTGCATCTGGACATCCGCGTCGCCGCTGACGGGGGCGCGCCCATCGTTGTCAGCAAACCTGACAGCCCGCAAGCCGAGGCATTCCGCAAGATCGCCCGCGACATGATCGCCAAAGGCAACGCATGAGCCAGCCGGTTTTCCCACCCTTGCTGACGGGCCACCCGGTTCAGGGTGGGGAAGACCCGTTCGAGCGCGCGCAGGCCATGGCTGCGCTAGGCTGTGATGCGGGGACGGTTGTCTACAATATTCAGGCGGATTTCCTGCGCGTGGCAATTGTTTTTGCCCCCGAGGTACCGTTGCAGGATGCCGTGGCGATGCTGCCGCTTTGTGCTGTGGGGTTCCAGAACGCGCTGGGCGCTTTGGCCCCACCAGAGGTTGCGGTGCATCTGGGTTGGGATGGTCTGATTTGCGTGAACGGGGCGCGGTGCGGCCGGTTCCGCGCGGCTGCGTCAACATCAATGCCCGAGGAAGAGCCGGACTGGCTGGTCGTCGGTTGGGAGCTGACGCTGTTGCAAACCAGTGATGCGCCGGGTGAAACCCCTGATATCACCGCGCTGTACGATGAAGGCTGTGCCGAGGTTTCTGCAACGCAGTTGGTGGAAAGCTGGTCACGACACATGTTGACCTGGCTAAACCGTTGGCAGGAGGATGGCAACGCGTCCTTGCACGCCGAATGGATGGGCCTGCTGCGCGGCGTAGGCGAACCGCTGATCGACGGTGGCGTATTCCTTGGAACGGATGAACGTTTCGGGATGCTGATCCGCGATGGGGTCGATACGTATCTGCGCCCACTAACTGCCTTGTTGGAGAACCGAGAATGAAACTGGCCCGAGCGATCCATTTCGACGAAAGCGACATGAACGTGTTTCACTCCCCGGCGCGCACCGGAGAGTGGTGCGTTTCGGGTGGGTTTGAGTTTTCCAACTGGGGGCAGGGCGATCTTGAAGGCAAGGCACGACAGGCATTTGCGAATGGCTGGCTGGGGTTGGAAACCTTTGGCCGGGTGACTTTTGTCGCCGTGACGCAGATCGAAGCCGCAGAGAAAGATCAGATTACGCGTAATCTGGCCGAACATTTTGTGCAGTTCTATGGCGCACCCTCGGTCGAGGCCGCATTGGGCGTTGCGCAAGCTGAAATCGACCACATGTCAGAGTTGTGTGAAGACCATCCGGCCAACACGCTGTTGACCGTCGCAAGGGAATTGACAGAGACAGGCGTGCACGAAGCCTTTCGCGTGATCACTCCGCAGGACGCGGAGTTGGAGGCGTTGGCGGTTCACGGGTCGCTGGACGATTAGATCAGGTCGACAAACCCGCCGAACTGCCCGCGTTTGAAGATCAGCCCTTTGCCGGTGCGATACATGACCTGATCTACCTGACCCACGATGATCAGATGATCCCCGGCGTCATGACGGGCATGAAGGCGGCAATCGAACCGGGCCAGACACTGGGCCAGATGTGGGCGCCCGGCCTCATCCTCGGTCCAGTCTGCATGTGAGAAATCCGCCCCATCGCGTGCAAACCGCAACGCCTGATCCTGCTGATCCTGTGCCATGACGTGGATCGAATAGAGATCACAGGTACTGAACGTATCGAATCGAAATGATTCCTTGGCCAGACACCACAGGACCAGTGGCGGGTCCAATGAGACTGAGGCAAATGAATTCACCGTAATGGCACGCGGGCCATTGTCGGATTGCGCGGTAATCACCGTGACACCGGTGCCAAAGCATCCCAGCGCTTCCCGAAAGGCGGGGCTTTGATCCGGGGTCGGTCTAAAGGTCTTTTCGGTCATTGCGCGCTTAATCCTTGGCCGCGCATCAGGTGCCATGCGTGGCCCGGATTGTCCATGAAAAGCTGACTGCCGGGTGCAATTTATACTGTCAGTTCAGATCTTCTAGCAAACGACCGTGTTTGCGGGTTTCCATAATCACCTCGCCAAAAGTCGTCAGACCGCGTGCTTGCAGGATCGGCAGCACCTTGATCAATGCCTCGGCCGTGGCAATCGCATCGCCAAGTGCGGTATGGCGCAACGCTTCGGGGATCGTGATTTCCAACCGTTCACACAAGGCGTCCAGTGTGTGCGTGTCGCTTGCCCCGAACAGCACCGCAGACAGCAAGACCGTGTCGAGTATCGGATGATCCCACTCGACACCCATCCGTTTGGCATGGCGGCGCAGAAACGCCATGTCGAACGGGGCATTATGCGCCACGATCACGGCGTCGCGCGAAAACTGATGGAATACGCGTCCGGCTTCGGCGATATCGGGCGCCCCCTGAACCATACGATCGCTGATCTTGTGTACCTTGGTCGAGGCCGGGGGAATCGGAATGCCGGGATCAACCAGCATGTCCAGATGCTCACCCTGAACGATTTTACCATTCAGAACGCGCACTGCGCCGATCTGTACGATCTCATCCTTGTGAGGCAGCAAACCGGTTGTTTCCGTGTCGAAAACCACGAAACACAGATCCGTCAGGGGGCGGTTCTCGAACGCATCATCCCCCGGTTTATTGAGAAGTTCGAAATCATAGACCAGCGGGCGGGCATCGTCCGGCGACATATGTGTCGCGCTGTCTTCGAAGACAAGCATATATCCGGGTGCATCGCCCAAGGGTTTCATCCGGGCGGAATATGTCTGCCGCCCGTCCACGCTGGACAGGGTGCAATAGACGTCCTTTCCGGTTTTGCACATCTTGGCATATGCGTCTGTCAGGCCGGTGGCTTCGAGGTATTCGAAAAGAGATGCGTTCAGACGAGGATGCGCGATCTGGGCAAGAACCTCGGCGGCCTGCCCGTCGTACAGAACGATCTGATGTTTCGGACTGGCCAGCAGCATGGCCACCGGAATTTCCGTCAGCAGCGCGGTCAGGCGCTGTTTTTCTGCGGCCAGATGCGCGGTTTCGGCGGCCACGGCCTCGGCTGTGCGCATGGCGTTCGAGGCCAGTTGTTCCGCCAATCCCGCCGCAGCCGGGGCAAGATCGCCCAGATACCGCGCGGCCTGCATGTCCAGGTCGGTGCTTACACCGGCATGTGCACGGGCACGCAACTGGGCGGAAAGCCGTTCGATCGGTTTGGCGACGTTGTCGTCGAACAGCAGCCAAACACCCGCGACCAGTGCCAGAAATCCAAATCCGATCAGGATTTCGGCGAAGACGAAATCATTCAGCAGACCGGGGTTTCCCGCACGGGAATAGGTGATCCAGAGAGCGGTGGCGCTGATGGCAACCCCGCCCAGGGCGAGGAGGCAGAAAAACAGAAAAATCCTGAGCCTCAAACTCAATCCGGTCAGCATGATCAAACCCCGCAAGTGGCTGCGATGACGGGGTCATTGGTTCCGGCTGCAATCCAGTCAGCGTTCACCAGACGCCCGTCCTCGGCAAATTCGGCACCATCCGCCAGGTTGGCGCGGCGGCCTTCTGCACAATTCACGGCCACCGGCAGTTTCGAAACCGGAGCCCAGCGGCCGAAGAAGTAAAGATCGACAAGCCGTTGTTCCGGAACGTTTTCGTTTGTGCGCACCGATACGGTGTCGATTGCGGCAAACCGGTCAACGAACGGCACCGCGTAGGTCCAGGGGCGATAAAACGCGCGGCTTTCGACCTCTTGCACGATGGTCATCTCTTCAGGCAGTTGGTCGCGCGTGCGATCGTACCAGGAATATTCGCTGGTGATGGTCATCGCGATCATTCCAAGACCGGCCGCAACCGGCGTTGTCCATTTCGGCAGGCGCCCTCCGGTCAGCTTGTTCAGCAGAAGAACGATTCCGGCAAATGCGATCCCCGCAAAAACCGTGCCGATCAGTTCCAGAAACATGTGGTCTCTCCGTTGGTCAGTCGCATGTCAGCCCAGCATTCCCTTGCCGTGGCCAACTGCCGATTGCATCGTTTTTACCACCACAAAAGCATCACGCAGATGACTTCGCTCAAAGTCCGACAATTCAGACGGTGGCAGATAGTTGTCGGGCATCGCTCCGGACTTAACCAGCCGAACCTGATGTTCGAGCCGGGTTTCCGCGATCAGATCATAGGCGTCCAGCAGGTCACGCGCACCAGAAGGGCTGAGCACACCGCTGGCCTCGGCGGCTTTCAGGCGGGCGCGGGTGTTGGCCTCGGTCAGCTCGCCTTGCAGCGCGTAGATGCGCGCCAGATCGACGACGGGCACAACTCCGTTGTGTTTCAGGTCCAGTGTATTGCGATGCTCACCCGAGCGGATCGTCGCGAAACCGCGCAGCAGGCCCAGTGGGGGCGTATGCTTCAGCGAGTTCGAAATCATGTGTGCGACGAAGATCGAGTTTGCCCTGGCCGCTGCCAGAGTGTGGGCTTGCAGGTCGGCAAACAACTCAAATGCGCCGCCGATGGGGCGCAGGTCGAACATGACCGAAGCCAGCATTTGCGCCTCGGGGTTTGGCTTGGCAATCCAGCCCTTGAAATAGTCGCGCCAGACACGAACCGGCTGACACCAGCGCGGATTGGTCGCCATCATGTCGCCGGGGCAGTAAAAGTACCCGCAGACATCCAGCCCGTCAGAGACGAATATGGCCAGTTTGGTAAAATAGGACATATCGGCGTCGGTGGCGCTGTCATCCAGCATCAGGCAATTGTCCTGATCCGATACGCCGGTTTGTTCTTGCCGGCCCTGTGAACCGCAGGCCAGCCACAAGTAGGGTACAGGCGGCGGGCCTAGTTCAGTTTCGGCCAATTTCAGCAGGCGACGGGTAACCGTGTCGGCAATATCGGTGATCAGCCGCGTGACGATCTCGTGCCGGTTCCCGCCGGCAACCAACTGAACCAGCAACTGCGGAATTTCCGCCGTCACCCTCGCCATCTCTTCTGCGCTGTCGGCCTTTGCGATCCGACCAACCAACTCGGCCGAGTTGACGGCCTGATAGTGGGTCAGATCGGTCTGCGTCACGATCCCGACCAGACGACCGCCTTCGGAAACCGGGATGTGGCCAATGCCGCGCTCCATCATGATATGCAGAACGTCCGAGCCGATATCGCTGGGCGAGAGGGTTACGGGATTTGCAGTCATGATTTCGGATATCCGTGTTGTTACGGGCAACCCGTCGGCAACAAATTTGCCCGAAATGTCCCGCAGGGTGGCGATACCCTGCAACGTCTCTCCATCTGTCACGCATAGTGACGAGATGTGTTTGTCACGCATGATCCGTGCCGCTTCCTGAACTGTCGTGTCCGCAGGGCAGGTGGCGGGATCGCGCGCCATCAGAACGTCAATCGAACTGGTCGCAAGGCTTTGAGGGCCGCTGCGATTACCGCGGGTTCGATTGAAGAATTTGGCGACGACGTCGTGGTTGTCGATCAAAGTCCGGACCAAATCCGGAGGCAGAACCATCAGGACGGATGGTGTATGAGCGCGGGCCTTGGTCGCAGCCTTGCCGTCCTTCAACAGGCCGCGTTCACCGAAGGAATTGCGCAACCCCAGATGAGAAACGACTGCGCCGTTCTCGTCGGTGATCTCAACCTGTCCTTCATAAATCACAAAGACCCCGGGCAGGGAATGGCCGAGCTCATAGACCGAGGCGTCTTCCTCAACCTCCCAGACCTCGATCTGCTTTACGATCTGATCGAGGGTGTCCGACGGCAGCGCGTCATAGGGATGAACGGATTTCAGAAACCGGGTAATTTCATCGTGGGATAGGGGCATCTGATGTCTCCGGTATTCTGGTGAAAAAATCCCGCCCGGTGGTGTGCCGGGCGGGAACAGTGGATCGAAAGACGCGGCCGAAGGCAAGTGCCGACAACCGCATCATACTCAGTGATCCTGAGCTGCGCCCGCACCACGGGGAATGCGTACGCTTTCGACCAGATCCTTGATCTCCTGCGGAGTCTCCTTGGTCATACCGGCAACGATGTAGGCCGTTGCAAAGTTGACCATGGCACCGATCGCACCGAACGAGGTCGACTTGATCGGACCCAGCAGCGGATCTGCATCAGTGAACGAGTTGGTGCCCGGAATGAACAGCCAGCCCTTGTGCAGGAAAATGTAGACCAGAGTGACGACCAGACCAGCCAGCATGCCTGCGACCGCGCCGGTGTTGTTGATGCGGGTCGAGAAGATCCCCATCATCAGCGCCGGGAAGATCGAAGCTGCCGCCAGACCGAACGCAAGCGCCACGGTTTGTGCCGCAAAGCCCGGTGGGTTCAGACCTAGATAGGTCGCAACCACAATCGCCACGGCCATTGCGATACGCGCTGACAGAAGCTCGCCCTTTTCCGAGATTTGCGGGTTGATGGCACCCTTGATCAGGTCGTGGGACACAGCCGACGAGATTGCAAGCAGCAGGCCCGCAGCGGTGGACAGAGCAGCCGCAAGACCGCCGGCTGCGACCAGACCGATCACCCAACCCGGCAGGTTGGCAATCTCGGGGTTGGCCAGAACCAGGATGTCACGGTTGAACTTGGTCAGCTCGTTTCCAACCCAGCCTTTTTCTTCGGCAAGTGCCTGCATGTCGGCATTCTTGTCGTTGTAGTACTGGATCTTGCCGTCGCCGTTTTTGTCTTCCCAATCCAGCAGACCGGTTTTTTGCCACGTGGCCATCCAGTCATAGCGTGCGTCATTGTCGATTTGTTCAACAGTCACAGCACCGCCTTCGATGCCGCCATTGGGCCACATCATGTCACTGATGTTCAGACGCGCCATGGCACCAACCGCAGGCGCGGTCAGATACAGCAGAGCGATGAAGACCAGCGCCCAGCCAGCCGACCAACGTGCGTCAGCCACTTTGGGAACGGTGAAGAAGCGCATGATGACGTGCGGCAGACCCGCAGTACCGATCATCAGCGACAGGGTGAACAGTACCATGTTCAGCGTGTTCGAGTGGTGGGCCGTGTATTCATTGAAGCCCAGCTCGGTCACGATGGCGTCCAGCTTGGTCAGCAGGGGTTCACCGCTGGCGGTGTCACCAAACAGACCCAGCGCCGGAACCGGCGTACCGGTCAGCTGCAGCGAGATGAAGATAGCCGGGATGGTGTAGGCAGTGATCAGCACGCAGTACTGAGCGACCTGAGTATAGGTCACGCCTTTCATCCCACCAAACACCGCATAGGCAAATACAACCGCTGCACCGATCAACAGGCCCGAGGTGTTGGACACTTCGAGGAAGCGGCCAAAGGCCACGCCGACGCCGGTCATCTGACCGATTACGTAGGTCACCGAGGCCACGATCAGGCAGATCACGGCAACGATACGCGCAGTCTGGCTGTAGAAGCGGTCGCCGATGAATTCCGACACGGTGTATTTACCAAACTTGCGCAGGTAAGGCGCAAGCAGCAGTGCCAACAGCACATAGCCGCCAGTCCAACCCATCAGGAACGAGCTGTTGTCGTAGCCGGTGAAGGCAATCAGACCCGCCATCGAGATGAACGAAGCCGCAGACATCCAGTCCGCCGCCGTTGCCATGCCGTTGGTGACCGGATGGATGCCGCGACCAGCGGCGTAGAATTCAGATGTGGACCCAGCCCGGGCCCAGATCGCGATGCCAATGTATAGCGCAAAGGACGCGCCAACAAACAGCAGGTTGATGGTAAACTGATCCATGGGGTTTACTCCTCAACACCGTATTCGGCGTCTAGCTTGTTCATGCGCCAGGCGTAGTTGAAGATCAGCACCAAAAAGACCAGGATCGATCCCTGTTGTGCGAACCAAAAGCCCAGATCGGTTCCGCCGACGGCGATCCCCGACAACATCGGACGCAGCAGAATGCCGAATCCAAACGACACCAGCGCCCAAATCGCGAGGCTGATGTAGATGAGGCGCAGGTTGGCCTGCCAATAGCCCTTGTCGGACTCGGCAGTCTGCGCGGAGTTTGTTGAATGATCCGCCATCGCGGGTTCCTCCTTCGCTTCCTCGTTGGACGGCCCGATGCCCACATCCTCCAGTGCGTCGGGCCGCTTCTCACTTGTGCCGGACGCCATGTGACGTCAGGCAAAACTCCTCCAGTCCGCCAAAGCGGTCTTTTGAAGTATTCTGTTTGGGATCAGAGCCTTGCGGCCCTAAATCCACCCCCTAATTCATGACTTCGCCAACGATTCCTTCAAGGTCATTGGCAATGTCTTCGATCCTGCCCATGGCGTTTGTGCGCTGCAGCACGCCCTGACTGTCATAGTAGGCGATCAGTGGTGCCGTCTGCGCGTGGTACGCCGCAAGGCGCGAGGCCACCGTTTCGGCATTGTCATCCGCGCGGCGCTTGAATTCGGTATGGCCACACTTGTCGCATTTGCCTTCTTCGGCAGGTTTCTTGAACTGGTCGTGGTACCCTTCACCACAGCCGGCGCAGGTGTAGCGGCCCGAAATACGGGTCACCATTTCCGCGTCTTCCACTTCAAGGCTTATCGCGGCGTTGATCTTCTGGTTGTTCGATGCCAGCAGACTGTCCAGCGCTTCGGCCTGAACCGTCGTGCGCGGGAAACCGTCCAGAATGACGCCCTTGGCGCAATCCGGCTGTGCCATGCGGTCGCGCAGGATGGCGATGACGATCTCGTCGCTGACCAGATCGCCGGCTTCCATAACGGCTTTTGCCGCTTTGCCGGCGTCGGTTCCGGCCGCGACGGCTTCGCGCAGCAGGTCACCGGTGCTGAGTTGTACAAGTCCGAATTTCTCTTCCAACATCCGGGCTTGCGTGCCCTTCCCGGCACCCGGAGGGCCGAGAAGGATGAGAACGGCGGGCGTGGTGATCGTGGCAGCGTCCATCACACCCTCACTTATTCGCACGGTTTTCGATCAAGTCTTCGACCACCGACGGATCGGCCAGTGTCGAAGTATCGCCCAACGATCCGAAATCGTTCTCGGCGATCTTGCGCAGGATACGGCGCATGATCTTGCCCGAGCGCGTTTTCGGCAGGCCAGGTGCCCACTGTATCACATCCGGAGATGCAATCGGGCCGATTTCGGTGCGGACCCATGTGCGCAGCTCTTTCATCAACTCGTCCGACGGCTCGCGATCATTCATCAACGTGACGTAGCAATAGATGCCTTGCCCTTTGATTTCATGAGGGTATCCAACCACGGCAGCCTCGGCCACAGCAGCATGCGCAACCAGCGCGCTTTCCACCTCGGCCGTGCCCATGCGGTGACCGGACACGTTAATCACGTCGTCTACACGACCGGTGATCCAATAGTCGCCATCTTCGTCGCGACGGCAGCCGTCACCCGTGAAGTAATAGCCTTTGTAATCCGAGAAATAGGTTTTCTCGAACCGCTCATGATCGCCCCAGACGGTGCGCATCTGGCCGGGCCAGCTGTCTTTGATACACAGAACGCCCTCGACACCGTTGCCTTCGATTTCAACACCGGATTGCGGGTCCAGAACCACCGGTTCGATGCCAAAAAACGGCTTCATCGCCGATCCGGGCTTCATCGCATGTGCACCGGGCAGCGGCGTCATCAGGTGGCCGCCGGTTTCTGTCTGCCACCAAGTGTCGACGATGGGGCATTTGCCTTTGCCGACAACGTCGTTGTACCAGGTCCAGGCCTCGGGGTTGATCGGTTCACCCACGGTGCCCAGAATGCGCAGATCGCTGAGGTCGCATTTTTCGACAAACTCATTGCCCTGACCCATCAGCGCGCGGATCGCGGTCGGTGCGGTGTAGAACTGGTTGACCTTGTGCTTTTCGCAGACCTGCCAGAAGCGCGAGGCGTCGGGATAAGTGGGCACGCCTTCGAACATCAGCGTGGTTGCGCCATTGGCCAGCGGGCCATAGACGATATAGCTGTGCCCGGTGACCCAGCCCACGTCAGCGGTGCACCAATACACGTCACCTTCGTGATAATCGAATGTGATCTCGTGCGTCATCGAGGCGTAAACAAGATACCCCCCTGTGGTGTGCACAACGCCCTTGGGCTGACCGGTCGAACCCGACGTGTAAAGAATGAACAGAGGATCTTCGGCGTTCATTTCGGCAGGGGCGCAGTAGTCGTCCGCCTCAAGCGCCATTTCGTTGTAGTCAAAGTCGCGACCGTCGATCCAGGTGGTCTGACCGCCGGTGCGCTTGACCACAAGGCATTTTACCGTGTCTTTGCAGTGCAGCAGGGCGGCGTCTGCGTTGGATTTCAGCGGCGTTTTGCGGCCGCCACGCGGGGCCTCATCTGCCGTAATCACGACCTTGGCTTCGCACCCATTGATCCGCGCTGCCAGAGCGTCGGGCGAGAAGCCCGCGAAAACGATCGAATGAATTGCGCCGATCCGCGCACAGGCCAGCATGGCGTAAGCAGCTTCGGGGATCATCGGCAGATAGATGACCACGCGATCGCCCTTGCGCACGCCCAGGGATTCCAGAATGTTGGCCATCCGGCAGGTGCGGCGGTGCAATTCTGCGTAAGAGATATGCTGGGCCGGGTCATTCGGATCATCCGGCTCCCAGATGATCGCGGTCTGGTCGCCGCGGGTTTTCAGATGACGATCCAGGCAGTTGGCCGACACATTCAACGTGCCATCGGCATACCAGTTGATCTTGACCGAGCCAAACTCGTAACTGACGTCCTTGACCTGGGTGAAGGGCTTGATCCAGTCGATGCGCTTGCCTTGCTCGCCCCAGAACGCGTCGGGGTCGCTGATTGAGGCTGCGTACATGTCAGCATACTTTGCCGCATCGACATGCGCACGAGCGACGGTTTCTGCGGATGGCGGATAAGTCTTGGCATCTGCCTGGGCAGCGGTGGTCATCTTTGAGGCTCCTCCCTCTGGACTGGATTACTTGTGGATTTTTTGCCTGTCATTCAGGCAATGTCGATCCTGTTCCTCCCCAAGTTTGAATATTACCGCGTTCTGAAAATAAATAAATAAATTGGTGTAATCCTTGGATTTCTTTGTAAAGAAATTTTAACAACACGGCCATATTAGTAAAAAAATTGGCAAAAGAATCGCTAAAATAAAACAAAAACAGTTACTTAAAGGTAACGAGAATTGAGGGCGCTGTGTGTCAATTGTGGTTGCAACGACAGGTGACCTCAAGGCTTCTGTCGTTTTGAGTCATTTCTGGGGCTTATTCTGCAAAATACGCAAATCCCGGTTAGGGTTGGCACAACCGATTGTTGGCGCTAGCTTGATCGGCAAGCGCCTCGGTAGGGGGCGCACCTATGGGAGACAAAACTATGAAAAAGATGTTGAGCGGTGCCGCAGTCGCCGCCCTTGGCGTTGCTTTTGTGACTGAAGCTGCAGCGACGGAATGGAACGCATCCGTCTGGGGCAAGCGCCGCGCCTTTACGGAACATGTTGAAAAGCTGGCCGAACTGGTCAGCGAGAAAACCGGTGGCGAATTCACCATCAATGTCAGCTATGGCGGGTTGTCCAAACCCAAGGAAAACCTGGACGGGATCGAAATCGGCGCCTTTGAGATGGCGCAGTTCTGTGCCGGCTATCACCGCGACAAGAACCGGGCGATTACCGTTTTGGAACTGCCATTTCTGGGTGTGAACAACCTGCAGGAAGAAGTTGCGGTAAGCCATGCAGTATACGACCATCCAGCGGTCAAGGAAGAGATGGCGCAATGGAACGCCCGCATCATCATGACCTCGCCAATGCCGCAGTATAACCTTGTCGGCACGGGCGAGCCGCGGGATGAACTTGCTGAATTTGACGGAATGCGGGTCCGGGCGACCGGTGGCCTTGGTCAGGCCTTCGAGGCGGTCGGAGGGGTGCCGACATCGGTTCCGGCGACCGAAGCCTTCAATGCGATGGAATCGGGCGTCGTCGACACCGTGGCCTTTGCCCAGCACGCGCACCTGTCATTCGGAACGATCAACGAAGCGGACTGGTGGACCGCGAACCTGAATCCAGGAACGGTGAACTGCCCGGTTGTCGTCAACATCGATGCCTACGAGGCCCTGCCAGCCGAACATCGTGAGGCTCTGGACAGCTCGATTGACGAGGCGATCGATCACTACCTTGCGAATTACGGCGGCTTGCTCGAACAATGGGACAGTGTCCTGGAAGAAAAGGGTGTCCAGAAGGTCATGATCGACGACGCGGTAATCGAAGAGTTCCGCACGAAGGCCGCTGATCCGATCCGTGAAAAATGGATTGCGGACATGACCGCACAGGGCCTGCCGGCGCAGGACCTTTACGATCTTGTCCAGACGACGCTGAAGCAACAGCGCGGCGGCAACTGATCCACAAGGCCGGGTGCTTTCAAGGCGCCCGGCAACAAACAACAAGGAAACACCGGAATGGCAGGACAAGCCACGGTTCTGGTAGACGGCAGCCGTCTGAGCCAGTTGGATCAGCGTTTGCTCGTGCTCGAACGGTTTCTGGCACTGATCAGCGGATTGGCGGTTTTTTCACTGATGGTATTGGCCGTTGTATCGGTCAGTGGTCGAAATGCACTGAATGCTCCTTTGCCGGGCTATGTGGACTGGATCGAACAGGCGATGCCTCTCATCGCTTTTCTGGGCATTTCATATGTTCAGCGTGATGGGGGGCATATCCGGATGGACATAGTCATATCCCGCTTGCACGGTCGGGCTTTGTGGCTGTTCGAATTGCTCTCGGTGGTTCTGATCCTGATCCTGATGCTGGCTCTGGTTTGGGGCAGTTGGTCTCATTTCGACCGGTCCTTTGATTTTGGCGCCCCAATGTGGAGCCGGGACAGTTCGATCGACATCGGCATACCCTTGTGGCCGGCCAAGCTGCTGGCACCCGTTGCATTTTCCGTTCTCTGCCTGCGCCTTGCGCTGCAAGTCTGGGGGTATGGTCGGGCGTTCTGGCTGGGGCTGGACGCTCCGGCGGCCGTTCCGCTGATACAGGATGCAGCGGCGCAGGCGGCGGCCGAGGCCGAACAGTTCGAAGGGCAGGACTGATACATGGACACGATTGAGATTGGCCTTTGGGTCACTGGCGGCCTTCTGGTCCTTGTCGTGGCGGGCATGCGGGTCGCCTTCGCAGCGGGTTTGGCAGGGCTTGTCGGACTGGTTTGGATTTTCTGGGCCAAGTTCGGTTACGATCCGGAACGGTTTGGCAAGGCGCTGACAGTGGCAGTCAAGACCGCGGGGCAGGTGCCACATTCCAAGGTCGCGTCCCACACTCTTAGCCTGATTCCGACCTTTATCCTGATCGGGTATCTGGCTTATTACGCGGGGCTTACCCGTGCTTTGTTCGAGGCCGCAAAACGTTGGGTCGCATGGGTGCCCGGAGGGTTGGCGGTTTCGACCGTTTTCGCCACAGCCGGGTTCGCCGCGGTGTCCGGAGCTTCGGTTGCGACTTCGGCCGTCTTCGCCCGTATCGCGATTCCGGAAATGCTGAAGGTGGGTTATAACAAACGCTTTGCAGCAGGTGTGGTTGCCGCGGGCGGGACGCTGGCCTCCCTTATCCCGCCTTCGGCCATTTTGGTGATCTACGCGATCATCGTCGAGCAGGATGTCGGGAAGCTGCTGTTGGCGGGGTTCATTCCGGGTGCGTTTTCCGCAATTGTATACGGCCTTCTGATCGTCGGGATTGCAGTGATCTTCAAATCCGTTGGTCCGCCTGTCACGGGGTTTTCCTGGAAACAGCGCTTTGCCGCTCTTCCCGGTGCTATTCCGATTGTCGCCGTCATCCTGATCATCATTTGCTTTGTCTACAATCCGTTTGGAGAAAAAGCATGGGGCACTCCGACGGAAGGCGGTGCCATTGGCGCCTTCATCGTATTCTGTTTCGCCTTGTTCCACGGAATGCGCTGGGCCGAGTTCAAATCTGCGCTTTTGGAAACCGCCAAACTGACGGCGATGATCTTTTCAATCATCTGGGGCGTTCTGATCTATGTGCGCTTTCTTGGGTTCGCCGACCTGCCGGGCGCCTTCTCGGATTGGATCACGGGGCTCGAGATGTCGCCCATGATGATCCTGATCTGCATTCTTCTGGCATATGCGGTGTTGGGCATGTTCATGGACGCGATCGGCATGCTGCTTTTGACTTTGCCCGTCGTCTATCCGGCGGTAATGGCCTTGAATGGTGGTGAAACCGTCAGTGCCGCCGACAGCGCGTTTGGAATGTCCGGCCCGATGTGCGCGATCTGGTTTGGCATTCTGGTCGTCAAAATGGCCGAGTTTTGCCTGATTACACCGCCCATCGGGCTGAACTGCTTTGTCGTTGCCGGTGTGCGCCCGGACCTGAGTGTTCAAGATGTGTTCAAAGGCGTCACGCCCTTTTTCATCGCGGACGCCCTGACCATCGCAATGCTTGTGGCATTCCCGGGTATTGTCCTCTACCTGCCATCGCTTGCGGGATAGCTCGGAAGCGAGGCTCTGCCTCGCGCTCCGGGATATTTGTGGCCAGATGAAGTTCGGATCCCCTGCTTCATCTGGCTGAAAATATCCCGGGGGAGGCGCGCGCAGCGCGGCGGGGGCAGAGCCCCCAAGATCGCGTGTTATCCAGCTCGCATCAACATTCCGAACAGATCGCGCGGATCGTCCGGGTCGGCCAACATGTCCAGAGGTTCAAAGAAGGTTGTGCCTTCAATCGCCTGTTTCACATAGCGCAGGGCCGAGAAATCCTCGATGGCAAAGCCGACACTGTCGAATAAAGTGATCTGCCGCTCATCGATGCGCCCCTTGGCGGCGCCGGTGATGACCTGCCACATCTCGGTCACAGGGTGATCCGCGTCCAGCGCCTGAATTTCGCCTTCGATCCGGGTTTGTTCAGGGTACTCGACGAAGATGTCCGAACGTAACAGGATGTCGCGATGCAGCTCGGTCTTGCCGGGGCAATCGCCTCCGATGGCGTTGATGTGCACGCCGGGCCCGACCATGTTGTCGGTCAGGATCGTTGCGTATTTCTTGTCTGCCGTGCAGGTAGTGATGATCTGGGCACCTTCAATGGCGTCTTCCGGCGTCTTGCAAAGGATGACTGTCAGGCCCTTGCCCTGCAAGTTCGCAGCGCATTTCGACGTGGCATTCGGGTCGATGTCATAAAGCCGAACGGTGTCGATTCCGCACATTGCCTTGAAGGCAAGGCATTGGAATTCGGACTGTGCGCCATTGCCGATCATGGCCATTGTCCTGGCGTTTTTTGGGGCCAGATAGCGCCCGACCAATGCCGAAGTTGCAGCCGTGCGCAGCGCGGTCAGCATTGTCATTTCGGTCAACAGCGTCGGATATCCTGTATAGACATCTGCCAACAGACCGAATGCAGTTACGGTTTGCAGCCCCTCGGAGGTGTTCTTGGGATGGCCGTTTACGTATTTGAACCCGTACGCTTCACCATCCGAAGTTGGCATCAACTCAATTACGCCATGAGGAGAATGTGCCGGAATGCGAGGTGTCTTGTCGAAGCTTTCCCATCGTTTGAAATCGGCTTCGATCTGAGCGGCAATCTGCGTGATCATCTGTTCGACGCCAATGTGGTGTACCAGTCGCATCATGTTGTCGACGGAAACGAATGGTACCAGGGCCTTGTCTGAAGGTTGCATGGTGCTCTCCTATCGGCGGGCAAGGTGAACGCCTGCAATCATGCAGCGCACGGACCCACCGGCGGTTTCAATTGTAGGAACGGACAGCGGCAACGGTGTTGCACTGTCCTGGATTGTTGCGATTTGGTCTGGTGTGAGGGCGGCAAGTGCCCTGCTGGACAGGGCAAGAACCAACCCATCCCGTCCGGTCAGTTCAATGGCGTTACCTGCGAACTCGGCAATTTGGTCGTGCGTCAGGTCAATGACCGTTCGACCGGATTCTTCCAGCCGATTGCGAACGGTCATGCGGCGGGCCGGGTCCGAAATCATGTCGAGGCAAATCAGGGCGTAATGCGTTCCGATACCCATCAAAACGTTGGTGTGATAAACGTCTCGGCCCTTGGCATCGCGGGCTTCGAAGGCGATTGGTTCATAGTTGAAATGTGTGCAGAACCGTTCCAACAGGACCGGATCGGCGCGATTGGACGTCACCGTGTAAGCGATACGGGCCACATGATCCAACACCATCGCGCCGGTTCCTTCCAGGGCCAGGTTGTCTTGTTCCAGCCCGGAATAGTCGATGACATCCTGCACACGGTATTCCTGTTTGAGCAGTTCGATTACATCGGTCCGGCGTTCGCGTCTGCGCGATGGCACGTACATCGGGTAGATCGCCACATGGCCGCCGGGATGCGTCGAGAACCAGTTGTTTGGAAAAACGCTGTCAGGTGTGTTGAGGTCCCCGAAATCGTCAAACACATGAACAGTGACACCGGCGTCGCGCAATTGCTGTACCGCCCGATCATGTTCATCCCTGGCCGCTTCCGACGTGGCCTGGGCGGATGCGGTGCTCAGCGTTTGAAAGGCATTGTCATCGCGTGTTTCCGGGTTGGACGCAAAAGCGTGCGGCCGGATCATGACGGCGGCAGATGGCGCTTGCAGAGACAGCATCAAAAACTCCGGGTGGGACGGTCGAAGATACGGCGACCCATCAACGAGGCGGCCAGATCGACCATCAGTTTTGCGGTTCGGCCCCTCTCATCCAGAAACGGGTTCAGTTCGACCAGGTCCAGCGAGCAGACAAGCCCGCTTTCATGCAGCAGTTCCATTACTAGGTGGGCTTCGCGCTCGGTTGCACCGCCGGGCACGGTCGTGCCGACTGCGGGCGCCACTGCCGGGTCGAGGAAATCGACATCCAAAGATACATGTAGCAGAGCGTTTTCTGCCTTCACGCGATCAAGAAAGGCCAAAAGGGGGGCTTTGATTCCATTTTCATCGATGCTGCGCATATCCGCCAGCATGGCGCGGTCTTGCTCCAGCGCCGCCCGTTCCGCCGGGTCAACAGAACGCAATCCGATCATGCCGACGCGATCCGTCGGTATGACGGCCGGCAAAGGGGGGAAATCCTCAAATCCGGGTCTGCCGGTGAAATACGCCACCGGCGTTCCGTGCAGGTTGCCGCTGCCGGTACTGTCCGGAGTGTGAAAGTCGCTGTGGGCGTCAAGCCATAGCACAAAAAGAGGGCGGTCGATCCGAGCAGCATGGACGGCCATCCCGGCCACCGTACCCATGGACAGGGCGTGATCACCCCCCATGAAAATCGGAATGCCCTGACCCGCCGCGTCTTGCGCAGCTTTGCTGAGAGCGTGCGTCCACCCCACGCATTCGGGCAGGGCGAATAGGTGCGGGTGTCGGGGAATGTCGACGTTTTCGGCCTGCACGTCGCCCCAATCTTGGACGGTGTGACCAAGATCAGACAGCGCCTCATCCAACCCTGCCACGCGATACGCATCAGGTCCCATCCGGCATCCCTGACGACGTTTCCCGGCGTCCATTGGGGCGCCGACCAGTATGATATCCTTGATTTCCATGTGTTCATTTAGGCCGTCGGACTGTCTTGCGTGAAGTCGGCAAAATGCTCAAAATGGTCTCGGAAGTTCCTTTATGAGAAGATGCCATGGACGAATTGGACAATCGGCTGCTCAATGCGTTGCAACGGGATGCACGGGCAAGCCTGTCAGAGCTGTCGGAAACACTGGGCGTGACACGCACCACGGTCCGCAGCAGGTTGCAGCGGCTGAAACAGTCCGGTGAAATCGTCGGCTTCACCGTCCTGACGCGTCGCGACCTGGCGCAAAGCCCGGTGCGCGGGTTGATGATGCTCGAGATTGAGGGGCGCGGGACGGAACGCGTCATGGCCCGGATCGGTGCCATGCGTCAGGTGACGGCAGTTCATTCGACAAATGGCAGTTGGGATCTGATCGCCGAGATCAGCGCGGAAACCCTGGCCGAACTGGATGAGGTTCTGTTTCAGATCCGACGGATCGACGGCGTGACGCGTTCGGAAACGAACCTTTTGCTGTCAACACGCAAGGGGCGGCTCTAGCGCTTTGAGATAAAACCAAAATGTGCCAGAGTCCGTTGGCAGATGATGTCTGAATCGTCGACGGGCGGGTGAGCCGCGCGTGGTATCTGCGATCAGAAACTGGCGGGGACGTGCAGCATGACCAATTCGGAAAGTGACGGTGAACCTCTGGCCGTACACTGGGCCGAAAAGCTCACGGCCATGTTGGAAAAACCGTGGCTGCGGATTGCAATACCGGTTCTCGTGACCGGGATCGCGCTGACGGTTCTGCATGATTTGTCGGCGCATGTGAAATGGTCAGATGTCCAGACCGATATCGCAACGACGTCGTGGAAACTGATGTTTTTCGCATTGTGCTGGACCGCGTTCAGTTTCCTGTCGCTGTCGCTCTATGATGTGTTTGCCGTGCAAAGCGTGGCGGGCGGCAAAGTGCCATTGCCTGTTGCCGGAATGGCAGGAGCCAGCGGCTATGCCGTGTCGAACTGTCTGGGTTTTTCCTACATTACCGGAACGGCGATCCGGTATCGGATATATGCGTCGCTGGGCTTGGATCTGGGGCGGGTGGCCGGGGTTATCGCAACGTCCTGGGTCGCGTTCTGGATGGGGCTTGTTCTGGTTCTGGGTGTGTTGCTGACCGTGCATCCGGATGGGATCTCGAAAGTGATGCCTGTCAGCGAAACGGTGGAAACCGCCATCGGGCTGAGCCTTTTGGGGGCATTGGTCGCGATGTTCATATGGTTGTCCAGCGGCGGCAGGCGGTTGGCCGTCGCCGGTATCGGGTTCGACTTGCCGGGTGGCAAACTGGCCAGCCTTCTGACACTGGCCGCCATCGGAGATCTGGTTGGCGCGTCCATGGCGCTCTATGTCCTGATGCCGGACGATCTGGGCGTTGGCTATCCCTATTTCTTCACGATCTACATCGCCGCCATCGCCGTTGGAATCCTCAGCCACGCGCCGGGCGGGCTTGGGGTGTTCGAAGCCACGCTGATCGCGGGGCTTGGAGCGTCGGGACGTTCGGATGTGATCGCAGCCTTGTTGCTGTATCGCGTCGTTTACACCTTCTTGCCGTTCGGTATCGCCAGCGTGTCCATTGCGATCGCGTCCGCACTGACGCAAAGGCACAGGATTGGCGGCGCCGCAACATGGGTCTATCGGGTTATCCGCCCCATTGTTCCGATGGTGGCAGCCGGGGTTGCGGCCGTGGCAGGGGTGGTCCTGCTGATATCCGGCGCATTGCCAGCGGGCACGCAGAACCTTGGCGTTCTGAGAGAGGTCTTGCCGCTGTCGTTTGTCGAGGCATCGCACCTTGCCGGCAGTGCTGTCGGCGTGCTGCTTTTGCTGGTGTCCCGCGGTTTGTTTCGAAAGCTCTACCGCGCATGGGTGGTGGCCATGCTGTTGATGGTGGCCGGGTTCTTTGCCTCGCTGGCAAAGGGGCTGGACACTCACGAAGCGCTGTCGATGCTGGGCACGATTGGCCTTCTGGCGATGTTCCGCGGGGCGTTTTACCGGGTCAGTGGCGCGTCGATCTTCAGGCTGAATATTCCTTGGTTGGTCAGTGTCGTGGCGCTGCTGGCGGTGATATTCTGGATCGGATTGTTCGCCTATTCCCATGTCGAGTACCAGAACGCCCTGTGGTGGGAATTTGCCTGGAACGGTGACGCTTCGCGCTTTTTGCGCTCCAGCCTCATCGTGGCGGTGATCGTGGGCGTCGTGGCCGTGAACTCTCTGTTCGGGCGAGATATTCCGACGCCTGTGCGCACTGAAATCCCCGAGGTCGTTGAACGGCTTGTGATGGAGTGCGAGGACACCGAATCCCAAATCTCGCTTACCGGTGACAAGCAGTTCCTCGTCTCACCGGATGAGACCGCATTTATTGCCTATGCAGACACGGGCAACGCTCTGATCTCGAAGGGAGAGCCGGTTGGCGATGAAACGGCGGGGCGGCAATTGATCTGGCAACTCAGGGAATTGGCGGACCGAGAAGGAAAACTGTGTGCCTTCTACAGTGTTTCAACCAAGTACCTGCCGACATTTCTGGATCTGGGCCTGTCGATCCTGAAGATCGGCGAGGTCGCGCGGGTGCCACTCAGGGATTTCTCGCTGGACGGAAAGTCGCGCAAGCGGTTCAGACAGGCCAGAAACCGGGCCGAGAGGGAGGGCTATGTATTCGAGATCATCCCGAAAGAGAACCTGGCCCCGGTATTGCCGGAACTGCGCGCGATTTCAGACCATTGGCTGGCGCAAAAGGCGGGTGCCGAAAAGGGCTTTGCGTTGGGGGGCTTTGACGATCAGTACCTGTCATATTTCGATCATGCGGTTCTGCGTGACGGTAAGACCGGCAAGATCATGGCCTTCGCCAACCTGTTTCAGGGCAGCAACAAATCCGAGCTGTCACTGGATTTGATGCGCTATGAGCCTGACAGCCCGAGCTTTGTCATGGATGCGCTTTTTGCCGAGATGATGAACTGGGGATCGCAACAGGGGTTCCACTGGTTCTCATTGGGTGCGGCGCCGTTCTCAGGCATCGAAAACCGTCAGCTTGCATCACTTTGGAACCGCATCGGCGGCTTTGTCTATGAGCATGGCGAGCAATTCTATCATTTCGAAGGTTTGCGCGCCTTCAAACAGAAATTCGATCCGGAATGGAGCCCCAACTATCTGGCCAGCCCCGGCGGGCTGGCCGCCCCCCGCATCCTTTACGAGGTCAATATATTGATCTCGGGTGGGCTGCGCGGGTTGACCAATTAGCGCCTAGTTCAGGCTGGCCCGGGTTGGGGTTTTTTCAAGCAGATCGCCCCAATCGGTTCGATAGGCCATTTCCGCCAGCACGGTTTCAGGCAGGAATTCCTGGTTTTGCCGGATCTGCCATCCGCCGCCCAGACCCTTGTAAACGGCAACCAGATTGCTGGACACCTGCTGCCGCGCTTCGATCAGGTTTGCCTGCGACCGCAAAAGCGCGGTCTGCGTGTTCAGAATGCGAGAATAGCTGGCGATTCCATCCCTGTACTGGCTTACGGCGATATCTGCGGCCTTGCGCGAAGCGTCGACGCTTTTCTGATAGAACCCAACTTGTTTGCGTGCTTGCGCATAGGCGACCATCGCACTTTCCACCTCGGAATACGCGGTCAGAACGGTGTTCTGATAATTGGCAATCAGCGCTTGATATGCCGCATCCTGCGCACGGACATTGTTTTTGATGCGGCCATAGTTGAGCACGTTCCAAACCACGCCGGCACTGGCCAGACCGGTGGTGCTGTTGCCGCTGAACAGATCGCGCCCGCCCGAAGCCTGTAAACCGATCGCGCCTGACAGCACGAACTGAGGATACAGGTCAGCCATTGCGATACCCACCTGCGCGGATTGAGTCGCAGCGGCCAGTTCCGCCGCGCGGACATCCGGGCGGCGGCGCAGCAATTCTGCTGGCACCCCAACGGCCACATTTGTTCGCGCTGACGGGATACGGCCGGAACTCCCCAGCAGGTTGGTCATCCGGGACGGCGTGGCCCCTAGCAGCACGGCCAGCGCATTCTTGGTCTGTTGCAGGTCGCTTTCCAACTCGGGTACCAAGGCTTTGGTATTGTTAAGCAGGGCAGTGGATTCCTGAACGTCCAGTTCGGTCGTGACCCCGTTGTTGAACCGCAGCTGGGTCAGGTCCGCCGATTCCTGCTGCAATTTGATGTTTTCCCGGGCGACCGCCAACGATTCCTGCAGCGCGCGGATATTGACGTACAGCGCGGCCACGTCGCCGGTCAGTGTCACCAATGCGTCATCATAGTTCGCGACCTGCAAAGCCAGATTCGACCGCGCCGCCTGCACACCGCGCCGTTGTGCGCCCCAGACATCCAGCTCCCACTGGGCGTCGAACCCAACCTGAGACGTCGAGAATTCGGTATCCAGGGGGATGATCCGGTTGATATCGGCAACAGGCCCAAGGTTGTCGCTGATTTGCCGCCGCTGCAAAGACGCGCCTATGGCCTGGGATTGCGGGTACAATTCGCCGAAAGCGATCCCCAGCTGTGCCCGCGCTTGCAGCACCCGCGCGCCCGCGACCTGAAGCGTCAGGTTCTGAGCATAAGCTTCGGCAATCAGCCGGTTGAGGGTCGGGTCATTGAATGTCTCCCACCATTTGACCACAGGTGCGCTGCGCGATGTCAGGCCGCTTTGACCGACGCTGGGGCTGTTTACCTCGATCCACTGCTTGACGACCGGAGAGTTCGGGCGCACGAAATCGGGCCCCACGGGCGTGCAGGCCGCGAAAGTGGCGGCGCAAAGTGCAGTTCCCATCAACCGGCTAAGTGTCATGGCGCGCATCCTCAGATATCCAGCGGTCGAATGAAGTTGGCGAAGGAATAGAGACGGATGTTGATGCGTCTCAGGAACTCAAAGCTTTTGCCCATGCCGGTGTAGATCGCCACTGCGGCGTGGCCGCCAGCCGGGAAAGTGTGCCCTTCCGGGATATCGACGGTGATCTGCACGGCAATTCGACCGGGCAGTTTCGGCAGTTCAAAGCCGGGCAGGCGGCCTGAAGGGATCAGTTGCCCTTGGCGTGTGGCCCACCAGATCGCCTCGACCTTGCCCGTCAGGATTTCGCCCGGGTAAAGATCCAGCGCCACTTCGACCTCTTGCCCCGGTTCCACGAATTTCAGATTCTGCTGGCGAAAGGTGGCAAGAAGATATGGGCTGTCCTCGGTCACGAAACTGGCTATCGCGCCCAGTCGAACATCGCCGACGACCAGCCCGGGGCGGGCTTGCTGCGATACGATCATGCCGTTTTCAGGCGCGTAGATCGTTGTGTTTTCAAGAAAATACTCAGCCTCGGCCAATTGCGCCCTTGCCTGGAGAATACCCGTGTTAACACCGTCTATCTGGGACTCCACAGCCAGTTGCGCCTTTTCCAGATTTGCTTCGGCCTGTTTGACGGCAGCAAGGTCTTCGGTCACCTGCTCGTTCCAGCGGTCCAGTTCGTCTTGCCGCGCTCCACCGGCGGGCACAAGAGTTTCATACCGGGCTTGCTGAGTCTGCGCATAGGCCAGCTGCGCGTTTGCGCGTTCAACAGCTTCGGTCGACGCGATCACATCCTGTTCCAGAATCTTGGAATTCTGTTCAGCGGCGACCAATTGCGCCTGCGCATTGTCCACCGCCAGTGAAAACACCGTGTCATCAAAGCGGTAGAGTGGATCGCCCTTGGTGACAGGTGTGTTCGGTTCCACAAGAACTTCGGTCAGGATCGTCGGCTGTGTCAGTTTGGGAATGATCTGTATGGTCGAACGCACCACGTGGCTGTCGGCCGAGAAGGGTTGAAAGAACCGCAATGCGACCAGAAAAATCAGCAACAGGTGCGCGCCAACCCAAAAGGATACGATGCCCCAGGCGATGTTGAATTTCAGCAGTTCCAGCTTGAAGAAAATAAGCCAGACGAAAATGATGTAAAATAACGTGATGCCAAGGGCGACGAACATGTTTTGTGACTTCCTCTGGCCTTAGCTTTGCTGCGGATCGTCTGTGTCCAGACGACCTTGATATTCAGGTCGGACATTGCCACCCAGACGTTTGATTTCATCACGAATGGCGTCTTTTTCCTCGTCAGGGCCACGGCGAATGTCGACCGTAACGCCATCATGGAACGCCCACATAAAGGCATGGACCCAGGGCACCACGGCCAGAAATCCCATCCAGCCCATGATCTTTACGGCCTCGGCATGGGGATGGTTGCGCTTGATGGCGATCCGACCCGGAAGACCCATGAGAAAAAGAAACAACGCCATCACAGCCGCCAGAAGCAGGATCAATGCCACGAAAGTCAGATAGTCATAATAGCCAAGCGGCTGTCCCAGTAGTCCCATGCTCGCTCCTCCTTTTCGGGAAGGTTACGGTATCTTCAGTTGCCGGCGTCCAATTCGTCAATCAACTTGTAGCTTGTCGGCGGGTCAGCGCAGATACCCGGCCCGCATTCCAGCAAGGTCGAACCCGCGTTCAGCAACGCCAAAGCCAGCATGACGAAAAACGCGATCTTTGCCAGAGCATTTCCTCCGAACCTTGGTTCCTGACCAGAAGGGTCGGCGTATTGGCGATCAAATAACAGCATGATCGACGTGCCCAGCAACACAAGGAAAAAGGCGATCCCGGCCCAGGTATAGTAGTGCAGACCCAAAACAGGAGAGCCGTAATGCCCGGTGCCGGGTACGATATGCAGAAGAATTTGGCGGATCGATACAGTGCCGCCATACAAGGCGGCAATCAGCACGATGGCATAGTGTTGCGGCCGTGGACCGTAGAGCAGGTTTAATCCAAGCCCCACACCGACGGCAACGAACCCAACACGTTGCAGCAGGCAAAGCGGGCAGGGCAGTTCATAGAGGACAAGCTGATAGAAAAACGCCAACGCCAGTACAAGGCAGACGGCAAGCATACCGATCGCGTTGAGGGTGCGGGACAGTTCAGGTGTCATGGCAAGCCCCTCAGAGTTGAATTGTAAGCGGTGTGGTGGCGTGGAATTTCAACCAGTAGATACACATGGCCAATGTGACGAAAAACAAGGCGTTGCCAGCTTTGGTCAACTTGAAATAGTTCAGCCCCATCGTGGCGATAAACAACGAAAATAAAAGCGCAATCATGGCCCGGTCCTCCCCTCCCGTGCACAAATTCTTGTATGAAGGATAGTGTCAGGCCAAGTTCGATCTGGCAAGCCGCGCAACTCGCCCGGACGTTGTTATTTGCCCGCCTCTAGTCGCAGATGACGACATCAGTCTGCCACTCGCGACAATGCTCTGGCAGCTTGCCGGGCAGGGGCAGGTCGCTATACACCGTGTCAAGTTCGGCAATTGATCCTATCCGCGCCGGGGCCGAGCGTTGAAACTTTGAATGATCGGCAACCAGAAAAGTTCGGCGCGCCTTCTCGATGATGGCCTGGCTGACCTGAACCTCCTGAAAGTCGAAGTCCAAAAGATCGCCATCCGCGTCCAGCGCCGAACATCCTATGACGGCGATGTCGAATTTGAACTGCCGGATGGCTGATACGGTCAGGTTGCCGATCAGCCCCCCGTCTGTCCGACGCAAAACGCCGCCGGCCATGATGATTTCGCAGTCCGGGTTTTCGACAAGAATGTTTGCAACGTTCATGTTGTTGGTCACCACCAGCAGGTTCTTGTGGTTCAGCAACTGCCTTGCCACGGCCTCGGTCGAGGTTCCGATGTTCATGAAAATTGATGCGCCATCCGGGATATCAGCCGCGCAGGTTTGAGCGATGCGGGTCTTGGCGTCCGCGTTCAGCGCGCGGCGGTCCTCGTATCCAATATTTGAAACACCCGAGCGGAGAACAGCGCCCCCGTGAACCCGGTCCAGCTTGCCCGCATCTGCAAGCTCGGTCAGGTCGCGCCGGATCGTCTGAACGGTGACGCCAAAGCGTTCAGCCAGCCCCTCGACGGTAACGCGCCCATCGGTGCTGGCGATTTCCAGAATGTCGGATTGGCGAAAGGACAAGGACATGGGCAGTTCCGGTGTAGAGGATTGATTTTCGTTTTTGTTCTTTTTGTCGATTTTGGCAAGCCAACTTGCTGGAAATTCATACCAGTGTTGCAAAAAGAAAAAAAACGAACATAAACATTGACGAAGCGAAGGTCATTCTGGCTAATGCCCGCAACCGTGTCAGGCAGGGAATCAATGGATATGCAGTCAACGGACAACCAGATCACAGACCTTTTCATCATCGGCGGCGGGATCAATGGCTGTGGAATAGCGCGGGACGCCGCCGGGCGGGGTCTTTCGGTGACGCTGGTCGAGATGAACGATCTCGCTTCTGCCACGTCCTCTGCCTCGACCAAGTTGTTTCACGGCGGATTGCGGTATCTTGAGTATTTTGAATTTCGCCTGGTGCGTGAGGCCCTGATCGAGCGTGAAACCCTGCTGCGCGCGATGCCGCATATCAGCTGGCCCATGCGTTTTGTGCTGCCCTACCACAAGGATATGCGGTTTGATTCCGAAACGCCGACCTCGCGGTTGCTCAGCACGGTCATGCCGTGGATGCGCGGGCGGCGTCCGGCCTGGCTGATCCGGTTGGGCCTGTTCATGTATGACAATCTGGGCGGGCGCAAAATCCTGCCGGGCACGACGTCATTGAACCTGCGGTCAGCGCCCGAGGGGGCCCCGTTGCAGGACAAGTTCGAAACCGCTTATGAGTATTCCGACTGCTGGATCGAAGACTCGCGATTGGTGGTCCTGAATGCGCGTGACGCCGAGTCGCGCGGCGCGCAGATCATGGTCCGAACCGAAGTGACCTCGGCCGAGCGGGTCGGCGATCTTTGGGAAGTGTCCGTTCGGGATCGGATCAGCGGTGAGACCCGTTTGGTCCGGGCCAAGATGCTGATCAATGCAGGTGGGCCCTGGGTGGGCGACATTATTCAATCCAAGATCCGCGTGAACTCTCGCGAGGGCGTGCGGCTTGTGCGGGGCAGTCATATCGTGACGCCCAGGCTTTACGATCACGACAAATGCTATTTTTTCCAGGGCGAAGATGGCCGCATCATTTTCGCCATACCATACGAGCAGGACTTTACCTTGATTGGGACAACGGATCAGGATCATCCGGACCCGTCGACCAAACCGGTCTGCACAGAGGCCGAGCAGGATTACCTGTGCGCCTTTGCATCAAAGTACTTCAAAAAAAGCATAACGCGCGACGATGTCGTGTGGACCTATTCCGGCGTGCGGCCTCTTTATGATGACGGAGCAAGCAGTGCCACTGCGGCAACGCGGGATTACACGTTGAAAGTCGATGCGCAGGGCGGGGCGCCTGTTTTGAATGTATTCGGCGGCAAGATCACGACCTATCGCAGGCTTGCAGAAAGCGCGCTTGAGAAGGTCGGTGAGTATTTTCCGCACCTGCCCGGCCCCTGGACCGCAGGTGTCGCACTGCCGGGGGGTGATTTTCCGGTGGATGCTGTCGAAACCCTGAAAAGCGATCTTATGGCGGCCTATCCTTTTTTGACCGAAAGCTGGGCTGCCCGCCTGATCAGAGCTTACGGGACTGAAGCAAGGGATGTTTTGGATGATGCAAAACAGGTATCCGATCTGGGAGAGGAGTTTGGCGCAACCCTGACAGCGAAAGAGGTCGCGTGGCTGATGAACAAGGAATATGCCCGCTCAGCCGAAGATGTGGTTTGGCGCCGCAACAAGCTGGGCTTGCGGCTGAGTGCCGAGCAGATTGCGCGGATCGATCAATGGATGTCTGAACGGTCCGAGGATAAGGGATAGCCTGAAAACGCCTGAATCCTAGTAGCGGAATTGCAAAAAAGCCCCATCAGTTCAGATGGGGCTTTCGGTGTTCAGGCGGCTTTTTCCGTAGGGTCGGGGTCGCTCTTGTTGCCCTTCAACCATTCCCGCATGCCTTGCATCAGGGCATAGAGCACGGGCACCACGATCACACCAACCAGCGTTGCGGCCAGCATCCCGCCAAATACCGCGACACCAATCGCTTTCTGGCTGGCGGCACCGGCTCCGTTGGCGGCCAGCAGGGGGACAACGCCAAGTAGGAAGGACAGCGCAGTCATCATCACAGCGCGGAAACGCTGATATGCCGCCTCTGCTGCGGCCTCTTTGATGGACAGCCCCTTGGCGCGTTGCTCCATGGCGAACTCGACGATCAGAATACCGTTCTTCGAGGCCAGCCCGACAAGCATGATCATACCGATCTGCGTATAGAGGTTGATGTCACTGCCCACGATGGCCACCGCCGCCACGGCCCCAAACAAGGCAACGACAACGGAAAGCAGGATTGAAACAGGTAGCGTCCAACTTTCATACTGACCCACCAGGAACAAGTAACCGAACAGGATGGCAAGCCCGAGGATGATGATCACCAGACTTCCCGAGGCCAGCTGCTGCTGCGCTGTCCCTGTCCATTCGAACGCATAGCCCGGGGGCAGGGCGGTCGCGGATTCTTCGGTCATCACGTTGATTGCATCGCCGCTGGACAAGCCGGGTGCAGGGACCGCCGTCACCGTGGCCGACCGGAACAGGTTGTGGCGCTTCAGCAGAACCGGACCCAGCACGTTTTCAACGTCGATCAGTGTCCCCAGCGGCACCATGTCTCCGTTTTGAGAACGGACATAGAGGTTCGCGATATCTTCGACATTGTCCCGATAGGTCCCATCGGCCTGAATCATCACGCGATAGACACGGCCGAACAGGTTGAAGTCATTGACATAGTAAGATCCCAGCTGCGCCTGCATGGTCTGAAATATCTCGGCGACCGAGACATTCAGCGTTTTGGCTTTTTCGCGGTCCAGATCAACGAACAGCTGTGGGACGTTGGCGCGGAAGGTCGTATAGGCCTGCCCAATCTCGGGCCTCTGATTGGCCGAATACACGAACGAACCCACGGCCGAGGCCAGATCCTGCGGAGTGCCACCACCGGTTTGCTGAACTTCCATCTCGACACCGGCGGACATACCAAGGCCCTGGATGGGCGGTGGGTTGAAAGCAAGGACCGAAGCTGCTGATTCACCGTTCGCGATCGCCAGCACTTTGGCCAGAATGGCGTCCGCGCTCAGATCCTCTTCCTGCCGTTCGCTCCAGTTTTCGAGGTTGACGAAAATTGCAGCGCCGTTGGTGATCGTGCCGTTCAGCATCGAAAAGCCGTTGACCAGAACCGTGCTCGCGACGCCCGGGATTTCACTTATCTGTTCGTCAAGACGAGCAGTTACTGCCTCGGTCCGTTCCAACGTTGCGGCATCAGGCAACTGAACATCAACGAACAGATACCCGTTGTCTTCAAGCGGAATAAACCCGGCCGAGGTGTTGGACATGATTGTTCCGGTTCCCATGCCAAGCCCAACCACGATGGCCAGCGCAATGGCCGGAAAAACCAACAGCTTTCGTACAATGGCCACATAGCCGTTGCGCACGGTGCCGATGAAGTTTTCGAACATCGCAAGCACCCCTTTGGGAGGGCCGGACCGGGGACGAAGAACTAAGCCGCACAGGGCGGGCGAAAGGGTCAGAGCGTTGATGGAAGAGATTACGACAGCGGTCGAGATCGTTATGGCAAATTGGGAATACAGCCGCCCCGAGATGCCGGGCATGAACGTGACCGGCACGAACACCGCCAAAAGAACCAGTGTGGTCGCGATGACCGGCCCCGTGATCTGGCCCATGGCTTTACGGGTGGCTTCAGCAGGGGGCAACCCTTCATCGGCAATGATGCGCTCCACGTTTTCGACGACGACGATGGCGTCATCCACCACGATACCGATGGCCAGCACCAAGGCGAACAGCGAGATGGTGTTCAGCGACATCCCAAACGCCAGCAGGAAGGCAAAAGTACCGATCAGGGATACCGGGATTGCCACCGCCGGAATGATCGTTGCGCGCCAACTTCCAAGGAACACGAACACAACCGAAATAACCAGAATGAAGGTCAGGATCAGGGTCGAGACCACATCGTTCAAAGACGCCTCGACAAAGTCGGTCGTGTTGAAGGGGACATCATATTCGACATCTGTCGGAAAGGCGCGGGACAGCCGCTCCAATTCCGCCTGCACGCGTTCCGAAACCGCCAAAGCGTTTGCACCGGGGGCCTGATAGATGCCGATAACCGTGGCTGGAACCGCCTGAAAATAGCCGGAAGCCGCATAATATTCCGCGCCAAGCTCTACCCGGGCGATGTCTTTGACGCGGACGATGGCACCGGCGTCACCTGTCCGGATGACAATGTCACCGAATTCCTCTGCGGAGGTCAGACGGCCTTTGGATTTAATCGTGTATTGAAACGTCTGCCCTTCGGGAACGGGTGGCGCACCGATCGAACCGGCGGATACTTCGATATTCTGTTCCCGGATCGCATTGATGACATCCCCCGGTGTGATGGACAGCGCCGCCATCTTGTCCGGGTCCATCCAGATCCGCATGGCGTATTCAAGGTTGGTCAGAACATCGGCCTTGCCGACGCCCTGCACGCGGGCCAGCGCATCGCGCAGATTGATCGAGGCATAGTTCGACAGGAACACACTGTCATAGGTCCCATTTGGTGAGGTCAGAGTGACCAGCATCAGCATGTTGGTCGAAGATTTCTGTGTCACCACGCCGGACGAAGTCACTTCGGCTGGCAGCGACGACATGGCCTGCGCCACCCGGTTTTGAACGTTGACCGATGCGATGTCAGGATCGGTGCCGACCTCAAAGGTCACATCCAGCGAATAGGACCCGTTGTCCGATGATCTGGATGTCATGTAGATCATGTCGTCCACACCGTTGACCTGCGCCTCGATCGGCGCGGCAACGGTGTTTTCAACGGTCTCGGCGTTTGCGCCGGTATAGGTGGTCGAGACGTTGACCACGGGCGGGGTGATATCGGGAAACTGCGCGACCGGCAGCACAAGGTATCCGATACCGCCCATGATGGTCAGCACCAGCGAAATGACGAGCGCCAGCTTGGGCCGGCTGATGAACAGGGCTGAGAACATCTGTTACTCTCCCGGTTGCTCAGAGGCGACGACTGCGTCAACAGCGACGCCGGGGCGAACCCGTTGCAGGCCCTCGACAATGACGCTTTCGCCTTCGCGCAGCCCGTCCAGCACGATAATCGCGGTTCCGACCGTGTCACCGGTGGTGATGTAACGCTGTTCAACCATCTGCTTGTCGTTGACCACCAAGACAAACTCACCCCGCTGATCGCGCTGCAAGGCGGCTTGAGGCACCAGAACCTGCAAGGTTGGTTCCAGCGCTTCGATCTGCACATTCACAAAGGCGCCATCCAGAATCAGCCGGTCCGCGTTGTCGAACTGGGCGCGAATGGTAATTGCGCCGGTCAATGGGTCGATACGGTTGTCAACGAATACAATTCTGCCGACTTCATCCATCTTGGTGCCGTTGGGCAGGATGACGTGCACATTCGGGCTTTGCGGGCTTTCCGCCAGCGATGCCGAGTTTTCACCATAAGTCTGCAAGACTGAGGTGAAGAGCTTTTCGTTCAACGAGAAATTCACATATATGGGCGTCTCGCTGACGATATTGACCAGAGGAGGGTTGTTTGGGCCGACCACATCTCCGACGCTGGTCGTGATCCTGCCGATACGGCCGTCGAATGGCGCATGTATCTGCGTGTAGCTCAGGTCAAGCTCGGCCTGCTGGATCGCAGCATTGGCCGCCTTCACCTCTGCCTCGGCGACCAGTTCGTTGGCGCGGGCAATGTCGCGTTCTGACTCTGGTGTCGCGTCGCGTTTGTAAAGTTCTTCTTTACGCGCCAGATCGACCTTTGCCAGTTCAAGATTTGCTTCGGCCCGGTTCAGATCGGCCTTTCGGGCCTCAAGCGTCGCCTCGTACAGGTCGGGTTCGATGGTGAACAGCAGATCGCCTTCTTTGACGGTCGCCCCATCCTCGACCTCGCGGCTGTTGAGAAATCCGTTCACCCGCGCCACGATATCGACCTTGTTGATTGCCTCGGCGCGTCCGATGAACGTGGCTTCGTCGGTGATTTCCTCGGTATAGGCCGCCGCTATCGAAACCTTTGGCGGTGCCCCTTCTTCCTGCGCGGTCGCCGGATGCGCCAAACCCAAGGACATCAGCATGAATGCGGCGGCCAAATGCCTGCTGGTCTTGTTGGGTGAAAGGAATGCTGGGGACATGGCGAAAGCCTCGATCGATGCAGAAACAAAAGATACCGACCCAGTCGCCACGGCGACGCGAGTCGGAGGAACCTTGTCTCAGGATGACTTTTTTGTGCCGATATCTCAAGCGTGATGAGTCCCGCGCTGGTCAGGGCGGAGGTCAAAAGTTCAAGCACTTATGCTGGCTTAGGCCCTGACGCGGCCGCGTGGCCCAAACAAAAGGGGCCCGAAATGGGCCCCCCGGGTCTATTGTGCCGGACCGATCAGTCGCGGGTTCCCGCGAACCTGTCCTGCCATTCTTCGCGCTGTTCATCCGTTATCTTGGCGAACAGAACGTCTGGCACGGCAAAGTCGTGGCCGGACGGCAAGGCGTTCAACGCGGTGGCAACATCATCGGGCCAGTTGGTATCCAAAGTGTTCATTGCGCTCAGCATGCGGGCCGAGGTGTCGGGGATGAACGGTGCGCTGAGAACGGCGTAAAGCCGGATCAGGTTCAGGCCAAGACGTACCTGCGCGGCGGCCTGCTCGGGGTCTTCCTTGAATGTCGACCACGGAGCTGCGGCCTGTAGATATTCATTTCCTGCGACCCAGATTGCCCGCAGCTCCTGCGCGGATTTGCGAACCTCCATCGCCTCCATATGGCCTTCATAGGCGCGGACACGTTTGGTGAGCTCTTCGATCAAGGCCTGTTCGCGGGGGCCGAACTGTCCACCTTCGGGCACGGTCTCACCAAATTTCGAGCGGCAGAATTTGGTGATGCGGCTGACAAAGTTGCCCAGAACGTCTGCAAGGTCCTTATTCACCGATTGCTGGAAATTCTCCCAGGTAAATTCGCTGTCGCTGCTTTCGGGTGCATGGCTCAGCAGCCACCAGCGCCAGTAATCGGCAGGCAGAATGTCCAGCGCCTGATCCATGAACACGCCACGGCCCTGGCTGGTCGAAAACTGGCCGCCGTCATAATTCAGGTAGTTGAACGACTTGATGTAATCCACCAGCTTCCAGCTTTCGGGTGATCCGGCCTCTTCATTATGCGCGTTGGTGCCCAGTATGGTGGCCGGGAAGGACAATGTATGGAACGGCACGTTGTCCTTGCCCATGAACTGGACATAGCGCACGTCGTCCGCGCCCTTGTCGGTGCGCCACCAGCGTTCCCAATCCGCATCGGTCCTGCCGTTGGCATCGGCCCATTCCTTGGCGCAGGCGATGTATTCGATGGGGGCGTCGAACCAGACGTAAAAGACCTTGCCTTCCATCCCCGGCCAATCCTGATCGCCTTTCTTGACCGGTACACCCCAGTCCAGATCGCGGGTAATGCCACGGTCCTGCAAGCCGTCACCGTCATGCAGCCACTTCTTGGCAATCGAAGTGGTTAGGATCGGCCAGTCCGTCTTGCTGTCGATCCACGCATCCAGCTTGTCCTTCATCGCGGATTGACGCAGATACAGGTGCTTGGTCTCGCGCACTTCCAGATCGGTGGATCCGGAAATGGCCGAGCGCGGCTCGATCAGGTCGGTCGGATCCAATTGTTTGGTGCAGTTTTCGCACTGGTCGCCGCGTGCGCGATCATAGCCGCAATTAGGGCAGGTGCCTTCGATATACCGGTCAGGCAGAAAGCGGCCATCGGCGTTGGAATACACCTGTTTCTCGCTGACTTCGCGGATCAGGCCCGCGTCATCCAGCTTGCCCGCAAAATGCTGGGTCAGGCGCTTGTTCTGGTCGCTGGACGAGCGGCCGAAGTGATCGAAGCTGAGACCAAACCGGTTGGCGATATCGGCCTGAATCGCATACATCTCGGCGCAATATTCCGCCACCGGCTTGCCAGCCTTGGCGGCGGCCAGCTCGGCGGGTGTACCGTGTTCATCCGTGGCGCACAGGAACATGACCTCGTTCCCCCGGCCACGCTGGTAACGTGCGTACAAATCAGCCGGTAATTGCGAGCCGATCAGATTGCCGAGGTGTTTGATCCCGTTGATGTAGGGGATCGCCGAGGTGATGAGAATCCGAGCCATGATCCGTTTCCGCGTAACTGTCTGCGCGCCCGTCTACATGATGTGATCGCCCAGCAAAAGCCCGGCATTGACTTGCTTGTCGATTTAGATCCCGAAGGGATCGAAAATCGTGCTGCCGCGACGGTCTGGATCGCGTTCCGGAGACGTAAAATGCCACTGAAGTGAACAGAGGGATCTCAACGCTTTGACACCGAGTGGCAGCGCCTTCTCCTTGTTCCATACCGAACCGACCGAAAAGGCGGGGGCGATCACAAAAGATATTCAAAAAACGGGGGCGTTGGGTTGTTCAGTCTTCCCGTGATCGTTTCAGAAGGCGACCAATCGTGAATGAGGTGCGCGGGGCGTAAACATAATTCGTGCGCTCCTCGGGGGTGGGGCGAGACCGCATCCGCGCCAGACCAAACACGATCAGGAAGACATGCCCGAACGCCACGAAGGCAAAAAGGGCACCGGGGCCAAATTGCTGGATCAGGGTCGAGGTTATGTAGGGCGATGCAATTGCCCCCAAGGCAAACCAGAACATCAGGGCAGCCGAGAGTTCCACCCGTTCCTCGGACGTGGCAAAGTCGTTTGCGTGGGCGGAAGAGACCGAGAAGATCGGGAAGGTCGTCAGACCAAAGAACACGGCCGCCGACATGACTCCGATCGTTCCGGTGCCGCTGGCCGCCATGGTGACGCCGCAGCTGAATACCGCGGCAGCTGACAGCCAGATCAGCACCCAGCGCCGGTCATATTTATCAGCCAGCCAGCCGACAGGGTATTGAGCAAGCGCTCCACCCAGTACGAAAGAGGCCAGGAAGAATGCGATCTGATCGACGCCCAGTCCGACCTCTTGCCCGTAAACCGGACCCACCATTCGGAACGAGGCCGAGCTGAGCGCGGCCACGATCACGCCAGCCACGGCCAAGGGTGAGCTGCGCCAAGCCAGCCCGGGTTTCAGGCGGGGCGCGTCAGGTGTTTTGGGTTGGCTTGCTTTGGTCAGCGTCAGCGGCAGCAGTGACGCACAGCAAAGGATCGCCAGCAGGTTATACGAGACGTAAGAGGCCGGGGGCAGAACGGCGATAATCAACTGGGCGCACAGGGACGCGCCCATATCCGCGATCCGGTACGTTCCCATTGCACGCCCTCGGGTTTCATTGGTGACCTTCGCGTTCAGCCAGGCCTCGATCACCGTGTATGCGCCTGCGACGCAGGTGCCCGAGGCCACACGAAGGGCGGCCCAGATATATGGGTTTTCGGTCAGCGTATGTCCGATGAGGCCCATCGCGCCCAACGCGGTGCAAACTGCAAATGCGCGCGAATGACCGACATTGCCCATCAGACGTGGTGCCCACCAGCAGCCGATGAAAAACCCCAGAAAGTGCGAAGACCCCAAAAGACCGATCTGTTCGGTCGTGAAATCCAGAGTGATGCCGGAAATGGCATCGAGTGGCCCGACGCCTCCTGTGGAAAGCTGAAGCAGAATGACCGAAAGAAACAGAGCGGCAAATGAAATGATCGTGCGCATGGTGGTCTCAGATTGGCAGGGTCGCCGCACAATGCGCGCATCAATTCGACTTTAGCGAGTCGTTTTTTGCCGTTCGGCGATCAGGTCGCGCGTATGATCTCGGCGCGGATGTCCAGGCCGACGGTGTCGTCAACCAGGTCAGGATAGCCCGAAGCTCCGAAGTCGTGCCGGTTCAGAGCGCCCTTCAGGCCAATGGTCAGGCGGCTCAGATCGTTCACTGCACTTCCTACCTGCCGGTACAGATTGGCCTCCAACGTGATCGGGCGGGTCACGCCGCGGACCGTCAGATCACCCGTGATCCGAGCGCCATCTGATATCCGCCCTTCCGCGCCCAGTTGTATGTCCGTTGACACAAACCGGATCGTTGGGTGCTGTTTCGCGTCCAAAACGCTGGGGCTGAGCATGGGCATACGGGCAAAGGGCAGCCGTGTTCTGGCTTTGCTGACGTCCAGTGTCACCGTGACCTGGCTGTTCTGTAGCCGACCTGTGTCAATCTGAACATCGGCGGTCCGGATCGGCATCGTCCCTGACTGTGTCACCCCCGCAAGATCAAAGGTGAACCCGACCCGGGTGCCTTCATCCGACAGGATGTATGGCCGCAATGCGGCTTGTGCCGCCCGGGTCAGGGGCAGGGTTGCCAGCCCGGCAAGCAGGTTGCGACGGGTCAGAGGGGTCATGCCATGACGCTTTCCCGTGTGGGGCGGGATCTTCTGAGCAGCATCAGAACGATCGCAATGTTCAGACCATTCCAAAGGATACCATTCACGAACGCCAGTTGGTAGCTTCCGGTGAGGTCGTAGATCCATCCTGACATCCAGCCACCGAGTGCCATGCCAAGAATGGTCATCATCATGACGAACCCGACGCGCGCACCAGCTTCTTGCGGCGGCATGTATTCGCGGACAATCAACGCATAGCTGGGCACGATGCCGCCCTGTGCCAGACCAAAGAGCAGACTGATGGCATAAAGCGACACCATTCCATCGTAGGGCAGGAACAGGAACAAGGCGATACATTGCAGGAGCGAACCGATCAAAAGCGTCAGGACCCCGCCAAGCCGATCTGCCAACAAACCCGAGATGATCCGGCTGACAACACCACCCAATAACATCAGTGACAGCATCTCGGCCCCGACCGCGGGCCCATATCCCAGCCCGACGCAATAGGAGACGATATGAACCTGTGGCATCGACATGGCGACACAACAACCGATCCCGGCCAGGCCCAGAATATATTGCAGCGCGCGCGGTGATACACCGACACTTCGTGCATTGATTTTGGCGGATGCTGCGGCGGTGCTGTGTGCCTCGACCGGAACCCTGCGGCGTAGCAGCAGCGACAGGGGAATGACGACGACAAGCGTCAGCACGGCGAGCGTCAGATAGACCTGTTGCCATCCATCCCGCGCCAGAATTCCGGACAGCATGGTGGGCCAGATGGCGCCGGACAGGTAATTCCCACTGGCGACCAACGCGACGGCAATGCCGCGCCGTTTCATGAACCAATGTGAGATATCTGCGATCAGCGGGCCAAACCCGATCGATGTGCCCAGCCCCAGCAGGAGATGTGCCGCGGATAGCAACATTATGCTTGGTGCCAGCGTTGCCAGCACGTAGCTCAGCGCACTTAAGACGGCTGCTCCGATCAGGGCGCTGGTGACGCCCAGCCGGTCCACTACCTGCCCCAGCCACATGTTGCCCAGGGCAAAACCGATCATTGCCAGAGTGTACGGCATCGAGGCTTCGGCACGACCGGCCCCGAATTCGGTTTCAACTGCGGGCATGACCACGATCACGGCCCACATGCCGACATTCGCCACTGTTGCAATGGCGAGCGTGATCAGAAGGCGAAGCCAGGAATAGCGGCTGTCATGGATCGGATGGCTCATGTCGTGACGCTAGGGCGCGGCCCGGGTTTTGACCAGTCACTTCTTGCGTGATCCGTGTGGCTTTATGCCGGTGTGTCTTCGGTTTCGATCCGTTCCAGATGCAACCCGGCACGAGCGGCGGTCATGGTGGCCTGCCATGTGACCGGGGGCAGGGCACGGGCGCGGCGGCGTGTCAGAGCCCAGATCCGAGCCTCATCCCGATGGGTGGCCGCCATGTGCCAGCGCGTTTCAACCCCTTGCGCGCCGCCATCTCCGGGTGTCAGCAGCAAACCAAGCGGAGCCCGCCCCATCGCACCCCCCTGTTCGGCAGCCAGATGCATCCGGCGTATCGGCGTGAGCCCCGGTGCGCCGGGCAGGTCGCCGATTATCAGCGGAATGGCCCCGCTGCGCAGCGCCTCCTCCAGGCACCACAGCAGATCTTCGGCACGGGTGGGATGAACAAATATGAACCGGGCCGGATCGGCAAAGGCCATCATCCCATCGGGGTTCAGCTGGCCGGGTTCCCAGGCGGGGGAAATCCACAAGACCGGCCCCTGCGTCTGACTGGCCAGCCACATGGCAAAGCTGCGCCGGGCGGGGCCGCATGCCTCGTGCACGCGGCCCAGTTCCAGGGTGATCTGCGGATGGAGCTTTACCCCCGGTGCCTGACGCGCAGTTTTGTGGCCAAGAAGCTGAGTGGACATGCCGGAACACTAGCATGTTCTATTTTTGTTCTCAAGCTGCCCGGGCCGTCAACGAGACAAGATCAACTTACCATTTGCAAATTGGACGCTCGAAAAACGATGCAGATATTCCATCCCCAGAAGCGACTTGTCCAGCTCGCCCTCATTGACCCAGGCCGATACGTTCTGGTCGGTAATGGGCCCTGCGGTCAGGGTGTCAAGCCGCACCGGCGCCGTGCGCACCTCGCCGTTGGCGGTCAGGGCGCGGCCGAAATAGTTCAGTTGATCGGGATCGATGCCTACACGTTCTGCGTCCCGGGCACTGAGAACGATCTGGCTGGCGCCGGTGTCGACAAGAAAGTTGATCGGCTCACCATTCACCAAAACCGGAAGGTAATAGTGACCATCATAGGCACGAGGCACCTCGATCGCGTTGCCGGTGACGGTCATCTGCGGGGCAGGGCCAACCGAAGACCGTATGTCTTCCCACAAGCCGATGACGGCTATCACGCCAATAAAGATGAACACCCAGGCCATCATCTGTTGCAGGGTCTTGTTCAGCGATTGCCGGTTCTGAGAGATGAACCAGGCCACCACCGCTGCGCCGAGCAAGCTCAGATACGCCAAACGTGCAATGCTGTCGCCATCCATACCGTTATCCCAACAAGACTATCTGAGTGATACATGGGAATTCAGGACGCAAATCCAAAGGCCTTGAGGCCATCCAAGATGAACTGAACCGACAAAGCTGCCAGCAACATGCCCAGCAGGCGGGTCAGTACGTTCAGCCCGGTCTTGCCCAGAATACGGGCCACAGCGCCGGATGTCAGATACATCACGAACACCATCGCCAGCACGACCAGCATCACACCGATGACGATGGCCAACCCCTGTATACCGGGCTGCTGACCCGCAAGCAGAATCATCGTTGCAATCGATCCGGGGCCTGCAATCAGCGGGATGCCCAGCGGAAAGACCGATGGATCCGGGTGCTCTTCTTCCTCGGCGCTGGTTTCACGCCGTTTTGTTCGGCGTTCAAACAGCATGTCGAGCGCTGTCAGGAACAGCAGGACGCCACCTGCGACCCGGAATGCCTCCATCGAGATACCGACAAACCCCAGCAGGGCTTCGCCAAAGGCGGCAAACATGGCCAGAATGACGCCCGCCGTCAGACACGCGCGGATTGCGATCGAGCGGCGCGTGTTCCAATCCATGCCCTGGGTCAGTGCCACAAAGATCGGTGTTTGCGCAGGCGGGTCGAGCACCACGAATAGCGTCGTGAACGCAGTAATCAGGAATGCGCTGTCTATCACTGTTTGCTGCTCCGTTGCAGGTCTTGTAGGACCCGCAAGGCGTCTTGCGACTGCGCTGCGGGGACATAGATGTGGTCGTGGTGATATCCCGCGACCATGTTTGCAGGTATTCCCTGCCGCGCCAAAGCACCAGATACGGCAGCGGTAAGGCCCACGCCCTCCAGAGAGGAATGAACCTGCAATGTGATGCAGTGCATGGCGACCGTGTCTTGTGGCGCGCTGTCAATCGGGACGATCAGGGACAACCCCTCCGCCTCGACGCAGCTTGCACGTGTTCCGTCAGGCCAGGGTTTGTTGTCAGGCCAGACGACAAAGGCAAATTCACCGGGCTGCAAGTCGGGCTGCATACCTGCGATCATGGCGTCGGTGTCCGTGATGGGCGTGCTCATGCGGTTTCTGCCTGTTCAAGCCGTTCGGCGGCCGCGACCCACAATGCCTCGGCTTTTTGCATGGCCTCGGTGACTTCGGTGAACTTGCGGTTCCAGGTTTCCAGATCGTTGATCCTTTCGTCCTCGTACAGCGCCGGATCGGCCAGTTTGGTCGAAAGCCTGTCGTGCATTTCCGTCAGCTTTTCGATTCGGTCCTCGCATTTGCGCAGATCCGCACGCAAGGCCAGTATCGTCTCGCGTGGGGGGCGTTTCGATTTGACCGCGCGGGGCTTTTCCCTGACAGGTCTGTCGCGCGCCAGCAGCAGGGACCGATAGGCTTCAAGGTCGCCGTCGAAAGGTTTGACGGTACCGTCCGAAACCAGCCAGAGACGATCCGCGACAAGGCTCAGCAGGTGCATGTCGTGACTGACCAGAACCACCGCGCCGGAATAGGCCGTCAGCGCCTCGACCAGCGCCTCGCGGCTTTCGATGTCAAGGTGGTTGGTCGGCTCATCAAGGATCAGCATATGGGGCGCGTCGATCGTGGCGAGCAGCAGTGAAAGCCGCGCTTTCTGTCCGCCCGACAGGCGCCCGACCTCGGTTTCCGCCTGATCCGCATTCAACCCGAACCCGGCCAGACGCGAGCGCCACTTGCCCGGCGCTTCGTCAGGGCGCAGACGGCGCAGGTGGTCCAGCGGCGTTTCGTCCACGTAAAGCTCATCCACCTGATGCTGTGCGAAATACCCGATGCGCAGCTTGTTGCTGCGGGTCATCTTGCCCGCCATGAGGGGCAGCCGGTCCGACAGCAGCTTGGACAAGGTCGACTTGCCCTGTCCGTTCTTGCCCAACAGCGCGATACGGTCATCCTGATCGATACGCAGGTTCAGGCGGCGCAGCACTTCGGTTTCGCCATAGCCGGTGACGCCGCCTTCGATCTGGATGATCGGCGGCGACAGTTCCTCGGGTTCCGGAAAGCTGAAGGCGCGCAGGGCGGCCTCTTGCGGGGTCGAGACCAGTTGGATGCGTTCGATCATCTTCAGGCGCGACTGGGCCTGAACGGCCTTCGACGCCTTATAACGGAACCGATCCACAAAGCTTTGCAGATGTGCGATGCGGGCCTTGGCCTTGGCGTTTTCCGATTCCGCCTGTGCCAGCCGTTCCGCACGGCGTTCCGCGAACTTGTCGTAGGGCACCGCGTAATAGGTCAGCTTGCGGTCTTCCAGATGCAGGATCGACCCCACGGCGCGGTTCAGAAGGCCGCGGTCGTGGCTGATGATGATCACAGTGTGCGGATATTTGGCCAGGTAGCTTTCCAGCCAAAGCGCGCCTTCGAGGTCCAGATAGTTGGTCGGTTCGTCCAGCAGCAGCAGATCGGGCTGAGAAAACAGCACCGCCGCCAGCGCAACGCGCATCCGCCAGCCGCCCGAGAAATCTGAACAGTGGCGCTGCTGGTCTTCGTCGTCAAAGCCCAACCCCTTGAGGATCGAAGCGGCGCGGGCCTCGGCGGACCAGGCGTCGATATCGGCCAGACGTGTCTGAATCTCGGCAATGCGTATCGGGTCTTCGGCGCTTTCGGCCTCGGCCATCAACGCACTGCGTTCGGTATCGGCGGCCAGAACTGTATTGATCAGCGAGACGTCGGAGGAGGGCACCTCTTGCGCCACGCCACCAATCCGAGCGCGTTTCGGGACCGAGATATTTCCCGATTCCAAAGCCAACTCGCCCCGGATCAGGCGGAACAGCGTGGTCTTTCCGGTTCCGTTCCGACCGACAAGGCCAACCTTGTGACCATCGGGAATTGTCGCGGTTGCGCCGTCAAACAACGGGCGACCTTCAACGGCATAGGTGATGTCTTCGATCCGTAACATGGGGCGCTCTTAGCAGAGCTGTGTTGCCACCGCCAGCGGCTCGGCATGTTCAAGCTTTCAGCAATGTGATAGCGCTGTGTCGTTTGCTATTCAGAACGGTTTTCACATGCGCGCGGCCCGGACACCTCCGCACTTGGTCACTCTGATCTTTGCCACGGCACTGTCGGTTTTGTCATTGAACATGTTCCTGCCGTCTCTGGCCCACATGAGTACGGATTTCGGTGTGGATTATGGCTTGGTTAACCTGTCGGTTGCCGGGTATCTGGCGGTCTCAGCCGTGTTGCAACTGATCATGGGTCCGCTTTCCGATCGTTACGGGCGCAGACCGATACTTTTGATGTGCATCACCATCTTCGTCATCGCCTCAATCGGTTGCTCTCTGGCCGAGGCCATTTGGACCTTTCTGGGCTTTCGTCTTTTGCAGGCCGCGGTGGTGGCTGGGTCAGTTCTTTCAAGCGCATCGATCAGAGATCGGTATCCGCCGAACGAGGCTGCAAGCAAACTGGGGTATGTGGCGATGGCCATGGCTTTGGCCCCAATGCTTGGCCCTATGCTGGGTGGGACACTCGACATGCTCTTTGGCTGGCGCTCGGGATTTGCTCTTTACACTGTGCTGGGGGCAGGGCTGCTGGTTTTGCTTTGGTTCGACATGGGCGAGACCAATACAAACCGCTCTTCAACCTTTACCGCCCAATTGCGCGAGTATCCGGATCTGTTTCGCGCCCGCCGATTCTGGGGTTATGCCTTATGCGCTTCGTTTTCGATTGGTGGGTTCTACAGCTTCATCACCGGTGCGCCATTGGTCGCCGCCGCGTGGTTTGATCTGAGCCCTGCCATGTTGGGCCTTGGGATTGGTATCATAACAGGCGGGTTCATGGTCGGTAACTTCGTTACTGGTCGGATCGCGGCACGGACACGTCTGACCACAATGATCCTGATCGGCCGCGTTGTGGCTTCGACCGGGCCATTCTGCGGATTGCTTCTGTTCATCGCCGGGCTGGGGTCAGTCTGGGTATTCTTCGGTTCGGCCATCTGCGTTGGGTTCGGCAATGGACTGACCAATGCAAACGCTTCGGCAGGGGTCATGTCCGTGCGACCCAAACTGGCAGGCAGCGCGGCAGGGTTGTCCGGGGCGATGGTGGTCGGGCTTGGCGCGATCTTGACCTCGATGACGGGTGCGTTTGTCAGCCCTGAAAACGGGCCGTTTCTGGTTCTGGGCATGATGTGGGCCAGCAGTTTTGCAGGTCTGCTTGCAGTGCTTTACGTTCGGCGTCTGGACCGGACAGACCCTTTGCCGGATACATTCTGAGCGCCAAAGCGGCAGGCAAACCATCATAACACTTTTCATGAGCGAAAGACCGTGATACGCGGCGCGCGATGGATTTCGGCGCGGACCCGCGCCACATTGTAAGGAGAGGCCGACATGGCACTGGAACGTACATTCTCGATCATCAAACCCGACGCAACGCGCCGCAATCTGACTGGAAAGATCAACGCCAAGTTCGAAGAAGCCGGGCTGCGTATCGTTGCGCAGAAGCGCATCCACATGACCAAGGAACAAGCCGGCAAGTTCTACGAAGTTCATGCCGAGCGTCCGTTCTACGACGAACTGTGCGAGTTCATGTCGTCGGCTCCGGTCGTTGTTCAGGTTCTGGAAGGCGAAGGTGCCATTGCCAAGAACCGCGAAGTCATGGGCGCAACCAACCCGGCGGACGCAGCACCCGGCACCATCCGTGCGGAATTTGCTGAATCGGTTGGCGAAAACTCGGTCCATGGTTCGGATGCACCGGAAACCGCGGCTGTTGAGATCGCATATTTCTTCTCGGGCATCGAACTGGTCGGCTAAGCCGGTTTTATGCCGAAAGATCGGGCCGCTCCGTCAGGGGCGGCCTTTTTTGTTCAGACCTGCTTTAGATCTTTGGGTGCAACGCGGACCCCGATGGCATCCAGATCAGCAACCATCCGGTTTTCCGGCGCGGCGCTGTTGCCGGCCTTGATCGCGTCGAAACGCTGTCGCAGCTTCTTTTTCTCTTCACCCTTGCAATCATTCCAGGGGCGTCCCTGAAGCCCCATCACCAAAACATAGTAGCCGATGAAATGTGCTTTGGTGCCAGCCCGCAAAAGCCGGGCATAGGCCTCATCCGCTCCCAGCTCTCGCAGTTCATCAGCCGAGTGGATGCCGGCACGCGCGCAGGCCTGCTCGAAAGCCGGGCCAAGGTTGCGGATCGAAGAAACCGGATCGCTCATGAGCCTGTCTTAATTGCACCTCCGGGGTCTGTCACCCATGTTTGCGCATTGTCGAAACATAATGTCTTGCTGTCTTGTGGTGTTTCCGCTCTCATGAGGTCATGCTGCCTCGGCGGTCCGGGTTTCAATAGCCGAAAGACACCAAAAAGCGGGTCGGTCCAGGGCCAGACAGTCTGCTGGCCAAGGTAACAGCCGAATAGGCTGAACGTGATGAAGGATCAGAACCGTCGAAGAAGGAACCAACGTGCCGAAGATCGTTGAGACCAGCGTCAATGAATACCTGAAAACGCCCCGGATTGGTGGATCATGACCGAACCTTCAGGTATTCAGTGCATTCTGTCCCAATCCATTGACCAGTCGCTTGTTGAAAAGCTCATTCCCGGGTTTGCGATCAGGATCGGCCCACCGACGGAATCGAGATCTTTCGTGCTTTTGGATTGCCACGATCAATCGTTGCGGAATTCAGGTCGTGTTCTGCTTGAGGTCGGAGAAACACTGTGGCTTTTCCGAAATGGCCGTGCGCCGCTGTCTCAACGCTGCAAGGGGCAGGGGCGGTTTGTTCAAGACCTGCCGCAGGGTCCGGTGACAGCCGCTTTGAAGGGTTTCCCCAAACTGCGTGCGCTGATGCAGATCGGAACCGGAGAGATTCAGACGAAACCCCTCGCCGTATTGGATGAGCTGGAGAAAACGCTGGTCAGGGGAACGGCTTGGTGCCTGTCTTCGCAGAAGGGTCAGGCAGCAATCGTTCAGCTTCAGCGGCTGCGGGGGTATGAGAAAGAATTTCAAAAAGTGAACACCGCGATTTCCGCCTTGTCCGGGGGCGGGCCGGGTGTCGAAGCGCTTTGTGCCGGACTTTTCCCTGGCATGGCCGCCTATCGGGCCAAGCCAGAGATCAAGTTGGGGGAAGCTGAGCCGTCTATTCAGGTCGCGGCAGATATTATTCAAACATATCAGAAAGTTGCCCGGCAAAACGAATATGGGGTGATAGCCGATATCGACACAGAGTTTCTGCATGATTACCGGGTGTCATTGCGAAAGGTCCGCTCGGTGATCAGCCTGTTCAAAGGCGTTTTTTCAGACACGCAGACAGTGCAATTGAAACGTGTCTTTTCCGATCTCATGGCCGCCACCGGGCGTATGCGTGATCTGGATGTCTATCTTCTGGAAAAAGATAAATACTTCAGTCTTGTACCGCCCAGTCTTCACGCGGGCCTGCAAGAGATGTTCGACCTTTTCGAGAAGGAGCGTGCCAAGGAACTGTCACGCTTGTCCCGCCGGTTGCGCAGTGACGAATACAACGCCCGTATGTCCGATCTGACGGCGATGTTCAACGGAACAGACAGCCTGACGCCCGGATCAAACGCGAAACGGGCAGCACATGAATACGCGTGCGCATTGATCTGGAAACGGTATCGCACGGTCTGCAAAATCGCACGCGGTGTCACTGACGAAACTCGGGACGAAACCGTGCATGACCTTCGTATCGATTGCAAGAAACTGCGCTATCTGATGGAGATTTTTGGGCCTCTGTTCGATGAAAAGAGCTTCAAGACAATCATCAAACCGTTGAAAAAGCTACAGGACAATCTGGGCGTGTTCAACGACTGTGCTGTTCAGCAAAAGTCCTTGACGGCTTTTGTCGCGCAGCACAGCGACACGCGGGGCCGTGTGGATGCGCGGATGGGCCTGGCCATCGGGGGATTGATTGCCGTTCTGGATCAGCGCCAAAAGGCCGAGCGGAGCCGCGTGATTGCCAGCTTTCAGAAGTTTGACGGGCCAGATACCCGGCGCCTGTTTCGGACCTTGTTTCACCGAAAAAAGGAGTGAGGAATGAAGATCATTGCCTGTTACAGCAACAAGGGCGGTGTCGGCAAAACCGCTACTTCGGTGAATCTGGCTTATTCCTATGCGCAGGCGGGGCAACAGGTGCTGTTGTGCGATCTCGACCCCCAGGGCGCTTCAGGGTTCTACTTTCGGGTGAAGCCATCAAAAAAGCTGACGGATGCGCGGTTTTTCGAGGATGTGGAGCGGTTCATCAAGGCGATCCGGGCCAGCGATTTCGAAGGGCTGGACGTTCTGCCGGCGAACCTGACCTTCCGCGACTTCGACGTGTTCCTGTCGCGGATGCGAAACAAACGCTCGCGGCTGAAAAAAGCTTTGATGGCCGCGGGCAGCGACTATGACGTGATCGTTCTGGATTGCCCGCCCAACTTTTCGACTTTGTCTGAAAATGTCTTCAAAGCTGCCGATGAAATCGTTGTGCCGGTCATGCCGACAACCCTGTCCGAGCGGAGTTTCGATCAGTTGGTAGGCTTTTTTGAACAACACAAGCTGCGCAAGAAAAAGCTGCGCGCCTTTTTTTCGATGGTGCAACACCGGAAGGTTTTGCATCAGGAAACCATGAAGGCGATGCGCAAGCTGTATCCGAAACGCTTTTTGCGGACGGTGGTTCCTTTCGCTGCGGATATTGAAAAGATGGGTCAGAATCGTGCCCCGGTCTGTACTTATGCCGGGCGCAGTGCGGCCTGTGCGTCTTACAGGGCGCTGTTTGAAGAGCTGGAAAACGGAGTGATTTCGAACCAATGAGCAAGGAAATCGAGCGCAAGTTTCTGGTTTCAAGCCTGCCGGACCTGAGCAAAGCGAAAAAGGCCGTCGTAAGACAGGGTTATCTGACGGCCCCCGACGATTCCACCGAGCTGCGGCTGAGGCAAAAGAACGATGCGTATTTCCTGACCTTGAAAGGGGTTGGTGGCCTGGTCCGGTTAGAGCGAGAGGCTGAGATAACTGCGGATCAGTTCGAAACCTTCTGGCCGGAAACAGAAGGGCGCAGGGTGGAAAAAGAGCGCTACACCGGCCATTTGCCGGATGGTTTGCTGTTCGAGCTGGACGTCTTTTCAGGCGATCTGGCGCCGCTACGCTTGGTCGAGGTAGAATTCACTTCGGAGGAGCAGGCCAAAGCATACGTGCCACCGGATTGGTTCGGTGCGGATGTCACCGCCGACACGCGATACAAGAACAAGACCATGGCGATATACGGTGTTCCGGATTAACGCAGTTGCGCCAGATTGATCGTGGTTTCCAGCCCGGGGTCGCAGTTCCGGGCGGCAAATTTTCCGCCGTGCATATGTGAGATTGCGGCCACCAGAGCCAGGCCCAAACCCGCATTCCGTTCCGTCCGCGCGGGGTCAAGTGTCACAAAGGGAAGCTGAAGGCGATCCAGTTCTTTAGGCGGTACGCCGGGGCCACGATCCCTGACGCTCAGTTGGGTGAAACCGTCGCGAGTACCGATCGAAATCGTGATTGCAGTATGTTCCGGCGCGTAACGCATTGCGTTTTCCAACAGATTGGAAAGAGCTTGCGACAGAAGGGGCCGGTGCCCCTGAATGGCAGGGGCGGAACCTTTGACTTCAAGCTGCACGCCTTGATCGGCGGCCACCGGGTCATAAAGCTCGACAACATCACCAACAAGTTGCTGCAAATCGATGGTTTCGAATTGCTCGCGCCCCAGGCCGGCCTCGGCCCGAGAGATTTCAGTGAGCTGCCCCAGAACCCGCAGGACGTGATCGATTTCACCCGTCGCCCGCGCAACGTCGATCTCGCGTTCCAAGTCGCTTTTGTCGGGTTCAGAGAGGGCCTCGACCCTTTGCCGCAGACGAGACAAAGGTGAGCGGAGATCATGAGCAATTGAATTAGATGTGGTCCGAAGGTTGCTTATCAACTCCTCGATCCGGTCAAGCATGTTGTTCAATGTGCCTGAAACCTGATCGAATTCGTCCCCGGTTCCGCGCAGCGGCATCCGTTTTGAAAGGTCGCCTGAAACGATATTCTCGGCCGTACTGGCGATGTCCGAAAGGCGTGAAAACACCAAACGCGTGAACAACCAGCCGGTGATGACGCTCAGAACCAAAGCAATCCCAAGCGCCAACGCAACCGAGCGAAACAAAACCCTGTCGAATTGCTGGCGCGACGCTGCATCCCGCCCGACCAGCAGGCGCTCGCCGCCCGGCAGGCGGATGGATGCAGCTGAAACCGGCACAAGCTGATCATTGTCGGCCCGGCGCAATTCCAAGTCTACCCAACCGCTTCCAGCAGCAATGTTCACCGGCCAGGACTTGAGATTGCCGACAAGTTTGACCCCCAACCTGTCTGTCAAAAGGTAAAGCGCGTCCCGCTCGGCGGCACTTGGCAAACGGCGCTCAATTGCAGTGATCAAACCTATCAGCCCACGCCTTTCGTATTCATCCGCAAGCCCTGTCAACTCGGCTGATACGACCGAGCGGGTTTCGGCCTCGATACTTCGATTGGCGGTCACATAGACGATGGCGAGCACAGACGCCGTCAAAATCGTGCTCAGAAACATGCTGGTTGCAACCAGCCTTGTGCGGGAATTGTTCAGGGAAAGCCGAAGGTTATCCATCGGACATCATGTAACCCGCTCCGCGGACGGTTTCAATCAACGGCGCGTCACCGCCTTCGTCCAACTGGCGTCGCAACTTCGAAATATGCACGTCCACGACGTTGGTGTTCGGGTCAAAATGATAATCCCAAACCCCTTCAAGCAACATGGTGCGCGACACCACACGGTTTTTGCGGCGTAGGAAAAATTCGAGAATCTGAAACTCGCGCGGTGTCAGGGTGATCTCGTGCCCGTCGCGTGTGACCTTGCGGGTCAGCAAATCCATCTGAAGGTCTTTGCAAGTCAATGTCGGCGTCTCTTCGGATTCCTGAGGGCGACGCAACAGGGCTTCGATCCTGGCGTGCAACTCCTGAAACGAAAAAGGCTTGACCAGGTAATCGTCAGCGCCCGAGCGCAGCCCTTTTACCCTTTCGTCCACGGCGCTCATCGCCGTCAGCATCAAAACCGGGGTTTTCAAACCGGCGGCCCGCATCGACTTGATCAGCGACAGCCCGTCCAGACCGGGCAGCATCCTGTCAAGAACAATGGCGTCAAACCCACCGTCCGTGGCATGGTACAACCCCTCACGACCGTCAGCAGCGGTTTCGACCACATACCCTTCTTCGCCAAAACCTTTGGCGATGAAGTCCCTGGTGTCAGCATCATCTTCGACGATCAACAGACGGCGGCTCATGGTCGGGATCCTTTCTTTTGATATTTAAACACAAATTTTAACTAAAGCATATGGTTAGAAGAAGTTCTTGCCGGGTGCTGGGCCGGCACCCGGCAAGCCCGGCGGATAGTGGACAACTCTGATCCGCCGGGTGAGGCGTGCGCCGAAAATCCCCATCAAGCGGCGCACGCATGTTCAAGGTCAGGCCAGTTCGACCGCGACAAAAATCTGGCTGCCGCCACGGTTGATCAGCACCAGCGCAGGATCGGTTTTCTCACTGTCCAGCGCAGATTTCAGCGCGTCCGGAGAGACAGTGTCCTGATTGCCGAGCTTGACGATCACATCGCCGCGTTGCAGGCCGGCCTTTGCCGCTGGGCTGTCGGGCTTCAGGTCGGTGACGACGACGCCCTGGACGGTTTCAGCAACACCGGTTTCTGCCCGAACCGCTTCGGTCAGGGGGGCCACGGTCACACCCAGCGTTGTTCCCGCAATTTCCGCCTCGACCGGTTTGTCGGCCTCGGCCGATGCGGCCTGATGCTGGCCAACCGTCAAGGTCACCGTTTCCATCTTGCCGTCACGCAAAACTGTCAGAGTGCTGTCGGTGCCGACCTTGGTCGTACCCACAAGGATGGGAAGGTCACCGCTGGACTCCACGGCATCGTCGTTGAAGGTCAGGATAACGTCTCCCTGCTTCAGGGCGCCGTCTGCCGGGCTGCCCGCAACCACGTCAGACACCAGCGCGCCCGAGGAAGCCTCGATTCCCAACGCCGCCGCAAGTTGTGGGCTTACGTTCTGGATCGACACGCCCAGCCAACCGCGGCTCACCTGTCCGTCATCCCGCAGATCGGCCGCGATGTGTTCAACGATGTTCGACGTGACGGCAAATCCAAGCCCTACAGAACCACCGCTGGGCGAATAGATGGCCGAGTTCACACCGACCACTTCGCCATCCATGTTGAACAGGGGACCTCCCGAGTTGCCCTTGTTGATCGCTGCATCCGTCTGGATGAACTTGGCATAAGGGCCTTCCGAGATGTTGCGGCCTTTTGCCGAAACGATGCCCGTGGTCACGGTCGAGCTGAGGCCGAAGGGGTTGCCGATGGCGACCACGTCTTCACCTACGCGGATTTCATCACTGTCGCCAAGCTTTACGGCTTGCAGGTCAGTTCCCGCGTCGATTTTCAGAACCGCGATATCCGTCAGCGGGTCCGTTCCGACCACTTCGGCGTCGAAAGTACGATCATCGCTGAGCCTTACGGTCACGGTCGAGGCATTGTCGACGACATGGTGATTGGTGACAATGTATCCGGCTTCGTCCAGAACAAATCCCGAACCCAGGCCCTGAGACGGGCCGCGTTGCGGCATGTTGAACCCTTCGGGGCCGCCGAAGCGTTTGAAGAATTCACCAAACGGGTGTCCTTCGAAGTCAAAGTTCTGCCCCTGGGCTGGGGTCGGTACTGCGTCTTGTTCAGCGATGATGGTTACGACCGATGGTGAAACGGTCTCAACCAGGTCAGCCAATGCCTCGTCCGCCATGGAAGGGATAGCCGTCGTTGCCAGTAGGGCCGCGCCGAGCGCACTGACACCGACCCAGTTGGAAGTGCGGGGAAGTAAAAGCGAGGATTTGCGGATGCTCATTTGTGTCTCCTGATTATCGTCGCGCAGTTGCGGCTGCGCGTTGAGACAACAGATGCATGCTCAGAATTGGCGTTTCCTGACTGATCAATTAATAAATCTTAATTTTGCCACAAAGTCGGTGTTGGCTTGCGGTCGACGTCAATCGGGATTCGCGGAAATTCACCGACCAAGACCGCAGCGAATCGGAGGATTGTTGCTAAAAATGGCGTCAAACTTTCAAAAACATTGAATTTGTTTTGTTTTGTTGACAATCATCCTTCCAAATGATGGGGAAAAGAACTGCTCTTCCAATGGTTGTGGGTGGGTTTGGTTGAGACATGGCTTGACACAATAAAATTGTTGATGATTACGGATATTGGCTAATAAGTTTGCGCTTAATCACGAATCGCTACCTCTTGTGAAAACAGTCTATCGCCTTTAAGTTGATTTCTGGTTGTCGCGATGTTGCGTAAAAGCCATTTGAACATGACCCAAATTAACCCTTCCTTCCAATTTTACGTTGTTTCGAACGATCGGATAAGTGAGGATGAAGGTGCCCAAGTGAGGGGAGCCAAAAGCGCTAGGGGGCGCTGGCGGCTAACTCGATCACCAAAAGTGATAACGGCGTGTTAACGAGGGGGTCTTGTTTAGGTTTGGCTGTTTGAGAGCCGGGGTGTTTCTGAAAGCACACTGGCCGCGCTTTGGAGATTGAGCAAAGTGGTAGTCCTGTTTTGGGCACCGGCCCGGTCGATAAGACCGGGCCGTGTTTGTTCAGGGGGCATGTTTTTTGCTCCAGGCCTTCCAGTCACCCGGGGTATCCAGATCCAACACTGCGTTTCGGCCGGGCAGGGGATGCAGATGAACACTGTTTTGATGCTTTCGCACGATCTTCTGGGCACCGTCGTCCCCCTGCAATTGTGACAGTTGATCAAAAAGGGATCTGTCAAACACCACCGGATGACCGGGCTTTCCTTCCTCGGTCGTCCCACGCCAGATCAGGTTGTCGGGATGGGTTTCTCGCGCTTTCAGGATTGCTGCCAGGTCAGCTTCTGTCAGATCGGGCAGATCAGCCAGAAAAACCATCGCGGCGGGTGCATCAGGTGGCAGGTTTTGGATCGCGGCGCGCAAACTGGCGTTCATGCCTTCTGCCGCATCCCGGACCGGAACGATCTGAACATCCATGCCATCAAGCGCGCCATATCTTGGATTTGGTTTAGGGGGCAGGGCGACGATCACAGGTCCCACGGCGCAAGCCACGCTTGCAGAGCGGGCGATCAACGGGATGCCGTTGATCGGCTGCATCAATTTGTCGATGCCGCCCATGCGGCTGGATTGGCCAGCCGCCAGAAGGATAATGGGTATTTCAGTCATTTCAGCACAATGCCGTCAGCCCGAGCCCGAGTCATCCCCTCATTCGGGCGCCATCTGCGTCAAACAAGGGTGTCGAGATGACCTTTGCCGTGCGCATCTGGCCCAGTATTTCGATCTTCGTTTCAAGCCCATCTGCTGCGCGTTCGGATGGCAGAAAACCGATGGCGACGGACTTGCGGGCATAATGCGAATAACCGCCCGAGGTGCAAAAGCCCACAACCTTGCCGTCCAGCCAGATCGGTTCATAGGCGTTCACGTCTGCATCGACTGCATCGACCTCGAAGGCCACCAGCCTGCGCGCGGGGCCTGTCGCACGTTCCACCTCGGCGGCGGCCCGGCCGATGAAATCGGCGTTCTTGCCAAAGGCGATGAAGCGATCCAGCCCGGTTTCGGCGGGGGTATAGTCGGGTGAGAATTCGCGCATCCACGAGCCGAAGAACTTGTCCAGCCGCAGGCTCATCATCGCGCGCATGCCGAAGGGGGTGATGCCGTGCGGTTGGCCGGCCTGCCAAAGCGTCCACCACAGCTGCCGCTGCGCCATCGGATCGCAGTAGATCTCGAACCCCAGGTCGCCGGAATAGCTGACCCGCTGCACGATGCAGTCGGTCATGCCGACGACCATGCGGCGCACGTCCATGAAGCGAATGTCGCTGATATCGGCGCGGGTGCAGGCAGCCAGAACCTCGCGGGCATTGGGGCCTGCAATCTGGAACCCGTTGCGTTTGTCGCTGATATTCTCGATGGTTATGCCGTCTTCCTGATGCTGCCGGAACCAGCGCATGTGGAAATTCTGCGCACCATATGAGGCGGTGAGCTGGAATTCCTCCTCGCCCAGGCACGACACGGTGAAATCCCCGATCAGCTTGCCCTTGGGCGACAGCATCGGCGTCAGCGACAGGCGGCCCGGCTTGGGGATGCGCCCGGCCATGATCCGATCCAGCCAGTCGCGGGCGCGGGGGCCTGTCACAAGGTATTTGCCGAAATTGTGCACCTCGTTGATGCCGACGCCCTCGCGCACGGCGCGCACCTCGCGGCCCGTTGCCGCGAAGGCGTCCGAGCGGCGGAAGGAGGGGGGTTCATAGGTCGGCTCGTCCTCCTGCGCGAAATAGTTCGGCACCTCGAGCCCGTATTGCTGGCCCCAGACCGCGCCCAGATCGGTGAAGATGTCATACATCGGCGTGGTGCGGTTGGGGCGGGCGGCGGGCAGTTCCTCGTTCGGGTAGGCGACAGAGAAGCGTTTCTGATAGTTCTCGATCACCTTGGGGCGGGTGTAGCCGGGGGTGATCCAGTCGCCGAAGCGGGCGACGTCCATGGCAAAGACGTCGCGCTCGGGCTCGCCCTCGATCATCCATTGCGCCAGCGTCAGGCCGACGCCGCCGCCCTGGCTGAAGCCGGCCATCACGCCGCAGGCCGACCAGTAGTTGCGCACGCCGGGCACTGGTCCGACCAGCGGATTGCCGTCGGGGGCAAAGGTGAAGGGGCCGTGGATTACCGATTTCACCCCGGCCTCGGCCAGAACCGGGAAGCGGCGATAGGCGAACTCGATGCTGTCGGTGATCTTGTCGAAATCATCAGGCAGCAGCTCGTGCCCGAACTCCCACGGAGTGCCGTCCACGGCCCAGGGCTTGCAGGGCTGTTCGTAGAACCCGATGCACAGGCCGCGCCCTTCTTGCCGCAAATAACTTTCACCGGCCGGGTCCATGACGTGCGGATGTTCGCCGCCCGCGTCGATGATCGCCTCGATCTGAGGGATGTTGTCGGTGACGAGGTATTGATGCTCCATCGGGTGCAGCGGGAAGTAGATGCCCGCCATCGCGCCGACCTCGCGCGCCCAGAGGCCGCCGGCGTTGACGATATGCTCGGCATGGATGGTGCCCTTGTCGGTGACCACGTCCCATGTACCGTCGGGGCGCTGGTTGGTCTCGCGCACCATGCAGTGGGTCTCGATCGTGGCGCCGCCCATGCGCGCGGCCTTGGCATAGGCATGGGTCGTGCCCGAGGGGTCGAGGTGCCCGTCCAGAGGGTCATAAAGCGCACCGATGATGCCGTCGGTGTTGGCGATGGGGGCGATCTTCTTGATCTCGTCGGGGCCGACGATCTCGGTTTCCAGCCCCATGAAGCGGTGCTTGGCGCGTTCGGCCAGCAGCATGTCGAACCGGTCCTGATTGTCGGCCAGCGTGATGCCGCCCACATGGTGCAGCCCGCAGGACATGCCGGTGATCTCTTCCAGCTCTTTATACAGCCGGATGGTATAGCCCTGCAGCGCGGCCATGTTGGTGTCGCCGTTGAGCGTATGAAACCCACCCGCCGCGTGCCATGTCGATCCGCTGGTCAGTTCCGACCTCTCCAGCAGCATCACGTCGGACCAGCCCAGCTTGGTCAGGTGATAGAGCACCGAGCATCCGACGACGCCGCCCCCGATGACGGCAACCTGACAGGTGGTTTTCACAGTGTTCCTCCCCATGACTTTGGAAAAAACTGTAGAGCCGATGGGGATATTACTCGTCTGTTAGCGACAACAAGTGTCGCATGTCACCTATTGCACCAGCTTTGGATTTCACAGCCTTCTCGCGCAGCCAATGTCGTCAAAACCTGTAGCCGAGGGCAAACAAACAGGTGGTCTGCGCCTCGTTCAGCACGACATCGCCCGGTGGTTTTTCGGCCTTGAAGGCTGCTTTTCCACTTTACTGCACAGCTGAAACAAAGTCGGGGTGATCAAACTGGCCGATCTCGCCCAGCTCCGTGCTTGGGTCGAACTGTGCGATGATCGGAATATCCGGGCCCGGTTCAGTGCAATTGGGTCGTTCAGTTGACGGCAGGCACTTGGGCAACGCGCGGAACATTTCAGAAAAATCGCAGGCGCTACAGGGGGCGCACTTTCAGTCCCGTGATACGGTTGCCTTCACGCGCCGTGACCTCGAACCGGAAACCGTGGAACGAAAACACCTGACCGACGTCAGGGATCATCTGGGCCTCGTGAATCACCAGACCGGCCAGCGTGTTCGCCTCGTCATCCGGCAGAGACCAGTCCAGCGCCCTGTTGGCATCCCGGATCGTCATGGATCCTTCAACCAGATACTGGCCATCTTCGGTGCGCATTACCGGCACCTCTTCGTCTATGTCGAACTCATCGGCGATCTCGCCCACGATTTCTTCAAGAATGTCTTCAAGCGTGATCAGGCCTCGCAGTGACCCATACTCATCCACAACCAATGCAAAATGGCTGTGCATGCGCAGGAATTCCCGCATCTGGTCGTCCAGCGTCGTGGTTTCGGGCACAAAGTAAGGGTTGTTTGCCACCTTTCCGATGTCAAAGCTTGCCAAACGGTCGGTCCCGCCGTCGCTGCTGCCTGCCTGCGCATACATGGCGCGAAAGAGGTCCTTGGCGTGGACAACACCCACGATGTTTTCCGGCTCGTCCCGGAACACAGGCAGACGGGTGTGGGGGCTTTGCAGACATTGTTTCAGGATTTCCTCTGGGGCGGCATTGGCGTCGATCATCTCGATATTCGATCGGTGCAGCATGATCTCTTCCACCGTCCGGTCGCCCAGATCCAGCGCACCCAAGATGCGGTCGCGGTCTTCCTTTTCGACCACGCCTTCGGAATGACCAAGTTGCAAGGCGCCGGCAATCTCTTCGCGTACAGCAAGAATGTTGCTGTCGGGATCGATCTGCACGCCGAACAGGCGCAACACACCGCGCACCAGCAGCCGCACCGCCGCCACAATGGGCGAAAACACCGTCACGACGACGCTGATGATCGGGGCAACAGCCGCTGCGGCCTTTTCGGAATTGGTGATGGCGTAGGTCTTGGGCAGCACTTCGGCAAAGATCAGCACCAGCAAAGTCATGACCAGGGTCGCCAACGCCACACCGCTTTCGCCGAATATACGGGTGAACAAGGCCGTCGCCAGCGAGGCCGCCAGGATGTTGACAAGGTTGTTGCCCAGAAGAACCGAGCCGATCAGGCGTTCATTGTCATCGGTGATTTCCAGCGCCTTTTTTGCGCCCCGTGATCCCTTGTCGGCCTGCGCCCGCAGTTTTCCGCGAGACGAAGCTGTAAGCGCCGTTTCCGAACCCGAGAAAAAGCCGGACAAAACGAGCAACAAGAGGATCGCGCCTGACGTAATCCAGAATGTGCTGTCGATCAGAGAAGATGAGGGTTCCATTGGTCCTTGGTGGGTTAGGGTGACGCATCCGTTATGGGGTTGCCGCGCTGCTGGATCAAGGGCTTAGCCCCGGTCTTCGTCAGGGTCTTTGCTCAGCGGGTGGTGTTGCAACACCAGTTCCGACAGCCGTTCATCCAGAACATGAGTATAAATCTCGGTCGTTGCAACGTCGGCATGACCCAACAAGGTCTGGATCGAACGCAGATCCGCGCCGTTGGCCAGCAGATGCGTGGCAAAGGCGTGGCGCAGGGTATGCGGGGTGACTTTCTCGGGTGAAACGCCACCCTGAACGGCCAGTTCCTTGACCAGCAGAAAGAACCTGTGCCGCGTCAGGTGGCCGGATTTGCCGCGCGACGGAAACAGAAAACGGGATCTTTGATCGCCTTTCTCGACGGTCTGGTCTTCGGCTTCGTCCCGCACGGTCAACCAGGCAGCCAAAGCATCCCGCGCCGGCGGGGACAGGGGTACCATGCGTTCCTTGCCGCCTTTGCCCATCACCAGCAACATACGGGGATCGCCACGGGCCGAGGAAACGGGCAGGGACACAAGTTCGGTCACACGCATCCCGGTGGCGTACAGAACTTCCATCAAACAGGTATTGCGTATGCGATCGCCCTTGCTGCGCCCGGTTTGTCGGGCGGCTGCCAGAAGACGGTCGACTTCGGGCACGTCCAGCGTTTTGGGCAGTCGCTTCTGCCGCCCCGGACCTTTGATCTGGATGGCGGGGTTCGTCTCGCTCCAGCCTTCCTCGAATGCAAAGCGGTACAGCTGTTTTATCGCCGACAATCGCCGCGCGCGGGTGGAACGTGACAAGCCCTGTGCCTGGCAGTCGATCAGATAGGCCTCGATCTGATCACGATCTGCCTGATCGAATCCGGATCCCCTGTGCTGCAACCAGGATGCAAAGTCTTTCAGATCGCGGCCATAGGCCAGCAAGGTATTTGTCGCCGCGCCAAGTTCCGCTGCCTGGGCCTGTAGAAAGGTCGAAATCCATAGCTCATTTGTCGCCGGAATAGCCATCTTCAGCGCTCTTGCAGGATCAACAGGCTCAGCGCGGCACGCCGCGCGGTGTCTTCCAGGCCCACGCGTCGGAAGGTTGCGATTGCTGCGGTCAGATCCACCAGATTGCCCCGTGCACCATGCGCAAACAACTGCATGGCTTCCAGTATGGCTTCACCAAGTTGACCATTGTCCAGCAAGGCGTCGATGTCGTTGGGTACGGGTGCTGCCCATGCAAACCCCTGAGAAACAGCGTCGGCCAACGGAGAAGGAGAAACCGCCCGCCCCGGATCACCCTGCGCCAGCGCCGCAAGAAACAGGGTATCGATCGAGTTGTCCGGCGCTGATTGTGCAGCCTGTTCGTACAGGCCAGACAGCATCAGAATGCGCCAGCGCAGGTTTTCAGTCGCCGGCACCGACAGCGAAACCTTTGACAGACGCTCGGCGAACAATTCGGCGAAGGGCACTTCAAGCCCGACGCTGCGCATCTGCTGCCAGACCGTCGGCAATGTTTTTCCAATGGCTTCAGCGTTTCGCGTGTCCAACGCGCTTTCAAATCGTTGGATGGCCGCGACCCTGTCCCAAACTGCGCCGGACGCTGCCGGGGACCTTTCGGTATAAAGTCCAAGCAATTGATTGGGCGTCAAAGCGCCAATGCGTGTAAGCCGTTCGGCGGCTTCGATCTGCGCTTTCCATCCGGCCACATCCCGAAGATCCGCGTTGGCGAAAGCGCGTGGCAACGAGGCGGAAGGAAGCCGTTCTCCGATCGCTTCGAACAGTCGGAAACTCAATGGATCCGGGTTTTCAGGTTGGGGCAGATAAGCCGCGCCTTCATAGAGTTCAGGGCTTAGAAAACGATCCAGAACCGCCAGCTCTGCCGGCGGCAGGATGTTCAGGGCATGCGCTGCCTCAAGCGTCAACGCGGCCGATGCCCAATCTCCGCGTCGGGCTTTACAGAACACTTGCGCGGCGTAGTCCTTTGACAGGTGCGGATCGGCGATAAGGGCGGTGCAGCTGCGATCCTCATCACCGGTCAGCAGCGTTGCGTCAAACCAACGCTGAAACCGATCCTGTGTATCGGTCGGCCCAGCCAGTTGAACCAGCGATTGCACGGGATCAGCCGCACCCAGTTGCATCAGACGGTCCAGCCGCGCCAGCAGCATAATCTCTTGCGCATCAGGGCCCGCCGGTGCGCGGGTTTCCGACAGAAGCAATGTAAACAACAGGCGTTGCATGGTCGGGTTGTCGCGAACGGGCGTCTTCGCGATCAGCTCTGCCAGCCGGTTCGCATCGCTGCCTTGCCACAAATCCACGGGCAACCCGGTGACGGATGATGCGACCAAGCCCAAAGGTTGCGACAACGCTTCAAGCGGCGTGACCTCAATTTCGGGCAATCCGCCGTTCTGTGCCACCGGCGGTTCCAGCAATACGGTTCCGGGCAGGTTTTCTGGCGGATCCGCAAGCCATTCGATCGCTGATAACGGGGTTTGCGCATGTGCCGATCCCGCCAGAAAGACCGCCAACAACGCCTGTTTAGTTGACATCCAATACGACCGGTTCGCGGATTTCACTTTGAGGCGCAGAAAAATCCGCGCCAAAGAATGGGCCAACATAGGCGTAGGCGACGAGCCCAATGAACACCAGGCAAAGAACATATATCAGGAATTTGATCAGTCGGCCCATGGCCCCACGCTGCCTCAATTTTTGATTTTGGCCAAGTTATAACTGGCATTTTTTCCAAGATCACGTCATTCACGTTTAAATGAGCGAAATTAAGCATAACACACATTCGACAGACACACAGGGTGGTTTTGATCTGCACAAAACCGTGGTTCTGGTGGGTATGATGGGGGCTGGCAAGACAGCGGTGGGTCGCGCGTTGGCCGCACGTCTGGGTGTTCCGTTTCTGGACAGCGATGCCGAGATCGAATCAGCCGCCAACATGACCATTCCTGAAATCTTTGAGCGTGACGGCGAACCTTTCTTTCGCACCAAGGAATCGCAGGTCATCGGGCGCTTGCTGGATGAACAAAAAGGCATTCTTTCAACGGGTGGGGGGGCGTTTCTCCAGCCGGAAAATCGTCGCATCATCGCCGAAAAGGGTGCTGCCGTCTGGCTGCGCGCGGATCTGAATGTTCTGTGGAACCGTGTGCGCCACAAAGACACCCGTCCTCTGCTGCGCACCGCCGATCCCTATGCGACGCTGAAATCCCTCTACGAGGCCCGCGTGCCGGTTTATGCTCGGGCCGATTTGACAGTGGATTCGGATGGCGAGACCTCGATCGAAAATATGGTTGGCCGCGTTGTCGACGCTCTGTTGGCGCGCCCTGATGTTTTGGAACTCAAATAAATGCACCAAACAGTACATGTGGACCTGGGTGACCGATCCTATGATGTTGAAATCGGTCCGGATCTTCTGACGCGGGCAGGGGGCTGGATATCACCACTTCTAGCCCGGCCAAAAGTCGCGGTTCTGACGGATGAAAACGTGGCCGGTCTGCATCTTGAGGCGCTGCGCGCCGGGCTGAATGCCGCGGGGATCGAGATGACCGCACTGGCGCTGCCCGCCGGAGAGGCAACCAAAAGCTGGCCGCATTTCGAGCGCGCCGTCGAGTGGCTGCTTGCAGAAAAAGTCGAACGCCGGGATGTCGTCGTAGCCTTGGGGGGCGGCGTCATCGGAGATCTGGCAGGCTTTGCAGCGGCGGTTTTGCGGCGCGGTGTTCGCTTTGTGCAGATTCCAACGTCATTGCTGGCGCAAGTGGACAGTTCGGTCGGTGGAAAGACCGGGATCAACGCACCACAGGGCAAAAACCTGATCGGCGCGTTTCATCAACCCTCGCTGGTTCTGGCGGATACCTCTGTTCTGGGGACCATGACCCAAAGAGACTTCTTGTCGGGCTATGGCGAGGTCGTGAAATACGGATTGCTTGGCGATGCAAAGTTCTTTGATTGGCTCGAGGCGCACGGGCCAAGCGTTTCCTCGGGTGACATGGCGGCCCGTGTGCATGCGGTGACGCGCTCGGTGCAAATGAAGGCCGACATCGTCGCGCGGGATGAAACCGAACAAGGTGACAGGGCTCTTCTCAATCTGGGTCACACGTTCTGCCACGCCCTGGAAGCTGCAACAGGGTATTCTGACCGCCTTCTGCATGGCGAAGGTGTGGCAATTGGCTGCGCGCTGGCGTTTGAGTTGTCGTCTCGGCTGGGTTTGTGTTCGCAAGAGGACCCAAGCCGGGTGCGCGCGCATTTGCGTGCGATGGGGATGAAGACGGATCTGGCCGATATTCCGGGCGAATTGCCAAGCGCCGAGGCGCTGGTGGATCTTATGGGACAGGACAAGAAAGTCGTGGATGGCCAGCTTCGGTTTATTCTGGCGCGTGGGATCGGAGAGGCGTTCGTGACCTCAGATGTGCCGAAAGATGCGGTTCTTTCGGTCCTGTCGGATGCGCTTGCCACGGCTTGACCTAAAAGCCTAGCGCCCCTGAATGACCATCAGTTCACCGATGTTCTCGCGCGTGATGTAACCCATCATGCGACCACCCCGAGTGACCACAGCGATGGCCGGAGCGCCGTTGTGCAAGTGCTCCAGAACGGTCTCGAGACCGGTGGTAAGCGAAACTGCGGGGACCGCCGCGTCCATGATCGACGTGGCGGGCGCAGATCTGGGTTGGTCACTTGCCAGCGCAGCAAACAGCCGTTCACGCGTGACGAATCCCAGCAGGGCCTGGCTTGAGTCCAATACAGGGAATTCGTGTTGAGTGGTGTGGATCACGGCTTGCGCCGCGGTACTCAGCGTATCTTCGGGGGAAAGCGCGTGAAATTCCGTGATCATCGCGTCCCGCGCCAGAACCCGGCGCGCTGCGGATCGCAGGGCGACTTCCTGGCTTTCGGCGTTGGCGGCGATGAACACGAACACGGCGATGAGCACCAGAAACGGGTTGCCTGAACTCAGCCCCAAAAACCCCAGACCCACCGCAACGATCTGACCTCCGACAGCAGCCACGCGTGTTGCTTTGACGCGATCCATGCGCAGGCACAGAAGGGCGCGGAAAACGCGCCCTCCGTCCATGGGGAAGGCCGGGATCATGTTGAATACGGCCAGCAGCAGGTTGATGTAGGCCAGCCTGTTCAGAAACCCGATACCCGGTGAATCGATCTGGGAAAGCGTCTCGATCGGCACTCCTGCTCCGAAGGCGACCAGTATGACCCAGATCACGATGTTCACCGCCGGACCTGCAAGTGCCACAAGCACTTCTTGCATCGGTTTTTCCGGTATCCTTTCAAGACGGGCCAACCCGCCGATCGGCAACAGTGTTATGTCTGGGGTCTTGATTCCAAAGCGCCGCGCCATGAGGGCATGACCGAATTCATGCGCGACCACACAGGCAAACAAGGCCAGAACAAACAACAGGTTGTCTATGGCGGCCGGCAGGCCACCGGCAGAATAGGCCGCAAAGCCCACCCAGGTCAGAAGCAGGAAAAACGTGACATGGACCCTCAGTTCGGACCCGAGCAATCGGCCGAGAGAAAAGGACCATGTCATGTCGTGTCTCCGAATTTCCTAGAACGGAATCTCGTCGTCGTCGATGCCACCCGATGCCGGTGCCGGGGAACTGGACGGACCGCCGTAAGGGTCTCCGTACCCGCTGCCACCGGCCTGGCCGCCGCCGTAACCACCGCCGCCGCCGCCGCTGCCTTCGCCGCGCACATCCAGCATCACGAGGGTTGAGCCAAAGCCCTGCAGGACAACTTCAGTAGAATACCGGTCCTGGCCAGACTGGTCCTGCCACTTGCGGGTCTGAAGCTGCCCTTCGACATAGACTTTAGAGCCCTTGCGCAGGTATTGCTCGGCCACACGGACCAGACCTTCGTTGAATATGGCGACCGAGTGCCATTCCGTGCGTTCGCGGCGTTCGCCCGTGTTGCGGTCTTTCCAGGTCTCTGACGTGGCAATGCGTAGATTGCATACTTTTCCGCCGTTCTGGAATGTCCGCACTTCGGGATCACGACCCAGATTTCCGACCAGAATGACCTTGTTGACTGAACCCGCCATGTAATTCCTCGTTCTGTTTTCGCGTATGTGCGCCGAATCTGGCGCGACTTGTTTCGTGAGACCCTATACGGCCTGCATCATGGATGAAAACAGTAGATACAACAGTGTTGGGCAAGAGTCTTACTTTGGTCTTTACCAAGCTTTCATTTTTCGTGGGAATACCTATAATCCGACTGGTTTCTTATCGAGCAGGATAGGCATTGATGCGTTCTTGGGTTGCTGGGTTTTCTGTTGTCTGCCTTGTGCTGGCCGTTTTGCCTGTGCAGGCGCAAACTCTGTCTACCAAAAGCCGCAAAGATATCTTCCTCAAGCAGTCGAAGATTCTGGATTCCCGTGCGGCGACGCAGTATCGCGACTCCGCGCGGTTGAAACCCAAGACATCCCGTACGCATACCGGCAAGCGATATACTGGCAAGTATCGCGGCCAGTATCTGGATCTGGCGAAACAGGCTGCCCGCCTTCACAACATTCCCGAAGACTTGTTCCTGCGCCTTGTTCAGCAGGAAAGCGGATGGAACCCGCACGCGAAGTCTCACAAGGGTGCTCTGGGATTGGCGCAATTGATGCCTCAGACCGCCGAGCTTTTGGGGGTCAACCCGCATGACCCCAAGCAGAATCTCGAAGGTGGGGCCAGATACCTGTCCTGGCAGTATCGCAAGTTCAAATCCTGGCCACTGGCTTTGGCCGCCTACAATGCTGGCCCAAAAGCGGTAGAAAAGCATGGCGGCATACCGCCATACAAGGAAACCCAGAACTACGTGAAGGTTATCTGGGGCGGTTAAACCCTATGCCGCGACGCAGAACGTCCGGTTCTTGATCCGACGCAACCAGTCCAACTAACCTGAAAGGGTATCGTCCAGCAACTGGTGAGGCCGCCTGATGCCTGTTGACCACCCTGAGATCCCGCAAGAAACGCTAATTAACTGGCAGCAACTGGTTGATCTGGTCGCGGAATTGGCGGATGTGCCCGCAAGCCTGATCATGAAAACCGACGCACCGGATCACGCGGTGCTGATCACCTCGGATCATCCCGAAAACCCGTATCCGGTTGGTTTGAGTTTCCAGTTGAATCCCAAACTTTATTGTCAGGGCGTATTGCAACGGGACGGAGAACTGGTGGTTGAGGATGCAGCCTGCGATCCGGATTGGGCCGACAATGACGATCTGGAACATGGAATGTCATTTTACATCGGCCTGCCGCTGAAATGGCCCGATGGATCGGTGTTCGGAACGATTTGTGTTCTGGATCGAAAGCAGAACCGGCGTGCCTTGTTGTTCCGCGAAGGGTTGGCGCAGTTCGCACGCATGGTCGAGTCGGATTTGGCTTTGTTGCAAGAGGTTTACCTGCGCCGCGCGCTGGAAGAGAAGCTCAACGAAACACTGGCGCAGCTTGAAACCCGTGTCGCGGATCGCACCCGTGAATTGCAGGAAACCAACACGGCGCTGCGCGTCCTGCTGTCCAGTCTGGATGACGAACGCAAAAACCGCGATCACGAAATTGTCGAACAGGTGCGCGGCCGAGTTTTGCCCTATCTGGAAAAGGTTCGAATGCAGCTTTCCGGGGACGAAGCGCAGTATGTCTATCTAGAGTTGGCCGAGAAGAACCTGAACGAGATCACGTCTTCATTGTCGGACAAACTGACGGATGCGTTTGCAGCAATGACCCCGACCGAGATCGAGATTGCGCAGATGGTCATGTTTGGAAAAACAACCAAGGACATCGCCAAGGCCCTGTCCCGAGAAACATCGACAATCGATTTTCACCGCAACAACATCCGCCGCAAGCTGGGCCTTGAAGGGCGCAGCAAGAACCTGCGCAGTCATTTGCTCTCGATTTCGTGAACACGGAATATGGGGTTTTCCCCCATAATCCGCCCCCATTTTTTCGGTCTGAGCCAAGGTGCCTTGGCTTGTTACCTTTGGTTGGGACGTGCGGAAAACCTGCATATGTCCAACAGAGAGGTACACAAAAATGGATCGCAAAGATCTGAAACCAACCATCCTGAACGGGGACAAGGATGACCTGGCGCCGGGGCTGTCTCGCCGGTCGTTCTTTATGGCGGCGGGGGCTGCCGGTGTCGGTGCGACTGCTTCCGTACTGGACGCAAGACCGGCTCAGGCGCAGTCTCAGGCGTGGCTACAGCCGGGCAACAACAACCACGTGATAGATCTGCAAGGCGCAACGGGTCAGGCCAGCACCGGGACGGTTGGCATCGACTATTATGGTCATTGTGCGATCAAGATCACCTCGCCCAATGGCGCAACAGTGCTGTTTGATCCCTGGCGCGATGATCCGTCGGGCGCTTGGGGGCTTTGGTTCCGCAACGAATTCCCGCAAATCCCGGTGGATATCACCCTGTCGACCCATGCCCATTTTGATCACGATGCGATTGAACGCCCAAGTTCGACCATGGTGCTGGATCGCATGGCGGGCAAGTTCGAGTTTGCAGACATCAAGATCACCGGTTTTGCCGACAAGCACGCCTGTGTCGCGCCCGGATGGTATGACTGGACCAATGCGCTGGCCGAGTTCGGTGTGGAAGCCTGCCCGCCGAACAACGTGGGCCACATGGATATGGTCGTCTATCTGGTCGAGACCGGCGGCATTCGAACGCTGATCTGGGGCGACAACCGCCACAACCCGCCACAGGAGTTCTGGGACGCGATCGGTCGGGTGGATGTTCTGACGCTGCCGGTTGATGGCTCGGAACATATCCTCAGCTTCGATCAGGGCAACGACATCGTATCCAAGCTCCAGCCCAAGGTGATCATCCCCACACATTACCTGAATGAGGTCACATCCTACACGCTGACCACTCTACAATCTGCCGACGACTGGGTGAAAGCTCAGCAGAGCTACAAGATGCTCGACAGTGCCAGCCTTCTGCTTGAAGCCGGTGGCATTGCAGGAATGAACCAGGAATTCATGCATTTCGGCAACAACGTCATGACCGGCTGACGAATTACCGGGGTCGCCACTCACGCCACTCCCAAGCGCCGCCTGTCTCCCCACGAACCGCGGCGCCAATAGAAAGGGCCGGTCCTGACCGGCCCTTTCCATGGTTCAGAAACGGGTTTACTCCGCCGCGACTTTGATCACCGGCTCCATCCGGGCCAGAATATCTTCGGCCAGGTGGCATTTGATCTGGTGCCCATCCGCCAGCGTCTGCACCGGCGGCACGTGGGATTCGCACCGACCGTCAGGCACCTCGGATTTCCATCGGCAACGCGTCTGGAACGGACAGCCTGGTGGCGGGTTCATGGCCGAGGGAATATCGCCTTCCAGAACGATATGCTGCTTTTCGATCGAGGTATCCGCAATCGGAACCGCGCTCAGCAGCGCCTCGGTATAGGGGTGATAGGGCGGGGCAAAGACCTGATCCGTGGTGCCCAATTCCACAACATGGCCCAGATACATCACCATGACCCGGTCACTGAGGTAACGCACGATGGACAGATCGTGGCTGATGAACAGCAGCGTGGTCTTGTGCTGTCGCTGTATCTCCATCAACAGATCCGTCACGGCAGCCTGAACCGACACATCCAGCGCCGAGACGGGTTCGTCCGCCACAACGATACGTGCATCGCCGGCAAAGGCGCGCGCGATACCCACGCGCTGTTTCTGACCACCGGACAGCTGCCGCGGCATCCTGTCTGCAAAGGCGCGCGGCAGCTTCACCAGATCAAGCAATTCCAGCATCCGCTTCTTGCGCTCGGCTTCAGAGTTTCCGACACCAAAGATTTCAAGCGCCCGGATGATCTGACGGCCAACGGTCATCGACGGATTCAGCGTGTCGAACGGGTTCTGGAAAACCATCTGAACTTCGCCGATCGTCTTGGCATCGCGTTCTTCGATGGGCACCTGTTCGATGTTGCGGTTGTCCAGCAGGATCTGCCCGTCTGTGGCCGTCTCCAATCCCATAAGCACCTTGGCGAAGGTGGACTTGCCGCAGCCGGATTCCCCCACGATGGCCAGTGTCTCGGATTCGTGCGCCTCGAAGCTGAGCGTTTCGTTGGCCTTCACAACCTTCTTCTCACCGCCGCCAAACAAGGCATTTGCCGCAACCTCGTAATATTTCTTGAGGTTGTCCATTTTCAGAACCGTTCGGCCAATCTCACCCTTTTCTTTCTGATCGGCCAGCGCAAGTGGGGCGTTCCAGTCGATTTCCTGGAATTTAAGGCAGCGGGTGTGGTGCCGGTCATTTCCAGGAACGGCCTCCATCAGGATTTCCTTCGCGTCACAGCGCCCCTCTTCGAAATAGTCGCAGCGCGGTCCGAAGTTGCAACCCGGAGGCCGCTCGTGGGGCAATGGGAAGTTCCCCGGAATAGCCACCAGCGGACGCGTGTTCTTGTCAGCCCCCGGCAGCGGGATCGAACGGAACAGCGCCTGTGTATAAGGGTGCTGCATCTCGTCGAACACATCCTTGATCGAGCCACGCTCGACCGCTTCACCCGAATACATCACGCACAGACGGTCGCAGGTTTCCAGAACCAGCCCGAGATTGTGCGAGATGAACAACATCGAGGTGCCGTATTTCTTGCCCAGATCCTTGACCAGTTCAACCACGGCGGCCTCGACGGTCACGTCCAAAGCCGTTGTCGGCTCGTCCAGGATCAACAGCGCCGGTTTCGACATCAGCGCCATCGCAATCACGATCCGCTGCTGCTGACCACCCGACAGTTGGTGCGGAAACGAATTCAACATCCGTTCGGGGTCTGGCAGGCGAACGTCCGTCACCACTTCCAGCGCACGGGAATAAGCCTCTTCCTGACTTACCCCCTCGTGGATCATCGGCACTTCCATCAATTGTTTGCCGATCTTCATCGCCGGATTCAGCGATGCCATCGGCTCCTGATAGATCATCGCGATTTCATTGCCGCGAATGTCGCGCAGTTCTTCGGCCGACATCTCTGCCAGATCGCGGCCCTTGAACTTTATCGTGCCTCCGACGATGCGACCGTTCTTGCCAAGATCCTGCATAACGCCCAGTGCCACGGTTGATTTGCCACAACCGGATTCACCAACCAGCCCCACGGCTTCACCGGGCTCTACGCTGACCGAGAAATCCATAACGGCGGGGATTTCCCGCAGGCGGGTAAAGAATGAGATGGACAGCTTGTCGATCTCCAGGATCGGGCCGTCATAATCCGCCATTTTGCTCATTTTGCTTACTCCTCACCAAATGCGGGGATCCCCTTCATCTGGCCAAAAATATCCCGGGGGGTCCGGGGGGCTGGCCCCCCGGCCTCGATCACATCAGTCCTTCAGGCTTTCCTCGCGAAGACCGTCAGCCAGCAGGTTCAGACCAAGAACCAGCGACAGCAGTGCAAAGGCAGGAGGAAGGGCAGGGTGCAGGTAGATCGACAGCAGCTTGCGCCCCTCGTTGATCGTGGATCCCCAGTCCGGGCTTTCCGGCGGAAGGCCCAGTCCGAAGAAGCCCAAAGTCCCCAGAAGAATGGTGGTGTAACCGATGCGCAGACAGAAATCGACGATCAGGGGGCCGCGTGCGTTGGGCAGGATTTCCCAAAGCATGATGTACCACGGCCCCTCGCCGCGTGTCTGGGCTGCAGCCACGTAATCTCGGGTTTTGATATCCAGCGCCAGGCCGCGCACGATACGGAAGACCGTGGGCGAGTTGACGAAGACCACCGAGACGAACACCACCAGAATACCGCCGGGGATATCGAACAGGTCCAGATAGGTCGGCAGGCCCCAGATCCGGTAGGCGTCGGTGTTGATGATGTAGCCACCGGTCGAAATCAGCGACAGATACAGCCAGATCGCAACACCCAGAACACCGATCAGCAACGGCGTACGGAAATTCGGGCGTGTGTAATAGCGTGAATTCAGCAATACGCCGATGAACAGGATCGGGAACACGAACAGCACGGCCGCCATGTAGTTCGGCACCCCGGTCGCCACGATCTCCGGTGTCACCAGCAGGTAGAACAGCAGGATCACCGGGAATGCGAGGATCAGGTTGGCGAGGAAGGACAGGAATGTATCAAAACGGCCCCCATAGTAACCGGCGGGAAGCCCCAGCGTAATGCCGACCATGAAGGCGAACATCGTTGCCAGCGGTGCAATTTGCACCACAACCCAGGCCCCCTTGACCATCCGGCTGAATACGTCACGCGCCAGATTGTCACCGCCCAGAAGATACCAGGCATACTCGCCGTCCTCCAGATTTGGCAGAGGCGTTCCCGGCACTTTGTTCTTCATGCCAGAGATCTGTGTCAGCGGGTCATGGGTCACGATCAGATCAAGAGCGCCGAAGATGCCAGTAAAGACCCAGAACATCACAAGGCCAAAGCCGATCATTCCGATGGGACTGTCATACAGTTTGCCGTACAACCCCAACCGTCGTTTGAAGGCGATGGACATGGCGAACATGATGATCAGCGCGACCCATACAGGCAGGAATTGCTGAGAAATTGCGCCGATGATCCCTGCGCCAGTGCCCATCAGGATGCCCAGCACCAGATAAGCCACGGCCAATCCCACGCTGGCAAGGAAACTGTAGTGCAGCGCAAGCTGGATCAATCCACGGACACCGCCGCCAGAACTGACGGATCCATCCGGGTTCACGACAATCTGCTGTTCAGGCAAAAAGATACTGGCGATGATCCAGACCAGGATCGACAGGAAAAGTGCTGCCAGTGCGATCATCAGCAGTGGGTTCAGGAAGGCGATAGAGCCGGTCCAGGTTAGTGGTTCCATAATCTCACCCTCCTTATGAAATGCGAATGCGCGGGTTGAGGTAAACGTAGCCGATATCCGAGATCAGCTGCGTTATCAGAACCACGAAGACCGACACGACCGAGATCGCCAGCAGAAGCTGAATGTCGTTGTTGCCAGCGGCCTGAACCAGCGCCCAGCCGAAACCCTTGTAGTTGAACAGGGTTTCAACAATCACCACGCCGTTCAGCAGCCATGGGAACTGCAGCATGATAACCGTGAACGGCGCGATCAACGCGTTGCGCAAGGCGTGTTTCATGACGATGTTCGGGAACGAGACACCCTTCAGCCGTGCAGTCCGGATGTATTGCGCCGTCATCACTTCGGTCATCGAAGCGCGGGTCATCCGGGCGATATAGCCCATACCGTACAGCGCAATGGTAAGAACCGGCAGGAAGAAGTTCTCGAATGTCGGGTTCTCCATCGCTTGCGTCGCGGTTCCCTTGAACCATTTCAGCCCCACGGTGGACGAGGTGAAGATCGCGATGAAGATAACGCCCGATACGTATTCCGGTGTCGCTGTCGTGATGATTGAGAAGGTCGACAATGATCGATCCAGGGCTGATCCCTCTCGCATCCCGGCCAGTACACCAACGATCAGTGCAGATGGCACCATCAGGACCAAAACCCAGAACATCAGGTAACCTGTGTTGCCCAAGCGCTTGCCAACGATGGTTCCGACTTCTTCCTTGAAAACGGTTGAGTATCCCCAATCGCCCTGAAGAACACCACAATATCTTGCCGTGTCCTCTGCAGTCGAACCGGGTCTTGTGCAGGTTCCCACGAACTGGCCATCTTCCAGTGTATTCTGGAACCCGGGCATCACGCCCAACCATTGGCCGTATTTAACGAGTGTCGGTTGCAAGTAACCGCGGTTTTCCAACCAGGCTTCGACCTGCTCATCGGACATACGCTGGTTGCCCTGCGTTTTCGCCAGCTTTTCAAGGTTCGGGTATAGGTTGGTCAGGAAAAAGACGACGAATGTCAGACATAATGCCGTAAGCAGCATCACTCCGAACCGTCGTAGGATGAATAGTCCCATGGTGGCCCCTGTTGTTCAGGTATTCCGCAGATCATTGGACCATTTTCTGGCCTCGGACGTCCGACCCCGCGTCGGCAAGTCTGCGGCTGGAAAGGGGCGCCCGTGTCAGGCGCCCCTCGTGTGTGGATTGCAGTGCTTAGGCAGCCCAGCCCCACTTGTAGTGATGGTGTTCGAAGGTCACATGCATGTCGGTTCCAACAAGACCCTCTTTCATGTGGCGATAGAGCGAGCGCCAATAGGGCTGAATAGTAACCCCATCTTCCTGAAGCAGTGCTTCGCCACGCGCCATGACTTCGCGACGCTTGTCCGCGTCGGCAATGGCCAGCGCCTCTTCCAGAATGGCGTCAAACTCGGGGCTCGCATAGCCGAACTCGTTCCAGGCTTCGCCCGTACGATAAGCAAGCGCCCAAATCTGAACACCCAACGGACGCGGGTTCCAGTTGGTCGAGCTGAACGGGTACTTGGCCCAGTCATTCCAGAAGGTATTGCCCGGCAGAACGGTCCGCTTGACCTTGATTCCGGCATCGCGCAGCTGCGCGGCAACGGCATCTGTGGTGTTGCGGCGCCAGTCATCGTCGATCGAGATGATCTCGTGCTCGAAATCTCCAAAACCGGCTTCGTCCATCAGCGCCTTGGCTGCCGCGGGATCAACCTTTTGCGGTGGAAGCTCGGCATATTCCGGATGCAACGGTGCTACGTGATGGTTTTCCGCCGGCGCTCCGCGACCGCCATAGCCCAGTTCCAGACAAACAGAATTGTCTACGGCCATCTGAAGGGCCTGCCGGACACGTTTGTCCGCATAAGGCTTTTGCCCGTCGATCTCGGCCAGCTGGTTGGGACGAATAACGATGGTCGCGGCGGTTACCACTTCTGACTTCACATAGCCAAGCCCGTCCATCACGTCGATGAATTCACCCACCGATTCATACAGCATGTCGACTTCGTCGGATTCCAGCGCCGCCAACCAGGCAGAAGGGTCGGTTCCGTAGTCGATGTACTCGATACGGTCCAGAGCAGGGCGGCCGTACACTTCTTCACCCCACCAGGTGTGATCCGGGTTGCGAACCAGAACGGCTTTTACGCCAACCTCAAGTTCGTCCATCAGATAGGGGCCGGTTCCAACATTGTTCAGCAGGTCAGTCTCGCTGAACGAGCTATGAACAATCGCGCCGGGATAGTCGGCCATGCCCGGAATAAGGGTGATATCCGGCTTTGGCAGGTTCAGTTTGACCGTGGTTGCGTCGACGACTTCGATGACACCCTCACCGGCCTGACCGGTATCCGCGTCGATCAGGGTTGCAAAGCGGCCCGCCATCGAGTTGGTTTCCGAGCTCTTGTCGCACCAGCGCGCAATGTTGCGGGCAACGTCGTCAGCCGTGAAATCGTCGCCGTTGTTCCACTTGACGCCCGGACGGACATTCAGAGTGTATTCGGTTGCGTCATCGTTGACTTCCCAGCTTTCCAGCAGCATGCCACGGAACGATCCGTCCGAGTTGTACTCGACCAGATATTCCAGCGTGCCGCGCGTCACGTTTGCGATCTGCGACCAGTCATAGGTTCTGGGATCTTTGAGGGCGCGGACTTCCTGCTGCACACGCAGCGTGCCGCCTTCCTGCTTTGCTGTTTCGGCCAAAGCAGGTGTCGGCAATCCGATCATGCCATAGGCCGCTGCGGCAGTAACCCCAAGACTGGTTGCGCGCGTCATGAATTCCCTTCGGCTTAGCTTGCCGTCGCGGTATTCCTGAGCGTGCATCGCTGCCGCCCAGTGCACCTTGTCTTCGGTGGATACGGTATTCGTCATGGATGTCTCCCTGTGACACTGATTTTGTTGATTGATTATGGCTCTACGCGACCCGGTTTCTTACGGTCGCCAGAGTGAAGGATTTTGTTTCTTGGACTCTGTTCATCCCCATGTCGTTATTCGGCACCAGATTTCTGATAAGGTCAATGTTCGAAATCGTCATAAGTAGTACAAAAACGACATTCGCGATCCGTTGAAGTCGTGAAGACGCATTTCTTCCAGCAGCCCAAAACGATGCCGGTTTCCCCATTGTTTTCCCGGTTTGTTAAGGGAAACCGCAGTAAATCATTAAGTTCTCGTAAGCTTCGAGAGCTGGCGGGGCATCTTGCTTGTGCAATGTCAGACGTGCTGGGTATCACCTAGTGGGATCGACGTGATTCCAGGCCTTCATTCGGGCGCGAAACCAGGTGCGCTGACGCTTGGCGAATTGCCGCGTCGCTATGGTTGCGCGCTCTCGCGCCTGATCCAAAGTCATCGCGCCGTCCAGATATGCCCTGAGTTCCGGCACGCCTATGGCCTTGCAGGACGGAAGGGTGGGATCGAACCGGTCCTGCATGGCACGCACTTCCTCGATCGCGCCCTGTTCCAGCATCTGGTCAAAGCGGCGTTCTATCCTGTTCAGCAGCCATGCTTTATCAACGTCAAAAACGATCGGCAGGGTCTCGTTCAGCGGAAGTGCCGGTGGGGGCGTTTCGGCTTGCCACGACAACAGGCTGCGACCTGTGGCGCGCTGCACCTCCCATGCGCGTTGCACGCGGGCACGGTTGTGTATGTCCAGCTTTGCAAGCGTGTCTGCATCGACCCCCTCCAGAAGGTCTACCATGGGCATCTGATCGGCCTCGGCCCGAACTTCGGGTGGCGTCGCAGGAATTTGGGCCATGCCTTCGGTCAGGGCCGAGAAATACAATCCGGTCCCACCGACAATGATCGGGCGCTGGTGCCCCGTTAACAGAGGCAGGACCTCTCGCAGCCAATGGCCGGTAGAATAATCCTGATCATAGGCGACGTGCCCGTACAACAGATGCGGCGCGCGGGCTTCTTCCTGGGCGGACGGCCGGGCCGAGATGACGCGCCAGCAGTCATAAACCTGGCTCGCATCCGCATTGACGATAACCCCGCCATGGCGTTCGGCGATCTCCAGCGCCAGTGCTGATTTCCCGGACGCCGTGGGCCCCGCGATCAGAACCGGCTTGTCGTCCGGAACAGGCGGCAGTTGCCGAAAAAGCAGGTCTGTTGATCGCCGGGTCATGCGCGGTTGCCTCTATCCTCACCAACCGCATTGAACCTGCGGAGCTTTTGCTTCATTTTGCGCCGGAAATTAACCCCGTGCCAGCCCGGAGCGCAACATGAGCCTTTCCCCTTCTTCTGAAACAGCCGAGACCCCGAAAACAAAGTACAATCGGGTCATGTTGAAAATCTCAGGCGAAGCATTGATGGGGGATCAGGGATTCGGCTTGCACCCACCAACAGTTCAACGCATCGCGCAAGAAGTGAAATCGGTTCACGATCTGGGCGTTGAGATTTGCATGGTCATCGGCGGTGGAAACATTTTTCGCGGCCTGAGCGGTTCAGCCCAGGGCATGGAACGGACAACGGCGGATTATATGGGCATGTTGGCCACGGTGATGAACGCGCTGGGGATGCAATCCGCACTGGAAGAGATCGGAGTGTTCACCCGCGTGATATCGGCCATTCGCATGGACGAGGTGTGCGAACCCTATATCCGCCGCCGGGCTGTTCGACACCTCGAGAAGAAGAGGGTCTGTATCTTCGCCGCCGGTACTGGCAACCCGTATTTCACGACAGACACCGCAGCCACCCTGCGCGCCAACGAAATGGCGTGCGAGGCGATCTTCATGGGCAAGAACGGAGTGGATGGCGTATATGACAAAGACCCAGCGGAACACGCTGACGCCGTACGCTATGATACCGTGACCTATGATGACGTGCTGGCCAAACGGTTGCGGGTCATGGATGCTTCGGCCATCGCGCTGGCACGCGACAACAATCTGCCCCTGATCGTCTTTGGGCTTGATGAGCCCGGCGGCTTCCGCGGAATTCTCGCGGGCGAGGGGACCTATACCAAGGTTCAGGGTTGAAGCCAAAGGAGTCGCCTGACAATTCCGCAAGCTTTCAAAGCCCCGGCATCGAGCCGGGGCTTTTTTGTTTTGCTTTCGCTTGACGGTTGTGAACGGCCCTGTCTAAGTATCGCTGTCCTTCCAAGACGAAGGGCTGCCCCGTGTTTCGTCGGCCAAAGGCCCAAGCACAGGCTGGGCTGGAAGACCTGCCATGATTTCTGAGATGTCCGGAAACATGCGCGGGCATCTCATTGATCTGACTGCACAACTAAGGAGCAATGAGGCATGAAATCTCTGGATATCGATTTCGTTCGGGCGCAGTTTCCGGCCTTTTCAGAACCCAGCCTGCAAGGGCAGGCGTTCTTCGAAAATGCAGGTGGGTCTTACACCTGCAAACCAGTAATCGACCGGCTGACGCGGTTCTACACGCAGCGCAAGGTTCAGCCTTACGCCCCATATGAGGCCAGCCGCCTTGCGGGCGCCGAAATGGACGAGGCGCGTGCGCGTATGGCTGCAATTCTAGGAGTCGACACGGATGAGTTGAGTTTTGGCCCTTCAACCACCCAGAACACCTATATCGTGGCGCAGGCGTTCCGGCAATGGATGAAGCCCGGCGAGGCGATCGTCGTGACCAATCAGGATCACGAAGCCAACTCTGGCCCATGGCGTCGTCTGGTCGAGGCCGGGATAGAGGTGAGGGAATGGCAGATCGACCCCGAAACCGGGTCGCTGAACCCTCAGGATTTGGAAAACATGCTGGACGAAAAAGTGCGTCTGGTCTGTTTCCCGCATTGCTCAAATGTCGTTGGCGAGATCAATCCGGTCACCGAGATCACTGCTATTGCGCATGCGGCGGGTGCGTTTGTCTGCGTTGACGGCGTATCCTACGCTCCGCACGGATTTCCGAATGTTGGTGATCTGGGGCCGGATATCTATTTGTTTTCTGCCTACAAGACCTATGGCCCGCATCAGGGGTGCATGGTCATCCGCCGCACATTGGGTGAGCTGTTGCCCAACCAGGCGCATTATTTCAACGGTGACGTCCTTTACAAGCGGTTCACCCCGGCTGGCCCCGATCACGCGCAGATTGCGGCCAGTGCAGGCATGGTGGATTATGTTGAGCTGCTTTGCGCCCACCATGGCGGGCCCGAGACGGGCGCGGCGGAACAGGGCGTATTTGTCCACGATCTGATGCGATCACACGAAGTGTCGTTGCTGCAACCGGTTCTGGATGCGGTAAAGGATCGAAACGCTGTGCGCCTGATCGGTCCTTCCGATGCCAGCCGGCGCGCGCCCACCGTCGCGCTTTCGTTGAACCGTCCGGCTGAACCGGTTGCGGCGGAACTGGCGCAATACGGTGTCATGGCGGGTGGCGGAGACTTCTATGCGGTGCGCCCCTTGCAGGCGATGGGCGTCGACCCGGCGCAGGGTGTTTTGAGGGTCAGCTTCACCCATTACACCACGAAGCAGGAAGTTGATCAGCTATTGGAGGCTCTTGAGCGCGTTTTGTGATCCACTACTCTTGAGGGTGCGTAGAAATCAAAAAACCTCAAGGGCGTATTGTGAAGCAACAGCAGGCTCCGATCATTTTGTGGTTTCGACAGGACTTGCGTCTGTCGGACCACCCCGCGTTGACTGCGGCGGCCGAAAGTGGCCGTCCGGTCATACCTTTGTTTATTCATGACCATCTGGTCGAACAGATGGGGGCCGGGCCGAAGTGGCGGTTGGGCTTGGGGTTGGAGGCTTTCAAAGCGTCACTGGCCGATATGGGCAGCCGACTTATTTTTCGACGCGGCGACGCGCTTGAACAGGTGCAGCAGGTTGTGGCCGAGACCGGCGCAACCTCCGTCTTCTGGTCCCGCGCTTACGATCCGGCCTCAATCGAACGTGACAGGAAGATCAAGTCTGTGCTTACAAAAGGAGGAGTGACGGCAAAGTCATTTGCCGGGCATCTTCTTTTCGAACCCTGGACCGTCGCCACCAAGTCGGGGCATCCATTCAGGGTCTACACACCCATGTGGCGTGCGGTTCAGGGGCGGGATGTACAATTTCCCAATGCGCGGGTTGCCGATTTGCAGGCCCCGGTGTCGTGGCCCGCTTCTGACAAATTGAGCGATTGGCAGATGGGGAATGCCATGAACAGGGGCGCGGCCGTCGTTCGCCCTCATGTAAAACCCGGCGAACAGGCCGCTCTGGATCATCTAGAGGCGTTTCTTGAGCGAATTTCTCACTATTCCAACAACCGGGACAGGTTGGATCAGGACGGAACGTCCAACCTGTCGGAATACCTGTCTTTGGGTGAAATTGGACCGCGTACAGTCTGGCATATGGTCCAAAGGGCCGCATTGACCGGTACACCCGGTGCCGATGCCTATCTACGTCAACTCGTCTGGCGCGAGTTTGCCTATCACCTGATGTATCACACGCCCCAACTGGTGGCTTCCAACTGGAAGCCGGAATGGGACAGTTTTCCCTGGAATACTGATCCGGACCATCCCGAAGTCACTGCGTGGCGGCAGGCCAGAACTGGAATACCTGTTGTCGATGCCGGGCTGCGGCAAATGTATGTGACGGGTCGAATGCACAACCGGGCGAGGATGATTGTCGCAAGCTATCTGACCAAGCACCTGATGACTCATTGGAAAATAGGGATGACATGGTTCGAGGATTGCCTGATCGACTGGGATCCGGCCTGCAATGCCATGGGCTGGCAGTGGGTTGCTGGATCTGGGCCCGATGCATCCCCGTTTTTTCGGATTTTCAATCCCCAGACGCAAGCCGAAAAATTCGATCCTGACGGGAATTTTACGCGTCGCTGGATCGCTGAAGGTTACACCGAACCCAGTCAATCCGCTTTGTCGTATTTTGATGCCGTCCCGCGTTCATGGGGGCTGCGTCCGGATGCGGATTACCCCAAACCCATAGTCGAATTGCCCGAAGGGCGGACCCGCGCGTTACGCGCATATGAAAGCCGAAAACCCCACTAAGGAACTGAAAACTTGCCAGAAACAATTTCGCCGCCTAGCTTTGTGGGCGTACCGCAGAGGGGAGAGCGGATGATCCTGACGACGACCGAAGGGCAAAAAGACCTGCCCAGATATTTCACCCAGGTCTTTAAAATGTTGAACCGGATGGAAACCGGGCGTCTTGATATCAGACTACCCGACGGTCGCACGTTTCGCGCAGAAGGCGCAAAGGCCGGGCCGGTGGCACAGGTCGATATTCACGACGACGATGTCTTTGCGCGCCTGATCCGCGAAGGAGAACTGGGTTTCTCCGATGCGTATCTGGACGGACATTGGAGTACACCCGATCTGCGATCTTTCATGGATCTTGTGCATCTTGGAACCGAGACCGTTTATGACGGGTTTACGGGTCAGTTTCTTGTTCAGGCCTATGAACGGCTGCGGTTCTGGCTGCACAGAAACAACAGGGCCCAAGCCAAGAAGAATATCTCGTATCACTACGATCTGGGTAACGACTTTTACAGTTCTTGGCTGGATGACACGATGACCTATTCCAGCGCGATTTTTGAGTCTGGGCAGGAAAGCCTCGAGAAGGCCCAGATCGCCAAATACGCAAGTCTTGTGGATGAGATGGGTGCCAAACCGGGTGACCATGTACTGGAGATCGGATGTGGCTGGGGCGGCTTCGCGGAATATGCCGCAAAGGAACGAGGTTTGCGTGTCACCGGCCTGACCATCAGTGAGGAGCAATTCAAGTACGCCAAGGAACGTATTGAAAAAGCTGGTCTATCAGATCGGGTTGAATTCAAGCTGCAAGACTATCGGGACGAACGCGGGGTCTATGACGGCATCGCTTCGATCGAAATGTTCGAGGCCGTGGGTCAGAAATACTGGCCGGTCTATTTCGAAACCGTTCGTGAGAGGTTGAAGCCCGGTGCCCAGGCAACCTTGCAAATCATCACGGTGGGTGATCACCGCTGGGATTTTTACAAGAACGGCGTTGATTTCATTCAGAAATATATCTTTCCCGGCGGGATGCTTCCGTCGCCGACCATCCTGCGTCAGCAGATCGATCAGGCCGGGTTGAAAGTCGTGCATTCGAAGGAATTCGGGAAAAGCTATGATCTGACTCTGCGCCGTTGGTATGAAACGTTCAACGACAAATGGGATCAGATCTCGGACATGGGGTTTGATGAGCGTTTCCGCCGCATGTGGAATTATTATTTGACTGCGTGCGGCGCGGCCTTTGACACGGGCAATTGCGATGTGACACAGATCACAATAGCAAAATCAAGTTAACTCACGGACCGTCACATGCCCACTGCCTCGCGTCTCGTCGCCGCTGTTTGTCTCGTCGTGCTGGCCTTTCTTGTTTCAGGCATGGTTATCGAAAACGGCGAAGAGGGTAAGGACTATGGCTACTTCACCTATGTGAACATGGCTCTTGGTGCGATCTGTGGTTGGAAAATCATGGGCAAGCGCGCTGGGCGTGGTTGGACCGCGGGCATAAACAACGGCCTGACCGGCGTTGCTTCGCTGATTTTCTGGGCACTGTTCGTGCAGGGGTGCTACCGCATGTTCGACCTTGCAATGCGCAATCGATATGGCGGCCCGTTCGAAGCTGTGATGGCGATTTTTTCGATCGGTATCGATTATGGCAAGCAGCTGATCTATCCCGAAATTCTGGTTACGCTTGCAATAGGCGCCGTTGTCGCCGGTCTGGCCACGGAACAGGCCAGTCGCAAATGGCGCTGAATCGTTTCGTCACAAGTGAGATTGAATTTGTCTGATTTGTTTTTCTATGGAACGTTGCGGTATCTGCCGCTGTTGCAGCGTGTCCTGGGTCGTCCGCTGAGCGAAATAACGTTTCACGCTGCCAAGCTGTGCGATCACGCGGTTCACGCGGTTCAGGGGCAGGATTTCCCGATGATCCTGTCCGCCAAGGGCGCCGCTGTCGAAGGTCTGCTGGTGCAGGGCCTGTCCTCCGATGATCTGGCCAGACTGGCTTATTACGAAGGATCCTTCGACTATGACCTGAAATCGTTGACGGTCATTCTGGAGGACGGGGGCGAAGCACAGGCGCAGGTCTTTTTCCCGACCCCGGGCGCGTGGCAACCCGGTGAGTTGTGGTCGTTGCAGGGCTGGGCGGACAAATTGGGCGAGGTTACGGCGCTCGCCGCCGAAGAAGAAATGGCCTATTTCGGCAAAGTCGATCCCAAAACCATGGCGCGCAGCGTCCGTGCCATTCAAACCCGTGCCTGGGCAAAGATCATGGCCAGGCAACGGCGAACCGGCGATCCACGGAACATAGCCCAAGACGTAATCGTGCACCGGCACGAACGCGTTTACGTCGACTATTTCGGGATGGAGGAAATAGACCTTCAGCACCGGCAGCATGACGGCAGCATGGGTCCGGTGCTGCACCGGGGCGGTTTGATGCAGGGCAGCGCCGTGTCCGTTCTGCCCTATGACCCGATCCGCGACACCGTGCTTTTGGTCGAGCAGTTCAGACCGCCGGTGTTTTTGATCGATGATCCAGAGCCCTGGCTTTGGGAAGCGGTTGCCGGGATGATCGACCCCGGCGAAACGCCGGAACAGACGGCACATCGCGAAGCCATGGAGGAAGCCGGAGTTCAATTTGACAGGCTGGAATATGCGGGCGGGGCGTATTCCTCCAGCGGGTCGTCGACGGGTTTCATGTATCTCTATGTCGGGCTTGGCAACTTGACCCAGACAACCATCACCGGCGGTCTTGATATAGAAGGCGAAGATATTCGCAGTCGGATACTGCCGTTCGACGAGTTCATCGATATGACAGACCGTCATCTTTTCAAGGATTTGCAGCTGGTGTCTCTGGCTTACTGGCTGGCCCGCCATCGGGATCGTTTGCGCGCGTGACTATCGCGCTTGTGGTCCCGGCAGTGCGCCTGTAAATCTTCGAAGATACCAAATGACAAGAGGCGACCATGCGCATTGCACGAGATCTTGCTGACGCAGTAGGAAAAACACCGTTGATCCGGCTGCGCCGCATCAGCGAAGAAACTGGATGCGAGATTCTTGGCAAAGCCGAGTTCATGAACCCTGGGCAGTCGGTAAAGGATCGTGCAGCTCTTTTTATCATCAAAGATGCCATCGCGCGTGGGGATCTGAAACCGGGCGGCACCATCGTGGAAGGCACCGCTGGCAACACCGGTATTGGCCTGGCCCTGGTCGGTGCGTCGATGGGGTTCAAAACGGTTATCGTTATCCCCGAGACCCAATCGGAAGAGAAGAAGGATATGCTGCGTCTGGCGGGCGCACAGTTGGTTCAGGTACCCGCGGCCCCGTATCGCAACCCCAACAATTTCGTGCACTATTCCCGCCGTCTGGCCGAGGAACTGGCGCAGACAGAACCCAATGGCGCAATCTGGGCCAACCAGTTCGACAATGTGGCGAATCGCCAGGCACATGTGGAAACCACGGGGCCCGAGATCTGGGAGCAGACAGACGGCAAGGTTGACGGGTTCGTCAGCGCAGTCGGTTCGGGTGGGACATTGGCAGGCGTTGCCCAGGTTTTGCAACCCAAGGGCGTCAAGATCGGTCTTGCCGATCCCATGGGGGCTGGCCTGTATTCGTATTACACGACAGGCGATATCGCGATGGAAGGTGGGTCGATCGCCGAAGGTATCGGGCAGGTGCGTATCACCAAAAACCTGGAAGGGTTCACGCCGGATTTTTCTTATCAGATCACCGATAACGAAGCGCTGCCCTACATCTTTGATCTTCTGCGCGAAGAAGGCCTGGTCATGGGCGGGTCGACCGCAATCAACATGGCAGGGGCGGTGCGCCTGGCCAAGGAAATGGGACCGGGTCATACCATTGTGACTATCCTGTGCGATTATGGCACAAGGTATCAATCCAAGCTGTTCAACCCCGAGTTCCTGCGTGAAAAAGAGCTTCCGGTTCCGGATTGGATGACTGAGGCACCGCGTAGCATTCCCGGCGTTTTCGAGGACGTGTGATGCTTGGACGGGTCCGCCTGTTTCTGACCCTGCTATTCCTGTGCTTAGTCGGCTTTTCGAATAGCGCTGTCGCGCAGCTGACGGATCGGCAAAGTGAATATTACCAAGGTTGGGTGAAAACCGCGAACCGCGCCGAAGCCGTTATCGAGGCGAACCGCGCCTCTGACGCCGCGCTAGAGAATTTGCGCTCGGAAATAAGTGGTTACAGGGAAGACTTCAATCGGGCTCGTGGGGCAAATACCGACCGCATAACGACGCTGGAAAGCCAGTTAAAAGCGTTGGGCCCCAAACCCGAAGGGGACACGACCGAGCCTGAAGACATAGCCAAGCTTCGCACGCATCTTGAGGATCAGCTCAACAGTCTGCGTGTGCCGCGCATCATATCCGAAGAGGCGTATAGCCGTGCGAACGGGCTGATCAGCGAAATTGATCGGATCATTCGCGCGCGGCAGAAAAAAGAGTTCTTCGAACAGGGCCCGTCACCGATCAACCCGGCGCATTGGGGACCGGCATGGGTGGATGTCAAAGAGGCCGTTCAAAGCCTGGCAAATGAAACGATCACGAACTTGCGTTCAGATGTCGTGCGCGAGCAAATTCGCGCTCGTGGTCTCGCAATCTTCATACTTCTGATCATTTCAGCCGTGCTGCTGATCTTTGGAAAACGGTGGTCCGAACTTGGAGGCGACTACCTGAGGTTGCTCGGCGGGGCCGGGACGGGAGTCTGGTCGTTCGTAATCTCACTGCTGCGAATTCTGTTGCCATGGATCGGTGTGGTGGCCGTGGTTACGGCGATCAGTCTCACCGGGGTTCCGGGTCTGCGGGGCAGCCTTTTGCTTCAGAATATTCCGTATTGGGCAGCGATCGTATTTTTCTATGACTGGATTGGTCGCCAGGTATACGTGATCGGCGCGTCGCAAGGGTTCAAACGTCTGTCCGCTGCGCGCATCACCGAACTGCGCGTGTATATCGATCTGCTCGCCCTGATGCTGGTTCTGCACGAATTGGCGTTGCTGTTCGAACGGATCGAAAACATCTCCGACGCGACTCGCGCCGTGGTCAGTTTCCCGGTCATTGTCGCAACGGCTTTGTTGTTGTTGCGGATACGCCAGATTCGAACAACGGACGGGCCACCGGATCAGGTTGCCTCGACCCGTTCCGCGGGGTTCAGCCAATTGGTCGAATTCCTGCGCCGGGCTTTGTTCCTTTTGGGCATCGTGTCTCCCTTGCTGGCGATTTTCGGATACACCAATGCGGCCGAAGCCATCGTGTTTCCTGCCGTCAAGACATTGGTACTGATCGGGGCCTTGGTCATCCTGCAACGGTTCATCAGTCAGATTTACGGCTGGGTCACCGGGCAGGGCGAAGCCGCGGGGGATTCGCTTTTTTCCGTACTGGTCGGGTTTGCATTGGCCATCTTGGCGCTTCCCATTCTGGCGATCTATTGGGGTGCGCGGGAAACCGATCTGCTGGAAGCATGGTCGCGCCTGCTGCTTGGTTTTGATATCGGTGGCGTCACAATTTCGCCCAGCAACTTTCTGACCTTTGTTGCCGTGTTTGCAATCGGTTATACGCTGACGCGTCTGTTGCAAAGCGGGCTGCGCAATTCGCTTCTGCCGAAAACCAACATCGATCCGGGTGGCCAAAACGCGATTGTCGCGGGTTCGGGATACGTTGGCATATTCCTTGCCGCGTTGGTCGCAATCATGGTGGCCGGATTTGATCTGTCATCGCTGGCGATCGTCGCTGGCGCGCTGTCTGTTGGCATCGGCTTTGGTTTGCAGACAATCGTGTCGAACTTCGTTTCTGGCATCATCCTTTTGGTCGAGCGTCCGATTTCCAAGGGGGATTGGATCGATGTGAATGGCATGATGGGATATGTTAAGGACATTTCCGTTCGTTCGACCCGGGTCGAGACGTTCGACAGGACGGATGTTATCGTTCCGAACTCTGACCTGATCAGCGGTGTTGTAACAAACTATACCCGCGGCAACACGATCGGGCGGGTGATCGTTCCGGTGGGTGTTGCATACGGAACTGACACGCGCCAGGTCGAAACCATTCTGGGCGAAATCGCCAACAACCATCCGATGGTTTTGGCCAACCCGGCGCCAAGCGTTGTGTTCCAGGGGTTCGGCGCAGATTCCTTGGACTTCGAAATACGGGCGATCCTGCGGGATGTGAATTGGGCTCTGTCGGTAAAATCTGACATGAACCATGAAATCAACCGCAGATTCTCGGAAGCAGGGATCGAGATCCCGTTCGCACAACGTGATGTCTGGTTGCGAAATCCCGAAACCCTGCGGGCATCTAACCCGAGCAAGCAGGAGCCTTCTGTTTCTGTGCAGGATGAGCCACGCAAAGTCGCAGAGGCTCCGGCGGATTTGACCGAGGCGGATATGGACCTGGATGCCAGTGATGAGACATGAGTGGCCCAAACGCGGCACGTGTTGACCGTTGATCACCCCTCGGTGGGCGCATTGATTAAATTGCGCTATTCCCCTGAATTCGTCGAATTGAGGCCTTGCAAATCCGACAGCATTCGTCCAAATATCGCCGGCACGGAGAGGTGGCCGAGTGGTCGAAGGCGCACGCCTGGAAAGTGTGTAGGCGGGAAACCGTCTCCAGGGTTCGAATCCCTGTCTCTCCGCCACTTACCAATCGCGAACCCGATATCAGGTCCCTAGCGGGGCCTTTTTCTTTCTGTCTCAAAAGGGTTTAACGATGGCACTCGACTTTCAGAGAATGGCCCTCGGGCCTACAGGCGCACGCCGCGACGAGGATGGCGGAAACGGTCCTGCGCTATGTTTCCGACGCGAAGGAAGAAGTGCTGCTCCAATGGGATGAGCGTCTGGCTGCCGTTTGCGCTCAGTATCACACCTATCCGCAGCGCCTGCTCCGGATACCGACCAGCACGGAAGAGTGCCTGATCAGACAGCAAGACCTCGGCGTCGAGCGATATATCTGGCGCACTGGGGATGATGCCAGGGCCCGCGCCAGCGATGCGATGAAACGATGCTCCGGCAGTTCCTCGGGTGTCGAAAGCGCCCCGTGCTGGCTACCGCATGACGAACGGGTTCGACATTGGCTGTTCCGACGTATTCAGCCAGACGGTTTTGGTCCTTGTGTAATCGTGAATGGCCTCGATCCCGGCTTCTCTGCCATAGCCGGATTGATTGTAGCCTCCAAACGGAGCGATCGGGGACACTGCGCGATACGTGTTGATCCAACAAATTCCCGATTTCAGGCGGGATGAAACCCGATGGGCGCGGGCGACATTTTCAGTGAAAACGCCGGATCCAAGCCCGAACTGCGAGTCGTTGGCCAATGCGATCGCTTCTTCTTCCGTATCGAATGGCAGCAGAGACATCACGGGGCCGAACATTTCGACCTTCAGCGTCTCGGTCTCTGGACTCGAACATTCCACCAGCGTAGGGGCCATGAAGTTGCCCGGCCGGTCCAGAGGGTTTCCCCCGAAGCGGATGCGTGCGCCTTGTTCTGTGGCTTTCGCCAAAGTCGCCTGAATTCTGTCCACCTGAGCTGTGGTGCAAAGCGGGCCAATATGGGTGGCCGCTTCCAATGGGTCGCCGATTGCGACGCCCTTCATCTTCTGTTCGATCTTGTCAACAAGCGCATCCAGTATCGGGCGATGTATCAACCCGCGCGAGCCGGCCACGCAGCTTTGACCCGAGGCGCCGAAGTTTCCCGCAATCAAACCATTGGCCGCGCCATCCAGATTGGCATCATCAAAAACGATGATCGGGGATTTCCCGCCCAGTTCCAAAGTAGTCACCGCAAAGTTCTCAGCCGAATTGCGCACGACATGGCGCGCTGTTTCCGGGCCGCCGGTGAATGCGATCCGGTCCACGTCCGGGTGACGCGTAAGCGGGATGGCGCAGTTTTCGGCATCCCCCGTGATGACAGAGACGACACCGGGCGGAAAGCCGGCTTCATCGATCAGCCGTGCGAACTCCAGCATCGGAGCGGGTGCAATTTCAGAGGCCTTCAGCACGACCGAACAGCCTGCCGCTATCGCGGGGCCAAGCTTGGTCGCGGTCAGGAACATCTGAGCGTTCCAGGGGACGATTGCGACCACCACGCCAATCGGTTCGCGTTTGGTAAAGACGTGCATGTCCGGTTTGTCGATCGGAAGTACCGCCCCTTCGATCTTGTCCGCAAGCCCCGCATAATATCGATAATAGTCACCGACATAGGCTGTTTGGCTTGCGGTTTCGGCAAGCAGTTTGCCGCTGTCTGTGGTCTCAAGCTGGCCCAGGTGTCCGGCGTTTTCCTCGATCAGCTGGGCAAGTTTGAACAACAGTTTACCGCGTGCGGTTTGCGTCATGTCGCGCCACGCGGGATCATCAAGTGACCGTCGCGCGGCGGACACGGCGCGGTCAACGTCTTCGGATGCGGCACAGGCGAAACTGGACCAGTCTTGGCCCGTCGCCGGGTTTTGCGAATGCATCACTTGCCCGCGCGCCCCTTCGGTCCACGCGCCGTCGATGTAAAGCTGGAAATGTGGTTTCTGATGCATCATCGATCCTCACTGAAACTTTGGCATGACGTCGTCGATGAAACGGGCCAGCGATGCGCGTTTGCGTTCGAAACTCATACCGCTGTCTATCCAGAACGAATACTCATCATAGCCCAGATCTTCATAACGTTTCAGACGTTCCGTGACCCCATCCGGGGTTCCGACAGTCAGATCGCGCGCCAGGTTTTCCGGTGCCATCATCGTGTTGGCCGCCATCTCTTTGTCCGTCAACGTCTGGATCAAGCCCTGCCGGACCGGCCGCTTGTTTTGAAACCAGGCCCCGAAGTAGTTGTAGAAGCGCGACAATTCCCGAGCGGCCTGACCCAGATCATCATCGTCGCTGCCAACGTAAGTGTGATGCAGCAGCATGATCTTGGGGCGCGGCCCCTCATGGTTTGCGCATGCATCTTCAAAGCGGCCCATCAGCGTTTCAATCTCATGCATGCCCTGCCAGAGCGGTGTGACCTGAATGTTAAAGCCGTTCTGCACACCGAATTCATGACTGTTCGGATCCCGCGCCGCGATCCAGATGGGCGGCCCGCCGGGTTGCACGGGTTTGGGGGCCGAGGTGGTGGCAGGGAATTTGAAATATTCTCCATCATGGGCACAGTCACCCTCCCACAGCCGGGGCAAAAGTGGCGCGATTTCTCGCATGCGCTGGCCAGCATCCCATGCATCCATTCCCGGCATCATCCGTTCATATTCATACGAATAGGCGCCGCGGGCGATGCCCAGCTCGATACGGCCGCCTGTCATCAGGTCTGCCGCAGCCGTTTCGCCCGCCAGTTTGATCGGATGCCAGAACGGTGCAACAACTGTACCCGTGCCAAGCCGTACGTTCTTGGTGTGATGTGCGATATCCACCAAAGACATCAAAGGGTTGGGCGCGATCGTAAAGTCCATCCCGTGGTGCTCGCCGGTCCAGACGGCACGCATTCCCGCCTCATCGGCCATTTTACACAGCGCGATGAACTCTTCATACAGCTTCTCATGGGGTTGATCGGGGCTCAGCCGTTCCATGTGTGCAAAAAGGGAAAACTCCATCCATCAGGTCCTTTCAGAAAAGCTGTGCACGTCGCCTAGCTGCGCACTGCCCAGATACAGTGAGAAGTCGCGGGTCCGGCTTTCCAGCGCGAAACGGGAAATCATGGTGGTGATTGGCGTCGTGGTGTAGGAAAGGGTTGCCAGGTCTTCAATCGCGACGGCCTCAAGCTTGCCGTGTTTGGGAAGTTCCGGCGCATTGCCCAATATGTAGACATGATGCGCTGTGGCATCGTCATAGACCGAGTAGACGACGCCAAGACGTGCGTCGATGCCACGATCATGCAGATCCTGCCACAGGCTGTCGCGCAACTGTCGCCGGTCGGACAATGTGACCTGCGGCGGCCTGAAACCGGCATCCGTTTTCTCAAGCAGCACGCGGCCTACGTGTTCGATGATTGCGCCACAGACGATCCTGCGCCCCGTCGGTTCAAGTGCGCCGCGTTCCAGGCCAAGGCTGAAGTACTGCCCGTTCGCGTAGCCCAGCGCCGGGTGGTCGTTGTGGGAATAGGCTTCGACTTGTCCGATCAGAACGCAATGGTCTCCTGCCTCGATCACTTGGTGGGTCCGGCAGGAAAATGTTGCGACCGCGCCGTTGATCAAAGGGATCTCTTGCGCGTCGAGATCATGGTCGGTTTTGGCGAACCGGTCACCTTTGAAGCCGGCGAAGATATTGGATACATCCTCTTGCCCCTCGGCCAGAACACTCACCGTGAAATGGGTGCAGGTCGAGAATTCGCCGTATGAAGACAAGTTCTTGCCGGGGCAGACGATCAACAGCGGCGGGTCGAGCGAAACCGAAGTGAAGGAGTTTGCCGTGAAGCCCAGGGCCATGCCAGAGGCGCTGCGCGTGGTAACGACGGTCACGCCGGTCATGAATTTGCCGAATGCCCGCCGAAGGTCGCGGGGATCAAGTTCGGTCATGATTGCACCTCGCTTTGAAAGCTGGAAATGGCGGCGTTGACCTGATTTGCATGGGTCATCGGCATCATATGGGCCGCCCCATCGATGATCAGCGCGCGGCCGTTCGGGGTGACTTCGGCCATTTTATGCGACATGTCTGGGGTGGAGTTCGGCTCCTGACTGCCGGTTATGAACAGCGCGGGGCAGGCGAGTTTCTCCAGCGCGTCGCGCCGCGGAGTTCGGCTTTGGGCAAAAACCGAATAGGCCAGCTTGTAAGCAGCCGGATCCATTGCCGTCAGCCATTCGCGGCAGGCATCACGTTCAGGCGAACCGATGTCACCAAACCACCGGCGCAGCGTGCTGGTTGGATCAACCGGTGTTTCCCCATCCAGCCCCGCCGCTCGTTCCTGAACCGCCAGCGCGGCCTTTGCGCCGCGTTCAAAAACGGTATTCATTGCCACGACGCCGCAAATCCGGTCGGGCGCCTTGGTGGCAAGGTCTAATGCGATCATTGCGCCCATCGAGTGGCCAACAACAAGGACGGGCCCGTTCAGATCGCGAAGCACGTTGTGTGCAGCATCACTGTATTCCGACAGTTCCGTGCCGAAAAAACTCAGTGGGCTTTCTCCGTGACCGGGCATGTCCGGCGCTGTCAGTCGAGCTACAGACGCCAAACCGTCCAACTGCGCACCCCAGGCTTCGGCCCGCAGGCCAACCCCGTGCAGCAACAGGATGTCCGGACCTTTGCCTGCCTGGATGGCGGCCAGCCCGCCGATTTCAGACCGCGGCCGGGTTGTCCACGTCATGACCCAAATCCTTGAGATCCTGATACCGGTCGCCGATACGGTGATGTGGTCTGCCCGATGTTGCCGCCCCCAGTACCACCACAATTTCGTCGTCGCGCGGTGCGTCCGGGATCGAGAATTGAACGGTCAAGTAGTGAGACCGCCGCCCGGCATCGTTTTTGTCCATCAATGGCACCATGATCGGCGCATTTGCGGGGCCGCGCGTGTTTGTGAAAGCCAGATAGGATTTCGCGCTGACCGCCTGCCGGTAGTGATTGCCGAACCGAAGGGTATGAATAATGCCCGAGGCGTGCTCGACCTCGCCATTCAATCCGACGACGGCTGCCTTTCCATAGGCTTCGATTGCGTCGCCACTGCCGGCCAACGCGATCATGCGGTCCGTCATCATCTTTCCCAGTATGGGGCCATATGCGTGGATTTCCGGTTTAAGGTCTTCGACATATCGACCCGCCCAGGGATTGGTAATCACTGCGGCCACGGCGAACATGCGCCATGGGATTTCCGCAGGGCGAAATCCCTCGACAAGAACTTCCTCGTCGTAGGTAACAATCTTGCGTATTTCCGGCTTCATCACACCTCTCCTGTCGCGCTGGGAGAAGGTAGAAACGGGTATGGGTTTTGACAAATGATTGAATTATGTGCTTTCGCATTAAAAAGATTAATGGCTAACTTGATCAATGGCAAAATCACTTCCCCCCCTGACCTGGTTCCGATCCTTCGAGGCGGCGGCCCGGACCCTGAGTTTTACCGCAGCGGCCGAGGAAATCGGCCTGACCCAATCGGCAGTCAGTCAGCAGGTGAAATCCCTTGAGATGCGTCTGGGGACAGCGCTTTTCATAAGGCATCCGCGCAGTCTGGCCCTGACGGATGCAGGGCGGAAACTGCTGCCCGAAGTCGGCAGTGCGCTTGAGGCGCTTGCCGCCGCCGCCGGAAGGGCCGACGCTAGCGCACCAGGAGATGTCCTGACAGTGGCCACATCTGTCAGCGTCGCGCAATGGGTCATCGCCCCAAACCTCGCGGACTTCACCACCCGCAATCCAGAGATCAGCGTGCGGCTGCTCAGCGCAATCTGGCCTGACGATTTTAACGCGTCGCAAGCTGACGTTCAGGTCAGGTTCGGATCGGAAAAACAAGTGGGCAGGGGGGGCGAACGTTTGCGGCCTGACAGGCTTGTCGCTCTCAAGGCGCCGACGCTTGCAGGGGATCCGTTTGACCTTCCCCTGATAGAGGCAGTCGGCACGTCAAGCGGATGGAAGACGTGGTTCGACAAGCAGGGCGTGCAGCGGCAGCCTGCCGTTTTCGTCGATACCTTCGGCATGGCGCTTCAATTGGCGGTTCATGGCAGCGGGGTGGCCCTGATCAGCGAGTTCCTGGCGAAACATGCGATGATAACCGGTCTTGTCGAAAGCGCACATGACAGCACTGTCGACTGCAACGAAGGGTATTATCTTTCAGCTGACGCCAGCAATCCGGCGGCCGCATTGTTTCGTGACTGGTTGCTTGAACAGATACGTGTTTGATCAGGCGCGGGCCTAGGATCGTTCGTGCACCACTCAGGGCTTGACGCATACTTTGCGTGGTCGTTTGCACAGACACTCTGCGGGGCCGTTTTCAGTGATCAGGATGGATTCGGTGATCGCAAGCCCCCAATCATCCATCCAGAGCCCGGGCATGAAGTGAAATGTCATGCCAGATTCGAGGATCGTATTGTCTTCTTCCCGCAGCGAGATCGTGCGTTCGCCCCAGTCCGGAGGATAGCTGAGGCCGACAGGATAACCACAGCGGGCGCCGCGTTCGATCCCCGCACGTTCGAGAGGCGCCGCCAGCGCTTTGGCAATATCTTTTGCGCGATTGCCGGGGCGCGCAGCCTCCAGACCCGCTTCCAACCCTTCAACCAAGGCCGCCTCAGCCCTTTTGAGATAATCAGGCGGTTGACCCAGAAATACCGACCGGCAGAACGGAGCATGATATCGGCGGTAGCAGCCGGAGAGCTCGAAGAAGGTGCATTCGCCCGATTTGAACACATCTCCATTCCATGTCAGATGCGGCGCGGCGGCGTCTGACCCTGACGGTAAAAGTGGGACGATGGCTGCGTAATCCCCCCAGTCATCACCGACGCCCGTTATCGCGTCATGGTAAATCTGTGCGACCAGCTCGTTCTTGCGCAGGCCGGGTTCAACGCGCTCAAGCACGCCGTCAGTCACAAACTCTGAAATCCGGGCCGCCTTGCGCATCAGGGCGATTTCTTCGTCAGATTTCACGACCCGTTGCCAGTTGACCAAGGCCGTTGCATCGATCAGGGTTGCCCCGGGCAGTTCCGTCGTCAGAGTAATATGGGCTTTGGCCGAATAGTAATAATTGTCAAGTTCCACCCCAATGCGGCTTTGGCTGTGTCCGCAGTCCGCAATAAGTTTGGCCAGATCCTGCATTGGATGTCGTGTGGTCGACTGCACGAAGTGATCCGCGTATCCAAAAACCCGATCGTCCCCCATCCACACCGTGCGCAGCGCACCGTTTGCATCCTGCCGGCGCCCCCACCAGATCGGGTCCGCGTCAAGAAAGATCAAGGCACCTTGGTGAACGTAAAAAGACCAGCCCTCATACCCGGTGAGCCATCCAATGTTCGAAGGGTCTTCGACAAAAAGGCAGTCAATTCCCTTTGCCGCCATCGCCTTTCGGGTCTTGGCAAGACGGCGATCATATTCCGCCCGGCTGAAGGCTGGATCAGAGTGGGTCATTGGCGCCTCCGGTCAACAAAAGACTTTGGTTGACAGAACCCTACCGATCCGCTCACGTCAACGAACGAAAATTCAGGGGGGCTGCATGAAAACCGATATCAATCCGCACCGAACGGGCCGAAGCATCGGGCCATTCAAGCGGTGTCATTTCCACGTTTCAGGCTGCATGCGGCGCCCCATTTCTGAGGTCGCCGGATGAGAGGGTTCGAGCCAGCAGAATTCTCAGCGCGCACCGAACGCGCACAGGTGATGATGAATGCCGCTGGCCTGTCGGCGCTGCTGCTGACCACGGAAACCGACGTGCGTTACTTTACCGGATACCTGACCAGATTCTGGGAAAGCCCGACCCGTCCTTGGTTCCTGATCCTGCCTGCGGTTGGTAAACCGGTTGCAGTCATCCCCTCGATCGGCGCCTCGTTGATGGGGCAAACCTGGATCGATGACATTCGAACGTGGAGCTCACCCGATCTTCAGGATGACGGCGTCTCGCTTTTGACGGACACCCTGACGGAATTGACACCCCCCAAAGGCCGTATCGGAATGCCCGATGGTCACGAGACGCACGCGCGTATGCCCATGTCGGATATTGAACGCCTGCGAAACAGGCTCGGTTCGCGCCACATCACCGGAGATCACGGTATTTTGCGCCAACTTCGCATGGTCAAATCCGAGGCGGAAATAGCTAAAATCGAAACCGCATGCGCCATAGCCGGTCGGGCCTTCGCACGGGTTCCCGAGGTTGCTCGGGTCGGCGCGCCTTTGGATGAAGTATTTCGCGGTTTCCAGATACTCTGTCTGGAAGAGGGCGCGGACTGGGTGCCGTATCTCGCAGGTGGGGCAGAGCAGGGCGGTTACTCTGACGTGATTTCTCCGGCGTCGTCGTCCCCCTTGAAGGCTGGCGATGTACTGATGCTTGACACCGGCTTGGTCTGGGATGGCTATTTCAGTGACTTTGACCGCAATTGGTCTGTCGGCCCGGCAAGTCCGGACGTGAAATCTGCTTACGCCAGGCTGATTGAGGCGTCGGATGCTGCATTCGAAATCGCGCGCCACGGCGCCACCGCAGCAGAGTTGTTTCATGCCATGAACACGGTGCTGACCAAGGCGTCCGAAGGCACAGATGCCGGTCGGTTGGGGCATGGGTTGGGAATGTCGCTGACCGAATGGCCGTCGCTCATCCCGACGGACCAGACCGTTCTTGAGCCGGGCATGGTGCTGACCTTGGAGCCGGGCATTGCCGTTGGTGGCAAGATCTTGGTTCACGAAGAAAACATCGTCGTAACAGACGATGTTCCGCGCTTTATCAGCCCGCGTATCGGGCCGGAGATGATCCAGCTATGACCTACGTGCCATACACGCTTGACGAGGACGACCCGCAAGCCCCGCCGCTTGGATTGATTGTTCTTCAGGTCGACGAGACGATTGAGCCGGAGTTCGGCAAGATTTTCTCGGACCGGAAAAACCCGTTGTATGTAACACGGATACCCAGCGGCATTGAAGTGACACCAGAAAGTCTGGCCGAGATGGAAGAGGCCCTGCCGGCGGCGGCAGGGTTGCTGCCCAGCGCGCGTCCTTTCGAGGTGGTGGGTTATGGCTGCACGTCCGCAAGTTCCGTCATTGGTTCAAAACGTGTGGAGGAACTTGTCAAACAGTCGTGCAATACAAAAGAGGTTACGAACCCTTTGCGCGCGGCCACGGCCTGCGCCGCGGATCTTGGGGTGTCTAGGTTTGCGTTGCTGTCGCCTTACATCGAAGAGGTCAACGTACCGCTGCGTGCCGCGTTTTCGGAAAACGGGATAACCATGGATGTTTTCGGGACATTCGGGCAGGCCGAAGAGGCAAAGGTTGCTCGGATTTCTGTGCAGTCGGTGATCGAGGCCGCGACGAAACTGGGATCTGATCCATCGGTCGAGGCCGTTTTCCTCAGCTGTACCAACCTGCGCACGATTGAAGCGATTCCTGAGATTCGCAAGCGGATCGGTAAGCCAGTTCTTTCAAGTAATCAAAGCCTTGCATGGCATATGTGCCGCCTCAATCTTGCTGATTGAAACAGCAGAAATGACATGAAAATTCGCAAAAGCGTCATCTATTGTTGCCAAGTGCCCACTGCATGGTCTTAACTGCTGACTACAGATCAATGAAATCCGCAACACTCGGATAATCATTTGACGCAACAGGGGGTCTTGTGACCGACACAAATACCGATGCCGCGTTTGTTGAATTTCAACGCGTACAAAAATCTTATGATGGCGAGAATCTCGTCGTCAAAGATCTCAACCTTGCAATGCCAAAAGGCGAATTCCTAACCATGCTCGGGCCGTCCGGGTCTGGAAAGACAACCTGCCTGATGATGCTTGCCGGATTCGAAACCGCCACTCATGGCGAAATCCTTCTTGATGGGAAGCCCATCAACAATATCCCTCCACACAAGCGTGGGATTGGCATGGTCTTCCAGAACTATGCCCTGTTTCCCCACATGACAGTGGCCGAAAACCTCTCGTTCCCTTTGGAAGTCCGCAAGTTGGGCAAGTCTGAACGGGATGAAAAGGTACAACGTGCCCTGGACATGGTTCAGATGGGGGCGTTTGGAGGCCGGCGCCCGGCTCAGTTGTCTGGCGGTCAGCAACAACGAATAGCCTTGGCGCGCGCCTTGGTTTTCGAACCCGAACTGGTGTTGATGGATGAACCACTGGGCGCACTGGACAAGCAGCTGCGCGAGCATATGCAGTTCGAAATCACACGTCTTGCGCACGAATTGGGAATCACCACGGTTTATGTGACCCACGACCAGACCGAAGCATTGACGATGTCGGATCGTGTGGCCGTGTTCGACGACGGCCGCATTCAGCAGCTTGCACCGCCTGATCAGCTTTATGAAGAACCCGAAAACAGCTTTGTTGCCCAATTCATCGGGGAAAACAACACTTTGGAAGGTGTCGTTAAATCGATTGATGGCGACACGTGCCTTGTCCAGCTGGACGATGGGTCTGAGATCGACGCGGTTCCGATCAACGTTCACAATCCGGGCGAAAGGACAAAGGTGTCAATCCGGCCTGAGCGGGTGGAATTCAACAAGGATCGCTTGCACGCCGATGCTCATACGCTGAAAGCGACTGTCAAAGAATTCATCTACATGGGTGACGTATTCCGTTTCCGCATGTCCGTTGCAGGAAATGATGAGTTCATCGTCAAGACCCGGAACGCGCCAGATGCCGTCCGCCTGACCCCCGGTCAGGAGATCGAGATCGGCTGGCTGGCCCAGGATTGTCGTGCGCTCGACGCATAGACCAAGCTGCGCGAAACAAGCACAGCTCTATCAGAGGGACCGGCTGATGAAGGCCCGTGCATCAGCTGACCACACATATAAACGGGACTAACTGGGAGTTATTTACACATGAAAGCAACCAAAACCCTTCTGACAACGGCCGCCGTCGCCATTGCGGCGGGTGGTGTTTCGGCCGAGGAAATGACCATCGTTTCCTGGGGCGGGGCCTATTCCAAATCGCAGTTGAAGGCGTATCACGAGCCCTATTCGGAAAAGACCGGCGTCACCATTCTAAACGATGACAGCTCGAACGAGGCGGTGGCCAAGCTGCGCGCGATGAACGAAGCGGGGAACATCACCTGGGATGTGGTCGATGTCGTGGCGTCTGACGCGATCCGCTTGTGCGACGAAGGTCTGGCGATGGAAATCGACCATGACGCGATGCTGGCCCCGGCGCCCGATGGCACGCCGGCATCTGAAGACTTCGGTGATCTGATCGTCAGCGATTGCTACATCCCGAGCATCGTGTATTCGACCACGTTCGGATACCGCACCGATTTGGTTGGTGACACGCCGCCGACGGACGTCTGCGCCGTCTTCGATCTGGAAACCTATCCGGGCAAACGTTCGCTGGAGAAACGCCCCATCAACAACATGGAATGGGCACTGATCTGCGACGGCGTTCCCAAGGACGAAGTTTATGACGTTCTGGCCACTCCGGAAGGTCAGGATCAGGCTCTGGCCAAGTTGGACACCATCAAAGACAGTGTTGTTTGGTGGTCCGCCGGTGCGGACACACCCCAGCTGCTGGCCGACGGCGAGGTCATCATGGGCTCGACCTATAACGGTCGTCTGTTCAGCGTGATCGAGGAGCAGAACCAGCCCGTCGCCATGCTGTGGGATGCGCAGGTGTTCGATATTGACGGCTGGATCATTCCCGCCGGTCTGAGCGAAGAGCGTAAGCAACGCGCGCTGGATTACCTCCGCTTTGCGACCGACACCCAGCGTCTGGCGGATCAGGCCAAGTACATCTCGTACGGCCCGGCCCGTGCATCGTCGGCTCCGCTGGTGGGTGAGCATGCCGAACTGGGTATCGATATGGCGCCCCATATGCCAACCGATCCGGAAAACGCCAAGAACACGTTCCTGTACAATTACGAGTTCTGGGCGGATTACCGTGACGACATCGACGCCAAATTCCAGGCGTGGCTGGCGCAATAAGCCGGTTTTGAATTGGTGACACTGTCAGGGGCGGGAAACTGCCCCTGACCCAGGAAAAGCCAAGGGACAACAATGACTGACGCCACCCAAAACGCGGGCCCCATGCTGGCCGCTGATGGAACACCGCTCAAGCAGTCGCTGGCGCGCTCTCTACGCAGGCAGAAGCTCCGGGCGTTGATGTTGATTGCGCCGCTTCTTCTTTTTGTCCTGTTTTCATTCATCGTTCCCATTGCATCGATGTTGTTTCGGTCCGTTGAAAACAGCATCGTGTCCGACACACTTCCCTTGACCGTCGAAGCCCTGAACAACTGGGACGAACAGTCGGGTGAGTTGCCGGGCGAGGATGTTTACGAGGCCTTTGTCCGCGACATGATCGTCGCGATTGACAACAAAGAACACACAAGGCTCGGTTCGCGTTTGAACTACGAAGAGACTGGCATGTCTTCGATGTTCCGCAGGTCTGGGCGCCAGATCAAAAAACTGGATCCTGAAACGGATGGGCCGTTCAAGGAAGCATTGATCGAGATTCATGACGGATGGGGAGATCCGCAAACCTGGCGGGTGATCAAGACCCACTCACCTGTGATTACTAATGGTTACTTCCTGAATGCCGTCGACATGCGCAGAACCCCGGAAGGCGCGCAGGCTCAACCCGAAGACAAGCAAATCCTGATAAAGCTTTTTGGACGTACTCTGTTCATGTCGCTCGTGATTACGGGTGCTTGTATCCTGCTTGCTTACCCTGTCAGTTATCTGTTGGCGACGCTGCCTATGCGGGTATCTAACCTGTTGATGATACTGGTCCTTTTGCCCTTCTGGACGTCCCTTCTGGTGCGAACCTCCGCTTGGAAGGTCATGTTGCAGCAACAGGGGGTTATTAACGATACCCTCGTTTGGCTGGGGCTGGTCGCAGATGATGCTCGCCTTATCATAATCAACAACCAGATCGGCACTATCGTCGCGATGACCCATATCCTGCTGCCCTTCATGATCCTGCCCATGTATTCGGTGATGCAGACCATTCCGCCGTCTTATACACGCGCGGCCAAATCCATGGGTGCAACGAACTGGACGACGTTCTGGCGCATCTACTTCCCGCAATCCGTGCCCGGAATCGGTGCCGGTTCGATCCTCGTGTTCATTCTGGCGATTGGATACTACATCACGCCCGAGATCGTGGGCGGCACAAAGGGTGTCTTCATCTCGAACCGGATTGCCTATCACATCTCGTCCTCACTGAACTGGGGGCTGGCCGCGGCCTTGGGTACGATCCTTCTGGCGGTCGTGCTGTTGCTCTACTGGGTCTACGACAAGATCGTGGGCATCGATAACGTGAAGTTGGGATAATCAAGATGGCAGCACTGACACCGATATCCCGCAAACCCATGTCCATGGTTTTGCCCAGTGTCGCACTTGCCGGGGCATTTGCCGGCATTTTCGTCGGGGCCGGAAATGGTTCGGTCCTTCTGGGCATACTGGGCGGGGCCGTCCTGATCGCGGGGCTGGCCTGGGTCTACATAAATATCGTGAAGAACGAAAACCTCGCACGCTGGATCAATATCATCGGGTTCGGCGTCATAGGTTTCATAATGGCCGGTCTGATGGGCGGTGTATTGGGGCTGCTCGGCGGCTGGTTTTTCGCCTGGTTTATCTATTGGTTGTACGAGGGGCGGTATCGGCGCAAGCTGCTGCCGTATCTCACGGCACAGCAGGTTTTCTATCACTACCTGTTTCGCGTGATCTGTGGTGCGATCTTCGTGTTCCTGATCACGCCGATTCTGGTGGTGTTGCCGTTGTCTTTCAACGCGCAGGATTTCTTTACCTTCACGCCCGAAATGCTGCGGCTTGATCCCGAAGGCTATTCGCTGAAGCATTACCGAGATTTCTTCACCAACAACGAATGGCAGCGCAGCTTCAAGAACTCGCTGATCATCGCGCCGATTGCGACGGTTATCTCGGTAACGTTGGGAACGCTGGCCGCGATCGGGCTCAGCCAGTCTCACGTTCCCGGACGCCGTGCGATCATGGGAATTCTGATTTCGCCGATGATTGTTCCGCTGATCATCTCGGCGACGGGTATGTTCTTTTTCTACAGTGATATCGGGCGTTTCCTCGAAGGAACACTGGGCATGAACAAGAACTTCGTAGGCTATCTGAAAGTTATCCTGGCCCACGCAGTGCTGGGTATTCCCTTTGTGATCATTACCGTGACGGCAACACTGGTGGGCTTTGATCGATCTCTGACGCGGGCGGCAGCCAATATGGGCGCAGGGCCGGTGCGGACCTTCTTCAAGATACAGATGCCGTTGATATTGCCGGGCGTAATCTCGGGCGGCCTGTTTGCCTTCATCACATCGTTCGACGAAGTGGTCGTGGTCTTGTTTGTGGGATCCTCATCGCAAAAGACGTTGCCGTGGCAGATGTTCACCGGCCTGCGGGAACAGATCAGTCCAACCATTCTGGCGGTTGCGACAATCCTCGTGGTCCTGTCCATTGCCCTGCTGACGACGGTCGAACTGTTGCGACGCCGGTCGGAGCGTCTGCGAGGTCTTTCGCCCGCTTGACGCAGCAAACCGTCTGATCTAACGGTTCACCTGTTCATCTCTGCCGCGATGGCGTCGCGGCGACTACGGAGGTGATCGGCTCTCGGACCCCGAGACCGCCTGTCCTGAACGCCGGGACATGTGGCCGGGAGATGCACGCCCGGCATAGATGAGAGACCAAGGATGACTGACATTTCTAACCGCCCTCAGTTCTTCACCTGCCACAATGGCGACAAAGCCCCGTTGCCTTTCAGCAAATCTGAGTATGACCGCCGTCTTGGCAAGCTGCGCGCGATTATGGCCAAGCGGGATATCCCGGTGGTGCTGCTGACATCGATGCAGAATATCGCCTATTATTCGGGCTTTCTATACTGTGCGTTCGGGCGCCCTTATGGCTGTGTTGTAACCCAAGACAACTGCACCACCGTTTCGGCCAATATTGATGCCGGGCAACCCTGGCGCCGGTCGGTTGAAGACAACGTGATTTATACTGACTGGAAACGCGACAACTACTGGCGGGCAGTTGCGAGCCTGATCGGGAATGCAAAGCGGATCGGCATCGAAGGCGACCACATGACGCTTGCAGCGCGGGACACGGCGCTGAACATGCTGGGCGAGCCAGAATTGGTTGACATCGCGGCCGACACCATGGCCGCGCGGATGATCAAATCCGCTGAAGAAATCGAATTGATCAAGGGAGGAGCGCGCACGGCTGATGTGGGTGGTGCTGCGATCCATGCCGCAATCCGCGAAGGAGCAACCGAAATCGAAATCGCGATGGCTGGTCGAGACGCGATGGAAGTGGAAATCGCGCGAGCCTATCCGGATGCTGAATACCGTGACACATGGGTTTGGTTTCAATCGGGTTTGAACACCGACGGCGCGCATAACCCGGTCACCAAACGCGCGTTGCAAAAAGGCGATATACTTTCGCTGAACACCTTTCCGATGATCTCGGGCTATTACACCGCCTTGGAGCGGACCCTGTTCCTGGGCGAGCCGGATGCCGACAGTCTGCGCCTGTGGCAGGCCAATGTGGCCGCGCATGAACTTGGCCTGAGCTTGATCAAACCCGGTGCCACCTGTTCCGGTATCACCGCCGAGATCAACCGGTTTTTTGCCGACGAAGGCCTGCTTCAATATCGTTCCTTCGGCTATGGGCACTCGTTTGGTGTTCTGAGCCACTACTATGGTCGCGAAGCCGGTTTGGAACTCCGTGAAGACATCGACACAGTGCTGGAACCCGGCATGGTGGTCTCGATCGAGCCGATGCTGTGGATCCCCGAAGGCCAGCCCGGTGCAGGCGGTTACAGGGAACACGATATTCTGGTTGTGGGCGAAGACGGAGCCGAAAACATCACAGGCTTCCCCTACGGGCCGGGACACAACATTATCGACGCCTGAGGTTTGGGGTGGAGCTTCTGCTCCACCCGCTTTTACGCGCGTCGGGCACGTTCGTGAAAAATGAAACCCAGAAAATTCAACAGCAGCTGTGCCGCCAGAATCTGAGTGCTTTCAGTGGGGTCGTAGGCGGGGGCCACCTCGACCAGATCGATGCCCACCACGTCGCCCCTTTTCGCCAGTCCCTGAAGGATTTCCAGAACGTCATAGTACAAGAACCCTCCGTGGCTCGGAGTGCCGGTTCCTGGCGCGATCGAGGGACAGAACGCATCGATATCGATCGTTACATAGTACCGTTTGCCTTCGGGAATGCGGTCAAGAACAGCCTCTGTTCCCAATCTGCGAACCTGCCGCACGGACAGGATGTCCGATCCGCGCGCACGCGCGTCGTCATACCCTTCCTTGGCGGTGGACGATACGTTTCGAATGCCCAGCTGGGTCATCCCTGAAACATAGTCTTTCTCGATCGCGCGGCGCATGGGATTTCCGTGCCCGTTGGTGACGCCGTGACGTTCATCCACAAAGTCCAAATGCGCATCGATTTGAACAACATGGATCGGGCCGTTTTCAGCGCAGTGGCTTTCAAATGCGGAAATGCAGGGGATGTTGACCGAGTGATCACCGCCAATCACCAGCGGAAGTGCCCCGGCCTCGAGAATTTTCTGCACGCCAAAGGCTATGTTCTTGTGGCTCGTCTCGGTCTTGGTGTGGACAATATCCGCATCGCCCAGGTCGACGATCCGAACCGAACTGTCCAGATAGGTCGCGTCATCCTCATGATCATAGGCGCCGGCATGGCCAAAACTGAAAAGGGTCGATGCCTCTCGCACGGCCCGAGGACCAAAACGCGCGCCGGGGCGCCATTGGGTTCCAAAGTCGAACGGCGCGCCGAGCACGCAAACGTCAGCCTCGATTCTGTCCCAGTTCTCGACATATGGAGATTTTGCGAAGGTCGATATTCCGACAAAAGGAAGATTCAGTCGCCCGGACGCATATCCATGTTCCTGCACTTTGGGTCCTTTCGATTGTTGTGCCGTTTTCCTGCATGTGAACATGAGGACACGCTGTTTTGAAACCAAATTCTCTTTGAACGGCGGATTTTGGGGGACCAGAGGAAATTTTCTTCCAGAAGGGCGGGCTGGCTTGCGTTCAAAGCTGATCCGGCCCAGCCCATCAGAGTGCTTCAAGATCAGTCAAAAGATAATCCCGCTGATGGTGTTGCCTTTCCTTCATTTCCCATACCCAAAGAACGTATGAAAGATCCCCTTCGGCCTCAGCGGTGCTCTGGCAGATTTTCCTTTTCAGCAAGACGGTTTTTTGACCCGTCTGGGCCAGAAAATCATAAGCGTTAACAAAAATATCGATTTGATATAAAGTTGTGGGGTTATTGATTGGTAACGCGCGGGTATTCGTGTGGCACAGACACTTTATGAGAAATATGGCGGTTTCAAAACGATCAGCCGGGTCGTGATGACCTTCTATGAAATGGCGCTGGATTCGGATGAGATCGGCCATCATTTCGAAGACATTGATATGCCGCGCTTGATCGACCATCAAACCAAGTTCGTCTCGTCCTTGATTGGTGGGCCCGCATCTTTCAGTGATGACAGGATCGAAGCAGTTCATCGGCATCTGAACATTTCGCACAATGAGTTTGACGTCATGGCCGAGCTGTTTGGCGACGCGCTAAGTCAGCATGGCATGTCCGACGGAGACATCAAAACTGCGCTGACCGCAATCGAAGGCAAACGTTCGATCATAGTCACCCGGAACGCGGCATGAGCATTCTGGCGATAAACGAGCAATTGCTACGCGCGATCGGAGTCGGCGTCGCCGTGGTGCGCGCATCCGACCTGCAATTCGTGTTTCACAACGGGCCTTTCACAGAATGGTTCGGCACTCCTGAAAAGGGCAGCACCTTAAGCGACGTTCTGCCGGATCTCGACCCCAAGGAACTGGAGGATGTAAAGCAGTCCGGCCTTCGGTACTCGGTCGAATTGCAGATAAAGCCGAAACGCAGGACCTTGATCTTTGCAGTCGCTGTCTCACTGGCCAATGGCTTGTCCGAGCAGGTGCTGATTGTGGAATGTCAGAACATCACTCGCATTCGCGAATTGGAAAGCATGATCGACAGCTATTCCACCATGGTCGAGCGCAACACCCGAGAGCTTGAGCGCGAAAAGGAAAGAGTGGAACGCCTGTTGCTGAACCTGATGCCCCGAGCCGTGTATGAAGAATTCAAGACGTTCGGCGTTGTCACACCGCAGCTGTATCAGCAGGTTTCGGTGGTGATGCTGGATTTTGTCGGGTTCACGGATTTTGCGGCCAAGACCGACCCGACGGTCACCTTGAGTGAACTGAACGACATCTTCACGGCTTTCGACCGGATCGTGGAACAATTCGGGTGTGAACGGATCAAAACGATCGGTGATGCTTATCTGGCCGTGTCAGGCATGCCCGATCCAACACCGGATCATGCGACCGCCGTGGCGCATTGCGCGGTAAGGTTCCTGCGCTATCTCGAACGCCGCAACGAAAGCCATCCGCATAAGTGGCAGGCCCGGATCGGATTGGGGATGGGTGCGGCGGTTGGATCGGTCGTGGGCATTCAGAAATATGTCTATGACGTGTTTGGCCCTGCCGTAAACATCGCGTCCCGGTTGCAGGTCTTTGCCAACCCCATGAACATCGTGGCCCCGGAAGAGATGAAATATGCCTTGATTGACGAGTTTCAGGTCTCGGATCTGGGGTGCGTTGATATCAAGGGGATGGGTGAGATGGATCTGATCAACGTGACATCGGGCTTGAGTATGCCTCAGGGCAGCCGTTCGTTCTGACCGCGTCACTCGTCCTGAGGGATCAGACCCAGACCGCGCAGGTAGATGCCGATACCGCTTTCCAGTAAATCTTCGGGAGGAAAAGGCGAAGTTGCGCCGGTATTTCGGGCGTACAGCTCGACGACGCCGTGGCTCATCGCCCAGATATGGGCGCTGAACATCGATGCGGGCGGGCGCTTGTCAGGCGGAATATGCTGGGACAGGTCCGCGGCCGCTTTTTCAAGAACGGCCTTCGCCCGATTGGCGGCCAAGGACAATTCGGGTGTCCGGTTCAGGGAAATCCCGCTTTCGAACATGGCGATGTAATGCCCGGGATTTTTGCGCGCAAAAGCCAGATACGCACGCCCCGTTGCTTCAAAAGCGGCAAGGGCTGAAGGCTGTCCCTCGTCATAGGCGTATTGCATCAGGTCTGCGAACATCTCAAACCCCTGCCGTGCGGCTTCGGCAATCAGGTCCTCGCGCCCTTGAAAATGACGGTAGACGGCGGCAGGCGTGACACCGGCCGTTTTGGCCGCCTCGGACAGCGTGAAACCGGTCGGGCCCTTGTCTTCGATCAGGGACAAGGCAGCCTCGATCAGGGCTTGCTTCAGGTTTCCGTGGTGATAACCGCGTTTCGTCATCCCGGCCTCAGTTGCATTGATTGCGTGTTGGAAGACAAGGACATAGACCACCGACGCTTTGTCGTCCAATACATGATCGTGAAGGCATCGACGGGGCAGGGCGGGGAGACAATTTACGCCTCCCACATATCCGGGCCACCGCAGATACGGGCATCAATCTCGCCGATACTCTTCTCGTCCTTCTCATCATAGTCCAAGGCATGCAGAACCGTTCGGATGGCCGCAAGCCGCGCGCGTTTCTTGTCGTCAGAACGCACAATCGTCCACGGGCAGGCATCAGAATGCGACCGGGTCAGGGTTTCCGAGATCGACTGCGTGTATTCATCCCATTTGTTCAGCCCTGCGACGTCGATCGCGCTGAGCTTCCAATGCTTCAAAGGGTCGTTTTCGCGCGCCAGAAAACGGTTCAGTTGTTCTGCGCGCCCGACATTGAGCCAGAACTTGAACAAATGGATGCCGTCATTCACCAGGCCCGTTTCAAGCGGCAGGACCTGACGGAAGAACCTCTCACGCTGTTCCTGAGTGCAGAAGCCAAAGACGTTCTCGACGACACCTCGATTGTACCAGCTGCGATCAAAGAACACGATCTCTCCTGCGGCGGGCAGATGCGGGATGTAGCGCTGAAAATACCATTGGCTGCGTTCGGCGTCTGATGGTTTGGCCAGCGCAACGTTGCGCGCGCCGCGCGGGTTCAGGTTTTCGCGAAACCGTTTGATGGTGCCACCTTTGCCGGCGGCATCGCGGCCTTCGAAAATGATGGCAACCCGCTGGTCGGTTTCCTTGACCCAGGATTGCATTTTGACCAATTCAATCTGAAGCAGGTCCATCTGCTCATCATAATCCTTGGTCTTCATTTTTTCGGAATACGGGTAGGTCGGGTTCAGAATATCGCCCTTTTTCGCGTTTTGAATCTCTTCCCGTACAGATTTGGGCGCGTCTTTCTGAAAATACTTCTCGATAGAGCCTTTTCCTGACCGGGCCATATGTCACCTCGCGATAAAATCCATATCTGACTATGGATTAGAGCGTGGGTTAACGCAAACCCGCGCGCTGCGCCGCGCGATCAATCGCGGCGGCAACCTCGGGCGCCGCGACCACCTGTGGCATGTGACCGACACCCGGTAGCTCGATCAATTCGGCCCCGGGGATCTGTTCGATCAGGCGTTCAGAATGCCATTCAAGACCAACGGTGTCGTCGGCCGTTCCGTGGATGATTTCCGTCGGAACGGAGATCTCGCCATATCTGGGTTGCAGACGGGTAATTTCGTCCAGCAGGTTGGCGCGCTGCTTGGCGTTTGCATGGATCGAGCCACGCCGGATCGTCAGCCCGGGCCCGAAATGTTCCGCATAGCCTTCGGGCGCCGTTTGCGGTGCAAAAACTTTGTCCAACGCCTGTGTGACGTACCATTCGGGCACGAAAGAGCTGATCAAGGGCAAGGCCAGCACATTGCCCGCCGTGGTTGACGCAAGTCGGTTGAACCCATCCAAGGGCGTTTCCCATGGGATGGCGGCCGGGGCGATCAGAACCAGAGCCGAGATATTCTCGGGTCGGGTCACGGCCCAGGCCAGCGAGACCGATCCGCCATAGCTCTGCCCGGCCACGATGGGTTTTTCCGCACCAAGCTGAGCCGCCGCCCGTTGCAGGATATCCGCCTGTTCAATGATGGTTTCGCCATCCGGATTGAAGCTTTCGGAATAGCCCAGGCCCGGTCGGTCAAAAACGATCACGCGGTATGACTTGGCCAGAATGGGGGCCAGCGCAAAGGTCATGTCGCGCGTGTTCCCGCTGGAACCGTGGATCAGAACGACATCAGGGCCGTCCCCCATGACCACGGCGTGCACGGCGATGCCGCCCACATCCAGAATCCGACCCTCGGGGGGGAAAGCCGCCTCGGCCAGCGCTTCGTTCCGGGCGCTGCGCCAGGTTGTCAGTATGACAAGGCCCAGAACGGCCAAGCCAAGTGATATCAGGACTTTAGTGGCCAATTTTCGTTATGTCGAAAGGCGTGGTCTGATAGATTTCGTTGATCCAGTTACCGTACAGCAGATGTGCATGACTGCGCCACCGGTTCTGCGGCGTTTTGGTTGGATCATCATCTGGGTAGTAGTTTATCGGCACGTTGATAGGCGTGCCGTTGCTGACGTCCCGATCATATTCCTGTTTCAGCGTGTCACTGTCGTATTCGAAGTGATTGAAGATATACAGCGCACGATGGCCGGGATCTTCGACCAGACAGGGGCCGACATCGTCGCTGCCCAACAGGGTCCTCAGCCCGGGTGCGCGATCGATTTCATCCTGTTTCATTTCCGTCCATCGGCTGACCGGAACGACGCAGTCATCCGAGAAACCGCGCAGAAACGGAGACGCCGGGTCCAGGTTGCGATGCCGGAAACACCCAAAGGCTTTTGCGTCCAGCATGTGCTTTTTGACAGCGTGAAAATGGTTGATCATCGCCATCCCGCCCCAGCACACACCAAAGGTGGAATGTACGTTGGTTTGCGTCCAGTCGAAAATCTCGCTGATCTCGTCCCAATAGGTGACATCCCGAAATTCCAGATGTTCGATCGGGGCACCAGTGATGATCAGGCCGTCGAATTTCTGATCCTTGATCTCCTGAAACGGGCGATAGAATTCGGACATATGCTCGGCGGCGGTGTTCTTGGTCCGGTGTTCGGTCATGCGGATCAAAGACAGATCGATCTGCAACGGGGTTGCCCCGATCAGGCGCGCGAACTGGTTTTCGGTCTGGATTTTCTTGGGCATCAGGTTCAGCAATCCGATGCGCAGCGGGCGGATGTCCTGACGCATTGCCTGATCTTCGTCCATGACCATGACGCCCTCTTTGGTCAGGACGTCAAAAGCAGGCAGTTCCGATGGAATTTTGATGGGCATGTGTCAGGCTTCTAAGAGATCAGTGAAAACTGGTAGTTAGGCGTTATTGCGCGTGGTCTCAAGAGTGTGTTCGATCAACTCATCGAAATCGGCGGCATCGCGGATTTTTCCGATGTCGTTGGCGGCAATCGTCACGCCCCAGTTGGTCGCCATGGCCTCGTAACGCGGCTGGCGGTGCGCCAAGGCCTGTGCATAGGTCCAACGGACGAAATCATCGGGATCAACATCCGCTTCCGAACAGCCTTGCAGGTCCAGATAATCTGTCCAGGCCTTGGTCAGGAATTCCGCCTGATAGGACATCGGCTTTGGGGCTTTGTCAAAACGGCGTACAAGCTCTGCCGTGTGTTCCTCATCCCCCTTCAGCCAGATCATCAGGGTGTGTTGCGACAGCTCGGAGAGTACCCGATCGTTCGGATCTTCGGGGTCTACCCATTCGCAGATCGATCCACCGGTGTCGCAGATGAAATGGGGGTATTTGTACAAACGCTCGGCCCGGTCGATGAAATACTCGGTATCCAGCAGGGCGTGTATTTCGGCCAGCCGAAACTGTTCCTGCCTGCGGCGGTATTCCGGCATCTCCAATCCGCCAAGGGCAGGGTTGCCCGGTTTGCCCAGATAGGCTGCGACCGGAGTCAGGTTCGCGAACGAGATATTCGAGCCGATGTAAATGGAATCCGACAGGAGCAGGTCACGCAAGAACGGGACTTTCATCGCCTCGGCCTTCGCATTGTCGGTGATGTACTCGCCCATGTACCGGGTGCCGATGCGATAGTCGATCGAGTAGTGAAACCAGTTGCCTGAGTCCCGAAGAATGTTCGAGACATAAGTCTTGCCCAGACCGGACATACCAAAGAACAGCACCTTCTTGCGGCTTGCCGTGCGCCAGTCTTCGGCTGAGTTATAGATCATCTTGTGCTGTCCCTTTTTTGCCTTTGCTAAATCGGGCAGCGCACGGCGTCAATCACGGCGGCCAGCTCGGTTCAATACCAAAAGACCCATGGCAAGTATGACAAAGCCGAAATAGGCATTCGGCGGCAGCGCTTCGTTCCGCAGAATTGCGCCAAGCACGATGGCGACAGGAGGGATGACAAGCGTGACCAGCATCAGGTTGCCGCTGCCCGCCATTGCCAGGACTCGATAGTACAAAAGATATGCCCCCGCTGTTGCCACAATGGCGTAATAGCCAATCGCAGCCCAGGTGATCGCGGGCAGGGCAAGTGTTGGCACCCCGTCCGTCATCAGCGCCAGCGGCAGGATCAGCAGGGTCGAGCCGGTCAGCATGCCAGCGGCCGCAACGACGGGATGAAGGTCAGACAGATGATACCGCGCCCAAGCCGCCGCAAAAGCATACGACAGCGTTCCGGCCAACACGGCAAGCTGCGCTGTGTTTTGCAGGCTGAAAGACGTGAAGGTCTGTATTCCGATGGTGATCGAGACACCGAGAAAACCCAAAACGACTCCGATAACCCGGGCTTGTGTCAAACGCTCATCCTTGAAAAACAGCGCCGCAACCAGAACGCCAAAGACGGCCGTGGTCGCGTTCAGAATGGCCGTAAGACCAGAATCGATGTAAAGCTGACCCCATGCCATCAAGCTGAACGGGATGACATTGTTCAGCAATCCCATGATCAGAAATGCGCCCCAGATGCGCAGAGAGCGGGGCAGCGAAAGCCCCTTGCCCCATGCCACCAGCCACAGCACCAGCATCGCCCAGAACGTGCGGTGCAGAACCGATGTCATAACGGGAATGGAGTCCAGAGCGATCCGGATGGCTACAAAGGATGCGCCCCAGATGACGGCCAGAAGAAGAAGCTCGACCCAGGCGCGCCGAGAAAGGTGTTTTTGCGTGTTCATGGCCGCACAATTTCATTCATTCGACAGATATACGACCCGAAACCTGCGCATAAAAAAGGCCCCGCTGAAATAGCGGAGCCTAAGATGAAAACACCTTGGATTTAGTTCAGAGCGTAAGTGATCTGAAACCCAACACTCCAGGCGCTGTTGCCGCTGAAGGTGGCTGTTTGCCCAAAGGCGCCATCTGCCGTTGCATCACCGATGTCAGTGTAGCGTACGCCACCGGAAATTTTGGCATTCTCCAACGAATATGTTCCGCCCAGACCAATGCTCCAGAACCCGTCAGTCGGGCCGAGGTTGGATACAGGAGTACCCTGAGAAGACTCATAGCCTAGTGTTACAGCACCGCTGAACTCTTCCGAGAATTGATACCCCAAGCCCAACGAATAGGTGAAGGTCGCATCGTCGTAGTCAACAAGGTTGCTGGTCGGCGGGTAGTTTGGCGGGTTGTACACCAGCTGTGGCCAGTCGACCCAACGAACAGAACCAAACAACAGCGTTTTAGGCGCGACGCCCGTCTGGAAGTCCAGGTTGATCGACTGGGGCGTCTCAATTTCGCTGTTTGTGTTGAAGGTGGCCACGGTCCCGGGTGGAATCGGAGGGAACGGTGGTGGGTTCAGAGATTCTGTTTGCGATAGATCGTGGCTGATCTTGGAGTTGTATGTCAGTGACACACGTGCTGCGATTTCCGGTTTCTCCCATGCGACCCCGATAACGTAGCCGAATGCAGTGTCGGCATCGGTGTCAACCTGGTACCCTGCTGCAAGCGGGACGGTGACAGAAGCCTTCACACGCTGTGCTCGAATACCGCCGATTGCGCTGAACCCGCCATCGAATTTGTAACGCAGCAATGCCGTAATGGCGTCCGTGTCTGCTGTAGCCCTCAAAACATCGGTACGACCACCCGGAATAGGGTTGATCGAAAGAGGGTAGGTGTTTGCGTATTCAATGTCGGCCCCAAAGGGCTGGTCATACATGATCGCGAAATCGAGCTTTTCGGTCAGTGACGTTTTATAACCCAGATGCGGTGTGAAAAAGTCGTTCGCAACTTCTCCGGAATCGACCGGCTGCCCGATGTTTGGTCCAGCCAAAGCAGGCATGGTGCCCGTTACGCTGGGGTTGGTGTATCCCAACCGAAACTGGACTGCTGACCCTTCTTCGAAGATCAGGTTGATGCCCTGACCGCTTCGATCAAGGCCGCCTGCGTATCCTGCCGTCGCTCCAACGCACAAAGCGCAGGTCGCGAGTAGTGTTTTTTTCATTCTGTCCTCCCTAACAATCTCAGGCGGGTTTCAATGGCGTTTGGCTGAGTGTTACGAACGCCTATCCCGTGTATGATGAGCGATACTCTCTTTTTGGTTACTTTAAGGTCAACTGGTGACGGTGCGTTACGTATTGCGACTACTGTTTTCAACTGTTGCTAAACTGTTACGGCTTTCAGACCAGATATTCAGGAATATTCCTGAAAAGATGATCGCCGCACCGATCAGAACCCAATGGTCAATGGGTTCGTGGTACAGGATCATTCCGACCACAGCGATGGTGGGAAGCCTCGCAAAATCAAATGGGATCACAACTGTCGCCGGGGCGATCGCCAGCGCGTTTGTAATGCAGAAATGTGCCAGCAGCCCCGCCAGACCGACCAGAACCAAAAACGGAGCGGTTTGCGCCGTGGGCAAGGCAATCTGCCCATCAAAACCGGCTGCGATGGCCCCAAGCACCGCCTGCATGGAAGTAAGCCAGAAAACGATGCACCCGATGCTGGCAAAACGAGTGAGGTTTTTTGTTGTAATCGTTGTAAATGCGAAGAAAATCGCAGACGCGGCTGCGGTAGCAAGGCCAGGGCTCAAAGGCGCACTGCCTGGGCGCGTGACAATCAGAACGCCAGCAAAACCGATAAGTGCTGCCGTTACTTTGAGAGGCGTCAGACGTTCGTTCAGCAGCAGCGGCGACAGCAGGATCACCCAAAGCGGCTGTGTGAATTCCAGCGCGAATACCTGCGCCAAAGGCGCAACAGCGACCGCATAGAACCAAAGATTCTGCCCTGTGAAATGCAGGGTGTTTCGCAGGGCGTGCAACCCCAGGCGTTGCGTGGAAACCTGAATCCAACCGCCTGTGGCCGTGAGTACGAGGGCGACAACAAGAAACCCGACGAGGCTTCGATACATCATGATCTCGAAGGTGTCGTGCACGAGGCTCAATTCGCGACCGGCAACCGCCATCGAGGAGAAGGACGCGATGGCTCCGGTCATCCACAAGGCGGCTTTGAATGTGTTTTTTTGTGTCTGATTCACGTACCGCACCCCGGCCTGGCCGCGCGGTCACGGCCTCGGTATCGGGGCTTTCGCTACGCGATCAATAAGATTGAATTCGTTGAATCATTGAAACGCTTATGAAGCGTCAGGTTCAAGGCCGTGCCCGGCTTTTTCAGGCACGACTAGGGCAGATTTCCCGGGATCGGGTCGTTTTGGCGTCGAACGCCGTTGCGGTTTGCCGGATCATTCCCACTCGATGGTTCCGGGCGGTTTCGAGGTGATGTCATATGTGCATCGGTTGATGCCCTTGACCTCGTTGATGATCCGGGTTGCCGTTTCGCCAAGGAACTCATGGCTGAACGGGTAATAATCCGCGGTCATCCCATCGACCGAGGTGACGGCCCGCAGCGCACAGGCATAGTCATAGGTGCGCCCGTCGCCCATCACGCCGACGGTGCGGACGGGAAGGATGGCAACGAAAGCCTGCCAGATGTCATCATAAAGCCCGTGTTTGCGGATCTGATCGATGTAGATCGCGTCGGCCTCGCGCAGAATCTCCAGCTTTTCGCGGGTGATCTCGCCGGGGCAGCGAATGGCCAGACCCGGCCCGGGGAAGGGGTGGCGCCCGATGAAGCTCTGCGGCAGACCAAGCTCGCGACCCAAGGCACGGACTTCGTCCTTGAACAATTCGCGCAGCGGTTCGACCAGTTTCAAGCCCATCTTTTCCGGCAGGCCACCCACGTTGTGGTGGGACTTGATCGTTACGGAAGGCCCGCCCGAGAACGACACCGATTCGATCACATCGGGATAGAGAGTGCCCTGCGCCAGGAATTCGGCGCCGTCGATGGTATCAGCGTGTTTCTGGAACACGTCGATGAACAGCTTTCCGATGATTTTGCGTTTGGTCTCGGGGTCGCTCTGACCTTCCAGTTCGCCAAGGAACAACTCGGATTCGTCGGCGTGGATCAACTGAATGTTGTAGTTGTCCCGGAACATGCCAACAACTTCCGCGGCCTCGTTCTTGCGCAGCAGCCCATGATCGACGAAGACGCAAGTCAGCTGATCCCCGATTGCTTCGTGAATAAGGATCGCGGCAACCGAGCTGTCAACGCCACCGGACAATCCGCAAATGACCTTTTTGTCTCCGACTTGTTCGCGGATCTTGCGGATCATCTCTTCGCGATAGGCACCCATGGTCCAGTCGCCCTTGAACCCGGCCAGCTTTACGAAGTTTTCATACAGTTTCGCGCCCTTTGGCGTATGGTGTACCTCGGGGTGAAACTGCACGGCATAGAAGTGCCGCGATGGATCGGCGGTGATCGCATAAGGTGCGTTGGGCGAGGTTCCGAATACCTCGAACCCAGGTGCGATTTCACTGACATGGTCGCCATGGCTCATCCAGACTTGTTCAGCGCCGTCCGCGAACCAGCCATCCAGGATATCCAGTTTATTTTTCGGTGTAACAAAGGCGCGACCAAACTCGGCTGTGCCATGGCCGCTTTCGACTTTGCCGCCAAGCTGATGCATCATCACCTGCTGGCCATAGCAGATGCCCAGTATCGGAACGCCATAATCAAAAATCTCTTGCGGGGCGCGGGGCGAGCCCTCGCGCGTCACGCTGTCCGGACCGCCCGAGAAAATCACGGCGCGCGGCGCCATTTCCCGCACGAAATCCATCGTGACATTCTGGTAAGGGTGAATTTCACAATAGACATTCAGCTCGCGCAGGCGGCGGGCGATAAGCTGCGTAACCTGGCTGCCGAAGTCGATGATCAGAAGGCGGTCGTGGGATGTCTGGGTCATAACCGGCTCATAAGTTGCAAGCCTTGCATGTGCAAGCCGTATGGCGTCATTTGGTACAAAAGCTGAGTCAAACCGGCGGAAAGATCAGGTGCCATGTCGAAGATAGAGTTCAGAACGGCTGCTGTGGTGGATGCGGATAAGGTAACGCGGTGTCTGGAAAATGCTTATGAAGATGCAATAAGCCGGATCGAGGATCTGCCTGACGTTACTGCCGGAATCGCGGATGACATCAAGACCCATCGCGTCTTGCTTGCGGTATCTGGCGGTATAGTTGGGGTCATCGTTTTTGACCAAGTTGACGACGCAATCATGGTGTTCAACCTTGCGGTTGCGCCCGAAGCCCAAGGGCAGGGGGTTGCGCGGCAATTGATGCAGTTTGCCGAAGAAGAAGCACAGGCGCGGAATCTATCCAAGTTGAAGTTGCGAACTCATAAAATGATGAAAGACACGATTGCGATGTACCGGCACATGGGCTGGAAAGTGACGGATCAGGTGGGTAGCGGCCTTACCATGGAGAAAGCGTTGGCGGCCGATCCTGACTGACCGCCTGGTTCGCGGTGGGGCGGCAATGTCGCTTTTCCCCCCAGAGCGCCGCAATCCCTATGCTTGAGTTCTGGCAAACCTGTATCAAAACGCTCAATCTAACCAACCAGACGGGATTTTCTCATGGCAGAGGCAAACACCCGGCGCAGGGCGAGAGGTGGCGGTGGCGCCGCCCGCCGTGCCGAGCGTACCGCAGTTCGTATCGAGACTGCGAAATACATCGAACGCAACATTCCGAATTTCGAGATCCTCAACGAAGAGGCGCTTGAGATTATCGAAAACAACGCTGAAACCGTGTTGGAAGAAATCGGCGTCAACTTTGTCGACAATCCAGCAGCTTTGGAACGGTGGCGTGACGCGGGCGCAGATATCGACGGTGAGCGTGTGCGCATTCCGCGTGGTCTGGCGCGTGAGCTGATCAAGACAGCCCCCAGCCAGTTTACCCAGCACGCCCGCAACCCCGAAAAATCGGTTGTAATCGGTGGCCGCAACATGGTTCTGGCCCCGGTATACGGTCCTCCGTTCGTGCGTGATGCACAGGGTGGGCGCCGCTATGCAACCATGGACGATTTCAACAAGTTCGTGAAACTTGCCTACATGTCCAAGTGGTTGCACCACTCGGGCGGTACGGTGTGCGAGCCGACCGACATTCCGGTGAACAAGCGCCATCTGGATATGCTGAAGGCGCATATGACCCTGTCGGACAAGCCTTTCATGGGCTCGGTAACCGATCCCAGCCGGGCACAGGATTCGGTTGAAATGTGCGAAATCCTGTTCGGCAAAGAGTTCGTGCAGGAAAACACCGTGATGACCTCGCTGACCAATATCAACTCGCCGATGACATTCGACGATGTGATGATGGGCTCGTTGGAGGTTTATGCGCGCAACAATCAAGCCTGCATCATTTCGCCCTTCATCGTGGGTGGAGCGATGGCGCCGGTCTCGGTGGCTGGTACTTTGACACAGGTTCTGGCCGAGGTGATGGCCGGCGTTGCCTACAGCCAGATCATCCGTCCGGGTGCCCCCGCGATTTTCGGCGCGTTCGTGACGTCGATCGATATGAACTCGGGCGCACCCACCTTCGGCACACCAGAAGCCGCGCATATCACATATGGTGCAGGCCAGCTGGCGCGTCGTCTGAACCTGCCATACCGCTCGGCCGGGTCGTTCTGCGGCTCGAAACTGCCGGATGCGCAGGCGGCTTACGAAACAGCGAATTCGCTGAACATGGGGCTGCTTTCGGGCGTGAACTTTATGCTGCATTCCTGCGGCTGGCTGGAAGGCGGTCTGGTTGCCGATTTCGAAAAGTTCGTCATGGATGCGGATCAGTTGGGAGTGCTGCATTCACTGGCCAAGGGCGTTGCTTATGACGAAAACGCGCAGGCCATGGACGCAATCCGCGAAGTAGGGCCGGGTGGTCACTATCTTGGCTGTGCCCACACGCAGGCCAACTTCAAGGAATCCTTCTGGAAATCCGAAGTGCTGGACTACAAGCCATATGAAACCTGGCAGGAAGAGGGCGCGCGTGACACGCGGGCTCTGGCCACGGCGCGGGTTGAACATTTGCTGGCCAATTATCAGCAACCGCAGATGGACCCGGATACCGCGGCGGCGCTGGAAGCCTATATCGCCGAGAAAAAGGCCTCCATGCCGGACGCATTCTCCTGATTATTGAAGAACCGAGGCGCGGCTGGCCTGATACAGCTGCGCCTCACCCAGCAGCGCAATAAGCAGATCCAGATGCCGCACCAATGAGTAGGCGGCATCATCTTCTTTTCGCTGTTCATTTACCTCTCTTTCCATCTCGAGCAAACGCAGCAGCGCCTGACCTGAACCGGGCAGCGACCCGTATCCCAGAATGCGTTGCAGATGCCTGTCCCGATTGTAATCCCGCGCCCCGAATCTGGCAGCACGCGCCAACATGCGTGGGCGGCGGAGGGTTGCGATCATTGTCATCAGGTCCTGCATGTCATGTGTCCCTTTATCGGAAATTGATGGATCCTGTTTTTGCACAACTTAAGCGGGTGTTGCCTTGGTCAGAGTCTCCCCGAACGATGGTTTCACGACTGTTTATCTTTTTGAATCAAATCTGGTTCTTGCCTTGTGTGGTTAACGAACGAGTAACGAATGGACCTCTAGTTAGATTTGGTTAACCCACATTCCGAGGGCGAAAAGTGGCAGTTTGTTTTGTCGACGAGGGCAAATAATTATGGAAAACAACATGGCTTTCACCATTCCGGCATGGGTTCCAGAAGGGGCGCAAAGATACCTTGCTCATACCGAGACCGGTCGCTCGATCCGCGATATCGCGCGATCAGCCGGGTGCCATGCGTCAACTATCCTCAGACAAATTCGACGCATCGAAATGCGCCGCGACGATCCATTGGTGGATGCGGCTTTGCAATCGCTCGCAGAGACGCATTTTTCAGTTTCGGAGTGCGCCGACGGCCCGACAAGCGGGTCAGAAAACGCGGCTGAAGAAGAATTTGAAAATGAGGCACTGCGTGTGTTGCGCCGCCTGAGCGAGACGGGTTCGGTCCTTGCCGTGGCCGAGGAAATGGACAAGGCGGTCGTCGTACGCGACACCGGCAATGCCGGGGCTACAAGAACCGCAGTCGTAGAATGCAGGATCGCGCAGGCCCTGGCTTTGAAAGACTGGATCACCTGCGACAGTCCCGGACGCATTTCGCGATATCGGATTTCCGCAGCGGGACGAACGGCGCTAAGCCATTTGATCGCCAAGGCAGAAAACAAGGCGCGTGCCGGGACTGACTTTGGTTTTGCCGAAGCTCAGAGTAGCTTTCAGGGCAAGCCTTCGGGCGGGTCCGCCGAGCGGGTCAAACGCATTCGGTACAGTGCTGCGGAAAGCCCGCTGATTGCTTTGTCGCGCAGACGGGATCGTGACGGAAAACCGTTTCTGGATGACTCCCTCGTCAGCGCCGGCGAGCGCTTGCGCGAAGATTTTGAGCTGGCACAGATCGGCCCTCAGGTTTCGCAGAACTGGGATCGTTTTCTGACGACAGGTGGTCGAAGCAGTTTTGCCAGTGAAAGCCATGGTGGAAAGGGGGCTTCCGATGCGAAGGACCGCGTTGCACGTGCCTTATCCGACTTGGGGCCGGGTCTGAGTGATGTTGCGTTGCGATGCTGTTGCTATCTGGAAGGGTTGGAGCTGGCGGAAAAGCGAATGGGTTGGTCTGCGCGGTCCGGCAAGATTGTCCTGCGGATCGCCCTTCAACGGCTGAAACGGCATTATCAGGAGCAGGCGGAACGAGATCGGATGATCGGCTGAACAGAAAAAAGGCCCGGTGTATACGGGCCTTTTCTTTGGATTTGAGGCTTAGGCCATTTCAGGTTCTGCTGACGCCTTCAGGTGTTTCATCAGGTTTTCCGGCGAGGACACGCCATATGGATCTTCCGGGCAATTGTCCATCAGGCCGGGCTCTTCGAACCACGCCTCGACAACGCCATCATTGACGATGGCCGCATAGCGCCACGAGCGCATTCCGAAACCCAGATTGTCCTTGTCGACCAACATGCCCATTTTTCGCGTGAACTCCCCCGATCCGTCGGGGATGACTTTCACGTTCTTCAGGTCCTGATCCTGGGCCCATTTGTTCATCACGAAACTGTCGTTGACGGACATGCAGTAAATTTCGTCGATCCCCATGGCCTTGAAATCGGCATAGCCGTTCTCAAACCCAGGCAGCTGATAAGTCGAACAGGTTGGGGTGAACGCACCCGGCAATGAGAACAGGATTACGCGCTTTCCGGCGAAATAGTCAGCTGTCGTCTTGTCTTCCCAACGGAACGGGTTTGGTCCTTCGATGGAATCGTCACGGACACGGGTGTGAAAGGTCACGTCGGGCAGTTTTGCGCCGGTTTTCATAGTCAAACTCCTGTGATTCACATATGATTTTGGTGTGAATTAAAACAGTTCTAAACCGCATTCAATCGCGTAAACGCTGCGATTGCGAATAAGGCCAACGTCTTGCTAGATATTGAAATTAAATCGCAAATACGAATACGCGCATGATACCTTTCTGCGCTTGCGAGGGTACAACGCATAGCGGCTATGCGCCGCTGGTCTAACACCGCGCTTCTGTCTATGTTATGAGTAACAAGAGTTGACCCAAAGTCAGGAAAACGACCGTGCGAGATCTGAAGATCCCCGAAGAGCGCCATCCGGAAAAAGCCCATCGTCCGGACAATGCACAGCCCAAAAAGCCAAATTGGATCAGGGTCAAGGCACCCGGTGGCAAGGGCTATGCGGATACGCGGCGGATCATGCGCGACAACAATCTGGTGACGGTCTGCGAAGAAGCAGGGTGCCCCAACGTAGGAGAATGCTGGAGCCAGGGTCATGCCACCATGATGATCATGGGCGAGATTTGTACGCGCGGCTGCACCTTCTGCAACATTGCAACCGGTCGCCCCGACGATCTTGACGCATTTGAACCCGGTCGCGTGGCCCATGCGGTCGAAAAACTTGGCCTGAACCACGTGGTGATCACCTCGGTGGACCGTGACGACTTGCAAGACGGCGGGGCCGAGCACTTTGCGCAGACAATCCGCGCGGTACGTCATCGTTCTCCGAAAACCACGATCGAGATCCTGACACCGGATTTCCTGAAATGCGACAACACTGTCCTTGAGACAGTGGTCGAAGCGAAACCGGATGTGTTCAACCACAATCTGGAAACGGTGCCGGGTCTCTACCCCGAAGTGCGCCCGGGGGCGCGGTACTTTCATTCCCTGCGCCTGCTACAGCGCGTGAAAGAACTTGATCCGTCGATCTTCACCAAATCAGGCATCATGGTCGGGTTGGGCGAAAACGAACAGCAAGTGCGCCAGGTCATGGACGACATGCGCGCGGCGGATATCGATTTCCTGACCATCGGCCAGTACCTGCAACCGACTCCGAAACATCACGGAGTAGATCGGTTCGTAACCCCGGAAGAGTTCGCATCTTACGAAAAGGCGGCCTATGGCAAGGGGTTCCTGATGGTATCCGCGACACCTCTGACCCGGTCTTCGTACCACGCCGGCGACGATTTCGCCCGGCTTCGCGCGGCCCGGCAAGCAAAGCTACAGCAAGCGTGACACCCGAGCGGATCGCGCAGCTTATCCGCCTGCGCCACGAGTTTCACCAACAGCCAGAGCTTTCGGGGCAAGAGGAGCATACCGCGGCGCGGGTTGCGGATCTTTTGCGCCAAGCGGGTGCGGACAGAGTTCTGTGCGGCATAGGCGGGCACGGTGTCGCGGCCCTTTACGAAAGCGGTACTGCCGGACCCACGGTTGGAATTCGATGCGAACTGGATGGGCTGCCAATTCAGGAACGCTCGGATCTGGAATACGCGTCTCAGATTGCAGGCAAAGGGCATCTGTGCGGCCATGATGGCCACATGGTGATGGTCCTTGGGGTGGCGGAGGCGTTGAAAGAACAGCGCCCGAAATCTGGCCGCGTGGTTCTGATTTTCCAACCCGCCGAGGAAACCGGACATGGCGCTATTGCTTATCGGGCCGATCCTCAGTTCGCTGAGGTTTCCCCTGACATCGTGCTGTCTCTGCATACTTTGCCGGGGCTGGAGCTGGGCGCGGTGGAACTGTGTGAAGGTCCCGCGAACTGTGCCTCGCGCGGGATGCAAATCGTTCTGACAGGCAAAACCTCACACGCAGCGGCCCCTCAGGACGGCGTGTCACCGGCAGGTGCTTTGTCGACGTTGATGCCGGCATTGGCCAGATTGGGGGCGGGTGGCGACTTGGATGACACCTACGCTTTGACCACGGTTACCCATGCCACTCTGGGCGAGCGCACAGTTGGTGTCGCACCGGGGTGGGCCGAATTGTGGGTAACCCTACGCACGGTTTCGGACGCGCGTATGGCAAGCCTGATGACGGATGCGGAAACTCTGGTAAAAAACACGGCGAAGGCCGAGGGGCTGGCGTTCGAAATCAGCTATGACGAGGTATTCGAAGCCTGCGTCAATGACCGTGAAGCCGTTTCGGTTTTGGCCAAAGCCTGTGCCGATCGGGGCGTCGCGTGCCGGCTGGTCGATCGGCCACAGCGTTTTTCCGAAGACTTTGGCCAATTTGGCAAAGGCGCGCAGGCGGCCATGTTCTGGTTGGGGGCGGGGCAGGACCATCCACAACTGCACAACCCGGATTACGATTTCCCGGATGCGCTTATTCCGATTGGAACCGGGATTTTCCTGAGCGCGATTGATGTCGTGCTTGGCAAAACCTGCTAGTCACGATCCACTTATTTAACCAGATCGCCAACGATTCCAACGGCTTCTATAACTGTCTTCGTATCATCAGATATCGAGAGTATTTCATCATCCACCCGGATATAGCGCTGGCCGGGCCCCAAAGGCTTGAGCTTCCATTTGTCGAGATCGTCGATATAGTCAAAACTCAGATCACCCGGCAGCTTCTGCCCTCGCGTGTATCTTTTGATTTGACCGGGCGGTACGGCTTTGCCGTTTGACTTGATGGATTTCTCTACCTTGCTTTTATTGGCACCTTGCCCTTTGCCCTTGTTGTCTTTTGCAGCACCCGAACTTGCAAGTGCCACGATCGCCATAACGACAGCAGCTGTCGCAACTACACGCTTCATACATAATCCTCCCGTGCTGATAGGAAGAGTAAGGGCGCGCAAATAAGTTTGTCTACTATTATTCGGGTTTTTGAATTTGGGGCGCTGGGTAGCCACTCAAATTGCCTGGGTAAAGTGCAGCTAGTCCTTGGTGAACCGGACTTTGCCGATAAACGGCAGGTTGCGGTTGCGCTGAGCGTAATCGATCCCGTAACCCACGACGAATTCATCCGGAATTTCAAAGCCTATCCAGTCTGACCGGAATTCAACTTCGCGACGGCTGGGTTTGTCGAGCAGGGCAATCGACTTGAGCCGTTTCGGCTTGCGGCTGCGCAGCAGGTTGGTGACGTGGTTCAGCGTGTGCCCGGTGTCGACGATATCTTCGACCACCAGCACGTCGCGGCCTTCGATCGCGCCGCGCAAGTCTTTGAGAATGCGCACTTCCCGGCTGCTCTCCATCGAATCGCCATACGAGGATGCCTCAAGGAAATCCACTTCGATCGGCAGGTCCAGTTCCCGCACCAGGTCGGCGATGAAGACGAAACTGCCGCGCAGCAATCCCACGACGACAAGCTTGTCGGTATCGCCGAACTCATCCGTGATTTCGCGGCATAACTCCTCGATCCGCGCCGCGATGGCTTTGGCCGAGATCATCTCATCTATCACATATGCGCGGTTAGTCATCGCAGCCCCCTTGATCTTTGGCGCGCAACATACGACATGACGCGCCATTGTCACCTGCAAATACCGGACATCATGCCAATCCATTCGGAAACCCGCCACCTGCCATACACAGCCCAGCAGATGTATGATCTTGTTGCGGATGTGGGCAACTACCCAAAGTTTCTGCCCTGGTGCGCCGCGTCCCGGATCCGCAAGACCTATGCGGTTGGTGAGGCCGAGGTGATGGAGGCCGATCTGGTCATCTCGTTCAAGGTATTCCGCGAACGGTTCGGCAGCCGGGTGACCCTGTTTGCAGATCAGAAGAAGATCGATACCGAGTATCTGGACGGGCCTTTCAAATACATGAAATCCGACTGGCAGTTCGAGGACGCGCCCGATGGGGGCTGCAACATCTCGTTCCATGTGGATTTCGAATTCAAGAACGCCATCCTTCAGGGGATCATCGGCGTTGTGTTCAACGAAGCCATGCAGCGGATCGTCCGCGCCTTCGAGGCGCGTGCGAAAGAACTCTACGGCTAGGCCTTTACGCGGCAAGGGCGCACGCTAGACTGCGCTCATGACGGATTTCACAGCAGCATTGGCCACCTTCGCGGCGGGCCAGGTTTCAACGACGGCTCAGGCGCGGATTGTCACGTCGCTGTCCGTTCTGGATTGGATGGCAGTTGGTCGCGCAGGGGCGTCCGAGCCGGTGTCCTGCATAGTTCGCGATATGGTCCTGGCCGAGGGCGGGAACGCTCAGGCGCATCTGTTCGGAGGGGGCGCGGCCCCACAGCGCGGCGCAGCTTTGGTGAATGGAACCATATCCCACGCGCTGGATTACGATGACACGCATTTCGCGCATATCGGGCATCCGTCAGTCGCCATCCTGCCTGCGGCCCTTGCCGTGGCCGAGTGGGATGACCGCATTCTGGTCGATCTGCTCGAAGCCGCGCTGGTCGGTATGGAAACGTCAATCCGTGTCGGCCTGTGGCTGGGCAGGGGGCATTATCAGGCCGGGTTTCACCAGACAGCGACATCCGGTGCATTCGGGGCCGCTGTCGCCGTGGGGCGGTTGCTTGGATTCGACAAGGTTCAGATGCGATCCGTATTGGGTTTGACGGCAACGCGCGCGGCCGGGCTGAAGGCCCAGTTCGGAACAATGGGCAAGCCTTACAATGCCGGGCTTGCCGCTTCGGCAGGGGTCGAGGCGGCTGTGCTTGTTCAGCGTGGATTTCAACCCAACGCCGACGCGCTGGAAGGCACGTATGGATTTGGCGCGACCCATCAGGGTGCAGCGGATCAAAGCGCGCTGGATGGTTTGGGCGATGAATGGTTGTTCGAAACGGTAAGCCACAAGTTCCACGCCTGTTGTCACGGCCTGCACGCGGCGTTGGAGGCGGCGCGCGCGCTGGACATCGCGGAACCCGAAGTGGCCGAGATTAAAATCAAAACCCATCCCCGTTGGATGAGTGTGTGCAATCAGCTTTCGCCCACAACCGGGCTGGGGGCCAAGTTCTCTTACCGGACGGTCATCGCGATGCAGGCGCTGGGGTATGATACGGCTTTGCCGGGCAGCTACACCGACAAGATCTGCGCGGACCCACGCATTACGTCTCTGCAAGATCGCATCACGGTCGAAGCGGATGAAAGCCTGTCGGAAACGCAGGCGCATCTGGCCTTGTTGCGTCGCGACGGTGTCCGCCGCGAGGCGACGCATGACCTGATGACCCCAATGTCGCTGTCTGACCGCGAGGATCGCGTGCGCGTCAAAGCGTCGAAGCTGATCGGATCGGATGAGGCGGACGCGATCTGGTCGATGCTGCGCACCGGTGGTCGCGCCCGTGATCTGGCCGAACGTATGGCGGGTTAAGCCACGCTCCAGTGCAGCGGAAAACCGGGGTCGAACACCGTGACAGGCCCTTCGCCGGTGTCGATCTTTGACGGGTATGCAACCGGCTCGCCTTTGGTCAGGGTAATCGTCTCTTCGTTCACAGGCAGGCGGTAAAAGCCCGGCCCGTTGAGCGAGACGAACGCCTCGAGCTTGTCCAGCGCACCTTTGCGGTCGAACATCTCAGCCACCAGAGACATGGTATTCGTCGCGGTGAAACACCCCGCGCAGCCGCAGGCCATTTCCTTGTTTGCATCCGTGTGCGGAGCGCTGTCCGTGCCCAGGAAGAATCTCGTGTCGCCCGAGGTGGCGGCTGCCAGCAGGGCCAGGCGATGTTCTTCGCGCTTGGCGACCGGCAGGCAATAGTAATGCGGTTTGATCCCGCCCACCAGAATATGGTTGCGGTTGATGATCAGGTGGTGCGCGGTGATCGTCGCGCCCAGATCCTTTTCGTTGGCTTTAACATAGTCCACGCCATTGGACGTGGTGATATGTTCCATCACCACGCGCAGACCCGGCGTCGATTTTCGGATCGGGTCCAGAACGCGGTCGATGAACACGGCCTCGCGGTCAAAGATGTCGATCTCGGGGTCGGTCACTTCGCCATGGACACACATGGGCAGGCCGATCTCGGCCATTTTCTCCAGAACCGGGCGCACTTCGTCAAAGTCACGCACGCCCGAGGCCGAATTGGTCGTGGCCCCTGCCGGGTACAGCTTGACCGCTTTTATCAGCCCGCTGGCATGGGCGGCGGCGACGTCCTGCGCATCTGTATCCTCGGTCAGGTACAGGGTCATCAGTGGTTCGAACACCATGCCGTCGGGCAGGGCGGCCAGGATTCTGTCGCGGTAAGCGGCGGCCTGATCCCCGCGCACGACCGGCGGCACGAGGTTCGGCATTATGATTGCACGGGCGAAATGACGTGCAGTTTCGGGCAGAACGGCCTGCAACATGGCGCCATCGCGCAGATGCAGATGCCAATCGTCGGGGCGGCGGATCGTGAGGGTATCAGTCATGGCCTTCCGCTAGCATAGCTGCCCCGAAAGACCAACCAGCCCGGAACGAGTTGCCGAAAAAACTTGTCAACCAACCGGAACGTCGTAGCTCTGACAGGGGCTAGGGCCTTGACGCAATGGCGCTTGCGTGACCTGTTTGTCCGCGAAGTAGAGAGGAATTCCATGACGCAGCCAAATTCCATAGATACCGTGCAGCAGATGCTGGGACGTCAGGGCTATGTCTGCGGACGGGCCCTTGCCACGGTTGTGTTCCTGTCGCTGAAGCTTGGACGCCCGTTGTTTCTGGAAGGCGAGGCCGGAGTTGGCAAAACGGAAATCGCCAAGGCGCTGGCATCCGGCCTGAACCGCCGTTTGATCCGGTTGCAGTGCTACGAAGGTCTGGACGCATCCTCGGCCGTTTACGAATGGAACTTTCCGGCACAGATGGTTGCGATCCGAACGGCCGAGGCTTCGGGCGGGGCCGACCGGGGCGCGTTGCAGGCGGAACTGTTTTCGGATGAATACCTGATCGAACGCCCCTTGCTGCAAGCAATGCGCCCGGACGAAAACGGAGCACCGGTTCTTCTGATCGATGAACTGGACCGGACCGATGAACCGTTCGAAGCCTTTCTGCTGGAAGCTCTGAGTGATTTTCAGGTCACGATCCCTGAACTGGGCACCGTTGCAGCACCCCAACCACCCATTGTGATTGTCACGTCGAACCGGACTCGCGAAGTGCACGATGCCCTCAAGCGTCGCTGCCTGTATCACTGGGTCGATTATCCCGATTTTGAACGCGAGATCGAAATTCTGCACGCGCGCGCGCCCGAGGCCGCCGATGCGCTCAGCCGCGAAGTCGTGGCTTTCGTTCAGCGTCTGCGCACCGAGGATCTGTTCAAGAAACCCGGCGTGGCCGAAACCATTGACTGGGCCAAATGTCTGCTGGCGCTGGACGTGATGAACCTTAGCCCCGAGGTGATCGGTGACACGCTGGGGGCGATCCTGAAATATCAGGACGACATCCAGAAGCTGCAAGGGTCCGAGGCCAAGCGCATTCTGGATGAGGCCAAAGCGACCCTTGAGCCGGCCTGACGCGCTATGGCCGAGCAGATCCCGCTGGAGATTCCCGACAACCCGAAGCTGGCGCAGAACATCACCCATTTTGCCCGCGCGTTGCGGAAGGCGGGGCTGCCGATTGGTCCGGGGCGGGTGATCGATGCAATTCGCGCGGTACAAGCCGCGGGTTTCACTCAGAAACGGGATTTCTACTGGGCGCTGCACGCCTGTTTCGTGAACCGCCCCGAACATCGCACGGTGTTTGCGCAGGTCTTCCGAATGTACTGGCGCGACCCGCGATACATGGAACACATGATGGCCATGATGCTTCCTGCCATTCGGGGCGTGCAAGAGGAACGCAAGGCGGATGCCGGTGAAAAGCGTGCAGCCGAGGCCCTGCTGGAGGGTGTCGAACGTGACGCGCCCCAGCAGGCTGCGCAAGACGAGGGCGAAACCGAAATCGAGGTTGACGCCACGCAAACGGCATCGTCAGAAGAGCGTCTTCGCAATCTGGACTTCGAACAGATGAGCACCGCTGAAATCGCGCAAGCCAAACGCGTATTGGCGCGGATGACCCTGCCGGTCAAACCCATTGAGTCGCGCCGCGGACAGGCCAGTCATCTGGGGCACCGTATCGACCGTGCCCGCACCTTGCGCGCAGCCATGCGGCAAGGGGGCGAATTGCGTGATATCGCCCGGCTGCAACCCAAACCGCGATGGCCAAATCTTGTTGCGCTTTGCGATATCTCGGGTTCGATGAGCCAATACAGCCGTGTCATCCTGCATTTCCTGCACACGGTCTCGAACGCCAAGGGGGCAGGTTGGGCCAAGGTTCATGCCTTCACGTTCGGCACGCGCCTGACCAACATAACCCGCCACTTGCATCATCGGGATGTTGACGCAGCGCTCGCCGCTGCCGGGGTTGAGGCGCAGGACTGGGAAGGGGGCACACGCATCGGCGACTGTCTGCATCAGTTCAACAGAGACTGGTCAAGACGTGTCATGGGGCAAGGTGCGGTTGTTCTTTTGATCACCGACGGTTTGGAACGGGGTGACCCGGAGGGCCTCGAGAAAGAGATCGAGCGGCTGCACCTGTCCTCCAAACGCCTGATCTGGCTGAACCCTCTGCTGCGCTGGGACGGGTTTGCCCCCAAGGCACAGGGTGTGGCGGCCATGCTGCCCCATGTCGACAGTTTCAGGGCAGGGCACTCGATTGCCTCGCTCGAGGACCTGGCCGCCGTGATTTCACAACCCGACGACCAGGGGCAGAAAGCACGGCTGATGGCCGCTCTTTTCGATTAGACCGTTACGACAACTGTTCTTCGTTGCACTTCCGGGCCATTTCCATGGCCTTGTAGGTGCCGGTCAGATCGACGGTAAATGCATAGGATGTCTCGGGGAACACGATCATGACCTTCTTCTTGGCCAGATCATCCGCGAATTGCGGGTTGTCAGACAGAATGTAACCACCGGAATAACCCTTGGTGATGTTGCCTTTCATACCTGTGGCTTCACCCAGATAGATGTTGTCCCCAATCAGGATAGCCACTTCTTGGGTTTCGCCACGTTTGATGTCGGTATCGGCTTTGGTGAATACCCCCACATACCCCACGCCGCGATCTTCGGTCAGGCCCATCTGAACGACGTTTTCCGCATCGTCCACGGCCTCGATCAGGCAGGATTTCTTTTCGTTGTCGATGAAGACTTTCCAGCCCTCGACCTCTCCATAACGTTCGAATGTGTCAGCCCACGCTGCGGTCGAAGCCAAAAGGCCAACCACTGCGCCCAGTGCAAGATAATGTTTCAACTGCTTGTCTCCGAAAAAATGTGTTTGGTATGCAGCTTGGGCAACTGGCCCGCTGCCCGCACAAGCTAAAACCCGGGCCCCTAACAATCAATACTATGATTTATTGAATATTGTTCAGGCTTTAGCATCGGCTTGCAGGGCTCAACATAGACGTTTTGACAGGGGTGTTGCGCTTTTCATCCCGCCAATCCTGCCTATGTTGGAGACAGACGACGTCTGGAGGTCCTGATGGAACGATTCGACAACAGCCCGGAAACGGCATTGAAGTGGCACCGCAATGGCAGCGGCGCCGCGCTTGCCACGGTTGTCGAAACCTGGGGCAGCGCGCCACGCCGGGTGGGTTCCCAGCTGGTGATCGGCGGCGATGGCCGGATCGAGGGTTCTGTGTCGGGCGGCTGTGTCGAAGGCGCGGTGATCGTCGAGGCGCTAGAGGCCATTGACGAAGGCGAAGCTCGCTTGCTGGAATTCGGAGTGAGCGACGAAGATGCCTTTGCGGTCGGGCTGGCCTGTGGCGGGACCATTCGCGTTCTTGTCGAACCCGTTGGAAAGGTTCTGCCCGAACCGATGCTTGCGGAACTGGTTGCAGCCCGCGCAGCGCGTGAACCCATCGCTTACGAAGTCAATATCGATACCGGGCACAGAGCCTTGCGTCGTAACGCCTATGCGGAACGGCTGCGCATGGATCGGTCTGGTTTTGAAGAAGATGGTCAGACCTTTGTGGCCGTTCACAACCCGCCGCTGCGATTGATCGTTGTTGGTGCGGTGCATATCGCACAGGCATTGGTGCCGATGGCGCGAATTGCCGGGTATGATCCGGCCATAATAGACCCGCGCGACGCGTTTGCATCCAGCGCCCGTTTTCCGGGGGAAACGATCCTTACGGATTGGCCGGATGAGGCCGTTGCAATACTCGGGTTGGATGCGCGCACCGCAATTGTCCTGCTGACGCATGATCCAAAGCTGGATGATCCGGCATTGCAAGCTGCACTGGATGCGGGCGTGTTTTACATTGGTGCCTTGGGATCGACACGTACCCACGCCAAACGCGTCGAGCGTATGAAAGCGGCCGGTTTCAGTGATGAGCAAATCTCGAGGATTCATGGGCCAATCGGGTTGGATATCGGGGCTGCCGGCCCATCCGAGATTGCCATTGCAATTCTGGCGCAGATGACGGCCGTTCTGCGAGGCAAGGCATGAGGTTTGGTCCGGTACCCGTCTCTGAAGCAAAAGGCGCCATTCTGGCCCATTCGGTGACGGCTGACGGTCAAAAGCTGCGCAAGGGGCTGTCACTGCGCGCAGAGCATGTGGCGCAGTTGACGCAGGCGGACATCCGCGAAGTGATCGTTGCGCGCCTCGAACCCGGCGATTGTCACGAAGACGAGGCCGCACGTCGTTTGGCCGCAGCTCTTGCGCCAGATGCGGCGTCGGCCAATCTGCGCGTGACAGACGCGTTCACCGGCCGGGTCAACCTGTTGGCGGACGGGCCAGGCGTGGCGGTTCTGGATGTGGATGCGCTGGAAATGTTCAATCAGGTCAACCCGATGATCACGGTTGCGACGGTTCCGCAATACCAGCAGATGGGCCCGAAGAGCATGGTCGCCACCATCAAGGTCATCTCATATGCCGTGCCAGAGGCTGATGTTCTGCGGGCTGCCAATTTGGCGCAAGGGGCCGTGCGTCTGGCAAGACCCGTTCACAAGACGGCAGGTTTGATCGTCACGGATATCCCCGGCGGCCCGCCCAACGACAAGGGGATCGCCGCCATTCGCGGACGGACCGAAGCCCTGGGTCTGGATTTGTGTGATGTTCAGATCGTGCCGCATCGCGTGGATGCGCTGGCCAAGGCGGTTTCCAGAACGACCGGTGATCTGCTCATGATCCTGACCGGATCCGCGACTTCGGATCCGGACGATGTTGCCCCGTCTGCTGTTCGGCTTGCCGGCGGGCGGGTGGATCGGTTCGGAATGCCGGTTGATCCGGGAAACCTACTTTTTCTGGGTGCGATGCAGGATCGACCGGTGATCGGGTTGCCCGGATGTGCACGATCTCCAGCGTTGAACGGGGCGGATTGGGTTCTGTCACGGGTTGCCTGCGGGGTCGAAACGACCGGATCGGATATTGCCGGAATGGGTGTCGGAGGATTGCTGAAAGAAATCCCGACCAGGCCGCAGCCTCGCGCCAAACGAAAAGAATGATCCGCCACTGATCCTGAGCGGGGCTGAATTCTGAGGTTGACCCCAGAGACTTTGACCGAACCGGCTTATGGTTTTCTGAGCTTTGGCAATACGCCGGGTCGCCAATACGCTCCGGTGTCTTCCCGTGCTTTCTGATAGGCATCCACTCTTTCTCTGGCGGTCTCTCCGCCGGTGTCAAACAAATGGCCCAGCAGGCATTCAAGAACGGCCATTGCCCCCGAAAAACTGGAAAACGGGTGCAAGGTTCGCGTGCTGACAGGCAGGACGACATCCGGTTCAACCCCCGGGGCGATGACCTCGCTATCCGACAACAGGACGATGCGCATCGACCGGTCCCGAGCATACCGCATCGCCTGAATCGTGTCGGCTGAATAGGGGTGAACCGTGATTGCAAACAGACAATCCTCGGCGGTGGCTTCGACCAGATCGTCGATGGCCGAACCCATGTGGCGGGGCACCAGCTGAAGCCCGGGATGGGCCATGCGTGCGGCGTAGTGAAAATAATAGGCCAGCGCATGGCTGGATCGTGTGGCCGTCACATAGCAGCGGCGCGCCGACCTGATGTGTGCGACGGCCTGTTCCGTCAAATGGGGGGCCATGAGGCGCAGCGATCTGGCCACGACATTTATTTCGTTTTGCGCAAATCGTGCCTGCGCCGCACCAAACTGCCCTTGTTCCTTTAGGTGTTCCAGCCAATCCTGCCCAAACCTGTCCTCACCATCGGTTGTCAGAGCGTTTCGAAATGGACGCCGAAAAGCGTCAAAGCTGTCATACCCCATGCGTTGCGCCAGCCGGATCAGAACGTTCGAGCTGATGCCGATGCGATCGGTGGTGGTGCGGATCGAATTCAACGCGAATTCGCCGGGATGATCGATGATATACTTTACAGCGACCTGCATTTGCGCAGGCATTTCATCGATCTCGCGGCGCAATTGCGTAACGATGGCAGTTAGAGTGCGGGTCATGCGGTAAGCAAAACATATGTTTTCTAGTTGGTAAATTGAAAACGAAGCTTGGGCTCATTAGCTGAGGACAGACGATCACGAGGGCGCAATGACCAAGAGCACAGTGAAAACCACCGGGAAACCATATATACTGGTTGCTCCGAACGGGGCCCGGCGGGGCCGCGCGGATCACCCGGCTTTGCCAGTCACGACGGATCAGATCGTCGCAACGGCGCGGGGCTGCCACGAGGCTGGTGCAAATGGCATCCACCTGCATGTACGGGATGCCGACGGACATCACACGTTGGATGCCGGATTGTATCGCGAAACAATCGCGGAACTGAAAAGGGAAGTGCCGGGCATGGATGTTCAGATCACCACCGAGGCAGCAGGCGTGTTCGATGTCCAGTCGCAGTTTGAATGCCTGCAACTGGTTCAGCCTGAATGGGCCTCGATCTCAGTCCGGGAAATCGCGCGGGCCCTTGATCTTGCGCCTCGGGTCTATGCGCTATGTGCGGCTCAGGGCACGCGGGTTCAGCATATTCTCTACGACTTGGAAGATGTGAAGCTGCTGGAAGACTGGCAGTCAAAAGGTATCGTCCAGCCGGACCAAACAGACCGATTGCTTGTGTTGGGACGCTACAGTCAGAATCAGCAATCCGTGCCAGCGGATCTGGATGCGTTTCCATCCAGCCCGGCCAAATGGATGGTGTGCGCCTTTGGGACGCAGGAACATGATTGTCTTGTCGAAACCGGGCGGCGCGGCGGTGACTTGCGTGTTGGATTCGAAAACAGCCTAACGGCACCGGATGGCACGCTCTGGACGGACAACGCGGCCTCGGTCGCGGCTTTGGTAGAAACACTTGGAAGGACCGGAACATGAGTCATGTTTTCCCACGCCACACCAAATTTGAACTTCCCGTCGCGGCGGGTGGCGACGGCGCATACCTAATTGATGCCGACGGCAAGCGATATCTGGATTGCGGCGATGCGGCCGTGTCCTGTCTGGGGCATTCCAACGCGGCAGTGATCCGGGCCGTGCAACAGCAGGTGGAACAGATCGCATTCGCCCATACCGGGTTCATGACTTCGGAACCGGCCGAGGCATTGGCCGATCTTCTGATCCAGCACGCGCCGGGGGATCTGGACCGGGTGTATTTCGTATCGGGTGGGTCCGAGGCGACCGAAGCGGCCATCAAATTGGCGCGCCAGTATTTTCTGGAAATAGGGCAGCCCGAGCGCCGCCACGTGATCGCGCGCAAGCAAAGCTATCATGGCAACACTTTGGGGGCCTTGTCTGCCGGGGGAAATGCCTGGAGACGGGCCCAATTCGCGCCGATGCTGATCGAAATGACCCATATCTCGGCCTGCTATGAATATGCCGAAAAGCCCGAGGGTGAGAGCAGCTTTGACTATGGTCAGCGCGTCGCCAATGAGCTGGAGGCGGAAATTCTGCGCCTTGGTCCCGAAACGGTTATGGCCTTCATGGCCGAGCCGGTTGTTGGTGCTACACTTGGCGCGGTTCCGGCGGTTGAGGGGTATTTCAAACGCATCCGGGAAATCTGCGACCAATATGGCGTGTTGCTGATTCTGGATGAGGTGATGTGCGGCATGGGGCGCACCGGTCATCTGTTCGCCTGCGATCACGACGGTGCTGCACCGGATATTCTGTGCATCGCCAAAGGGTTGGGCGCAGGATATCAACCAATCGGGGCGATGCTGTGCACCGGTAAAATCTATGGCGCAATTCGCGATGGGTCAGGGTTTTTCCAACATGGGCATACCTATATCGGCCATCCCGTCGCCACGGCTGCGGCTCTTGCGGTGGTCCGTGAACTGATAGAGGGTGATTTACCGGCGCGCGCCGGACGCATGGGCAGCAAAGTGCATTCCGCACTGGAAGCCGCGTTTGGACAGCACCCGAACGTGGGCGATTTGCGTGGCCGGGGCCTGTTCCGGGGTGTGGAATTGGTAGCGGATCGCGAGACGAAGACCCCCTTTGATCCATCGTTGGGCATTGCCGGAAAGATAAAGAAGGCGGCGCTGGCCGAAGGCCTGATCTGTTATCCCATGGCGGGCACCCGGGACGGCCGGAACGGAGACCATATACTTCTCGCGCCGCCTTTCATCATAGATGACGAGCAGATAGGCGAACTTGTCAGCAAACTGGAACGCTCTTTTTCAGCCGTTCTCTGACAATACCGTGAGCACCCTGTTTGCCTGCGACACGTTTGCTATGTGTCGTGGGCAATGGATCTGGAAAAGGCGACGTCCATGGTGCTGGATATCTGGCGCAGTTTCCGAACGCTCCCTGTGTGGGTTCAGGTCTGGGTAGCGTTCATTTTGGTACCGGTAAACCTGCTTCCGCTGGCATTTCTGGATCAGCCAAAGGGGCACCTGATTGCATTGCTTGCAATTTCGGGCATGGCGCTGAACGTGCCGATCATGTTGGGTGCACGCGGGATGAGCGGCGCGATGGCGTTGCCACACATTCTGTGCTGGGTGCCGTTGGTCATCATCGTGACGCTTCTGCTGTTTTCCGAAGACCCCCTGAGCCCAGCCTTTGTTTGCTTTCTCCGGGTGCTTCTGATCGTCGATATCACCTCGCTGGTGTTCGATTTCCGGGACGCGGCCCGTTGGCTGCGCAGCAGGCGATCGCCCTGAACGAAAAAGCCCCTTCAAAAGAGAAGGGGCTTGGACCGTTTCGATCTTTGGACCGGATTATTTCTGCGGCAGCGGGCCGATCATCATGATCATCTGACGGCCTTCCATCTTGGGCATGTTTTCGATCTTGCCCAAGTCCTTGACGTCCTCGGCGACACGCTGCAGCAATTCGCGGCCAAGGTTCTGGTGTGCCATTTCGCGACCGCGAAAACGCAGGGTAACTTTGACCTTGTCGCCTTTTTCCAGAAACTTGAAGACGTTCTTCATTTTGACGTCATAGTCATGCGTGTCGGTGTTGGGTCGGAATTTGACCTCTTTTACCTCGATGATCTTTTGCTTCTTGCGGGCTTCGGCTTCGCGTTTTTGCGTTTCATATTTGAATTTGCCGAAATCCATGATCTTGCAGACCGGTGGGTTCGCATTGGGCGAAATTTCGACCAGATCAAGACCGGCCTCAGCGGCCATCTGCATGGCTTTGGCGGGATGAACCACCCCGACATTTTCACCTTCGGCGCCAATCAGGCGAATTTCGGGGGCACGGATCTTATCATTGACGCGCGGGCCGGTGTCTCGTTGTGGCGGCGCGTTGTGAGGTCTGCGAGCTATGGGTTCATTCCTTTGATAATTGCAGAATTTCGAGCCCGGAATTTAAACCGGGCCGGGCCACACTTCAAGCGGCATAAACACCGGCAGTTGCGAAAAAACAGTGTTTTGTCCGCTGAATTTTGCGTTCGGGGCTGCAAAGCTCCGAACGCAAGGTGCCTTTAGCCGACAAAGGCTTTTTCGATCACAAACTCTTTGGGTTCGGAATTCGCGCCTTCGCGCAGACCAAAACCTTCAAGGATTTCCTTGATGTCCAGGTTGAAAGCCAGCGACCCGCAGACCATGGCGCGATCGGTTTCGGGTTTGATTCCGCCTTCAATGCCCAGATCGCCGAACACGGTGCCATCCTTCAGCAGGTCGGTGATCCGACCTATCTTGGGGCTCTCTTCGCGCGTGGTTGTCGGGTAGTAGCGGATCTTGTCTGCAAAGCCTTCGCCTATAAGTTCGGCCAGCATTTCATCCTGACGGATGCTGTCGATCAATTGACGGCCATATTCCAGTTCGGCCACTTCGCGGCAGGTATGGGTGATGATCACCTCGTCATAATCTTCATATGTTTGCGGTTCACGCAACAACGAAGCAAACGGGGCAAAACCGGTGCCGGTGGCAAAAAACCACAAACGCTTGCCGGGCAGAAGGGCGTCATGCACCAACGTGCCAACCGGCTTGGGGCGCAGGATGATCTGGTCGCCGGGCTTGATGTGCTGAAGCTTCGACGTCAACGGGCCGTTCTGAACCTTGATCGAATAGAACTCCAGCTCATCGTCCCACGACGGCGAAGCGATTGAATAGGCGCGCAGCAATGGCTTGCCATTGTCGCCCAGCAGACCGATCATCACGAACTCGCCCGAGCGGAAACGCAGCGTGGCGGGGCGCGTCACCTTGAAAGAGAACAGGCTGTCGGTCCAATGCTTGACCTCGGTTACAGTTTGCGCGTCCGGCAGGACCGGGGCCTTAACGGCAGTTGCTTCGCTCACGGGCTTCATCTCTGTCATCGTTTACCTGCCGGTCTGCTAAACCGACATCTCCGTTTAATCTTTGATCCAAGTCAGGAAAAGGGGACAGATTGCCCCCTTTGTGTTTCAAGCCGGCGATGGGCGGCTTTTAACCGCGCAAACGCGCCTGATAGTTGTTCTCTTTCCAGTTGGCCCGGGAAAGCCACTGATCTTCGGGCTGGCGATCTGCCAGGTCTCCGTCAATCTCAACTTCGTCAAAGCCGCAGCGACGCGCCATGGCGTACTGGTCTGCCAGAACATGACCCTTGGCGCGCAAACGTCCTGTATAGCCCTTAAGGCGCAGGGTGCGGGCGATGGTAAAGCCGCGACCGTCGGCAAAGGATGGAAAATCCACCCGGACCAGCTTGGCACTGCCCAAACGGTCAAAAAGCTCATCCGGGTCCGTGTCCGAGCTGACGTCCAGCGCAACCACGTCATTCGCGGCATCATCCAGAGTGACAAAGCCGTCGGTCCAGTCATCGGGCGAAAAGCCCTCATCTGTTACGATTACGTTCATGTTTTTTCTCCGATGCGCACCATCTTGCCATCGACAAAATGAATGCCGCATTCTTCCTTATTCTGATCGCGCCAGCGGCCGGCGCGGGGGTCTTCGCCTTCCTTCACCGGCGAAGTGCAGGGCGCACAGCCGATCGAAGGGTATCCCTTGGCCACCAGCGGATGCCGGGGCAGGTTGTTTTCTTCCATATAGGCGCGCACATCGTCCGGCGCCCAATGGGCCAGCGGATTGACCTTGATCCGGCCCGTGCCGTCTTCGACCTCGAAAAACTCGAGCGCGGCGCGCGTGCCGGACTGAAACCGTTTCCTGCCGGTAATCCAACCGCAATACCCGGTCAGGGCTTGCTGCAAGGGAAAGGTCTTGCGCAGGTTGCAGCACGCATCCGTATCCCGCAGGCGCAGCGCGCCATAGGGGTCTTCGCGTTGCAGTTCTTCGTCATCCGCCCGGATGATCCGGATGTTCCTTAGCCCCAGGCGCTCGCTGACTTCCTGCTGGTACTCCAGCGTTTCGGTGAACAGCAATTGGGTATCCACGAACAACACCGGCGTCATCTTATCGATCACCGCAGCCATGTGCAGCAGCACCACCGATTCCGCACCAAAGCTTGAGACCAGAGCAAGCGCATCGATCTCTTCAAGGGCGCCATGCATCACGTCATGGGCGCTGTGGTGACGGAACCGGGCATTCAATGCGTTGACCTTCTCGGTCAGGTCGCTGCGGTCTTTGCCCAGTTCCGTTTGAATCAGATCAAGCGGCATTCGCCCGAGCCTCGGGGTAGAGGGCGGCCTTGAACGGCTCCATGCCGACGCGGCGATAAGTCATCAGAAAGGTTTCTTCAGCATTCTCGCGCAGATCCAGGTAGGTGTCGACGATGCGTTCCACGGCCGGCACGATCTCGTCATAGGCAAAACCCGGACCGGTGCGGTCGCCGATCGCGGCCGTCTCGGTGGCGTCGCCACCCAGTGTAATCTGGTAGTTTTCGACGCCTGCACGATCCAAGCCCAGGATGCCGATATGGCCCACATGGTGGTGGCCGCAGGCGTTGATGCAGCCCGAGATCTTGATCTTCAGGTGCCCAATGTCATGCTCCAGCTTCAAATCTTCAAAGCGGGTCGCAATTTCCTGAGCAACCGGGATCGAGCGCGCCGTCGCCAGCGCGCAGTAATCCATGCCGGGGCAGGCGATGATATCGCTGATCAGCCCGATATTGGCGGTGGCCAGTTCGTGTTCCTTCAGCTTTGCGTGGATCGCGGGCAAGTCCGATTTGTGGACATGCGGCAGGATCACGTTCTGCTCGTGGCTGATACGCAGCTCATCATAGGCGAATTCTTCGGCAAGATCGGCCATCACGCGCATCTGCTCGGCGGTCGCATCACCCGGCGTCTGGCCGTGTTTCTTGATCGAGATCGTAACGATCGCGTGGTCCGCGTTCTTGTGGGGCGCGATGTTGGTATCGACCCACGACCGGAAAACCGGATCGTTGGAATAGGCGCTTTCAAACGACGCAACCGAACCTTCGCGGAAGGCCGGAGGCGCAAAATGGCCTTTGATCTCATCCAGCAGCGCCATGTCGGCGCCCTTGAACTGTGGGCGAACCTGCAAGAAACGTTCATTCACCTTGGCGCGGATGGCGTCGATGCCGTGTTCATGCACGGTGATCTTGATGCGCGCCTTGTACTTGTTGTCGCGGCGACCGATCTGGTTCCAGACCGACACGGTGGCTTCCAGATAGGCCAGCAGATCATCGAATGCGACGAATTCGGACAGTTCCTTGCCGATCATGGGCGTACGGCCCAGGCCGCCACCGACGATGACGCGCGCACCCAGAACGCGGTCACGTTCGACCAGTTGCAGGCCGATGTCATGCGCTTTGATCACGGCGCGGTCGTTTTCCGAACCGGTGATGGCGATCTTGAACTTGCGCGGCATGAACTGGAATTCCGGGTGGTCGGTCGACCACTGGCGCAGCAGTTCGGCATAGGGGCGCGGGTCGGCGACCTCATCCGCGGCGGCACCGGCGAAATGGTCGGCCGTCACGTTGCGGATGGTGTTGCCCGAGGTCTGGATGGCGTGCATGCCCACCCCGGCCAGCGCGTCCAGCATGTCTGGCACATCTTTCAGTTTCGGCCAGTTGTACTGGATGTTCTGACGGGTGGTGAAATGGCCATACCCCTTGTCCCACTTTTCAGCCAGCAGGGCCAATTGGCGCATTTGTGCGCTGTTCAGCGTGCCGTAGGGAATGGCGACCCGCAGCATGTATGCGTGCAGTTGCAGATACAGGCCGTTCATCAGGCGCAGCGGCTTGAATTCATCTTCGGTCAGCGAACCGTCGATGCGGCGCTCGACCTGAGCGCGGAACTGCGCGTTACGCTCTGCCAGAAAATCTTTGTCAAACTCGGAGTAGCGATACATGTCTAGCTGTCCTTGGTTGCAGCCCCGAACCTGGGGCCTTGAAGGGGAGAGAGAAGGGCCAGAGGTCAGGCCCGGGGCTGCGGGGAAGCTTCCTGTTTGCCGTGGGCATAGTTGGACGGACCAGTGCGGCGGAAGTCTTCCCGGAAATGGGTGGGCTCGGGGCCGTTTTCGCCAGCAACGGCATCGGCCAGATAGGCGCCCACAATTTTGTTTGCCTGACGCGCGGCATCCAGCAGGCGAACCTGCGCATGCGCCTCGTCGGTGATCAGTTCTGCCTCGCTCAGGTCACGGGACCAGCGGTCATCTTCGGTCAGATAAATCACGTCACCTTCGAGCAGGTCATTTGCAGTGACGACTTTGGGGGTAAAAGCGCGGGCCATCAGGCAAGCTCCTTGTTGAATTCGGTTACAGCCTGCGCCGCTTCGCGCGGGGCAAGGCCATAGAAGGTCAGGGCCGGTCCATCCATTTCGGCGGCGGCCAGATCGGTGGGCAACTGGTCCAAAGTGGTGGCCAAAATCCGTTGGTCGGGGCGCGAGGCATTCTCGACCAGGGTAATGGGCGTGGCGCGATCGGCGCCGTGCATGATCAGGCGACCCTGAATGAACCGAGCGGACTTCTTGCCCATGTAGATTGCCGCCACGGAACCCGGCTTGGCCAAAGCGTTCCAATCGTGATCCGCAAAACCCTGCATGTCGTGCCCGGTCAAAAAACGCACCGATGAGTTGCGTCCGCGGCGAGTCAGGCTTTGACCGATGCTTGCCACTGCGGCAGAGGCCGCCGTGATGCCGGGAATGATCTGCCAGGAAATACCGGCCGCATCGAGGGCCTCGATTTCTTCGTCCAGACGACCAAAGACCGTGGGATCCCCCGATTTCAGGCGCACCACACGGTTGCCATTCAGGGCGTGTTCAACCAGAAGCGCGTCGATATCGCTTTGCTTCCACGAGGGGCCGAACCCGGCCTTGCCGACATCGACCAAAGCGGCGTTCTGGGCGGCAATGTCCAGCACAGGCTTGCTGATCAGGCGATCATGCAGCACCACATCCGCGCGCTCGAATGCGGCCAACGCCTTGAGCGTCAGCAATTCGGGGTCACCGGGTCCGGCGCCGACAAAGTCGACATGACCTTTGGGACTGGTTGTGTGAAAATCCTGCATCGGATCGTCTCGGACATTGTTTGACTTGACCCTCAATATAGGAAATATTCCCACCGAAGCGCCATATCACCGCTAAAATAAGGACAAATGTTCCGATTTTCGGAAAAGCCGGAACATAGGTGTCGAAACAGAAGGAAAATTGGAATGTCGGTGCGGATAGATGACACGGATCGAAAAATTCTGGCCGAGCTGCAACGGGACGCAGGCCAATCATTGGACGAAATTGCGGCTCGGGTCGGCAGTTCAAAGACGCCTGTCTGGAATCGCATTCGCAAGCTCAAGGGGGCGGGAATCATCGGCCAGCAAACGGTGCTGCTGGATGCCGAGGCACTTGGGTTCGAAGCCACCTTTTTTGTTTTGATCCGCACCTCGGAACATGAGGCGGACTGGCAACGTAAATTCCTGAAAGCATTGAAGGATCACCCCGAAGTGCAAGAGGCGCACCGGTTGGCGGGTGATATCGACTATATCCTGAAAGTCCGGGTTAAAAACGCGCGTGCCTATGATCAGTTCTATCAGTCGCTCATCTCGGAAGTGCGCGTGCACAACGTCACGGCGTTGTTGTCCATGGAAGAGATCAAGTCCACAACGATGCTGCCGCTGAATGCGTTGGCAGAGGGGGCTTAGAACACTCGACCGCGGCTCCTCCGCCTGTGTCTTTCAATGGGCTTTGAGCCAGATGAGCTGATGGGTGTTTTCATTTGGCCGGAAGCAAAATCGCCATAGCCATCGTGTAGGTATGCGGAAGGTGATTGCTAAGGTCTGACCAGCAGCTGATTCAGCCCGTGAAAGTGATAGCTGTCCGAATAAAGCGGCGGCGCAGCCAGTTGCAGGTTTGGACAGCTTTCGAACAGGATCGGCAAAGCAATGCGCATTTCCAGACGCGCCAGAGGTGCCCCGACACAAAAATGAATTCCGCCCCCAAAGCTTGTGTTGACTTCAATCGGACGGTTCGGCTGAAACGTGTTCGGTTCAGCCCAGACAGCGGGGTCGCGGTTGGCCGCGCCAAGCAACAGTGCCACTTGATCGCCACGTTTGAATGAATGGCCGAACAGATCCACGTCCTCATACGCGTAACGTGTGAACATGTGCAGAGGCGGGTCATAGCGCAGGATTTCTTCGATGGTTCCGTCGAGTCCATCCGGTGCCAGGGCGTCAGGGGCGGTGCGGGTCTGCAACAGGGTTTTCACCCCGTTCCCCAGTGAGTGCACGGTAGCCTCATGGCCAGCGTTGAGCAGCAGGATGCAGGTAGCAACCAGCTCGTCCAGTGACAGTTTCTGGCCTTCTTCCTCGGCGCTTATCAACCGGGTTATCAGATCGTCGCGGGGATCATTGCGCCGCAGCTCTATGTATTCCTTCAGGAATTCGGTGAATTCCTTAGATGATTTGGCGGCCGTGTCTTCGGTGTCCTGCGTGCAATTGGCCTGATACATGGCAACCATATCGTGAGACCATTGTAACAGATCGGGCGCCATGGCTTCGGGGACGCCCAGAAGCCGGCAGATCGTGACCACCGGAACCTGAGTGCAATAGGTTTCCAACAGGTCGAACGTGTTCCCGGGGAAGTCTTTGATCAGGCTGTGGCACAGATCTTCGATGGAAGGTTGCAGCGCAGAAATCGCCCGTGACGTGAAGGCGCGCATCACCAATGACCGAAGGCGTGTGTGCCTTGGTGGTTCTGCCTCAAGCAGTGAATGGGCCTCGATGGCCAGCCAGGGCGCCAGATGGGCGGGACCTTGCTCTGCCAATTCGGGCGGTACCTCGCGGCCAAATCGGCGGTCCCGAAACAGGGCGCGAACCGCGCGGTATGAAACCGCGGCGACCATACCATAGTCCTGCCAATAGAACAGATCGCCCGAGCCTCGCGCCTTGTCGTAGAACGGGTAGGGGTTTTGGACGAAACCCGGGTCTGTCGGTGATTGCGAAAAAGACTTCATGCGCCGCACACTTGCCATGCGGCGCATTGAATGCAAGACCCTGTCTATGCACAGGGTTTGGTTCATTTCCGTTTTTTTGCTCGCCGTTGGGTTATTGTCGGGGTTTGTCTGGTCTTATGGCTATCGACAGGCCCTGTCTCAGCTGAGCGAGAAGGCAGAGGCAGATCTTGAGTTGGCGGCTGACCGGCTGAGCACGCAGATGCAAGTGTATCAGGAACTTGCCGTGCTGATGGCAACTCATCCCGTTTTGCATGAACTGGATACGCAGGCCGGTATTCGCCAAGCCCGGGCAACGCTGCTGGACGTCGCTGACAAAACGGCCGCCGTAAACATGATGTATCTGGATACGAAGGGGCAGGTGCTGGTATCGGCGCAGCCTGTGTCCCAGCGCAACATGGCCCATCATCCGGCTTTCCGCCGTGCGATGCAGGGCGCCTTGGGCAGTGCGCATGAGGTTGTACCTTCGGGCGAAGACCGGATCTATTCCTATGCCGCCCCCACTTTTGGCCCGACTGGCCAGATTGAAGGCACGTTGATGGTCGTTGCTGATGTTCAGGACGTTGAACAAACGTGGCGCGGCAGTACCGAGGCGGTTTTCTTTGTCGATTCAGATGGTGTCGTTTTCATTTCCAACAGATCCGACCTGCTGTTCTGGCGCCGGGCGGACGGTGAGGCGGGATTGACGCCGCCAGATGGTGCGACCGTCGATTTTTCTTCGAAACAGGTCGGCAGGCACGAGTTGTGGCACTTGAACTGGGGGCGTTACCTGCCGCGCGATGCGCTGCATCTGACCCTTGATTTGCCGGTGATCGACATGACTGCCGAGGTGCTGGTGGACGTGGCGCCGGCCCTTCAGCTCGCCAGGCTTCAGGCGGCGGCCGTCGCAGCGATCTGTCTGGCCTTTGGGGCCATGCTCTTTCTAGCCATGGAGCGGCGGCGGGCGTTGGCCGAAGCGAATGCCGTTCTGGAAAGCCGTGTGGCCAAACGCACCCATGACCTGACAGTGGCAAATGCCAGTTTGCGCAAGGAAGTGGCGGAACGGGAAGAAGCCGAGGCGGCGCTGCGGCGGGCCCAGGCAGACCTGGTGCAGGCCGGAAAGCTCAGCGCTTTGGGGCAAATGTCGGCGGGCATCAGCCATGAACTGAACCAGCCGCTTATGGCCATACGGCAATTTGCGGATAACGGTTCAGCGTTCATGACGCGGGGAAAACCTGAAATGGCTGCCGAGAATCTGGGCCGGATCTCGGAAATGGCGGCGCGGATGGCGCGGATCATCAAGAACCTTCGCGCCTTTGCCCGCAACGAAAGCGAACCGATGGGACGGGTTGACCTGATTCAGGTTCTCAACACTGCTGTTGAACTGACCGAGGCCCGCCTGCGAGACGACAATGTAACCCTGAACTGGAACCCCCCGAATGGGGCTGTGTATGTTTGGGGGGGTGAAGTACGTTTGGTGCAGGTGTTCGTGAATCTGATCAACAATGCGGCGGATGCAATGCTGGGACGACCAAAACGGATTATAACGATAACGCTGCGAAAAGGTGCACGATTGAGCGTTTCCTTGCAGGATACTGGCCCGGGCATTGAAGACCCCGACCGGATGTTCGAGCCCTTCTATTCCACGAAAAGCGTTGGATCGTCAGAAGGTTTGGGGCTGGGGCTTTCCATTTCCTACGGGCTGGTTCAAAGCTTTGGTGGGGATATACGGGGCGCGAACACGGCGGATGGGGCCATGTTTACCGTCGAACTGGAACCCTGCGACAAGGAAGAGGCCGCGTGATGCGCAGGGTTTTGTTGGTCGATGATGATGCCGCCGTACGCGAGGCCTTGTCTCAAACTCTGGAATTGGCGGACTATCAGCCAACGACCGCCGGATCCTTTGTGGCGGCCAAGGATCACATCAGCCGCGAGTTTCCCGGTGTCATCATCTCGGATATACGCATGCCGGGGCGGGACGGGTTCCATCTTTTGTCTTATGCCCGAGAGGTCGATCCGGATCTTCCCGTGGTTCTTCTGACGGGTGAGGGCGATATTCCCATGGCCGTCGATGCCATGGGAAAGGGCGCGTTCGATTTTCTGGAAAAGCCGTGCGCCGCGTCCGACCTTCTCGAGGTGCTTGAACGCGCGTTTGCAGCCCGTTCGCAGATATTGGAGCAAAGAGCGGCAAAATCCGAGCTGGAACGAGGAGACCCCGCCGCGCGTTTGCTGTTCGGACTGTCGCCGCAGGCCGAGGCCCTGCGCGAACGGGTTCGGACCGTTGCGCCAACAGGCGCCGAGGTTCTTGTGACGGGACCGCCGGGCAGCGGCATCTCGAAGGTCGCCGAGGTCGTGCATCTGATGTCACCAGCAGGGCAGGGACCATTTGTCAAACGCACGGCCTCCAGCCTCAGCCCCGACGACTTGGCCAAGAGCTGTGAAGATGCGGCAGGTGGGTCATTGTTTCTGGACGAAGTGTCGGCCATGCCCCATGCCACGCAATTTGCGGCGTTGGAGATCATCGAGCATGGACCGGGCGGGCGTATCATTGCGGGAACGACCGCTGATCTGTCGGCGCTGAGTTCTGAAGGCCGGTTCAATGCAGACCTGTTTTACAGGCTGGATGTCATGCGGGTTCGTATTCCATCGCTGGCAGAACGCCCCGACGACATTCCGGTGATCTTCCGCCATTACGTTGCACAGGCCGCGGAACAGGCGGGGATCGTGGCGCCGGAAATCTCGTCCGAGCATCTGGCGTCGCTTATGGCCAGCGACTGGCCGGGGAATGCGCGATCCCTGATGTCAGCCGCGATGCGCTTCGTGCTGGGAATGCCGGAAGAAGTCGCGCAGGCAACAGACCTGGGCCTTAGCGAACATATGGCGCGGGTGGAGCGGTCGCTGCTCATCGCGGCGCTGGGTCGTCACAACGGCAAGGCATCAGATGCGGCGAAGGCATTGAAACTGCCGCGCAAGACATTTTACGACAAGCTGGCACGGTACCAGATTCGGGCCGAGGATTACCGACGGTAACGGCCGGGCTCCCGCCACCTTTTTCCGCATTAACATGCGTCTAAAGCTGTTGGGCCGGGCAGCCCGCTGTCCCGGGCTGCGGTTTCGCGTCAGTTGATTCGGGGGTTTTGATTCGCGGCGTGTGCGGATTTTCGCACAAACTGGAAGATTGCTGTGCGGAATCTCGCACTCGGGGTTTCGAATGGGTCCAATATCCATTGCAAAGCGCTTTATAACCTTCTGAAAGAAAATCACTAAATAGAAAATCGAGGGACAGAAAACAAATCGTTGAGTGGATCGTGCCGATTCGTTTCACTTCGCTGCATCTGATACCGAATTGGTGTCGAAGGACAATTTCAAGGAAGTCTGGGAGGAAAAGACAGATGAAATTCCTGACAACGGCAGCAACCGCTCTGGCGCTGACAGTCACAGCCACCGCAGGGATGGCAGCCTGTGACGATGGTGAAATCGTCGTCAAGTTCGCGCATGTGACCAACACTGACAAACACCCCAAGGGCATCGCCGCATCGCTGCTGGAACAGCGCGTCAATGATGAGATGAACGGCGTGATGTGCGTGGAGGTCTATCCGAACTCGACACTGTACAACGACGACAAGGTGCTGGAGGCGATGTTGCAGGGCGACGTTCAGCTTGCCGCGCCGTCACTGTCGAAGTTCGAGAAGTTCACCAAGCAGTTCCGCCTGTTTGACCTGCCGTTCATGTTCAAGAACATCGACGCTGTGGATGCATTCCAGGCTTCGGCTGATGGTCAGGCGATGAAGGACAGCATGCAGCGCCGTGGCCTTCAGGGGCTGGCCTTCTGGCACAACGGCATGAAGCAGATGTCGGCCAACAAGCCGCTGGTCGATCCGTCGGATGCAAACGGTCTGAAGTTCCGCGTGCAGTCTTCGGACGTTCTGGTGGCACAGATGGAGGCTATTGGTGGCAGCCCGCAGAAAATGGCGTTCTCGGAAGTTTACGGCGCGCTGCAACAGGGGGTTGTGGATGGTCAGGAAAACACCTGGTCGAACATCTATGGCAAGAAGTTCTTCGAAGTGCAGGACGGCATCACCGAGACGAACCATGGCATCATCGACTATCTGGTCGTGACCTCTGTGGACTGGCTGGACAGCCTGGATCCGGACGTGCGTGATCAGTTCCTGACCATTCTGGCTGAAGTCACGGAAACAAGGAACAAAGAAGCCTTTGCCGTGAACGAAGCAGCCAAAGCTTCGATCGTTGAAGCAGGCGGAGTCATCCGCGAGTTGACCCCGGAACAGCGTCAGGCCTGGGTTGATGCGATGAAACCCGTTTGGGACCAGTTCGCAGGTGACGTGGGTCAGGACAAGATCGACGCGGCTCAGGCCATCAACGCCGGCTTCTGAATCTGGCCAAAGGCCGCGCGTCCGGGGACTGGGGAGTATTCGACGCGCTGGCCGGGCGGGCTGAACAAGCCCGCCCAACACTCTCTCATCACAAAAAATGCGGGGACAGAAAGATGTCTGGTGCGAATTCCGGCCAAGGCGGGCTGGTCGACCATATCGAAGAAACCCTGATCGCGTGTCTGTTGGGCCTGATGACGGTCGTGACATTTGCCAACGTGATCGCGCGGTTTGTTTTCAATTCCAATATCCTGTGGGCGCTTGAACTGACGGTGTTCACTTTTGGCTGGCTGGTGCTGCTTGGTGCCTCTTACGCGGTCAAGAAACACTCTCATCTGGGTGTTGATGCGATCCTGAACATGCTGGCCCCGGCGCCACGTCGCATTCTGGCGCTCATCGCTGTGGGGTGCTGTCTGGTGTTTTCGTTGCTGCTGCTGAAAGGCGCCTATGACTATTGGGCGGTTTTCGCGGATCTGCCGCCGACATCCGGACGCTGGTTCCCGACCGGGTTCAACTTCGACGCCCGCAGCCAGAGTTTCTATGAGGTGGACGATATCCCGATGGTCGCTCCGCTGCGGTTTCTGGAAGACCTGATCAACTATGGCGAAGGGTACGAGAAGCTTCCCAAAGTGGTGCCTTATCTGGTGCTGCCGGTATCGATGCTGCTGCTGGTGATCCGGTTCGCCCAGGTTGCCGTTCAGATATGGCGTGGCGAAACGGATCGCCTTGTCGCCAGCCACGAAGTCGAGGACGAGATCGAAGAAGTCCGCGCTCAGCAAGGAGAGCATAACTGATGGACGTCGTACTTCTTTTCTCGATGGTCGTCGGCCTGCTGCTGATCGGTGTGCCGATTGCAGTTGCGCTTGGCCTCAGCTCGACCCTGTTTCTGCTGATCTACTCAGACAGTTCACTCGCGTCCGTCGCGGGTACGCTGTTCGAGGCTTTTGAAGGGCATTTTACCCTGCTGGCGATCCCGTTCTTCATCCTGGCGTCGTCCTTCATGACTACAGGTGGTGTCGCACGACGGATCATCCGGTTCTCGATCGCCTGTGTCGGGCATTTGCCCGGCGGTCTGGCGATTGCGGGCGTCTTTGCCTGTATGCTGTTCGCAGCCCTGTCCGGGTCGTCCCCGGCGACCGTGGTCGCCATCGGCTCGATCGTCATCGCGGGGATGCGTCAGGTGGGCTATTCCAAGGAATTTGCCGCCGGTGTGATCTGCAACGCGGGGACATTGGGTATTCTGATCCCTCCATCCATCGTCATGGTCGTATATGCCGCCGCTGTTGAAGTCTCGGTTGGGCGCATGTTCCTTGCGGGGGTTATTCCCGGTCTGATGGCCGGTTTGATGCTGATGATCACCATCTATGTCATGGCCAAGGTCAAGAACCTGCCCAAGGGGGAATGGAAAGGCTGGGGAGAGGTCTTTACCTCGGCCCGCGAGGCCGGTTGGGGTCTTTTCCTGATCGTCATCATTCTGGGTGGTATCTATGGTGGCATCTTCACCCCGACCGAAGCCGCCGCAGTTGCCGCAGTCTACGCGTTCTTCATTGCCAGCTTTGTGTACAAGGACATGGGCCCGCTGAGCACGGAAGAAGGCACACAGAACCTGCCGCTGCTGAAAAAACCCTATGCGCTGATCACGGCGTTCATTCACCCGGACACCAAGCATACGCTGTTCGAGGCAGGCAAGCTGACGGTCACGCTGCTGTTCGTGATCGCCAACGCGCTGATACTCAAGCATGTTCTGACCGACGAGCAGGTGCCGCAGCATATCGCCGAAGCGATGTTGTCGGCCGGCCTTGGCCCTGTCGCTTTCCTGATCGTGGTGAACGTGATCCTGCTGATCGGCGGTCAGTTCATGGAACCGTCAGGCCTGTTGGTTATCGTGGCGCCCCTTGTGTTCCCGATCGCTATCGAGCTGGGCATTGACCCGATCCATCTGGGTATCATCATGGTGGTCAACATGGAGATCGGGATGATCACGCCTCCGGTCGGTCTGAACCTGTTCGTGACTTCGGGTGTTGCGGGTATGCCGATGATGAGCGTTGTGAAGGCGGCGCTGCCCTTCCTTGCGGTGCTGTTCGTCTTCCTGATCATGGTGACGTATATTCCGTGGATATCGACCTTCCTGCCCAACACGTTCATGGGGCCGGAAATAATAACCAACTAGACTGTCTGAAAACTGAACAAAGCCGGGTGGTGTCAACTGCCCGGCTTTTTCGTGTCTTGAAACCACGCGATGGGTTCTTATCTGAGGCACAGAGGACGACCTCTGCTTTCTGGGACATCATTCGGGACGACCCGTACGGATATGAGGTTGTCTTATGCCCTGGATATTTCTTCTGTTTGCTGGCCTTTTGGAAATTGTCTGGGCGGTTGCCATGAAGCAGTCGGCCGGTTTTACCCGATTGTGGCCGACGGCCGTGATGGGCGCTTCGATGTTGGGCTCATTTGGTCTGCTGGCGCTTGCAATGCGCGACTTACCGTTGGGCACCGCATACACGATCTGGACTGGGATCGGTGCGGTGGGGGCGTTCAGTGTCGGTATTCTGTTTCTTGGCGAAGCCCTGACACCTGCGCGGATCGCAGCTGCGGTTCTGATCGTGACAGGCCTTGTGGTGATGAAGCTGGCCTGATGCGCTTGACTTGCCAAGCCAAAGTACTTCGGCAGTTTACAGCACACACTCGAAGCGGAGCTCGGAATTTTGACCGGCTCTGACAGACGCATTTTGCGTGGCTCCTGAAAAGGCGAAGGCCGGATTTGACGACGGCGGATGTCGCATCAAATCGGTTCTGGCGCGGGATGGCGGAGTTGTCTCACAAGGTCGCAATCAGCCTGTACAGGGCGGCAACCCGACCGTGCTGGAACAGATGGAAGCCCTGCGCAAGGCGGGGCGTCAGAAAACCTGTTCCCGCATACCTCGCCATTGCCCAGTGCAATTTGTTCGCTTCCCATCGCTCAGTTCGGAACCCCGCGTCTCTTCGTCAACTCACGGAATTTCGCGCGCAAGGCAGGATTTTTTGCGATCAAAGGGGAGGGGCCTGTTGCAGTGAACAACCCTGACCGCATCGCGTTGAAGCGACGATCTATTGAAAAAACCGATCCTTGAGCCGAAGAAACTGCGGGACGAAGTCTGGAATTAGGCGCCTTCCAGCGCTTGAATGATTCCCGAGAATTCAGACGCTTTCAGGCTGGCCCCGCCCACAAGTGCGCCATCGACGTTGGAAACTGAAAATATATCTGCCGCGTTGCCGGGTTTCACCGAGCCGCCATAAAGCAGGCGGACGGAACGGCCCACGCCTTCGCCAAAGCGGCGCTCCAGCCGGGCGCGCATGAAGTCGTGAACGTCCCCGATTTCTTCTAGGGTGGGAACTTTGCCGGTGCCAATTGCCCAGATCGGTTCATATGCGACGATCAGGTTCTCGCCGGTCGACTGATCCGGGATCGACCCGGACATCTGGCCGCCGATGATGTCGAGCGTATTGGCCGCTTCGCGCTGCTCAAGGCTTTCACCGACGCAAATGATCGCCTTCAAACCTGCATCCATCGCTGCGCGCGCCTTGGCCCGCACATCTTCGTCATGTTCACCGTGGTCCACGCGGCGCTCGGAATGGCCCAGGATGACCGATGTTGCACCGGCATCCACCAGCATATCCGCACTGATATCTCCGGTATGCGCGCCTGATTTTGCGGCATGACAGTCCTGACCACCGACAGAGATGGCGGTGCCCTGAACGGCAATTGATGCGCGGCTGAGCAATGTTGCCGGCGGGCAAATCAGGATATCCACCGAGGCTGCCGGGTGGATCTGAGACAGCGCCTTCAACTCGGTCAACTCAGCGCCGGTCCCATTCATTTTCCAGTTTCCAGCCGCCAGCTTCTGCCGCATTTCGGTATCTCCCTGATCATCCGATGATTTTAGCATGCGGATAGCATTGTAAGGACCATCTTACAATTCTGCTCGCATGCTGATCCCGGGCGCAAACATCGAAGATCGGCCCGCATGCGACGTTCAAATGAAAAGGGATGAGGCGGGCTTAGCCTTGTTGGCCGATGCTTTCGTCGAATTTGATCGATTCTCCACAGCCGCAGGCGTCGACGACGTTCGGGTTCTTGAACTTAAAGCCGGATTCCAACAACGACACTTCGTAATCGATTTCGGTTCCGAACAGGAACATCTGGGCCATGGGCGCAATCATGATGCGCGCGCCATCCTGTTCGACCACTTCGTCATGAGGATCTGCGTGATCAACATACTCCATGGTATATTCCATGCCTGCACAGCCGCCTTTTTTGACGCCGATGCGCAAACCAGCGTGACCGCCTGATTTCATCAGGCGGGTAATCTGTTCTGCGGCTTTGGGCGTCATTGTCACAGCCTGTTTGCCGGGGATGCCGAACATGTAAATCTCCGTTGTCGCGCGTTACACCCAATCTAGGGGCCAAGGCTCTTTTGCTCAAGGCAATGTCGTGTAAAGAAATTGAATTCGCTGGAAAGCTTAGTGTTTCTGCGTCGCCGCTCTGCAAACTTGCTTTGATACGGGAGGCGGGGTTAGCATCGGTCTTATGACGTTTTGGAACCCCGTCCGAATAGATGGCATGACATGAAGTGGTAGAAATATGAATTATTTAGGGTCGAAAGTTAAAGTAGCTTTACTTGCGGCCGCACTTTTTTCCGTAAGCGTGTGCGCGATGTCCGACGAAGCTGGGGCGGCCACGGGATCCGAACGGCACCCGGTGAATTGTGCAACGGCAGAAGGGGATCTGCGCGCGATTGCATCGGAAAAGAAACATGCGGAAGACAAACAACTGGAAAGCATTGCCGCCATAACACCTGCCGGGGCTCTGTTGGGGCTGGTCACGGGAACCGAGCAAAAAAGGTTGCAAATGCTGTCAGGTGACTACGTCAAGCAACTGGATGCCAGAACGGCAGAGATCAAGGAAACCTGCAATCTGAATTGATCGTCGTCGTCGGAACAAAAAAGGACCGTTCTCGGGCAAGAACGGCCCATATTCTTGAGCTAGGAAGCGGGGGGCGGTCATGGCGTGCCCAGCCGATGGTCCCGCATACGCGACGGCCACCTTAAGATGATATCCGTCTGTAGGGTGACGGGGACTGCACGATAAGGTGACGAAAATGCCAAGTTTTCGTGACAGTTGGAAGGGCAAGTGCCTGATGGCTACATAAAGCCCAATTCCAGGCGCGCCTCATCTGACATCATTTCCATGCCCCAGGGCGGTTCCCAGGTCAGTTCGACATCGACTTCCTTGACGCCCGCAACAGGTTCAATCGCCTCGACAATCCAGCCAGGCATGTCGCCCGCGACCGGACACCCGGGTGCCGTCAGGGTCATGATGACCTTCACGGCGTTGTCCGGAGAAATGTCGATCGTATAGATCAGGCCCAGGTCATAGATGTTGACCGGAATTTCCGGATCGTAAACCGTGCGGCACGCTTCGACGACTGCCTCGTACAGCGGGTGTTCAATCGTTGACGGCGCAATCAGCGGGGTGCCTTCAAACTGTTCGCTCGGGTGGGTCATCTTTGCCTCGGGTCAGTTGCCTGAGTGATTATATAGGGAATACCTGCAACAGCGTCCAGTAGGGGCGTGACGCTCGGGTGAGCGTCACTGTGTCTTAGTCATTGATGTCATGCGTGAAGGTTTTGACCTGACCATGCGGCAAGGCAAAAAGCCGGCGCAGGACTAGCCATGCGATCAACGAAAGAACTGCGAAGATCAGCGCGATCACATGCAATGACAGTGTCAGACCGGGGATGACAAGGATGAGACCGGTGATCGCGGCCCCGATCGCAAAGCCCAAGAAGATGAATCCGGGCAGAACGATTTCCAGGATCCCCAGAGCCAGCGCGGCGGCCAGCCAGATCCACCAAGTCAGCCAAAAGGGATCAGCCATCATCTACCTCCTTTGAGCATTTTGAACGCGTCACCAAAGGCTTCGAGAGCATTGGCGGGCACAACTATGGTCTGCTTGCCGGAACCGTTGCCCAATGCATTAAGGGCTTCAACCTGTTTCAACGCAACCTGATACTGCGCAGCCTCGATGCCATTGTCCTGAATGGCCTTGGCGACGACGCCTGTCGCGTATGCCTCGGCCTCGGCCTGAATGCGCCGCGCCTTGGCGGTTTGTTCCGCTGCGTACAGCTCAGCATCGGCGTGCAATTCGACGGCGCGTTTTTTGCCTTCGGCTTCGGTCACCTGCGCACGGCGGGCGCGTTCTGCGTTTAGCTGTTGCAGCATGGCATCGCGGGTGGCCTGATCCAGATTCACATCCAGAATCTCGGCCCGGGTCACTTCGATTCCCCAATCATCCACTGCTGTTTCGACGCTTTCCTGAATGCGTGTGATCAACTGTGCACGGTTCGACTGCACTTCGTCCAGGTCCATCTTGCCGATCTCGGCACGAACGATACCGGCAACCGTGGTTGCAATCGCTCCATCAACGTCGCGGATACGATAGACCGTCTTTTCCGGTTCGAGAATTCGGTAGAAGACAGAGGTGTCGATTTGCACCAGCACGTTGTCCTTGGTGATCGCGTCTTGGGTCGCGTTCGGCAACTGGCGTTCAAGGATCGAGATCTTGTGGCGTGCAACGTCCAGTAACGGAACAATGAAATTGATGCCGGGGCCAAGCACCGAATGCAGGCGGCCAAACCGTTCAACCACGTATTTTTCGGATTGCGGAACGATCTTGATGCCCTTGAAAATAACGATGACCACCAGCACGGCGGCCAGCAGGTAAATAATGTTTGACGAAAGCAGTCCGATGATCTGATCTTCGGTCATTCTGTCCTCTTTTTATTGTGTACTATGGTATACATATATGGTTGAGTCGCTCGATTTCAACTCTGGTATGGAGGGAAAGCTGGCGGATGCAAACGCCTCACTACGGGAATTCAGCATTGAACCGAACTGCTGTGACTGCTTTGCATCCCGGCTTGTTTGCGGTATCGGGCGGGAATGAAACTGATAATCGATACAGACCCCGGCATCGACGATGCCATGGCGATTGCCTATGCCGCCGCTGCGCCTGAATTTGACCTGATCGGCCTGACCACGGTGTTCGGCAATACGCATGTTCATCAGTCCAGCCGCAATGCCCGTTTCCTGCTGGACAAGCTGGGCCTGGACCTTCCGGTGGCGGAAGGCGCGCCTTTCCCGTTGGGGGCTGACAAGCACGTCCCATCGGACCATGTCCATGGTCCCGAAGGGTTTGGCGATCTGACCGAGATACCCGAGATCGGACGGAATCATGATCTTCCTGCCGCAGAGTTTCTGGCCGAAATGGCCCGGAAGCACAAAAACGAATTGGTCGTGTGTGCGGTCGGACCGCTGACCAACATTGCCAACGCCATGCGATTGGACCCGGAATTTGCCGGAAATCTCGGCCGGTTGGTGATCATGGGCGGTGCCGTCTACTGCAAGGGCAACGTTACCGACCATGCAGAAGCCAACATTTATCACGATGCGGTTGCCGCGGATGCGGTCTTTTCCGCACCGCCCGAGACCGTGCTGGTTGGTTTGGACGTTACCCTGAAAACACTTTACGAGACCGCGGATTTCGAGGCGCTGGCTCAAAAATCGCCCGGCATGGGATCTTTTCTGCGTGATATCTCTCGGTTTTATCTGAAATTCTATAAAGAAATCGGCGGATTGGAAGGGTGCGGTCTGCATGATTCAACCGCTGTGATCGCCTGTTCGCACGGGGCCATGTTCGACGTGGTCGAAACCGGGCTGCGTGTAGTGACGGAAGGCGACCGGATAGGTGCGACGCAACCTGACCGGGATCGTCCCGCAGTTCGTGTTTGTCGTGATGTGGATGGAGCGGGGGTCGTGCGTCTGTTTACTGACCGCGTTGCATCCTTGCCCTGACGGGTTGCAAAGACCGATCGGATCGGGCAAATCCTGCCCGGTTCGGCGATCCGAGGCGATAACATGATCCAGCAATTCTCTTTCAAGCTCAAGGCCACAGACGGCAAGGCGCGCACCGGTGTGATCAACACTCCGCGTGGCGAGGTGCGGACACCTGCCTTCATGCCAGTTGGTACCGCCGCGACGGTCAAGGCGATGATGCCGGAAAGCGTCCGGGCCACCGGGGCCGACATCCTGCTGGGCAACACCTATCACCTGATGCTGCGCCCCACCGCCGAACGGATTGACCGTTTGGGCGGGTTGCACAGGTTCATGAACTGGGACCGACCGATCCTGACGGACTCGGGGGGGTTTCAGGTCATGTCGCTGGCCGGCTTGCGCAAGCTGACCGAAAAGGGTGTGACCTTCAAATCCCATATTGATGGATCGAAGCACGAGCTGACGCCAGAAAGATCAATGGAAATTCAGCGCCTACTGGGGTCCGACATCGTGATGTGCTTTGACGAGTGCCCTGCATTGCCTGCAAATCGCGACCGGATCGCCGAATCCATGCGTTTGTCGATGCGTTGGGCCGACAGGTCCCGTGACGCCTTTGGGGATCGTCCGGGGCATGCTCTGTTCGGAATCATGCAGGGTGGTCTCGAGCGGGACCTGCGGGAAGAAAGCGCCGAAGCGTTGAAGAAGATTGGTTTCGAAGGCTACGCCGTTGGCGGTCTGGCAGTGGGCGAGGGGCAAGAGGCCATGTTCGACTGTCTGGATTATGCGCCTGATTTCCTGCCCAAGGACAAGCCACGTTACCTGATGGGCGTTGGCAAACCGGATGACATAGTCGGAGCAGTGGCGCGTGGGATCGACATGATGGATTGCGTTCTGCCCTCGCGTTCGGGCCGTACCGGTCAGGTGTTCACGCGCCATGGCGTCGTGAACATCAAGAACGCGCGTCATGCGGACGATCCACGCCCGCTGGATGAAAACTGTTCTTGCCCGGCCTGTTCGAACTATTCACGTGCCTACCTGCACCATGTGTTTCGCGCCAACGAGATGATCTCGGGCATGTTACTGACTTGGCACAACCTTCATTACTTTCAGGAAATCATGCAGGGCATGCGGGACGCGATCGCTGAAGGCTCATTTGAGGCGTGGCAGGCCGCGTTCCACGCGCAACGCGCGCAGGGCGATATCGAGCCCCTGTAACCTGTCCGTTCAGGTGACAATTGCGGGGTCTTCGGGTATTCTGAAACAACTTTATTCAAAGTTGTTTTTGTATGTGACCCGGAGAACTGTTGATGTTCCGCCTTTTCCTCGGCGCAGTCATTTTTTTGTACAAGCCCTGCAATTGCAGATGTCTGGACCTTTGAAACCCCATCCGAAAACACTCAGTGCTCGGTGGGCGAAGGCGCCGAGTCCTCGGACATTCGGTGCACGATCATAAAAAGATACGGCCCTCCGGCGTTGCCGCGCCCCGCGAACTGTCAATCTGACTGGGGGGCATGATTTTCAGATGTTCGACACCGGTCCCGTGGAAATGCTGTGCCAGCCGCTGAATCGGAACCGGGACGGATTTGACCGTGCGGAATACGGTGTCACCGGTCGGTTCGGAGGATTTACCTGCGCCTCTTCCACGAAAGGTCTGGAATGCCGCAACCTCGGTGGCCGCGGTTTTCTTCAGTCCCGGGCGGTGCAGCAGGTGTTCTGATAGTGAATATGCGCATTGCATATGCATGTCGCACTAATTTCGGTGGATATGTTCCCGGGACATCTTGCAGTCCCGAAAACCTCGGTTCATGCTGCGACACGATACATGGCGGTAAGGTTGAAAAAGGGCGATGAGGCCCCACCTTTATCGTCCAAGACAGGAGATGGCCGGATGTTGCCTCGATGAGGGACAAGCGCCGTCTTGCCAACGATAAGGATAGAGCATGCAAGAGCCTCTGAATTCCTCATACCCCGTCCTGCCGCTGCGCGATATCGTGGTGTTCCCGCATATGATCGTGCCGCTTTTCGTGGGCCGAGACAAATCGGTGCGCGCGCTGGAAGAGGTGATGCAGGATGACAAACAAATTCTGCTGTCCAGCCAGATCGATCCCGGCGTAGACGACCCGGATGAGGACGGTATCTACCGATCCGGTGTTCTGGCCAATGTGTTGCAGCTGCTGAAACTGCCCGACGGCACCGTCAAAGTGCTTGTCGAAGGGCAGGCGCGCGTGCAGATCACCGAGTTTCTTGAAAACGAATTGTTTTTCGAAGCACGGGCGGAATATCTGACCGAAATCCCGGGTGACGTCACCACGACCGAAGCCCTGTTGCGCACCGTTGCGGACGAGTTCGAGCGCTATGCCAAGGTGCGCAAGAACATCCCCGAAGAAGCGCTGACGGCCGTGGGTGAAACCACCGAGCCGGCAAAGCTGGCCGACCTTGTGTCGGGCCATCTGGGCATCGAGGTCGAACAAAAGCAGGACCTGCTGGAAACACTCAGCGTCAGCGAGCGGCTTGAAAAAGTCTATGGCCTGATGCAGGGCGAAATGTCGGTTTTGCAGGTCGAGAAAAAGATCAAGACTCGCGTCAAATCTCAGATGGAGAAGACACAGCGCGAGTATTATCTGAATGAGCAGATGAAGGCCATTCAGAAAGAGCTTGGCGATGGCGAGGACGGCGCGAACGAGATCGCCGAACTGGAAGCCAAGATCGCCGAGACCAAGCTGTCGAAGGAAGCGCGCGAGAAGGCGGAAGGCGAGCTGAAGAAGCTCAAGAACATGTCGCCCATGTCAGCCGAAGCAACCGTGGTGCGCAATTATCTGGACTGGATTCTGTCTTTGCCGTGGGGCACCAAATCCCGCGTCAAAAAGGATCTGGGTCGTGCGCAGGATATTCTGGACGCCGATCACTATGGCCTTGAAAAGGTCAAGGAGCGGATCGTCGAATATCTCGCCGTTCAGCAACGTTCGAAAAAGCTGAAAGGCCCGATCCTGTGCCTTGTCGGCCCTCCGGGCGTGGGCAAGACCAGCTTAGGTAAATCGGTCGCCAAAGCCACGGGGCGCGAGTTCATTCGCATTAGCTTGGGTGGGGTGCGCGACGAATCCGAGATCCGCGGCCACCGCCGGACCTATATCGGTTCGATGCCCGGCAAGATCATTCAGGCGCTGAAAAAGGCGAAAACCACCAACCCGCTCATCCTGCTCGATGAAATTGACAAGATGGGGCAGGACTTCCGTGGTGACCCGGCCTCGGCGATGTTGGAAGTGTTGGACCCGGAACAGAACAACACGTTCATGGACCACTACTTGGAGGTGGAATATGACCTGTCGAACGTGATGTTCCTGACCACGTCCAACAGCTACAACATGCCCGGGCCCTTGCTGGACCGGATGGAGATCATCCCACTGGCCGGCTATACCGAGGACGAAAAGCGCGAGATCGCCAAACAGCACCTGATCGCCAAGCAGGTCAAAAACCATGGCCTGAAAGCCAAGGAATTCGAACTGACCGATGAGGCGCTGCAAAAGATAATCCGTACCTATACCCGCGAGGCCGGTGTGCGGAACCTTGAACGTGAAATCGCCAAGGTTGCGCGAAAGTCGCTGACCAAGATTATCAAGAAAGAGGCGGACACTGTGACGGTGACGCCGGATAATCTGGATGAGTTCCTGGGTGTGCCCAAGTTCCGCTATGGTCTGGCCGAGCAGGACGACCAGATTGGTGTCGTGACCGGTCTGGCCTGGACCTCGGTCGGGGGCGATCTGTTGCATATCGAGGCGTTGAAACTGCCCGGCAAAGGTCGGATGAAGACGACAGGCAAGCTGGGCGATGTGATGAAAGAATCCATCGATGCGGCGTCGTCATATGTGCGGTCGATTTCTCCCAAGATCGGAGTCAAACCGCCTCAGTTCGACAAGATCGACATCCATGTGCACGTGCCGGATGGCGCAACGCCCAAGGATGGTCCGTCAGCGGGTCTGGCGATGGTGACATCGATCGTATCGGTTCTGACGGGCATTCCCGTACGCAAGGATATCGCCATGACGGGCGAGGTTTCGTTGCGCGGGAACGCAATGCCGATTGGCGGCTTGAAGGAGAAACTGCTGGCTGCGTTGCGCGGTGGTATCAAGACGGTCCTGATCCCAGAGGAAAACGAAAAGGATCTGGCGGATATCCCGGATAACGTAAAGGAAGGGCTGGAAATCATCCCGGTCAAGCACGTCTCGGAGGTTCTTGAGCATTCTCTGGTTCGTACACCGGAGCCGGTTGAATGGGACGAAGCCGCCGAGGAGGCCGCCGCTGCCGCAGCAGCCTCGTCAGAGGCGACGGGGCCATCGGCCACGGCACACTAAGTAGATTGAGCGAATGAAAAAGGCGGGGCGAATGCCCTGCCTTTTTTACAATCCAATGACGGGTTGCTTTGGATCAAGTATTTCTTCTTCGGCTATATATTCATTGAACTTTTTCGATGGCAGCGCCGAGCGGACGGCAAGAACGAAAATGATCGACGAAAACAGGATGCAAAGCAGAAGGTCCCACCCAAACGGGATCTGCTTCAACGAACCGGCTCCGAATTGCCCAAGGAATGAGATCAGCCCAAGGCCTGAGAAATAAGGCACAAGCCACAGGGCCTCGGTAACGTCCATTTCGTCCAAACGTCCTCGGAACCGGATCAGCAACAGAGCTTTCCCGACAATCAGCGCGATGCCAAGCCGCCAGACCGTGTCCCATCCGCTCCAATAGACGATCAGCGTGGCGATGGCGAAAGCGGACAGCGCGACAAGTCGCACGGCCGGTATTCGGATCGATCTGGGATGATCTGGCATAAGGTTTCGCAGGCAAACCACGGCTATGGGCCCGACCGCAAATGACAAGACGATGGCCGCACCGTTCAGGGCAATGACGGTGGTAAAGGGTACTGTCAGCAGGAAAACCGTTCCGATCAGAAAGTTCAGCCCCAGCGCCCACAGCGGAACCCCGAATGACGACAAAACCTGCAACCGTTTGGGCAGAAAATCGTTTTTTGAAAGGGCGAGGGCGATACGGGCGTTTGACCCGGTTGCGACCAGCCCGTTTCCAAAGGGGCCTATCACGGATCCGACATTCAGCAGGCTCAGAAACCAGACCAGCCCGACAGACATGATGACGGCGTCCAGTGGTCCTTCGCCCCCAAAGCTCAACTGTGCCCATCCTTTGGACAGCATGGATGGGTCCAGCGCACCGATGAAGGCCACTTGCAAACCAAGGTAGATGATGGCGCAAAGAACAATCGACAACACCAATGCGGCCGGAATTGCAAATTTTGGATTTCGAACTTCGCCAGCCATATCAACCACATGGCGAAAGCCGATGAATGAAAAAATAACGCCCCCGGTGGAAACGGCGGCCATGATTCCCTGCGCGCCGTAGGGCGCAAACCCATCCGGCTGGGTGAAGTTCTCGATGTTGAACCGGCTTGCGACAAGCAGAATGGACAGGACAACTGGTATGGCGATCTTGGCCCAGGTCAGCGCAGCATTGACGCGCGTGAAGAACTTGACCCCAAGCGCATTCACCGCGACGAACAGCAGCATGAAAACCAGCGCAACGAAAATACCCGCCCCGGTCAAATCACCTGTCTCGGCCGTATGCAACCAAGGCGCATACGGCGCCAGGTATTTCAGCATGGCCTCGACTTCGATGGGCGCCGTGGTGTTGTAGCCGATCCAGGCGGTCCATCCCATGGCCATCGAAACGATATTGCCATGCGAAAACTGAGGCACGCGCGCGATCCCTCCGGGAATGGGCAGCATGGCGGAAATCTCTGCGAAGGTGATGGCCAAAATGAACATGGCAACCGCGCCGATAATCCACGAGATCGTGGCCGCGGGCCCTGCATGCTGAACGGCCAGAAGGGGGCCGAATAACCAGCCCGAACCGATGATTCCTCCGACTGAAATGAAGGTCAGTCCCAGCAGGCCGATGTCGCGCTTTAACCCCGTCATGGTGACCTCAGCCTTAGTGTGTGGCCTTTAATCGGGCCAAATAGGGCACGATAGCCGCCGAACGCGCGACATGGCAAGCCCGCTGGTTCCAAGCGAAAATCCGAAAAAGGGATGGTGGGTGATAAGAGATTTGAACTCCTGACATCTTCGATGTGAACGAAGCGCTCTACCACTGAGCTAATCACCCATGACATGCGGTCATATCTTCCGCGGGGGTGCGCTGCAAGGGAAATTGAACAATTCGCGAGGGCAAAAAACAGCAAGCAAACAAAAAACTGGATTCTGACAAAAAACTGCAAAACGCCGCTTGACGCTGCCCGACCGTGGCCATAATACACCCAAACGTTCAGCAATGAACATGCAGCGGGCGGTTGTAGCTCAGTTGGTTAGAGTACCGGCCTGTCACGCCGGGGGTCGCGGGTTCGAGCCCCGTCAACCGCGCCATCGCTGCCAACCTTGGTCCAGGATAAAGGCCATGAAATAGATGCGCGGTTGTAGCTCAGTTGGTTAGAGTACCGGCCTGTCACGCCGGGGGTCGCGGGTTCGAGCCCCGTCAACCGCGCCATTTTCTCCTCAAGATCATGGATCCGCCAGATAGCCAGGCATCGAGCTGTTCGATTCCATGCCCATCGTTTGATTTGGTCGGCGAAAACCTGTACGTTCACTAAATGTTCTAACTTTTCTGTTGGAGACTCGGGCAAGCTCGCCTATCTCTAAACCACTTGTTTGTTGGGGGCCGGAAATGGCTGAGCTGAAGAATATAGAGGTGCGCGGCGCGCGCGAGCATAACCTCAAAGGCATCGATGTCGATATCCCTCGGGATCAGTTGGTGGTGATCACCGGGCTGTCCGGTTCGGGGAAGTCGTCGCTGGCGTTCGACACGATTTATGCCGAAGGTCAGCGCCGTTATGTCGAAAGCCTGTCCGCCTATGCGCGGCAGTTTCTCGACATGATGGAAAAGCCCGATGTTGACCATATCAGTGGACTGTCTCCGGCGATCTCCATTGAACAGAAAACGACCTCGAAGAACCCGCGTTCGACTGTGGGGACCGTCACCGAGATCTATGACTATCTGCGTCTGCTCTTTGCCCGCGCAGGCACGCCGTACAGCCCGGCCACCGGCCAGCCGATCGAGGCGCAACAGGTGCAGGACATGGTCGACCGCATCATGGCGATGGAGGAGGGCACGCGGGGGTATCTGCTGGCTCCGATCGTGCGCGACCGCAAAGGTGAGTACCGGAAGGAATTTCTGGAACTGCGCAAGCAGGGGTTCCAGCGCGTGAAGGTGGATGGTGAGTTCCACGAGCTGGATCAGCCCCCGACATTGGACAAGAAGTTCCGTCACGATATCGACGTTGTGGTTGACCGCCTGGTTGTTCGTGAAGGCATGGAAACGCGTTTGGCCGATAGCCTGCGCACCGCTCTGGATCTGGCGGACGGAATCGCGATTCTGGAAACCGCCCCACGAGAAGGAGAGCCGGAACGAATTACCTTCAGCGAGAATTTTGCCTGCCCGGTCAGTGGTTTCACTATCCCCGAGATTGAACCGCGCCTGTTTTCGTTCAATGCGCCATTCGGAGCCTGCCCGGATTGTGACGGCTTGGGGGTCGAGCTGTTCTTTGACGAGCGTCTCGTGGTGCCGGATCAGACACTGAAATTGTATGACGGGGCCCTGGCGCCGTGGAGGAAAGGCAAGTCGCCGTATTTCCTTCAGACCATCGAGGCCATCGCGCGTCATTATGAGTTTGACAAGAACACGCCCTGGAAAGACCTGCCCAGCAAAGTGCAGCAGGTGTTCCTGCGGGGCTCGGGCGATGAGGAGATCCAGTTCCGCTATGACGAGGGCGGACGCGTGTACCAGGTGACACGCAGCTTCGAAGGCGTGATTCCGAATATGGAACGGCGTTATCGCGAAACGGATAGCGCGTGGATACGCGAGGAATTCGAACGGTACCAAAACAACCGCCCGTGCGGCACCTGCGAAGGGTATCGTCTGCGCGCCGAAGCCTTGGCCGTGAAGATCGCGGGACTGCATGTCGGTCAGGTGGTGCAAATGTCCATCCGCGAAGCGCTTGCCTGGATCGAGGATGCTCCGAACCATCTGAGCGCTCAGAAGAATGAGATCGCCCGGGCCATTCTGAAGGAAATCCGCGAGCGGCTGGGATTCCTGAATAATGTTGGTTTGGAATACCTTACGCTGTCTCGTTCAAGTGGAACCCTGTCAGGCGGCGAAAGTCAGCGCATTCGTCTGGCAAGCCAGATCGGATCAGGCCTGACCGGGGTGCTTTACGTATTGGACGAGCCCTCGATCGGCTTGCACCAGCGTGACAATGACCGGTTGCTTGGTACGCTCAAGAATCTGCGGGATCAGGGCAACACCGTGATTGTTGTCGAACATGACGAGGAAGCCATCCGCGAAGCCGATTATGTGTTCGACATTGGCCCCGGTGCGGGTGTGCATGGCGGGCAGGTGGTCAGCCACGGCACGCCCGAGCAGATCGCTGCGGACGCGGCCTCGATCACGGGGCAGTATCTGTCGGGCGTACGCGAGATTCCAGTGCCCGCCGAGCGGCGCAAGGGGAACAAGAAAAAGGTAACGGTCGTAAAGGCTTCGGGTAACAACCTCAAAGACGTGACGGCCGAGTTTCCCTTGGGCAAGTTCGTTTGTGTCACGGGGGTATCTGGTGGCGGTAAGTCGACCCTGACGATTGAGACGTTGTTCAAGACCGCCTCGATGCGCCTGAATGGCGCGCGTCAAACGCCTGCGCCGTGTGAGACCATCAAGGGTTTGGAGCATCTGGACAAGGTCATCGATATCGACCAGCGCCCGATCGGGCGGACTCCGCGATCGAATCCGGCAACCTATACCGGGGCCTTCACCCCGATCCGCGACTGGTTCGCCGGGCTGCCCGAGGCGAAAGCGCGGGGATACAAGCCGGGCCGTTTCAGCTTCAACGTGAAGGGCGGCCGCTGTGAGGCCTGTCAGGGGGACGGCGTCATCAAGATCGAGATGCACTTCCTTCCCGACGTCTATGTCACCTGCGAAACCTGCAAGGGCGCGCGGTACAATCGCGAGACGCTCGAGATCAAGTTCAAGGGCAAGTCCATTGCGGATGTGCTTGATATGACGGTGGAAGATGCGCAGGAGTTCTTCAAGGCCGTGCCCTCGATCCGAGACAAGATGGATGCGCTGGCCCGCGTTGGTCTTGGCTATATCAAGGTGGGTCAACAGGCGACCACGCTGTCGGGTGGTGAGGCGCAGCGCGTGAAACTGTCCAAGGAACTGTCGAAACGATCAACCGGGCGGACGCTCTATATTCTGGACGAGCCGACCACGGGTCTGCATTTCGAAGATGTGCGCAAGCTGTTGGAAGTGCTGCATGAATTGGTCGACCAGGGCAATACTGTCGTGGTGATCGAACATAATCTGGATGTGGTCAAAACCGCGGATCATATCATCGACATTGGACCTGAAGGTGGTGATGGCGGTGGCGAAATCGTCGCCACCGGAACACCGGAAGACATAGTCGATGTTGAACGCAGCCACACCGGGCGATACCTGAAGCCGATGCTGAAGGGCGCGCGCGTCGCGGCAGAATAACTGCCCAGACGCGGCCTCAGTTCAGAATATCTGCGATCGCGCCGATCAGGTTCAGGACTTTGCGCGTCTCGGGGTCGACCCGGTACACGTAATCACCTGCACGGACATATGAATAGTTTCGGTTCAACCCATAGCGATAGGGGTCATTGATCCAACGGTAGTCGTTGGTAATGAAGTCTCCATCTCGGTAGATTTTCTTAGCCTGACCAGGCGGCACACAGGGAACGGATTTCTTGGCCAGACCCGGAGGGCAATGCCCGGCCTTGTTCTTTGCCGCCGCGCCAACCGGGGAAAGGGCCAAAGCCGCCAGAGTTGCCGTCGTCACCAAGAATCTCGTCATGTCGCCTTCCTTTGCGATTTGGCCAGCCGGGGCCATTTGTTCATGACTGCCTAGATGGTCACTTGCCCAATATCTGTCAAATCGTTGGGCAAGATGCCGCCAGTTGTCTTATTCACGTCCGCGTTTTTCGAACCGTGGCAACATGGCACTGAAATCGCGTCCCTTGCCGTCTTCGGTCTCGACGAATTGCTCGTAAAGAGCAGTCGCGGCCTGTCCCATCGGTGTATCCGCATCCGCACTGGTTGCGGCCTGTTGGCTGAGGCGCAGGTCCTTCAGCATCAACTCGGCTGCAAATCCAGGAGTATAGTCATTGTCGGCTGGGCTTTGCGGGCCAACGCCCGGGGCAGGGCAATAGGCGTTCATTGTCCAGCTGTATCCGGATGAGGTGCTTACCACATCGAACATCTTTTGGCGGTCCAGACCCAGTTTGTCGGCCAGGGCAAAGGCCTCGCACGTGGCGATCATGGTCACTCCGAGGATCATGTTGTTGCAGATCTTGGCGGCTTGGCCGGCTCCGGCTTCGCCACAGTGAACCGCTTTCTGCCCCATGATGTCGAACAGAGGAGCCGCCTTTGCAAATGCGTCGTCTGACCCGCCGGCCATGAATGTCAGGGTGCCACCTGCCGCGCCGCCGACACCCCCCGAAACCGGTGCGTCCACGAACATCAGACCGACGCCGCTGGCCTGTTCCGCGACTGCGCGTGCACTGTCCACGTCAACTGTCGAGCAATCGATCAGCACGGCACCCTTCGCCATGGCGGGAATGATCTGACTTGCAACGGCCCGCAGGATGGCGCCATTCGGCAGCATGGTTATGACTGCATCGGCAGAGGCGACGGCTTCTGTCGCGGTATCGGCTTGAGTCACCCCGTCAACGACAACACCGGCCGTGTCGAATCCGAGAACCTGATGGCCAGCCTTTGCCAGGTTGGCCGCCATGGGCGCCCCCATGTTTCCCAGCCCTATGAACCCGATCTGCATCTCTCAGTCCTCCTCGAATGTCAGGGTGTCCGCACCCAATGGCTGCAGCATTTTCGAGACGGCCACTAGGGGGACGTCCGTATCGGAAAACTGCCAGTTCGGGTTGCGGTCTTTGTCTATGATCTGCGCGCGGATACCTTCCAGAAAATCACTATGCTCCATCGCCCGGTGGGTAAAGCGGTATTCCATCTCCAACGCGCGCCGCATGGTCAGAGAGGGGCCACGCAGACGGTGCAGCATCTCGATCGTGCAGGCCACGGAAAGCGGCGCGTTTTTCATTATTTTTTCCAGAGTTTTGTCTGCAAATTCCTGATCGTCATTGCGCAGGCTGATCAGGATGTCACCCAGAGTTTCACCGGAAAAATGTTTGTCGATTTCCGTCAGCACCCCTGCCAATTCACCATTGGGTGGTATTTCGGCATGTTCGGCCACCAGTTTCGCATTTCCAGACGCTTCCAGAATTTCGATCAGATCAGACCATTGCGATTGCGGGATGAAATGGTCGGCAAACCCCGCAAAGATCGCGTCCGCAGGCCCCATCCTGAAGCCCGTAGTCCCAAGGAATTCACCCAGTCGCCCCGGTGCGAGGGCCAGCATCAGTGACCCGCCGACATCCGGAATCAAGCCAATCGAGCATTCGGGCATGGCAATCCTGGAGCTTTCTCCGACGACACGGTGGCTGCCATGGCAGCCGATGCCGACACCCCCGCCCATGGTAAACCCCTGAAGAAAACTGATGACTGGTTTGGGATATTCGAAGATCAGGGCATTCAGACGATATTCGTCCCGCCAGAACTTCTGACCATACGCATAATCTCCTTTGGTGCCCGTTTCATAAAGTTCGGCGATGTCGCCCCCTGCACAAAAGGCTTTTTCCCCCTCGGCGTCCAGAATGATCAGGTCAACGGCATCGTCTTCCCGCCAGTTGCGCATCGCCGTGTCGATGGCCATGCACATGTCATAGCTCAACGCGTTCAGCGCTTGGGGACGGGTGAGGGTGATGCGACCGGCACGGCCTGTGGTGCGGATTTCAATGTCTGACATCGGGGCCTCAGCGATTGGCGAGCATTTGACGCGCGACGATCACGCGCATAATCTCGTTCGTGCCTTCCAAAATCTGATGCACGCGAAGATCGCGCACAAGCTTTTCGATGCCGTAATCCGCAAGATATCCGTACCCGCCATGCAGTTGCAGGCACTGATCCACCACCTTCGACCCGGTTTCGGTTACGAATTTCTTCGCCATCGCACAGAATTTCGTGGCATCGGGCGCGCCGTTGTCCAGTTTCCACGCCGCCTGACGCAGGAAGGTGCGTGCCGCCTGTAATTCGATCTCCATATCCGCCAGACGGAACTGAAGGGCCTGGAACTGATCGATGGATTGGCCGAACGCCTTGCGCTCGGACATGTATTGCAGGGTCATATCCAGCCCGGCCTGAGCAGCCCCAAGAGAACAGGCCGCGATATTGAGACGTCCGCCATCGAGGCCCATCATCGCGTATTTGAAGCCGTCGCCTTCGGTGCCCACGAGGTTGCCAGCGGGAATTTTGCAGTCGTCGAATTGAACCTGCGCAGTGGGTTGGCTTTTCCAGCCCATTTTCTGTTCCAGCGCCCCAAAGCTGAGCCCCGGCGTGCCGTCCTCGACATAGACGGTCGAGATCCCCTTGGGCCCGTCCTGACCGGTGCGTACCATGCAAACATAGGCATCCGAATAGCCACCGCCCGAGATGAACGCCTTGGTACCGTTCAACGTATATCCTTCGTTGGTGCGTTCGGCGCGGGTTTTCAAGGCCGCCGCGTCAGAGCCGGAACCGGGCTCGGTCAGGCAATAGCTCAGAACCGTATTCAGGCTCAGAACATCCGGCATGATGCGCGCCTTTAGGTCATCATCCGCGAAATTGTCCAACATCTTGGCGCACATGTTGTGGATCGACAGGAAGGCGGCGACTGAGGGGCAGGCCATCGACAGCGCCTCGAAAACCAGCGTGGCATCCAGGCGGGTCAGATTTGACCCTCCGCTTTCCTCGGATACGTAAAGCGCGCCGAAACCAAGCTCGCCTATCTGGGGCCACAAGGTTTTGGGAATGGTTCCGTCCGCCTCCCACTGGCGCGCAAAGGGGGCGATGTTTTCCTGCCCGAACGCGTGCGCCATGTCGAATATGGCTGTTTGCTCCTCGCTGAGTGCGAAATCCATGACGCTCCCTCCCGTCGGCAATGAATTGAACGGTTGTTTATTTCTGAATTCTTACAGAAATTTTGCAGGCGCAACAATGAGTCGGTTGAAACGGGTCGCAAGCCGGAAACGTTCAGAGATCGGCGTGAAATTCCTCGATCAGGTGGCGCACGACGGCTTGGCCGGGATCATCACCGCGCGCTGATGCCTCGGCATGAATACGGCGTTGGCGCGTGGCGGAAGTGCCGTTTTCAGCAATCTGCCTGAGCTGTGCAAGCTCGGTCATCGTGCCAAGTGCTTCGGTGTCTTCTGCCAACAACCCCATGAGGTCGCCGATCAGTTCAGACATGGGTTTGACTGACCGGTCGCCGAAATCGATCAGCCCTTCACCCACTCCGTAGCGCTGTGCGCGCCAGCGGTTTTCACCGATCAGGAAACGATCATATTGCCGCCAGCGCAGGTTGCGATCCTTCAGACGGCACAGCATCCGGGTCAATGCCTGAACCAGTGCCGCCAACGACAAAGTGTGCTCCAGACGGGGTTGAACATCCATGATCCGCGTTTCCAAAGTTGGGAAACGATGTGAGGGGCGCAGATCCCACCAAATCTTGGTGGTGTCTTCGATGACCCCAAGCTCGACCAGAATGCCTGTGTTCCGTTCATACTCGCCCCAGCTGGCGAACACGGGCGGCAGCCCGGTGCGGGGCAGGTTGTCGAACACCGTCAGCCGGTATGAAGACAGGCCGGTATCCTCGCCGTTCCAATAGGGCGAAGACGTGGACAACGCCAGAAGATGAGGAAGAAAGTATGACAGTTGCGGCATTAGATCGGCACGCAGGGCAGGGTCCTCGACCCCGACATGTACATGCATCCCGCATATCAGCATCCGCCGGGCAACGCCGCCCAATGCATGTTGCAGCGCGTCATACCGTTCTTTCCGGGTGTGGTGTTGATCCTTCCAGTTGGCGAACGGGTGGCACGAGACGGCGATAGGGGACAGGTTGTATTCGGCGGCCCGTTTCGAAACGCATGACCGCAGCCGCTTCAGGTCTTCGCGCGCCGAAGCGACCGTGGCGTGTGGTCTGGTTCCAACCTCGATTTGACATTGCAGGAACTCGGGGCTGACCTGACCTTCGAAATCGCTTTGGCAGGCCGCCATCAGCGCTTCGGGGGCTTCGGACAATTGCAGGCTGTCACGATCCACCAACAGGTATTCTTCTTCGATCCCGAGTGTAAATTCCTGCTGCATGGGGCCCCTCACAGTTGTCCGTTCCGTCAGTGAATACGGAAATTTCCGTTTTGCCAAGGGTTTGACAGGCTTGCCCTTGCAGAGAAACGGTTCGCAACGGTAAGGAACATTGCATCACAGATCGCGGAGCCAGCGCCTTGAAACCCAGAAAATTCCCGAAGATCAATGCCGCCCTTGAAGAATTGGGGGTAAAACTGGTCGACAGAGTTACGGAACAGGATGAACGGGCGCGGCTGGAAGCCTTCGAAGCGGCGGGTGGGTTGACGCGCCCCGTTTATGCTTTGTCGCCAGGGATGGAGGGGTTCGACATCTCTCAACTTGTGGCGGAATACGAGCGTCACAAAGCTGCCCTGGAGGCGCTGAAAGATCCCGCACGCAACCAGACCGGTTATCGTACCGGCAATGGTTACTATGACAGCCCGGATGCGGATGCATTGTATCTGATGATCCGCCGCTTTCAGCCCAAACGCGTGATAGAGGTTGGATGCGGCAATTCCACCCGTGTGACCCGTCAGGCAATCATCGATGGCAATTTGGATACCACCATTACCGCGATTGATCCGTACCCTCGCGCCGATATTGCCCATGTGGTCGACCGGTTCGAACAAAAACGTCTTGAAGAAACTGACCCGGCGCTATTCGCAGAGCTGGAGGCCGGAGACATTCTGTTCATCGACTCCAGCCATGTTGTGCGGATGAGCAACGATGTCGCACATCTGTTCTGCCGCATTATACCGTCGCTGAATCCCGGGGTGGTGATCCACGTTCACGATGTTTTTTTGCCCTACGAATATCCCAAGCGCTTCTTCTATGATTGCCCAGGCTGGGGAGAGCAGTACGTAATGCACAGCTTGCTGCAATCTGGCGCGTATTCAATGCTTTGGCCGGGGTATTACCTGCAACAGGATCGGCCTGATGCCGTTGTTGCCTTGCCGTTCTTGGCCGAGGGGCGGGCGCAAAGCATCTGGGTGCAGCTCAAAGAAAACTGAAACCAAAGTGATCCATTGCGGCAAAAGGTCCGTAACCCTTTCCATAACACGCTGGAGAGGAGAAGACAGCTATGTTCCGTCGTACATTCATGGGCGCAGCCGCCGCACTTGCTTTTGCTATGCCGCTCAAAGCTCAGGCCGCTGATATCGTCGACACCGCCGTTGCCGCCGGGTCGTTCAATACTCTGGTCGCCGCCGTTCAGGCTGCAGGCTTGGTTGACACTCTGAAAGGGGATGGTCCGTTCACGGTATTTGCACCCACAGACGAAGCCTTTGCTGCGCTTCCTGAAGGCACTGTCGAGACGCTTTTGAAACCAGAAAACAAGGATCAACTGGTCGCGATTCTGACCTATCACGTGGTACCGGCCAAGGTTATGTCTGGAGATATCGCCGGCAAACGCGCCAAGGTTCTGACTGTTCAGGGCGACCGGCTGAGCGTCAACGCCAAAAACGGCGTGAAAGTGAACGACGCCAAGGTCGTACAGGCCGACATTGAAGCCAGCAATGGCGTCATCCACGTCGTCGACGCGGTAATCCTGCCGGAATAAGTGCCGTCTTCCGAAGACAAGAAAGCCCCGGCGACCGACCGGGGCTTTTGCGTTTTAGAGAGGGTGGATCAGACCAGTCGAACCTGTGTGCCAACTTTTACCAGCGGATACAGCTCTTCGACATGCTGGTTGTACAGGCCAATGCAACCTGACGAGCTCTGACGACCGATCTTGCGCGTGTCGTGCGTGCCATGGACAAGATAGGCAGGCCAACCCAGATACATGGCGCGGGTTCCCAGTGGGTTGCCGGGATCGCCACCTTCCATCCGAAGTGGCAGCGAAGGGTCACGTTCGCGCATTGATGCCGTAGGTGTCCAGCTTGGGAATTCGGTTTTACGCACAACTTTCGTGTACCCGCGTTTGGTAAGCTCTTCGCTCATGGGCACGGAACTTGGGTACAGTTTGTAGGTGCCGTCAGGCCCCCAGTAATGGACGGCGCGGCTGGTGATGTCGGCCAGCAGGCATCCAACGCCCAATTCATCGAAATGGTCCTGCCAACTCTGTTGCGAGAAGGACGATATATTGCGTCGGACCGGCAATTGCGTACTGATCGCGTCTTCCGTTTCAGGGAAAGCATCCGTGCTTTGTGCCCGAACAAGGGCAGGTGTTGCCACCAAAGAGACCACGCCCAGCAAGGCAGAGCGACGGGTTATACGAGATTGGGACAAGGTTGCCTCCGATAAGTTCACTGCTCAGTACAATGTTCACGCCAAAATATGGGTGTTGGTTGGATTTTTCCAGAGTGAACCACTTGAATTTCCTGTGACCGATTGGACGAAAGCAGGTTTTTCGGCGGAAAGATGCAAAAAGCCCGGCCGTTGAACGGGCCGGGCTTCAAGCGTCATGAAACTGTAGGATCAGTCCATTGCTTTGAAGTTAAACTCGCCACCTTCCTTGATGCCAGACGGCCAGCGTGCGGTCACGGTTTTGGTGCGGGTGTAGAACTTGAAGCTGTCCGGGCCGTGCTGGTTCAGATCGCCGAACATGGATTTCTTCCAACCGCCGAAGGTGTGATAGGCCAGCGGAACCGGGATCGGAACATTGATGCCGACCATTCCGATGTTTACACGGCTGGCAAAGTCACGTGCGGTATCACCATCGCGGGTAAAGATCGCGGTGCCGTTTCCGTATTCGTGATCCATCGCCAGTTTAAGGGCCTCTTCGTAAGAACCCGCGCGCACGGTGGACAGAACCGGGCCAAAGATTTCCTGTTTGTAGATGTCCATCTCGGGCGTCACGTTGTCGAACAGGTGCGGGCCGACAAAGAAACCGTCCTCATAGCCTTGCAGGCTGAAGTCGCGGTTGTCGACAACCAGTTTCGCACCCTGTTCGACGCCTGAATTGATCAGGCCCAGAATGCGCTGTTTCGCGGCCGCTGTTACTACAGGGCCCATGTCGACATCGTCACCAGCGGTGTAGGGGCCCACTTTTAGCTTTTCGACGCGCGGGATCAGCTTTTCGATCAGCTTGTCTGCGGTTTCTTCCCCAACGGGAACCGCGACAGAGATTGCCATGCAGCGTTCGCCGGCCGCACCGAAACCAGCGCCAACCAGCGCGTCCGCGGCCTGATCCAGATCGGCGTCGGGCATGACGATCATATGGTTCTTGGCACCGCCGAAGCACTGTGCTCGTTTCCCATTCGCGGTTGCGCGGCTGTAGATATACTGTGCGATCGGGGTTGAACCCACAAAGCTGACGCCCTGAATAATCTCGCTGTCGAGGATGGTGTCGACAGCTTCCTTGTCGCCGTTTACGACCTGGAAAACGCCTTTGGGCAGGCCGGCTTCGACGAACAGTTCAGCCAGCATCAGGGGCACGGACGGGTCGCGTTCGGACGGTTTCAGAACAACGGCGTTACCGCAGGCCAGCGCAGGGCCAACATGCCAGAGCGGCATCATGGCCGGAAAGTTGAATGGCATGATCGAGCCGACAACGCCCAGAGGCTGGCGCATTGAATACATGTCAATGCCGGGGCCCGCGCTGTCGGTAAACTCACCCTTCAGCATCTGCGGCGCGCCAATGCAGTATTCGATCACTTCCAGACCACGCTGCAAATCACCCTTGGCGTCGGGGATGGTTTTGCCGTGCTCACGACTCAGCGCTTCGGCCAGTTTGTCCATGTCGCGGTTCATCAGGCCGACCATGGCCATCATGACGCGCGCGCGCTTTTGCGGGTTGGTTGCGCCCCATGCGGGCTGGGCCGCAGCGGCGGCCTCGATCGCGGCGGTGGTTTCCGCTGCACTGGCCATCGGGCACTTGTATTGAACTTCACCCGTTGCCGGGTTGTAGACGTCGTCGAAACGACCGGACGTTCCGGCGACCATTTCGCCGTTCAGGAAATGGGTCAGGTTTTGCATCAATAGCTCCTCCGATAGATTTGCGCGCAGAATAGGCTTGCAGAAATCCCGCGAACAGAGGCAATGTCTCAAAAGAGTTTTGCAAAAATGCAAAAGGGATCAAAATGACCCCAAACTGGGATGATATGCGGATATTCTTGGCTGTCGCGCGCGAGGAAAGCCTGTCATCCGCTGGTCGTATCCTGAAGATCGACCCGGCCACCGTTGGTCGGCGCATTGCGCGCCTGGAGGCGACGCTGGATTCCACATTGTTCACCAAGTCGCAGCAAGGCTATGTTCTGACCCCGGCGGGACAGCGGCTGTTGGAACACGGGCTGCACGCAGAAGAAGCGATGCGCGCGGCGGCCGGGGCGGTAACAGGACCAACGAAAACCCTGAGCGGGCAAATCCGGATTGGCGCGCCGGACGGCAGTGCCAACTATCTGCTGCCGCAGGTGTGTGCCAAAATCAGCGACGCAAACCCTGATCTGGACATTCAGATCCTGGCGCTTCCGCGTGTGATCAACCTGTCCCGTCGCGAGGCGGATATGGCGGTTACGGTCAGTGCGCCGACCGCCGGTCAGCTGCTGGTGAAGAAAATCAGCGACTACAAGCTGCACATGGTCGCGACCGAAGAGTATCTGAAGCGACATGATCCGATCCGGAGCATAGCTGACCTGAAGGGCCACAGGTTGATCGGCTATATCCCTGATATGATCTTTGACCGGGAACTTGACTACCTGAATGACATTGGCGTTGACCGTGTCGCTCTTGCATCGAATTCGGTATCGGTTCAACTGCGGCAGGTCTGCCTGGGAACAGGGGTTTGCGTGGCGCATGATTTCACGTTGCCATTCCACCCGGGGCTTCGGAAAATCCTGACGGATCAAGTGAGTTTGACGCGCAGCTTCTATCTGGTCAGGCATCAGGGTGACCAGCGCAACGAGCGGTTGAACCGCTTTGCGGATGCCCTGACACGCGGTATTCGCGATGAAGTGCTTCGTTTGGAAGCAGGCCCCGACGCTTGACAGGTCGCGGCAATCGCGCAACGCTTTGGAATAAGTGTTATTATTCCGGAGGTATTCTTCATGCTAGTTCAGGCCATCCTGAAGTCCAAAGCGACAGATGGTGTCGTGACCGTGGCGTCAACGGCGACAGTCTCAGAGGCCTCGAAGATTCTTGCGGACAAGCGCATCGGTACGGTCGTTGTTTCCGACGATGGTGGCAATACCGCGGTCGGCATCCTGTCAGAACGTGACATCGTCCGGGAATTGGCGGCCAGCGGCAGTGGTTGTCTGAACCAACCGGTTAAGTCTTATATGACCCAGAACCTCGTCACGGCGACGCGCCAGACCACCGTGGAAGACATCATGTCCCGTATGACAGAGGGGCGATTTCGCCACATGCCGGTGGTTGAAGACGGAAAACTCGTAGGCATTGTCACTTTGGGTGATGTGGTGAAGGCTCAGCTTTCCGAACTTGCGATGGAAAAAGATGCCCTTGAAGGCATGATAATGGGGCACTGACGACAGGGGTTGCCCAAGCAATCACTTGCACCTGCAGCAAAGTTATGTTTGCTTGCGCAGAAATTTTGTTGCGCAGGAGGGCGCGATGCGGGTTGGATTGTATCCTGGAACCTTTGATCCCATCACCATGGGGCACATTGATATCATCCGTCGGGCGGCAGCTTTGGTGGACAAACTGGTTATCGGTGTGGCCATCAACCGGGACAAGGGCCCTCTGTTCTCGCTGGAAGAGCGCGTGGCCATGATCGAAGCGGAATGCGCCCGGCTGTCCGAGCAGACCGGAACCGAAATCATCGCGCACCCCTTCGAAAACCTGCTGATTGATTGTGCGCGGGATGTAGGCGCACAAATCATCGTGCGCGGCCTGCGTGCGGTTGCCGATTTCGAATACGAGTTTCAGATGGTCGGCATGAACCGGGCTCTGGACGATTCGATCGAGACCGTGTTCCTGATGGCCGAAGCGCGCCATCAGGCGATCGCGTCCAAGCTGGTGAAGGAAATCGCCCGGTTGAACGGGGACGTGTCGAAATTCGTCACGCCCCGTGTCAATGATGCGCTGAAAAAAAGGTTAGGCTAGGGCACCCATTGCGGCCGCCGTATCAAGCATCCGGTTCGAAAAGCCCCATTCATTGTCATACCACGCCAGCACACGAACCAGCGTGCCATCAGTAACCTTGGTTTCAGCCAGTGACACGGTCGAGCTGTGCGGGTCGTGATTGAAGTCGATGGAAACCAGAGGACGGCTTTCCGCGGCAAGAACGCCGGGGATTTTGGCAGCCGCATCGACGAACAGTTGGTTGACCTCTTCTTCGGTCGTGGAGCGTGAAACCTCGGCCACAAGATCAACGACCGAGACATTCGGGGTTGGAACGCGGATGGCCTGACCGGTCAGTTTTCCTTTGAGTTGCGGCAGCACCAGGCCCACGGCAGCGGCCGCACCGGTTGTCGTGGGGATCATCGACAGCGCTGCCGCTCGGGACAGGTAGGGATCTTTTCCCACTGTATCATGCACCGGCTGGCTGGCAGTGTAAGCGTGAACAGTGGTCATGTTGCCGTGCTTGATACCAAGGCCGGCATCCAGAGCGGCAGCAACAGGAGACAGGCAGTTGGTGGTGCAGGATGCGTTTGACACCACCAGATCATCGGCGGTCAGTTCGCCATCGTTGACGCCAAAGACGATGGTTTTCACACCGCCGTCACCTCGGGCCGGGGCAGAGATCAGAACTTTCCGGGATCCGTTCTTGAAGTGACGTTCCGCCGCCTCGCGCGTACGAAACACACCCGTACATTCCAGAACGACGTCAATATCCGACCAGGGCAGATCCTCGGGGTTGCGCTCGCTACTCAGCCGAATTGGACCACGACCCACGTCCAGACCTGCATCGCTGAGCGTAACCGGGTTGGGATAGCGGCCGTGAACGCTGTCAAATTCAAACAGGTGCGCGTTCATTTCGGGTTTTCCAAGATCGTTGATCGCGACGATCTCAACGTCTGTACGTCCGCTTTCCATCACCGCGCGCAGAACCCCGCGCCCGATCCGTCCAAATCCGTTGATCGCCAGTTTCAAGGTCATGGTCTGCTCCGTCCAAATGTCTCAGTAAGATGAGTTAGCGCTAACAATGACAGATCAAGCGAAATGTCAAGGAAAACCTCTGTCAGCGCCAGAAAGCGAGCCAGTCCAGAAAGTCGTAAAGCTTCTTTCCGAGGAAAAGCAGATGTTCGGTGCCGTACAGCGCTACATCCAACATGATAACGCCGAGAAGAAGAAGGCCGAGCCAGATAGCGATTTGGTTGGTCATGGCTGTCCCGAACGTAAAATGCCCGCTCAGATAACCTGAGCGGGCATCAAGGTACAAGCGAAGTCCGAAGGGTCAGTTAAGGCGGCCCATCGCAACAGCTACGTCGGCCATACGAACCGAGAAGCCCCATTCATTGTCATACCAGGCCAGAACGCGGACCATGCGGTCATCGACGACGCGGGTCTGATCCGGTGCAAAGATCGAGCTTTCCTCGGTGTGGTTGAAGTCGGTCGACACCAGCGGAGCGGGCTCATATCCCAGAACGCGCTGCATCGGGCCTTTGGCGGCCTCTTCGACGATCGCGTTGATTTCCGCCGTGCTTGTGTCGCGTGAGGCACGGAACGTCAGGTCCACCGCCGAAACATTCGGGGTTGGGACGCGAATGGCGGAACCGTCCAGGCGGCCTTTCAGGTTCGGCAGAACTTCACCCAGCGCCTTGGCGGCGCCGGTCGAGGTCGGGATCATCGACATTGCAGCAGCGCGGGCGCGGTAGAGGTCGCTGTGGCGACGGTCCAGTGTCGGCTGGTCGCCTGTGTAGGCGTGGATGGTCGTCATGATACCGTGTTCGATACCGACGCCCTCATCCAGCACCTTTGCCAGCGGGGCGAGGCAGTTGGTCGTGCACGAACCGTTCGATACCATGTTGTCATTGGCGGCCAGCGTGTTGTGATTGACGCCGAAAACGATGGTCTTGTCCACGTTCTTGCCCGGAGCCGACAGCAGTACCTTGCCGGCGCCACGTTCCAGATGCGTTTTGGCCTTCAGGCCATCGTTGAACTTGCCGGTGCATTCGAGGACGACGTCACAGCCTTCCCAGTCCAACTCGGTCATGTCGTAGGTCGAGAACATCTGCATCGGGCCGCGACCCAGATCCATGGTATTGCCGTCAATGGTGACGTCGCGCGGAAAACGCCCGTGAACACTGTCATATTTCAACAGATGCGCCGAGGTTTCCAACGGGCCAGTTGCGTTGACTTTGATCACTTCGATGTCGTTGCGCCCGGACGCGGCGATGTGCGACAGGGTGCAGCGGCCAATACGGCCAAAACCATTGATACCGACCTTGATGGTCATATGACGTCTCCAGATGCGCTTGCTTTGAGGGCCATATAACGGCGAAAAGGGAATCTCAAAAGGGCAAAAGCGGCATATTTTTAAGGTGTTAGCGCAAACCTGCGCCGGTTGCGCTAACGCTTGCGCTAGCCGTTAGATCAGGTAGGGTCCGGTTGGCGACAGCAGATTGAAGGGAAACGCGATGAGTGGTCTTTTGGCCCTGTTGGATGATGTGGCGGGCATTGCCAAGGTTGCGGCGGCATCAGTGGACGATGTGGTTGCGGCGGCAGGCAAAGCAGGGGCCAAAACCGCCGGTGTGATCATCGATGACGCAGCGGTGACGCCGAAATATGTGCAGGGTTTCGCCCCGGCGCGCGAGTTGCCGATCATCTGGCGCATTGCGCGCGGGTCGATCTTCAACAAGATCATACTCTTGCTGCCCGTCGCCTTGTTGCTGGCCAATTTTGCGCCGTGGCTGATCACGCCCTTGTTGATGCTTGGCGGGTCATATTTGTGTTTTGAAGGGGCCGAGAAGATTTTTCATGTTCTGTTTCCTCATGGCAGCCATGTGATTGAGGACGACATGAAAATCCGCGATCCGGGCCACCTGGAGGAGCAAAAGGTCAAGGGCGCCATCAAGACTGATTTCATCCTGTCTGCCGAGATCATGACCATTGCACTGGCGGCGATCGAAGCCCCGAACCTGTGGATGCAGGCCGCGACGCTGGCTGTTGTCGGGATCGGCGTGACGGTGGCCGTCTATGGATCCGTCGCGTTGATCGTGAAAATGGATGATGTGGGACTTTTTCTGGCGCAGAACGCGCCAACACCTATCGGTCGCGGTCTGGGCCGAGGGTTGGTCAAGGCAATGCCCGGGGTGATGAAAACACTGTCCATTGTCGGAACTGCCGCGATGCTGTGGGTGGGGGGCTCGATCGTCATCCACGGGATGGAGGTTCTGGGTTTTGGCTGGCTGGGACATCATATCCATGATTGGGCCTATGCCATTGGACATTCCGTGTCTGATCAATGGGTTGGTGCGGTTGAGTGGGTATCCAAGGCCACGATGGATGGCGTATTTGGTTTGGCTTGGGGATTGGTTTTGATCCCGGTGGCAACCAAGATAATCATGCCCCTGTTCAGCAAATCCGAAACGCATTGAAACCAAAATGAAAAGAGCGGCCAAAGCCGCCCTTTGCTCGATCAGAAGGGACTGTCTTACAGTCCCAACAATTCTTTGACCTTGGCCACAGTTGCTTCGGCCGTAATGCCGAAATGCTTGTACAGTTCACCGGCAGGGGCCGAGGCGCCAAAGCTGGACATGCCGATGAAGCCTGCCTTGGCTTCGCGGCCACGCTCGCCCAGCAGCCAGCGATCCCAGCCACCGGCGCGCACGGCGGCCTCGATGCCGACGCGGACCGGACCGGCAGGCAGTACCCGCTTGCGATAGGCTTCGTCCTGCTCGGCGAACAGCTCCATGCAGGGCATCGAGACGACGCGGGTGCCGATGCCTTCGGCTTCGAGCATCGCTTTGGCTTCCATGGCCAGCGAAACCTCGGAACCTGTTGCAATCAGGATCGCCTGACGCTTGCCCTCGGCCTCGGCCAGAACATAGGCGCCTTGTGCGGTCAGGTTCTTGGTCTTGTGATCCTTGCGCACGGTCGGCACGCCCTGGCGGGTCAGCGACAGGACCGAGGGGCTGTCCTTGAAGGTCAGCGCCAGTTCCCAGGCTTCGGCGGTTTCGATCGTATCGGCGGGGCGGAACACATAGGTGTTCGGCGTCGCGCGCGAGATGGCCAGATGTTCCACCGGCTGGTGGGTCGGACCGTCCTCGCCCAGACCGATCGAGTCATGGGTCATTACGAAAACCGACGGGATCTTCATCAGCGCCGCCAGCCGCATGGATGGGCGGGCATAATCGGTGAAGGCCATGAAGGTACCGCCATAGGGGCGGATACCGCCGTGCAGCGCCATGCCGTTCATCGCAGCGGCCATGCCGTGCTCGCGAATGCCGTAATGGATATAGCGGCCCTTGCGGTTTTCCGGCAGGAACACGCCCATATCAGCCGATTTTGTGTTGTTCGATCCGGTCAGGTCAGCCGAGCCGCCAACAGTCTCGGTCATGATCGGGTTCACGACGTTCAGAACTTTTTCGGACGAGGCGCGGGTGGCCAGTTTCGGCTGCTCTTCAGACATCTGCTTTTTGAACGCACGAATGGCGCCAGCCAGCCGCTTGGGGGCCTCAAATGCATAGGCGCGTTTGAATTCGGCCTGTTTCCTCTCGGAAAGCTGGGCAAAACGTTCTTCCCAAGCCCCACGTTCGTCTGCGCCGCGTGCACCAATGGCTTCCCAAGCGGATTTGACGTTGGCTGGAACTTCGAATGTGTCGTGCGGCCAACCATAGGCCTCTTTCGCGGCTTTCAGCTGATCCTGATCCGTCAGTGCCCCATGACCTTTCGAGGTGTCCTGCGCAGCATGACCCAGAGCGATATGGGTTTCACAGGCGATCATGGTTGGTTTTTTGGACTTTTTCGCCTGAACAATGGCCGCATCGATGGCCTTGGGGTCATGGCCGTCGATTTCAATCACGTGCCAGCCAGAGGCCGCAAACCGGCGGACCTGATCGGTGCGATCAGCGATATCGACAGTGCCGTCGATGGTGATGTTGTTGTTGTCCCAGAAGACGATCAGTTTGCTCAGCTCATGGCGGCCGGCCAAAGTGATCGCTTCCTGACTGACGCCTTCCATCAGACAGCCGTCGCCCGCGATCACGTAAGTATAGTGATCCACGACCTTCTTGCCGTAATGCGCGCGCTGGATTTCCTCGGCCATGGCGAATCCCACGGCATTCGAGATACCCTGACCAAGCGGGCCGGTCGTGGTTTCAACACCATCGATCAGAAAGTTTTCTGGGTGGCCCGCGGTCTTGGCGCCCAACTGGCGGAAATTCTTGATCTCTTCCAGCGTCACGTCGGCATGACCGGTGAGATAGAGAAGTGAATAGACCAGCATCGAACCGTGACCAGCCGACAGGATGAACCGATCGCGGTCCGGCCAGTTCGGGGCCGAGGCGTCGAATTTCAGGTGCTTTTCGAACAGAACGGTCGCAACATCGGCCATGCCCATCGGCATGCCGGAATGGCCGGAATTTGCGGCGGCGACGGCGTCAAGGGTCAGGGTGCGGATGGCCGCAGCTTTGTCCCAGTGTTCGGGGTTGGCTTTGCGCAGCGCAGTCAGGTCCACGGGCGTTGTTCCTTTGGATAAAAAGCAGATTGCGCGCTCAATACCATTCAGCACCCAAAGTGCAAGCGGAACCGGGCTTTGGCAACGCCCGATAGGTGAAGAGCGAGGCCCAAGTGATTGAAACCAAACAGTGGGTATTTTCTGTCGCATTCCGTTAGACTGTCGGCAAGCGGGATTCGGTTTTGATTCGGATCACTTCGCGACAGAATGAACCTTGATAAAGAGGTGACAGGGGCATGAGCCAGTTAGAGGAACTACAGCACCGCATTATTGCTGCGATGGATCGTATCAGTGCGGGCGTCGAAGGGTTGGGCGGTGCGTCCCGGAATGCTGAAGTAAGTGAGAGGCTTCAGGCCGAACTTGAAGACGAAAGAGTTGCCAATGCGCAGCTTCAGGAACGACTGAAGACCCTGAAAGAGCAGCACGAAAAACAAGTGGACGCGCTGCGTGCCGATCTGGAGGAGCTGCGCACGGAACCAGCGGGTGCCGCCGACGCGGATGCGCTGCGCGCAGAGCTGGAAGAAGCCCGGGCGAAAATCGCGTCTGTCGAAGCGGCCCGCGCCGAGCTGGCCGAGGCCAAGGCGGCCTTGGACAACAATGCCGAACTGGACGCGTTGAAGGCCGAGAACGAAAGACTGCGCGCCGAACTTGACGGCATCGAAGATCCTTCGGCGGTGAAAGCCGAGCTTGAGCAATTGCGTGAATTGCTTGCTCAGGCAAAAGAAGTCGAGGCGGAAAACAGCCGCCTCAAGGCACAACTTGAAGATACGGTACGGGTCGATGATCTGAGCGCCGAGCTTGAGATGCTGCGGGCCGAACGGGCCAGCCATGGCGCTGCGATGTCCCGGCTGGATGACGATCTGCAACGTATGCGCAAGGCGAACGAGCAGTTGCGGAATTCCGTAGAAGAGTTGCGTTCCGCGGCCGCAGAAGGGCTGACGGATGCTGAATTGCTGAACCGCGCCACCGTTGCCGAGCTTGAGGCGACGCGTGCGGCGCAGGCTTCGGACGCCGCCGAAGCGCAGGCCGTGTTGGCACGGTTGGAACCTCTGCTGTCGCAGGCAAAACTTGTAGAAGGTGAGGTAGAGTAATGCCCGAGGTAACCATTCATATTGGCGGGCGGGGTTTTGACGTGTCCTGCCGGGACGGGGAAGAACCCTTTCTGCAGGCGGCCGCCAAAATGCTGGATGACGAAGCGCAGGTTCTGTCCGATCAGATTGGGCGGATGCCCGAAGCGCGTATGTTGCTGATGGCCGGTCTGCTGCTGGCCGACAAGACGGCGGCAACGGAAGACAAGGTCAAGTCGCTGGAGGCCAGGCTGGCCGAGGCCGAGGCCGAGCTTCAATCGCTGAGAAATGCGCCCGTGCCGGAACCTGAACGTATTGAAGTCGCGGTGGTGCCGCCATCCGTCACGGATACGCTGGCCGAGCTGGCAGCACGTGCGGAAGCGCTGGCTTCCGTCGTCGAGGAGAAGAAGGCACAATGACCTATCTGCGCAATTTCTTCTGCGGTGCTTTGCTTGTTTTCCCGGCAACATCTGCACTCGCCGAAATCGACATTCTGTCTGTCACCTTTACCTGCGAGAACGGCGTGCCGTTGCCGGTGACCTATTTCAACGCACCCGACGGTTCAGGCGCGGCGGCGACGATGGTGGACAACACTCTGGTCGCGATGCGCCAGGTCGAAAGCGGATCGGGCATCCGCTATGAATCTCTCGGAGCCGAAGGAACCTATATCCTGCGCTCAAAAGGTTGGAACGCGTCAATCAGCTATTTGGCGGCAGGCGCCGCCAATGAGCAGGCTATTTATCAGAATTGTTCCAGCCGGTAAGCAGGATTACGCGTTTGCTTCGCGGATTTTGTCGGCTGCTTCCTTGTTGTAGCCGACACCGTTTTCATCAAAAAGCGTGTCCAGCTCACCCGAAAGGGTCATCTCGGTGATGATGTCGCAACCGCCTACGAATTCGCCTTTGACATACAGCTGCGGCACGGTCGGCCAGTCGGAATAATCCTTGATCCCCTGACGCACTTCCTCGTCGGCCAGCACGTTTACGTCGGTGTATTCAACGCCCATGTAGTTCAGCACGCCAGCCACGCGTGAGGAAAACCCGCATTGCGGCATTTCCTTGGTGCCTTTCATGTACAGCACCACGTCATTGGCTTTGACGGTTTCGTCGATCTGGGTTTTTACGTCGGTCATTTTGCGTTTCCTGTTCGTTTCTCCAACGGGAGAGTCATATGTTCGCCTCGAAAGAAGCCGAGAAGCTTATTCCGGCACTTTGGTGGTGAGCGCCAGCGCGTGCAATTCTCCGTCCGGGCCGTCCATCTTGCCCTTCAGAGCTGCGTAAACAGCGCGCTGTTGCTGAACCCGGTTTTTGCCGCGAAAGCTTTCATCCACCACCATGGCAGACATATGAACACCGTCATTTCCGCCGACCTGAATCTCGGCGTCGGGAAAGGCTTCGCGCAGCAGGTGTTCGATTTCGTGGGCGCTCATCGGCATGTAGATAACTCCAGAAGGTCTTTCCCAAGATGTAGAGCGCATGAACCGGGCGTGCAAGAGCACTGGCACATGCAAAAACAACCAAACCCGCACCGGATCACAGCGCGGGTTTCGATTGGCATTCGCGTTGCGTTGTTAGGCGACAGCCTCGGCAAAGCTGTTGCGGTAAATCGCGGCAAGTTCATCAAGCGAGGCTTCCGAGCTGCCGATCTTCACAGTATCGCCGGTGAAACGACCAACTGCATTCAGTGGAACGCCGGCCTGACCGGCCGCAATCATCAATGCCTCGGCCTGATCGAAATTGCACGCAACAAGATAGCGGGCCTGATCTTCACCGAACAGGAATTCAGTCGGGGCGTCGTCAAGACATACGCCAACGCCTGCGGCTTCTGCCAGTTCGAAGGCAGCCAGAGCGATGCCGCCATCGCTGACGTCGGTGCAGGCCTTGATCATCTCGCAGTTGGCGCGGATGAAATCACCGTTGCGCTTTTCGGCATCCAGATCGACATGCGGGGCGTCGCCGTCTTCGCGGTTGAACACCTCGGCCAGAAGGGCGGATTGACCCAGATGCCCCTTGGTTTCACCGATCACAAGCGCAACGTGGCCTTCGCGTACCTCGTTGCCGATGACCTCGTCCGAGTTCTGCAACAGGCCGACTGCGCCAATGGTGGGGGTCGGCAGAATGGCCTGTCCGTCGGTCTCATTGTACAGAGAGACGTTGCCCGACACGATCGGCATATCCAACGCGCCGACCGCGGCGCCAATGCCCTGTATGGCACCGACAAACTGGCCCATGATCTCGGGCTTTTCGGGGTTGCCGAAGTTCAGGTTGTCCGTCGTGGCAAGCGGTTTGGCTCCGACGGCGGTCAGGTTGCGATAAGCTTCGGCCACCGCTTGTTTGCCGCCCTCAAAAGGGTTTGCGCGCACATAGCGCGGGGTCACGTCGGATGTGAAGGCAAGCACCTTGTCGGTACCGTGGACGCGGACCATGCCCGCACCCAGACCCGGCGTGCGGACGGAATCCGCCATCACCATGGTGTCGTACTGTTCATAGACCCACTGCTTGCCTGCGTAGTTGGGCGACGCGAGCAGGGCGCGCAGCCCGTCAATCGGGTCGATCTGGGGCACTTCGGCCAGTTCTTCTGCCTGTGGCGTAGGCTCCCATGGGCGGTCGTATTCCGGCGCGGTAGAAGACAGTTTGGACAGAACCAGATCGGCTTTGACTTCACCGTTATGCATGATCAGAAAGCGGTCTTCGGCAATGGTTTCGCCAACGATTGCGAAATCAAGATCCCATTTTTCGAACACGGCGCGGGCCTCGGCCTCAAGCTCGGGCTTGAGGACCATCAGCATACGCTCCTGAGATTCGGACAGCATCATTTCATAGGCTGTCATGTTTTCTTCGCGCTGAGGAACGTTTTCCAGATCAAGGCGCACGCCAAGGCCACCCTTGTCACCCATTTCAACGGCCGAGCAGGTCAGGCCCGCCGCGCCCATGTCCTGGATCGAGATCACCGCACCGGTCTGCATCAGTTCCAGCGTCGCCTCCATCAGGCGTTTTTCGGTGAAGGGGTCGCCGACCTGAACGGTGGGACGCTTTTCTTCGATTGTGTCGTCGAATTCGGCGGATGCCATGGTTGCACCACCCACACCATCACGCCCGGTTTTTGCGCCCAGATAGACGACGGGCATACCCACGCCCGACGCGGCCGAGTAGAAAATCTTGTCGCTGTCGGCCAGACCAGCGGCAAAGGCGTTAACAAGGCAGTTGCCATTGTATGCGGGGTGGAAGCGCACTTCGCCACCGACGCAAGGCACACCGAAGCAGTTGCCATAGCCACCGATGCCCTCGACCACGCCGTTGACCAGTTGACGGGTCTTGTGATGGCCGGGTTCGCCAAAAGACAATGCGTTCATGGACGCAATGGGACGCGCGCCCATAGTAAAGACGTCGCGCAGGATGCCCCCCACGCCGGTCGCCGCACCCTGATAGGGTTCGATGTAAGACGGGTGGTTGTGGCTTTCCATCTTGAAGACCACGGCCTGACCGTCGCCAATGTCCACCACGCCTGCGTTTTCACCGGGTCCGCAGATCACCTGGGGCCCAGAGGTGGGCAGGGTGCGCAGCCATTTCTTCGAAGATTTGTAGGAACAGTGCTCGTTCCACATGGCCGAGAAAATGCCGAGCTCGGTGAAAGTAGGTTCACGCCCGATGATCTCGAGGATCATGTCATATTCCTCGGGCTTGAGCCCGTGTGCGGCAATCAGATCGGGTGTGATGGCGGGCTCTTGCATCTTCTGTCCTGTGTCCAAGTGGGCCGAGATTGCGCGCCTTGTAGGGCAAGCGCGCGCGTGTGGAAAGGGTCAAGACGGCGCAGGTTGCGTCTTTCAAAGAAAAACGGAACCGGCATCACTGCCGGTTCCGGATGAATGCGTCCCAAAATGGGTGCATGCAGCTGGCGTGGACCGCGAAGCTTACGCCGATCCCTGATCCTTGTTGAGCTGCGCTGCGGCTGCGGCACCAACAGCCGTCTTTTGTTCCGGGGTTAGGTTTTCATTGTCGTCCAGCCCCGGAATCGCAACGCGCACTTCGCGACGGGCAAAGTCGATGCCGTTTTCCTTGAAGGCCGCCTTGACCCGGTTGAAGATCTCCTTGCGCAGTGTGAACTGCTTGCCGGGCTTGGCCATGAACTTGCCGCGGATGATCATGCCGACATCGTCAAAATCGAACACACCTTGCGATTTGAACGGTTGCAGGAAGCCATCCTTGTGGGTCTCGTCCTCCATCATCTCAGCACCGATCTTCTTGAAGATCTTCTTGACCTTGTTGGGATCCGTGTCGAACGGCACGGTGAATTTCAGCTTCATGATCACCCAGTCGCGGCTGAAATTTGTCAGCTTCTGAATCTCACCGTAGGGTATCGTGTGTACAGGGCCGCGATGGTGACGCAACTGCATCGAGCGAACCGAGATTTTCTCGACAGTGCCCATCGTGCCGCCGACATCGACATATTCTCCGACGCGGAAGGCATCGTCGATCAGGAAGAAAACCCCGCCCACGATATCAGCAACCAGCTTCTGCGCACCAAAACCGATCGCCAGACCCAGAACACCGGCACCGGCCAAAAGCGGTGTGATATTGATGCCCAATGCGCCCAGCGCCAGCAGGCCAAAAATCACGGCAATCGTAATCTGGGCCGTGATCCGCATCAGGGGCAGAACCGTCGCCAGACGAGAGCCGCCGGCACCGCCGCCTTCACCGCCTGCTTCTTCGTCCAGCGCCTCGGCCGCAGTCTGTTCCTTGGCCAATCGGCGGTTGATCCAGAGCGAGACGACCTCGTTCAGGATATAGCCAACGGCGATGATTAGCAGGAATTCGATCACGGCACCGCCGACTTCGGCACCGACACCGGCCGAAGCGACATTGCGCAGGTCAAGATGCCATACGCGTGCAATCATGAAAACTACGACCAAGCCGGCGATAACGCGACCAATCCGGATGTAGCTGCGTTTCGCGGAACGGTAGGCGCGTTCGGCAAGAGGGCCTTCGCCCGACATTGGCGGTTGCAAATGCCGCACAAGACCGCGGATCAGCGTATCCAGCGCAGGTGCAATCAACAACCAGAACATCGTCGTGAAATGCGCGCCGCTGGTCAGCAATCTCAATGTTGCCGGATCACGCTGCGCGACCAGGAACTCGACCAGCAGCCAGATTGCCACCGAAACGCCGATGGCAAAATAGGGGTAATAATGTGCAACTTCTTCATCGAATTTCGTGTGATCCGGGTCTGTCCCCAACATCATCTGCGACAGACCTTCACGCGCGGTCCAGGCGATTGCGGCGATATAGACGTGAATTGCCGCGTTCAGCCAGAAGCCAATGCGGGTATCGTCACCCGTGACGCCATTGAGTGCGTTGAACCGAACGACGAACAGCGTGAACCCGATCAGGATCAACAGACCGATCAGGTTACGGTGCAGGTACTTTGCCCAGTGGTCGTCGATATTGACCAACCGAAATTGCGGCTTCTCCGGCGCCAGAACAAACCGGGACGCTGCTGCACCCAATCGCGGCACCCAGATAAGATAGAATACAAACGGTGCAGCATAGGTGATCTGTTCCGTCGTCAGAAGACCGCGGCCAACCGCGCGGATCACGACATAGAAAATGATCAGCCCGGCGATTTCGCGGCAGAACCGGCGAAACAGGTATCTGACGGCGCCCCAAAGGTCGGCCTCGTCCGCGGCTTCGGTTGCTTCATGCCAGCGTCGGGTCAGGAAAATGAACAGCTTTTCCGCAATGAACCCGACAACAAGCACAGAGAGGACAAGCCCTATAAGTGTAAAGACACCGGTCGATCCGAACGTATCGCTAAAATTGCTGAACGCGGTAATCTGCGCCGTCACTATGTTGGGAAGCGTGGTCAGGACATGTGTCCAGGACGCGACCATTTCAGCCCAGATCTCGCTTATCTCGGTCAACGGGTCTTCTACGTTTGCTTTTTCGGCGGCTTGTTTTTCCGCCACGGCATCAAGGCGTTCCAACAGAATTGCGCGAACCTGATCATCGGACATGCGAGCAACAAGATCGTCGACCTGCTCGGGTGTCAGGTCTTCCGGGATGGTCACTGTAGAAGTTGAACCGGAGTCCTGTGCATATAGTGGCACTGCCATGAATAACGCGGAGACGAGCGCCAAAACCAGACGGAGTGGGTGGAACATGTATTTTCCCTCAAACACGAAATTGTATCGTTTTTTGAGGATCATATGCCTATGCGTGTATTTTTCCCAGAGCTTTCGCTGACTTAATGCAGGGTCCAGCCAAAAAAAAGGCCGAGCTATAAGCTCGGCCGTAGTCCAACAGGGAGGTATGAAGATGATGAGCGTTTCAGCATCACCGCCTTCGAGTGCTCATTTAGGGGTCAGTTAGTGAACGTTCAAGGCAATTAACCCTGTGAACACTTCATGTCCGTTATGCTATTTGCGCATAGCTACAGTTTTCCCATCTGTTTCAGTTGTTTACGCTGTGCGATGATTTCGTCCTGCACGAAATCGCGAAACGCTCCAACGCGTTTTGAATGCCGTAATTCTTCCGGGTAAGCCAGATAAACCGGAACATCTGCGGTTTCTATGTCTGACAGGATGGGCACGAGGTGCGGAAAATCCTGTGTGACGTAATCGGGCAGAACACCGATGCCCAGATTGTGCAAAACGCCCTGAAGCACGCCAAAATAGTTGTTCACAGTCAGCAAAGAGCCGGGATTATAGGTCATCAGGTGGCGCACCATGGCGGCACTGGCGCCAACCTGCGGCGCCGCAGGGGTCTGACAAATCAGACGGTGGTCCTTGATCTCTTCCAGGGACTGCAACATGCCGCCGTGGTTTTCGATATAATCCTGGGTTGCATACAACATCATCTGAACGGTCATAAGGCGCTTGCGCACCAGGTCGGCCTGGCTTGGCTCTTTCATGCGGATGGCGACGTCCGCTTCGCGCATCGGAAGATCCAGAACGCGTTCTTCAAGCATCAGGTCGATGTTCAGGTCAGGGTATTGCTCATACAGTTTCGGCAAGCGCGGTGCCAGCCAGAGTGTACCAAAGCCGAAGGTCGTTGTGACACGCAAAACACCGAAGACTTCTTCCTCGCTGTCCCGAATACGCGCGGCTGCGGCATCCAGCCGTTTCGACATGGCAGATGTGGCGTCAAACAACAACTCGCCCTGTTCGGTGAGAATCAGCCCCCGCGCGTGACGGTGGAACAGAGTGGCATCCAGAGACTCTTCCAATGCGCGGATCTGTCGGCTTACGGCGGATTGAGACAGGTTCAGCTTGTCTCCGGCGTGCGTAAGGCTGCCCGCATCGGCCACCGCATGAAATATTCTAAGCTTGTCCCAATCCATTACCGCAACTTTCGTTATCTTTCAGAAGCCCTATATGAAATAGGTGACAAGTTCTACATTCAATGGACGAAATCGTTACATATCAGTGGATAAATTCTATACAGGTCAGAAATTATGACCTAAAATAAATCCAAGTATAGCACACTGATCTGACGAGGGGAGACGTCTGATGAGCCAGCCACAGATAACGCTGAACGACCGGTTCGATCTTGAGAAAAGCCCGGTTCTTCTGAACGGAACACAGGCGCTTGTGCGCTTGATGCTGATGCAAAAGGCCAGAGACCGGCAAGCGGGTCTCAACACCGCTGGATTGGTCACTGGATACCGCGGGTCTCCTTTGGGGGCCGTAGATCAGCAAATGATGCGGGCCCAGAAGCCGCTGGCCGAAAGCGATGTCACGTTTCAGTTCGGTTTGAACGAAGATCTGGCAGCCACCGCGCTTTGGGGCAGCCAGCAGGCGGGGCTGCGCGGCGACGGCAAATTCGATGGGGTATTCGGGCTTTGGTATGGCAAGGGTCCGGGCGTCGACAGGTCCGGTGACGTCATGCGCCACGCAAACATGGCGGGTACGGCCAAACATGGCGGTGTGCTCATGGCGATGGGGGATGACCATACCGGCGAAAGCTCGACGGTGCTGCATCAATCCGAATGGTCGCTGGTCGACATGTATATGCCGATCGTCAGCCCTGCCGGCGTTCAGGAAATCCTCGACTATGGCATTTATGGATTTGCACTCAGCCGATTCGCGGGTGTCTGGGTCGGCCTGAAGACGATGAAGGACACGATCGAAGTCACCTCGGTCGTGGATGGCAGTCCGGACCGGATGCAGGTGGTCATCCCTGAATTCGATATGCCGGATGGCGGATTGAACATCCGGTTGGGGGACACGCCGCATATGCAGGAAACGCGTGTCATCGACTACAAGAGGTTCGCGGCCGAGACGTTTTCGCACGCCAACAAGCTGGACAAACGGATGTGGGGCAAACCCGGCGCCAAGATCGGCTTTGTCGCGGCTGGAAAGAACTGGCTGGACCTGACACATGCGCTTTCGCTTCTGAACATCGACGAAGCCGAGGCCGAGCGTCTGGGCATTACCACCTACAAGGTGGGGCAGACCTTCCCGCTGGATATGGCCGGATTCCACGACTGGGCCGAGGGGCTGGATCTGATCGTGATCGTCGAGGAAAAGCGCAAGCTGATCGAGGTTCAGGTCAAGGAGGCCATCTTTGACGACCGGCGCGGACGCCGGGTCTATGGCTGGTACAAAGGCGGGGCCGGGGCGTTGCACCGGGAAGAACTGTTCCCGACGCGCGGTGCGCTTGACCCGATCATGATCGCTGAAAAGCTGGGCGAAATCCTGATTGAAGAGGGTCGAGAGACCGATGGTATCCGGGCCGGGCTGGCGTCTTTGTCAGAAGCGCGCCGGGCTGACAACGCGCAGGAAATAGCCACGCGGCTTCCGTATTTCTGTTCCGGCTGTCCGCACAACAGCTCGACCAAGGTGCCGGATGGCAGCCGCGCCTATGCCGGTATCGGCTGTCACTACATGGTACAATGGATGGATCGCGAGACGACCGGATTTACGCAAATGGGTGGGGAAGGCGCCAACTGGATCGGCGAGGCGCCGTTTTCGACGACCAAGCACGTGTTCCAGAACCTTGGCGATGGCACGTACAACCATTCGGGCGTTCAGGCGATCCGGGCTGCATTGTCCGCAGGAACGAACATCACCTTCAAGATATTGTTCAACGACGCGGTTGCCATGACCGGCGGGCAGGACAATGAAGGCGACCTGACCGCCGAACGGATCGTTGCCGAGGTCAAGGCAATGGGTGTCCGAGAGGTAGCCGTGGTTTACGATGAAAAAGAGGACGTCAACTTCAAGGCTCTACCCGCCAGCGTTCAGACATACGAGCGTGCCGATCTCATGCAGGTGCAGGAGAAGTTTCGCGAGATCGAGGGCGTATCGGTCATCGTCTACGTACAAACCTGCGCTGCCGAAAAGCGCCGCCGCCGCAAGCGCGGCACATTCCCCGATCCCGACAAGCGTGTGTTCATCAACACCGATGTCTGCGAAGGCTGCGGCGATTGCGGTGTACAGTCAAACTGCGTGTCGATCGTTCCCAAACAGACCGAGCTGGGCCGCAAGCGGGCCATTGATCAATCGAGCTGCAACAAGGATTACTCGTGCTTGAACGGTTTCTGCCCGTCATTCGTGACGCTTGAGGGCGCGAAAATTCGCAAAGAGGCGACGACCGAAATTGATCTGCCAGATTTGCCAACACCAGATCTGCCGAAGATCACCGGCACGCACAACGTCGTGATTACCGGCGTCGGCGGTACGGGTGTCGTCACCATTGGCGCCATCCTTGCGCAGGCGGCGCAGATCGACGGAAAAGGCGCGGGCATGATGGAAATGGCGGGGCTGGCGCAAAAAGGCGGCGCAGTCCACATCCACTGTAGATTGGCCAACCGCCCCGAGGACATCAGCGCAATTCGCGTCGCCACTGGCGAGGCCCACGCGCTGATCGGTGGCGATCTGGTGGTCTCGGCCGGCGCAAAGACGTTGGGCCTGACGCGCACCGGACGTACGGGGGCCGTCGTGAACAGCCATGAAACGGTGACGGGCGACTTCACGCGTGATACCGAGTTCCGCATTCCGGCGGATCAGCTGGAACTGGCCCTGCAAGCGCGGCTGAAAGAAGATGTCTCGCTGTTTGATGCGACCGAACTGGCGCGCGCGGTGATGGGGGATTCAATCTATTCCAACATGATGATCTTTGGCGCGACCTGGCAGCGCGGGCTGTTGCCGGTCAGCCATCAGGCGATCTTTGAGGCCATCGAATTGAACGGCACGGCGGTCGAACGCAACAAGCGTGCGTTTGATATCGGACGTTGGGCGGTTCTGCACCAGGAAGACGTGCAATCCATCCTTGCGCCGACCGTGGCCGAGATGCCCAAGACACTGGACCAAATCATCGCGTTTCGCGCGCAGCACCTGACGGAATATCAAAGCGCCCGGCTGGCCAGGCGGTACCGCAAGCTGGTGGACAGTGTCGAGGACGCGTATGTGCGCGAAGCGGTAGCGAAAGGGTATCACAAGCTGTTGTCATACAAGGACGAATACGAGGTTGCACGTCTTCTGCTGACCAGTCGGGAAAAAGCGGCGGCCGAGTTTGATGGTGACTTCAAGATGACCTTTCACCTTGCCCCGCCGATATTCGGCGGATCGGGTAGCAATGGCAGGCCGAAAAAGCGCGCGTTCAGCGAATCCATCCTGACTGCATTGAAGCTGTTGACCAAACTCAAGGCATTGCGCGGCACACCACTGGACATTTTTGGATATTCATCCGAACGCAAGATGGAGCGCGCCCTGATCCGACAGTATGAAAAGGACATGCGCGAGGTACTGCCCTTGGTGTCGCAGGACACCCGTGATGCGATTGCTGCCCTGGCTCGTTTGCCGCTGGATATCCGCGGATTTGGGCCGGTACTGCGGGAAAATGAGGCCAAGGCTGCGAAACGGCGAGAAGAGCTGCTGGCCGTCATCCGCAGCGGTGGGCCTGAATTGCAAGCTGCGGCAGAGTAATTCGTCACAAGGGTGTCACGATAGCTGGTCAAACCTGTTGCTTGTACTTATTTTGCGGGCAGCAAAACGGAGCCCTTCATGTCTTCTCGTCGTCATGTCGTTCGTGACATCTCGTATGCGCATTCCGCCGAAACCAAGGGGGGGCGGTTGGTCATCAGGCTGATGGAGAACACCACGGGACGGTTGCGTCTGATCAAACGGGCGGACGGATACGAAAAAGAAGTCGCAAAGGGTCGGGATTTTTGGTCGGTCATGGTCGATCGCTATGGATTGACCTTGGATGTCGTTGGTGGCGCGCTGGCGAATATCCCCAAGGAAGGTCCGCTTATCCTGATTGCAAACCATCCATATGGAATTCTGGATGGGCTGATGATGGGGCATATATTGTCTCAGACCCGTGGTGATTTCCGAATTCTCGCAAATCGCGTTTTCCGCAAGGCCGAAGACCTGAACCGTATCGTTTTGCCTGTTTCGTTTGATGAAACGAAAGAAGCGGTGAAACTGAACCTGGATACGCGGAAGACTGCATTGAATTACCTTGGCGATGGCGGCGCGATCGGGATTTTCCCCGGGGGTACGGTCAGCACCGGCGTTAATCCGTTTGCCCATCCTATGGATCCGGGTTGGCGCGGTTTCACGGCCCGAATGGCGGCGAAATCCAACGCCACTGTCGTTCCGGTGTTCTTCGACGGGCACACGTCACGTCTGTTTCAGATTGCTAGCCATATGCACAACACCCTGCGCATGGGGTTGCTGATCAAGGAATTCAAAAAACGTGTCGATACTCCGGTCAAAGTGGTGATTGGCACACCTATCGGGCGCGACATTCTGGATCCGCTGGGCAAGGATACGCGCAAGATGATGGATTTCCTGCGCAAAGCGACGTATGAGCTGTCTCCGACACCGCTGAAGTCTTATGACTATGGATATGAATTTGAGGAACGGCATCGCGCCTGAAGGGGCTAATGGCAGTAGGTATCTTTGATTCCGGATTGGGCGGTCTTACCGTCCTGAGCGCCGCGCAGACACGACTGTCTGACGTTGATTTCCTGTATTACGCGGACAGCGCGCATGCCCCATACGGTGTGCGCGATGCCGAGGACATCTATCAGCTGACCCGAAAGGCCGTGCAGGACCTTTGGGATCGCGGCTGCAACTTGGTGATTCTGGCCTGCAACACAGCCAGCGCGGCGGCGCTGCGCCGGATGCAGGAAGAGGGCGTGCCCGAAGGCAAACGTGTGCTTGGTGTCTTTGTTCCCTTGATCGAAGCCCTGACCGAACGGCAATGGGGCGACAATTCCCCACCACGCGAAGTGGCGGTCAAGCATGTCGCCTTGTTCGCCACGCCCGCCACTGTGTCCAGCCGGGCCTTTCAGCGCGAGCTGGCGTTCCGGGCAATTGGCGTGGATGTCGAGGCGCAGGCATGTGGTGGAGTCGTGGATGCCATTGAAGACGGTGACATGATCCTGGCCGAGGCGCTGGTGCGCAGCCATGTGGAAGCCCTCAAGCGCAAGATGCCTGAACCGCAGGCGGCCATTCTGGGCTGTACGCATTACCCGCTAATGGCTGACGTGTTTCAGGCGGCATTGGGACCTGACGTGCAGGTCTATAGCCAGGGGGAGTTGGTCGCGGAAAGCCTTGCGGATTATCTGCATCGCCACCCCAACATGCTGGGTAGTGGCCCGGGAGGGTTCCTGACGACGGGGAAACCCAATGTGGTGAGCGATCGGGCGACACAGTTCCTCCGACGACAAATCACATTCGAGGCTGCCTGACTTCGGTCAAGGACGCGGCCGCTCTGCTTTCATTATTTCAAGACCGTCGCATCGGCGGTCGTAACATGTGACACACGTTGAGAAGAGGTCTGACATGACCCATAAAATCGCAATTCTGGGCGCTTCGGGTTATACTGGTGCGGAACTGGTGCGGTTGATCGCCGAACACCCCAACATGGAAATCGCCGCGCTGGCCGCCGAACGCAAGGCAGGGATGACCATGGCGCAGGTTTTCCCGCATCTGCGCCACATGGACCTGCCGGATCTGTGCAAGATTTCCGAGATCGATTTTTCCCGGATCGATCTGTGTTTTTGTGCCCTTCCGCACAAGACCAGCCAGGAAGTGATCAGAGCACTGCCCAAGGATCTGAAGATCATCGATCTGTCTGCTGACTTCCGGCTGACTGACCCGGATGAATATGAAAAGTGGTACGGAAACCCGCATACCGCGCTCGAGCAGCAGGAAGAGGCCGTTTATGGCCTGACCGAGTTTTATCGCGACGAAATCCGGGGCGCGCGGCTGGTGGCGGGCACAGGGTGCAACGCGGCAACCGGTCAATACGTTCTGCGGCCGCTTGTTTCTGCCAGGGTGATTGATCTGGACGATATCGTGCTGGATTTGAAATGTGCTGTATCCGGGGCAGGGCGGTCGCTGAAGGAAAACCTGCTGCACGCCGAACTGAGCGAGGGCACCAACGCCTATGCCGTCGGCGGGACCCACAGGCATCTGGGCGAGTTCGATCAGGAGTTTTCCAAGCTGGCCGGTCGTGCGGTTCATGTGCAGTTCACTCCGCACCTGATCCCTGCAAACCGGGGCATTCTGGCCACGACCTACGTAAAAGGTGACCCGCTGAGCATCTATGAAACGCTTGCAAAGGCTTATGCGGATGAGCCTTTCATTCAGATGCTGCCGATGGGCGAGACACCATCGACCCACCATGTGCGCGGGTCCAACTTCTGTCATATCGGAGTTGTGGCAGATCGGATCGAACGGCGTGCGATCGTGATCGCGGCGCTGGATAACCTGACAAAAGGTAGCAGTGGCCAAGCCTTGCAGAATGCCAATCTGATGTTAGGTGAGATTGAAACCCGGGGCCTGATGATGGCACCGTTATTCCCGTGAGGACGGTATGAAAACGCTCAAGAAACGTCGCCGAGTACAAGTCATTCTGGTAGCTGTCGTTGCCTTGGTGGCATCGACGGCGTTGATTGGCTATGCCATGCGCGACGGGATCAACTTTTTCCGCTCGCCAAGCCAGGTGATTGCCGAACCACCCAAGCCGACCGAGGTCTTTCGGATTGGGGGCCTGGTCGAAGAAGGTTCGATCATCCGCGGGCAGGGCGAAACCGTACATTTTGTCGTCACCGACGGCGGCGAAAGCGTCAAGGTTTCTTTCACCGGGGTTCTGCCTGATTTGTTTTCGGAAAATCAGGGCATGGTCGGCACCGGACGTTACGTGAACGGCGTGTTCGAAGCCACGGAAATTCTTGCCAAACATGACGAAACCTATATGCCGAAGGAAGTCGTGGACGCGTTGAAAGAGCAGGGCGTGTACAAAGAGGCTGAAGGAAGCTGACCTGACCCACATTTGTGTTGAGGGCGTTGCGCGCGGGATGCAGGCAGCGCCCTCGGTCGTTCAGGCTTGTTAATTCTTTTTCGGGATCGTCAGCGCCATTCAACGAAATGAGGGCGCTATGCAAACAGTTCGGCAGATTGCCAATGAAATTGTGCGTCGGGAAGGCGGGTACGTGAATGACCCGGACGATCCGGGCGGGGCAACCAAATTCGGTGTCACCATCCATACGATGCGCCGGCTTGGACTGGATCTGACCGGGGATGGGCTGGTTGACGTGGCGGATGTCCGGGCGCTTACTCAGCGCGAGGCGGTCGACATCTTTGTTCAGCACTACTTTGAAAAGCCACGCATCGTGCTGTTGCCAGATGTTCTGCATGCCCCTGTTTTTGACATGTACGTCAATGCCGGTGCGCAAGCAGTAATAATCCTGCAACGGCTTTTGCGTGATATGGGGTTTGACGTCGTGGCAGATGGCGTGATCGGCGCGCAAACGGCACAGGCGTGCGAAGACGCGGCCCAACCAGACCCCAACGCGTTGCGCGATGCGTATGGTGTGGCGCGGCGGAACTATTACTTTCGGCTGGCCGACAAACGCCCGGCATCCAGAAAATACGCGCGCACCCGATCCGGTGGCAAAGGAGGCTGGATCAAACGGGCCGAAGAGTTTCTGTCGCCACGCTATCGTCTTACGGAAAGTGAATTCAAGGAAAGGGTTGCGGCATGGGGTTGATCTCGGGGGTATTGGCGCTGCTGTTTGGGGGCGGTCGCAACGCTGTGCGTGAGACGGTTGAAATATACCGGGAAAACGCCGAGTCCCGTGCCGAGCGCGCGACAGAGTTGCAAAGTCAGGCAATGACGCAGTTCGGCCGAGAGTTCGTGGTTCCTCAAAAAGGCCTGTACGACCGCATTATGGATGGCGTGAACCGGTTACCGCGCCCGGCGTTGGCACTTGGAACGCTGGGATTGTTTGTTGCCGCAATGGTGGATCCGCTGTGGTTCGCTGAACGCATGCAGGGCATTGCGCTGGTGCCGGAACCTCTTTGGTGGTTGCTGGGCGTGATTGTGTCTTTCTATTTTGGCGCGCGCCATCAGAGCAAAATGCAGGATTTTCAGCGGGATATAGGCGCAGCCATGCAGCGGTTGCCGACGGTCATGGGGAACATAGAAACAGTACGGGCCATGCGCAGCGACAGCCCGGGCGTCGCCGACCCCGGCCCTGATGGCAACCTGATGCAGAACGCCTCGCGTCCTGATGCGAATCCAGCATTGACCGATTGGCGCAAGCTTCGAGGGCTTTGACCCGCGACACTATGTGCCCCCGGTTCGTGCGAAAGTTAATGGCCCCCGGTTCGGCCTCGCAGTATATTCCGGGGCATGATTACAGAGCTTGGCCATTTCGCCCTCATCCTCGCCTTTTTCGTCGCCATCGTGCAAAGCGTGGTGCCTCTGATCGGTGCGTCAAAAAACTGGACCGGCTGGATGGCTTTTGCCGAGCCTGCTGCCATCGTCCAATTTCTGCTGACTGCATTTTCCTTCGGTGCGCTGATCTGGGCATTCATCGTGTCGGACTTTTCGCTGCGGATCGTGGTCGAAAACAGTCATTCGGCCAAGCCGATGATCTACAAGATCAGCGGGACGTGGGGAAACCACGAAGGATCGATGTTGCTTTGGGTGCTGATTGTCACGCTGTTCGGAGCGATGGCGGCGTTCTTTGGGGGCGGGTTGCCCCCAAGCCTGAAGGCGCGTGTGCTTGCGGTTCAATCTGCCATTGCCGTGGCATTTTTTGCTTTCATACTGTTTACCTCGAACCCGTTTGACCGGCTGGCAATCGCGCCGTTTGACGGGCGGGATTTGAACCCGTTGCTGCAGGATCCCGGTTTGGCCTTCCATCCGCCGTTTCTGTATCTCGGCTATGTGGGGCTGAGCATGGCGTTCAGTTTTGCCATCGCGGCGCTGATCGAAGGGCGTATCGATGCGGCATGGGGCCGCTGGGTTCGCCCATGGACGCTGGCCGCCTGGGTGTTTTTGACAATCGGCATCGCGCTGGGGTCTTGGTGGGCCTATTACGAGCTGGGCTGGGGCGGTTTCTGGTTCTGGGATCCGGTTGAGAACGCTTCTTTCATGCCGTGGCTCCTGGCGGCAGCGCTGCTGCATTCGGCAATTGTTGTTGAAAAGCGCGAGGCGCTGAAAAGCTGGACCATCCTGCTGGCAATCATTGCCTTCGGGTTTTCGCTGATCGGAACATTCATCGTTCGTTCGGGGCTGCTGACCTCGGTTCACGCCTTTGCCAATGACCCGGAACGCGGGGTGTTCATCCTGTTCATTCTGGTGGTTTTCATCGGCGGGGCGCTGACTTTGTTTGCCGCGCGGGCGCAGGCGATGGAGGCCAAGGGTGTTTTCGGCATGGTCAGCCGCGAAAGCGCGCTAATCGTAAACAACGTCCTGCTGGCGGTCAGTTGTTTCGTGGTCTTTGTCGGTACCATGTGGCCGATGGTGGCCGAGATGATGTTTGATCGCAAACTCTCGGTCGGGGCGCCGTTTTTCAACGCTGCATTCTCCCCATTCATGGTTTTGCTGGGATTGATCCTTCCCATCGGGGCCATGTTGCCGTGGAAACGCGGGCGGATTGGAAAAACGGCCTGGTCGCTGCGCTATGCCTTTGGTCTCGCCTTGGCGATTGCCCTGTTGGTTTGGGCGATGCAGACCGGCCGAAGCGCTTTGGGGCCGGTGGGTCTATTCCTTGGGGCGTGGATTACATTTGGCGCCATCGTTGATCTGTGGAGCCGTACGGGGCGCAATGGCAGCCTGAAACGCTTGTTCCGTCTGCCTGGGGCGGATTGGGGTAAAGCCGTTGCTCATACCGGGCTGGGTGTTACCATCTTTGCCATTGCAGGCCTGACTGCGTGGGAGGACGAGGATATTCGTGTCGCCCAACCCAACCAACCTTTCGAAGTGGGACAATTCACGCTGACGCTGCAAGATGTCCGTCGGGTCGAGGGGCCGAACTATTTTTCGACTACGGCGGATGTTCTGGTTGAAAAGAATGGCCGTCCGATCGGGACATTGCACCCGGAAAAACGGGACTACCCCGTTGCGCGGATGCCCACGACCGAAGCGGCGATCGATTATCGTTTCCTCGGGGACCTTTACGTCGTGATCGGCGATCAACAGGCAGATGGTGGCTGGGTGATGCGAACCTATATCAAGCCGCTGGCAAACTGGATCTGGGGCGGCTGTATCCTGATGGCGCTTGGCGGTGTCCTGAGCCTGTGTGACAGGCGCTTCCGCGTGGCCGCAGGCGCAAGAAAAACCCCGGTCGGCGGAGTACCTGCGGAATGAAACGCATTGTTCTGATTGTGATGATGTTCGCAACCCCTGTCTTTGCGGTGCAGCCTGACGAGGTTCTGGATGATCCGGTTCTGGAACAGCGTGCGCGGGATCTCAGCGCCGGACTGCGTTGCCTTGTGTGCCGCAATGAGAGCATCGACGAAAGCAACGCGGATCTCGCGCGCGATCTGCGCGTGTTGTTGCGGGAACGGTTGGTGGCTGGGGATACGGACGAACAGGCGATCGCGTTTATCGTTGATCGGTATGGCGAATACGTACTTCTGAAACCGACTGCCAGCGGCTCGAACCTGTTTTTGTGGCTGGCCGGGCCAATCATGCTGTTGATCGCTGCAGCGGTTGGGTTGAGCTTTCTCCGTACCCGGTCCAAGGCCCGTGCGTCAGTGGACTCTGCCGCGTTGAGTGAGGACGAAAAAGAACGTCTGCGTCAAATTCTTGAAGACTGACGCGTGGTTCTGCTTTTCCCATCCCGTCCGGGCCAGTAAGTGTGCAAAAACACATGGCGCGACGGGAGGCTTTTCATGAATTACGAAACGGTTGCTCTGGAGATTGCAGATGGTCTGGCAGTTCTGACGCTGAACAGGCCGGACAAGATGAACGCGCTGACCACCCAGATGCGGGCAGAGATTACGCACGCGATGAAAGATGCAGCGGTCAAGGCGCGCTGTGTCGTCATCACCGGTTCGGGCCCTGCGTTTTGTTCCGGGCAGGATCTGGGCGATGCGTCTTCAACCGGCAAGATCGATCTGGAACGGTCGCTGCGCGATGAATATGAACCGATGCTGGAGACGATCCACAATTGCCCGGTGCCCACGATTGCCGCGGTGAACGGACCGGCGGCCGGGGCAGGCGCGAACCTTGCCCTTTGTGCAGATGTGGTGATTGCAACGGAAAGCGCTTATTTCCTACAGGCATTTGCCCGTATCGGTCTGCTTCCCGATGCCGGGGGGACATGGTTCATGCCCCGCCAGATGGGGTTGGCCAAAGCAATGGGCGCGGCCTTGTTTGCCGACAAGATCACCGCAAAGCAGGCGGATGAATGGGGCATGATCTGGGAAGCCGTGCCGGATGACGCCTTCGCCGATCATTGGCGCAAGAGGGCAGAGTATCTGGCAAAAGGCCCCACGGCCGCCTATGGCGCAATCAAGCAAGCCATTCGCGGAACGTATGAAAACACTCTGCAACAGCAGCTTGCGACCGAGGCGCACCTGCAAGGCGAATGTGGCCGTTCGCGGGACTTTGCCGAAGGTGTTGTGGCCTTCATGGAAAAACGCCCTCCGAAATTCGAAGGGCGCTGATCAGGCTGGCATCATGCGCGGCGGCGGCGGCGTGTGCGGCGATCCGGTGCCGCATCGTCGTCCGTCCCGTCCGAGGCGGATGTGAACGGACCCAGCGTATCAGTGATCTGATCGAGTGTCGGGCGCTCGCCACGAGGTGTGGTATCCAGCGCCTCACGCATCTTGCGCAGGTGGTCGGGCATGGTTCCGCAGCACCCGCCAATGATGGTCGCGCCGGCATCCCGCGCCATGGCGGCATACTGCCCCATCAGTTCGGGCGTGCCGTCATAATGGATGTGACCATCCACATATTTCGGAATGCCTGCATTGCCCTTCGAAATCAGCGGGCGTTCAGTCCCTTGCGCGGCAAATCCCAGTACGGTGCGCAGAATGTCGGATGCGCCGGTGCCGCAATTCGCACCGAAAGCGATGGGAGGATTCGGCAGGGTTTCGACCAGTTGTGCCAGATCGGCCGAGGTGACACCCATCATCGTGCGTCCGGCCGTGTCAAAGCTCATTGTGCCGCACCAGGGCATGTCGGCCAGGGCAAAGGCTTCGGCGCCGGCGCGAAACTCTTCCGGGGCGCTGATGGTTTCCACCCACAGAACATCCACCCCACCTTCTTTCAGCGCTTCCGCCTGTTCGTGGAACATTTCCACGGCTTCCGCGTGCGACAGGCTGCCGACCGGTTCCATGATTTCACCAGTCGGGCCGACCGATCCTGCAACGACGACAGGTCGTCCCGCCTTGTCGGCGATTTCGCGCCCCAGCTCGGCGCCGATGCGGTTAAGCTCGCCCACGCGGTTGTGCGCGTCATGCAGTTTCAGCCGTGCCGCTGTGCCGCCGAACGTGTTGGTCAGGAACAGATCGCTGCCTGCATCAACCGACCCCTGATACAGAGCCCGGATCTTGTCCGGGGCATCCACGTTCCAGAGTTCGGGAGCGTCACCAGATTGCAGGCCCATGTTGAACAGATTCGTTCCCGTGGCCCCATCGGCCAGAATGGCGTCATTGGATTCCAGAAGCTTGCTCAGCGCGTTTGTCATAGGATTGTTCCAGAAAAAGGCGCAAAACGCCGTTAAAAAAAGAGACGCCCCGTGTCTCATGACCAAGGCGTCAAATCAAATTCATAAAACTCATGAAGATCATGAGTCGGACGCCCTGGGCTCAGTTGGTCTCGCTCAGAACCTGTGCCTTGGCTTCCGGCAGAAGCTCGGCCATTTTTGCGCGGATTTCCTCGTCCGAGGACAGGTTGCCCAGGTCACCCGAAACCTTGCGAACGACATCTTCGTGCCCGGCTTCCTCGAAATCGGAAATCACGACCGTCTTTGCATATTCTTCGGCGTCGGCACCGGATTTACCCAGTTTTTCAGCAGCCCAAAGACCCAAAAGCTTGTTGCAGCGGGCTTGTGCCTTGAACTGCATCTCTTCATCATGGGCAAACTTGGCTTCAAAGGCGTTTTCGCGTTCGTCGAACGTCGTCATAGGGCAAGGACCTCTTGGGTTATGTCTTCTTTCCTGATGATATGACTATACGACGTCCCATGCGCAAGGGATTTGCGCTGCGTCAAAGCCTCTCGGGTACATGAACTTGCGGGAAATGGGTGCTTGGACTATGAGGACGCCAACGTGAGGGGACTCAATCCCTCTGTGCAGAGTGGAAAGGTCGCTTATGGCGCGTCGCAAGAAAATCTACGAAGGCAAGGCCAAGATTCTGTACGAAGGCCCCGAACCGGGCACGATCGTCCAGTATTTCAAGGATGACGCCACCGCGTTCAACGCGGAAAAGAAGGACGTGATCGACGGCAAGGGTGTGCTCAACAATCGCCTGTCGGAATTCTTCATGACCGGCCTGACCCAGATCGGCATTCCGAACCACTTCATTCGCCGCCTGAACATGCGTGAACAGCTGGTTCGCAACTGCGAAATCGTTCCGCTGGAAGTGATCGTGCGCAACTATGCCGCTGGATCGATGTCCAAGCGCCTGGGTATTGCAGAGGGCACGCAACTGCCGCGCCCGATCGTCGAGTACTGCTACAAGGACGATTCGCTGGGTGATCCGCTGGTCACCGAAGAACATATCGCCGCGTTTGGCTGGGCCAGCCAGCAGGACATGGACGATATCCTCAGCCTTGCCTTGCGCGTGAACGATTTCATGAGCGGTGTGATGCTGGCGGTGGGCATTCGTCTGGTCGACTTCAAGATCGAGATCGGCCGCGTGTTTGAAGGCGATTATCAGCGACTGATCGTAGCTGACGAGATCAGCCCCGACAGCTGCCGCCTGTGGGATATCGAAACCGGCCAGAAACTGGACAAGGACGTGTTCCGCCGTGATTTGGGCAGTTTGACCGACGCCTATTCCGAAGTTGCACGCCGTTTGGGTGTCCTTCCCAACAACAATGTCACCAAGCCGACGCTGATCAACTAGGAACGGCCGGACCACAAGTTGGCCAAAGCGCCGCAACCGTGTTTGCGGCGCTTTTTCGTTCGCGGTTGAAATTGACAGTTTCCCGTTTCCCCAGCATGTTTGCCTCGGGCAGGCACAAAGGGTTCAGGATGGGTGTCAAATGGCGGAACTGTTTGATCAGACAGTATTTCTGAAGTTTCTGGCCGCCGTGCTTGCAATCTTCAATCCGCTTTACAACATCCCGATTTTTCTGAGCATGACGAAAAACTGCACCGCGGAAGAACGGCGGCATGTTGCGGTTGTTGTCATGATCTCGGTTACCGTCATTGCACTGACCGCTGTTGTGATCGGGGAAGAGGTGCTTGGGGTTTTTGGCATTGATGTGCCGGCTTTCCGGATAGCCGGAGGGATCATCATCTTCGGAATCGGGATGTCGATGTTGAAGGCCGAGGACCGGCCGCCGGGCGATCAGGCCGCGATGGACGACGGGCACGAGCGGAAACTGAATTTTGCCGTCGTACCGCTGGCGATACCTTTGACCATCGGGCCGGGCACGATTGCCATCACGATCGTTTTTTCGCACCAACTGTCGAACGGTGCCGAAATCGTGACGCTGGGTTCGGCGATCCTGATTGCCTGTGCGATCGTGGGGCTGGGATTGTTGTTCGCAGATCAGATCTCGCGCCTGTTGGGTGAGACAATGATCAACGTCCTGACCCGGATCATGGCCATCCTGCTGGTCGCCGTCGCGGTCGAGATGGTTCTGACTGGCACGTTCCATGCGATTGACGCGCATTATCCGGGATTGGTCAAAGAAGGCGAATAGTTGGATTGCTGCGGCAAACTGCTTTGCAAACAGGGTTGTCGAAAGCCATTTGGCGCGCTATCCCCCGCGCAACGAAATGGGTCCCGGATTGCGGCCCGCAGGTGGAGTTGCCAAAATGAAAGCACGGGTTCATGTGATGCTCAAGAACGGGGTGCTGGACCCGCAGGGCGAAGCGGTTCGGCACGCATTGGGCGCAATGGGCTTTGATCAGGTCGAAGGTGTGCGTCAGGGCAAGGTGATCGACCTTGAACTGGCCGATGGTGCGACCGAAGCAGATGTGACCGAGATGTGCGAAAAGCTTTTGGCCAACACGGTTATCGAACGCTACGAGATCGAACTGGTCTGACGGAATGCGGGCCGCGCGTCTGATCACTTACCGTCAGCCGCTTGAGGTAACGACGATCCCGGATCCCGCACCTGCGGAAGACGGCGTGGTCGTGCGGGTGCTGGCCTGCGGCGTGTGCCGGTCTGACTGGCACGCGTGGTCTGGTTCGGACCCGGATGTCATCCTGCCCATGACCCCCGGTCATGAATATTGCGGCGAGGTGGTTTCCGTCGGCGCGCGCGTCACCCGGTGGCGTGTCGGGGATCGGGTGATTGCGCCTTTCATTCTGGCCTGTGGCCGGTGTCCGGATTGTGCGCAGGGTCATCAGACGATCTGCGCGGATCAGGTTGTGCCGGGGTTCACCTGTGACGGCGCTTTTGCAGAATATGTCGCGGTGGCCCATGCCGACGCGAACCTGACATCCTTGCCGGACAGCATCGCGCCGGACATCGCGGCCGCGTTGGGTTGCCGCGTGACGACAGCGTGGCAGGCATTGGTCGGTCGGGCACAGGTTCAGGGCGGTGAATGGATTGCCGTCTTCGGCGGCGGCGGTGTCGGGATTTCCACTTTGCTGCTGGGCAAGGCGCTTGGCGCACGTGTGGTAATTGTCGACATCACGGATGACAAACTAAACTATGCCAAGGCTCTGGGCGCTGACGCGGTGGTCAATGCGGCAACCTGCGATGCGCCTAAGGTGGTGAAGGAAATCACCGGTGGCGGCGCCCATGTTGCGATCGAGGCGCTTGGCGTCGAAGCTACGACCGTTTCCGCGATGCGTTCCCTGCGCAAAATGGGGCGCATGGTGCAGATCGGGATGCCTGCCGGAGATCACACCCAGATGGCGTTGCCGATGGATGTGCTTTACTCTGGCCAGCTTTCCGTCTTTGGCACACGCGGAATGCCAAGCTGGCGCTATCCGTCTTTGTTGTCGCTGATCGCGGGCGGTGGAATTGACCTGAGCCCGTTGGTTACGCGAAAAATATCTCTCAACCAGGTGAGCGCCGAGCTTGCCACCTTTGACCACCCAACCCCTCCGGGCGTTGCGGTCGTCACCGATTTTGTCTCGTAGGAGGGCCCGCCATGCGCGCAGCCGTAATCGTTTTCCCCGGATCAAACTGTGACCGAGACCTCGCGGTCGCCTTTGAGCAGGCTGGTTTTCAGGTCGACATGGTCTGGCACAAAGATGCGGCGCTGCCGGACGGTATTGATATCGTGGGTGTTCCGGGCGGGTTTTCTTACGGTGACTATCTGCGGTGCGGTGCAATCGCTGCGCAGTCGCCGATCTGCAAGGCCGTGGTCAACCACACTGAACGCGGCGGTTATGCGGTCGGGATCTGCAACGGATTTCAGGTTCTGACGGAAACAGGTATCCTGCCGGGGGCGCTGCTGCGCAATGCCGGGCTGAAATACATCTGCAAGACTGTGGGCCTGAAAGTCGAAACCAGCGACAGCGTGTTTACCGGTGGCTATAACGCAGGCGATGTGATCGGTATTCCGATCGCGCATCACGACGGCAACTATTTCGCGGATGAAGCAACGCTGGCGGCGTTGAGAGATCAGGACAGGATCGCATTCACCTATACCGAGAACCCCAACGGATCAGTCGGTGATATCGCGGGGATCCTTTCCGAAAACCGTCGTGTTCTGGGTATGATGCCGCATCCCGAGCGTGCGGCCGATCAAGGGCATGGCGGCACCGACGGGGCGGCGCTGTTCCGCGCATTGTCAGGTGTGTTTGAAGCGGCGTGACTTGAGGTCACGCGCGCCCGCGCGTAACGTCTGATCATGAACTCGGACGTGCGATCAGGCTGGTCAAAGCTGCTGAAACCGTTTCGCGGCGCCCCGTTGGGGTGGCGGCTGCGGCTGGCTGTTATTGTATTGATGGTGGCAACAATCGCAACGGTTTGGATCACCAACCGCTTGTTGACCGACAGGTTCACCGAATCCACCCGCAACCGGGCCGAGCTGCGCCTTGCGCTGTATTCGGGCAATTTGCTGAGCGAACTGCGCCGCAACTCGATCGTGCCCCAGTTGCTGGCGCGGGACCCGACACTGATTTCGGCGCTGCAATCCAGAGACTATTCGTTATCGACGCAGCGTTTGATTTCGTTCGTTGAGGAAATCGGTGCGGCGTCGTTGATGCTGTTGGATGGTGACGGGCGAACGGTTGCGGCGACGGATCGGAACAGGCTGGGCGAGGCGCACAGGAATATTCCGTATTTTGTGGATGCGATCCGGTCAAATGCGACGATCTTTTCCGTTATTCCCAAGGAATCCGGCGGATACAGCTTTGTCTATTCGCGCCGGCTTGAAAACAGTGCGGAAATACTGGGCGTGATCGTTGTCGAAGTTGATCTGCAAAAGTTTGAACAGGCATGGGCCGGTATTTCGGATGCGGTGATGGTCACTGACAGCACCGGAACCATCATTCTGTCCACCGAACCGCGCTGGCGGGGTCTGGATGAGGGGGCGGCCCTGCTGCGTCAACCGCCGCAAGGGGCGATCCAGCGGGCCATTCGCGCGACCACCGATTGGACCGCTCTGCCACCTGACGCCTACCTGCAAGGCGAGGCCGTGATGCGTCTGGAGACGCGCATCCCGTTCCGCGGCTGGCAAATGACATCTTTCACGACCTATGCCTCGATCCGCGAGAAAGTGAACAGCGTTCTGGCGCTCGAGATCATGGGCTTTGCGATTCTTCTGGCGCTGGCGTTCTACGCGCTGAGCCGAAGGGCGACGCTGCGCATGACCCTGTTTCAGCGCGAGTCGGCAGAGCTTCGCGCATTGAACGCCAGGCTACAGCGGGAAATCGCTGAACGCGAACGGGTTGAAAAGACGTTGGATTTGGCCGAACAGACCCTTGCCCAAAGCTCGAAACTTGCAGCTCTGGGTGAGATGTCAGCGGCGGTCAGTCACGAGCTGAATCAACCTCTGGCTGCAATGAAAACCTATTTGGCCGGCGCCCGTCTGCTGTTGCGTCGAAACCGGCCGGAAGAAGCGTTGGCAAGTTTCGGTCGCATCGATGGTCTGATCGAGCGGATGGGGGCGATTACGCGGCAGCTAAAATCTTACGCGCGCAAGGGGGCAGATGCGTTTTCACCTGTAAATCTTGGCGAAGCGCTGGCCTCGGCCTTGTCGATGATGGAACCGCAGTTGCGTCAGCGCCATGTAAAGATCACCCAGATCCTGCCGGAAGAACCGGTGGTGGTGATGGGGGACCGGATGCGGATCGAGCAGGTTATGGTCAACCTCTTGCGCAATGCGCTGGACGCCACCAAATCAGTGGCAGAGCCGGATGTGGAAATCATCCTGGCGGCGGGTGACACGGCTGTCCTGACGGTACGCGACAACGGGCATGGGATCGAGGATATCGAGAACCTGTTCGAGCCGTTTTATACCACCAAACAGCCCGGAGACGGGGTGGGCCTGGGGCTTGCCATCTCGTCGGGGATCGTGAACGACCATGGGGGACGGCTGACTGCGCGCAACGGCCAACACGGCGGCGCGGTGTTTGAAATGCAGTTGCCAGCACTGGGAAGCGACGGCCTTGAGGCCGCGGAATAACGAGGAATGACTATGGCACAGGCCATGAAAATCGCCATTGTGGATGACGAACAGGACATGCGCCAATCGATCAGCCAATGGCTTGCTTTGTCCGGGTATGACACGGAAACCTTTGCCAGCGCCGAGGACGCGCTCAAGGTTCTGGGGCCGGATTATCCGGGGATCGTGATCTCGGACATCAAGATGCCGGGAATGGATGGCATTCAGCTTCTGAAAAAGCTGATGGGGGCCGACAGCACCTTACCGGTGATCATGATCACCGGCCACGGTGATGTGCCGATGGCGGTTGAAGCGATGCGCGTTGGCGCGTTCGACTTCCTTGAAAAACCGTTCAACCCCGATCGGATGTCCGAACTGGCCAAACGCGCCAGCAATGCGCGCCGTCTGACTCTGGACAACCGCGCCTTGCGGCGTGAGCTGTCCGGCGGCACCCAGATCATGAACAAGCTGATCGGTGCCAGCCCGGTCATGGAGCGGCTGCGTGAGGATATTCTGGATCTCGGCCAGGCCGACGGCCATGTGTTGATCGACGGTGAAACCGGCACCGGAAAAACGCTTGTGGCTCACGCGCTTCATGCCGTTGGCAGCCGTGCCGGTAAGAAGTTTGTTTTGGTGTCCTGCGCCGCGCTTGAAGAGGATGCACTGGCCAAGCGCCTGTTTGGCCCGATGATGCCCGAAGATGCGCAACTGCCCGCCATCGAAGAGGCGCGTGGCGGCACGCTGGTTCTGGAAGACGTGGAAGCGTTGAGCGATACGTTGCAGGCCAAACTGCTAAGCGTGATGAACGAGCAGGGCACACCTGCGGAGACCCGGATCGTTGCCATCTCGAACTTGCAGGAGGCGGGCAAGACGTCGGAAGACGTGCTGCGCCCGGACCTGTTTTATCGCTTGGCGGCGCTGCGCATCACCATGCCACCGTTGCGGCAGCGGGGCGAAGATATCCTGACCCTGTTTACCCGTCTCAGCGAGCAGTTTGCCGAAGAATACGGTTGCGATGCACCCCAGGTGAGCGCGCAGGAGGCTGCGCAATTGTTGCAGGCTCCTTGGCCCGGCAATGTGCGCCAGTTGATCAACATTGCCGAACGGGCGGTGCTGCAATCGCGCCGTGGCTCGGGCACCATCGCGTCTCTGTTGATGTCCGATCACGAAGAGATGCAGCCGGTGATGACCACCGAGGGCAAGCCGCTGAAGGAATATGTCGAAGCGTTCGAACGAATGCTGATTGATAATACGATGCGCAGGCACAAAGGCTCTATCGCGTCAGTCATGGACGAGCTTTGCCTTCCTCGCCGGACGCTGAACGAAAAGATGGCCAAATACGGCCTTCAGCGTTCGGACTATCTGTAAGCGATGCGATTTGGGGGCTCTGCCCCTGTCGCCTGTGGCGCCTCCCCCGGGATATTTTTGGCCAGATGAAGGGGGCTGCACCGTTGGTTTGGGGGCGGAATGCAGTTTGCCCATTGTCTTTTCCACAGGGTTGCTTTTATTGTGGCGGAACGGGCCGGGCGAATTTGACGCCTGCAAGTCCCGAATCTTTGAGTTTCGCTGCTGATCCGTTGGTGAGGGTCAAGACCTCGCGGTTCAGCAGACCGATTATGCCCATCAACGGGCAGTGGAGTACCTGAGCCCGGGATCACTGGGCGAAAGGAATAAATGGGCAGGCTGCGTTCAGACGCGCCTGTCGGAGAAGAACCGCGATGACGCGCGCGCAACGATTGAGAGAACGGGCAGGGGGCCACAGCGCCAGACCCTGCCGCGCGCCGTCTGATATCGCCCTGACAAGACACCTCCCCAAAAGCGCCTGTCCGCCTGGACAGGTCAGGACAACGCGTTTGGCGCGGTGCACCAAGGACAAATGGCTAAGAAAATGCTTATCGATGCCACCCACGCGGAGGAAACCCGCGTCGTGGTGGTTGACGGAAACAAGGTCGAGGAGTTCGATTTTGAATCCGAAAACAAACGCCAGCTTGCCGGCAACATCTATCTTGCAAAAGTAACGCGGGTTGAGCCGTCGCTTCAGGCGGCCTTTGTGGATTATGGCGGGAACCGGCATGGTTTCCTGGCATTCTCTGAAATTCACCCGGATTATTACCAGATCCCTGTCGCTGACCGTGAGGCGCTGATGGAGGAAGAGCGCGCCTATGCCGAGGCTATGAAGGCGCGCGATGAGGCTGAGGAGGCCAAATCCAAGAAGCGGCGGACCCGGTCTCGTGCGAAGGCTGCTGACGTGAAATCGGATGATCCGGTTGAAACGATGGAGGTTTCGACCGAACCAACCGGCATGGAAACCATCGATCTGGACGAGGGTGAAGAAGCAGATGTTGATGTTCCGGAAGGAACGTCGCCGATGGAAGTCGTCGCTGAAACTCCGGTAGAGGAGCCGGTTGACGATGACGCGGCGGCCACTGAAGGAGCAACCGAAACCGCTTCGGGTGAGGCTGCTCTGGACGACGTTGCCGAGGAAGCACCTGAACAGGCTGTCGAGGTCTCGGACGACGACGCGGAGGATCAGGCCGAAGAGGCGGTGGAGGCCGTTGAAGACGTTTTATCGGAAGGCGATGAAGCCCAATCCGAGCCCGAGCAAGCAGAAGAACCTGTCGAAGCTGCGGATGATGAACAAGACCCTGATGAGGACGTTGACGAAACCAAAGGTACAGACGCTGCATCAAAAGACGCATCGATTGAATCGGTTGCTGACGATGATGACAGCGAAGACATTCGTCCGCCGCGCAAACCGCGCCCGCGTCGTTACAAAATACAGGAAGTCATCAAAGTACGTCAGGTTCTGCTGGTGCAGGTTGTCAAGGAAGAGCGCGGAAACAAGGGTGCTGCGCTTACGACCTATCTTTCGCTGGCAGGACGGTATTGCGTTCTGATGCCCAATACCGCACGTGGTGGTGGCATCAGCCGCAAGATTACCAACGCGGCGGACCGGAAAAAGCTGAAAGAGATCGCAACGGATATCGATGTGCCAACCGGGGCGGGTTTGATCATTCGAACCGCCGGAGCCAAGCGAACCAAATCTGAGATCAAGCGCGACTATGAATACCTCCAGCGTTTGTGGGAGCAGATCCGGGCGCTGACACTGGAATCCATCGCGCCGGCAAAGATCTATGAAGAAGGTGATCTGATCAAACGGTCGATCCGAGATCTTTACAACCGTGATATCGACGAAGTCTTGGTCGAAGGTGAGGGCGGGTACCGCATCGCCAAGGACTTCATGAAGATGATCATGCCGTCGCACGCCAAGAACGTGAAACGGTACGAAGATGCGCTGCCTCTGTTCGCGCGCTATCAGGTGGAAAGCTATCTGGCCGGGATGTTCAATCCCACCGTACAGCTGAAATCCGGTGGCTATATCGTGATCGGCGTGACGGAAGCGCTGGTGGCGATCGACGTGAACTCGGGCCGGGCAACCAAGGAAGGCTCGATCGAGGAAACCGCACTCAAGACCAACCTTGAAGCTGCGGAAGAGGTTGCACGTCAGTTGCGCCTGCGCGACCTCGCAGGTCTGATTGTCATCGATTTCATCGATATGGACGAGCGCAAGAACAACGCTGCAGTCGAAAAGCGTCTGAAAGACAAGTTGAAAACCGACCGCGCCCGCATTCAGGTTGGTCGTATTTCGGGTTTTGGTCTGCTGGAGATGAGCCGTCAGCGTCTGCGCCCCGGTATGATCGAGGCGACCACACAGCCATGCCCGGCATGCCACGGCACCGGCCTGATCCGTTCGGACGACAACATGGCGCTGTCGATCCTGCGTCAGATCGAAGAGGAAGGCACCCGCCGCCGCTCGCGCGAGGTTCTGGTGCGCTGCCCGGTCAGTATCGCGAACTTCCTGATGAACCAGAAGCGCGAGCATATTGCCCAGATCGAGGCGCGGTATGGGCTTTCGGTGAGGATCGAAGGGGATATCCATTTGGTCAGCCCGGACTTCTCGATGGAGAAATTCAAGACGGCCAGCCGGATCGTTCCCGAGGCCACGGCGCCCGTTGTTTCTGTTGATGCGTCACTGATGGATCTTGTCGATTCATCGGACGCGGAAGAGGCCGAAGAGGAAACCGTTCAGACCGAAGAAGAGGCAAAGCCCAAGCGCAAGCGCCGCCGTCGTCGCCGCAAGAAAGGCTCGGGCAATGGCGATGCGCCCGAGCAGATCGCTGAAGAGGGTGAAGCGCCCGCACAAGAAGACGCAGAGGGCGATACGCCTGTCGTTGAAAATGCTGAACCGGCTGAAGCTGAGGCTTCGGAGGAAGAAAAACCGGCCAAGCCCAAGCGCAAACGCGCCCCGCGTCGTCGCAAGAAAGACGCGGTTGCCGAAGAAGTTGCGGAACAGTCTGAAGAACCTGCCGTCATGACAGCGGACGCCGTGACCGAAGAACCGGCAGCCGAGGAAACCGGTGAGAGCATCGCGAGCGAAAGCGCCGAGTACGTGGCGGAGCAGGTCGAGGTGGTCGCCGAACCAGCCGAAGTACAGGCTGATGCTTCGCTGTCGGCAGAGCAACCTGCAAACGGTGTGGATGCGGCACCAGCGGTTGAAGAAGCGGATGAGGCGGAAAAGCCATCTGCGGAAGCTGTAGAAGCCTCTGAAATTACGGAAACCGACGATCCTGCCGAAGACGGGCCAGCAGAAGCAACAACCGAGCCAGTGCTTGAAGGCGTAGCGGAAGAGCCTGAGCCTGTACCGGCCAAGCCCAGACGACGCGGTTGGTGGTCGCTGGGAAGTTAACGAAAAAGGCGGGCTGATTGGCCCGCCTTTTTTTGACCTGAAACAAAGGTCAGCTGGATTTTTGGATCAGATAGATCTGATGTGCGCCGTCAGTGTCCTGCGAAAGCAGTCTATGCCCGGCCTCGGCACAAAAATGCGGAACATCCACGATGGCCGCAGGATCATCGGCCAGAACCCGCAGAACGGCGCCGTCCGGCATGGATTTCAGTCGTTTGCGGGCTTTCAGGACGGGCAAGGGGCACAACAGGCCCAAGGCGTCCAGGGTATCTGAAATTTCTGACATGATTTTCGGGATAGGGTGAAGTTGTAATATTGTCCAGATTCCGTGCACGAGGATGTGACCGTTTGGCCCCGTGACGGATCGCTCTTCATCACATATGTGCAGAAACATGTTCGGAATCGAAATCATAGACGCGGGACTTCTGCCCGCCATGTTCGTCGCGCTACTGGGTGGCTTGATCAGCTTTCTGTCGCCTTGCGTATTGCCCATCGTACCGCCTTATCTGGCGTATATGAGCGGCGTTACCATACATGAGATGCAGGACGAGGCCCGCGCGCGGCGCAAGGCGACCATGTCGGCGCTGTTCTTTGTCATGGGCCTGTCGACCGTCTTTCTGCTGCTTGGCTTTACCGCATCGGCCTTTGGTGCGTTTGTTCTGCAAAATCAGGTGCTGTTCGCCAAGCTGTCCGGTGCCGTCGTCATCGTCTTTGGCCTTCACTTTCTGAATGTCTTCCGGATTCCTTTTCTGGATCGCGAAGCACGGATTGAAACCGGCGATTCCGGTGGTTCGGTCTTTGGTGCCTATATCCTTGGCCTTGCTTTTGCATTCGGCTGGACCCCGTGCATTGGGCCACAACTGGGGGCGATCCTGTCATTGGCGGCGAACGAAGCGTCGGTCGCGCGTGGCACGTTTCTGCTGGGTGTTTACGCTGCGGGCTTGGGTATTCCGTTCTTGTTGGCAGCCATGTTCCTGAATCGCTCGATGACCGTGATGAACCGGATCAAACCGTATATGGGCACGATCGAGAAGGTCATGGGCGGCCTGCTGTTGTTTGTGGGCATCATGCTGATAACCGGGCTTTTCACCCGCTTCAGCTGGTGGTTGCTGGAGACTTTTCCGGCGCTGGCAAACTTCGGGTGATCAACTGACGCACTTACCTTGACCTCAAGCCTGCGTTAACCTGCGCATCAGAAGGTCAGGGCATGAGCAGTCACAAAAATCAGCCGCAGGTGCGCAGACGTCGGGTGTTCTATATTCCCGGCTATGATCCGATGCCGCCCCGGCGATATCGCGAGCTGTATCGCACCGAGTCTCAGAAACAGGCCCGGATCTCGGGGTACGAGATCGCAATCGCCCCAAAGACAACGGACGGACGTTTTGGCTGGCGCGTGACCTCGGAACAAGATGGCCTGACCGTTGAAACGGAATTCGAGGTTCTGGTGTGGTCCGACATCGTGCGCGACAGCATGTCGGTCTCGATCCCGGCGACCTATTGGCAATTGGCCCGCACGGCGTGGATTTACATATCAACCGGTACGTTGTGGCGTCTGATGCGATTGCGCAAGGGCCCGGTGATCGCGGCGTTGTATCCAGTGGCGATGTTGGTGTCTCAGCTGCTGATCGCGCTTGCGGTGGCATGGGCATGCATAGCCATGGCCGGTTGGTGGGGGCTGTTCCCGGGAGCGGCCGCAGCCGTTGCGCTGTTGTTATGGTTTCGCAAGGTCGACAACCGGCTGTTTGCGTATTACCTGATGCATGATTACGCCTATTCAGCGCAGTTGAACGGGCAAATGCCGGTCGAGCTAAGGGACAGGTTGGCTTCGTTCCGAGAGACGATCGAAGCTGCGCTGAAGTCCGATGTGGATGAGGTGCTGGTCGTTGGCCACAGCTCGGGCGCGCATCTTGGGGCGTCTGTTCTGGCCGGGCTGATCCGAAAAACGAACGTGCAGGAGCGGCGGGCAGCACTGTCTTTCCTCAGCTTGGGGCAGGTGGTTCCGATGGTTTCGTTTCTGCCTCGGGCATACGATTTGCGGTCCGATCTGCATTTCCTGTCCACGCGGTCCGAACTCACCTGGATCGATGTCTCGGCCCCCGGTGATGGCTGCGCCTTTGCGCTTTGCGATCCGGTTGCGGTCACGGGCGTGGCCGACGCCGACAAACGTTGGCCGCTGGTCCTGTCGGCGGCTTTCACGCAAACCTTGTCTCCGGAACGCTGGAAGGTTTTGCGATGGCGGTTTTTTCGCCTGCACTTTCAGTACCTTTGCGCGTTCGACAAGCCGGGAAGCTATGACTATTTCCGGATAACGGCTGGCCCTTTGACGCTGAAGCAAAGGTTTGCGGATCGTGAGGCTTCGCGCAGCCGCATCGAGACGCCTGTCTCCAAGTTCACCTCGGTAAAGCCATGACCATGACCCCGCCCAAGCCAGATCCGCGCCCCGAGAAGGTTTCGTTGCTGCGCTATGTGAAACTGTTCAGACATGACCTGCTGTCGGCGCAGCCAGCCCGGCTGTATCGCGCGTGGATGGCAGAATTCAAAACCCCGTTCTTCCGGTCGTTCCTGATCAATCAACCGGATCTGGTTCAAACCGTCCTCAAGAAACGGGCTGACGATTTCCCCAAATCCGGCAGGATCAGCGAAGGCCTGCGCCCGTTGCTTGGCAATTCGGTGTTTCTGACCAATGGCGAGACCTGGAAACGACAGCGGCGGATTATCGATCCCGCGTTCGAAGGGGGACGTCTGAAGGATACATTCCCGGCCATGCTGGCCGCCGCCGAGGCGTGTGTGGAACGGCTGCGGCCTCATGTCGGGGGGGAACTCGAATTCGAAGAACAGACAAGCCATGCGGCGGCGGATGTGATATTTCGCACCCTGTTTTCCGTTCCTATCGACAACGCTATCGCCAGCCAGGTGTTCGAAAAGTTCCGGGCCTATCAACGCGCGCAACCTTTGCTGAATCTGGCGGCATTTGTTCCTTTGCCAAAGTGGCTGCCCCGGTTTCATTCCGGTGCGACCAAACAGAACGCGCGGGATATCAGGGCGCTGATTGCCGAACTGACCAGAACACGCGCAAAGGCCATCAAGGACGGAACGGCACCTGATGATCTTGCGACCAAGATCATGACGACGGCTGATCCCGAAACCGGGCAATTCTTCGACCCCGAGGAAATGGTTGATCAGGTGGCGATCTTTTTTCTTGCCGGGCATGAAACCAGCGCGTCAGCCTTGGCTTGGACGCTGTACCTGATGGCCCTTTACCCGGAATGGCAGCAGAAGGTTGCAGAGGAGGCCGCCGTTCTGGATGATCCTTCATTTGCCTCTGTTTCAAAACTCCGGATCAGCCGGGATGTGTTCCGTGAAGCGCTGCGCCTTTATCCTCCGGTGCCCATGATGGTCCGCGAGACCACGTGCCCCGAACGGTTCCGTAACCGGGATGTACCGGTTGGCGCGCAGATCGTGATCAGCCCGTGGCATTTGCACCGTCAGGCGCGTTTGTGGGACGATCCGGACGGGTTTGATCCCAGCCGTTGGGGCACGGAAAACGGCAAGCGGTGCCAGCGCGACGCTTACATCCCGTTCTCAGCAGGCCCCCGAGTGTGCACCGGGGCAGGGTTTGCAATGGTCGAAGGGCCGCTGATCCTGTCAATGCTCTTGCGCCGCTACCGGTTCGAAACAATCCCGGGAAAAACACCTGTTCCGGTCGCTCACCTGACGGTTCGATCCAAAGATGGCATATGGTTACGCCTGTTTGAGCGCTAACAACCTACCATCGGTTCACGCCCTGTTGTATGCGGGGAAGAACATCGGAATCATCATTGAACGGGAAAACAATATGTCCAAAGCAGAACAGCGCGCGCAGATGATCAACGGCACGGGCTTTATCGCGGCACTGGATCAAAGCGGCGGATCAACCCCGAAAGCGCTTGCGCTTTATGGTGTCGAGGCATCCGACTACAGCTCGGAGGAAGAGATGTTCGGTGAAATCCAGAAGATGCGTGCCCGCATCATTCTGGCCGACGATTTTACAAAGGACAAAGTGATTGGCGCAATCCTGTTCGAACGTACCCTGGGCGAAGAGATCGAAGGCCGCAAGGTTGCCGATTATCTGTGGTCGGTCAAAGGTATCGTGCCTTTCCTGAAGATCGACAAAGGCTTGGAAGAACAGGCAAATGGCGTTCAGATGATGAAACCGATCCCTGGTCTAGCCGAGACCCTGGCCAAGGCCGATGGTGTGTTCGGCACCAAGGAACGCTCGGTCATTCACGAAGCGAATGCCGATGGCATCGCGGCGGTGGTTGCCCAACAGTTCGACGTCGCCCGCGAAGTCACCGATGCCGGTATGGTTCCGATCGTGGAACCCGAAGTGAACATCCATTCGGAAACCAAGGCCGAGGCGGAAGACATTCTGAAGGCTGAAATTCTCAAAAACCTCGATCAACTGGCCGAGGGTCAGGAAGTGATGCTGAAGCTGACGATCCCGACACAGGCAAACCTGTATGACGCGCTGGCTGACCACCCGCGGGTCTTGCGCGTTGTGGCCCTGTCGGGCGGTTATTCGACGGAAGAAGCCTGTGATCTGCTGGGCCGGAACGGCAAGATGATTGCATCCTTCTCGCGGGCCTTGACCGAAGGTCTGTCGAAGCAGCAGTCAGATGCCGAATTCAACGCGGCCTTGGGTGCCAACATCGACAAGATTTTCAAAGCCTCGGTTTGATCCGTCAGACAGGTTTGACGAAAGAGCGGCGCAACTGTGCCGCTTTTTTTCTGCCGATGCAGGTCTCGGCATGATCATTGACCAGCCCCATGGCCTGCATGAACGCAAACACGGTTGTAGGGCCAACAAACTTCCATCCCCGTTTCTTGAGATCTTTCGACATGGCCACCGACTCGGGCGATGTGGACGCCGTTTGCGGAGGCGGAGGCGTCTCAGCCTCGTAACGCCAGACATAGGCCGCCAGAGATCCTTCGGCCGCCACAAGGTCCTGCGCGCAACGTGCGTTGTTGATCACCGCTTCAATCTTGCCGCGATGACGGATGATCCCAGAATCCTGTAGCAGGCGTTCCACATCTTCATCAGAAAACGCGGCCATCCTGTTGAAGTCAAACCCGCAAAAGGCTTTCCTGAAGTTTTCGCGCTTGTTCAGGATCGTTCGCCAGCTAAGGCCTGACTGAAAGCTCTCGAGGCACAGTTTTTCAAACAGCCGTTGGTCGTCGCCGACAGGGTAACCCCATTCATTGTCGTGATATTCAAAGAACTCGGGCGCGGCCTGACACCATGCGCATCTTTGCTGCCCATCCGGCCCGGTAATGGTGTCGCTCATGGTTGTACCCTTTTTGTTCCCACTCACGTTACACGTCGAGGTGAGGGCGTGACAAGTCTCAATCAGGGTTTCGGAACCAGTTCAGCACAAAGACGCGTATGGCCGATGCAAGACCCGTTTCCGGGTCGCGAGCCACATCTATTTCAGCCGCCAAGACATTGATTGGCTTACCTTGTTCTTGAGCGATCTCGCGAAAAGCACGCCAGAATTCATCCTCGAGTGATACCGAGGTTCGGTGTCCTTTCAGGGTCAAAGAGCGTTTGACAGGACGGCCGCTCATTCGTCCAGCTCATGATTGTCGAGGTCGCGCTTTTGTTTTTTCTGTTGAAGCTTCACGACTTCTTTTTCAGCTTTTGTACGCCCAAATGCGACGGTGTTCCGGTCAGCGCGGGCCTTTCTTTCGGCCCGCGCTTTTTCCTTTCGATACCGGTTCAGATTGACCGGCTTGCCCATCAGTCTTTTGGGCCGATCATCTGTTCGGGGCGGACGACGGCATCAAAGGTCGCTTCGTCCACAAAGCCCAGCGCGATGGCTTCTTCCTTGAGCGTGGTACCGTTCTTGTGGGCGGTTTTCGCAACGGTGGTCGCATTGTCATAACCGATGGTAGGGGCAAGCGCCGTGACCAGCATCAGCGATTCCTTCATCAGCTTGTCGATGCGCGGCTCGTTCGCTTTGATGCCCATCAGCATCCGCTCGGTAAAGCTGTCGGTGGCATCCCCCAACAGCTGGATCGATTGCAGCAGGTTGTAGGACATCATCGGATTGTAGACGTTCAATTCGAAATGCCCTTGCGACCCGGCAAAATTCATCGCTGCATTGTTGCCCATCACATGTGCGGCGACCTGCGTCAGCGCTTCGGCCTGCGTCGGGTTTACCTTGCCGGGCATGATCGACGAGCCGGGCTCATTTTCCGGCAGGATCAGTTCACCCAGGCCGGAACGAGGCCCGGAGCCCAGGAAACGAATGTCGTTTGCGATCTTGTAGCAGCTGCCGGCAATCGTCGCCAAAGCGCCCGAAAGGAAGACCATGGCATCATGGGCGGCCAGCGCTTCGAACTTGTTCGGCGCCGTCACGAAGGGCAGGTCGGTGATTTGGGCCATATGGCCTGCGACGGCTTTGTCCCAGCCGTGCTGGGTGTTCAGGCCGGTGCCAACGGCCGTTCCGCCCTGGGCCAGTTCATAAATCCCCGGCATCGCCGCATGTACGCGTGCGATTCCCTGACGAATCTGGTGGGCATAGCCACTGAACTCCTGACCCAAGGTCAGCGGTGTCGCGTCCTGTGTATGGGTTCGGCCGATCTTGATGATGTCCTTGAACTCCTCGGCCTTCTGCTCGAGCCCGGACGCCAGTTTTTCAAGGCCGGGAAGCAGCACGTCGCGTACGCTCATCGCTGTTGCGATATGCATGGCGGTTGGGAAAGTATCGTTCGACGATTGCCCCATGTTGCAGTGGTCATTCGGGTGTACCGGGTCTTTGGATCCGATCTTGCCGCCCAGAATCTCGATGGCTCGGTTGGCGATGACCTCGTTCGCATTCATGTTCGACTGGGTGCCCGAACCCGTCTGCCACACGACCAACGGAAAGTTGTCGTCGAACTTGCCCTCGATCACCTCGCCTGCGGCCTGAATGATCGCATCGGCTATCTTTGCGTCCAGCTTGCCCGTTGCCTTGTTTTCCATGGCGCAGGCTTTCTTGATTACGCCCAGCGCGCGCACGATGGCGACCGGCTGTTTTTCCCAGCCGATGGGAAAATTCATGATCGAGCGCTGCGTTTGGGCGCCCCAATACTTGTCGGCAGGAACCTCGAGCGGGCCAAAGCTGTCGGATTCTGTGCGGGTTTGAGACATCGGTCACTCCGTCTGGTATGCAGTTGTATGCCGTTTAGCCGCAGCCACGCCGTGACGCAATCGGCCAGTTGCGCGCACCTTAAACTTAAGGGCTTCAAAGGTATAGGCGCGGGGTGCGTCACTTTAATCGTTATAGGCGGGGAATGTGCATTGTTTGCCGATACCGCTGGGCTACAATGGAGCAATAGACGCCATGGAGGACAAAATGCCAGATTTCCATCGCCTTACGCTTGGAAAAGCAGTCGCGATACTTGCAGTTTGCGCTTTGTGGCTGTCGGTTCTGAGCGCAGCGGCCCGCGCGGCAGACATTACACCGTTCACAGGAGATTATATCGGTTCAGCCGAAGTTGTGGACGCGGATGGCACGACAACGCCCCGCGACATGAGCGTTTCCATCTTCGAGACCAAGAACGGTTTCAACGTCAGTTGGCGGACGACGACATACAAGTTGGATGGACGCGTAAAGGAACAGAAGTTCTCGATTGATTTTGTTCCGTCGGATCGACCGGATGTGTTTTCGGCGGCGATGAAACGCAATGTTTTTGGTCACGAAGTCCCGTTGGACCCGATGAAGGGCGAGCCATTTGTATGGGGCCGCATCGTCGGCGAAACACTGACCGTGTTTTCTTTGTTCATTGACGAGGACGGAGGATATGAGTTGCAGCAATTCGACCGCACGCTTGCTCAGGGCGGGCTGAACCTCGCGTTTTCACGATTCATAGATGGTCAAAAATCACGATCGGTCGAGACTTTCCTGATGAAACGATAAACCCCGCGCCGGGCGGGGTTTGAAGGTTCACTTCCGAAAGCTGTCCAGCGACACGATATCCGCATCGTGATGTATTTCTTCTTCTTCGACTTCGATGTCGTCTTCGATGATTTGATCTTCTTCGATTTCGTCTTCCGGGCTTTCAAAGCGAAGGCCGAATTCCACGGATGGATCGACGAAAGTCTTGATTGCGGAATAGGGGACGTACAGAGGTTCCGGGGCGTCGCCAAAGTTCAAAGTGATGCCAAAGCCGAGGTCACCGACTTCGAGGTTCTCGAACCAGTGCTGCATGACGATGGTCATTTCTTCGGGATAGCGTTCACGCAGCCAGTCGGCGATTTCCACACCATCTTCACGTGTGTCGAACGTGATGAAAAAGTGATGCGCCCCGGGTAAACCGGTTTCAGAAACGTCCTTCAGCACTGTTTTGATCAAGCCGCGCATGGCGGTGTGCATCAGGTTTCCATAGTCGATGCCTTGCGACATGTGTGATCCTCAAAAGTGGTTATGCTCAGCATAGGGGTTTTGTTCGGAAACGAAAGGGCGGGTACGACCGGATTGATCAGATATTGTGTGCAGCCAGGCCGGCAATCGACATCAGGGCAAGCACGGTTCCCATCCCTAATTTCAGTCGAAAAATCAAGGCCCCAGCAAGGATAGTTAGACCGAATGCGGTAAAATTCAACGCGGAAATCTGCGGCATGGGGATTGCCAGAGGACCCCATGATTTTTCAGATACCGATTCGAAAAGAACATTCAGGGCGAACCACACGGAAAGGTTGAGAATCACTCCGACGACGGCCGCGGTGATTCCATGCAGGGCCGCAGACAGGCGGGGACGCGCGGCCAGACGGTCGAGATATGGGGCCGCAAGAAAAATCCAAAGAAAGCACGGAACGAACGTCGCCCACAATGCTACCGCTCCGGCTGCAAGCGCCAGCGTGAACCCGCCGGTCAGTTGTCCGGTCAGCATGGCGACAAACTGTGTGACAAGTATGAGCGGCCCCGGAGTCGTTTCCGCCAGCCCCAGCCCATCAATCATCTGATCCGTGCTGATCCAGTGGTACTGGTCGACAACCGTTTGAGTCATGTAGGCCAATACGGCATATGCGCCGCCAAAGGTTACAACGGCGAGCCGGGCAAAAAACCACCCCAGATCGCTCAGCAGTTGATGGCCTGTGACGCTCAGAGCAACGAGCGGGCCCAACCAAAGGGGCAACCAGACAGCAATCGTTCGCAGAGACCGCGCCAGATGTGGTGTTCCTTCTCGCGTGGGAGTTTCTACGGGTCCTTTGAAGGTCACGTACCCCCAGGCTGCGGCAACGAATATGATCGCCGGAAACGGGAGGTTCAGCAGAAAAATGGCCAGGAAGGACAGGATTGCGATTGTTCGATGCTCGCGATCATTCAATGCCTTGCGCGAAAGATTGCGGAGCGCCTGCAAAACGATGACGATGACGGTTGCCTTGATGCCCGTGAAGGCCGACTGCACCAAGGGAACATCGCCAAATACTGAATAGAGCGCGACCAGAACCGCAATCACCAACGCGCCGGGCAACACGAACAAGCTGCCGGCAATCAGCCCGCCGGCAACGCCGCGCAGGCGCCACCCCGCATAGGTTGCCAGCTGCATCGCCTCGGGGCCCGGCAACAACATGCACAGAGACAGGGCGCGCAGGTAAGTCTGTTCATCCAGCCAGGGTCGGCGTTCGACCAATTCCTGATGCATCAAGGAAATCTGAGCCGCAGGACCGCCGAAAGACAGCAGACCGATCCTGCCAAAGACCTTGAAAATCTCGGCCAGTGTCGGTGTCATGACGTTCGCCCGGTGGGCCAGTCATGGCTTTCGTCAAACCCATCGCGCGCCCAGCGATACATCGCGTCGTAAAGGTTCATCCCGGCTTTCAGGTATTCATGGTCATCGCGGTACTGCCTTGAAAGCCCGACAGACACCGCCAACAATCCCGCCGCTTCGGGTGCAAGCGCGTGCCGGTTCGTGTCCGCTGCCCGGATGACCGTCGCCAACCGGTCCAGCGCAGGGGAGTGAAGCTCGAATTCATCCAACATTGTGTCAAACGTGCAGTTGTCGCCTCGGTGGCTCCAGAACGTGTTCTCGATATCAAAAGGCGACGCCCCGAAAACAGTCGCAACGCTTTCGACTTCGCCGGGTGCCACAAACAGGAACTTGGCGTCGGGATCAACAAACCTGCGTATCAGCCAGGGACATGCGATTCTGTCGATCTTTGGCCGGTGACGTGTGACCCACAGCGTATGGCCACCAATTCGATCAGGAATGCGTGTTGCGGGCACACGTGGTGCATCGGCCATGTCGCGCCAGGCATGCATTCCACCTTCCAGATATTCGGCTTGATGCCCTTCGCCGCGCAACCAGGAGACAACGCCCTGGCTCAGCTTTTTGCCTTTTTGACAGATAATCACGACCGAACGGCCCGAGATCTTGCACAAAAGCCCCTGAAGATCCGTGGCCGGGTGCCGGATTGATGCGGGGATCAGATAGGGATCTTCTTCAAAATCGTCATTCAGGCAGACGTCGAATAGAACGGGCGCATTCGGAGTACCAATCAGACGCAGGAGTTGTTTGGGAGAAATAGAGTTGGGCGATGCCATGGCATGTTTCCTTGTGACCGCGGATACATGCGAAACTTGGGCTGTCGCCTCACGGGGCGTTCGCAATCTTACCCCATGGCACTTGCTAGCGCGCAAGGGTCATGGGGGTCAAGATTGCTTTGGGTTCACGCCCAGTCCAGGCGTTGCCCGGTCATGCATACGGGCAGGGTGTCCGATGGAAACTGGCCCAGCTCTTCAAAAAACGAGATGAAGTCAAAATGGTTGTAGGCTTCAACCATCTTTTCGGCCTTGAACCGCGCCATGACCTGGCCCGTGACTTCCAGTGGCGCGCCATTGTCAGCCCGAAAAGTACGAACATGCAGAATGGCAGAAACCCAGTCGCCGTTTTCGATGATCTTGGGCAATTCGACCTTGATGTCCCCCAGAATATGGCGGAACGCCATGACCAGATCCCGAAAATCGTCCGCACCGACCTGCATTTCCGGAATCAGCCCCTCGGCCATCGTTTCGGGTGCAAAGAACTGATCAATTGCTTCGGTGTTTCCATTTTCCCAAACTTCGGAGTACCACTTTCTGAGTATCTCTGAATTCGTCATCCCAGTTCTCCTGTCCAAGTGCTGGCAAGATGGCAAAAAGGAATGAATAAACTCTGAATCTGCCAAGGGACGGGTGAATAAAATCAGACATGTGGGGGATTAATGCAGGTTTCTGTTGCCAGGTACCTGCGAACCCCGCCTTACGCGGCTAGGCGCAAGGGCTTAAGTTTCGGTCTTGCTACTGCTTACGCAGCAACTGCAACCGGAGCACGATTGTCGTTTGCAATTGTACTGTTTTCGCCGGTAACGGTGGCAGACAGCCGAGACAAAGCTAACCCCTTTAGACGTTCGTCGATCCTGTTTCGGCCCCAAAATCCCCAAACGAAGGATGGTTGGTGGAGCCGCCGGGTACCGCCCCCGGGTCCGATCCGCTTATTACGAGCGCGTTTATGTCCATAGTCCCGAAGGACGATTCTTATATAGGTGAGGTGATGGGGGGATGCAAACTCAGAATGAACTCAGCCGTGTTTAACATTTCCAATCTGTTAGGTGGCTTTGTTGAAGTTTGCAGCGATGAGCCAGACGGCCAGAACCAGTTCGATTCCCCCAAAGATCAACGCCTTGGCCAAGGGGGGATTGTCCAGCGCGACTGACACAAACCGGCCCAGCGCCGCACCGGAATAGACAATGCCCAGCATGACATAGGCCATTGGGTTGTTCAGCAAGATAACGGCGATCCCCGTCACAACAAACAAACCACCGACCGAGGCGCGCATCTCGGACAACCCCATCGTGCTGTTGGTTGGGGCCAGATCCAGGGCCGACGCGGTGTGGGCCGGGGCCAAGAACCCAAACGCGCCGAACCCGATGGTCAGCAATGCCGCGATAACGTTCAGAGTTGCGACCATTCCGGCCCCCTTATGGTTCAGGCCGCGTAGGCGGCGTCAAAGAAATCACGTTCCAGTTCGACAGCGCGATGGAACAGTCGCGTGACCTCGGCCTGTTCGGCCGCATCCAGCGTCGGCCAGACGTTATCCAACTGACTGCGCAGATACTCCACGACGCTTTCGAACCCTTCGCCCGCATGTAGCGTGATCCATTCTGCAAACCAGAACGGCAAGCCGTCTTTGGGCGGGTTTTCTGGGCTGGCCCAGCTCAGGTATACCCATTCCGCCACGACGAGTACCGCCAGCATGTTCTGATAACGGCCAGAGGCTGCGGCTTCGGCCATCAGATCTTGAAACGCCCGCGTGGCAGGCGCGGGCTCGGTGCTGGGCTCAGTGTCCAAAGCGTCCATCGCGCGCAGGAAATAGGTGTTCTCGGGGCCTGTGATCACCGCCAGAAACTGCGCGGCCGGTACGCTGTCAGCAAGGGTCGGCGCATGCGCGATGGCGCTGGCCAAAAGACGCACGAAACCGTCGACGAACTGATAATCCTGTTGCAGATACCAGCGCATCTTGTTCTCGGGCAGGGTGCCGTCAGACAACTCGCGGGTGAAAGCATGGGTTGTGGCGGCCGTCCAGTCGTCGATTTTGCCCTGACGCAGCACTTCGGTTGGGCGGGTTTGGTCCTGCATTCGGAAGCTCCAGTTTTGTTTCGATGCAGACAAAGCGCGTTTCAAAACAAAGTACAAGGTCAGCCAAGGGCGGACCAGAGACCCAGACCACCGACCAGAATGAGACTCAGGGCCCAGATGAGTTCCAGGTTGAACCAGCTGCGCGACAGGAATTGCAGACCAAGCCAACGATAGACCGCAAAGGCCAAAAAACCGCCACCCAGAACCATGGCGGCCGTATGCAGCGCGGCGACGCCCAGAACCAAAAGGGTGTTCGTGGTCATGATCTGAGAAATCGCTTGATGGCCCGCGTCCAGTTCATCCACGGCACACAGGCCCAGATAGATTGGAACCAGCATCAGGGCAGCCCCGTGGGCAAGCGCCACAAGAAAAGACCACAGCGCGAGCCTGCTTGGCGGGATCCGCGAAAGAAAGCGGGGATGACGGCGGGTTATCGCGATGTACAGGCCCATGCCAATCACGACCAGAGCCGCGCCGATGCGGATTTCATTCTGATAATCGACCAGTACGGCCATCAGGGCAAAAGGAAGAAGTACGCCAAGCATGGCCACGAAATGCCCGCCAGCCAAAGCCGCGAGTGCACCCCAAAGCGCGGATTGACGTTGTTCCATCAAAGCCGAAGACACCGCCAGCGGCCAGCCCATGCCGGGGTTCAGGCCGTGATAGGCTCCGCTCAGAACAACGGCCAGCCACAGGCCAGCCGTTGATGACATCAAAAATTCCAACTCAGACCGACGGATAGCAGAAGCTGTCGGTTGAACAGTCTCCGCCCTCCAACCGTATCTGGTGGCTGCGATAGCCCTTGGGAAACTCTACCCAGAACTTCGGATCCAATGTCAGACCACCATTCTCGCCGACATCAGCCTTGACCATGGCCGCACCACCTTCCTCGGGGTAGAACTGATCGTCCCACGTGGAATAAAGCGAATTGGTCCAATAGACGCGTTTGCCGTCGCGGCTGATTTCGACCATCTGTGGACCATAGCCAAAGGTTTGACCATTTGGATGCTTTGTCTTTTTGACGATTCCGCCGATCTCGACCTTGCCTGCCAGGGTTGGGTTCATCGGGTCGGATACATCGTATTGATGCATCTCGCCGGTTCCCCAGCACGCGACATAGAGGTACTTGTCGTCCAGGCTCAGGTCAATATCAGTGACCAGCGGCGGAACGGCAGAGAAGCCCTTCAGAAGGTCAGGAAGATCATCAGGATCAGCGGGTTGCGGATCGATTGTTATGGTCTTCTTGGCTTCGAACGTGCCGTCATCATTGCGCCACCAGGTGAAGATCGCCCCTTGCAAGTTGGTCGTATCGACGACAACGCCGCAGAACCCGTATTGTTTTACGGGATCATGCGCGGGGCGGATTTCCAGGGCCATCTGATGGTTTTCGCCCAGATCGATGGTCTGAATATTCGTCCGGTTCCGAAGGTTCCAGAAATGGATCCGGTGGCCGTACTTGTTGGACAACAGATCCTCGGCCACCAGCCCGTTTTCGAATTGCGGCGGCAGGCCCCATTCGGAACTGACCATGTAGTCACGCGGCAGGTTCCACCAGAAATCATAATGCTTGTCCTGCACGCCGCGCTCGATCTCATAGCGCCCGATGATATCGAAGGTCTCGCAATCCATGATGAATATGCCCGGAGGGCCATCTGTGCCGTCGGGGCCGCCGCCACCAAGGGTGCTGACATAGATGCCCTCGGGCCCGCAATGGATCGTGTGCGGACGGGAATACCCTGTCTTTGCAAAGACTTCTTCGGGTTCGATGATCTTGTGAATCTTGGCCTCAAGCGGGTTCTTCGCGTCAATGACATAAATCCGGCTGGACCGGATGCCCGGGATGATCAGATAGCGCCGCTCCAGAAACGCATGACCGCTCAGCGGCGACAGGGAAGAAGAACAGGCGTTCCAGCCAAAATGGTGAAATTCGTCGCCCTTTTCGGGCATGATCACCTGATGCACGATCTTTCCGAAATCGTCCGAGCTTGGATCGACATTCACAACCGCCAGCCCGTCGGGTTGAGAAAAGTCAGGGCTGAGCATCAGCGTGAATGCAAGCGTCTCAGCGGGGCCCTCCATCGCAAGTTTCGCGGATGGATAAAAACTTGGGTCCGGTCTTTGGTTCATAACGTCCTCCCGTAAGTCATTGAACTTCAATTCATATTGAAAGTTCCGATCTTGGCGCCGGATGAAAATCTGCCCGCTTTTTTGCCCCTTGTTCTGATCTTGTTTCGAATGCGGCCCTCAGGTCGGTTTACGTTTGCTTTCGGCCACGTCATGGGCCAGCCGTCGTGTGTAGTGTTCCAGATCAACAAGTGCGGAGTCTACGGTGTCCGCGTCTTTTGCCTCAAGCGCCTCCACTATTCTGCTGTGCAGTCCGATGATCTCTTCGCGGGATCGCGCCGTGAATGTGATCATGTTCATCAGCGGTTGCATCGCTTCCACGGCGCCCGCCAGCTGATAGGACAGGACCGGGTTGCCAGCCCCATCCACCAGCGCGCGATGGAAAGTCACGTCCGAGGCGCAAAAAGCCTCATCCGTCAGGCCCGGTTGGGACTGGCGGAATATTTCTGCCCGCATGGTCGCCAGGTGATCTGCCGTGCGCCGCTGCGCTGACAAAGGCGCACAGGCCCTTTCCAGGGCATATCGCGCCTCGCATGCGGTATCGAAGCTGACCGCATTCATCGACAGCAGCAATGTCGAAGTCGTGACTTGCTGAGAATAGGCATCCTCAAAGCTCAGGCGATTCACGAACGCCCCGCCGGAAGCGCCGCGTTGTGTGCGGATCAAGGATTGCGCGGCCAGCCGTTTCAATGCCTCACGCACGGTCGGGCGAGAGACCTGGAACTGATCCGACAGCTCGGCTTCGGACGGCAGGCGCGCGTCCACGATCAGTTCACCCGATACGATCGCATCCCGAATGGCCTGGGCGATCTGGGCAGACAGGTCTGCGGTTTTCCGGGGCGCGGTTTTCATCTTCAGACGACCTTGGGCAAATTTTTATTTGTCTGACATTTAAAAGTCTGACATTTGAAAAGCAAGGGAGTTGAGTCGGGAGGCCGAAGTGAGTCGTACGTGGCTGCGCAGCGGAATGTGGCTGGGCTTTTATGTTCTGATCTTGTGGGCGTGGTGGGTCATGTTCTCGATGAGCCGGGACATGGGCCTTGATCTGATCGGCCGTCCGGGGCCGATGGGGCAGGCGATGGCCGCGATGGATCCGCGCATGGACATGTACATGCCCATGGCCGAGTTCGGGCCGCTGTTTTCAATGTGGGCGATCATGATGGCGGCCATGATGCTGCCGACCCTGATCCCGACCCTGCGCAGTTACGATGACCTGATCCGCAGCGCAAATGGCAGCCGCGCCGGCTGGCTGGGGGTTCTTGCCGGGTATTCCATCGTCTGGGTCGGGTTTGCGGCCGTGATCGCAGGAATTCAGTTGGTTCTGCTGTTTGGCGGTGTTGTCGATATGCTGGGAATTGCCAAATCCGGCTGGGTCGCGGGCGGCTTGATGATTGCCGTGGGCGCCTTTCAGTTTTCCCGCGCCAAAGAGGTGTGCCACGGTGTCTGCCATGCCCCGATGACCTATTTCCTGGGACATTGGAGAACCGGTTTTGCAGGTGGCGTGCGCATGGGCCTGGGTCTTGGCGCCTTTTGCGTCGGCTGTTGCTGGGGCTTTATGGCACTCGGCTTTGTAGGCGGTGTCATGAGCCTGTTGTGGATGGGGCTCGCGACCCTGTTCATGGTTTTGGAGAAACTTCCTCAGATCGGGCACGCCGTGACCCGTCCAATGGGGTTTGTGTTGATTGCGGGCGGTCTCGTCCTGCTCGTGTATCCAATTAGCTACGGAGGATAAGCCAATGGCTAAAAACAGAAAACCAGATGCCGATCGGCTGCCCGTCAGTCAGCGTATCGACAGCCGCATGCCCAATCCCAAGCGGCGAGAGATGAGTCCGACGGAATGGGCCATCAAGGGTGAACTGATCCTGAACTGTTCATGTGACGTGTTTTGCCCCTGCGTGGTGTCGCTGGGCGCACATCCCCCTACGGAAGGTCACTGCCATGCTTGGATGGGCATCATCGTTGATGAAGGCCACTATGAAGGCGAGGATCTGTCGGGTCTGAATGTCGGCTTGCTGGTCGATATTCCGGGCCGGATGGGGGAAGGCCAGTGGAAAGTCGCCGCTTATGTCGACGAGCGCGCAAGCGGCAAGGCTTACAACGGATTGTTGCAAATCTTCAGCGGTCAGGCGGGCGGCACGACGGGTCTGTTTACCATGCTGGTCAGCGAGATCATCGGTGCGGAACGGGCGCCGGTCCAGATCGAGCGCGACGGAAACAAACGTCGGATCGCGATTGGTCGCAAGATACAGGGAGAGATCGAGATGCTTGCGGGCAAGGACCCGGAGCATCCGGTGATGGTCTCAAATTCCAAATACTGGATGGGACCTGACATCATCGTGGCGCGTGGCACCAAATCGAAGGTGCGAGACTATGGCCGGGTCTGGGACTTTGGCGGCAAGTCCGCTGAAATCTGCCCGATCGACTGGCACGGGCCCAAATGATGATCACGGGCGGGTATGCGCAGGAAATGGCGCGTTACAATCGCTGGCAGAACAATCAGTTGGCAGAGTTTTTGCAATCTCTGACACCGAAGGAACTGACCCTTGAACGCGGAGCATTCTTTGGCTCGATTATGGGCACGGTGAACCATCTGCTGTGGGGTGACTGGATGTGGATGTCGCGTTTCGAAAAGCGCGACGGGCCAGATGGCAATTTTCACAAGGCGGGCGGGGGTATCCATGAAAGCGTATACCTGTGCCCGGACCTGCAAAGCTGGTTGGCGTTACGCGAAAAGATCGATGCGCGTATCCTGAACTGGGCAGAAGGGCTGGGGGATGATCCGCTGACCGGCTCGTTCACGTGGTATTCCGCCGCAAAAGAGGCTGATGTCACAATGCCTTACGCGCTGTGCGTGATCCATTTCTTCAATCATCAGACCCATCACAGGGGGCAAGTGCACAAAATGCTGACCGAGACGGGCTCGGAAGCGCCTGTCAGTGATATCGTCTTTATGCCGCAGGAGGTATGAATGCCGCAGATTTCCGCCTCACGCCGCTTGCGGCGCACTCCGTTCTCTGAAGGAGTCGAAGCTGCCGGGGTCAAGGGCTATACGGTCTACAACCGTATGTTGTTGCCGACGGTTTTTGAAAGTGTTGAAGCCGATTACCGGCATCTTAAGACCCATGTGCAGGTCTGGGATGTGTCGTGCGAGCGGCAGGTTGAATTGCGTGGCCCTGATGCTGCGCGTCTGATGCAGATGCTGACCCCGCGCGATCTGCGCGGTATGCTGCCGGGGCAATGTTTCTATGTGCCGATCGTTGACGAAACCGGCGGCATGCTGAACGACCCGGTGGCTGTGAAGTTGTCCGAAGACCGATGGTGGATCTCGATTGCCGACAGTGATCTGTTGCTGTGGGTCAAGGGTATCGCCGTTGGGTACCGTCTGGATGTGCTGGTGGATGAACCGGACGTGTCGCCGCTTGCCGTTCAGGGCCCAAAGGCGGACGAGCTGATGGCGCGTGTCTTCGGGGACCGAGTGCGCGACATCCGTTTCTTTAAATTTGACATGTTCGAGTTCGAGGGGCGCGATCTGGCCGTCGCGCGATCCGGTTATTCGAAACAGGGTGGTTTCGAGATATACGTTGAAGGTGGCGATATCGGCATGCCTTTGTGGAACGCCCTGTTTGCCGCCGGCGAAGACCTGCACGTGCGCGCGGGCTGCCCGAACCTGATCGAACGCATTGAGGGCGGGCTGTTGTCCTATGGGAACGACATGACCGACGACAATACCCCGCATGAATGCGGTCTGGGAAAGTTCTGCAACACGCATACCGCGATTGGCTGTATCGGTCGGGATGCTCTGTTGCGTGTCGCCAAGGAAGGGCCGGTGCAGCAAATCCGGCCAATCGCCATCGCCGGTGAGCCTGTACCGGGCTGCGATCGTCCCTGGGACCTGTTTGCAAGCGGCAAGCGCGTGGGGCAGGTGACATCAGCGGCCTGGTCTCCGGATTTTGAAACCAATGTGGCGATCGGTATGGTGCGCCTGAGCCATTGGGATGCCGGGACGGAACTGGAAGTGGAAACACCGGCCGGGATGCGCCGCGCGACCGTGCAATCGCATTTCTGGATCTAGCAGAAGCAAGGACGCTGCCGCGTCGACCTCGGGAAATTTTGAACCAGTTGACGACATGGGCTGGTCGCTGAACACGAAAGGAATGACAGATGTTCAATGCACTTGTGATGGACAAGGATGAAGAGAGCGGACTTGCCACCGGCTCGATCAAACAATTGTCGGTGGATGACCTGCCGCATGGTGATGTCACGGTTGCGGTCGAATATTCTACGGTGAACTACAAGGACGGCCTGTGCCTGTCTCCGAAAGGGGGCGGGCTGGTGCGGGCCTATCCGCATGTCCCCGGCATTGACTACGCCGGCACGGTCGAGGCCTCATCGGATGACCGCTACAAACCCGGAGACAAGGTTGTTCTGACCGGATGGCGCGTTGGTGAGGCACATTGGGGCGGCTATTCGCAAAAAGCCAACGCGCGGGCCGATTGGCTGGTGCCGCTGCCCGATGGGCTGACAACGCGTCAGGCAATGGCAGTGGGCACTGCCGGGTTTACTGCGATGCTGGCGGTCATGGCGCTGGAGGATCATGGGCTGACCCCGGATCGTGGACCGGTATTGGTAACCGGGGCCGCGGGCGGCGTCGGGTCGGTGGCCACGGCCATTCTTGGCAATTTGGGCTATGAGGTCGCCGCGGTCACCGGACGGCCCGAAACCGGTGACTATCTGAAATCACTTGGAGCGACGACCATCGTGCCGCGCGACGACCTGAACGAGACCACAAAACGCCCTCTGGAAAGCGAAACATGGGCGGGCTGCGTTGACGCTGTGGGCGGCGCCATGCTGGCGCGTGTTCTTGGCCAGATGAAATACGGATGCTCTGTTGCTGCGGTAGGTTTGGCAGGGGGGGCTGCTTTGCCTGCGACGGTGATTCCGTTCCTGCTGCGCGGCGTGAACCTTTTGGGCATCGACAGCGTGATGCAGCCCTATGACAACAGGGTGCGCGCATGGAAACGGATCGCCACGGATCTGCCGATGGACAAGCTTGAGGCGATGGTTCAACCGGCCGGTCTGTCCGATCTGCCGCAACTGGGCGCCGACATTCTGAAAGGTCAGGTCAAGGGCCGCGTCGTGGTGGATGTGAACGCCTGAGGCTGACCCATGAAAGCAACCTGGCCGAAGAAACTCGGCCAGGTTCCGGAAAACGATGTTTGTCCAAATTGGTCGCAACACCTCTGGCCATTGATACAATTCCCGATCATGATTGCTATACATCCCAATTGCGATGGCGTAAGACCCATCCAAAGAGTACCTGAAGACGGGGAGTGAGCAGAATGTCTGACGACTTCGAACTGGACACCAATGATCTGCAGCGCCGCATGGATGGCGCAATGGCCAATCTGAAAACCGAATTTGCATCATTGCGAACAGGGCGTGCTTCGGCCTCGATGCTGGAACCTGTCATGGTTGACGCTTACGGCTCGATGACACCGATCAACCAGGTGGGCACCGTGAACGTGCCCGAACCGCGTATGGTCACTGTTAACGTCTGGGACAAGTCACTGGTGGGTAAGGTGGAAAAGGCCATCCGCGAAAGCGGCCTTGGTATCAATCCGCAATTGAACGGAACCATCATAATGCTGCCGATTCCCGAGTTGAACGAAGAACGCCGCCGCGAGCTGAGCAAGGTCGCCGGTCAGTACGCGGAAAACGCGCGCATTGCGATCCGCAACGTGCGTCGCGATGGCATGGATCAGATCAAGAAGGCCAAGGCGGACGGCATGTCGGAAGATGACCAGAAGCTTTGGGAAAGCGAAGTTCAGGACATGACGGATGAGATGATCAAGGCCGTGGATGCTGCGCTCGAAACCAAGCAAGCCGAAATCATGCAGGTCTGAGCCGAACTGATGCCAAAAGACCCGCAAACCGAGCTGGAGTCCGGCCCGCGCCATGTGGCCATCATCATGGATGGCAATGGTCGTTGGGCGCAGGCACGCGGCCGTCCCCGGCTGTTCGGCCACCATGCCGGCGCGCGGCGCGTGCGCGAAGTTGTCGAGGCCTGCCCTGGTTTGGGGATCAAGTACCTGACGGTGTTCGCTTTTTCGACCGAAAACTGGAAGCGGACCCAGGTCGAGGTGGCCGGCCTGATGAACCTGTTTCGCCGCTACATCATCAAGGAAACCCGGACACTTGCGGATAATGGCATCCGCGTTCGGTTCATCGGAGATCGGGTCCGGCTGGATTCCAAGTTGATCGAGTTGATGGACTCGCTGGAAGAAGAAACCAAGAACAACGATCTGGTTCATTTGACCGTCGCGCTGAATTACGGTGGTCGCGACGAGGTCGCACGCGCCACCAAGCGTCTGGCACGGGATGTGGCTGAAGGGCGGCTGAAACCCGAAGAGGTGGATGAAGAAACTCTTCCTAAATATCTGGATACGCGTGTTCTTCCTGATCCCGACCTTGTTATCCGAACCAGCGGTGAAGCGCGGATTTCAAACTTTCTTCTTTGGCAATCGGCTTACTCGGAATATGAATTCATCGACACCCTCTGGCCGGACTTCACTGCTGCTGAACTGGCCCGTCTGTGCCAGAATTACGGCACCAGAGATCGGCGGTTCGGAGCGGTTCTGGCATGAGAGACGGCCGATGGTCTGACCTGACAACACGGGTTCTTTCTGCTGCTGTTCTGGTCGTGATCGGATCAATCGAAGTCTGGCTTGGCGGGTGGTGGTTCGAAACCTTCATCGCCGCAGCCTGTGGTCTGATGACGTGGGAATTGGTTCGGATGATCGACCCGCAAGCCCGCGGCGTGGCTGTTCAATTGGGGATTCTGACAAGCATCACCGTGGTTCTCAGCTATCATCTGCCGCCGATTTACACTTTGCCGGTCGTGCTTGCGCCTGCGCTTGTGGGAGTGGGGCAGATCAGTCGTTCGAAGGTTCTGTTCGGGATGTTCGTGGTCTGGATCGTCGGGGCCGGGCTGGGTTTCATTTCGATCCGCGAAAATTCCGGTTTTGGCTGGATGGTTTGGCTGATTGTTGTCGTGGTCGCCACGGACGTCGCGGGCTATTTCGTGGGCAAGGCGGTTGGTGGCCCGAAATTCTGGCCCAAGGTCAGCCCGAAGAAGACGTGGTCGGGAACCGCCGGAGGGTGGGCCGCAGCGGCATGTGTCGGCGCGGTTTTTGCAAGCCTGGCCGGCTTTGGATTCGCTTTTGTCGTTGTTTCCGTTTTGGCTTCAATGGCAAGCCAGGCCGGCGATATTGCTGAAAGTGCGGTCAAACGCAAGTTCGGTGTCAAAGACAGTTCGAACCTGATACCGGGCCATGGCGGCTTTCTGGATCGGTTTGATGGCATGATGGGGGCCGCGCTGTTCGTTCTGATCGCGGGGCTGATCTATTCGCCGGGTGAAATGTAATGCGAAAGGTATCTGTTTTTGGAGCCACCGGGTCGATCGGGCAGAATACGATTGATCTGATTTCGCGTGCACCGTCCGAGTATGACGTCGTGGCCTTGACCGGTGGCGCCAATATTCAAAGACTTGCGGATGACGCGCGTCGGCTCGGTGCCGATATTGCCGTCACCGCTCATGAAGACCGGCTTGATGACCTGCGTTCCGCTTTGGCCGGCAGTGGCGTCGAGGCGGCTGCAGGCCCGCGTGCCATCGTCGAGGCTGCGGCACGTCCGGCGGATTGGATCATGTCGGCCATTGTCGGCTCGGCCGGGTTGGCACCGGGCATCGAGGCGTTGAAACAGGGCACGACCCTCGCGCTGGCCAACAAAGAGACATTGGTCTGCGCAGGATCGTTGGTTCTGGAAACGGCCAAACGGCATGGTGCGCGATTGCTGCCGGTCGACAGCGAACATTCGGCGGTGTTTCAGGCTTTGGTCGGTGAAGACATCGAAACAGTCGAGCGTGTGATCATCACCGCCAGCGGCGGGGCGTTTCGTGATTGGCCCATGAGTGAACTGGTGAACGCGACGGTGGAACAAGCCTCGAGCCATCCGAATTGGGATATGGGGCAGCGTATCACCATCGACAGCGCATCCATGTTCAACAAAGCGTTGGAAGTCATAGAAACAAAAGAATATTTCGGTGTAAAACCGGATCAGATCGAAGTGCTTGTGCATCCGGAATCCATAGTACACGCCCTGGTCGGGTTTCGTGATGGTGCGATGATGGCCCATATGGGGGCACCCGATATGCGCCACGCCATCGGTTACGCGCTGCATTGGCCCGAAAGACGGGAATTGCCGATACAGCGCCTTGACTTGGCCAAGATGGGGCAGTTGCGTTTCAACGCGCCGGATCTGGCACGTTATCCCGCATTGAAACTGGCCCGGGACGTGATGGCGCGTGGCGGCCTGGCGGGTGCTGTTTTCAACGCCGCGAAGGAACGTGCGCTGGATCATTTCATCGCGCGCCGGACCGGATTTCTGGATATGGCTGATGCCGTCGCGGCGGTTCTCGACAGGTTCGACGCGTCAGACAGCCTTATTGATGCCCCGATGACCCTTGATAACGTACAGCAAACAGACCATCTGGCACGTCAGTGGGTCGATGACGCTGTGGTGGAACGAGCAGGATAGAATTTTGGACGTACTTTCCCTAATCCCGCAATTTGGCAATCTTCTCTGGACGATTGTCGCGTTTGTCATCGCATTGTCGGTCATCGTCGCAGTGCACGAATACGGCCACTACATTGTGGGGCGTTGGTCCGGTATCCATGCCGAAGTGTTCTCGATCGGGTTTGGCCCGGTTCTCTGGAGCCGTGTCGACAAACGGGGGACAAGATGGCAGATCGCGTTGCTGCCGTTTGGGGGGTACGTAAAATTCTTGGGCGATGCCAATGCAGCATCGGGCAAGGATGAAAAGGCGATGGAAGGCATCGCTACCCAAAGCCCGGAAGAGCTGCGCCGCACCATGCATGGTGCCCCTTTGTGGGCACGGGCCGCAACGGTCGCGGCCGGACCTGTCTTCAACTTCGTCATGTCCATTCTGGTGTTTGGCCTGATTTTCTGGTCACAGGGCGTATCGAAGGAGCCGCTGACGGTCGGAACGTTGCAACCCTTGCCAGGCTCTGTGCAGGAACTGAGAGAAGGTGATGTGATCACCGCAATCGCCGGCACCCCGACACCTGACTATGATGAAGAGGGCGCCTGGCAGGACTTTATCGAAGCGCTGCCTGTGGAACCGGTTCTGGACTACACGGTAATCCGGGACGGTGAGACGCTGGATGTACAAGCACCATGGATGTTTCCACCCCTGATCCGCCAAGTGGCCCCACGCAGCGCGGCGATGGATATTCAACTGAAACAAGGCGATGTCATCACGGCTGTGAACGGAGAGCCGATCTTTGCCTTCGAGCAGCTGAAGGATTTTGTCGAAGGGTCCGACGGCCGGGTTCTGCTGTTGGACGTCTGGCGGGATGGGTCCGAGCTGGAATTCGCATTGGCCCCCCGACGCACGGATGAACCTCAGCCGGATGGCGGTTTCGTCACCCATTGGCGGATTGGGATCATCGGGGGCATGATGCTGGAGCCAGCAACTGAACCGGCCGGTATTCTGGATTCACTGACCGGCGGTGTCAGACAGACGGGCCGCATTATCGAAGGGTCGCTGTCTGGTATGTGGCACATGGTGACGGGGGCAATCAGCACCTGTAACATCTCGGGGCCGATCGGGATTGCCGAAACCTCGGGGGCAATGGCCAGCCAGGGGGCGCAGAACTTCATTTTCTTCATCGCGGTTCTGTCGACGGCGGTCGGATTGCTGAACCTGTTTCCGATCCCGGCATTGGATGGCGGGCACCTTGTGTTCTACGCCTATGAAGCCATTGCAGGGAAACCACCCAGTGATGGGGCCTTGCGGGTGCTCATGGGTGTAGGGATCACCTTAATTCTCACCCTCATGCTGTTTTCAGTGAGCAACGATTTGTTCTGCTAATTGTGGCGCGTGGCGCAAGATTGGGCCGCAAAATTGCCTCATTCTGACGTTATGATTTTTGCGTCTGAGGGAAAAACCATGACCAAAACGCTGAAAAAATCGTATCAGAGCTTTAGCTTCCTGTTCGTGCTGAATTGGGATGTTCTGCTGAGCTTTGCAGTTACGGCGTTGGCTATGGCAGGTGCCGCCTATCTGGCGGCCATGTGATTCTTACTGAAATTAACGTCGTCAATTTGAATGGCAGTCTTCGCGGCTGCTTCTATTTCGCCTTTTGACAAGCTCATTCAATCCCGTTACTCAGCATTAAAGTCTTAAATTCTGGGTAGAGCATAAAATGACTGACAGGCGAGGGGCGGGCACATCCTGCGGGCAGCAAATGCCAACAAACAAGATTTTGTGGCAGGCGCTAGCGGTTCTTTTCCTTTTTGTTGCTGCAAGCTTAATGACTTTTCCGCATGCAGCACAGGCGCAAAACTATACGATCAATTCGTTTGATGTTGAGGGCAATCGCCGGATTGAAACCGGTACGATCATCGCCCGAACGGGAATCGAACCTGGCCAGACTGTAACTGCGGGCCAGCTCAATGATGCCTATCAGCGTTTGCTTGACAGTGGTGTATTTGAAACAGTCGAGCTGACGCCGCGGGGGTCTACGCTGGTCATCACGGTTCAGGAATATCCGACGATCAATCAGATCAGCATCGAGGGTAACGCCCGTGTCAAAGACGACGTGTTGCTGGACGTTATCGAATCTCAGCCGCGCCGCGTCTTTACCCCGCAGTTGGCCGAGTCTGACGCCGACATGATTGCTGAAGTGTATTCGGCCCAAGGTCGAGTTGCCGCGACCGTGATCCCTCGGATTATCCGCCGCAGCGACAACCGAGTTGATCTGGTTTTTGAAGTGGCAGAGGGCACGACCATTGAAGTGGAACGTGTCAGTTTTGTTGGCAACCGTGCCTTTTCGGACCGTCGTTTGCGCCGCGTTCTGGAAACCAAGCAGGCAACCTTCCTGCGGACGTTCTTCCGGAACGACACCTTCATCGGCGATCGTATCGAGTTCGACAAGCAGGTCATCCGGGATTTCTACCTGTCACGGGGCTATGTCGACTTCCGCGTGAACAGCGCCAATGTCGAGTTTACCAGTGAACGGGATGCGTTTTTTCTGGTGATGAATGTAACCGAGGGCCAGAAATTTTCATTCGGTAAGATCACGACCGTCAGTGAGATTCCGGGCGTGGATCCGGCCCCTTATCAGGACGTGCTGAAGATCAAACCCGGCGTGACATATACGCCGACGCTGGTTGAAAATTCGATTGCGCGACAGGAACGGCTGGGCCTGAAGCAAGGTGTGGATTTCCTTCGCGTGGAACCACGTGTCACACGCAATGACCGCGATCTGACTTTGGATATCGAATTTGTTCTGACAAAAGGTCCGCGGATCTTTGTCGAGCGGATTGATATTGAAGGCAACACAACCACCCTGGACCGGGTGATCCGCCGTCAGTTCGACACTGTCGAAGGTGACCCGTTCAATCCCCGCGAAATCCGTCAGGCCGCCGAGCGCATCAATGCCCTGGGCTTCTTCTCCGTCGCGGAGGTCGAGCCGCGCGAGGGATCGTCGCCCAGCCAGGTCATTTTGGATGTAGACGTCGAAGAACAACCCACCGGCTCGCTGAGCCTCGGGGGCAGCTACTCGGTTACGGACGGCTTCGGGATTGCCGTTGCCCTGAACGAATCCAACTTCTTGGGTCGTGGCCAGAACCTTGGTGTCTCGATCTCGACCGCGCAGGACTCGGAACAATATACGCTGAGCTTTACTGAGCCTTACCTTCTGGGTCGCAAGCTGCGCTTTGACCTTGGTCTGGGGCTGTCGGCCACCAATTCCGGGTTTGCAAGTTACGACACAAGCAGTCTTTTCTTTGCGCCACAGCTAACCTATGCGATTGGTGAATTGTCGGCTCTGCGGCTCCGCTATGGCTGGGACCGCAGCGAGATGACGCAACAGGACAACGAAGTTAATGGCGCAGTGATTGCTTCTGAAATTGCGCAGGGCAAACGGACGTCCAGTTCTTTGGGCCTGTCCTACATTTATGACAGCCGTCTCGGCGGTTTGGACCCCAATACCGGCGTTCTGTTCGAGGTGGGCGTTGATGCCGCTGGACTTGGTGGGGACAACAAATACTTCAAGACCACGGCGCGTGGTATCGCGCAAACCCGGGTTTGGAACGAAGAGGTGGTGCTTCGGGCAACGATGGAGCTGGGCGCTCTGCACTGGCGCGGAAACGATTTTAGCCGTACTGTTGACCGCTTTGTGCTGGGCCCCAATACCTTCCGGGGTTTTGAACCTGCGGGTATCGGACCGCGTGACCTGTCCAACGGTCAGGATGATGCGATCGGCGGCAACTACTACTGGGTTGCCCGTTTCGAAACCGACTTCCCACTGGGTCTGCCCGAGGAGCTGGGTCTGCGTGGCGGCCTGTTCTATGATGTCGGCAACCTCTACAACATCGACAACGTCAATACGGCAGGTGCAACCATTGTCGGTGCAAACGGATCGATCCGGCACGTGATCGGTATTTCGGTGCTCTGGGAAACTCCGTTCGGGCCGTTGCAGTTCAACTTTTCGCAGCCTCTCAAGAAAGAATCTTTCGACAAGGAGCAGAACTTTGACTTTACGATCCAGGCCCGGTTCTGATCCGCGATGCTGAACAGATTGCTTGGCAGAACACGGGGCCCGCTTTGGGCCCTGTGTGCATTTATGGCGATGGTCCTGGCGTCTTTGGCAAATGCTCAGCAGCTTGGTGTGGCTCAAGCCAGTGTGGTCACCCTGTCCAGTGAAGAGCTGTTTGCCAAGTCCGCTTTCGGACAGCGCGTTTTGCGTGAAATTGAAAAGGAAAGCGCCTTACTGTCCGAAGAAAACCAACGGATTGTCGCGGAACTGAGCCGCGAAGAAAAGGAACTTACCGAGCAGCGCGCCACCATGTCGGCCGACGAGTTCCGCCCCTTGGCCGAGGCGTTTGATCTCAAGGTTCAGTCCCATCGCGAGGGGCAAAGGGCAAAGCTGGACGTACTGGCCCGTCGCAGCGAAGAAGCCCAGCAGACCTTTTCCGAGATTGTGCGCCCGGTGCTTGTCGATCTGTTGCGCGAAATTGGGGCCAGCGTGATGATCGAGCGATCTAATGTCGTCGTCAGCACGTCCGACATCACCGAAGCCGCAATCATCCGAATAAACGCCGCGATTGGTGATGGAAGCGATTTGCAACAGGGTCAGGGCGAATAGGTTCGCTTGCCCTTGCAGTGCTGTATTGCTAACCACGCAAAAAAAGAAACATCCAAAACGGGATATCTGCATCATGAGCACAGAAACCAAAAGCGCAGACATTCAGCTGATCCAGAGGATCCTGCCGCACCGCTATCCGTTTTTGCTGGTCGATAAGGTGGTAGATATCTCGGGCTATCAGTCGGCGCGCGGAATCAAGAATGTCACCATGAACGAACCGCATTTTCAGGGGCATTTCCCCGGTACGCCGATCATGCCGGGTGTCACCATTGTCGAGGCAATGGCGCAGACCGCCGGTGTGATGCTGGGTGTGGGAATGGACGTCATCGACACCGAGCTGTTGATTTACTTCATGAGCATCGACAAGTGCAAATTCCGCCGCAAGGTCGTGCCCGGTGATGTGCTGGAAATGCATGTGGAAACAGTGCGTGGGAAAAAAGGCGGAAAGCTGTTCAAATTCAGCGGCCGTGCAACTGTCGAAGGCGAAGTTGCCGCCGAGGCGGAATTCTCGGCTTATGTCGACTGGGATATGGAAAAGACAACATGAACGGAGTCCATCCCAGCGCAATTATTGAAGACGGTGCGCAGATTGGACAGGATTGTATCATCGGTCCCTTCTGCCACGTGGGCCCACAGGTGAAACTGGGCGATCGGGTCGAGTTGAAATCGCATGTGGTCGTGACGGGCGACACCTCGATCGGCGACGATACCGTCGTGTTCAATTTCTCGGTGATTGGTGAGATCCCTCAGGATCTGAAATTCAGCGGCGAAAACACCCGGCTTGAGATTGGCAAACGCAACCGCATTCGCGAGCATGTGACAATCAATACCGGGACCGAAGGTGGCGGAGGGGTCACGCGGATCGGTGACGACTGCCTGTTGATGGCGGGTGTTCACGTGGCCCATGACGTTCAGATCGGCAACCGTGTGATCATGGTGAACCATGCCGGCGCGGCAGGGCATTGCATCGTCGAAGACGACGTGATCGTCGGTGGCATTTCAGGGCTGCATCAATGGGTGCGCGTTGGACGCGGGGCCATTATTGGCGCGCTGACCATGGTGCCGAAAGATGTTATTCCTTACGGCCTGGTACAGGCGTCGCGGGGTGAGCTGGATGGCCTGAACCTCGTCGGTCTCAAGCGCAAGGGTGTATCGCGTGAAGATATCTCGGCGCTGCGCGCGGCATTCAAGGAATTGTCCGACGGCGAAGGCACCTTTATGGATCGCGCCAGCCGGATCGGTGAAGGCAACGAAAGCGACTATGTGCAGCAGATCGTGGATTTCGTCACCGGCCACAGTGACCGATCCTTCCTGACCCCGAGGAAATAGGGTCATGCTTGCGTTGATTGCGGGAACCGGGGCGCTGCCGACCGAAGTTGTTGCGCAGTTGACAGAACGCCCTCTGATCTGCGCGATGGAGGGGTTTCTGCCTGACAGCCTGAGTGCAGATGTCGTGTTTCCTCTGGAACAATTGGGCAGTTTCATCGCTGACCTGAAGGCGCGGGGCGTGACCGATATCTGTCTGGCCGGCGCTGTTCGACGCCCGCCAATCGACCCTTCCCGCATCGACGCCGCGACGCTGCCGCTGGTTCCGATCATCCAAAAGGCCATCCTGTCCGGCGATGACGGAGCTTTGCGCGCCGTGATCGGAATTCTTGAGGGTGCCGGCCTCACCCTCAGGGCCGCACATGAGATCGCGCCCGGTTTGTTGCCGCCTCTGGGATGTCTGACCGAGGCCCAGCCCTCAGACGCCGACATGGCCGACGCTGACCGCGCCGCCGGGATTCTTCGGGCAATGGGGGCGGCGGATACCGGGCAGGCTTGTGCCGTGTCCAAAGGGCAGGCGCTGGCCATCGAGGGGGGGTTCGGCACCGCGTGGATGCTGCAATCCCTGACCCAACGCCCCGACGCTGGCGGGGGCATTCTGTTCAAAGGCCCCAAACCCGATCAGGATCGGCGCGCCGATTTGCCCGCCATCGGGCCGGAAACTGTTACCGACACGGTTGCGGCAGGTTTGTCCGGGATCGTTTTGGAAAAAGGCGGTGTGCTCGTTCTGGAAAAAGAACGCGTCATCGCTGAATGCAACCGTCTGGGTCTGTTTCTCTATATCCGCGAGCGGGTAGTCTGATGCGTGTCTTTCTGGTCGCCGGTGAACCTTCGGGCGACCGGTTGGGCGGCGCGCTGATGGAGGGGTTGAAAACCCTGGTGCCCGAGATTGAATTCGACGGTGTGGGAGGCCAGCTGATGCAAGCGCAGGGCCTGCGCAGCCGGTTCCCGATGTCCGAGCTGTCTGTCATGGGGCTTGTCGAAGTGCTGCCGAAGTTTTTTCACCTGAAACGGCGGATATCCGAGACGGCACAGGCGGTGCTGGACACGAAACCGGATGTATTGATCACCATAGACAGCCCGGATTTCAGCTTGCGCGTCGCCAAAATCGTAAAAGCCAACAGCAACATCCGAACCGTGCATTATGTTGCGCCCAGTGTCTGGGCTTGGCGCCCCGGGCGTGCAGACAAGATGGCAAAGGTCATCGACCATGTGCTGGCTCTTCTTCCTTTTGAACCTCCGTACATGGAGCGGGCAGGGATGGAATGCGACTTTGTCGGCCATCCTGTGGTTGGCGAACCGACTGCCACACCAGATGAGATCGCCGCCTTTCGCCACCGCTTTGATCTGGGTAATGCGCCGATCCTGCTGGCCTTGCCCGGGTCGCGGCGGGGTGAGATTGAACGTCTGGCAGAGTCTTTCGGCGGCGCGTTGCGGTTGTTTTTCGATGACCACCCGAATTACCGCGTGGTGATCCCGACCGTAGGTGCGACAACAGATCTGATAAATGAACTGGTACCAGAATGGCCTGGCGCGCCCGTGGTGCTGGATCCCCGCCAGGTGGGTGCGGAACAAGCCATGGCCGACAAACGAGCGGCCTTTGGCGCCGCAGATCTTGCCCTTGCTGCTTCGGGAACGGTTTCGCTGGAACTTGCAGCGCAGAATACGCCGATGGTCATTGCGTACAAGCTGAACTGGCTGACGCAGAAAATGGCGGAACGGATGGTCAAGCTGGACACCGTTACACTGGTCAATCTGGTTTCGGAAACACGCGCCGTGCCGGAATGCCTGCTGGATGATTGTCAGCCTCAGAAAATCGCCGAAGCCTTGCGAAAGGTCGCCGACGCACCCGATGCGCAACAGCATGCCATGAACCTGACGATGGACAGGTTGGGGCGTGGGGGCGAAGCACCCGGCTTGCGCGCAGCGCGGGCGGTTTTGAACAGAATGCAGCCACGCAATGCTTGATCACGCGCTGTTTGCAGTCTCTGCGGGGATCGCGATGATCTCTACCAATCTGGACAATCTGGCTGTCTTGTTGGGCTTGATCCTGGTGATGGAACAGCGCCGCGCGATCGTGGGTTTTGCCGTCGCTCAGACGATCGTACTTTCCCTGGCCATGACCGTGGCCGTGGGCCTGAACCAGAGTGGCCTTCCGTTTTGGATCGGCTATCTTGGCCTTGTCCCGCTGGTGTTTGGCTTGCGCGGAATCTGGCATCAGTTTCGCGACGCGGACACCGAAGGTGCGGAGTCAAAAGGGGCGGTGACTTCGGTGGTGACGCTTTTCCTGAGCCTCTCGATAGACAGTTTTGCGGTAATGACCCCTCTGCTTGCGGACTCTGCGCCGTCCTATCGGGTTGTTGCGTTGATCGGTGCCGCCAGCGCGGCCGCCTTGCTGGTTGTTGTTGCGGCATGGGGGGCGCCCCACGCCAAAAGCCTTGGTCCGCGCGTTGCCCGGCTGGATCGGATTGCGCCCTATATCATGGTCTGCGTCGGGCTCTATATTCTCTTCAACTCTCCCACCGATATGGTGTGACCCGGCAAAGAGAGCGCGTTGTCTCGCATATGTGACCTGCAAAGGTCTGTTGCTGGGACGCAGGTCCAGGGTATCGTGACCCAGAAAAGGAGTTTTCAACATGACCCGCATCCCCCCTTTGTCAGATCAGGAAATGACCGCCGACGCGCGCGCGTTCTACGCTGCATTGGGTGCCTATGGCCCGTTTGGCAACTGGGCCCGCGTCGCAGCGTATTGCCCTCCGGTTCTGAACCATGTCACGGGAATGCTGACAACCCTGCGAGAGCAAGAGAACTTGCCGCGCCGCGCGTTGGAGCTGGCGATGGTGACGGTTTCAAAACTGAATGCCTGCGATTATTGCGTCTCGCATCACACACCGCTGCTGACCGTCGCGGGGCTGAGCCCCGAAGGGGCGGCGCGTCTGCCGGACGTCGAGGATCATCCGGAACTGGATGCCTGTGACAAGGCGGTCGTGCGCTATGCCGAAGCCGTGACGATCCGGTCGGGCCGTATGAAGGATGCCGAAGTGGCGGATCTGAGGGAATGGTTCACCGATGCTCAGATCGTCGAGCTGACCTGGCGCATCGCCTTGTGCGGTGCGTTCAATCGGTTCAACGATGCATTGCAGATTCAGATCGAACCCGAGGTCGAGCCGGTTTCAGCCTAATACCCACGCCAGATCCAGCCACCGCCGAACACGCGGCTGCCTTCGTTTGCGTAAAACACGCAGGCCTGCCCTGGCGAGATGCCTTCCTCGGGGGTCAGCAGTTCGACCTCGGCCGTAGTGTCCGACAGCGGCCGAATGATTGCCTCGCGCGGCGGGCGGGTCGAGCGGACTTTGACGGAAAGATGCCATTCATCGCGTGACGAGAAGGGGTCATCGCCCAGCCAATTGATCTCGCGCACCGGAACGACTCGCGTTGCCAGCATCTCTTTCGGGCCGACAACGACCTGCTTTTTGTCGACGTCCAGTTTGACGACATAAAGCGGCTCGCTGAGGCCGCCGATGCCAAGACCGCGACGTTGGCCGATCGTATAGTGAATCACACCGTTGTGTTGCGCCAGTACGCGGCCGTCGGCGTGAACAATCTCGCCGGGTTCCGCGGCTCCGGGGCGCAGTTTTTCGATGACGCTGGCATAATTGCCGTCGGGCACGAAGCAGATATCCTGGCTGTCGGGCTTGTCCGCCACCGACAGCCCATACTGCGCCGCCATCTCACGGGTTGCGTCTTTTGACGGCAGGTGGCCCAGCGGGAAGCGCAGAAAATTAAGTTGCTCTGGCGTGGTCGAGAACAGGAAATAGGACTGATCGCGATTGGCGTCTTCGGCGCTGTGCAGTTCCGGTCCGTTGGCGCCCATCTTGCGCTGAATGTAATGGCCGGTGGCCATGCAGTCTGCCTCGAGATCCTTGGCGGTTTCCAGAAGGTCCTTGAATTTCACCCGCTCGTTGCAGCGGATGCAGGGAACCGGCGTCGCGCCTGCCAGATAGCTGTCGGCAAACTCGTCGATCACGGCATCCTTGAAGATGTTCTCGTAATCCAGAACGTAATGCGGAAATCCCCGTTCTTCCGCCACGCGTCGCGCATCATGAATATCGATTCCAGCGCAACAGGCACCTTTCTTGGCCAATGCCGCGCCGTGGTCATATAGCTGCAAAGTCACACCGACCACATCATAGCCCTGATCGGCCAGATAGGCCGCGACAACGGAACTGTCGACGCCCCCCGACATCGCCACAACGACCCGCGTTTCCGAGGGTGGTTTGGCAAAGCCAAGCGAGTTCAGCGGGGTCTCGGTGTCGAGGGCCATTGCAGATTCCAGTCCGGGTTAAGAAAGACCGGCAGAATATAGGAAAATTCTACACACTCTCAAGGGGCGGTTTCACGCGACTTTAAGTAGGCTGAGGGCAGCTTTGGTGCAGCAAGAAGGGTAAAGCGATGTATTTGCACAAAGTTGAAGGGCCAAGGTCTGTTGCTCTGCCGGATGGATCCATTTTGACGCATGCGGATTTGCCGCCCGCGAACACAAGGCGATGGGTGGCGTCACGCAAGATTCTTGTCGTGCGTGGCGTGCTTTACGGGTTGATCAGCCTGTCTGACGCAAAAAAGAAATACGGCCTGAGCGACGAAGAATTCAACGGTTGGGTTTCTTTGATCGCGGAACACGGCGTCGAGGCGTTGAAGGCGACGGCGCTAAAAAAGTATCGACAACCTAAAGGAGAGCGTGAATAAATGATTCAACGGTAACGTCAGATTAACCATTCTTGGTCAGGTTTAATTTTAAATGGAATTATTGACCCGAATTGGAGCAGTGAAAAATGCGCATACTTCTTGTCGAGGATGATCCGACCACGTCCAAAAGCATCGAACTGATGCTGACGCATGCGAACCTGAACGTCTATGCGACGGATCTTGGCGAAGAAGGAATCGATCTGGCAAAACTCTATGATTACGACCTGATCTTGCTGGATTTGAACCTGCCGGACATGAACGGGCATGAGGTTCTGCGCCAGTTGCGGATCGCCAGGGTGGAAACACCGATTCTGATTTTGTCCGGTGCCGATGATACCGAAAGCAAGATCAAGGGATTCGGCTTTGGCGCCGATGATTATCTGACCAAGCCTTTCCATCGCGAAGAACTGGTGGCACGCATACATGCCATCATCCGCCGTTCCAAAGGGCATTCGCAATCGATCATTCATACAGGGCGAATTGCGGTGAACCTTGATGCAAAAACCGTGGAAGTGGATGGCAAGACGGTTCATTTGACCGGCAAGGAATACCAGATGCTCGAGTTGCTCAGCCTGCGCAAGGGGACGACTCTGACCAAGGAAATGTTTCTGAACCACCTGTATGGCGGCATGGATGAACCTGAGCTGAAAATCATCGATGTGTTCATCTGCAAACTGCGCAAAAAGCTCAGCAATGCGACCGGTGGAGAGAACTATATCGAAACCGTCTGGGGCCGTGGCTATGTGCTGCGAGACCCGCAAAGCAACACGCTGGACGAAACACGGATGGCAGTCGGGCTTTGAATTGAACCACCAGTGCCGCCGGTGGTCCAGGGTGGCACTTTGCACTCACGGCTCAGCACGTCTGGACCTGGCCATGGCCTCGCCCTATCACTGAGGTCCAAGTACGCGTGACAGGGCGAGGCCATGAGCAACTTAATTTCCATATCCGAGCTGACGGAAGATGAGGCGCGTGCCGAGCTTGCACGTCTGGCCGAACTATTGTCGAAGGCAAACACGCTGTATCACACGGCTGATGCGCCTGACATGTCGGATGCCGACTATGACGCTCTCAAACGGCGCAATGCCGAGATAGAAGCGCGTTTCCCTCATCTCAAGCGTACCGACAGCCCGACGGATCAAGTGGGTGCAAAGCCTGCCGATGGTTTTTCGAAAGTCACGCACGCCGTGCGCATGATGTCGCTGGGCAACGCTTTCGATGATGACGACGTGGCCGATTTCGACAGGTCGATCCGGAAATACCTGGGCCTTGGGGCTGGTGAAAGTCTGGCCTACACCGCCGAACCCAAGATAGATGGCCTGTCGCTGTCATTGCGGTATGAAAACGGACAGCTTGTTCAGGCTGCCACGCGCGGAGATGGCGAAATCGGTGAAAACGTAACGGCCAATGCCCGCACGGTTTCCGTTATCCCGCAGCACCTGAAAAACGCGCCAGAGGTTCTGGAAGTCAGGGGTGAGGTTTACATGTCTCACGCGGATTTCGAGGCGTTGAACGCGCGGCAGGCAGAGCGCGGCGGCAAACCCTTTGCCAATCCAAGAAACGCGGCGGCGGGGTCTTTGCGGCAACTGGATCCGGAAATCACGCGCTCGCGCCCGTTGCGTTTCTTTGCTTACGCCTGGGGAGAGGTTTCAGAGCCATTGTCCGACTCGCAGATAGGGGCGGTCGAGCGGTTGAAATCACTTGGATTTTCGACGAACCCCCTGACCCGCCTGTGCAAAACGACGCAAGAGATGCTGGAGCATTACCAGGATATCGAGGCGCAACGTTCCACCTTGGGCTATGACATCGACGGGGTTGTCTACAAGGTGAATGATCTGTCGCTTCAGGCGCGTTTGGGGTTCCGCTCAACCACGCCGCGATGGGCGATCGCACACAAGTTCCCGGCCGAACTGGCCTGGACGAGGCTGGAGGCGATCGACATTCAGGTCGGTCGTACAGGCGCGCTTAGCCCGGTTGCACGGTTGCATCCGGTGACGGTGGGCGGTGTTGTTGTGTCCAACGCCACATTGCACAACGAAGACTATATCGCGGGACGCGATGCCAAGGGCGGCACGATCCGCGATGGCAAGGATATTCGTGTCGGTGACTGGGTTCAGGTATACCGCGCCGGGGATGTGATTCCGAAACTGTCAGATGTTGATCTGTCCAAGCGCCCGGCCGGTTCGCAGCCGTTTATCTTTCCGACACGCTGTCCGGAATGTCAAAGCGAGGCGATCCGTGAAGAAGGTGATGCGGTCCGCCGCTGCACCGGTGGCTTGATTTGCCCCGCGCAGGCCGTTGAAAAACTGAAACATTTCGTCTCACGCAAGGCGTTTGACATAGAAGGCCTTGGTGCAAAACAGATCGAGATGTTCTATGATGATCCGATCCTTCCGATAAAGACTCCGGCGGATATCTTTACACTGGAGCAGCGTGACAGGACCAATCTGGCACGGCTGAAAAACCGGGATGGGTGGGGGGAAACCTCGGCCAGAAATCTGTTTGCCGCGATCGACGAAAAACGGACCATTCCGTTTGCGCGCCTGTTGTTCGCTTTGGGTATTCGACATGTCGGCGAGGTCGGAGCGCGCGATCTGGCGCTGTTTTACCGCGATTGGGAGACCATGACGCAAGCCCTGGACACTGCCCGCCCTGCGGCTTTGGCTCAGCGGCAAGCGGATGAGGCCGAGGATGCCGAACGGGCGGCCGCGCTGGCAGAAGGTCGTCGGGCACGTGTCAAGGAAGTGCGGGATGCGGCCATAACCGCGGCGCGTGTTCCGCCCGATGCCAATGCCGCCTGGGCTGAATTGATCGGAATAGACGGGATCGGCGCAACGCTGGGTCTGTCCCTGTCCGATGCGTTTTCGAACGTGGAAGAGAGGCGCGCGTTCGATACGTTGCGCAAGGAACTGACAATCGTCGCACCTGATGCGCCTGCCTCAGACAGCCCGGTGGCTGGCAAGACGGTTGTGTTCACCGGTACTCTGGAAAAGATGACTCGAGCCGAGGCAAAGGCACGGGCCGAGGCGTTGGGTGCGAAGGTTTCTGGTTCCGTCAGCAAGAAAACCGACATTCTGGTCGCCGGGCCCGGTGCGGGTTCGAAAGCCAGGAAAGCCGCAGAGCTGGGTATCGAAACTCTGGATGAGGATGGCTGGTTGCAGCTGATCGAAGGCGCATGAGCGGGAGGCCGGAACAGCTGTTCCCGCTGTTTGCGGGGCTTGAAACACTCGATGGCGTCGGCCCCAAGACCGCTCAGGTCCTGCAACAGGCCGGCGTTGAGAGCCCACGCGACGTTCTGTTCGGCCTGCCTTACGCGGTCGTCGACCGACGTCGACGAGAGACGATTCAGGGTGTCGATCTGCCTGCGACGTTGACGGTCGAAGTAACGGTCGGCCCGCACAGGCCGCCTCGAAACAAGGGGGGCGCGTATCGGGTGCATGTCGAAGACAGCCAGGCCGATTTTCAGCTGGTTTTCTTTCACGCGCGCGGGGACTATCTGAAGAAAGTGCTGCCTCAGGGCGCACGCCGCGTGATCTCGGGCAAGCTGGAGCTGTTCGATGGTATGGCTCAGATGGTGCATCCGGATCATATGTTGCCGGTCGAGCAAGCCAGTGAAATTCCGGAATTCGAACCGGTATACCATCTGACACAGGGGCTGACTCAAAAGACGGCTTTCAAGGCTACCCGCAGCGCATTGGCGCGGGCGCCAGAGCTGGCGGAATGGATCGACCCGGCGCAGATGGCACAGCAAAACTGGCCGGATTGGATTTCGGCAATTCGTGCCGGCCACAATCCTCAGGGGGCTGATGATGTCTCACCATTTGCGCCCGCGCGTCAGCGTCTGGCCTATGACGAGCTGTTCGCGCATCAGATGACGCTTGCTCTGGCGCGTCAGCGAGAGCGGAAATCCCGTGGTGTCGTCAGCGTAGGGACAGGCGCGTTGCAATCCAGGGTGTTGGCCAGTCTTCCTTATCGTCCGACCAGCGCACAAAGCCGCGCAATCGAGGAAATCGCGGTCGATATGGCATCTGATTCCCGCATGAACCGATTGTTGCAGGGTGACGTGGGGGCCGGCAAGACATTGGTGGCCTTCATGGCCCTTCTGATTGCAGTCGAGGCCAAAGGGCAGGGCGTGATGATGGCCCCGACCGAGATACTCGCCCGCCAGCACCTGGAAGGGTTGCGCCCGTTGGCGGAAGAGGCCGGAGTGGTGCTGGAGCTGCTCACCGGGCGTGACAAGGGCGCAGAGCGGCGCGCCAAGCTTGAGGCTTTGAAAAATGGCAATATCCAAATTCTGGTCGGCACCCATGCCGTGTTTCAGAGTGATGTGGAATTCAAAGCGCTACGCTTGGCCATAGTTGATGAACAGCACCGGTTTGGCGTGCGCCAGAGGATGGAGTTGTCAGAAAAAGGGCAGGGCTCGGATGTATTGGTGATGACCGCCACCCCGATTCCACGCAGTCTGGCACTGGCGCAATATGGCGATATGGATGTGTCGGTGCTGGACGAAAAACCGCCGGGGCGCAAACCGATCAAGACAGCGATTGTCAGTACGCAGCGCATGGACGAGGTCGTGTCGCATCTGCGTCGGGCGATTGATGAGGGGCGGCAATGTTATTGGGTCTGCCCCTTGGTCGATGAATCAGAAGTTTCAGACCTGACGGCAGCTGAAGAACGGTTCAAACGCTTGCGTGCCATATTGGGCGAAGGTGTGGTCGGGCTGGTTCACGGGCAAATGCCGCCATCGGAAAAAGACGCGGCAATGTCCGCATTCCAGAACGGGGACACCAAGGTTCTTGTGGCCACGACCGTCATTGAAGTGGGGGTCAATGTGCCCAATGCCACGATCATGGTCATCGAACGGGCCGAAATCTTTGGTCTGGCCCAACTGCATCAATTGCGCGGCCGCGTGGGCCGGGGTGATGCGGAATCGACGTGTTTGCTTCTGTATCAGCCGCCGCTCAGCGAAGGGGGGCGCAAAAGGCTGGAGGTTCTGCGTGAAACCGAAGACGGGTTCCGTATCTCTGAAACCGATCTTGAGATGCGCGGTGCCGGGGATCTGATCGGAACTGCGCAGTCCGGTCTGCCAAAGTTCCGCATTGCGGACCTCGAGCGTCAGGCCGGATTGATGGCCGTGGCCCAATCCGATGCCCGGGCATTGCTGAATGCGGATCCCAAGCTGACCTCGGACCGGGGGCGCGCGGCGCGCGTACTTTTGTGGCTGATGAAGCAGGATCAGGCGATCCGTTTGATTTCAGTGGGTTAGGCAAAAAGTTCCAGAAAGTTCACAAATGTTCTCAAAAAGTTCTTTACCGACTCGGGCAAATATGAGAACAAAAGGTCAACAAAGGATTAAAGCTCTGACCGGAGGTGACCCTATGCTGACCCAGATCAAGACCGTATTCAGCCGCTCGCAATCGACGATCCTGCAGGATGCGGTGGGCGTGATGTCTCTGGTCGTGATCCTGATGGTCGCCTTGCACCTGCCGGTTGGCTTCTGAACCTTTCTGCCTGCGATCTCGTGCCGAAAAAACCGCGCTGTCATCCCAATTTCAGTCAAGGGTGACCTGCCTGTCCCAAACCCCTTGAGGGGCCTTGCCTCGGCCCCGTGCGGTAATCCGGACCCCACGCGAGACACGCAATGCCTGCCGCCGCCCTTTCGCCCGGAAGGTGCGGCGGTTTTTTTACAACTGACCGGTTTTGAAAATCTCAAGCAATGCGGACAGGACCGAGTTGACCGCGACCGAGGCCAGGATCATCCCCATGATACGGCTGATGATCGCTGCTCCTGAATGGCCAATCAGGCGGATGATCGGTTCGGCCAGAAGCATGAGAACAAAGGCGACTACCAAAACCGACAGCATGACCAATGCGGTAATCCCCTGATCGGCTGCACTGTATCTATGGTTGTCCGTCAGGATCACCACTGCAAGCATCGCGCCGGGCGAGGCCAGAGATGGAACAGCAAGAGGAAATATCGCGGGATTCTGCTTGTGATACTTATCTTCCTGATCCTCTTCGGCCTGACGCTGTTCTATGTCTTGTTTGCTTTCACCAAAGATCATGGTCAGAGCGAACAGAAACAGGATGATGCCGCCTGCGACCTGAAATGAATTCAGTCCTATATCCAGCGCCTCGATCAGCAATTGCCCAAACACGAGAAAGAACAAAAGGACACCGGCGCTTATCAATGACGCCAACAGCGCTGTTTTGCGACGGGCGGCGGCCTCTAGCCCCGCAGTGACGGCAATAAAAACGGGAATAGTTCCAATCGGGTCAATCACGACCCAAAGAGTGACAAAATGCTCGAGTAGATTTTCCAAAACCCATCCCTCCTTAAATTTAAGCGGAAGGTAAACGGGTTTACATCAAATAGCTATGATCAGGCGCAATCTGCCTGCTCGGCCTGCGCCATGGCTTCGACGGCGGCATCCAGCACCAGCAGGATTGAAGCGTGGCGGTTCTTGTAGTCCCGCGCCGGCATCAAGACCTCAAGACCGTCAAACGGCGCATCCGGGGCGGGGCCATCCTTTTTTAACATGGCCGCAAGCTGATCGCGCGCTGCTTCGACCTGCGCGCGCGTGGCACCAATGATCGCGTCGCCAACCACCGAAGCAGAGGCCTGTCCCAGCGCGCAGGCTTTGACGTCCTGCCCGAAGGCGCTGACACGTCCATCCTGAACCTTCAGATCAACCGTCACGGTAGAGCCGCAAAGAGGCGAGCGTTTCTTGACCGTTGCATCCGGGTTTTCCAGCCGATCCAGATGCGGGATGTCCGCCGCCAACGCCAGAATGCGTCCGGAATACAGCTTGATCAGGTCGTTCTCGCCGCTCATGGCTTTCCCTCGTCGTGTGTTCCTCATACATAGTGGCCAGCCCAACGGATGCAAAAGGTTTTTGTCATGTCTCACCCCGTCGCGTTTGATCCATCGACTCTGAAATATAACGAGGCGGGACTGATTCCGGCAATTGCGCAGGATGAGGTGTCGGGCGAAGTTCTGATGATGGCATGGATGAACGCACAGGCCGTTGAAAAGACACTGGAAACGGGCAGGGTGACCTATTGGTCGCGCTCGCGTCAGTCTTTCTGGATCAAGGGTGAAACCTCGGGCCATGTGCAGGAACTGGTGGATTTCCGCATCGACTGTGACCGCGATTGCCTGTTGGTTCTGGTGCGTCAAACCGGTGCTGCCTGTCACACCAACCGCCGGACGTGCTTTTATACTGCGGTGCGGGACGGGGCCGAGACCGAACTGATGGCCCCGATGGCGTAACCGAGACAGATCAAAGCCCCACCATTTGCCGGATGTCTGCCGGGCTGGCACCATCGGCCCGGAATTTCGCGATGGCACGCGCATCGTCACGTTTCGCCAGTCGTTTGCCGGCATTGTCGCGGATCAGATCGTGGTGGTAATACGCAGGCGTCGGCAAATCCAACAGCACCTGAAGCAGCACATGGATGCGGGTGGCTTCGAACAGATCCTGACCTCGGACCACATGGGTGATCCCCTGGGCCGCGTCGTCAAGAACGACGGACAAATGGTAGGACGTGCCCATGTCGCGGCGAGCCAGAACGATATCGCCGACACTGGTTTCCATCTCATCCGGGGTAAAAGAAATTGTTCCTGTTTCGCCACCGGGGCCGGAGCCCAGTTCCAAGAATTGGAGTCTGGCCGGATCGTGGATTGTTTGACAGGCCTTGGCAATATCCAGTCGCAAAACTTTGTCCCTTGGGTGAGGGTTTTGACTTAAGTCTATGCCCTGGTTAATTTTTCGACACGTTCCGGGATAGATAATTCCGTCAGGACCAAGCAATGGCGCGCCTTCCTGGGGGGCGCTTGCGGCGGCGGAAATATCTTTGCGATTGCACAGGCAGGGATACAGAAGACCCTTCATCCACAACCGCTCCAACGCGCGATCATAGATACTCAGCCGATCTGATTGACGCAGCACCGGTTCCGGCCATGTCAGCCCCAACCAATTGAGGTCATCATAGATCTGATCCTCCCAATGCGGACGCGAGCGGGACCGATCGATATCTTCGATGCGCAGCAAGAACCGACCGTGTTCGGATCTGGCCATGTCGCTGGCGATCATCGCAGAATACGCGTGCCCAAGGTGAAGCGGGCCAGTCGGGGATGGCGCGAAACGCGTTACGAAAGTCACGCTTTTTCTAATACATACACGTCAGAGTTAAGGTTGATGCCGGGTAAGTGCGGCCCGTGTTCACGAAATAGCAAACGTGCGGCACCCATGTCGACCCAATCCGTCAGTCGGCAGGTGAATTTGTGATCTTTCAGCGCATGGTCGTTCAGGGAAAACGCCAGCAACCCACCTTTGGGCAAGGCGTGCATCAACTGGTCGAATGTCTCGGGCGGGGCTGCGCCCTGACCGATGACACCGATGGCGGTGATCACCGAATACGCACCGCGCCTGAGCGGAGCCGGTTTGGTGATGTCAAACCCGGTCAGGGTTCTGTAAACACTCTTGGCCGCTGCCTCTTCCAGCATTTTGGGGGTGGGGTCGATACCATCGATGACCTCAAATCCCGCCGCCCGCAAGGCGAGACCGGAAAGCCCCGTTCCGCAGCCGAAGTCCAGAATCGGCGTTTGGGGGTGAGGGTGGAATTGCCACAAAGCCGCGGCCACCCGTCCCGGGGTTGCATATCCCTGTTCCGCGACCTCTTTTTCGTAGGTCGCCGCCCAGTTCTGATAATGCGTTTCAGTGTCTTCAGGCGTGTCGAGATTGTAGGTGTTGTCCAGGAACTTGTCGCTCATCCCGTCATGCTAGGCCGAGATCACGCCGCGCGTCCAGTCAGCATTGATCCAACCAGATTTGCCATTCAGCCTTGGCACGATCGGTATAGGCCTTGTACCGGTCCTTTCGGCCGCGCCGCCCGCCTTTCAGGCCGTCCACGGGGCGGAACAGGCCAAAGTTTACGTTCATCGGCTGAAACGTCTTGGCTTCGGCCCCGCCGGTAATGTGATGGATCAACGCACCCATTGCACTGTCTTTGGGCACTTCGGGCAAGTCACGCCCCTGTATTTCCGAGGCGGCCATGCGACCGGCAAGCAATCCCATTGCGGCACTTTCAACATAGCCTTCGACGCCCGTAATCTGCCCGGCAAAGCGGATGTTGGGCTTGGACTTCAAGCGCATCTGTGCATCGAGCAGGGTAGGAGAGTTGATGAATGTGTTGCGGTGGATGCCGCCCAGCCGGGCAAAGCTGGCGTTTTCCAGGCCGGGGATCATGCGGAACACGTCGGTCTGGGCGCCGTATTTCATCTTGGTCTGAAACCCCACGATGTTGAACAATGTGCCCAATGCGTTATCGCGCCGCAACTGAACCACGGCATGGGGTTTGACGTCAGGCGCATGGGGGTTTGTCAGCCCAACAGGCTTCATCGGACCATGGCGCAGTGTCTCACGCCCGCGTTCGGCCATGACTTCAATGGGAAGGCAGCCATCAAAATAGCCTGCGGTCTCACCTTCGTGAAACTCGGTTTTTTCCGCTGCCAAAAGGGCGTCGATGAAAGCCTCGTACTGATCACGGTCCATCGGGCAGTTCAGGTATGCCGTGCGTTCTTCCTCGGTTTCGCCTTTGTCATATCGGGATTGCATCCACGCTTTGCTCATGTCGATGCTGTCGGCATAGACAATGGGCGCGATTGCATCGAAGAAGGCCAGCGCGTCCGATCCCGTTTCCGCCCGGATGGCTTCCCCCAATGCGGGTGAGGTCAACGGGCCGGTCGCAAATATCCAATGGCCGTCATCAGGCAGCGAGGTGACTTCCTGATCGGTGATGCTCACGCGTGGGTGGGCGCGGAGTTTTGCGGTGACCGTTTCGGCAAACGGGTCGCGATCCACGGCCAGCGCCCCCCCGGCAGGAAGCCTGTGTGCGTCGGCGGTTGTCATGATCAGCCCATTGGCTGCTCGCATTTCCCAGTGCAGCAGACCGACAGCATTCTGTTCATCATCATCCGATCGGAACGAGTTCGAACACACCATTTCCGCCAGGTTTCCTGTCTGATGTGCGAAGGTGCCAACGGTGGGACGCATTTCATGAATGATCACGTCAACGCCCATTTCAGCGGCTTGCCAGGCCGCTTCGGACCCGGCCATTCCACCGCCGACGATATGCAAAACTTGTGTCATGTGCAGCCACATAGGGCACCGCACACACAGGCGCAACTGCCGTATTGTATCTGACTGATTTGCTGGAGGGGTCTTGGGGTCGCCGCTGCGGGAATGTCAGCGCTGGTGAGAGAGACCAGCTGGAGGGACCTTCCGCCCACGGCGACCCAAAAGTGTCTTGAGGCCTTGGCCTCGACCCAGCTTTGCCACAGAGTTGCCCTTTTGAAAAGTGCAAAAATGAAGACAGTGGCAAAAAATGTTCAAAACAATTGCGTCATTGGGTCCAATTCGGGGGGCGCTTTTCAATAAAGGCGGAAATGCCTTCTTCTGTATCGCGGTACAACATATTCTGCGCCATTGCGTCTCCGGTATAGGCATAAGCCTGATCCAAAGGCATTTGCAGCTGTTGATAGAACGCTTCCTTGCCGATCTTCACGGCCATGCCAAGTTTGGATGCGACCAGTTCCGCAAGCCCGTTGGCTTCTTGTTCCAGCAGCGCTTCAGGAACGATGCGATTTACCAGCCCCAATTCGGCGGCGCGCTCTGCTGAAATGAATTCGCCGGTGGTCAGCATTTCAAATGCCTGCTTTCTGGGGATGTTGCGGCTGAGAGCAACCATCGGCGTGGAACAGAACAGGCCGATATTGACCCCGTTGACACCAAACCGTGTTCCTTCTGCGGCCACCGCCATATCGCAGGTTGCAACCAGTTGACATCCGGCGGCGGTCGCAATGCCATGGACTTGCGCGATAACGGGTTGCGGCAGGGACTGGATCGACATCATCATCCGGGCGCAACGGGAAAAGAGATCTTGAAAGTAGGCTTTGCCACCATCTTCGGATTGGCGTCCGGCCGTCATCTGCTTCAGGTCGTGCCCGGCGCAAAACGCCTTTCCTGCCCCCGACAGGACCACGGCCCGGATCGAGCTGTCGTCGCGCAGTGAATCAAGTTCGGCTTGCAGTGCAGCCAGCATCTCATCACTTAATGCGTTCAGCCGGTCCGGGGCGTTCAGTGTCAGCCGTGCCACCGCGCCCGTGTCGTAACGTTCCAGAATTGCCATCTTGCCCTCCATTCCCAAGTTGGGCCAACTCTAGGTCGGCAAGAGCAGGAGGGGAAGTATGGCTTTGGCAATGAACCGGGACGAACTGTCACAATACCTCAAACAGGTGTTCCCGCAGGTGCACAAGGATTTCGTCGTTGAAGATTTGACCGAAGATACGATCACCATGCGCCTTGTGGTTCAGGATCAACATTTGCGCCCCGGGGGCACGGTTTCCGGCCCGTCGATGTTCGGGCTTGCCGATGTCAGTGTCTATGCGATGGTTCTGGCACGGAAAGGGCGCCAGTCACTGGCTGTTACCACCAACAGTTCTTTTGATTTCCTGCGCAAGCCGGAAGGCGGCGCCGATATGATTGCGGCCTGTCGTTTGTTGAAGCTGGGAAAAACACTGGCCGTTGGGGATGTGCTTTTATACTCGGAAGGCAGTGATCTTCCGGTTGCACGGGCAACGATGACCTATTCCCTGCCGCCAGCAGGGTCCGCTGCCGCGAATTTCGGATAAAAAAGGCCGGGGACAGGCCCCGGCCCAGGAAGAGGTCCCAATAATTGGGACTGGGGATCAGTCAGGGCTGCCAGAAAAAGCGCTTTGTTTCCCGGCCAGCCTGATGGCGGGTCAGCCCGACGTCCTGAAGCAGACGGTCATCCAGATAGCTCAGATTGACGCGACTGCGGCGACGGCGTTCCCATTGAGTGACCGCCGCCGCAAACCGCACGGCCAGAGCCGCGAGCAGAGGCAGCCGTGGGCTGTCGTTCAGCAGCAGAAGGGCGGGGGTGTGCATTGTGCGTGTCATCTCGGAATTCCTTTCAAATTGTATTGACACAAAACAGTATTGCTTGGTACATAAATTTGATACATTCGAAATTGTGTCAAAGGCAAAGGAAGAATTGTAATGGATACAATTTGGCCGGACGCTCTGCCAAAATCCAAGGGTCCGAAATACACATTGGTTGCTGACGCAATAAGAAAAGCTATTGGTGACAGGAAATTAGATGTTGGCGCCAAGCTTCCGCCAGTTCGTGAGCTGGCGTATCGCCTGCAAATCACACCTGGTACAGTCGCACGTGCCTATACGATCCTGACCGACGAGGGCTTGCTCCACGCCGAGGTTGGGCGTGGTACATTTGTGGCCCCGCCGAAATCACCGATTCTGGATGATGTCTGGGCCAGGCAACTGCATCTGAGGGAAGACAAGTACAACGCCAATGTCAGCCTGTTCAGCCCGCGTTTGCCGGATGCGGGGCAGGTCGCGCTTATCCGGGAATGCCTGCAAAAGGTTTCGCAAGCTGATCCCGGCCTGTTTCTGAATTACCCCACGCGGGACGCGTATATACCCATGAGGCAATCGGTCGTGGATTGGCTGTCGGATTTGCCGCTGGGCCCGCTGACCCATGACGATATAGTCTTGACCCATGGCGGGCAGAACGGATTGTGTCTGGTGTTCCAGACCATCCTGCGCGGACCCAAACCAATCGTGTTGGTTGAAGACCTCTCTTACGCCGGGTTTCGTCGGGCCGGAGAGTTGATGCGCGCCGAAGTCATTGGCGTCAAGATGGACAAATGGGGCATCGATCCGGTGTCGATGGAGCATGTCTTGCGGCAAACCAATGCTCAGGCCGTTTGCGTCTCGCCAGAAGTTCAGAACCCCACCGGCATCCACACGCCGCTGGAACGCAGGAAAGAGATCGTGGACGTCGCCCGGCGCTTCGACCTTCAGATCGTGGAAGACGATTGCTATCGCATGGGAGAGGCGCGTGAACCCAGTTACCGCGCGCTCGCCCCCGAGCGGGGCTGGCACGTGTCGTCCATTTCAAAGATACTCACACCCGCTTTGCGCGTTGGCTTTGCCATTGCCCCAAAGGATCGCAGCGTCGATCTGCGCCGATCGGCCGAATATGGGTATTTTGGCCTGGCTCAACCCTTGGCCGAACTGACCCGGCTGCTGCTGTCGGATCCGCGTACCCGCCAAATTGCACAGGATGTGCGCAAACGGATGGGCGATTATGTTCGGATCACCGTCAATGCGCTGGGTGGGTTCGATCTGAACTGGGCACCGGATGTGCCTTTTGTCTGGCTGAACCTGCCATCGGGGTGGCGCTCTGCCGCGTTCAGCCGCGCGGCAGAGCGGGAAGGCATTCAGCTCAGATCAGCGGATGAGTTTGCCCTGCGCGACGGGCGCGCTCCAAACGCAGTGCGCATCGCAATGAATGGTCACGTTTCGTTGGAACGGTTCGAGGACGCAATGCTGAGGTTGCGCGCTTTGCTGGACAATCCGCCTGAACAGATCAGCGTCTAGCATTCAACTCAGCGGCGGCGGGTCGCCAAAGAATCCGGCCAGATGGGCAATTTTTCCGTCCTCGTCCAATCGAATGAAATCATGCCCGGCCACCATGATTGCGCCGTTCGGGGCCACCATATGCCAAGTGAAGTGGACGACATCATGGTGCGACACAGGGCTGCTGGTGATTTCGACACGCCCATTCGAATTCAAAAGGACTTCGCCGATATGTGTACTCAACTGCTCACGGCCTGAAACATCGGCTGTCGGATCCACGTACCGACCGTTTTCCGCAAAGCACTGGTTCAGAAGCGCAAGCCGTTTTTCGGCGGACTTTTCCTGCCAGACCGCGCCATAGTTTTCAATCGTGCGCATCAAATCCTGCATTCGACCCTCCGTGGTTGGGCATGATCAATTCCAACCGAGTGTATCAGAGTGTCGAAATTGGGGCGATCTCCGTGCTGAAAACGTGGGGTAAAATAATACCTATTTAGCAAATCATTGTTTTAAAACGTTTTAAATGGCATTTGGTCGCTTGACGTGGCGGTCATGGGTGTCTAGATACGCATCCATCGAATTCGGGCCGCCTCGCTTGGGGCGGTCTTTCACATCAAACAGGACTATCCTGCCATGAAAACCTTTTCTGCAACACCTGCAGACATCGACAAGAAATGGATCCTAATCGACGCCGAGGGCGTTGTTCTGGGCCGTCTTGCGTCGATCGTCGCCATGCGTCTGCGTGGCAAGCACAAAGCGTCGTTCACCCCGAACATGGACATGGGCGACAACGTCATCGTGATCAACGCTGACAAGATCCAGATGACCGGCAAGAAGCGCGAAGAAAACTTCTACTGGCACACTGGCCACCCGGGCGGCATCAAGTCGCGCACCAAACAGCAGATCCTTGAGGGCGCACACCCCGAGCGCGTCGTGACCCAGGCGGTCAAGCGCATGCTGCCGGGCAACCGCCTGTCGCGCAAGCAGATGACCAACCTGCGCGTTTATGCCGGTGCCGAGCATCCCCACGAGGCGCAAGCGCCCGAAGTTCTGGACGTCAAGTCCATGAACAAGAAAAACACCCGGAGCTAATGACCGATGGCTGATCAGATCAATACTCTCGAAGAGCTGAGCGCCGTCGCAGGCGTTGAAACCGTGGCCGAAGAAGTCATCGTGCGTGAACCCGTACGTGACGAGCTGGGCCGTTCGTACGCCACCGGCAAGCGTAAAGACGCTGTTGCCCGCGTTTGGATCAAGCCGGGTTCCGGCAAGGTCACCGTGAACGGCAAAGACCAAGACGTCTATTTTGCACGCCCCGTTCTGCAACTGATCCTGCGCCAGCCGTTTCAGGTTGCTGGTGTCGAAGGCGAGTTCGACGTTGTCGCCACTGTCAAAGGTGGTGGCCTGACCGGTCAGGCCGGTGCGGTCAAGCATGGCATCTCGAAAGCGCTGCAACTGTACGATCCCAACCTGCGCGGCGCTCTGAAAGCTGCTGGCTTCCTGACCCGCGACAGCCGCGTTGTGGAACGTAAGAAATTCGGTAAGCGCAAAGCCCGCCGTTCGTTCCAGTTCTCCAAGCGTTAATTCGCCGGGAAAACCCAACAAAGAAAGGGCTCGCAATTGCGAGCCCTTTTGCATTGTGTTGCGGGAAATCTTATTCTTCGTAGACGAGCTTCCACGCGCCGTTTTCAACGACATTGACGAAAACCGTATCCGCGCCCTGATGGTCGTCAGGACCATAGGTTATGTGATTGCCGACCAGGTCATCCTGATAGTCCAGTGACTCCATCGCTTCGATAAAGCTGTCATGGGTCAGGTCAGGGCCCGCGGCTTCAAGCGCTTTGACCATCATTTCGGCAGCGGAATAGCCCAACATGGCAAATCCAACCGGATCTTCGCCGGTCGCGGCCTTGTATTCTTCGATAAATGCCGCCGGGGCAGGTTGGTCCGCACGCGCCCAAAGATCCTGCCACGAGGCTGCTGCATAGAACCCGTCAGTCACTCCACCGGGAACCTGTGCTACGACTGTCAGGAAACTGGCCGAAGTCCCAAGGAACTTCATGTCCGTCAGGCCCATCTTCTTGGCCGTGCCAACTACGGTGATCGCCTGACGCACCCCAAGCGCCATGGTGACGATATCGCAGCCTTCTTCCTTGAGCTTGCTGAGCGACCCGACAAAATCCGTCTCATCCGGTTTGTGGGTTGTTTCAGATCCAAAAGCGATCCCGGCTTCTTCGGCACCGGCCTTGCTGCCTTCAAGAATTTCCTCGCCAAAATCTGTTGGCAGATACATGGTGCAGACCGTCTTTGATCCAAATTCTCCGGCCAGGTATTTCACACCGACACGCGCCTGATCATAGTAGGTCGAGAAAGACGTGAACTTGTTTCGCATCGGCTCTTGCAACATCTGACGCGCAGCGGTCAGAGGTGCCACGTTGGGAATTCCCTTGGGATCCAACAGCTTGAACCCAGCCATGTTCATCGGCGTGCCAAGCGATTGCAGCATGGCGAACACCTTGTCGCGGTTCAGCAGTTTGTTGTAGCCCTGCATCGCACGCGGCATCTGGTATCCGTTGTCCTCGACCACATAGCGGATTTTGCGCCCGTGTATGCCACCGGCTTCGTTCACCCGGTCGAATACCACGTTGGCACCTTTGGTCGCCGGGACACCCACCGCGGCGAAGATGCCGCTCAGGTCGTTGACGGACCCGATGACAATCTCATCATCCGTCACGCCCTGCGTCTGAGCCCAACCGATGCTTGCCGAGGCGGTCAACGCCGTGGCGGCGGCCAGCCATTTGAATGACTTCTTCATCTTTCTCCTCCTGAAAACTCTTTGGCTAAGTGTACATGTCTTCAATCAGATGTCCGTGTTTCTTTTCGACCAGGCCGCGTTTCAGCTTCATCGTGGCGGTAAGCTCGTCATCCTCGGCGGTCAGCAGAACGTCGATCAGGCGAAAATCCTTGATCTGCTCGACCCGTGCGAATTCCTTGTTCACTGCGGCCACTTCGGCGCCGATCAACTCCTTGACTTCGGCCGCGGCGCAAAGCGAGGTAAAGTTCGAAAAAGGGATTTTCTGGTCCTGCGCATATTTCTCGACATTTTCCTGATCGATCATGATCAGCGCCGTGAGGTATTTGCGCCGGTCGCCGATGATCACCGCGTCCGAGATGTAATGGCTGAACTTCAGCCGGCTTTCGATTTCGGCCGGGGTGATGTTCTTGCCACCGGCGGTGATGATGATGTCTTTCAACCTGCCGGTGATGGTAACGTACCCGTCCTTGTCGATACGCCCCATATCGCCGGTGCGCAGCCAGCCATCGGCGGTAAAGCTTTCCGCTGTCTTTGCGTTGTTGCGCCAATAGCCCTGAAAGATGTTCATTCCCTTGAGCTGAATTTCACCCTCGTCCGAGATGCGGATATCGCACCCCGGGACGACCTTGCCGATGGTTCCGATCTTGTTGCTTTCCACGGTGTTGAGTGTTGCAAGGCCGGACGTTTCGGTCATGCCGAAGCCCTCGACGATCGGGACGCCGATGGCCCAGTACCATTTCAACAAATCCGCCGAGATAGGCGCAGCACCCGTGCCACCCCGGCGCAGTTTGTCCAAACCGAGCATCCGGCGCAGATTTTTCAGAACCAACTGATCCCAAAACCAGAACCGGGCCGCGATGGCGGCGGGAACGGGTTTTCCCGAACTCACATAATCGGCCCGCCGTGCGCCGGCCTTCAGGGCAAGACCGTATGCCATTCGACCCAACGGCGTTGCATCCTGCGCCAGGATTTGCACATGCGCATAGATCTTTTCCCAGACTCTCGGCACCGCCGTGAAGGTCGAAGGCGAGACCTCTTGCAGATTTGCAAAGACCGTCTCGGGGCTTTCCGCGAAATTCACCGTGCAGCGGGCGGCCAGCGGGAAATAGACAGATACGTCGCGTTCCAGGATATGGCAGAGGGGCAGGAAACACAGTTGTTCGTCACTGGCCTGCATCGGCAATGACCAGGCACCGGCCTCAATGCCGGCCAGGATGTTTTCATGGCTCAACATCGCACCCTTGGGCTGGCCCGTGGTGCCGGATGTGTAAACCAGCAATGCTGTGTCCTGAGGTTTGGCCAATGCGATTTCGGCTTCGAACCGTCCCGGATCTTCCTGTTCGGCCTGCTGGCCCAAAGCGTAAAGATCGTCGATCATCATGCAGCGCGGATGGGTCAGGTCGTGCAAGCCTTCGTCTTCCAGAATGATCACCTTGATCAGATCCGGAACTTGATTTTCGACTTCCAGAAATTTGTCCAGATGCTCTTCGTCCTCGACGATGAGGAACTTGCTGCCACTGTCGTTGACCAGATATTGCAGTTGATTGGCCGAATCCGTGGTGTAGACGCCAGAAGAAATGCCCCCGACGCACTGAATGCCCATATCGAACCACATCCATTCCTTGCGGTCCTCGGACAGGATCGAAACAACGTCACCGCGTTCCAGGCCCAGCTTGCGCAGGGCAAGCCCGATCCACTTGGCGCGCTGCCAGTAGTCGGCCCAGGAATATGACTTCCAGATGCCCAAATCCTTTTCGCGATGGGCTGTACGATCCCCCAGTTCCGCGCAACGGTGTTGAAACAGCATGCTGATGGTGGTGCACCCATCCACGCGCAACGGGCGTTGTCCGGGGGTTGCATTCAGTTCAACGCCGTTGATCTTGACCTGCGAGGCGAGGGGCGTGGCATCCATCTTGCTTACCTCCACGTCTTCTTGCGTTTCCAACGGCGGCTTTCGCGTGCGCCTTCTTCCTGCACGCCAAGATAGAAGTTCTGGATGTCTTCGGATTTCAGCAACGTATCCGCAGCACCGTCCATGACGATGCGGCCTACCTCCATCACGTATCCATGATGCGCCAGCCGCAACGCCGCATTGGCGTTCTGTTCGACCAGAAGCATCGTCATATGCTGTTCTTCGTTCAGACGTTTCAGAATGGCGAATATTTCCTGCACCAAAAGCGGTGACAGACCCAGTGACGGCTCATCCAGCAGCATGATGCGGGGACGGGCCATCAGCCCCCGTCCGATTGCCAGCATCTGTTGCTGCCCGCCCGAAAGGGTACCGGCCTCTTGCGTGCGACGATCTTTGAGAACGGGAAAGTAACTGAAAACAAGCTCGCGATCCTGGTCGATCTGCACTTTGTCCGTTCGGGTATACGCGCCGAGGCTCAGGTTTTCATCGACGGTGAGCAGAGGAAACACCTCGCGCCCTTCGGGTACATGCACGATCCCGCGCTGGACGACGGTATGCGGCTCGGCCCCCTGTATGTCGTCTCCATCAAAGGTGACCGTGCCTTTTTCCGGGTCCATCACCCCCGAGACGGTTTTCATCAACGTCGTCTTGCCGGCACCGTTTGCGCCAAGGATCGAGACAATCGTACCTTCGTGAACGTCCAGTGAAACACCGCGAATGGCCATTATCGGGCCATAAAAGCTTTCGACATTGCGGATTTTCAGGATTGGCGCGCTCATGAAGCTTTCCCAAGGTAGGCTTCGATCACTGCCGGGTGCGATTGAACTTCGGCCGGGGTCCCAAGCGCCAGTTTTGCGCCGTCTGCCATGGCCAGAACCCGGTCTGACACGCCCGAGACCAGGCCCATGTCATGTTCTACCATCAAAACGGTGATGCCCATCTGCCGTCGGATATCATCGATCCACCAACGCATGTCCGTTGTTTCTTCCACGGACAACCCCGAGGCCGGCTCATCCAGCAGCAAGAGTTTTGGGTCAGTTGCCAAAGCCCGTGCAACTTCGACCACTTTGCGCACGCCGTAGGGCAGCCCCGATATCATCTTGTCGCGATAGGCTTGCAGGTCGAGAAAGTCGATGATCCGTTCCACTTTCTCGCGGTTTTCCAGTTCCTGTCGCTTTGCCGACGGGGTGAAAAGAATCTCGGAAATCAGGTTTGTCCTGCGGTGGCGGTGGCGTCCGACCAGCAGGTTTTGCAGGACGGTTGCGTGTTCGAACAGCTCGATGTTCTGAAATGTCCGCGCGACGCCATAGGCGGCGACACCGGACGGTTTGACCCGAAGCAGATCATGACCGTCATACCGGATCGCCCCGTCAACGGGATCGTAGAACCGGGAAATCAGGTTGAAAACAGTGGACTTGCCCGCACCGTTTGGGCCGACGATGGCAAAGACTTCACCATCCCGAACGTCGAATGACAGGTTATCCACCGCCGTCAGGCCGCCGAACTTGAGGGTGACATTTTCGAACTCCAGCAAGCTCATCTCAGACGCTCCGTCTTGAGATAGGATTTCTGTCGTTTGAACATGTCTTTTCGATAGAAGGGGAACAGCTCGAACCAGGTGCGGATTTTCAGCCAGCGGCCATAGATGCCCATGGGTTCGAACAGGATGAAAGCGATCAGGATCATGCCGAAGATGCCGAACTCCACCCCCGGAATGGCGACTGTATTGCCGCCGAACAGGGCGCCGGCATATTCTTTTGAGATCGACAGAAACTGCGGCAGGAACCCGATCACGATCGCGCCCAGAAACGCGCCGTGGATCGACCCCAGCCCGCCGATGACGATCATCATAAGCAGTTGGATCGAGATCAGAACACTGAAGGTTTCGTTGTTAAACGCTCCGGCGAACAATCCCATCAGCGCCCCGGCCCAGCCCGTCACCGCGCAGGACAACGCGAAAGAGATCATCTTTGTCCGCGCGATGTCGATGCCCATCGCCTGGGCCGAAACCTCCGAGTCGCGCACCGCGATGAAGCTGCGCCCCAAAGGCGCGCGCAGCAGGTTGATATATCCCAGTGTGACCAGAACGGCGACGGTCAGGACCAGCCAGAAAAACTGATCGGGCGTTCCCCAGCGGTCTACCAGATGGCCGAAGATTTCGACCCCGCCGACGTACTTGCCCGCAACACCGCCGGTGATGGGTTCGGACAGAACGATGATGTCGTCCATCAGGATCGAAAGAGCCATGGTGAAGATGGCCAGATAGATGCCATGCAGGCGCAGGGCAGGGATCGCAACGGTCACGCCCGCGATCCCCGTCAGGATGCCGGCCAGCGGAAAAGCGATAAGAAAGGGCACCCCGGCTTCAATCAGGGCAACGTTGGCATAGCAGCCAAAAGCCAGAAAGGCTGCGTGGCCCAGACTGACTTGCCCTGTATGCCCGGTCAGGACCATCAGACCCAACCCGGCGATGGCCCAGATCAGGACGTTGGTCAGCTCGCCCAGATAGAACTCATCCAGCCACCACGGGGCTGCGGCAACGACCGTCAGAAGGATCAGATGCAGGACGAGCTGGTAACGGTCTTTCCACGGGCGGATATCCTGCATGTAGTCGGTTTTGAAGATGATCCGCATGGCTCAGACCTTTTTGACCCGAACCTGACTGAACAACCCGTTGGGGCGAAAGATCAGCACGGCCAGCAGCAGGGCGTATGGCGCGATCTGGCTGTAACCCGCCGCTATATAGCGGCTGGCGAAGGGCTCGATCACCCCGACGACAAGACCACCGGCCAGCGCCCCGGGCAGGCTTCCGAACCCGCCGATGACGGCGGCGGCAAATGCCTTGATTCCCAGCAATCCCGTTGTCGGATCCACGGCGCCCTTGGCGGCGAACAGAATTCCTGCAATCCCCGCAACGATCCCGGCCAGCGCCCAGATGAACCCCTGAACCCGCTTGACAGGCACGCCCATGTAATACGCCGCCAGCTGGTTTTGCGACGCCCCCTGCATCGCCAGCCCGAGTTTGGAACGGTTGAAAAAGACGTAAAGGCCCCATGTCAGCAGGATGGTGACGACGATCACGGCGACATCCTCCAGCCCCAGTACAAGGCCGCCAAAGCGCAGCTCTTTCCCCGCAAGCGGGTTTTGCAGCGTTTGCGGTTCGTGCCCCCAGATCACTCCGGCCACGAAACGGATCACAAAGCCCAGGGCGATGGTCAGGATAACGACGGCGGTCTGACTTTCGCCAAACAGGCGACGGATGATCAGGCGATCCAGAAGATATCCCAATGCCCCCATGATCCCCAGTGAGATCGGCAGGGCCAGCCAGAACGGCAGGCCCATATATTCGGTGTTGGTCAGGCCGATGGTAACAAAGGCCCCCAGCATCATGAAATCGCCCTGTGCGAAGTTCACCGCTTCGGTGGCCTTGTAGATCAGAACAAAGCCAAGCGCGATCAGGCCATAGACACACCCGTTTGCCAGTCCGCTGATCAGCAGCTGCGCGTTATCCAAACTGTCCTCCCTCGACCGGTTTGCCGGTGTCGCGTTCCGCCCGCGCGCATCCTCCGGTGACGCGGGTTTGTTCTACTATGGCGTTATTATCACCTTGCCGTCACTCTTTTTCAGCGCATCAGCCAGGTTTGGCACAAGATTTCTGAGTGTAAGGTGTTCAGAAACATCCGTTTTCCAGCGCCCGTCGGCAAACCGGGCCTGAACTTCGGCCACAACTCGCATCTGATCGGCGGGCGGGGTCGACATCATCCAGCTTGTCAGCCAGAACCCTTCGATCCGCTTTCCCATGAAAATCAACTGCCCTGTCTGAGTCAGTGTCGGCGCCTCGGTAGAAAGCTTGCCATAACTGATCCAGCGCGCCCGGTTGGGCATGGCGCAGAACAATTGTTCGGACAATTGGTCCGTCACGGCATCCAGAAACACGCGCGGTTTCAACTGCGCGCTCAGATCCGCAAACTTTGCGACAATGTTTTCGTCGGTTGTCACAAGCACTTCGACCGCGCCAAGGTCTTTCAACATCCCTGCCGTCTCGGCCCGGCGTACCAAAGCGATCGGCTTCAAACCCAGATCCCGACCAAGGCTGCACATCAGCTTGCCCAACTGGCTGGTCGCGGCTGATACCACGAAGGCATCGCCGTCGGCCTTGGCCATATCCACCATAGCCATCGCCGTCATTGGATTGACGATCTGGGCGGCCCCGTCATCGTCCGAGATATCAGGGCGCAGAGGGATGCACATCTGCATCTGTGTGACGACATATTCCGCCCAGGCCCCCGATCCGGCGGCGACGAACGCAACGCGTTGCCCTTGCAAGGCCTCGGCGCCCTTTCCTGCGGCCACGACGTCTCCGCATCCTTCAAATCCGGCGGGGGATCCCTTGACCCTCGGCTGCCCGTATTCACCCTTGATGAAATGCAGATCGGACGGATTGACCGAAGCCGCGCGCAAACGGATCAGCACCTGGCCCGGGCCGGGTTCAGGCGTGGGAACTTCGGCTTCTTCCAGCCAGTCGGCGGCGGTTTCAATGGCCGGTCCGGTGGCCGTACCGGAATACCCGTCATGCTTAAGGATTGCGGCGAACATAGTCTGGGGCAGGTCGGTCATCGGTTGATCCTCGAATTTGGCTGAATCAAAGCGCGCGCCTTGTCCGAAAAGCCTTCAGACCAGTCGGGCAGAGCGCGGGCATTTTGTCAGGCACAGCCAATCAAAAGTCGCGCAAGAGGTCAATTCAACGACACCGTAACGTAGGGGCAGCGCAGATGCGCCCAGGGGCAAAGGCCGACCCGTGGATCGGCCTTCAACACTTTACTGTTGGGTCAGCAGGTTGGTTAGTTCCTGAATTTTCTGAACAATCGTTTCAGGCGAATCCTTGATATCGTTCACAATCTTGATCGCCTGATCTTTCAGATCGGTGGCCAGAGTGCTGTCCTGAATGGATGTCATAATGCCATCATAGTCGAAGTTGGTCGGGTCCAGCTTGCCTTCCTGAATCCATGAGTTCAGCAACTCCTGCCCCTGACCGGCCAGCGCGGCCACCTGATCGCTGGCCTCCTGAGCCGCATCAGAGGCCTGATCCGCCACCGATGACGCTGCTTCGCTTGCCTGATCTGCAACCGATGACGCGGCTTCTGTCGCTTGGTCCGTCAGCGACGAAGCTGCTTCGGCGACTTGTTCGGTCGCGGCATCGACAGCGTCAGAGGCAGCGTCCTGTACAGATGAAGCTGCGTCGGTCACCGCTTCGGCGGCTTCTTCTGCCGCAGTTTCCAAACGCTCAGCGGGTGTGGGTTCGGGTTGATTGAGGTAATAGTATCCGCCAGCGCCAATTGCGGCGATGACGATTGCAAGAATAAGAGTACGCGACATGTGTGTCTCCTTTGGAAATTGTGTCGCCGGGATGCGCTAAAAATAACTCAGGTACAAAGGGGAATTCCCGATAATTCTCAGCAGAATAGAGTATAAGCCGGGCTATGCTCATTGTCCTTTGAAACGCGGCAAGAACACGCCTGCACAAAGATGAGGCGACCGGTTTTGGCAGCGATCCGCCGGGAATGGCCCGCAGACGTAACCAATTTTCGGGCGCTTCCTGAGGGCCAAAGGCAGCATTGAGCCAGCATTGGGATAGTGGCGGAGAGACAGGGATTCGAACCCTGGGTGGGCTTGCACCCACAACGGTTTTCGAGACCGCCCCGTTCGACCACTCCGGCACCTCTCCGCGGGGGTCTGTGAGGGGGGGATTTAGTGAGGAACGGGCAGGGGTGCAAGCAGAAAATTCGGGAATTGAAGAAACCCGGGATTTTCCGTTGCCTGCCAGCGCAAAACTCCTAGTCTGATATCTATGATACAGTTTGTACGCCGCTCCGCCTTTTGGTTTCTGGCCCCGCTCTTTGCGCTTGTTCTGATCCCCATGGAACTTTCCGCCGCCAGCCGCGATCGGATAGAGGCCTTTCTGACCACGACCGGGTTTGACGTTGCCCTGGAAAGCATCGCGCTAAGCTCGAGGTCTGCCCCCCAGATGCTGGGGATTGATCCGGATGGATTCGGATCGGATTGGACGCGTCTGGCAGACGAAGTCTTTGACGTCGGCGCCATGCATGAGACCGCGGTTTCCATCCTCGAACAAACCCTGAGTGATGAGGCCCTGACACACGCGGTTGACTTTTATGCGTCGGATCTGGGGCAGCGCCTGGTAGAGGCCGAGAACGTCTCGCATATGCTTGAGGACGATGAAGCTAAGCAGCTGGAAGGCCAAAAAATCATCGCAGACCTGATCAAGGACGGATCGCAGCGGGTCGAAAGTTTCAAGCGTATGAACAAGGCGATCGATTCGACCGGTACCGCAGTGCGGGCCCTGCAAGAAATTCAGGTGCGTTTTCTTCTGGCAGCCAGCGCTTCAGGTGTCATTGACCTGCAACTTGATGCGGATGAATTGCGTGCGCTGATGAAGCGGAACGAAGCCGGTATGCGCCAGTCACTGCAACTGTCCAGCCTTGCGGGGGCAGCCTATACCTATCAGGACTTTTCCGATGCGGATGTCGACTCGTATGTCGAGGCGCTGGAACAACCCCTGATGCAGGAAGTGTATGAATTGCTGAACGCGATCCAATACGAAATCATGGCCATGCGGTTCGAAGTACTTGCGGCCCGAATGGCCGAACTGCATCCCGCGCAGGATATTTGATGCACCGCGTTTTTCTGGCGATTGCGTTTGTTCTGTGGGGCGCTCAATTGCTGGCCGATCAAAAGGTCGACCGGCTGGCGCAGGCCATGCACTTGTCGCATGTGATGGAAATTCTCGTACAGGAAGGTCAAGGGCACCGCGAGGAACTTGACGAAACGCTGTTGGACAATACCGGCGGCGCCTATTTTGAAGCGCAGGTCAAAGATATTTACGACCCGGTCTGGATGCAGAAATTCCTGACGGATGCCTTTGAGGCGGGTCTGTCCGTTGCCCAGCTTGATCAGGCGATCCTGTTTTTCGAAAGCGATCTTGGTCAGACGATCGTGTCGCTGGAAAACTCGGCCCGGCAGGCGATGTCGGACCAGGCCATCGAGGACATGGCCCGCGAAGCTTACGAGTCCGTTGAGCGCGACTCGACTCGTTTCGAGTTGGTCGATGAGTACATCCAGGCGAATGACCTTGTCGAAAAGAACGTTCATGGGGCGCTGAGTTCCGACTTCAGCTTCTTTCAGGGTCTTGATGTCGATGCGCAAGGCGACGATCAGGAATTGCTGGCCGAACTTCTTTCACAGAAAGAAAGCCGCGCAGCAGAAACCGAGGCGTGGCTTTATTCTTTTCTTCTGATGGCCTATCGGCCCTTGGACGAGGCCCAGATGCGCGAGAATATTGCGTTTTCCAGAACCGAAACCGGGCGCGCCCTGAATGAAGCGCTGTTTGACGGCTTTGACCGGATGTTCAACGATATCTCTTTCCGATTGGGGCGGGCGGTCGCACAGACACTCAGGGCGTCTGATCTCTGACGACGCTTTGGTGTTGACTTTTCCCGGCGATCTATGGATAAGCGCGCATCCCGGCCGGTTTTCCGTGCCGGGTATCGTTATTATTTGACCCTTGGGATGTCCTGATGGTCATTCACACAGCCCGAAAAGGGCGCGCTGTTCGAGGTGGCTTTCAAGTGTCTTGGGGCCGAAAACTCCCGGAAGGGGACCACAGAACGCGGTTAGACAAAGGAAAGACGCATGTTTGCGGTCCTCAAGACTGGCGGCAAGCAGTACAAGGTTCAGGCGGGTGATATCCTCCGCGTTGAAAAGCTGGCTGCCGACGCAGGTGAAAAAGTTCAATTCAACGATGTTCTGATGCTGGGCGGTGACGCTCCGGTTGTTGGCGCACCTTTCGTTGAAGGCGCAGGCGTACAGGCCGAAGTGATCGAACAGATCAAAGGTGACAAGGTCATCAAGTTCGTCAAGCGCCGTCGTAAGCACAGCTCGAAGCGTACCGTTGGCCACCGTCAGAAGCTGACTCTGGTCAAGATCACCGACATCCTGTCGTCGGGCGCTGACACGTCGGGCATCAAGGCTGCAACCGGTTCGGCTCCGGCTGGCGAAGCGGCACCTGCTGCTAAGCCTGCCAAGAAAGCTGCAGCCAAAGCAGAGGCACCCGCCGCTGCTGCCGCTGACGATCTGACCAAGCTGAACGGTGTCGGCCCTGCCGCTGCCAAAAAGCTGGTTGAAGCCGGTATCGAGAGCTTTGCCGCTCTGGCCGCCTTGTCGGACGAGCAGATTGCTGCTATCGAAACGGTCAAAGTGAAACCCGAATGGGTTGAGCAGGCCAAAGAGCTGGCCAAAGGCTAAGGAGAGAGAGAATGGCACATAAAAAAGCTGGCGGTTCCTCCCGTAACGGTCGCGACTCAGCGGGTCGCCGCCTTGGCGTCAAACTGTATGGTGGCCAGGCCGCCATTTCAGGCAACATCATCGTGCGTCAGCGCGGCACCAAGTTTTGGCCGGGCGAAGGCGTAGGCATGGGCAAAGATCACACCATCTTTGCAACTGTGGATGGCGCCGTGAAGTTCCACAAGGGACTGAAAAACCGCACCTTTATTTCGGTCCTGCCAGTGGCGGAGGCCGCAGAGTAAGCCGAAACCCAGAAGGTTTAAGAAAAATTCATGGGGGACCGGCACAAAGTGCCGGTCCCCTTTCTCGTTTTCAGGAGTGGTCTCATGACCGAAGTGATTAAAACAGAGCGTCTTGTCCTGCGTCGGTTCCGGCGTGAGGATTCGTCGCGTCTGGTCACGCTTCTGAATGATCTCGATGTGGCGCGCTGGGTAACCAGCATTCCGTTTCCTTTTAGCATTGAAGACGCGGAGAACTTTGTCACCAATTTGGCGTCACAAGTTTACGATGCGTTTGCGATTGAAAAAGACGGCAAACTGATCGGAACTGTATCTGCAGGTGACGAACTCGGGTATTGGTTAGGACAGTCCTATTGGGGGCAAGGTTTTGCCACCGAAAGCGCAGGCGCCGTTGTTCACCGTCACTTCAAAGGCGACAGCAATAGCCTGAAGGCTTCTTACCATCTTGGCAATGAACGCTCGCGTTTGGTGCTGTCCAAGCTTGGCTTTGTTCCAACTTCGCGGTCTGAAACCGTTGTGCGTTCGACCGGCGAAGCTGTGGCTCTGCAGTGGATGGAACTGCAGAGGAACACATGGGAAGCGCGGACATGACGGTCGCCACCACCAGTTTCCTGATCTTCGCCGCCAGTCAGATCGGCACACCGGGACCCGCCAATATGGTCCTGCTGGGCACTGGTGCGCGCTATGGCTTTCGGGCCGCGCTGCCATTCGTGGGTGGGGTGATCCTGGGTAAGCAGCTGATCATCTGGCCCGTTGGATTTGGACTGTTGCAGCTTGCGGATCAGGCACCGTTTGTCTTTTTGGTGCTGAAATACGCCTCGGCGGCGTATATCTGCTGGCTTGCGTGGAAAATTGCCAACATGCGCCTTACGCGCGGTGAAACCGCCGCAGAGGTGCCCGGTTTTTGGGCGGGTTTGATCGTTCATCCCCTTAATCCAAAAGCTTGGGCGATGATCATTGCCGGGTTTACCGGCTTTGTCGCGGCTGGCACGTCCAGCCTTAACGCGACGTTCACGATCGCTCTCTGTTTATTGTTTTGCCAGGTGATTTTACACCCGATCTGGACTTTTGCCGGAGATAGAATTGCCCACGTGGTTGAAGGTCGGCCCGCGGAAAAATATCTGATGTGGACGTTAGCCAGTCTCACTGTTGCGTCCGTACTTTTCGTGTTGTTCGGAGGAGGAACACACTCATGAAACTTGAAACAATAATAAATCAGCCGGTCATAGAAACCGAGCGGTTCGATCTGCGCCCTCTGCGCCGGTCGGATATGGGGCTGATCGAGCACTATGCCGGCGATGAGCGTGTGGCACGCATGACGACGAGTATTGCACATCCTTTGGCCCCCGGCTCGACCGAGGCCTTTGTGACGCGCTCGATGGCCGAGGACCGGGACGAGGACGTATGGGTCATGGATGCCACCAAAGACGGCGGTCCGGAACTGATTGGTCTGATCACGCTGAAGCGGCTGGATCGGAACCAGTCCGAAGTCGGCTATTGGGTGGCGCCGATCTACTGGAACACTGGCATTGCGTCGATGGCTGTCGAAGCACTGGTAAATGCCAACCCGCTGAAAAACGCGACGATGTTTGCCAGCGTGTTTCAAGACAATCCGGCGTCGGCCCGGGTCCTGACTCATTGCGGGTTCCAGTATCTTGGCGATGCAGAAAGCTATTCGGTGGCGCGTGATGCGAATGTGCCCACCTGGACATACAGTAAAAAACTCTGACTTGTGGCCGATGGGGCCTTTGCAGTAGGGGACAGACCATGAAATTTCTCGATCTTGCAAAGGTCTACATCCGGTCCGGGGCCGGCGGTAGCGGCTGCGTCAGCTTCCGACGCGAAAAATACATCGAATACGGCGGCCCTGATGGCGGGGACGGCGGTAAGGGCGGTTCTGTCTGGGCCGAGGTCGTGGACGGGCTGAACACCCTGATCGACTTCCGGTATCAGCAGCATTTCTTTGCCAAGAACGGCCAGCCGGGCAGGGGGCAGCAACGTACCGGCAAGGATGGCGATGACATTGTCCTGCGTGTGCCTGTTGGCACCGAGATCCTGGATGAGGATGAAGAAACCGTCATCTGCGATCTAACCGAGGTGGGACAGCGCGTTCTACTGGCGAAAGGGGGCAATGGCGGTTTCGGCAATCTGCACTTCAAATCGGCCACCAACCAGGCCCCCCGGCGTGCAAATCCGGGGCAGGCGGGCATTGACCGCACGATCTGGCTGCGTCTGAAGCTGATCGCCGATGTGGGCCTGCTGGGCATGCCGAATGCAGGCAAATCGACCTTTCTTGCAGCCACGTCAAACGCGCGGCCCAAGATCGCGGATTATCCGTTTACCACGCTGCACCCAAATCTGGGTGTCGTGGGGGTCGACAACGTGGAATTCGTGGTGGCTGACATCCCCGGCCTGATCGAAGGCGCGCATGAAGGACGCGGGATAGGCGACCGCTTTCTTGGTCATGTTGAGCGCTGCGCCGTGCTGCTGCATCTTGTCGATGGTACCTCGGAAACGGTTGCCGATGATTACCGCACAATTATCCACGAGCTTGAGGCCTATGGTGGCGAACTGGCCCAGAAACCCCGGATCACCGTCCTGAACAAGGTCGATGCACTGGATGACGAAGAACGTGATTTGGCCAAAGCCGAGCTTGAAGAGGCCGTTGGCGGCCCTGTGATGATGATGTCCGGTGTTGCTCATCAAGGTGTAACCGAGGTTTTGCGTGCGTTGCGCGGCCAGATCGATGACAATCGTTTTCGTCAGAAACCCGCTGAGGAGACGCAGCCTTGGCAACCCTGACTTCAGCGCGCCGATTGGTTGTCAAAATCGGGTCGGCTTTGCTTGTTGATCGCGAAACCGGCCTGTTGCGCAAGGAATGGTTGTTTTCGTTGGCGCAGGATGTCGCATGGCTCAAGGGGCAGGGGATAGATGTAATCCTCGTCTCGTCCGGGTCGATTGCACTGGGCCGCGGCGTTTTGGGGCTGTCCATGGCGACATTGCCTTTGGAAAAGTCGCAAGCTGCCGCTGCCGTCGGGCAAATTCGTCTGGCGCGCGCATATGAAGAGGCGTTGACGCCTCATGGGATCACCACGGCGCAGGTTTTGGTGACATTGGAGGACAGCGAGGATCGCCGCCGCTATCTGAATTCACGCGCGACTTTGGAAACTCTGCTGGGTTTGGGTGTCGTGCCGATCGTCAACGAAAACGATACCGTGGCAACGGATGAGATCCGGTATGGCGACAATGATCGTCTGGCCGCGCAAATCGCGGTGACCGTGGGGGCGGACCAGTTGATCCTGCTGTCGGATGTCGATGGTTTCTATTCGGGCAACCCCAACGAGGACGCCTCGGCCACGCGTTTCGAAACAATCGACAAGATCACGCCCGAGATCGAAGCCATGGCAGGCGATGCGGGCTCTGGCTTGTCAAAGGGAGGAATGAAGACAAAGCTGCTGGCCGCCAAGATGGCCACCGCGGGCGGATGTGCGATGGCGATCACGGAAGGGTCGGTTCTGAACCCTCTGAAAACGCTGGAAAATGGCGCAAACTGTACGTGGTTTACCGCAACGCTGGATCCGCACGCTGCGCGCAAGCGTTGGATTTCAGCCATGAAACCGCGTGGCGAAATCACCATCGATGAAGGGGCTGCCAACGCGCTGGCAAATGGCAAAAGCCTGTTGCCCGCGGGCATTGTTGAAGTGACCGGCGATTTCGGGCGCGGCGACCCTGTCGCGATCCTTGACCCCAAAGCCCGTCGGCTGGCGCAGGGGATCAGCCGTTACACCGCGCAGGAGGCTGACGCGATCAAGGGGCGCAAGTCGTCCGAGATCGAGGCGACCCTTGGATATCCCGGCCGTGCGGCCTTGATTCACCGGGATGATCTGGCCCTGTAAATACTGAAAAGACGACCTGAAAGGCACGCGACATGAAAGATTTCGACAGCATTCCCGCTCTGATGGCTGATCTTGGGAAACGTGCCAAAGCGGCATCGCGCGATCTGGCTTTTGCAAGCCCAGAACGCAAACATGCCGCCCTGATTGCAGCGGCCGACGCGGTTTGGGCCAATCGGGCGCAGATCATCGAAGCCAACCGGAAGGATCTGGAGTTCGGCCGAGAAAAAGGTCTGGGCCCGGCGATGATGGATCGGCTGATGCTGGATGAGGCGCGTGTTCAGGGCATGGTCGATGGTCTGCGCGCGGTGGCTGAACAGACCGATCCGGTGGGCGAAGTGCTGGCCGAATGGGACCGCCCGACCGGATTGAAAATCCAACGCGTACGCACCCCGCTGGGTGTGATCGGCGTGATCTATGAAAGCCGCCCCAATGTCACGGCCGACGCAGGTGCGCTGTGTTTGAAATCCGGAAACGCCGTTATTCTGCGTGGCGGCTCCGAGAGCTTTCATTCTTCGACAGCAATTCATGCCTGCCTGGTCGAGGGGCTTAAGGCCGTCGATCTGCCGGAAGATGCGATTCAACTGGTGCCGACACGTGACCGTGCGGCGGTTCAGGAATTGCTGACCATGACCGACTATGTCGACGTCATCGTTCCGCGCGGCGGCAAGGGGTTGGTCGGGCTGGTCCAGCGTGAGGCCCGTGTGCCCGTTTTTGCCCATCTTGAAGGCATCGTGCACATCTATGTCGACAAGGCCGCTGATCCGCAGAAAACGCTGGACGTGGTGTTGAACGCCAAGACACGCCGTACCGGGATCTGCGGCGCTGCCGAATGCCTGCTGATCCATCAGGACATCGCCGAAACGCTGGGGCGTGACGTGATTGCCGCGTTGCTGAAAGCAGGGGTCGAGGTTCACGCCGAAGGCGCACTTGCGGTCGAGGGTACAATTTCCGCGACGGCGGAGGATTGGGGAAAAGAGTTTCTGGACAGCGTGATCGCGGCCAAGCCCGTCGCCGATATCGATGCTGCCATTGCGCATATCCAGCATTACGGGTCGAACCATACCGATTGTATCATGACCGAGGATGACACGGCCGTGGCCCGTTTCTTTGAGCGTTTGGATAGCGCGATCCTTATGCACAACGCTTCGACTCAGTTCGCCGATGGTGGTGAATTCGGGATGGGAGCCGAGATCGGTATCGCCACGGGCAAAATGCATGCCCGCGGCCCGGTGGGGGCAGCCCAGTTGACCAGTTTCAAATATCTGGTGCGCGGGAACGGAACGATTCGGGATTAAAAACGCAGCACAAGGCGGGTCGCGGCGGTTTCAACGGAAATGCGCCGACCCATCGCGTTTGCCGTTTCCGGCAGCAGAGCGAACTGGACCTGCGCGGGGGTAATCTTGTTGGGAAACCGGCCGGTTGCGACGTGTTTCCATAAGGTATTGTCTACGTTCAACTTGTCGGCAGTTCCGGTCACTGTCCAATTGGTGCCTTGGTTCTCGATCTCAACCTCTCCGCCCATCGGCATGGCACTTTCGCAGCACATGAGCGCAAGGAACGCCAGCTTGATTTGGTTGCGCGGCATGGGCTCGGTCATAAACCAGTTTACCCGCACCCGTCCGGTGCGTTCGATGTCCTTGAGCAGTTCGGCCACTTCGGCCCGGCCCAGCGGCTGTTCTCCTGCAGATCCGAAGGCAACCCGAAAAAACCGGATACGCGCGCCCGCACTGCCGACGCTGCCCGAGATCAACTCCATCTCGGGGCCCTGGACAGCACCAACCATGTCCAACAGCTCCAGCCCGTTGGTGATCGCCCCGATCGGGCTGATCAGATCGTGGCAGATCCGTGAGCCGATCAATTCAGCCAGGTTGACGTTCGTGTTGCCCATGCATACCTCCTGCGGTATCTGCCGCAGGAACCGGAAGCCCCAAATGACAGACATGAATGCTATTCTTGCACCGGGCATGTTTGTTCGCCACCCGGATTTCCCCGAATGGGGTGTCGGACAGGTTCAGTCCAACATCGCAGGCAAGATCACCGTAAACTTTCGCGAGCAGGGGAAAGTGGTAATCGACGGAACACGCATCGCCCTGATGCCGGTCTTTGATCCGTGAAACTGGTTTAAGAAGAGTTAACGGAAAAGACCAGATTCCCACTTGTTGCCTTCCCCCGAAGAACTGAGGTATCAGCCGCGTTGATAAAACAGGATTGATAAGTCTGACATGCCGGACGCTGGCCCCTCGTTCACGATCAAACTGGCGGAAACCCAGGACGAACTGCGCGCAGCGCAGCGGTTGCGTTATGACGTATTTGTGCGCGAACTCGGCGGAGGAGGCGCTATGGTCGATCATGTGGCCGGGCTGGAACGGGACCGGTTTGATCCCTATTTCGATCACATGCTGGCCCGTGATGATGCGACCGGAGAAGTTGTCGGCGTTTACAGGCTGTTACCGGGGGATCGCGCCGCTGAGTTGGGGCAGTTTTATTCCGAAGACGAATACGATCTGAGCATTCTCAAGCAAAGTGGCCGCAAGTTGCTGGAACTGGGCCGGTCGTGCCTGCACAGGGACTACCGGGGCGGTACGGCCATGTATCATCTCTGGAATGGTCTCTCTCGCTATGTGGCCGAACGCCAGATCGAAGTTCTGTTCGGCGTCGCCAGCTTTCACGGCACGGATGTTCAGGAACTGGCCCAGCCGCTGTCGATGCTGCATCACAATCATCTGGCGCCGCCAGACCTGCGGGTGCGCGCCCAGCCGAGCGTGTTTCAGACCATGGATATTGTCGCACCGGACGCGCTGGATCGTCGCCGTGCCATGGTGCAGGTTCCAGCCCTGATCAAAGCCTATCTGAGGCTTGGCGGGTTTGTGGGTGAGGGGGCGTTCATCGATCATTCCTTCAACACCACCGATGTGTGCCTGATCCTGGATACGAGCCGTATGAACGAGCGGCAGAAGCGCATCTATGGCGGAGCTTGATCCGGTGAATGATCCGCTTTGGAACAGTGAGGATGCGCCGGATCCGATCGAACTGGGTTTTGTCGGCTGGATTCTGGTGATCCTGAGGGGCTTGCCCTTGGCCATCCTTGTGTTCGGTGGGCTGATAGTTCTATTGGCCATTCGACTGATCGAGTTGCCGCTTTTCGGTGTTCGTCGCCCCGTCACACCGTTCATCAGCCAGTTCGTGTGCCGAAACGCGTTCCGAATCCTGGGAATCGGATTTCGCTGCTCGGGCGCGTTGATGAAGGAACACGGTGCCGTTGTCGCCAATCACACATCCTGGCTGGATATCTTTGCCCTGAACGCCCGCAAAAGGGTCTACTTCGTGTCCAAGGCAGAAGTAGCGAACTGGCCGGGTATCGGATGGTTGGCACGGGCCACCGGGACCGTATTCATCGAGAGGGATCGCAAAAAGGCCCGCGAGCAGACGGCGATCTTCGAAGAACGCCTGAAGGCCGGACATAAGCTGTTGTTTTTCCCAGAGGGCACCTCGACCGACGGATTGCGTGTTTTGCCATTTAAAACAACGCTTTTTGCCGCTTTCTTCGCAGACGAGCTGCGGGATTTTATGTATGTTCAACCGGTCTCGGTGGTGTTTCACGCGCCGAAAGGTCAGCCTGACCGGTTCTATGGCTGGTGGGGTGATATGGATTTCGCGCCCCATCTGCTCAAGACATTGGGCGCGCGCAGGCAGGGGTCCGTTGAACTGATCTATCACGCACCCGCCCGGGTCAGGGATTTTGCCAACCGCAAGGAACTGGCGGCCCATTGCGAGGCAGCAGTGCGCCACGCGCATGCATTGGCGCGGCTTGAAAAATAAGGGTTTGACCCTTGCGCTGCCTTCAAACCTGCCGTATACGCGCGCCATTCAAACCCGCAGGCGGGGTTTGGGCCTTGTAGGGGAGACATCCCTATCTGGCCCGCCGGTTGGAGCATTCGCTTCTTTCACCCCCGCCGAGGCGTAAACCGGAAAAGGAAAACATAGCATGGCTCTTCCCGAGTTCACCATGCGTCAGCTGCTGGAAGCTGGCGTACACTTCGGTCACCAGACACAGCGTTGGAATCCCCGCATGGGCCCGTTCATCTACGGCTCGCGCAATGGCATCCACATCATGGACCTGACCCAGACCGTTCCGATGCTGGACCAGGCGCTGCAGGCCGTTCGTGACACCGTTGCCAAAGGCGGCCGCGTTCTGTTCGTTGGCACCAAGCGTCAGGCTGCTGGCCCGATCGCGGAAGCGGCTGAAAAGTCGGCTCAGTACTACATGAACCACCGCTGGCTGGGCGGCACGCTGACCAACTGGAAAACCGTTTCCCAGTCGATCAACCGTCTGAACCAGATCGACGAAGCGATGGAATCGGGCGCCGAAGGCCTGACCAAGAAAGAGCGTCTGGGCATGGAGCGTGACCAGGCCAAGCTGCAGGCTTCGCTGGGCGGTATCCGCGAGATGGGCGGCGTTCCTGACCTGCTGTTCGTTATCGACGTCAAGAAAGAAGCGCTGGCCATCGCCGAAGCCAACAAGCTGGGTATCCCGGTTGTGGCTGTGGTTGACACCAACTGCTCGCCCGACGGCGTTGACTACATCATCCCCGGCAACGATGACGCAGCCCGCGCCATCGCGCTGTACTGTGATCTGGCCGCACGTGCCGCTCTGGACGGCATGACCGCTCAGATGGGTGCGGCAGGCGTTGACCTTGGCGCATTCGAAGAAGCACCGGTTGAAGAAGTCGTTGCAGAAGAAGCGCCCGCCGAAGCAGAAGCCGCACCGGAAGCCAAAGCCGAAGCGTAAGCTGCCCGTCACGTAAATGACATATGGGGCAGGGTATGACCTGCCCCAATTCCGTTTGAATTGAGGAGAGCCTAAAGATGGCAATCACAGCAGCAATGGTTAAAGAACTGCGCGACTCGACCGGCGCAGGCATGATGGACGCAAAAAAAGCGCTGACCGAAACCGGCGGCAACATGGACGAAGCCGTTGACTGGCTGCGCACCAAAGGTTTGGCCAAAGCGGCTAAGAAATCGGGCCGTACCGCAGCAGAAGGTCTGGTTGCAGTCCACGTCAACGGTGGCAACGGTGTTGCTGTCGAAGTGAACTCGGAAACCGACTTCGTTGCGAAAAACGCCGAGTTCCAGGAAATGGTTGGCAAGATCGCATTTGCCGCAGAAGGCGTTGCAGATGTTGACGCGCTGCTGGCTGCTGATCTGGGTGGCAAATCCGTTGCCGACACCCTGACCGACAAGATCGCCACCATCGGCGAGAACATGTCGGTACGCCGCATGGCCAAACTGTCGGGCGACACTGTTGTGTCCTACGTCCACAACGCAGCCACCAACGGCATGGGCAAAATCGGCGTTCTGGTTGCTCTGACCGGTGGCGACGAAGCGATCGGCAAGCAGGTTGCAATGCACATCGCCGCTGTGAACCCGGCGGCCCTGTCCGAAGCAGACATGGACCCGGCAATTGTCGAAAAAGAAAAGCAGGTCCAGATGGACATCGCCCGCGAATCCGGCAAGCCGGAGCAAGTGATCGAAAAGATGATCGAAGGCCGTATGAAGAAGTTCGTCGCGGAATCGACTCTGCTGAACCAGCAGTTTGTCGTGAACCCTGACCTGACCGTCGAAGCAGCGGCCAAGGAAGCCGGCGCAACCATCACCGGCTTCATCCGTCTGGAAGTTGGCGAAGGTATCGTGGTTGAAAAAGAAGATTTCGCTGCTGAAGTCGCCAAAGCCGCGCAAGGCTAAAACGTTACAGGGAAAGTACCGGCAACGGCCTTTCCCAACAAATCTAAAGGGTTACGCACTGCGTAACCCTTTTTTTCTGCCACCGGCAAAAAGCATACTTCCATAAGTAGAGAAGGATTGGAGGGCCCCGCATGATGGGGATGGTCGAGGCCCCCCAAAATTCCGACACCGGTACGCGGACAAATAAGCGCCCCCTTGTCAGAGTGATCGGAGAGCTTTGTTATTGCAAAGATCCAATCCAATGTTCCCTGGCTAAAGCCACCACTCACGGAACACTCTCACTTTGCAACTTTTACGATTGGTTTGAAAAGTAGTGATTTCCTTACCTAGGGTAAACTGACGCGGGATAGCGTCAAAATATTGCGGTTATGCTTCCATAATGAACATCTGGTTGTGCAGTGACGCCTTGAGAACCGCTTGTGCCGTCGTTTCGACCGAAAGCGCCTCGCGCGCGAGTCGCAGGTGCTTCTCTACCGTTGCAGATGTCAGTCCCATCAACAGCGCGATATCCTGAGTGGTTTTCCCGTCACCAACCCACTGCAAAGCTTCGCGTTGGCGTTTGGTAAGTGCCCGGTTCGGCGGAAGAAACGGCAATGTCAGGATTTTCAGGTGGGCGACATTGTTCATAAGCAGAATGTCGTCGCCGTGCTCTTCCCAGACCGCATCCACATCTTCCTGGCTCAGCCCATCATTGGCCGACAGGGAAATCGCCCCCTTCGAGCGCATGGAAACCGAGTTGAAGCTTACGGTATAGCCGGAAACCACGCCCATGGATTTGTTGAACTCGAAAACTTCGCGCTCCTTCGCGGTCATCGTTCCGCCCGAGCTCATGTCCTGCAACATTTTCCAGCTGGCGGCGCCTTCGTTGTCCAAGGCCCACTTCAACATCGGAGCGTGAAAATACAGACCATCCTTGATGAACCCGTCCACATAAGCCCGTTTGTGGTTCGTCAGGATTACGAAATCTTCCGGGTCACCCAAGGACGTGGCCGTCCGGAATTGCGTGTACCCATAGATCAGGCGGGTAAATCCGAACTCGGCCATTTGGCGGCAATGTGCGTCCCACAGGTCTTCCAGGGTTTTGGCGTAGCTGACAAAGCGAAGATATTCCTTGAGCTTCATGTCGCGCTGCCCGCCTTCAGATGGGCCGCGAGCGCGTCCAGCGCGAGGATATAGCTGTGGGCACCGAAGCCACAGATCTGACCCAGTGCGACGGGGGCTATGTAGGACCTGTGCCGAAAGGCTTCCCGGGCATGAATGTTGGAAAGATGCACTTCGACAACCGGCAGTTCCACCGATGCAATCGCATCCATAAGGGCAATCGACGTATGCGTGAACGCGCCTGCGTTCAGTATCAGCCCGCTTTGTACACCGCGGGCCGCGTGAATGGCGTCAAGCAGCACACCTTCGTGATTGGATTGCAGGTGGGTGACGTCCAGCCCAATGGAGGCGCCATGCTGAACGCAACGGTCCTCGATCATATGTAGTGTCGTGCTGCCGTAAACCTCGGGCTGCCGTGTGCCAAGCAGATTGAGGTTTGGGCCATTCAATACCAAAACGTTATGCATGTTTTCACGATCCCCATACTTGGTTCATAGACGCGAAAAGGCCGGGTTGTCTACCTGACTTTGGTGGATTGAATACAGACAGTTGCCCTGAAAACAGACCTTGAGATGGAAGAGTAAACCAAGTTCAGTCCTTCGACATGACGACGCCGCGCGTCCGTTTGGACTTGGGCCGCACATCTACATCCGCTTTTCGTTAGCGGGAAAACAGGTTTTCGGGCGCATTGTCGTCGGTTTCAGTATCCGAACATTGAAACTACCCGGGCTTATCGGCCGGCCCTTTGCGACGCTGAGTAATCCTTGCAAACCGTGTCTGATGCGATTGAAGATTGTCATGTGGAATTTTGGTGCAACCCGGTTTCGCGCCAACGCAGCGGACGGCTAATTGCTGTAAAGACGACAAGGTTTTGAATCTGGTCGGAATGCAACCGAAATCAGATTTAGCAGAGGAACACGACAATGACCCCCGATACCCTTTTCTCGCTGCCCGGCAAAACCGCATTGGTCACCGGAGGCGCCACGGGTATCGGTCGGATGGCCGCAGAGGCGTTGGTCAGGGCCGGCGCGAGCGTGTTGATCGCTTCTCGGAACGGGGACGCGTGTGTCGCGGCCGCCGCCGATCTGAATGCACTGGAGGCACCGGGAAGTGCCGAAGGGTTTGCCGGAGACATCGGCAGCGAGGCAAGTATAGCCAAACTGGTTTCGGACATTCAGGACCGGACGGAAAGGCTTGATATTCTTATGAATAATTCTGGCGTGACCTGGGGAGCACCCATGGGCCAATTTCCGTATGACGCGTGGGACAAGGTGATGTCGGTTAACGTGGCCGGGGTATTCGAGCTTACCCAGAGGCTGCTGCCGATGTTGATGCAATCCGGAACCGCAGACGATCCGGCCAGGGTCGTGAACGTCGGGTCCGTGATGGGAGAGGTTCCCATGGGGGATGGCGCCTATAGCTATTCAGCCTCTAAGGCTGCGGTACTGCATCTGACAAAAATCATGGCCAAGGAACTGTCGCCCTACCACGTAACGGTCAACGCGCTGGCTCCGGGGCCGTTCGTATCGCGGATGACAGCCTTTGCTACGGCGGATGAGGACAAGCGTGAAAAGGTCGGCAAGTCAGTGCCGCTTGGGCGCGTCGGCTGTGACGAAGATATAGCGGGGTGCGTGCTGTTTCTGTGCGGACGCGGGGGCAGTTATGTAACCGGTTCGATTATCCCGGTTTCTGGTGGGATCAACGTTGTAACATCGGGCAATATCTTCGCCGAAGCCTTCTGAGTCGCGCTGCGGTCAAAGCCGCTCCTGCTCACAACGTGTTGGATTTGTTTCGTTTTTTGTTTTTCGACAGCTCAATTTCCAGGTTCGGCAAGCTGTTCTTGCCAAAGAACATTTCAGAGCCGTAAAACAGGCTGGGAACGCCAAAAACGCCGCGGCGCACGAACGATTTGGTCTGATCCTTCAGGTCCTGTTTGATTTCAGGGCTTGTCATGGCCTCGCGCAACTTGCGAACTGGCAGTTCGTTTTCGTGTAGAATGTCAATCAGAACGGCCAGCTCATCCGCCTTTTGCCCATGCACCCATATGGCATCAAATATGGCGTTTATGTACTTGATTTCCCATGATTTACCGCTGGCGAACCGGGCGCCGCGCATCGCAAATTTCGTATTGATCGGAAAATGCGGGCTCATGTGAAAGCTCAGCCCGCGACGCCGCGCGAACCGATGCAAGTCGTGGGTAAGATAGGCGGTTTTCTGGCGGTTTTCGGAAAACGCCTGAAACGGGCTTTGGTTATGCGTTGCCTTGAAAACAACAGGCAGAAGGACGGGGGAATACGTGATCTTGGCATTATGCCGCGCGGCCAGCTCTGGCAGCATCTTGTGGGCCAGAAAGGCATTTGGGCTGCAAAAATCGTAAACGAAATCTAAGCTTTGCGTCATGCTATTCCTCCCGGCCAATACGGCACGTCGCCGTCCAACAATTTACAAGCGAATCTGTGACGGTTTCACTGTATCACTTGGATTTAAGGCGTGCCTCTTGGCTCTGCATGTATAACCATTCATTTCAGCCTGGGTTTTGCTGTTGTTTCAGGCCCTACGCGTACACGATATTAGTCAACTTCTGGTGGAACTCAAAAATGCTTCGAAAACAAGTCATGTTCGATGAAACGCGCCTGAACCGGATTCGCATCTGGATGGACCGCTATGTTGAGCAGCGCAAATACGCGGGCTCGTCCTTTTTGCTGAAGCACAAGGGGGATGAGGTCTTTTTCCACTCCAGCGGCCTGCGAAATCTTGAACAAGACTTGCCGTTCCAACGCGACACGCTGGTACGCATCTACTCGATGACCAAACCCGTCACGTCTGTTGCCTTGATGATGCTGGCGGAACGTGGGCTGTTTCACCTCGACGCGCCGCTGTCGGATTTCCTTCCCGAGTTCAAACAGATGCAGGCTCTGGTACCCGGCGCGGACAAGCTGGATCAAACCGAGGACGCGGCAAGCCCGACCCTTCATCAGTTGCTGACCCATACTGGCGGTTTCAGCTATCCGTTCAATCCCGGGATACTACCGGAGGCGATGGATGAAAAGGACCTTATTTTCAAACCAAATCAGGGCCTTCTGAAAGATCGCGTACGTGAACTGGCAGAGCTACCCTTGGCTTTCCAGCCCGGAACACGGTGGGAATATTCGGTTGGAACCGATGTGGTTGGGCGCGTTGTCGAGGTCGTCTCGGGACAGACCTTGGAACAATTCTTCCGGCAGGAAATCCTGGCGCCCCTCGAGATGCGCGAAACCGGGTTTTCCGTGCCCGACGGGGCAGGGGACCGGTTCGCCTCGCTTTATACGCCGCTGGCTGGCGACGCGATGGCGTTGAATTCCGCGGATCAAGGAGGCGATACCTTGCGGCTGGTGGATGCCCACGAAACCTCTCCATTCGCGAATGCGACAACGTTCTCGGGCGGCGGTGGGCTGGTTTCCACAATCGATGACTATGTCAAGTTCGTTGACATGCTTCGCAATCGCGGGTCCGGCAACGGGCATCAACTGTTTGGCCCGAAAACGGTGGACTTCATGATGCGCAACCACTTGCCGGGTGATATCGCTTCGATGGGACCAAAGAGCTTTGCGGAACAGCCCATGGAAGGCATGGGATTTGGCCTTGCAGGGTCGATTGTCCTCAACCCGGGTCGGGTGCGCGTGCCAGGGTCCGTCGGTGATTTCAGCTGGGGTGGCATGGCCTCGACCTATTTCTGGATCGACTGGCAGAACGATCTGACGGCTGTGTTCTTCACGCAATTGTCGCCGTCCAGTTCCTATCCATCCCGGGCTGAACTCAAGGCCTTGGTGCACGCCGCCATGATTGAATGATATTGCTTAGGCTGATACCCGGGTTTCGATCAATTAGCCCATGAGCAGACAATGACCGAAGCGGAACGCATCTTATTGGACCTTCTGGATATCGAACGGCTTGAAGTCGATCTTTTCCGCGGCACAGGATCGGGTGGAGAAACACCGACCCGAATTTTCGGCGGTCAGGTCATCGCGCAGGCCCTTGCCGCAGCATACAAAACCGTGGAAGACCGGTTGTGCCATTCCCTGCACGCCTATTTTATCCGCCCCGGGGATCCAGATAAACCTGTTATTTATCAGGTGGATAGGGCGCGTGACGGCGGGTCGTTCACAACCCGTCGCGTTGTCGCCATTCAAAATGGAAAGCAGATCCTGAACATGTCAGCTTCCTTTCACGTTCAGGATGAAGGTTGGGATCATCAGCATCCGATGCCAACCGTGAATCCTCCGCAGACGTACCCATCGCGATCCGAGCTTCGACACGCATATGTGGATCGCGTGCCCGAAGGTTTTCGCGGTGAGCTTCTGCGTGAACGCCCGATCGAAGTCCGCGAGGTGGACCATCTGGATCCGTTCAACCCCGAAGTGTCGGATGACCGCAACAAAACCTGGTTTCGCATGGCGGCTGCCGCGTCTGCGGACGCAAAAACTCAACACCTGCTTTTGGCCTATGCGTCTGATATGAACCTGATGTCGTCAGGTTTGCGACCGCACGGGCTAAGCTGGTTTTCCGGAGAGTTCAACGGCGCCAGTCTGGACCATGCTTTGTGGTTTCATGCACCTGTGAAATTTCAAAACTGGCATCTGTATGTGATGGATTCTCCGTGGACGGGGCAGGGACGCAGCTTTAATCGCGGATCGATCTATTCAGAAGACGGAACCCTGGTCGCGTCGGTAGCTCAGGAAGGTCTTATGAGGAAGGTTCAGAGAAAACGTCAAGTATCCGGCGTAAAGTGTTGATTCAACTTTCGCATTCCGCCCAGCCAGCGATCGTAGTCGGCCGCTTTGAGTTGCAGGTAATCCAACACCTGCGGATGCGGAAGAACCAGAAATCGTTCTTCCCGGATGGCTTGTACGCAGGTTTCAGCGACGTCTTCGGGTTCCAGCACTCCGTCGATCGATGCTACTGAAACCTCATGTCCTTCAGTCATTTTCGACCGAACCGCCTGAGGACAAAGAACCGAAACCCGCAGACCTTTGGCGCCATATGTCAGCGACAGCCACTCGGCAAATCCGACCGCCGCGTGTTTCGTGACACCGTATGGCGCCGCACCGGGTTGGTTCAGCAAACCCGCCGCAGAGGCCGTCGTCAGAATATATCCGCCGCCGCGACCGATCATACGAGGCACCAAATGGCGCGCGGTCCACACGTGGGACATCACGTTGATTTTCCAAATTTTTTCCCATTGATCATTGGGAACATCCAGACCGCCAAGCGTCAGGATTCCGGCATTTGCACAGAACAGATCAATTGGGCCAACGGTATCTTCGGTGAAATCAATCAACGCCTCGATCTGTTCCTCATCCGAAACGTCACATGTGAAGGCAACGCCGCCAGTTTGGGTTGCGACTTCACGGGCTGCGGCCTCGTCAATATCCGAACAGATGACGCGCGCACCTTCCTGAGCAAAGCGTTCCGCCAAGCCCCGGCCAATGCCATCTGCGGCACCGGTCACGATGACAGTTTTATCTCTGAGCTCCATGGCGCGTTCCAAAACAAGTTTTGCGTGTTCTGGGCAGAGTGTTCACTTTGCGGCCAAGTTACAAGGAGCTAATAATTACCATAATACAGATTATGCGAATACCAGTTGCCGCCACGGGGGCGCCACCCACAAATACGAGTTCTGCAAAAAATCAAACGATTTTGGCGTCATGTGCGCAGGATGTGGTTACCCCAAGGCGTATCCAGCGCCCCGGACGGTTCGTACTGGGTCGGTCCCGCCATATTGCGTCAGAGCTTTGCGCAATCGCCCGATATGCACATCAACGGTTCGGGTATCGACATAGATGTCGCGACCCCAAACCCGGTCCAGCAATTGCTCGCGGCTCCAGACCCTGCCCGGCTTTTCCATGAATGTGCTGAGAAGCCGGAACTCGGTCGGCCCAAGTTTTAGGGGTTTGTTGTCCCGGCTGACCTTGTGCGTCTCGGAGTCAAGAATGATGTCATCGAATTCCAGGCGCAAACCAACGGTCGAAGGACGGACGCGGCGCAATTGCGTGCGAACGCGCGCCATCAGCTCGACCACGGAATATGGCTTGACCACGTAATCATCCGCGCCGGTTTCAAGACCGCGAACTTTGTCGACTTCCTCGGTCCGGGCCGACAACATGATAATCGGGATTGAACGCGTGTCCGGGCGGCTTTTCAGGCGTCGGCAGACCTCGATACCGCTCAGATTGGGCATCATCCAGTCCAGAACAATGATGTCCGGACAGTCTTCGTCTACCAACAGCATGGCTTCTTCGCCGTTGCCAGCCTTTGAAACCCGAAACCCTTCAGCTTCAAGGTTGTAGGCCAAGACTTCACGCTGGGCCATTTCATCCTCTACAACCAGAACGGTAGGTTGATCTGCGGACATCTCACTCGTCTCCTACACGGTTTGCGACGTGTTGTCAGCCTTGGGCCGGGCTTCGGCCGGGCGGTCGCCGGTGACCAGATACACGACCTGTTCGGCGATCGAGGTTACGTGATCGCCCATGCGTTCGATGTTCTTGGCAATGAAATGCAGGTGCATGCAGGCCGAGATATTGCGTGGGTCTTCGGCCATGAACGTCAGAAACTCCCGGAACAGCCCGTTATACATCTGGTCAACCTCTTCATCACGGTTGATGACGTCTGTGGCCAGTTCCGCATCGCGCTGGATATAGGCATCCAGTGCATCACGCAGCATCCGTTCGACCTCGCGTGCCATACGGCGCAGGGCCGCAGCGCTTCCGTTGATCTCGCTGGCATTGACCAGAACCGTGGTTCGTTTGGCGATATTCTTGGCATAGTCGCCAATACGCTCAAGGTTGCCGGATACCTTCAGAACCGACAGGATCAGCCGCAAGTCACCGGCGGTGGGTGCACGCAGCGCAATCAACCTGGCCGTTTCTTCGTTGATCAGTTCTTCAAGCGCGTCGATGGCTTTGTCGCCTTTTCGCACCTCTTGCGCCAACTCTTCATCGCGGGTTTCCAGCGAGCGGGCCGCGCCTATGATGGCGGCCTCGACCAGCCCGCCCATCTTCATGATATGCGCTTGGATCGCCTCGAGGTCGCGATCGAAAGCAGTTGCAATATGTTGTTCGCTCATTGTCAGATACCTGTGCTTAGCCGATGCGGCCGGTAATGTAGCTTTCCGTGCGCGGATCTATCGGATTGGTAAAAATCTGCCCGGTTTCACCGAATTCAACCAGATTGCCCAAGTGGAAAAAGGCCGTTTTCTGACTGACCCGCGCCGCCTGCTGCATCGAGTGGGTGACGATCACAACGGAAAACCGCGACCTCAGTTCGTCGATCAACTCTTCGACCTGTGCGGTCGCAATCGGATCAAGGGCCGAACACGGCTCGTCCATCAACAGAACTTCGGGTTCGGTGGCGACGGCCCGGGCGATGCACAAACGCTGCTGCTGGCCGCCGGACAGGCCGGTTCCAGGTGCATCCAGACGATCCTTGACCTCATCCCAGATCGCGCCGCGGCGCAAGGATTTTTCCACGATTTCATCCAGTTCCGCCTTGTTGCGGGCCATGCCGTGAATGCGCGGGCCATAGGCCACGTTGTCATAGATCGATTTCGGGAACGGGTTGGGTTTTTGGAACACCATCCCGACCTTGGCGCGCAACTGGACCGGATCGACACGCTTATCATAGATGTCTTCACCATCCAGCAGGATGTCGCCTTCGACGCGGCAGATATCGATGGTGTCATTCATTCGGTTCAGGCAGCGCAGGAAGGTGGACTTGCCACAACCAGATGGCCCGATGAAGGCCGTGACGGTCTTGTCTTCGATCTCAACGCTCACGTCCTTGATGGCATGGGTTTCACCGTAGAAAACCTGTACGTTCCTGGCGTTGATCTTGATGTCTTTGGAGTCCACGGTTCTCTCCACTCGTGTCATGTCGTTCATTCCAGCCCCCATTTACCAGCGGCGTTCAAAGCGGCGGCGCAAGATGATTGCGATGATATTCATGGTCAGCAGGAACATCAAAAGTATGATGATCCCACCCCACGCCTTCTCGTAAAAGCCGACGTCAGCGCGTGCGGCCCATGTATAGATCTGGGCGGGCATGGCCGAATTCGGCTCGGTAAAGCCTGCAAGAAAGCCGTCGGGATATCCGCGTGCGACAAACCCCACCATGCCGATCAGCAAAAGAGGTGCGGTTTCACCCAAGGCTTGCGCCAGACCGATGATGGTACCTGTCAGAATGCCCGGCGCAGCCAGCGGCAGCACGTGGTGAAACACCGCCTGCATTTTCGACGCCCCTACCCCAAGCGCCGCGTCGCGTATCGACGGAGGCACGGCCTTCAAGGACGCGCGGGTCGAGATGATGATCGTCGGAAGCGTCATCAGGGTCAGAACCAGACCACCGACCAGCGGTGCCGATTGCGGCAGGTGCATGAACTGAATGAAAACGGCCAGGCCCAGAATACCGAAGACGATGGACGGAACCGCGGCCAGGTTCGAAATGTTCACTTCGATCAGGTCAGTCAACTTGTTTTGCGGCGCAAATTCTTCAAGATAGATCGAAGCTGCAACGCCAATCGGCAGAGACAGACACAGAACGACCAGCATCATGAAGAACGATCCCACAACCGAGACACCGATGCCTGCGCCGCCGGGGTTGTCCACGCCTGCGTCCGCGCCGGTGATGAAGGGCCAATTGAATGCCTGCTTGATGATGCCAGCCTGTTCCAGCGCATCGACCAGATCCAGATCGCTTTTTTGCAGAAACCGGCTGTCCTGTATCGTGTCGCGGGATACGCGGCCTTTGAAATACCCGTCCACCCGGCTGGATGCTGCCAGATCGAATTGGACCGGCTCACCCAGCTTGTCGGGGTTTTCGGTGTAAAAGGTCCGGATCGTGCCGCCGACTTTACCCAAAAGACGCTCGATCGCGGCCTCATCAAAATCAACGCTGATTCCGCGTTCAGCAAGTTCACTGTTCAACTGGGCGACGAACAGGTTGGAATAGACTTTTGTCTTGAACAGGGCCCCTTCGGCCTCGTCCCGCTGCGGTTCGGTCAGTGTGAATTCAATGCTGACGACCGTGCGTTGGAAGGCCGGAATCCCCTGCGACAGGATCGAAGCGAACAGAACAACCAGAAAGAACAGACCGGTTGCGATTGCGGCGATGCCATAAGCGCGGAACCGTTTCTCGGCTTTTGCACGTTTCGTCGTACGTTCATCCGGAGCCGTAAGCGAGATCATATGGCGACCGGATTCGGGGCTTTGCATACTGGTGTCGGTCATTCGTACTGCTCCCGATACTTGCGCACGATATACAGGGCACACACGTTGAGCCCCAAGGTTAGAATGAAAAGGGTCATGCCAAGTGCGAAGGCGACCAGTGCCTCGGGCGAGGCAAAGTCGGCGTCCCCCGTCAACTGGCTGACGATCTTAGCTGTCACGGTTGTCATGGCTTCGAACGGGTTCAGGCTGAGGCGGGCCGCGGCCCCTGCCCCGAGAACCACGATCATGGTCTCGCCGATGGCGCGCGATGCCGCCAGAAGGATCGCGCCGACGATACCGGGCAACGCGGCGGGCAGAACGACCTGACGGATGGTTTCCGATTGCGTGGCGCCAAGACCGTAGGAACCATCGCGCATTGCCTGCGGCACGGCGTTGATGATGTCGTCAGACAGCGATGAGACAAACGGGATCAACATGATCCCCATCACCAGACCCGCAGTCATGACGGCGGTGCCGGCTTTCATCCAGCCCAGGCCATTTTCACCAAAAACATCCAACAGCAGCGGACCAACGGTCAACAAAGCGAAGAGACCGTAAACGATGGTCGGAATACCGGCCAGCACCTCAAGCAGCGGCTTGGCGACAGAGCGCAAGCGGGGCGAAGCGTATTCGCTGAGATAGATCGCGGCAAACAACCCGATCGGCACTGCAACCAGCAACGCCACGACAGAGATGTAGAGCGTCCCCCACAGCAGCGGCAAGATACCAAGTTCGGACAACCCGCCGCGGCCCGAAAAGCTGGGCGCCCAGGTCATGCCGAAAAAGAAATCTGACGCCGGATATAGTTTGAAGAACTCCCAGGTGTTGAACACAAGAGACAGGACAATGCCCACCGTTGTTAGAATGGCAACCGACGCGGCCGCCATAAGCAGGACACGAACCCCCTGTTCCACAACGTTGCGCGCACGGTATTCGGCGTTGGTTTGCAACCAGCCCGCTACGGCACCGATCAAGGCAACCGCGACAACGGCAATGGACATGATCGCATACCCGGTCGAGCTCATGGCGCGATAGCTCTGCGCAGCGCGCAATACCGGTTGAGTGATGTCCGAGGTCACCACCTGCCCCGCGTCCTTCAAAAGCTGGGTGATCTCGGCGACATTCGCATCGGCATCACTGGCGGCGTTCTCGGTCAGGTTTCCTTGCGCAACCGCATTGTCCAGCCCGGCGGCGGTGCGGCGTACTTCGGCCATCACCAGGCTGCGAGAGGAACCTTCCTTTATCACGGAGTCGGATATCATGCCCGACACCTGTGCATTGAGAAAGAAAGGCTGCGCCAACAGCCACACGATCAAGAGGCCGAAGGCCGGCACAAGCGTCTTCAGCGCAACGTTTGCACCGTAAAATGATGGCAGGGAATGCAGATTCCGACTGTCACCACCAGCGTTTTGCAGCGCGCGTTTGCGTCCCATCAGATAGCCGACAGCCGCGATCGCCGAAACGATCAGAAAGAGCCAAAGTATCGGCATAACACCCCCATTGCCTTCGATTGCGTGTAGTAAAAAGACAGTGAAGGGGCGACGGATCCGTCGCCCCTATTTGCGTTAAACTGACGTCAGGCTCAGCTGCCCGAACCCATGGTGACTTCGTTGGAGATCGCGTCCTGAGTTTTTGCCAGTTCGGGATCGGCGACCAGGCCATAGTTGGCAAGCGGGCCCGACGGACCGGCGATTTCGTCATGGGTGAAGAACTGCGCGTATTCCTTCAGGCCCGGGATCACGCCGATATGAGCTTTCTTCACGTAGAAGAACAGCGGGCGAGAAACCGGATATTCGCCGGTCGAGATGGTTTCGGTCGACGGTGCGACACCCGACATGGTGGCAACCTTCAACTTGTCGGTGTTGTTCTCGTAGAACGCCAGACCAAACACGCCGATACCGTTGGGGTTGGTGTCGATACGCGCCAGGGTTTCGGTGTAGTCACCGTCGATATCGACCGATTTGCCGTCGGTGCGAACCGCAAGACAGGCGTCTTCAGCGTCGTCCTCGCTCATACCGCCCGCGATCATGGCTTCCATGGCGCCGGTTTCTTCACAGCCGATCAGCAGAACTTTTTCTTCGAATACTTCGCGGGTGCCGTGCTTGGTGCCCGGGATGAAGCCTGCGATTTCAACATCGGGCAGTTCCGGGTTGAAATCGGCCCAGGTGTTGTACGGGTTGTCAACGATCTGGCCGTCTTTCAGAACTTTTGCACCCAGAGCGTTGAAAATGTCGGACGGTTCGAACGCGGTAAAGGCAGGCCCGGTCTGCTGGCTTGCGAATACGATGCCGTCATAACCGATGCGGACTTCCATGATGTCAGTCACACCGTTTTCGGCACAGGCTTTGATCTCTTTTTCACGGATCGCGCGGGATGCGTTTGCAACGTCGATGGTGTTTTCGCCAACGCCTTCGCAGAACCGCTTCAGACCAGCCGACGAACCGCCGGATTCAACAACCGGAGTTGGAAAGTCTGTGTTTTCACCAAACAGTTCGGCTACGATCGAGGCATAAGGCAGAACGGTCGACGAACCGGCGATCTGAACATTGTCACGCGCCGCAGCAGTGGTCGCCGAGACGGCAGCGATAGCCAGCGCAGATGCCGACAGTTTTACAAAGGACATTTCAGTCTCCCTGAAAAGATGTGCTTGATCACCACCATGATGATCCTGCGGGGACCCCTATGGCGCGTGCGTAAGCCTTTTGTGACACATGCGTAACGGTTTTATGACAGCAGGGGTTTTTTTGCGTTTTTTCCAATGAAACGCCAATGCCCCACGGGGTCAGATCAAAAACAGACTTGCATTCCAAGCTGTTTCAACGGGGCAAAATAACCGTAAAAACAGAGCCTTTTCCCAATTCGCTTTCGACACGAAGTCTTCCACGATGGCGATTGACGATATGCTTCACGATCGCAAGGCCAAGCCCGGTTCCGCCCAGCTGCCGCGACCTGTGGCTGTCGGCGCGATAGAATCGCTCTGTCAGGCGCGGCAGGTGAACGGCATCTATGCCGGGGCCTTTGTCTATGAACTGGATTCGGACCGCCGGGGCGCGCATCGCCGGATCCCTGTCCACCGGCAGGACACGTACCGTAACACTACCGCCACTGGCACCATACTTGATCCCGTTCTCGATAAGATTGGTGAAAACCTGTCGCAACTGGTCGCCGTCACCGGTGGCTGAAAGCGGGCCGTTTTTCACGTCCAGCGACAAAACCACACCGGCGTCTTCGGCAAGGGGCCGCAGCGAGTTTATCGTGGATTGAAGAAGACCGGTAAGTTCCAGCTGTTGTCTGGGTCGAACACGTTCTTCGCTTTCGACCCGGTTCAACGACAACAGATCCCCGACCAGACGGTTCATCCGGTTGGCCTCATCGGCCATGATCTTGAGGAACCGGTCACGCGCGGCGGGGTCATCCCGGGCCGGACCGCGCAGGGTTTCGATAAACCCCATCAAGGCAGTCAACGGCGTGCGCAATTCATGACTGACATTGGCCACGAAATCCCGCCGCATCTGGCTGGCGTGCTCCAGATGGGTGGTATCCTGAAACGTGACCATAACGGCCCCTTCCGAAGCGACCCCGTTCATGTATCTGCATTCAACTGCGTATGTTGTGTCCTGCGCACCGTCATTGGACAGATGACGTGCTTTCTTTGCGCTTCTGCTTGTAAGGCTTTGCTCGATCGCGTCCAGAACCTGTGGCTGTCGCAATATGGTCGCAAAATGACGTCCAACAATGTTCTGGCCCAGAAGGGACGTTGCATCTGTGTTCGCGGCAATGATCCGTTCGGTCTGATCCACCATCAGCGCCGGCAACGGGATCGCAAGAACAATGTCCTTAAGAACGTCTTCCGTCATGCGTCAAAACCCACTCATTCCTTCGCGTCAAAGCACAGGTTTCAGGGTATCGCGGAATTTGCGCATGTTCTCCTGATAGTGCAGCGCACTGAACGTGATCCTTTGCGCCGCAGCCTCATCAAGCTGGCGTACGACCTTGCCCGGCGATCCCATGACAAGCGAATTGTCGGGGATTTCCTTGCCCTCGGTGATCAGGGCCCCTGCTCCGATCAGACAGTTCCGGCCGATCTTTGCCCCGTTCAGGACGATTGCGCCCATTCCGACCAACGTGTTTTCGCCTATGGTGCAGCCATGCAGCATCACCTTGTGGCCGATGGTGCAGTTTCGACCAATCATCAGGGGAAAACCGGCGTCGATATGCATCACGCAGTTTTCCTGAACGTTGCTGCCCTCGCCGATCCGGATTTCTTCGTGATCCGCGCGAATCGTGCAGCCGAACCAGACCGAGGCTCCCTGCTCCAGCACAACCTTCCCAATCAGATTGGCATCCGGCGCGACCCAAGTGTCGTCGTGAATGTGCGGAGCGTGCTCGCCCAAAGCGTAAACTGTCATGACAGTCCCTCGAATTCTCTCTGCAACTTGCGGACGTGCTGTTGCAACCTGGGTTGCTGAATGCGGCGCATCCGTTCTGCGCTGACGATGGTTTTCAGCTTTTCTTCGGTTGCCTCGAGGTCATCGTTGATCAGGACGTAGTCGTAATAGCCCCAGTGACTGATTTCATCCCAGCTTTTGAGCATCCGACGGGCGATGACGTCATCACTGTCCTGCCCGCGCGTTTCCAGCCGGCGGCGCAGCTCGGGGATGGACGGCGGCAGAATGAAAATCGATAACGCGTGTTTGCCCAGATCCGAATTCCGGATCTGCACTTCGCCCTGCCAATCGACGTCGAACAATACGTCCTTACCGGCATTGATCGAATTTTTGACCGGCTCGGCAGGCGAACCATAGAAGTTTCCGAATACATGGGCGTGTTCCAGCATCTGCCCATCAGCGACCTGCTGTTTGAACTCGTCCTCGGACAGGAAGAAATACTCGCGCCCATGCTCTTCCCCGGGGCGCGGGGCACGGGTCGTCGCCGAGATCGAGAATTCCAGATCCGTATCCCAGGCCATCAGCCGTCTGGCCAGGGTCGATTTGCCCGCTCCGGACGGAGAAGACAGGATGATTAGTAGGCCTCGGCGGTCCGCCATGTCAGTCGTTCCCATTCTTATTCCACATTCTGCACTTGCTCGCGCATCTGATCGATCACCGCTTTCAGTTCCAGCCCGACCGATGTCAGGTCCGAGCTTTGCGCCTTGGAACACAGCGTGTTGGCTTCGCGATTGAACTCTTGCATCAGGAAATCCAGCTTGCGGCCCACGGCCCCTTCCTGTGCCAACAACTCACGAGCGGCCCCTACATGCGCGGTCAGGCGATCGATTTCTTCGGTGATATCCGCCTTGACCGCGATCATCGCCAGCTCTTGCGCGACACGATCGGGATCCGCGCCCTGCGCATTCTCCAGCACCCGCGCGAGATTCTCGCGCAGCCCCTCGATCATCTTGTCTTTGCGTTGCTCGGCAATCTCTGCGGCCTGCGCCGTCAGTTCCGCGACCTGATCCAGTTGCGTGTTCAAGACCGCGGCCAAAGCTGCCCCTTCGGTTTTGCGCATATCTATGAACGCCGCCAGAAGATCTTTGAATTCGGACGTCAGATGAGCAACAAGCGGAGCCGGATCGTCGGCCTCGGTTCCTGCGTCCATCATCCCCTTGAGCGCCAAAAGATCTGACGCACGCGACGGCGCAAGCGTGATGCCGCGCGCAGCTGCCAGCGCTTCCGTTTGCCCAAGAGCGGTCAGGGCCGCAGCCATCGCGGTTTCGTTCAAGGCCAGTTCCGGGGCAGAATCCTCGCGGTTCAAGCGCATCGACAGGGTCACGTTTCCCCGGCTCAGGGATTTGGACAGGGACGCCCGCAACGCGACTTCGAGACCGGTCAACCAATCGGGCACGCGCAGACGCATGTCCAGCCCCTTACCGTTTACGCTGCGAAGTTCCCACGACCAGCTGTGCGGGCCAAAAGCTCCCTTCCCCGAGGCAAACCCGGTCATGGATCTGATCATGATGGCCCTTTCCTGTTCCCCAGCTGTTTCGAGCATGTGCGCACCTAATGCCATTGACTGGTGCAGAGCAAGAGTTTGCTGAAGACGCATTTGTTTGGCGCAAGTTAACCATTCGTTAAAGAATTGCTCCAAAATTGAATTAACCCGAGTCAAAATACCCTTAGCAATGGTTTGCGGGCCGTAGATGCTTCCATTGTGTTGCATTTTATGAAAAAGGCGGCCAATTGACGGTAGGGTGATGAAAATGAAAACCTTTTTCGGGATAGGTTCCGGGTCAGAATTTGGAAAGATCGTCGCAATGGATCGCTTTGACAGTGGGCGCAGCCTATCGCCGATCCGCCAGGCCGAGGCGTATTGGACCGCATTGTTGAGCGGCGACAGCGTGCCGATGCGGTCTCAAATCGACCCGCGCGGTCTTGAGAATGTTCTTGAATATACTTTCATCCTGGAACGCATCGCACCCGGCCTGGCCCGTTTTCGTCTGGCAGGCAGCCATCTGAACGCGCTTGCAGGTATGGAAGTGCGGGGAATGCCGTTGACCGCGTTCTTTCAACCCGATGCCCGCGCACAGACCAAGGATGTACTGGAACAGGTATTTGCGTCCCCTGCTGTTGCCGAATTGAGTCTGAACTCGGACGGGGTGTTGGGACGTACCCGGATGCAGGCCCGGATGATCCTTCTGCCGCTGAAAAGTGACCTTGGGGATGTCAGCCGTATTTTGGGGGTCATGATCGCCGATGGCGCAATCGGCAAGACACCGCGCCGGTTTTCACTGACCGATACGCGGATCAAACCGGTTTCTGAAATTCAGGTTCCCGCGCCCACACTGCGCCGCCCTGTGGAAGGTTTTGCCGAGGAACAACGCGAACTCAAGCGCTCTGCCGGCCATCTACATCTGGTGGTGTCTCGCGACGATTGAGACCCGCCAATTGCCTTGATCAGAAACAGCGGGCCGATGGCCCGCTGTTGTCAGTGTTTCGGATGCGCTCAGCTTACCGCGCGTTTCGAGCCGTTGCGACGCAGGTTGGTCAGCTCTTCCGCCACCAGGAACGCAAGTTCCAGCGACTGCGATGCGTTCAAGCGCGGATCGCAGGCGGTGTGGTAGCGGTCCGACAGGTCTTCTTCGGTCACGGCACGTACACCGCCGGTGCATTCGGTCACATCCAGCCCGGTCATTTCGAAATGCACACCGCCGGGGATGGTTCCCTCGGCCTGATGCACTCCGAAAAAGTCACGCACCTCGCGCAGAACAGAATCAAACGGGCGGGTTTTATAGCCCGTGGCCGATTTGATCGTGTTACCGTGCATCGGGTCGCAGACCCAGGTGACCTTGGCACCCTCTTCCTTGACCGCCTTGATCAGACGCGGCAGATGCTCGCCCGCTTTGCCCGCGCCGAAGCGCGCGATCAGGGTCAGCCGCCCCTCTTCGTTGTCCGGGTTCAGCTTTGACATCAGAACCTTGAGGTCCTCGGCCGTAGTGGTTGGGCCGCATTTCAGACCGATCGGGTTCAGTACCCCACGGCAGAACTCGACATGCGCGCCGTCGGGTTGACGGGTGCGGTCGCCGATCCAGATCATGTGACCGGAGCCAGCCAGCCAGTTGCCCGAGGTGGAATCCAGTCGCGTCAGTGCCTCTTCGTATTCCAGCAACAGCCCTTCGTGGCTGGTGTAGAATTCGACGGTCGAGAATTCATGGGTTGTTTCCGCAGTGATTCCAGCGGCTTCCATGAAGTCGATGGTGTCCTGAATACGATCGGCAACCTCGGAATATTTCTGAACGTCCTGTTCATCCGCGAAACCCAAAGTCCAGGCATGCACGCGGCTCATATCCGCGAAGCCGCCGGTTGAGAACGCCCGCAGCAGGTTCAGCGTCGCCGCCGCCTGCGTGTAGGCCTGCAACATCTTGTTGGGATTCGGAATCCGGGCTTCGGGAGTGAAGGCCAATTCGTTGATAATGTCGCCGCGGTAGCTTGGCAGTTCCACACCATTCACGACTTCGGTCGGGGCACTGCGTGGTTTGGCAAATTGCCCGGCCATACGACCGACTTTGACCACTGGCACCTTGGCGCCATAAGTCAAAACCATCGCCATTTGCAGCATCACCTTGAAGGTGTCACGGATCGCATCAGCGCTGAATTGTTCAAAGCTTTCAGCGCAATCCCCGCCTTGCAGAAGGAAGGCCTCGCCGCGCCCGGCGGCACCCAGATGCTGTTTGAGACGCCGCGCCTCGCCTGCAAAGACCAGCGGGGGATAATTTGAAAGCTGAGCCTCGACCTTGGCCAGCGCGGCCGCGTCGGTATAATCTGGCATCTGAACCCGGGGCTTGTTGCGCCAGTTCGATTTTTGCCATTCGGTCATAGCTTTGATCTCCGCTGAAGTTTTCAGGTGGTCTCTATACAAAATGCAATGAAGAGTGACCATATCCCATTTGCGCCTCTTGACGACGCAAACAAGCTTTGATCATGGTGGCTGTCAAATCTGCGGCTGGATAATCACACGTCCAGCAGCGAAGCAAGGACATCTCGCCATGCAAGAGCAACGCCAAGTTGTCACGGTGGAAGACACTGCGGCCCCACCCCGGAATTTCGTGTTTGTCCTTTTGGACAAATTCTCGCTTCTGTCTTTTGCTTCGGCGCTTGACAGTCTGCGCATCGCCAACCGCATGGCGAACAGACAGCTTTACACCTGGAAGCTGATAGGAGAAGGCGGAGAAACGGTAACCTGCTCGGCCGGGACCGAGTTCAGTCTTGACAGTGATCTGGTGGAGTTGCAGCGAGATGACGTTGTTCTGATTTGCGGTGGCGTGGACGTTCAGGCGGCCACCACCAAGCGCGTGCTGAACTGGCTGCGGCGTGAAGCGCGAAGGGGATTGCGGATCGGTGGCCTCTGCACTGCGGCCTATACTCTGGCAAAGGCCGGGTTGATGGACAATAAGAAGGCAACGATCCATTGGGAGAACTCTGACAGTTTCATCGAAGAGTTCGACGAGGTCAAACTGACCAAAGCCGTCTTTCAGATCGATGGAAGTCGCATGACGACTGCGGGCGGCACCTCGTCGATTGACCTTATGCTCAAACTGATTGCAGATGACTATGGCGAGGATCTGGCCAACGCGGTGGCGGATCAGATGATCTATTCCTCGATTCGAACCGACCAGGACACGCAGCGTTTGTCAACTCCGACCCGAATCGGTGTGCGGCATCCGAAGTTGAGCCAGGTTATACTGATGATGGAAAAGAACATCGAAGAACCGATCTCGCCCTCGATCCTTGCCAAGGAAGTGGGTATGTCAACCCGCCAGCTGGAGCGTCTGTTCCGCCGGTATCTCAGCCGTTCCCCCAAGCGCTATTACATGGAACTGCGCCTGCACAAAGCCCGCAACCTGCTGATGCAGACCGATATGAGCGTCATCAACGTGGCGCTGGCCTGTGGTTTCGCCTCGCCCAGCCATTTTTCAAAATGCTACCGGGCGCATTACAACACCACGCCCTATCGCGAACGTGGTGCGCAAAGTGGAAGACTGTCAGTCTAAGGTCCAGCGTCAAAGCTCTTTGACGAAATAGTGCAAGTACGGTCGGAGCATGGGCTGATCTTTGTAGGTTGTTGTCTCGATCGGAGTGTCCAGTTCCACAAACCCGAGCTTGGGATACAAAGATCTCATTTCCACATTTGGGGTGAGTGTATCTGCGATCAACCGCTTCAGCCCCATAGCTCTGGCGGCTTGTTCTCGTGCTTGAACCAATGCGCGCCCCACTCCGGTGCCCCGAGCGTCTTCGGTTACAAATACACGTTTCAACTCGCCGGTAGACTGATCAAACCGTTTCATCATTCCACACCCCACGATTTTGCCACCGTGGTTTCTTGCGACGATCAAGCATCCGTTCGGAGGCATGTAGTCATCCGTGTTCGCCCAGAATTCCTCCAGTGCGCTTTGCGGTGCGGAAGGATCCAATTCGAACCCCATACCCTGCATTCTTTGAGCGATAAGAGCATAATATTGCTCCAAAATCATATTCAGCTCGGTTCTTGGCGGGATACTTGTGCACAATTCAATGTCGAAATCACTCATTAATATCCCCTTAACCGTGTAACCTGTTGGACAGAGTGACTGCGACGATGGAAACGCGCAAATGGAATTGAAACGTCTGCTGGCATACTTCGTATGTCACTGTTTGACAGACATCCTGTAAACCGCGCCCTGCCCGACTGAAATGAACCAGATCGCCCCATCCGGGGCCTGCACGATGTCACGGACCCGTTCGGTCTCGGGGCCCTTGATCTGCTCGACCTCGCGCAGCGGATCTTCGGACAGCCGCGCGATATAGTCGAATTTCAGCGAGCCCACGAAAATGTCGCCCCGCCATTCTGGAAACATGTCGCCGGAATAGACCATCAACCCCGACGGCGCGATCGACGGGTCCCAGTACAGGCGCGGCTGTTCCATACCGGGCTTGCTGGTGCCCTCGCCGATCTTCTCTCCGGAATAATGTGTGCCGTAAGAGATAACCGGCCAGCCGTAATTGGCGCCGGGTTTGACAAGGTTCACCTCGTCACCGCCGCGCGCACCGTGTTCCGACACCCAAAATCCGCCGCGCGTATCCAAATCGGCCCCCTGTGGGTTGCGGTGCCCATAGGTCCAAATTTCAGGTCGGATATCTGCCTGCCCGATGAAAGGATTGTCTGAAGGCACCGAGCCGTCGCGGTTGATACGGATCACGGAACCCATGGCGTTCGAGCGATCCTGCGCCTGTGACGCATCCCCTCGATCTCCGATGGTTACAAAAAGAGTGCTGTCATTGGCTTCTACAACGCGTGAGCCGAAATGCCGCCCGCCTGATCCGCCGGGGGAAGCCTCGAAAATGACCCGCAGATTCGTCAGGCGCGTGCCGTTCTCGGACAGGCGCGCCACCGCGACAGCCGTGCCTGCGCCACCCTTTTGCGGTTTTGAAAAGGTCAGAAAGACCTCGCGGCTTTGATTGAAATCGCGCGGGATCGTAACGTCCAGCAATCCGCCCTGCCCCGAAGCTGCGACTTTGGGAACGCCGGATATGGCATTCGCCTCTCCGCCCTGAACATACAACAGGTTTCCGTCGCGTTCGGTGACAAGAAAACTGCCGTCAGGCAAGATGCCGACGGCCCAGGGCGTATCCAGCCCACCTGCCATTTCGGTGAGTTCAATTTTCCCGACCGAGGTCGACAACGCCTGTGCCAAGGCGCTTTCACTGTAAATAGTGAAGAACAGAATCGCGGCAGCTCTGAGCATGTTGACACTTCTCCGGACAATCTTAGGCAAACCCTAACAAAACAGATAGATTTCCGATCGATAAAAACACGATTGCGTTAGGACTTTTCTTTTCCGGGCAGCTTGCCTAGGTTCGTGGCCAGAACGAATACGTTCACAATAGGGAGTAACCATATGAAAAAGCTGCTTACAGCAACTGCAGCATCCGCTTTGCTGGCCGGACCTGCGCTGGCCGAAGACATTACGCTTGGTGTTTTGTTCGGATTCACCGGCCCAATTGAATCGCTGGCACCCGCAATGGGTTCGGGCGCTGAATTGGCGATGGCGGAAGTCACCGAGTCCGGAAAACTGCTGGATGGATCCAAAGTGACCGCATCGCGCGCCGACACCGGCTGCATTGATAACGGTCTGGCCACTTCGAACGGCGAACGCATGATTGCGGACGGTGTTGCCGGCATCATTGGCGGCGATTGCTCGGGCGTGACCGGTGCGATCCTTCAGAATGTCGCGATTCCGAATGGCATGGTCATGATCTCGCCTTCGGCGACGTCACCGGGCCTGTCGACCATGGAAGACAACGGCCTGTTCTTCCGGACCGCGCCTTCAGATGCGCGCGAAGGCCAGGTGATGGCGGATATCCTGAAGGATCGCGGTATCAACTCGATCGCTCTGACCTATACCAACAACGACTACGGCAAGGGTCTGGCGGACGCGATCCAAACCTCTTTCGAGGCAGCAGGTGGTGAAGTGACCATCGTTGCAGCGCATGAGGATGGCAAAGCCGACTACTCGGCCGAAGTTGGTGCTCTGGCCTCGGCCGGTGGCGACATTCTGGTTGTTGCGGGCTATCTGGATCAGGGCGGCCTGGGCATCATCCAGTCGGCGCTGGACAGCGGTGCGTTTGACACCTTTGGCTTGCCGGGCGGCATGATCGGTGACTCGCTGCCGGCCAATGTCGGCCCCGACCTGAACGGCTCGTTCGGTCAGATCGCCGGTTCGGGCGGTGAAGGCGCCGAGAAGTATTTCGCCATGGCCGAAGCCGCAGGCTTCGACGGTTCGTCGCCCTATTCGCCCGAATCTTATGACGCTGCGGCTTTGTTCATGCTGGCCATGCAGGCTGCCGGATCGACCAATCCGGCCGACTATGGCGGCAAGATCATGGACGTTGCCAACGCTCCGGGTGAAAAGATCTATCCCGGCGAACTGGCCAAGGGTCTGGAATTGCTGGCAAACGGTCAGGACATCGACTATGTCGGTGCGTCCGGTGTCGAACTGATCGGCCCCGGCGAAAGCGCTGGTTCCTATCGTGAGATCGAAGTGACCGACGGTGAAAACAAGACCGTCAACTTCCGTTGATTGATCGTCAAAGGCTATGAATGAAAGCAGCCCGGGCCTTGTGTCCGGGCTGTTTCAATGAAAAAAGACCGCACCCGATCAACGGGGTCGAGACAACAGCGCCGGACAGGCGGCAAGGGGAAAAGATGATCGTCGTCGAGGACGTGCACAAGCATTTCGGCGGATTTCATGCGGTGGACGGGGCATCGCTGGAAATCCAGAAAGGGTCGATCACCGGCCTGATCGGGCCCAACGGGGCAGGAAAAACCACTCTGTTCAATGTGATCGCGGGTGTTTTGCCGCCGACCAGCGGCAAGGTGGTGATGGACGGCGAGGATATCACCGGCCTGCCCCCTCATGAGCTGTTCCACAAGGGGCTGTTGCGCACGTTTCAGATTGCACATGAATTCCCGTCGATGACCTGCCGTGAAAACCTGATGATGGTGCCTGGCGCGCAATCAGGCGAGTCGCTGTGGAACACGTGGTTCGGCCGCAAACGCATCGCTGACGAAGAACGCGCACTGAAGGCCAAGGCCGATGAGGTGCTGGAGTTTCTGACGATTGAACATCTGGCCGATCACAAGGCGGGTCAGGTCTCGGGTGGTCAGAAAAAGTTGCTGGAGCTTGGCCGCACCATGATGGTCGACGCCAAGATCGTGTTTCTGGACGAGGTCGGCGCAGGTGTGAACCGCACCCTTCTGATGACCATTGCCGACACGATCCTGCGTCTGAACAAGGAGCGTGGATACACCTTCGTCGTCATCGAGCACGACATGGATTTCATCGGCAAGATCTGTGATCCGGTCATCTGCATGGCCGAAGGCAAGGTACTGGCCGAGGGTACCTTGGACGAGATCAAGGCGAACGAGCACGTGATCGAAGCCTATCTGGGCACCGGCCTGAAGAACAAAGACAAACTGGAGGCAGGCGCGTGATCGACAACCCCTATCAGGATGACAAGGGCAACAAGGACGCCTCGATCACCAATCCGCATGGTGTCGGCACCATGACCCCGGCCCATCGCAAAAGTGGTGCGACGCATAAGGTCGAAGGCGGCCCGTTTCTGATCGGCGACACCATGACGGGTGGTTACGGCAAAGGGCCGGACATTCTGCATGATTGCACCATCGCCGTGGACAAGGGTGAAATCGCAGTCATCGTCGGCCCAAACGGTGCGGGCAAGTCGACGGCGATGAAAGCTGTGTTCGGGATGCTGGATGTCCGTTCAGGGTCCGTGCGTCTGGATGGCGAGGATATCACCAACCTCTCCCCGCAGGACCGGGTCATGCGTGGCATGGGTTTCGTGCCGCAGACACAGAACATCTTTACCTCGATGACGGTGGAAGAGAACCTGGAAATGGGTGCCTTCATCCGCCGCGACGACATCAGCCAGACGATGGAGCAGGTCTATGACCTCTTCCCGATCCTCCGCGACAAGCGCAATCAGGCCGCCGGAGAGTTGTCGGGCGGACAACGCCAACAGGTCGCAGTTGGCCGCGCGCTGATGACCCAGCCCAAGGTGCTGATGCTCGACGAACCCACGGCAGGCGTTTCGCCGATCGTGATGGATGAACTGTTCGACCGGATTATCGAAGTGTCCCGCACCGGCCTGCCGATCCTGATGGTCGAACAGAACGCCCGCCAGGCTCTGGAGATTGCCGACAAGGGGTACGTTCTGGTTCAGGGGCGCAATGCCTATACCGGCACGGGCAAGGAACTGCTGGCCGATCCGGAGGTTCGGAAGAGCTTCTTGGGGGGGTGAGGCCTGTGAAAACCAGCCTACTCGCCGTTTTCTGTTCATGTCTGTTGGGTAGCATCGCGTTTGCTCAGAGCCTAGCACCGCAAGCTAAGCAGTCTCGAAATGGCGTGATCGTCCGTTGCGAGTTCGAGAATCAAAGAACGGTCATCCTATCGGCGCTCGATGACAGGATTGTTTGGCAGGAAAATGGTTCTGATTACCCTACCAGTGATTGGACACATATTCGGAAATCGCATGACCCAATCTTGTCAGTATTTGCTTATGGTGCAGGGATCGGAAGCCCAAGACTCGATATTTACCAAGGTATCTTCCACGCTGATAAGCCCAACTACGACCTTGGAACTGCAATCCTCAGCTATACGCTTGTTGGGCGCGAAAGGTTGATAGTAGAGGCCGTTGAGGGTTTTTGCCAAGGCGAGCAACAGAACTAGTGGGCTTTTTCAAAGCCATTTTTGCGCCCACCAACTTCCTTCTTGTTTCCGCAATCGACTGAAGTCGCCAGTTTAGAAGGAAACGCTGGTTGATCTCGGTATCTGGCCGTCTGTAACTTCGACAACCATCCCAAGATTTCCATGCGTCGGCTGCAATCCGGTCACATTGTGCGTTTAGCGCCGGGAACTGTGAAGGAAACGGTTTCCCGGATAAACCAACCAAGTTCCGTGAAATCAAGCGAACCTTCTGAATAAAAACTCTGTTCAGGACCCAAAAATGAAAAAATGGATGTGTGTGGCCATTGCCACCTTGTGCGCGACCGCCGCAACTGCGGAAGAACGTCACTTTGTCTGTGTGTCGGACCGCGACGGCAGTGAAGTGCGCCTAAATCGGGCACCGGATGGAGACAAAGGCTACATCGAAACTGCAAGTGTTTCTGGCGACGCGATGGTGTTCAAAGGCGTTGGTAACATGACGTTTGTCCATATTGAAGGCGAAGATGTCATGACCTTTGTCGTGCATTATGACGACATGTCCTTTGACCTCTCGGTCAAGGGTCCCCACGCGGGAACCGATCACGGCACCTGCACCGAGACGGACGCCTGATCCCGCTTCTTACCATCTCAGTCACTCACCGGAATTGGCCGGTGCGTGACTGAGCCAGGCCAAAATTGAATAGTCTTGCCTGCTTCCGGTTTTCTCGTGGCTTTTTTTCACAACCAGCAGAAAAATATGACGCAAAACAGCGCAGGAAACATTGTGCCTGCGCGGACCGTCATGCCATAAGACCGCACCCGGACAGTGAGAAGAAATAATGGATCTACTCAACGCGCTTGTTGCGCTTGCGAATTTTGTGTTAGTGCCTGCGGTCGCTTATGGAAGTCAACTGGCGTTGGGCGCGCTTGGCGTGACCCTGATCTACGGCATTCTGCGATTTTCGAACTTTGCCCATGGCGACACAATGGCCTTTGGCGCGATGATCGCCGTGCTGGTCACATGGGGGTTGCAGGCCGCCGGGATCAGCTTTGGACCGCTGCCAACCGCCCTGCTCGCCCTGCCCTTTGCCATACTGGGCTGTATCGTGCTGGTGCTGATCACCGACAGGCTGGTCTACAAATTCTACCGTGACCAAAAGGCGAAGCCCGTTATTCTGGTGATCGTTTCCATGGGCGTGATGTTCATCATGAACGGCCTTGTCCGGTTTATCATCGGGCCAGACGACCAAAGGTTCTCGGATGGGGCTCGGTTCATTGTTTCGGCGCGCGATTTCAAGGCGATGACCGGTCTGCGCGAGGGTCTGGCCATCAAGACGTCGCAAGGTATCACGGTGATCGTGGCCGTTGTTGCCGTGGCGCTGCTGTTCTGGTTTCTGAACAAGACGCGCACAGGCAAGTCGATGCGGGCCTATTCGGACAACGAGGATCTGGCGCTGCTGTCAGGCATCAACCCGGAACGTGTGGTGATGATCACATGGATCATCGTTGCGGCGCTGGCCACAACTGCCGGCGTACTTTATGGGCTGGACAAAAGCTTCAAACCCTTCGTCTATTTCCAGCTTCTGCTGCCGATCTTTGCCTCGGCCATCGTGGGTGGTTTGGGCAATCCTCTGGGCGCCATCGCAGGCGGGTTTATCATCGCGTTTTCCGAAGTGACGATAACATACGCCTGGAAGAAGGTGCTGACCTATCTTGCGCCGGAAAACCTTGAGCCGTCAGGATTGGTGCAACTCCTCTCGACCGATTACAAATTCGCCGTCAGCTTTGTCATCCTGCTGATCGTGCTTCTGTTCAAGCCCACGGGCCTTTTCAAGGGGAAAGCAGTATGACCGACGCTGTCAAAAATACGCTGCTCTTCGCAATTGTCGGCGGCCTAATCCTGTTGACCGGTTTCACGCAAAGCTGGAACACCGCGATCCTGATCCTGAATATGGGGCTGATTTCCGCCATTATGGCGATCGGTGTAAACCTGCAATGGGGATTTGCCGGTCTGTTCAATGTGGGCGTGATGGGCTTTGTCGCACTGGGCGGTCTGGCCGTCGTACTGGTTTCAACGCCGCCCACGCCCGGTGCCTGGGCTGCCGGAGGTTATGGCATCGTTCTGTCTTTGCTGCTGGGTGCCGCGACAGTGGTTGCCGCCGTTCTGGTGGCAACGAAACTGCCGAAAGGCCGTGTGCAAACCCTGACGATCATCGCCGTTCTTGTCGTGGGCTTTTTTGTCTATCGCGCGGTGTTCGATCCCAGCATTGCGGCGGTCGAGGCCATCGACCCGGCGATTGCCGGCAATATTGGCGGTTTGAATCTGCCGGTTCTGCTGGCCTGGCCGGCCGGTGGTTTGCTGGCGGCGGGTGCTGCGTGGCTGATCGGTAAAACGGCGCTGGGCCTTCGCTCGGATTATCTGGCGATTGCCACATTGGGTATCGCCGAAATCATTATCGCCGTCATGAAAAACGAAGACTGGCTGGCCCGGGGCGTCAAGAATGTCTACGGCATCCCACGCCCGTCCCCTGTTGTGGGCTACGAAGTGGATTTGCAGAACGACCCGGCCTTTCTGGCGCGGGCCGAATGGTTGGGGTTGGACCCCGTCACCGCATCCACCCTTTCGGTCAAACTCGGTTATTCGCTGCTGTTCCTGATTGTGCTTCTGGTTCTACTCTGGATGGCTCAGATGGCGCTGAAAAGCCCGTGGGGCCGGATGATGCGCGCAATCCGTGACAATGAAGTGGCGGCTGAGGCCATGGGCAAGGATGTCACCCGTCGTCATCTGCAAATATTCGTACTGGGTTCGGCTGTTTGCGGTATCGCGGGTGCGATGATGACAACGCTGGACGGCCAGTTGACGCCAAGCGCGTATCAACCGCTGCGCTTTACCTTTCTGGTCTGGGTGATGGTGATCGTGGGTGGTTCGGGCAACAACTTCGGGGCCGTTCTGGGCGCATTCCTCATCTGGTTCCTGTGGGTTCAGGTTGAACCGATCGGCTTGTGGCTGATGAATGTCATTACCGCCGGCTTGCCGGACGGAAGTGCATTGAAAGTCCACCTGCTGGACAGCGCCGCACATATGCGTCTGTTCACGATGGGTCTGATCCTGTTGATTGTTCTCAGATTCAGCCCAAGAGGGCTGATCCCTGAGAAATAGATCGCTTCCACCTTCAATAAGCGAAACCGCGCCTCTTATCCGGCGCGGTTTCTTGATTCTTAACGATTTTTTGAATAAACGGACACACCGCAGCGTTTTCTTTTTGCGGTATGTCGCCGGCACTCACATCCGTCTACGCCGATCTGTAACGATCATTTACACGTTTTGAAAAGAGTCAAAAATGAAAGCACCACGGTTCAAGACACTGCTTCTGTTTCCGGTTGTCGCCATCGTAACAACCGCCTGCATTCCCACTCCGGAAGAACTTGAAACAACTCCCGTCAAAGTTCAAACGCCCAAAGGTGTCGTAACCTGTCAGCTATATCGTCACGACCGGGTGACCTGGGACCGGGCGATTGACTTCCCGGCTTCGAAAATGTCCGTGCCGGAGGCTGACGCTTACTGCCGTCAGGAAGGCCAGCGCCGTCTGAAGTAAACATTGCGGCGCCCGTGATGGGCGCCGTTCCGTCATCTGTTGCGGAACAATCCACCCAGAATACCACGAACGATTCGGCGTCCGGTCGTTCCTTTCAGTTCTTTGATAACTGCGTCGGTCATCGCCGATGCAAACGTGTCTTTCCGCCGTTGCACCCGGGACGAGGATCTGCCGACCCGGCTTCCCGAATATCTGCGAGCCGAAGAATACTCTCGTTCCATCGGTGATTGTGCCTCTAGAACTTCATCGGCCTCTGCCTGTTCAGCGGCCTTGGCGGCCGCCTCGGCCCGAGCCTGGAGGATTTCAAAGGCCGATTTTCGATCAATACCATCGTCATATTTAGACGCCATCGGCGAGGCATCGAGAATGGCCCTCCGCTGCGCATCAGAAATGGGCCCCAACTGGGAACCCGGCGGACGAATCAATGTGCGCTCGACAATTCCGGGAACACCTTTTTTCTGCAGCATCGACGTGACAGCCTCACCAACGCCCACCTCGCGAATTGCGGCTTCGGTGTCAAAGGCGGGGTTTTCGCGATAGGTTTCCGCCGCCAGACGCAGGTTCTTTCGGTCACGCGCCGTGAAGGCCCGCAAAGCGTGTTGAACGCGATTGCCCAACTGCCCCAGAATATCCTCGGGAATATCGGCGGGATTCTGGGTGATGAAATAGACACCCACCCCTTTGGACCGGATCAGGCGCGCAACCTGTTCAACCTTGTCCACCAACACTTTCGGAGCGCCGTCAAACAACAGATGCGCCTCGTCGAAGAAGAACACCAGCTTGGGTTTGTCAGGATCACCGACTTCGGGAAGCTCCTCAAACAATTCGCTCAGCAGCCACAGCAGGAATGTCGCATAAAGCCGTGGCGCTGCCATCAGTTTGTCCGAAGCAAGGATGTTCACCATCCCCTGCCCGTTTTCATCGGTGCGCATCAGATCGGACAGATCCAGCGCGGGTTCGCCAAACAGTTTTGTTCCACCCTGGTTTTCCAATACCAGCAATCGCCGCTGGATCGCACCGATCGAAGATGTCGATACATTGCCATATCGCAATGAAAGCTGGGCCCGGTTCTCGCCGATCCAGACCAGCAGCGCCTGAAGGTCTTTGAGATCCAGAAGAGGCATTCCCTCTTCATCGGCCACGCGGAACGCGATGTTCAGGATACCTTCCTGCGCTTCGCTCAATTCCATCAACCGGGACAGCAGCAACGGGCCCATTTCAGTGACCGTCGTCCGCACTGGATGGCCCTGTTCACCAAAAAGATCCCAGAACGTAACCGGGCAGGCGGAATAAGCAAAATCGTCGAACTCTATGCGTTTGGCACGATCCATAAATGCCTGATGCAGTTTTTGCGCGTCGCTTCCGGGCAAAGCCAGGCCCGACAGATCACCTTTGACATCGGACAGAAACACCGGAACTCCGGCTTGGGAAAACCCTTCCGCGAGGATTTGCAACGTTACGGTCTTACCGGTCCCAGTGGCGCCGGCAATCAGCCCATGGCGGTTGGCATATTTCAGTGCCAGTTCCTGCGGCTGGCCATAGCCTTCGCCTCCGCCACCCAAAAATATATTCTTGCCCATTAACATTGCCTTATGTTTCACCGATCCGTGACCAGCATACAAAGTTAACCTTTGACTGCGATAGTCAATTTGCCCCGCGTTTGTTTCCTTCACGTGGGGCAGACTTCCTCCCTGTCGACTGGCCGTGCCTTCGGGCACGGCTTTTTTGCAGGTTCAAAAATGGTTTCAAAGCTCTGACCGCAGTATTAAAATTTGAGGATAGCTGTTGACCCGTCTGCGACCCTCTCGTAGGGTTTGCGCATAAATAAGTCGGCCAGTCCGACGGGGAGAACCTTTTGGAAAAGAGAGCTGGCTTATGCAGCTCTCTTTTTCTGTCTCAGGGCAGTTGGTTTCTGGTGTTCTGGCAAGAATCCGTTCACGTTCAGACCAGCCGTTCTGTTAGTGCCTGACACCAGTTCAGAAGAGTGTTAAACGAAGCAAAAAGCTCAAGCATCAAGTCGAGGCATTCATGATCAAGCAACTTCTAACCGCAAATACAGTGGCCGTCGCCTTTCTTAGCAGCGCAGTCTATGCCCAAGAGGCCAACGACGAAAGCCCGCAGCAGGCCGAGCCCGCCCAAACCGAAGCCGCGCAAGAACTGGATCTGGGAGAGACTGGCCCACGTATCGGCGAGCAATACGTCAAAGAAACAAGCGGTGCTTGGAATATAACCTGTCTACGGACCGAAGAAGGCGAAGATCCTTGCCTGCTGCGTCAAGTTCTTTCCGGCGCCGAGGGCCAGCCGATTGCGGAAATCTCGATCAACAAGCTTCCCGAAGGAGCGGAGGCCGTTGCCGGAGCTAGGTTGACTGTGCCGCTGGAGACCATGCTGCAAGCACAAATTGCTGTGTCCATAGACGGCGCACCGGGTAAAAGATACAACTATCATCACTGCAACCCGGTAGGCTGCGTCGCACAATTGGGCTTTACGCAAGGCGATATAGACGCCATGAAAGCGGGCAGTGCGGCAACAATCTCGCTGGTGTCAATTCTGGCCCCGAGCCAACTTTTGCAAATCGAAATGTCGCTGGCTGGATTTACCAGTGGCTACGATCAGCTGGAAGTCCTGCAAAACTGACAGATCGCAGACAAAGGCCGCTCTGAATGCGGCGGCCTTGTTTCGTACGTTGTTCGCTAAACCCGCTTCAGCGCCAAAACCGCATTCAGCCCGCCAAAGGCAAACGCATTGCTGAGCGCGACGTCAACTTTGGCTTCCCGAGCTTCGTTCGGCACAACATCAAGCGCGCATTCCGGATCGGGTTCCTCGTATCCGATGGTGGGTGCGATCACACCGTCCCGCAGCGCCATGATACATGCCAACAGTTCCACCGCACCGGTTCCACCAATCAGGTGACCATGCATGGATTTGGTTGACGATATCATCAGGTCGTCAGCATGGGGCCCGAAAACATCCGCCACGGCGGCACATTCGGTTTTGTCATTCGCAGCCGTCCCGGTGCCATGCGCGTTGATATAACCCACATCGCTTGCATTCAATCTGGCATCAGCCAAGGCACCTGACATGGCCCGTGAAGCCCCTTGCTTGCTGGGCATCACGATATCGGCCGCATCCGACGACATGGCAAAACCAACGACTTCGCACATGATCTCGGCGCCACGGGCGCGGGCGTGTTCGTATTCCTCGAAAACAAAGACCCCGGCCCCTTCGCCCTGTACCATTCCGTTGCGATTGGCGCTGAACGGTCGGCACGCATCCTTGGACATGACGCGCAACCCTTCCCAGGCCTTGACGCCTCCAAAGCACAACATGGATTCGGACCCGCCTGTGATCATGACCGGGGCCATGCCGCTTCGGACCATCTGAAAGGCCTGAGACATGGCATGGTTCGAGGACGCACAGGCAGTCGACACGGTGAAGCTGGGGCCTTTGAGGTTGTGTTCCATGGAAACATGGCTGGCCGCCGCATTGTTCATGAGTTTGGGAACAACAAACGGGTGTACCCGGTTCTTTCCGTCCTCATAAACCGAGCGATAATTGTCATCCCAGGTCGATACGCCACCGCCGGCGGTCCCCAGAACAACACCTGATTTTGCGGCCAACTCTCCGTGAAACTCGATGCCGGACTGATCGATGGCCTCTTTGGCGGCGGTCAGAGTGAACTGAGTGAACCGGTCATACAGCGACATCTGCTGACGGTTGAACCGACCTTCAGCCTCAAAGCCGCGAACCTGCCCGCCGATTTTGATGGCCAACCGATCAACGTCCCGAAATTCCAGTTCCGAGATGCCGCAACGGCCTTCGCGCATGGCTTCCAGCGTGTCAGGAACCGAATGGCCCAGTGAATTGATCGTACCTGCGCCGGTAATGACAACACGTTTCATGAGCGTCAGTCAGACCTTTTCCGACACGAGCTTTTCGATCCCGGAAATGATCGCAGCGACATTGGATATGTCAAAATCGTTAGCCTCGGGTTCATTGGCGTTGAACGGAATTGAAATGTCGAACTCTTCCTCGATGGCGAATATGCTTTCCACCAGACCAAGGCTGTCGATTCCCAGATCTTCCAGCGTGCTTTCGGGCGTCACATCCGATGGCTCCAGCACGGCCTGCTCTGCAATGATTGCGATGACGCGGTCGCTGATGCTCATGTCGATCCCCTGATTTTCAGTTTGACGATGATTTAATCGCTTGGGGTCTGTTTGAAAACAGCCTTTTTCAATGCCTCAACGTCGCGTGCCATTCGGGGCAGTCGGCGCTGCGCCTTGTAGACATCGGTGTGGGTCTCCATTTTGATGCCCGGATACCCCATGATCACGCGCCCGGCGGGCACATTTGACAGAATCTTCGTGCCCCCACCCGAAATAACGCCGTCCCCTATGAAAATGTTGTCGACCACTCCGGTCTGACCACCCAGAACGACGTTGTTGCCGATCTCGACCGAGCCGGAGACACCTGTCTGACCGCACAGCAGACAATCCCGCCCGACGCGGGTGTTGTGCCCGACATGGACAAGATTATCCAGCTTGGTGCCATCACCGATCCGCGTGTTGCGGATTGTTCCATTATCGACAGTGCAATTGGCGCCAACCTCGACATCATCACCGATCTCAACCGCGCCCAAAGAATGGATACGGAGCCAACTTTGGGCCTTGGCGTCGCCCTGATCGCCCAACGTTTTGCGGGCGTTCTCAGCGCCAGAAACCTCGGGGGTCACGAAACTGAACCCGTCACTACCAATCCTTGCACCGGGCTGCGCGATGAACCGATCCCCGATTTGTGCGCGCGCGCCAATGCTGACCATTTCACGCAACAGGGCCTGTTCGCCAAGAATGGCGTCCATTCCCACCACGCAGTGTGCTCCGATGACCGAGCCCGAACCTATTCGCGCCCGAGCACCAACAACAGTCAGAGGTCCTATCGCCACATCTGGTCCAATTTCGGCCGTTGGATCGATCACTGCGGAAGGATGAATGCCCGGTTCAATCCCTTGCCCGCGATCCAGCATTGAGGTGATCCCCGCCATCGCCATGCGCGGACGCTTCACGAATATGGCCGCGCGCAACCCCATGTCCTGCCAATCCGCGCCCTCCCACAGAACGGCGGCGCGCGCGCGCCCTTTCGAAAGCGCTTCGGCGTATTTCGGAGACATGGCCATGGCCAGATCGGTTGGGTCAGCATCGCCCGGTTCGGCCGCCCGCACGATCGTCAGGCCACCGTCGCCTTGGCATTCAGCACCCAAAGCGTCGGCGATTTGTTGAATGGTAAACTGCATCTCGGGCTTCCTTTTGGCAGGATTTGCCCTGTGCTTAACTCTGAACGTCCGGCAGGGCCACCCCTGCCTTTTGCAGGGCCTCCCAAATCTTGCCGTCCCGGCCATAGACATCACGGCGATACTGCACCTCGCCTTTTGGCCCGACATATGCCGTTCGATAGATCAGATGAACCGGAACTGTTTGTTCCAAATTGACCTTGGTTTCCTTTCCTGTGTTCAGAACACGATGAAAGAATGCCTTGGGATTCTCTTCCTGTTTGGCCAGCAACGCATAGGCAAATTCGAAAGGCTGCGCCAGCCGGATGCAGCCGTGCGAGAACGCCCGCACCTCGCGCGCGAACAGGCTTTTCTGAGGCGTATCATGCAGATAGATATTGTACTTGTTGGGGAACATGAACTTGACCAGCCCCAAAGCATTGCTTTTGCTGGGCGGCTGGCGCATCGCAAAAGGAAAGCTTCGCGCGGTGAACTGATTGAAATCAACCGCCCCGCGATTGACCTGCCGCCCCCTGCTGTCCGTGATCTGAATATGACCGACCGCGTTGGGGTTCGCTTTCAGCTTCGGCAGGTATTCCTTGGTGATGATCGAGCGCGGAACATACCAGCTGGGGTTTATCACCATATGTTCCATCACATCCGAGAACTCTGGGCTGCGGCGATCATGCGTGTTCTTGCCGATCACCGCACGGGTTTCAAAGGTGACTTGCCCGTCATCCACGATCTTTGCCGAAAAATCTGTCTGGTTGACAAGGATATGACGTGCGCCGCGTTCCCGAGGCAACCAGCGCTCCCGTTCCAAAGCGACATAAACAGCCTTGAGCCGGTCCACGGCGGGGCGATTCAACTCGGCAATCGTGCCCTTGCCTGCAACGCCATCGGGTTCCAACCCATGCGCGATTTGAAAGGCCCTGACCCCTTCCAGCAACGCGGCGTCGAACGACGGGCTGGCCGATGGTTTCATGTAGCCCATTAACACCAGCCGATTGCGAAGCTTCACGACATTGGGCCCGGTATCCCCGAATTCCAACTTAGTTTCCGGAACTGTCGCCCCCCAACCGCCTTGATCTACCAAATCCTGAAGCGCCAGCTTCTGTTTCATCAGAGCCCGGTACTGACGGGTTTGAGGAGCCAATTGCGCAAGATACGCGGCGCCATGTGTGTTCAGGGCGTTCAGATGCTCGGCCGCGCTGCGACGATCCACCGACCGAACAAGCCCGTCGTCGATGTTTCCGGGCCGAATAAAACCCGAGTACAATGCGTCGGCAAAATCCACAAAAACCCGGCTCAGTTCCGCTTCAACGGCGCCAAGATCGCGTGTCGAGCGTGCATCCTGCATTTTCTGCATCAAGGATGAAACTGTCGCATCGGCCCTCGGCAGACCGTGCAGATGCGCATGTGACAGTGCCTGGATCAATGCGGCCCGGCGTTGCATATGCTCATCGGATTCACCCACCCAAATCGGCGAAAACCCGGTTGTCCGGTAAAACTCTGCGATCTGCGATTCCCGTGGGGTATGTTCTGCAACGGCCATCTGAAACGCCGTGTTTTGCGCAGGTTCAGAAGTGGTGTTTGCCATACTCGCAGTGGCCGCAAAACAGCCGGCAAGCAGGATACTGGTACAGGTTTGGAATACAGAAAGCATTGGATGGCCTTGGAATCAATGGCTTGGTTGGTGATATGTGCGTCGAACAACTATGAGTTTGGCTGCGCAGACTTGTCTATTCACAAATTCCTTACCGAATTGCTTCTGTTGGCGTCTGATGCGCGTTTGCATCGGCCCGGTGATGCGCAGCCCACACCTGCAAATATTCTGCGCTCGGCTGTGACATTTGCGCAAAAATCTGCCGAAAATTCCCCCTTGAAAAGGTGCCTATGAAACACTTCTTGGCCGTCGAATCCGATTGTGTCATAAATTCCGCATCTGGGATGGGAAAAAATTAAGACAGCGCGCGTAACATCGTGCGCAGGCAGGAACAGTACGGGACGAACCAAAATGACCAAGAGCAGTTCCTCGGGCTTGACCCGACGTGCCCTATTGGGTGCGTTTGCAGCAACAGCAGTCGCAGCAGCACCCACCTACTCCAAAGCAGCAGGCTTTTTGCGCGGCGGCGGCGATATCCGTCGCATTCGCATGTATTCCGGTCGCACGGGCGAACGGTTGGACATGATTTATTGGGTCGATGGTAAATATATCAAGGACGCAGTCAAAGAAGTGAACCATTTCATGCGCGATTGGCGCACGGATCACGTAAAATCCATCGATTTACGCACGATTGATATCATGGCGGCATCACACAACCTTCTGGATGTCAACGAACCTTACATGTTGCTGTCGGGCTATCGCTCCCCCCAGACCAACGCCATGCTCCGCGCCCGCTCTCGCGGCGTCGCCCGGAAGTCGCTTCATATGAAGGGACAAGCGGCAGACCTGCGCCTGTCTTCCCGCTCCGTCTCGCAGATGGCTAAGGCTGCTATGTCATGCCGGGCCGGCGGTGTCGGTCAATATAACGGGTCCAATTTCGTGCATATGGACTGCGGTGTCGTCCGCACCTGGCGCGGCTAAGACAGCGACTTCGCGATCTCGGCTTATATGACAGGGGTTTGACGGGGGCGGCCAGTTACATCCCCGCGTCTCCCCCTCCGCCGCCGGCATCACCGCCTCCGGTGTCATTGCTGGATGCTGTCGCCGCAGTGGAATTGCTGGTCTCACGAGACTTTTCATCGCCGACGTCAGCGGGAACACTGGAACCGGAAGCATTGTCGCTTTCTGAATCATCATCGCTTTCGGGTTCTTCATCATCGGTCAGCTTTCCAAGGATAAACGCCAGAATTACTGCGACCAAGATCCAACCTAAAACGCTTGAAGCTGAAACCCCGGTAATCGCGCTACCCAATAGTGCTACAATCACTACAACGATTATCAACTTCTTATTTGAAGAGATGACTTTCACATTCCTTCCTCCATTTGAGCTGACGCGCGCCAGCCTCGTTCGGAAAGTGTACATCAAAAAAACCACTGCTTGAGGGGTTAAGCCTCAAAATGATTGTCAGGATTGTTCGCGTGGTGGCAAGCAGGCGAAAAACGGAGGCGTGCAGACACTATCCATGGCCCGAAAGGGTATTCGCATGGAAAATATCCCGAGAGGGGATCAGCCAGGGCACCTTTCGTAGTTTCAACACTAGATGCTGTTTGGAACTGTTGTAAGCCAAGATGTTTCGAGCGCTGGAAACCGAAAACGCGAAAACAAAAGAAGCGCTTGACCGGGGCAGATGTTGAATAACGCTATGCTGCGGCATATCCCCGGAGCAGCGCAAGACCCTTGTCCTTCATTAGCGATAGCTATGCGGCTCGGGAACTTCTCCCAATTTGGTGCGGAAGTTCCTGCTTTGCCCAATAAACCTTAGAAATATAGCGATGGTGGCGCACCTGAGAGGATTCGAACCTCTGGCCTCTGCCTTCGGAGGGCAGCGCTCTATCCAGCTGAGCTACAGGTGCCTTGGCCGTTAGCTAACCTTGTTCCAATCCGGGTGCAACTGAAAATCGTGATTGTTGCACCCTCTTTGAAACCAAAATCAGGCGAAAAGATCATGCGCCAATTCAAGCGCTTCGATCAGTGTGTCGACCTCATCCGTCGTGTTGTAGAGACCAAAGCTGGCACGGCAGGTCGCCGTGACGCCCAGGTGATCCATAAGCGGGCCCGCACAGTGATGCCCGGCGCGGACGGCAACCCCTTTTTTGTCCAGAATCGTGGATACATCATGGGCATGGCCGGCCCCGTCCAGCGTAAAGCTGAAGATGGCTGCCTTGTCTGGCCGCGTGCCCTGAACCTGAAGCCAGTTGAGACCGCTCAGGCGCTGCATGGCATAGTCCCGCAGGCCGGATTCATGGGCGGCAATGTTGTCCATTCCCAAATCCATCATGTATTCCAGCGCAACGCCCAGGCCGATGGTTTGGACAATGCCGGGTGTTCCGGCCTCGAACTTCATCGGCGGGTCGTTGTAGATCACCTGATCCTTGCTGACCTCTTTGATCATGTCACCGCCACCGACAAAGGGGCGCATCTCGGCCATGCGTTCGGACTTGATGTAGATCGCACCCGACCCCGACGGGCCATACAGCTTGTGGCCGGTGATGGCGTAAAAGTCGCAACCGATGTCCTGCACGTTTACCGGCATATGCACCGCGCCCTGACTGCCATCAACCAGCACCGGGACGCCCCTGGCATGTGCACCTTCGGTGATGGCTTTGACATCCACGACGGTACCCAGAACATTGGAACATTGCGTCACGGCCACAAGTTTGGTTTTCGGGCCGATCGCATCGATTACCGCCTGCGGATCCAGCCCCCCGTCAGCGTCCACATCCACCCACTTCAGAACAACGCCCTGCCGTTCCCTCAGGAAATGCCAGGGCACGATGTTGGCGTGATGCTCCATGACGCTCAGGACGATCTCATCCCCGGCTTCCAGGCGCGGCATGGCCCAGCCATAGGCAACAAGATTGATCCCTTCGGTCGTTCCTGAATTCAGAACGATCTCATCCTCGTTCGATGCCCCCAGGAAACGGGCGATGATCCCCCGAACAGCTTCGTATTTCTCGGTCGACAGATTGGACAGATAGTGCAATCCACGGTGAACATTCGAATACTCTTCGGAATAGGCACGGGTCACCGCATCGATGACGACCTGAGGCTTTTGAGCCGACGCACCGTTGTCCAGATAGGTCAACGGCTTGCCATTCACCTGACGTGACAGGATCGGAAAGTCAGAGCGAATTTTCTGCACATCATACATGATACGGTTTTCCTAGACAGGCGCGGCCGGTGTTAAATACAGGACGAAGGGAACCGCAATCAGGGCTGACAACAGAATTACGGCGAAGGATTTCCAAAGGGATCCGAATTGATGCGCTTCGTTCAGGAAATGAAGCGTGATGTAAAGGCTCAGGATCGCCGTCGCGAACAGCATTGTCATCATCAGAAACGGCATCGTCAGGCTTAGAACAAGGGTCATGACAAGGGCGACTATTTGCAGGAACTGCAACCACACCGTCAGGACCATCAGATCGTCAAAGCTTGCTTTGCCGCCTATTGCTTTTCCGACGACGAAGAACGCAAGGATGCTCAGCAGCATTGCTCCGGCGGATCGCAGCAAAACAACGGGGATACTTTCGGGAGGCGGTGCGATCTGACCTTGCGGCACGGGGACCGACAAATCGATTCCCAACTGGACGAGACAGTTCAAAACCACTGCCAGCGCAAAGGCCAGCCACAACCCTTCCCGCCCCGGTTTCAGGGACAACAGCTGGCGGGCGGCTTGGTCGGGGCTTCTGATCGTCAGAACCGCCAGAGCGCCGAGGGAATTGATAGTCATGCAGCGGACCTTTGTACTTGTCTCAGACCGGATAACCAGAACCAGACAAAAACAGCAACCCAGGCGATGCCCACAATTGTCAAAGCAGGCCCGGGCCCTATGAACCCGGCGACCAGACCATTCAACAAGACCAGGGGGGCGGATGCCAACAAAGCCCAGAACAGGGCAAGTCGTGCGCCATAAGCAGTGCCCTGCCCGCCGGCCATCCGCGCCGCCCAATAGGAAATCAGCGCCAGCGTGTAGAAAAACAACGGCAGTATGAACACCGACCCCAGCAAAGCACCGCCCAGAAGCATGTTCAGCTCAACGCCTTCAAGATGCGCTTTGCGGGCAAGGCTGGGCATTTGCGCGACAAAGGCCACAACGCAAAACGCCATGACAAACACCAGCGCCCTGTCTTCCCGCTGACCCATTTCAAGAAGCCGGCGCACCACGCGCCCCGGCCCCCGGTATGTGGCCAATATGTCAGACGAGACGGCCATCAGCTACGACGCGCCAGCCACCCTTCCAGACGGCTTACGATCTCTTCCGCCAAGGCGCTGTCTTCGATCTCATCCACCGCTTCGGCAAGAAAGGCCAAAGTCAGCATATTGGTTGCGTCCTTGACCGGCACGCCACGGGACCGCAGATAGAACAGCGCGGTTTCGTCGATCGCACCCGAGGTCGAGCCATGCGAACACGCCACGTCATCGGCATAGATCTCAAGCTCGGGCTTGGCGAGGAACTGGCTGTCATCATCCAGCAGCAACGATTGGCTGATCTGGTAACCGTCGGTTTTCTGTGCGCCTTCCTTCACAAGGATCTTGCCCTGAAACACGCCGGTCGCCCCGTTGCGCAGCACTTTCTTGAACACCTGACGGCTTTCGCAGTTTACCGCATCATGGGTGATGAAAACCGTGTCGTCATGATGGAAGTCTCCATCGCCAACACAGGCCCCGGCCACATGGGCCACCGCGTCATCGCCTGTCAGCTCGACGACCTGCTCATTGCGGGTCAGCACGCCATTCACTGTCAAAGTGAAGGATTTATAGACAGACTCCGTGCCCAGACGGGTAAACATATGGGTCGCGGCCCGGCGTTCATGGTCCCTGCCCTGGGCGCGCACATGGTGCAGCGTGCCCTTGTCGGCGATGTCGATCTCCATGCATTTGTTGAAGCGTGACGCAGCCGGGCCGGTTTCCAGAATGGTGGCCTCGGCCCCGCTTTCCACGCGAATGACGTGGTGCAGGATCGCATCCGAGGTCGGCGATGCATGACGATAGACCAGGTTGATCGGTTTGGACGGTTTGCCGGTGACATGGATGGCCACACCATCCGACGCAAAAGCCGTGTTCAGCGCCGCCAGCGGACGCTGGACCGGAGACTGACCGCGCGTCTCAAGCACGCCATACAGGTCTTTCGCCCAATGAATGTCCTTGCAGCAGATATCCTCGAGCCGGTCGATGGTCACGCCTTCCAGCGTCAGGTCGTCCGACTCTTCGGCGCTGAATTCACCGTCCACGAAGACGATGTTCAGCCGGTCAAGTCCGCTGAACATCAACGGCTCATCATCGGCAAACACCGCAGCTGGAGGCGCGTCTGGCGAGACCAGAGTGTCCGGTTGAGTGTATTTCCAATATTCGTCACGCCGTCCGGGCAGACCAGTTTCCAGAACACGGGCCAGCGCGTCTTCGCGCGCGGCGCGGGTGCATCCCGCGTCGGGCATGGTCAAGGCAGACAGCCGGGCCTCGGTCGCGGTTTGTTTGACTTCGGGCAAGGCCATCAGTTCACCTCGGCAAGAATGTCGGCATAACCGTTGTTTTCAACCTCGAGCGCCAGATCTGGGCCTCCGGTTTTGACAATGCGGCCATCGGCCATGATGTGCACAACGTCCGGCTTGATGTGATCCAGCAGGCGCTGGTAATGGGTGATGACCAAGAACCCGCGACCTTCATCGCGCAGCGCATTCACACCTTCGGCGACCAGCTTCATCGCATCCACATCCAGACCCGAGTCGGTTTCGTCCATGATGCACATCTTGGGTTCCAGCATGGCCATTTGCAGGATTTCATTGCGCTTTTTCTCACCGCCCGAGAAGCCCACATTGACCGGACGCTTGAGCATATCCGCGTCGATCTTCAGCGTCTTGGCCTTGGCACGCACTTCCTTGAGGAATTCAGCGGCGGACAGCTCGTCCTCACCCCGCGCCTTGCGCTGTGCATTCACGGCGGTGCGCAGGAAGGTCATGTTGCCCACGCCCGGAATCTCGACTGGGTATTGGAAGGCCAGAAACACGCCGGCAGAGGCGCGCTCTTCCGGTTCCATCTCCAACAGGTCCTCGCCATCCAGCGTGGCAGAACCCTCGGTCACTTCGTACCCGTCGCGGCCCGACAGCACGTAGCTGAGTGTTGACTTGCCTGACCCGTTCGGCCCCATGATCGCGTGTACCTTGCCGGCTTCAACCGTCAGGTCCACACCCTTTAGGATCTGCTTGTCTTCTTCTTCAAGCTTCACGTGCAGATTTTTGATTTCCAGCATTTTTTATCCTTTTGCGTATCGCAAGGGGCGCCGTGGCCCCGAAACCTTCTTATCCCAGCAACTTGCGGATCAGACGCGCGACGATCCAACCCAGGATCGCCCCTCCGCCAACCGCCCAAACCGGGTTGATGAATTCCATGTGGTTGATGTTGACGTAAGCCATACCCAGCAGACCGCCAAGAACCGGGAACGCGTAACCCAGCCAGGTCAACACGTCTTCTTTCCGGATGCCGCTTCGTGACGCCCGCGTCATCAGCCAACCGACCCTTCCAGCGAGATTGCCACCAGTTGCTGCGCTTCCATGGCGAACTCCATCGGCAGTGCTTGCAGAACGTCCTTGCAGAACCCGTTGACCACCAAAGCCACGGCCTCTTCTTCATCCATGCCGCGCTGACGGCAATAGAACAGCTGATCGTCATCCACCTTGGACGTCGTCGCCTCGTGCTCGACACGAGATGAGTTGTTTTTGACCTCGATATACGGAACCGTATGCGCGCCGCATTTGTCGCCGATCAGCAAGCTGTCACACTGGGTGTAGTTGCGGCTGTCCTTGGCCTTCGGATGCATCGAGACCAGACCGCGATAGGTGTTCTGCGCCTTGCCCGCACTGATGCCCTTGGACACGATGCGCGACTTGGTGTTCTTGCCCAGATGAACCATCTTGGTGCCGGTATCGGCCTGCTGATAGTTGTTGGCAATCGCGATCGAATAGAACTCACCCTGGCTTTCGTTGCCGCGCAGGATGCAGGACGGGTATTTCCACGTCACGGCCGAGCCGGTTTCGACCTGCGTCCACATCACCTTGGACCGGTCGCCCCGGCAATCGGCGCGCTTGGTCACGAAGTTGTAGATGCCGCCCTTGCCGTTCTCATCGCCCGGGAACCAGTTCTGAACGGTCGAGTATTTCACTTCGGCGTCTTCTTCGACAATGATCTCGACCACGGCCGCGTGCAGCTGCGCGGTGTCGCGCTGGGGCGCGGTGCAGCCTTCCAGATAGGACACGTACGAACCTTTGTCGGCGATGATCAGCGTGCGCTCGAACTGGCCGGTGTTTTCGGCGTTGATGCGGAAATAGGTGCTCAGCTCCATCGGGCAGCGGACACCGGGCGGAATGTAGACGAAGGACCCATCCGAAAACACGGCCGAGTTCAAAGTCGCATAAAAGTTGTCCGACACCGGAACCACAGTGCCCAGATACTTCTTGACCAGCTCAGGATGTTCCTTGATCGCTTCGGAAATCGAACAGAAAATCACACCGGCCTTTTTCAGTTCGGCCTGAAAGGTCGTGCCGACGGACACCGAGTCAAACACCGCGTCCACAGCAACCTTGCGCCCCTCGGCCGGAGCATCCTCAGCACCTTCGACACCGGCCAGAATCATCTGTTCTTTCAAAGGGATACCAAGCTTTTCGTATGTGGCCAGCAGCTTGGGGTCGACATCGTCCAACGACTTGGGTTTCTCTTCCATCGATTTCGGACGCGCATAGTAATACTGGTCCTGAAAATCGATCTTTGGATAAGTGACCATGGCCCATTTCGGTTCTTCCATCTTGGTCCAGCGTTCAAACGCGGCCAGACGCCACTCGGTCATCCATTCCGGTTCTTCATTCTTTTCCGAGATCAGACGAACGATGTCCGGGTTCACTCCTTTCGGCGCGTACTCCATTTCGATGTCCGTGTCCCAGCCGTATTTATAGGTTCCGACCTCGCGCACCGCATCCACGGTTTCCTGATCGACACCCTCTTTCACCTGGGTCTGGTCCAAAGCGGCCATAACTTGCCCTCCGTCAGATCACGCGGCGCGCGCGCGATGCTTTTTCTCTTTCTCAAGCCACGTTTCGGCGAAACGCAGCACATCTTCTTCCGTTGTCCGAGGTCCCAGCGATACGCGGATTGCGCTGCTGGCTGTCACCTCGTCGTATCCCATTGCGGTGAGCACCGCGCTGGCACGAACCTTGCCGCTTGAACAGGCAGAGCCCGCACTGACCGCAAAACCCGACAGATCCATCTGCATGACCTGGGTCTCACCTTTCCAGCCGGGGGCGGCAAAACACAGGGTGTTCGGCAAGCGTTGCCGCTCTTTCCCGACAAAAATAGGTGATTTTACAGCAGCCTCAAGAGCGTTTTCTAGAATATTTCTAAATTCCTCGACCTGCTCCCAAACGCCATTGGCCAGATCCCGCATCGCAGCTTCAGCTGCGGCGCCGAACCCCGCGATACCAATGACATTTTCGGTTCCTGACCTGCGGCCCATTTCCTGGCCGCCCCCCTTGATCTGTGCCGCCAGATCGGTTCCGCGTTGCATCACAACGGCACCGACACCTTTTGGACCGCCCAGTTTATGCGCCGAGACCAGAGCCATCTGGGCATTCATCCAGTTGAACGCGACGGGGAGCTTGCCAAAAGCTTGTGTGGCGTCTGTCACGGCCAGGCCGGACGGCAGTGTTTGAACAATCCCCGTCTCTGAGTTTGCCAGTTGCAATGTCGACATTTCAGGCGCGATTACCTGCACGTCTCCGGCCTCGGAAACCGTAAGATCCTCATTGATCCAAGATCTTACCGCGTCATGTTCAATCGCCGCGCCGTGCAATTGGCGCCCCGACAATGCCAGCGCCGCACCTTCGGTTGACCCAGATGTAAAGACGATATCCGCCCCATCCGCCCCAAAGGCCGATGCAATTTGGGCCCGAGCGCGCTCGATCAGAGCTTTGGCGGCCCGACCTTCCGCATGAACCGACGAGGGATTGCCGCAGACATCCATCGCCGCAATCATCGCGTCCCTCGCTTCGGGGCGCAGCGGCGTTGTTGCATTGTGATCCAGATAAACACGTTTCATGGATACATCTTTTTGCCGGCAGACTTCATTTCATATACCGCCCGTTCAGATCATTCATCTACAACAGAGAACAGGCTCGGCACGGCCGGGCACGGGGCGAGGTCGTTCTTGATCACATCTGACAAACGGGTTTGATGCAGGAACACATAGACATGCGCGCTGAGACTTTCCCAAAGCCGATTGGTCAATGATTGAGCGCGGCTGCCGGACGAGGCCCCGGACGCGCCTGCCCCTTTTTGCAGCGCATCAACGGTTTCGTCCACGGCGGCCAGAATTTCGACGACACGAATTTCGGATGCCGGGCGTGCCAGTCGATACCCGCCGCCGGGCCCCCGCACGGAAGACACCAAGTCCGCCCGGCGCAGTTTGACGAAGAGCTGCTCGAGATATGGTAACGAAATGTCCTGCCTCTCGGAGATTTCTCCAAGCGTCACCAGTCGTTCCGTCGGCTGGAGCGCAATATCCGCCAGGGCGACCATTGCGTAACGCCCTTTGGTCGACAGCTTCATTCCATGTCCCCTTTCAGCAGGATTTGCGCGAAATCATTGACGCCGACGTTGCCAGTGCGTATCTCCGACTGACAGCGCTGGTATGCGCCAAGCAATGTAATTAGAACCGTTCTAAGGTGCCCGACGATTATCGTCAAGTATATCCGGGCATCGGCACGAAAAAGACAGGACCAAAGCACACATGCCCGAGGTGATTTTTCCCGGACCCGAAGGCCGCCTGGAAGGCCGCTACCACCCGCAAAAGGAAAAAGACGCACCGATCGCCATCGTGCTTCACCCGCACCCTCAGTTCGGCGGGACCATGAACAACAAGGTGGTCTACAACCTGCACTATGCCTTCTACAACATGGGCTTCACCGTGTTGCGCTTTAACTTCCGCGGTGTCGGTCGCAGCCAGGGCGAGTATGATCAGGGCGTGGGCGAGCTGAGCGATGCGGCGTCGGCGCTGGATTACCTGCAATCGATGAACAACAATTCGAAACACTGCTGGGTCGCAGGTTTCTCGTTCGGTGCATGGATCGGTATGCAACTGCTGATGCGCCGCCCTGAAATCACGGGGTTCATCAGTGTATCGCCCCCTGCAAACATGTATGACTTTTCGTTCCTTGCCCCCTGCCCGTCTTCCGGCCTGATCATCAACGGCACGGCTGACAGGGTGGCGCCACCGGCTGACACGACCTCGCTGGTGAACAAGCTGCACGAGCAGAAGGGAATCACCATCACGCACACCGAAGTGGAAGGTGCAGATCACTTCTTTCAGGATCGTCATATGGACACGCTGATCACCAATGTCAGCGACTATGTGAAACGCCGCCTGACCGAGAACACCCGCTGATGTCCGACACCATCACATCTCTTGCCGCCAAACTGGCCGAAGATACGATGAAGGTTATGGATGAGACAGGCGAAGACAGGTTCTTTGTCGAAGTTGGTGAAGTGCTCGGGGCCGCTTCTCAGTCTCTGGAAGAGGCGTTTCTGACGGAAATTCGTGTTCGGTTGGCTGAGCGGAAAGCCAGGCAGTTCGTGATCAAACGCTTGTCTGCGCATCGTGCAAAGCAGAAGGCGATCGAAAAGCAATGACCGACCGTATGTCGGCGCAAATCGCGTTTCTGAAACGGGCCGACGAACTGAAAATGGTCGAGCGGGCAAATGTCCTGCTTGACCAGTCCAGACCCGAAAATTCGGCAGAGCACAGCTGGCATCTGGCCTTGTGGGCCCTGGTCATGGCCCCGTTGGCAGGGCCGGATGTCTCGATTGATCGGGTCATACGTATGCTATTGCTGCATGACCTGGTTGAAATCGTTGTCGGCGACCACCCAATTCACCTTGAGACCGATTGGACCTCGGTTGCCAAGGCCGAGCAAGCTGCAGCCAAAGATCTGTTTGGGCTGTTGCCAAAGGATCAGGCCGATACGTTTCACGCTGTCTGGCGTGAATTTGAAGAGGATCAGACCGCCGACGCCCGATTTGCCAAGGTTCTGGATCGTTGTCAGCCACTGTTTCAGGTTCTGTGTGCCCCGAACCCCGATCCGGATCACGTGGACATAGCGCGTTCAAATCTCGAGGGCGGTCGCGCTGCCTATCTGGAACAGGTATTTCCACTGGCTTACGAGCACGCCGCAACCCTTCTGGCTGGTGCAGATACGCAAGCCAACGCGTTTACGAAACGGCTGGCGTTTCTGACCGAAGCTGATCAGCTGAAGTCCGTTCTTCGTGCCTCGCGGCTGATGGCGGGTGATCGTTTCGAAAACTCGGCAGAACACTCGTGGCACATCATGCTCTACGCCTGGGTCCTGGCTGAAAATGCGCCCCCCGGGATCAGTGTTGATCGGGTCCTTCAGATGCTGTTGCTGCACGATATCGTCGAAATCGACGCCGGCGACAATCCGATCCACGGGCAGGTCGATCACGCAGCGCAAGCAGCCAAGGAACAAGCGGCGGCCAAGCGCTTGTTCGGACTGCTGCCCGACACCCAATGCAACACTTTCACTGCCCTGTGGCAGGAATTTGAAGCGGCAGACAGCCCGGACGCCAGGTTCGCCAAAGCCGTTGATCGGTTTCAGACACCTGTCGCCAATCTGGAAACCGGCGGCGGGTCGTGGGTCGATTACAAGGTTACATATGCCCAGCTTGAGGCGCGCGTGCGGCCTGCGATTGCAGCAGGTTCTCCTCGGCTGTGGGATTGGCTGCAACCGCAACTGGCTGCACACTTCCAAAGCGTCGAGGTTGTACACCCCTAGGCAGAAAAGAAAAAAGGAGCCCGACGGCTCCTTTTTCCCTGCTAAGCTCTACGTGGTATTTAAAAAACACTACTACCATCAAACTGTTGAACCATGTTGGCTGCTTCAACTTCGACGGACCCCCCGTCAGCAAGCCACCCAATCACCACTATCAGACCCGCAGCAAATATTACGGATTTCGAAAATGTCGTCATAACTCAATACTCAAAAACAAATCCTAAAATACGCTGAGAAGATTACACTAATTCGATTCTCTGAATAGTCAGGTATACCTGACCTCAGGTGGTTTTCTTCCATCTTCAGATCCAAAATTGCCTTGCCCACTCCTTCGGTTTCATGCTCAACGCGGGGTATCTTTCCTGTTTCGAGGATCAAAATGCCCCAAGCGTATCTGTATCTGATGCTGGCTGTTGTTGCGGAAACCATCGGCACCACGGCCTTGCAGGCCAGTCAGCAATTCACGCGGTTCTGGCCGTCCGTCCTTGTGGTCGTGGGGTACGGAGTCGCATTTTATCTCATGGCGCTGACACTGAAATACATGCCTGTCGGTATCGTTTATGCAATCTGGTCCGGTCTGGGCATCTTTCTGATCGCCGTGATTGGGTTCATCGTGTTCGGCCAAAGGCTGGATTGGCCTGCAATCCTGGGATTGACGTTGATCTTGTCCGGAATCCTGATCATTCACCTCTTTTCCAAGACTGCCGGTCACTGATCCACGGTTAGGGCTGGTATATTTTGTCGCGCCGCGCTATGCGCGCGGCAACTTCCCGTTCAAAGGCTGACCTCTCATGGACCTGCGCAATATCGCAATCATCGCTCACGTGGACCACGGCAAGACGACCCTGGTGGATGAGCTGCTCAAACAATCCGGCGCGTTCCGGGAAAACCAGGCCGTGGCGGAACGCGCCATGGACAGCAACGATCTGGAGCGCGAGCGCGGCATCACCATTCTGGCCAAGGCAACTTCGGTCGAATGGAAAGACACGCGCATCAACATCGTCGACACGCCGGGCCACGCCGATTTCGGTGGTGAAGTCGAGCGTATCCTCAGCATGGTCGATGGTGTCGTCCTGCTGGTTGACGCGGCCGAAGGCCCGATGCCGCAGACCAAGTTCGTGACGTCGAAAGCCTTGGCGCTGGGCCTGCGCCCGATCGTGGTTCTGAACAAGGTCGACAAGCCGGATGCGGAGCCTGATCGCGCATTGGACGAGTGCTTTGACCTGTTTGCCAACCTGGGCGCCGATGATGATCAGTTGGATTTCCCGGCCATGTATGCCTCGGGCCGTTCAGGCTGGGCGGATATGGAGCTGGACGGCCCGCGCAAGGACCTGAGCGCACTGTTTGATCTGATCGTCGATCACGTTCCTGCCCCGAAACAGATCGCGCATAAGGGTGAGCCGTTCCGGATGCTGGCTACCACTTTGGGCAGCGATCCATTCATCGGCCGCATTCTGACGGGTCGTGTGGAAAGCGGCACATTGAAAGCTGGCGACAGCCTGAAAGCCCTGAGCCGTGACGGATCGTTGATCGAAAACTTTCGCGCCTCAAAAATATTGGCATTCCGCGGGCTGGCTCAGCAACCTATCGATGTGGCCGAAGCCGGTGACATCGTCACCATCGCCGGCATGAGCAAAGCCACCGTGGCGGATTCTCTGGTTGCTCCGCAGGTCGAAGAAGCCCTGCCTGCACAGCCCATCGACCCGCCGACGATCACCGTAACTTTCGGTATCAACGATTCACCGTTGGCCGGTCGTGACGGCAAGAAAGTTCAGTCACGCGTCATCCGTGATCGTCTGATGAAAGAAGCCGAATCGAATGTCGCGATTCGCGTCACCGACACACCCGGCGGCGAGGCTTTCGAGGTCGCCGGCCGTGGCGAATTGCAGATGGGCGTTTTGATAGAGAACATGCGTCGCGAAGGGTTCGAGCTCAGCATCTCGCGCCCGCAGGTTCTGTTCCGCGAGGAAAACGGCCAGCGGCTGGAACCGATCGAGGAAGTCACCATTGACGTAGACGATGAATACTCGGGCGCCGTGATCGAAAAGATCACTGGGGCCCGCAAAGGTGAGTTGGTCGAGATGCGCCCGGCAGGTGCAGGCAAGACCCGCATCATCGCGCATGTACCGTCCCGTGGCCTGATCGGTTATCACGGCGAATTCCTGACCGATACCCGCGGCACAGGCGTTCTGAACCGCGTGTTCCATGACTGGGCGCCACACAAAGGCCCGATCCCGGGCCGCCGGGCTGGGGTTCTGATCTCGATGGAGAACGGTCAGGCCGTCGCTTATGCTCTGTGGAACCTCGAGGAGCGTGGCCGGATGTTTGTTGGTCCTCAAACGGATGTCTATCAAGGTATGGTGATTGGCGAGCATTCTCGTGACAATGATCTGGAAGTGAACCCGCTGAAGGGCAAGAAACTGACAAACGTACGCGCCAGTGGCTCGGACGACGCGGTTCGTCTGACGCCACATGTTCAGTTCTCGCTGGAAGAGGCAATCGCCTATATTGACGACGATGAACTGGTCGAAGTCACCCCGAACGCGGTGCGCTTGCGCAAGCGTTTTCTTGACCCGCACGAGCGCAAGAGGATGGCCAAGTCGGCCTGATTTACCTGGCAGACCGCTGCCGCAATAGGAAACAATTGCCCAAGTGTGGCAATTTTGCGTCCAAACGGACAAAAGATGAAAAACGGACAACCGGGCAATATGCCCGGTTTTCTTCTGAAAACAGGGATGTTTCTTCTTTAGGTTGCATTAATTTTCCCCTTCTCCCACGATCCACATATTGTGATTGAGACCCGTTTAAGGTGAAAATGTGCCAGTTGTGTGACGTCGTTCATAAACACCTTCGCTCCGATGGTTCATATGAACACGTAGTAAAGTATCGAGTTTCGAGGAGTTCCAAATGGGTATCCGGTCCCGCAATATCCCGCTGTTTTTTGTTGCTACGACGTTTTTGTTTTCACCCGCGGGCGAAGCTTTCGCGGCAGGTACATGTACCGTTCAAACAGCCAGACAATCCGCAGCATCCGCACAGGTGTTATGTGAGTGCGACGCTGTAACATCGGGCATGATCCGATACATTCAACGCCGGCACGATTTCGATCAAATTCTGGCGCGTGTCGGAGCTGAATGCACACCACTTGCAGACTTGCTTTCTGATTTTCCCACGGCTTCGATCGGTGCAAGTGATCAGCGGTCCGGAGATGGGCCGTCTGATGAGACTGTCGACAGCAGCCCGGCTTTCGGTGGCGGCGGCGGTTCAGGCGGTGGAGCTGGCACCACTGGCGCTGGAGACGGCGGGGGTGGCACTGGCGGTGAAGGTGGCGGCACTGGCGGTGAAAACGAAGGTGGCGGCGAAAACGAAGGCGGCGGCGAAAACGAAGGCGGCGGCGAAAACGAAGGCGGCGGCGAAAACGAAGGCGGCGGCGAAAACGAAGGCGGCGGCGAAAACGAAGGCGGCGGCGAAAACGAAGGCGGCGGCGAAACGTTCTAATTGGGAAGCAATATTACCGGTGCAAGATACGATTGCACCGGTATTCAGTTTATCAAAAAGATTTCCAGGTTTCGTCAGCTATGGCCGTACACACCAACCCAACGTCCGGGCCGATTCGGGTCTTGCATGCGAAGAAACAGGTACCGCGTTGCCGTCCAGGGTTTGATACGGTTTGTGAGGTTGTCCAAAACCAAATCACCCTTGGAAGAGCGATACACCAGCACCGCATGAGGCACCCGACGCGTGTCCAGAACCGTAGCGATCAACAGTTTACTTGGATCGACACCGGCATGGATCAAATCTCTTTTCTTCAACAGCGCGAAGTCTTCGCAATCGCCACCCCTGGCTGTCGGAAGCGCCCAACGCTCGGTCATCTTGTACTGGGATTGATCGGTGACTTCTCGCGTCGATCTGTTCACGCGCCGATTTACCTGTTCGACAACCTTCAGTTCTTGCTGGCTGGACAGGGATACGGAGCGTTTTTTGGCACAGGCCCATTTGTACTCGGCGCACAGATTGGCCGCCCCTGACGGTGGCGGAGAGGCCGCGACACTTGGGATAAATCCGTTACCGGACGCATGTGCGACGGGGGCCACGGCTAGGGTGCAGACGCCCAAAAAACAGATGCTGAAGGCCCGTACTGAAACCGGCAGAAGTCTTGCACCAAACCGCTTGGCCAGATTTGTGAAGTGTTTCATGCCTGTACCCCAATCCGATGTTCTTCGCACGATTGCACGTCAAACAGGGTCGCATTCCGATTCGTGAAACTATCCGCGAACAACCCCGCCCAGGCAATCACCTAAAAAGTTGAAGGGGAAAAAGGGCGGAAATTCGTCCGTCAATCTGACCTTTTTGCGCAAGAATTTGGGTGGCGCGGCCACAATTCGGGTGCCGATCGCGCAAATACGCGACAGCGTGGCCTGATAAGTGATTGAAATAATGTAAAAACAAACTCAGCCCCCTGTTGACGGGCTGAGTTCCCTTGGCCGAGTGGTGGTATAAGCCAATGATTGCCTATTGGCTGCCCCTTTGCCGGGCAAACCGCGCTACACGTCGTGAACGCAGTCGTTCACTCCGTGATTTCAACCACAACCAATTCACGTTCGCTGGCGTCGCGCGCATGACTCAATGCTACTTGATAGTCATCCGAGTTGTAGCATTCGACGGCTGCTTCTAGCGACGGGAAACGGGCAACAACGTTGCGTGGCCGTTCCTTGCCTTCCAACTGAACGTAACGCGCCGCACGGGCGATGAAAGTGCCCCCGTGCTTGGCAATGGCTGGCCCGGCCAATTCGGCATATTTTCCATACGCCTCGGCATCGGTCACCGTCACGTGTGCAATCCAAAGTGCAGCCATCTTACCCTCCCAAAACCTGTTCTGCAGCCTTGATCGCCGAATCCGCGTTCGACGCATCCCGTCCACCGCCCTGGGCCATGTCCGGGCGGCCGCCGCCGCCCTTGCCGCCCAATTCCACTACTGCGGCCTTGACCAGATCGACCGCCGAAACGGTTCCTGTCAGGTCTTCGGTGACGCCAGCCGCAACCGCGGCCTTGCCGCCCGTATCCGCGATGAGCAACACCGCCCCCGATCCAAGACGCGCCTTGTGTTCGTCGATCAATGCCGGAAGATCCTTGCCGGACACCCCGCTGAGGGCCTGCGCTATGAACTTCACGCCGTTCACATCACGCGCTTCGGCACCGCCGCCCTGCCCGTTCCCGCCGGCCATCGCCAGATCTCGACGCAGTTGAGCCACTTCGTTCTGCAATGATTTGCGTTCCTCCAGCAGGCTTTTCACGCGGGCCACCACATCATCCGGCTGCGCCTTCAGTTCCGTCGCCACCTGCGCAAGACGATGATCCTGTGCCGAAAGGTAACGGAACGCTTCATCCCCGGTCAGTGCTTCGATGCGGCGCACTCCGGCACTGCTTGCGCCGTCACCCAGGATGACAAAGGTGCCGATATCACCCGTCTGACGCACATGAGTACCGCCACACAGTTCGATCGACCAGGTTTCGCCATCATGGCCCTTGCCCGTAGGTGCCTTGCCCATCGAAACAACACGCACCTCGTCACCGTATTTCTCGCCGAACAGTGCCTGCGCGCCCAGTTTGCGCGCGTCATCCGGTGTCATGACCCGTGTCTCGACAGCCGAGTTCTGGCGGATAAAATCGTTCACCTCACGCTCGATCTTCCGGATTTCCTCCAGGCTCAGCGCTTTGGAATGGCTGAAGTCGAACCGCAGACGATCCGCCGCATTCAGCGAGCCGCGTTGCGCCACATGGTCGCCCAGCGTTTCCCGCAGTGCTTCATGCAGCAAGTGCGTGGCCGAGTGGTTGGCCCGGATTGCGGTCCGGCGCGCATGATCGACTTCGAGCTCGACAGCATCGCCTTTTGAAACGGCACCGCTGACGACCGTCACCTTATGCGCAAAGACCTTCCCATCAGCGAATTTTTTGGTGTCTTTCACTCGGCTGAGGTGATCGCGATCTTCAAGGCGCCGCATCTCGCCAGTATCGCCCACCTGGCCACCAGCCTCGCCATAGAACGGCGTCTGGTTCACCACGACCCAGCCGCTGTCGCCCGCTTCGATCTTGTCAACCAAAGCACCGTCAACAACCAGTGCCACAACCTGAGCTTCGGCTTTCTCGGTGTCATAGCCAAGGAAGTCGGTCGCCCCGGCGCTGTCCAGAACATCGAACCAAACCGCCTGATCCGCAGCTTCACCTGACCCGGCCCAGGCAGCCCGCGCCTTGGCCTTTTGTTCGGCCATCGCCGATTCAAAGCCTTCGGTGTCAACTGTCCGGCCTTTTTCGCGCAGCGCATCCTGTGTCAGGTCCAGTGGGAAACCGTAGGTGTCATACAGTTTGAATGCCGCCTCACCAGACAAAGGCGCCCCCTCGGAAAGGCCGGACACCTCATCGTCCAGCAGCCTCAACCCCCGGTCCAGCGTCTGCTTGAAACGCGTTTCTTCAAGCAACAAGGTCTCTTCGATCAATGGCTGTGCCTGGGTCAATTCGGCATAGTGACCGCCCATCTGTTGAACGAGGGACGGGACAAGCCGATGCATGACCGGATCCTTGGCGCCCAACAGATGCGCATGACGCATGGCACGACGCATGATGCGGCGAAGAACATAGCCGCGGCCATCATTGCTGGGCATCACGCCATCAGCAATCAGGAACGAAGTCGAACGCAGGTGGTCCGCGATCACGCGGTGGTGCACGTTCTGATCCCCGTAAGGATCCACGCCAGTTGCATCGGCTGATGCCTCGATCAGTGCCTTGAACAGATCGGTGTCATAATTGTCATGGCTGCCCTGCAACAATGCACCGATCCGCTCGAGACCCATGCCCGTATCGATCGACTGCATGTCGAGCTCGACCATCGAGCCGTCTTCGAACTGCTCGTTTTGCATGAAGACCACGTTCCAGATCTCAATGAACCGATCGCCGTCTTCCTCGGCAGAGCCCGGAGGACCGCCCCAGATGTGGTCTCCGTGGTCATAAAAGATCTCGGTACACGGGCCGCAGGGGCCGGTCGGGCCCATCTGCCAGAAATTGTCGCTGGTGGTGATGCGGATGATCCGGTCTTCGGGAACACCGACCTTTTTCCAGATTTCAAACGCCTCGTCATCGGTATGATAGACCGTTGTCAGCAGGCGGTTCTTGTCGATCCCAAATTCCCTAGTGATCAGCTCCCACGCGAATGGGATCGCTTCGTGTTTGAAGTAATCACCAAACGAGAAGTTCCCCAACATCTCGAAGAATGTATGGTGGCGCGCTGTGTAACCCACATTGTCGAGATCGTTGTGCTTGCCGCCGGCACGCACACATTTCTGCGCCGTGGTGGCGCGCTTGTAGTCACGTGTTTCCAATCCTGTGAACAGGTTCTTGAACTGCACCATGCCCGAATTGACGAACATCAGCGTCGGGTCGTTGCGCGGCACCAGCGGGCTGGACGCCACGACCTCATGCCCCTGTTTTTCAAAGTAATTCAGAAAGGTCGATCGGATGTCGTTCAGGGTTGGCATAGGGCTCTCTCGGCGCACAAAAAACTTGGTCCCCGCAGGTTTATCCCCCTGTCAAACGAGTGTCCACAGCAGAGGCGTGTCCGAACGAAACAAGGCGACCCGGGGGACCGCCTTGTTCATAGTATTTTCAACACAACACCTCGGACCGGGAACGTATCGCACCCCGTCAGCGACCGTCAGGCTTCAAGGATGTCATCATCCTCGGCTGCGCCCGGAGGCATGTCGAACTCCAGCCCGTGAGCCGCCCGAATCTTGTCTTCGATCTCAAAGGCAATGCGGCTGTTGTCGCGCAGATACTGTTTGGCATTCTCACGCCCCTGCCCGATCCGTTCGTCGCCGTAGCTGAACCATGACCCTGACTTTTCGACCACACCGGCTTTGACACCCAGATCCAGCAGTTCGCCCATCTTGCTGATGCCTTCACCATACATGATGTCGAATTCCACCTGCTTGAAGGGGGGTGCAACCTTGTTCTTGACGACCTTGACGCGCGTCTGGTTGCCGACAACTTCGTCCCGGTCCTTGATCGCGCCGATGCGGCGGATATCCAGACGAACCGAGCTGTAGAATTTCAGTGCATTACCGCCGGTGGTGGTTTCGGGGCTGCCGAACATCACGCCGATTTTCATCCTGATCTGGTTGATGAAGATCACCATGCAGTTCGAGCGGCTGATCGAACCCGTCAGTTTCCGCATCGCCTGGCTCATCAGACGGGCCTGAACGCCAACATTGCTGTCACCCATATCGCCTTCCAGTTCGGATTTCGGCGTCAGCGCCGCAACCGAATCGACCACGACCATGTTGACCGCGCCCGAGCGCACCAGCGTATCGGTGATCTCCAGCGCCTGCTCTCCGGTATCGGGCTGCGAGATCAGAAGCTCGTCCAGATCAACACCAAGCTTTCGCGCATATTGCGGGTCCAGCGCGTGCTCGGCGTCAACAAAGGCGCAGACGCCGCCGCGTTTCTGCTGTTCCGCAATGCAATGCAGCGTCAGCGTCGTCTTCCCCGAGCTTTCCGGGCCGTAAATCTCAACAATCCGCCCCATTGGCAGACCACCAATTCCCAACGCAATATCCAACCCGAGCGAGCCTGTCGAACTTGCATCGATGTCCTGTTTGGCGCCTTCGCCAAGCTTCATGATAGAGCCTTTGCCGAACTGCCGTTCGATCTGGGCCAGCGCGCTGTCGAGCGCCTTTTGCTTATCTGCGTTTTTCTTGTCGCTCATTGTCAGAAGATCCGCCATTGTCCTGTCGCCTTCCCTTTTGTCACACCCTTGATCGGGCGGCAATCGCTGCTTTGTTCGCCTCTTGTTCCTTATGGGACCAAAAGTAGAACATTTCAATAAAAACTTACGGGATTTAGTCTTCAGCAATTGTATTAAGAAGTCCTTTACGACAATCTGCGCGCATAGCCGGATGACAATTGGAGCAATTAAATGCTTGTTTTCTATGAGGAACGCCTTGCCTTCCTTGCCGTTCCGAAAACCGGCAGCACGGCTTATCACACGGCGTTGCGGGATCGCGCTGATATCGTCGTCACTCATCCTCCCGAGCTCAAACATGCTCCGGTGCGCAGGTATGATCGGTTCTTCCAGAACATTTTTCGGAAAATGTACGATACCGAGATGGAGATCCTGGCAGTTGTTCGCGAACCCGTTGACTGGCTGGGCAGCTGGTATCGATTTCGCAGCCGCACCGACCTGATCGGTCACGTCCATTCGACCCGAGACATGAGTTTCGACACGTTTGTGCAGGCCTATATGACAAACCCCCGTCCGGATTTTGCCGATGTTGGTAGCCAAAGCCAGTTTTTCCGCACCCGCAGCAATGGTCGCGGCGCCACGCATATTTTCAAATACGAAAACCAGGACAAAATTCTCGACTTCCTGCAAGCGCGACTGAATATGCAGATCGACCTGCCACGAGAGAATGTATCACCACCGGGTGATCTGACGCTGACGCCCGAAACACGGCAAAAATTTCGCAAAAGACACGTAGAGGAATTCGCGCTCCACGATGCAGCCTTGTAGGGTGCTCAGTTCAGCTGTTGGAAAACCGCCTCGGTCAACTGGGTGAGGGAAAACGGCTTGGGCAGGAAGGTCGAGTTGGCGATCTCGGGTTCTGAATCGCCAAAGGCACCTTCCGTGTAACCGGATACGAAGACCACGCGGGCATCCGGGCGTGATTCCCGAGCTTTACGCACCCAGGTCGGACCATCCATGCCGGGCATGACCACATCCGTTACGAATACGTCGACGTTCAAAGATGGATCCTCCAGAAGCCGCAGAGCTTCCTCGGCCGAATCCGCCTCCAGCACGGTATAGCCCTTGAGACGCAGGGCCCGGGTTGCGAAGGCGCGGACCGGCGCTTCGTCTTCAACCAAAAGCACGACGCCCTCTCCTTGCCGGGCGCTTTGGGTTTCGGGCTGGGCCGGAATGTCCTGTTCAGCCTCTGCCACCGTGGCGCAAACCGGTAGAAAAACGGTGAACTCGGTGCCTCGACCCACCGTGCTGTCGACAAAGATGAAACCGCCCGTCTGCTTGACGATGCCATACGCTGTTGAAAGCCCAAGCCCTGTGCCCTCACCCGTACGCTTTGTCGTATAGAACGGCTCGAAAACCTTTTGCAGTTTGTCGGCAGGTATTCCCACACCGCTGTCCATGACCCTGACCGTAACGTATTCGCCGGGCTGGACGGTCGCCCTGTCCCTGCTGAGCGGTTGCGACAGGTTCAATACCTCGGTCTCGATACGGATCTCGCCCCCGTCTGGCATGGCATCGCGCGCGTTTACGACAAGGTTCATCAACACCTGTTCCAACTGCCGTTTGTCCGCCCGAACCGGCTTTAACACCGGATCATGACTGAGGGTCAGCAGAACTTTTTCGCCCACCAACCGGTTCAACAAGTGAATGAGATCCGAGATCGTGTCGCGCAAATCCAGAACTTCGGGCCTGAGAGTCTGTTTGCGCGAGAATGCCAGAAGCTGGCTGACTAGCGCAGCGGCCCGGTTGGCGTTCTGATTGATCTGAACCAGATCCCCATAATCCGGGTCATTCTGATCGTGACGCAACAACAGCAGGTCGCAATGCCCGGAAATGGCCGTCAGCAGGTTGTTGAAATCATGTGCGACCCCGCCGGCCAATTGACCCACAGCTTGCATTTTCTGCCCTTGGACGAATTGAGCCTCCAGAGTCTTCAACTCGGTCGCATCATTCAGAACCGCGATCAGACAGATCTTGCCATCGACAACGACACGGCTCAGCGTGACCTGTACGAAGACTTCCTTGTCTTTTCGGGTCAACTGAAGAAACTCGGATCGTTGCGCATCTTCTTGCGCGGCCGTCCGCGCCAGCCAATCCAGAATGGGGTGCCCCATACCCCGCATGATGTCGGCTATGTTCGTGCCTTCCAGGCTTTCATTTCCAAGCAACTTATTCGCCAGCCTGTTGGCATTCAGAATGGCCCCCGCCGGAGACAGGGTGAGAACCGGAACCGGAAGATCTGCAAAAGACGTGCTGGCCCCGGGCGCCGGAGTTTCAATGAGCGGCACCAAACCAAGGCTTCGTTCCTTGCTGGATCGGGAAAGCTCCGTCACAGCGACCGGTATCATTCCGTCCTGTGACTTGATAATGTTTGAGGCTCCGACCCGGGGGTCAGCATCACCGAAGACGTCGCGAATCCGACCGGGACGCAGCCCAAGCAACTTTTTCGCCGCCGGATTCGGGCACACCACATCATCCGCGCATCCGATGGTCAGGACCGGCAGGTTGAGAGACTGCCAGCTTTCCTGTTCTGACTGTTGAAACCGCCAGCAAAAAATGTCGGAAGCCAATTGAAACACGGTTACACTGCTTGTGTTTCCCCTGATCACGCAGTCTTCGCGGGCCCGACCGAATGATCGGGCCTGAGATTGCAACCTCAACAAAATCACCTGAGGCGTCGAGAACGTCGAACCGAGGCAGTTTTCAAGGCTGGCTCCTTTCGCCGCGCCGAATTGTTCCCGCGCTGGTGCGTTGGATGCCAGAATGTCGCCATAGGCATTTGCGATCAGGAAAGGTGACTCGTCCTGTTCTGCAAACGCGGCCATGACGGCAGTGGTTTGTTGCGCATGTCTGACGTCGACCTGGCCTTTGATCACGACGCATAGTGCCACAATCAAAAGCGAAGTTCCCGCGACCATCATGCCCATGGTCCAATCCGGTGGCAACAACCCGACCATAGGGGCAATGCTGATCAACAATGCCACCGCCACCAACGACCATAGACGAGATGCCGAGGGCGTGTGGACAAGAGATGGGTCGCTGAAAAATTCTACTGTGTCAGACATAAAACGGCTCGGGCGCAAAGTTATCGGCTATAACGGCCAAAATTGGTTAATTCCCGCTTAACGGCGTTCTGAAAGCAGCAATCTACCCAAGGTTGTTATTTGCCAAAAGCTCAGCGCGTCAAGTGCGACGTAAAGAACCCGTCAGATTCGTGTGTAACGTGCCACGTTTTCCGGAAGGTTTCCCGCCACTGGGAAAAGTGATCCAGAAAATCGTCTATGATCGCGCCGTTTTCATCGTTCAGAACCGAACAGGTTGCGTAAGCCAACAGGCCGCCCGGATGCACCAAAGGCGCAATGTCGGATAAAATACGGGCCTGAATGGTGGTGAGGTCCCGCAAGCGATCCTCGGTCAAGGCCCATTTCCCGGCCGGCGCCCTTCGCCAAGATCCGCTGCCAGAGCACGGCGCATCAACCAAAACAACATCAAACGGATCAACACCTGAAAGGTCATCGGTGTTGAGGATGGTTATCTTTGCGCCTGCTCGTTCCGCCCGCGTCGGAATATCTTTCATGCGGCCGGAATTCACATCATGGGCGTACACTTCGACGCCCTCGTGCGCTGCAAGCGCCAGCGCCTTGCCGCCACCACCCGCGCAATAATCCAGAACGCGCATTCCCGGCCGCAGATCCAGCGCGGCCACAACCGCCTGGCTTGCAGCGTCCTGAAGTTCGACCAGGCCCCGGGCATAGGCCTGGCTTTGGGCAATGCGCCGGGCCCCCTCTGTCACTTCAAGGGCGGTTTGGCATACCTGAACCGGATGGGCGACAATACCCTCGGACTTCAAGGCGTCGATGGCCTCGCCCAGATCGGTTTTTCGCAAGTTGACCCGCAGGTGAACGGGCGCCCGGTTCTGCAATGACATCGCACAAGGAACCAAGGCATCCTTCAGAGAGTCAACGAACCGAGGCCACAGCCACTCCGGAATGTCATATCTCTCGGCCTCGGACGCGAAATCCCGCGCCGTTTCCGTTTCCTGAACCGGCATCGGAGCGTGACGGTCGCCGGTGAACAACTCGGCCAGATCCCCGCCTGACGCACGGGTCGCACCGATCATCAAACCGCGCCCGGTGTCGGACCCTCCCAACGCCGCATACGAGCGCTTGCGTCGCAGCGCGTCGAATACGTGATCGCGAATGGCTGCCCGATCCTTCGATCCGGCGAAGCGACTGCGCCGAGCCCAGCCGGTGAGTGCTTTTTCGACCGGCGCGCCAGCCAGAATATCATCCAGAATTTCGATCGAGGCCTGAACACGGGCGGCGGGTGTCATTGTGGAATACCTCGGCGGAAATGGGCCCGGCTGGCCGATCCAAGTGGCAAATAGGCACCCGTATACGGGTGCCATGTGTCTTGCTGGATGGCTTACATGACCCGGTAGTTCGGGCTTTCGCGGGTGATCTGAACATCGTGGACGTGGCTTTCCTTCAGACCAGCGCCTGTAATTTTCACGAAATTGCAGTTCTTGCGCATCTCTTCGATAGTGGCGCAGCCGGTATACCCCATCGCCGCACGCAAGCCGCCAACCAGCTGGTGGATCACGGCACTGGCCGAGCCTTTGTAGGGCACCTGCCCTTCGATGCCTTCGGGCACCAGTTTGTCATTGGCTGCATCTTTCTGGAAATAGCGGTCGGCTGAACCGCGCGCCATTGCACCCAGGCTGCCCATCCCGCGATAGGATTTGAACGAACGGCCCTGATACAGGATCACCTCGCCCGGGCTTTCGTCGGTGCCCGCAATCATCGACCCGACCATGGCGCAGGACGCCCCGGCCGCGATCGCCTTTGCAAAGTCACCCGAGAACTTGATGCCACCATCCGCGATGACCGGAACGTCGCCCGCTGCCGCCGCACAATCGCTGATCGCGGTCAACTGCGGGACGCCAACCCCCGCCACCATCCGTGTGGTACAGATCGATCCCGGGCCGATGCCCACCTTGATCGCGTCGGCACCAGCATCGATCAGGGCTTTGGTCGCTTCTCCTGTTGCAACGTTCCCGGCAATGATCTGAACCTCGTTCGACAGGGTCTTGACCCGCTTTACAGCGTCCAGCACGCCCTGAGAATGACCATGCGCCGTATCGACGACGATGATGTCGACACCCGAATCCACCAATTGCTCGGATCGTTCGAACCCGGCATCCCCGACTGACGTCGCCGCAGCGACCCGCAGGCGACCCAGGCGGTCCTTGCAGGCGGTTGGGTTCAAAACGGCCTGCTCTGTATCCTTAAGCGTCAGTAGACCGGTCAGCTTGCCGCCACCATCCACGACCAGCAGCTTTTCGATACGGCGCGCCCGCATCAGGCTTTTGGCTTCTTCCAGATCGGCCGGTTCCTGTAGCATCGCCAGGTTTTCCGAAGTCATCATCGCGTGTACCGGCGTATCGTCCGAGTTCGCAAAGCGCATGTCGCGGTTGGTCAGAATACCCACCACGCGGCCCTGCTCGTCGACGACCGGAAAACCGGTGAAGTTGTAGCGCTGTACCAGCGCGTTGGCGTCCGCCAATGTCTGATCCACCCGCAATGTCACCGGGTTATAGACAATACCGGATTCAAACCGCTTGACCCGGCGGACTTCGCGGGCCTGTTCTTCCACTGAAAGGTTCTTGTGTACCACACCGATGCCGCCCGCCTGAGCCATGGCAATGGCCATGCGCGCCTCGGTCACGGTGTCCATGGCCGAACTCAGCAATGGGATGTTCATGGTGATTTCGCGCGTCACACGCGTGGTCGTATCCGCGGTTGCCGGCAGCACGGAAGATGCGCCCGGAACCAGGAGAACGTCGTCAAAGGTAAGTGCCTCACGAATCTGCATCTGAATACCCCATGCAAAAGCCCGTTTGGCGGTGACCCTATTACATGGATTGAACCAAAGGAAAAGCCCTTGGGGGCAACTCTTTGGCTCTGGTTGTCGTTGCAGTGGAAGAAAACGACGCTCGTTGTGCAGATCGTGCCGCAGATGGTCTTTCCCTTTTCGCGCAAACCCATATCTTGCCCGGCATACGCGCGAATATTAAAAGGTATGTCACTGATGACCACCGACCCTCTTGTCGTCTTTACCCCTTCCGGCAAACGCGGGCACTTCCCCGTCGGCACCCCAATTCTGACGGCAGCCCGTCAATTGGGGGTGGATCTGGATTCGGTCTGCGGGGGCCGCGGCATCTGTTCAAAGTGCCAGATCACACCCAGCTATGGTGAATTTCCCAAGCACGGCGTCACGGTGTCAGAGGATGCGTTGAGCGAATGGAACGCCGTCGAACAGCGTTATGAGGACAAACGTGGTCTGAAACCGGGCCGCCGTCTGGGCTGTCAGGCCTCGGTTCAGGGCGACGTGGTGATCGACGTACCGCCGGAAAGCCAGGTGCACCGGCAGGTCGTGCGCAAGGCAGCCGCCGCGCGTGCCATCACGATGGACCCGGCCACGCGCCTTTACTTCGTTGTGGTGGAAGAACCCGACATGCATTCGCCCACCGGCGATCTGGAACGGCTCGAGCGCGCGTTGCGCGAACAGTGGGACATCGAAGCCGTCACGGCGGACCTGACGCTGATGTCCAAACTTCAACCGGTTCTGCGCAAGGGTAAATGGGAAGTCACCGTGGCGGTCCACAAAGGTCACAAGGACAGCGTGGCGCGTATCGTCGAAATCTGGCCCGGCCTGCATGAAGGCGGGCTGTATGGTCTGGCCATCGACCTCGGATCGACCACCATCGCCGCGCATCTGACCGATCTGGAAACCGGCGAGGTCAAGGCATCCTCCGGCCTCATGAATCCCCAGATCCGGTTCGGCGAAGACCTGATGAGCCGCGTTTCGTATTCCATGATGAACCCCGGCGGCGATCAGGAGATGACCAAGGCAGTGCGCGAGGCAATCAATGACCTGGCCACGTCGATTGCCGAAGAGGCAGGCATCGATGCCTCTCTGATCGTGGAAACTGTGTTCGTCTGCAACCCGGTCATGCATCACTTGCTGCTGGGGCTGGACCCGGTGGAACTGGGTCAGGCCCCGTTTGCGTTGGCAACGTCGGAAAGCATGTCCCTGCCCGCCCGCGACATGGATCTGACAACCATGAACCCACGCGCGCAGGTCTATATCCTGCCCTGTATCGCAGGCCATGTGGGCGCGGACTGCGCGGCGGTGGCCCTGTCTGAAGAACCCGGAAAGTCGCAGGATCTGGTTCTGATCGTCGACGTGGGCACCAACGCCGAAATCCTGCTTGGCAATACCAGCCGCGTGCTCGCCTGCTCCTCGCCCACCGGGCCTGCCTTTGAAGGTGCTCAGATCAGTTCCGGCCAGCGCGCCGCACCCGGGGCGATCGAGAGAATTGAGATCGACCCTGTCACCAAGGAACCCCGGTTCCGCGTCATCGGGTCCGATAAATGGTCCGACGAAGACGGCTTTGATCAGGAGATCGCCACTACTGGGATCACAGGCATCTGCGGATCCGGTATCATCGAAGCAGTGGCCGAGATGCGTATCGCAGGCCTGCTGGACGAAGGCGGCCTGATCGGATCGGCGGAACAGACCGGCACTGCCCGCTGCGTGCCCGAAGGTCGCACACACGCCTATCTGATCCACGATGCCAGCGCCGAAGGCGGCCCCCGCATCACGGTCACGCAGGGTGACATCCGTGCCATCCAGCTTGCGAAATCCGCATTGTACGCAGGTGCACGCCTGCTGATGGACGAAATGAAGGTCGAAAAGGTGGATCGCGTGGTTCTGGCCGGTGCGTTCGGCGCGCATATCTCGACCAAACACGCCATGGTGCTGGGAATGATTCCCGATGCGCCGCTGGAAAAAGTCTCGAGCGCGGGCAACGCCGCAGGCACCGGCGCACGTATCGCGCTGTGTAATATCGGATCGCGCGCCGAGATCGAGCGCGTCGTGCGCGAGATCACCAAGATCGAAACCGCCATTGAGCCGAAGTTTCAGGATCATTTCGTGGCCGCCAATGCGATCCCGCACAAGACGGATCCGTTTCCGGAACTGGCCCAGGTTGTCACACTGCCCAACCCAAGCTTCAACACCGGCGGCGAATCCGAAGCAGGTGGCGGAAGGCGTCGCAGGCGCCGCGGTTAAACCGACAGTTCTATGACCCGTGGGAAACCTCGGGTCATTGCCGTCACCCACATCAGGCGTTGCGTCTGACCTCGTCCAGCGACGTGACGCCCAGCTGGGCCATGGCGATGCTGATTTCTTCGCTGAGTACCGACCATAGCTGCGCCAGACCCGCTTCGCCTTCGGCCGCAATTGCAAACTGAAGGATACGGCCGAAAAAGGCAAAGTCCGCCCCGTTCGCAAGTGCCTTGAGGACGTCTTCACCAGAACGCAGCCCGCTGTCGTAGAAAAGCGGAAAATCCGGACCGACGGCCTTGCGTATCTCGGGCAGAACCGTGATTGGCGCGGGCGCACTTTCCAACTGGCGCGCACCATGGCTTGAGACCTGAATGGCGTCCACGCCCGCTGACTTGAGCCTTTGCGCGTCGTCTGCATCCAATACGCCTTTGACCACCAGATTTCCGGTCCACTGGTCGCGCAGACGGGCCAATGTCTCCCACGTGGCCTTGGCGCGGCTTTCGGTGCGGTCGAAGTCGTAGCCATCCATCCGGAAATTCGCCATTTCCGGCTTGCCTTTCAGCAGGACCGGCAAGGACCACCGGGGGTGCAGGGCAAAATCCATCACCTGCTTTGGCCCCATTTTGAAAGGCATCTTGAACCCATGACGCAACTCGCGCGGGCGTCGGCCAACCTCGGGCACATCCACGGTCAGCACCAGTGTCTCGTACCCCGCTGCCTTGGCGCGATCGACCAGCTTGAACGTGCCGCTGCCATCGCCGCTGAAATACAGCTGGAACCAGGCATGGCCTTCCGCTTCGACGATCAGATCCTCCATCGCGGTCGAGGCCACAGTCGAAACCCCAAGCGGCACCTCGTGGCGTGCCGCGATGCGGGCCAGCATCAAGTCGGCACCCGGCGCGGACAAATTGCACATGCCCATCGGCGCGATACCAAACGGGCGTTTCGCGGGCCGGTCGAACAGCGAACTTGCCAGAGATCTTTCACTGACGTCGCGCAGGATACGCGGGCGCAAAGTCATTGCATCCAAAGCGGACCGATTGCGACCGGCTCCCATCTCGGCCCCGGCTGCACCATCAATATAGTCGAACACCATCCACGGAAGACGCCGCCGCGCCAGGCGGCGGGCGTCCTCGGCGCTGTGGATGGCGCTTGTGCCCATCAGGCCTGAACGGCCTTCATGAAGCGGTCGCGGATGACCACCGGATCCATCGTGATCGGCGGCATCTTGGCATTGCCGCTTTCGCATTTGCTGACGATGATGGTCATCTGTTTGGCATCCAGCGCCTCTTGCAGTACGCGCCCGGTGTCTTCGGCGGCACATTCGATCACGCGCTCACACCCGGCGGCCTCGGCCATTTTCGCAAGCGAGGTTTTCTGCCCCGCATAGGTCGGCTGATCGCCGGTCGAGCCGTACGAGCCATTGTCCACGATCAGCAAGATGTAATTGTCCGCCACGTTGTTGGCGATCGTTGGCAGGGTGCCCAGATTGGTCAGGATCGAGCCGTCGCCGTCGATGACGATCACCGGCTTCGGCTGTGACAGCGCCAACCCCAGACCGATCGAGGACGCAAGCCCCATGGTGCCAAGCATGTAGAAGTTGGTTGGCTGGTCGTCGATGGCATGCAGTTCCTGGCTGGGGATGCCGATGTTGCAAACAACCAGTTGATCACGCAGGATCGGGGCGATTTCCTTCAGGATTTCAGAACGGATCATTGGTCGCCATAGCCTCCCCAGAAATTGGCGTCGGTCAGGATGGCGACCGGCTTGTTGCACATGAAGGTATATTTCAGGATCGCGTCGAGCTCTTCGACATCGGCCTGATGGTGGAAGTGGTAGGTGGGGATGTTCAGCTGAGCCAGCAGCGCCTTGGTGTGAACCGCCATTTCAACCTGGCAGGCAATCGGTTCGCGCAGTTCCCCCCGGTACGATATCAGCATCGGCAGCGGCATCCGGTAATACTGGATCAGCGTCGCCAGCGTATTGATCGTCACGCCAATGGCTGTGTTCTGCATGATGATCGCGGGCCGCTTGCCGCCCATCCACGCCCCTGCACACAGGCCCATCCCTTCGTCTTCTTTGTTGGACGGGATGTGATAGATGCCTTCGCGCTCGTCGATTTCCGCGATGACACCTGCCAATTGCTTGCACGGGACAGTGGTGACAAACGAGATATCGTTGGCCAGCAGATCGTCGGTGATCTTTTTGTCTATGTTCATGATCCAGCTTTTGGTCCTGTTTGGGGCGCTAGACGCGCGATTGAGGAATTCAGGCCCTTCGGTGCACGTGTACGGCACAGGGGGCATGGCGGACGACGCGCGAAGCGGTCGATCCCAGGAAGTAGTCGCTCAGGTCCGGCTTGTGCGAGCCGATTACGATACAGTCGACATCCTTGCTGCTGGCATAGTCGATGATGGACCGCGCGGTATGGCCTTTGACGATTTCGGCCGTCACCCCTTCAAGCCCTTCGACTTTTTGCAACAGTTGCAAACGGGCCCGTTCGAAACCTTCGGCGACAACCGATTTGTCCAGATAGGCGCTGACCGATCCCTGAGGCATCTCGTAGACATGCAGCGCAATTATTTCTGCGCCCTCTCCTGACAAGGCCCGTGCGATTTCCAGCGTGTGTTGCGATATGCCGTGATCCAAAGCTAACGGGACCAGTATTTTCGTGTACATGAAGGTCTCCAGTTCTGTCAGTTCTATCCCCAGGGTCTCAGGATAATCTTCGGTGCGGCCACGGCGCCAGACCGGATATCGCAAAACGCTTGCGCTCCGTCGGCCAGAGCGCGTTCTTCTATCCAGTCCAGAGCCCCCAGCCGCCCGTCAAAGATCGCCTGAGCCGTCTGGCGAAAGTCTTTGGTGGTGTATGTGTAAGTCCCTATGAATGTGATTTCCTGCAAGGTCATCCGGCGAATATCCAGACCACCGGTATCCTCACCCAAACCCACATGCGCGATCACGCCGCCCGGTTCGGCCTTGGCCGAGGCAACCGACCGCGTCGCAGCGTACCCCACGGCATCTATGACCAACGGGTAAGTCCCTTTGGCTGACTCCACCAGCGCAAAGCTTTCGATTTTCGCCAGGTAGTTGCGACGCAGCTGGTTTGGTTCCGCGATGGTCACATCGTCAACGCCCATTGCCCGCAAGACCAATGCCGCCGCAAGGCCGATGGCCCCGCCGCCGATCACCAGTGCGCGACGGTCCATTGCAGGATGCAGAGCCTCGATCCCCAACCGGACCGTATGCCAGCTGACGGCAAGCGGTTCCGCCAGCGCGGCTTTGGCAAACGAAACATCCTCAGGTACTTCAACAAGATTGCTGGCAGGCATTGTAACGTATTGAGCAAACGCCCCTTCGCGCGGAGGCATCGAGATGATCTGGCGATCCGGGCACAGGTTTTCCCGGCCGGCAAGGCAGGCTGCGCATTGCCCGCAGCTTACCAGCGGATTGATCGTGACACGATCACCGGCACGTATCCCGTCAAAAATCACACCGGCCGCCTCGTGCCCCAGGATCAGCGGAGCCGGACGGCGGGCATCATGGCCCAGATAGGCGTGCATGTCCGAGCCGCAGATGCCGACCGCTTCGATCCGGATCAAATGCTCGGACGGACCGGCCTCGGCATCCGGCACATCACCGAACACCATCTGTTCCACTCCTTGGTAAACCAGTGCCTTCATTTGGCTGTGAACCCTCCATCAACCATAAGAACCTGCCCCGTGACATAGCCGGACGCGTTCGAGCACAAAAACAGGATCGGCCCGTCGATATCCTGCATCCGCCCATTGCGCCCTATGCAGGTTTGAGCGGCGTTGCGTTCCGCGCGCTGGGGGTCGTCAAACACGGCTTGGGTCAGCTCGGTCGGAAAGAACCCCGGACCGATTGCGTTGGCGGTAATGCCAAAGGGCGACCAGGCTTCGGCCATGGCACGGGTCAATTGCGCGATCCCGGCCTTGGTGGCCCCATAGGCAATGCCGCCCGGAAAGGCCCGCGTCGTTTGCAGCGAGGCGAAATTGACGATGCGCCCCCACCCCTTTTTCTTCATTTCGGGCACCATCGCCTGGCTGAGGAAAAACGGCGCGCTGAGGTTCAGGGCAAGCGTGGCATCCCAGCCATCAGGTGTCACCTCGTCGGCGGGCTCACGCGTGTTGACCCCGGCCGCGTGCACCAGAATATCCGGTGCGCCGAACTTGGAATTGATCACCTGCACCAGCCCGCCGATTCCGGCTCGATCCGCGACATCAGCAACAACGGCTTCTGCGTGTTCGCCGATTTCAGCCTGCATCTGCGCCAAAGCGTCGCCGCGCCGCGCCACGCCGACAACACGCGCGCCGGCCGCGGCAAGTGTCCGCGCCACCTGCCGCCCCAGCCCCGAACTGGCGCCGGTGATACAGGCCACCCGGCCCGTCAGGTCAAACAATGTGCGCGGGTCATCCATCAGCGGTCAGATCGAACTGTTCATCCGGGAAATACTTGGCCAGACGCACATCCGCTGCGCGAGCGTGACCTTCCATACCTTCCAGTCGGGAAATCCGTGCGGTAGCTTCTGCGATCGATTTCGATCCTTCACGTGTAGCCCGCTGCCAGGTGACGATCTTCATGTATTTGTGAACACTCAAACCGCCGGTGTAACTGGCCGCACCCGAAGTCGGCAGAACATGGTTCGTTCCGGTTGCCTTGTCCCCGTAGGACACGGTGGTTTCCTCACCCAGGAACAGCGAACCATAGCAGGTCAAGCGATCCAGCCACCAATCCAGATCCTCGGCCTGAACCGTAAGGTGCTCGGGCGCATATTCATCGGAACAGGCGGCCATCTCTTCGCGGTCGGAACAGACAATGACTTCGGCATAGTCGCGCCACGCGGCCGAGGCGTTTTCCCGGTTCAGCTCTGGCAGATCATCGATCAAAACCGGAACCAGCTCCATGACTTTCTGCGCAAGGTCGCGATCATCCGTCACCAGCCAGACGGGCGAATTATACCCGTGCTCGGCCTGACTGACCAGATCGGTTGCCACCACGTGGGCGTCCGCGGAACTGTCGGCAAGGATCAGGCTGTCGGTCGGACCCGCAATCATGTCGATACCAACCTTGCCGTACAGGATGCGTTTGGCCTCGGCCACGAACTGGTTTCCCGGCCCCACAAGGATATTGGCGCGCGGCAAACCGAACAAACCATAGGTCATGGCGGCCACGCCCTGCACACCGCCCATGGCCAGAATGCTGTCGGCTCCGCAGATATGCGCGGCATAGACAATCGCTGGCGCCACGCCCTCACCCGGACGGGGCGGAGAACAGGCCGTGATATGGCGGCACCCGGCGACCTTGGCCGTTGTCACTGTCATGATCGCGCTGGCGATATGGCTGTAGCGCCCACCGGGAACATAGCATCCTGCTGCATCCACCGGGATCGCCTTTTGCCCCGCAACAAAACCGGGAACGATCTCCATCTGTACGTCCGACACGGTGGCCTTCTGCGTCTCGGCAAAGCGACGGACGTTGTCGTGGGCAAAGCGTATATCGGCCTTCAGTTTTTCCGGCACCTGCACGATGGCCGCATCAATCTCGTCCTGCGTCATCAGGACATTTCCTTCGTACTTGTCGAACTTGAGGGCATATTCCAGTGCTTTATCGTCGCCACCCGCCTCGATGTCGGCAAGGATGGTCTTGACCGTATCGTGCACCTCAGAGGCATGCGATTGAGCGGTGAGAGTCGCCTTTTTCAAATATTCACGAGGCATTTTCAGCAGGTCCTATTGGTAGATTTCAGGAAGCAGGGTGGTCGACACAGCAGGCACGTAGGCAATCAGGATCACCACGATCAGCATGGTCAGTACGAAAGGAACGGCCCGGGCGGCAATCTTCAGAATGGACTCACCGGTAATGCCAGATACGACGAACAGGTTCAGTCCCAGCGGCGGCGTGATAAAGCCCACACCCAACGCGGTGATCATCATGATGCAGAACTGAATCTCGTTCATGCCGATATTGTCGGCCAGCGGTTTCAGGATTGGTGCCAGGATCACGATGTTCGGCGTTGTCTCCATCACGCAGCCTGCTGCGATCAGGATGCCGATCATCAGCAAGATCAACAGATAGGGATCATCGGTCAGCGACGTGACCGAGGCCACGAACCCCTGCGGAACACCCATGATCGCAAGTGCTTCGGCCAAAGGTGCCGAGAAGGCGATGATCGGCAGGATGACTCCGTTCACCTTGGCCGAACTGACCAGCATCGATGGAAAATCTGCCAGCGTCAGGGTGCGCAGGATAAAACCCATGATTATAGTGACGACAACGGCCGTTGCGCCGGCTTCAGTCGGGGTCAGGCGACCTGAGAAGATGCCGTAGAAGATGATCCCCGGCACAATGAACGCGTACCAGCCCGATTTCAGCGCCTTGCCCAGATTGGCCAGCCATTCCCCCATGGTCATCATGCCGCCGCCCTCATAGGCATAAAGGCGGTTCATGATGATGTTGGTGATCAGGATCGACACCAGGATGGCGAGACCCGGGATCAAGGCTGCAAGGAACAGGGTCGAGGCGGAAATACCCAGCACGAGGCCGATGATGATATAGGCGATCGAAGGCGGGATCAGGATGCCGGTACAGGCACCAGCCGCAACCAGAGCACAGGCATAGGGGCGCGGATATCCGCTTTCCACCAGCCGGTTGATGGTCATGCGACCCACCGCAGCCGCCCCGGCAGCATCCGACCCTGAAATCGCGGCAAACATACCGCAGACCAGAACCGTGGCCGACCCGAACCCGCCTTTGGCAAAGCATGTCAGCGCCTCGGCCACGTCCAGGAATTTGCGCGACAGACCGGTCCGCACCAGAACGTCTCCGGTCAGAATGAACAACGGAACAGCGGTCAGGGCAAATGCGTCGATACCTGTGAACAGGCTTTCTCCGACCAGGCTGAGGGGCAGATCACCGGACATGATCAGCATCACGATCGCCGCTGTTCCAATAGCGGCCCAAACGGGTACGGCCAAGGCGATCAGGCCCACGAACAGGATCACCGGCAGGTAAAAGTCCCAGCCCAGTTCAACGGTTTGATTGAGGGAATTCCAAAGCATTCGTGTTCTCCTCAGTCAAACAGCTTGTCGCCTTCGAAGACGGGGGTGCCGTCCCGAAGCGATTTCACGTCACGCAGGAAAGATTGGATCAGCCGCCATATCATCAGGGCGAATCCGGCGGGCACCGCCATAAGGAACCAGACTTTCGAGACCCGAAGACCATCCGTGACCGAGCCGAACTTGGCCGAGACATGAACCGCCTCATACGACCAGTAGAGCGCGATGATCGCCACGCCGAACATCACGAGATCGCCGAAAATATACAGCACCGCCTTGGGGCGTGGTCCGATGTAATGCATGATCACATCGATCCGGATATGCGCCCGCTCTTTCACCGCAGCCGCGGCACCGATCCAGGCCAGATAGATGAAGGAATACCGAACGATTTCCTCGCCCCAGATCGACGAATAAGCAAAAATCTCGCGCCGCAGCACTTCGATGGCCATGGTAATCACCAGCATCACGTAGAACACCAGCAGCAACCAGCGCTCTGCGTTTCGGTCTATATTTTGAAGAATGGTCATCTGATCCTCCGGCGCAGGGACAGCCTGACCCGCGCCTGACGTGGCGGGTTGTCGTCGGGCTGACTGAAAGTAAAGTTCGTGGACGCCTGTCTGGCGCCCACGGCTTGGGCCTTAGGCGTCGTGGACGTAGTATTTGCCCTGCGTACCGGCGGCTTCGACCAGCTTTTCGAAGTTTTCCATCGATCCGGCCAGTTCTGTCTTGAACGGATCCCAATCGGCGTTCTGATACCCGCCGGCATCCTGCCATTCCGCCAGTTGGTCGTCACTGAGCGAGTGGAACTGCACCCCGGCCTTGTTCAACTCGGCCATGGCATAGGCGCGGGCCGACGGAACCTTGGACAGGTTCTGATGGCTGGTCATTTCCGACCCCCACATGATGCCTTCCTGCACATCAGCCGGCATCGAGTTGAACCATTCCAGGTTGCAGGAATAAACTTGGCTGTCCGGCACCGCCTGCGTGAAGGTCACATGGCTGAGTATGTCCTTGAACCCAAAGACATAGAGCGCGCCAACCGAAGGATCGAGCGCATCCGCAACGCCCTGCTTGATGGCCGAGGGGGTCTCGCCCCAGGCAACGGGCGTCGGGTTGGCGCCGACCATCCGGTAGTATTGTTGCAGCATCTTCGATCCCGGCACGCGGAACTTGATCCCGCTCATATCACCGGGTGTGAGCACGGCATTGCCGCCCTGGCGAACCGCAACCACCCGCGGGTCGATGTTAACATAGAACAGAGCCTTGAACCCTGCCGCTTCGACCTTGGGGTGAACCTCACTTTTCCATGTGTCCGAATGGACGAGGTTGGTGAAACGCTGGTTCGAGCCACACAGGTACGGCATGTTGATCAAGTCGACTGTCGACGCGAACGGCGCGAAATTCGACAGCGAATGCTGCGCGGCCTGGATGGTACCGCCCTGCACTTTCTGCACCAGCGCGCCGCCTGCACCAAGCTGACCGCCGGGGGCCAGTTTGACATAGACCTTGCCGTTGGTGGCGTTCTGAATGTTTTCCTTTAGGTCTAGCTGCATGATCGGATAGCTGCGCGACGCGCCAAGCACATAAGCCGTGGCCACCGTCATCACGTGATCTGCGGCCTTTTCACGCTCGCTCTCTTCCTTCGCGGTCTGCGCGGCGGCCTCGGAAGACCACAAAACGCCCCCTGCCCCAGCGACCAATGCGGCTGTGAATGCGCCACTGGCGCTCATTTTCAGAAAATTGCGGCGCTCGGCCGATGCCAGTTCGGTCTTGTCGGTTTTCATCAATTGCCCTCCCAAGCAAAAGTTCAGCTGCCGTCTTGTGCGTCCCGGTCAGCTTCCTTTTTCAGAATTGCGACAACGAACAGGATCGAAGCCGCGAACAGAACCAACATCTCTCCAACGTCGCCAAGAAACGCGCTGCTCGCAAAAGCACCCAAAGCGACATTTGCGAAATAGATCGCAAAAACGATGACTGATGCAGCGAGATACATTTCCGGGACTCCCTTCAGAATCGGCTCAGATACCTTTGTAAGCGCTTACATCACAAATGCAAGCGCTTACATAAACGCTTTCATCCCTGGAAAAATGCGACTAACTTAGGCGAACCGGAATTGAGAGTTCGAGAATGTCAAAACATCGGTCCGCACCGACGCTGGATGACGTTGCCAAGGCAGCAGGCGTTTCAACTGCCACCGTGTCACGGTGCCTGAACACCCCGCAACAGGTGGTCGAGGCAACGCGGAAACGTGTTCTGTCTGCCGTAGACACCCTTGGCTACACGCCGAACTTTGCAGCCCGAGTGATGGCTGCACGGCGTTCTTTCACGATAGGTGCGATAATTCCGACGATGGAAAATGCAATCTTCGCAAGGGGGTTGCAGGCGTTTCAAGAGGAGATCCACAAACAGGGCTACACCTTGCTGGTCTCCAGCTCGGCCTACCAGCCGGCCGCAGAAGAAGATCAGATCCGAACGCTGGTTGCGCGGGGCGTGGACGGGCTGTTGCTGATCGGGCATGACCGGGACGTACAAATCTACGACTATCTCGAAAAGCGAAAAGTGCCGGCCCTTGTAGCGTGGTCTTTCCTGCCAGACGAACCAATACCGTCCGTCGGGTTTGACAACAGACGGGCGATGGAGGCTTTGACAAGCAAGATCATCGAATTGGGCCACACACGCCTGGCAACGATTTCAGGCATCAGCAAAGGCAACGACCGTGCGCGTCTTAGGATCCAGGGGATAAAAGACGCGATGTCCCGACATGGACTGTCGCAGGATGAACTGGCCGTGATCGAAACCTCGTACGAGATTGAAAACGGCGCCGATGCGTTCAAGCGTCTCATGTCGAATGACAACCCGCCGACCGCGGTGTTGTGCGGCAACGACGTTCTGGCCGTCGGTGCGGTACGGCAAGCTCAGCAGATGGGACTTCGGGTGCCCGAAGATGTATCGATCACCGGATTTGATGATATCGAGCTAGCGCGCATTGTCGCCCCTGCGCTGACAACTGTCCATGTTCCTCATCGTGACATGGGACGCAAGGCTGCTCAGGCGCTGATTCAGATGATCGAATCCAACGCACCGGGCAAATCTGTTGAACTGCCGACGCACATAGTTGGCAGAGAGTCCTTGCTTGGCCTCAACAGCTAGAACCGGCTTTGCAAGCCCGTTGAGCAGATCCGTGGAAACACGTGCCAGCTAGATCCGTAAAGGCGGTGGCTAAGCCACGCAACGTCACCTTTTTGATTAATTAACAAAGCCTTACAGTCCGAACTGGAGCGGGTAGCGGGAATCGAACCCGCGCGTTCAGCTTGGGAAGCTGACAGGCTACCATTACATCATACCCGCCTTGTCAGATGAAATAACACCAGAACATCCAGACGTTCAACCCGGATCGTAACCAACCTTTTTCGGGTTCTTACTCGGTTCGGGCCCGCAGGCTGTCAATCAGGGACTGGTCGACGGCCAAGGTCTTGCCCGCTGCTTCCAAAGTACGGCGATCCAGATGCTGGGGGTTCAGATCAACCCCTTCCGAAAACGCCTCGACAATAGCCTTCATGGCCGTAATCCTGGCATATTTCTTGTTGTTGGACGGGATCACGTGCCAAGGGGCAACTTCCGTAGACGTCCGTGCCAGCATTTCATCCACGGCCACCTCTGCGACATCCCATTTTTCGCGGTTTCTGAAATCTTCATAAGTCAGCTTCCAGCGTTTCATCGGGTTGGTCAGCCGTTCGGTAAATCGGCGCATCTGCTCTTCCTGTGAAATGTGGAAGAACAGTTTCACGATTCGAGTCCCGTCATCGACCAGCATTCGTTCGAAATCATTGATTTCCTGATACGCGGCCCGCCAGCGTGTTTCCGGGGTCAGCTTTTCGATCCGCTCAACCAAAACTCGGCCATACCAGCTGCGGTCGAAAGCGGAAATCGCACCCGAAGGCGGCAGGCGTTCCCAGAAACGCAACAGATAATGCCGGTTGAGATAGTAGTTCCGGGGCGCACCGATCGGCCAAACCTTGAAGCTGCGCGGGTCCAGGGCCTGACTAATCCGGCGAATGGTCCCCCCTTTTCCGGCAGCGTCCCACCCTTCGAAAACCAACACGCCCTTGAGCCCGTGAAACAGATAAGCTTGCTGAATTCTCGCCAATCGTGTCTGCAACTTGATCAGCTGATCGAAGTAGACCTTTTTGTTCAGTTTCCTGGTCAGATCCGCATCCGAGAGTTTTGGGGGGTGATGTTTGCTCATGCTGCCACCTGATCAATGCATCCTGGATCAGGGTATTCTGAAACCTTCTGCAAATTCGACATTGATCAGGGTCAAATGCAAAAGGCCGGGCGCTGAGCCCGGCCTTTGCAGTCTGTGTCGTTCAGATCAGGCGCGGCGCCGACGGCCACCACCGCGACGTCCACCTACGGGTCCTGCGGCACCCGCTTCGTCCGGTGCTTTGTTGAACCGGATCCACTCGCCGCCATGCGGGTCGTTGTTGGTCAGCAGGTTGGCGGCGCGGATGGCCTCCATCTCTTTGCCGGCGCGCGGCTTGGTGGAGCCCAGGCCGAACATCTGCACGAACGCCTCGTCATCCATGCCTTCGGGCAGGATGATGCCCGCCGCGGCAACGGCCTCTTTTTTCTCGGCGATTTTTGCCTGCGTCACCGGCAGAGCCACCGGGTTCATGATGGCCGAGGTCATGCCCGCGCCCATCGCCATCGGCAGGAACGCGTTGTTGATGCCGTGACGGTTCGGCAGACCGAACGAGATGTTGGACGCTCCGCAGGTGGTGTTCACGCCCAGTTCTTCGCGCAGACGACGGACCAGCGCGAATACTTGCTGACCGGCGGTCGCCATCGCACCGATGGGCATGACCAGCGGGTCAACCACGATGTCATGTGCAGGGATGCCGAAATCGGCAGCGCGTTCGACGATCTTCTTGGCGACGTCAAAGCGCACATCGGGGTCTTCCGAAATACCAGTGTCATCGTTCGAGATCGCCACGACCGGTACGTTGTACTTTTTGACCAGCGGCAGAACCAGTTCCAGACGTTCTTCTTCACCGGTGACCGAATTCAGCAGCGGACGACCTTCAGCCGCCTCAAGACCGGCTTCCAGCGCGCCCGGAACCGACGAGTCGATACACAGCGGCACGTCAACCAGACCCTGCACCAGCTCGACGATCTTGCGCATCAGCGGTGGTTCGGTCTCGTTCGGGTTGGGGTTCGAGTTGTAGACAACGCCCGCATTGATATCCAGAACGGTCGCGCCAGCCGCTACCTGAGCAATGGCGTCTTTCTCAACGGTCGAAAAGTCGCCGGCTTCCAGCTCGGCGGCCAGTTTCTTGCGGCCGGTCGGGTTGATCCGCTCACCGATCACGCAGAACGGTTCATCAAAGCCCAGGACGGCTGTTTTTGTTTTTGATTCTACGACTGTTCGGGTCATGTCCGTTCCTTAGGAGTTTACAGGCTTTGCCGAAGCGCCGCCGTTATTGATCGCCCAGTTGGCGTTGGTCTTGATCCCGCCCAGCGGGAAGAAGTGCACGTTCGTGATGTTGAAATCCGGGTTGGCCGCCTTGTGGTTGGCCAGTTCGGTCACGACATCGGTCGGCTCATAGGGCAGCAACAGCTTGGAGACATCCATGGCGCGCTTTTGCAGAACCTTCAGAGACGGCCCAACGCCACACGCGATGGCGAACTTGATCAGGGTTTGCAGCTTGGCTGGACCCGCGATTCCGATATGGATCGGCAGATCGATGCCCGCTTCTTTCAGGCTGTCGGCCCAGGCGATGATCGGCTTGGCGTCAAAGGCGAACTGTGTTGCCAGCGCCATTTCGGCATCCGTGGTCTCGTTGAACTTCTGCTTCCAGCGCAACGCGTCATCGACGTTCTTGGTCGAACCGTCCGGGTCGATGTCCTTGTTGCCTTCGGGGTGACCCGCCACGTGCAGGCGCTTGAAGCCCGCCTTGTCAAACAGACCGGTTTCCAGCAGCTGCATCGAGCTGTCGAACTCGCCGTGCGGGTTGGCGACACCGCCCGCCAGCAACAGCGCCTGTTCAACGCCTGCTTCGCCCTGATACATGGCGATCCAGTTCTCCAACGTCGCCGCATCCTTGATGATGCGTGCCGGAAAATGCGGCATGACAGGGTAACCTTCCGCCGCAATTCGCTTGGCCGTCTTGACCATGTCTTCGATGGGCGTGCCCTCGATATGGGCGATATAAACGCGTGTACCCTCGGGCAGCAGCGCGCGGAAATCGTCGACCTTTTCGGCGGTACGCGGCATGACCTCGATCGAATAGCCTTGCAAAAAGGCTTCGACGGTCGGATTTACTGGGCCGCTTTCGACCGCATCACGTTTCTTGAAGTTCAGCAAAGCCATTTCGGCCTCCCATAAAGTCTGGGGCTCATGCCCAACCGTCATTTGCGATCAGCGCTTTGACGCGGTCCTGATCGTATTCCGTTTCCAAACGCACAGCCTCGGCTTCGGCAATCTCGGCAGGATCGCCTTCGACCGCGAAAGGTTCGGCTTTGCGCCATTCGGCCAGATAGGCATCACTGTCCTTGGCGTTCACCTTCATGGCCGCACGGTCGATGGCTTGTTCAAACCGTTCTTCCAACTGCCGCTTTGCGCCCCGACGGCCTTTGCCGACGATGACCTGAGCGGGAATGTCGCGCCAATACACGATGGTGACGTCAGGCATTGCTGTGATTCCTCCTAACCCGATGGGCCGGTTCTAAACTTCAATGTAGGCCTGGGTCGGTCGATTTTCGACACACGACGCTTTCCAAGCGACGTTTTGTGCCCACTGCGGTGTACGTGGCTTTTACCCAGTTTCTGGCAAAACGCGCATATCAAAATTCTCATCGTCTCTATGAAAGCGCTGCATGAAAAAGAAAAACCCCGGACGGTAAAAACCGTCCGAGGCAAGAATTGATGGAGCAAATGGCCTTAGCCGACCAAACCGCCATCTTCGCGCGTAATGGCGATAATGGCCGAGCGCGGCACCGAGTCCCCGCCTTCAGGCCAGTGGCTGTTGCCGTCTTCGCCCGGGTGCTGAATACCGACAAACATCGTACGACGGTCCGGTGACCAGCTGAGACCGGTGACCTCGCATTCGTTGGGGCCAACCAGAAAACGACGGATTTCGCCGGTGACAGGGTCGCCTGCCAGCATCTGGTTGTTGCCCTGCCCGGCGAAGTCACCTTCGTTGCCATAATTGCCATCGGTCTGAATCCACAGCAAGCCGTTGCTGTCGAACTTCAATCCGTCGGGTGAGTTGAACATATTGTCGGCGTTCACGTTCTCGGATCCGGCATAGGCGTCTTGGTGGACGGTGGGATTGCCTGCAAGCACGTACAGATCCCAGCCAAAGCCAGCCGCAGCATGATCGCCGCCATCCGGGCGCCAGCGAACGATCTGACCGTAGTGGTTCTTGTCACGCGGGTTCGGGCCGTTGGCCGAGGTATCGTCTCCCCCTGCATTCGGCTTAACGCCACGGTTCTTGTTGTTAGTCAAGCAACAGTAAACCTCGGGCGCGTTTGGATTAGCCGCAACCCACTCGGGACGATCCATGGTGGTTGCTCCAACCGCCGAACCAGCCTGACGGGTGTGGATGCTGATCTCGGCCTGCGAGGCCATGCCAGTGCTTTCCGGCGTCAGATCTAGCCACTCACCGGTTCCATCGTCGTTGAACTTGGCAACCGAAAGTGTGCCTTGTTCCAACAGCGCGTTTGTGTCCACACCAGCGGCATAAACACCTTCCGAGACAAAGCGGTAAAGAAACTCGCCGCGTTCATCATCACCCATGTAAACGACCACGCGACCGTCATTGTTCACTATGACTTCGGCGTTTTCGTGCTTGAAGCGTCCCAGAGCGGTCAGTTTTCGCGGAGTCGAGGTTGGATCAGTCGGATCGATCTCAACCACAAAACCAGCACGGTTCGGTTCGTTTGGGTTTTTCGAGACGTCGAACCGGTCATCAATCTTGGCCCAACCGTAACCCCAGTCTTTTGACGATACGCCATAACGTTTCAGATCAGCATTGACCTCGTGATTTTCGTCTTCGGCCGAGAAGTAGCCGTTGAAGTTTTCTTCACAAGCCAGATACGTGCCCCACGGTGTCACGCCATTTCCGCAATTGTTCCATGTTCCCTTGCACGTCGTGCCGGACGGATCGGCGGCCGTTTTCATCAAGTCATGACCGGCGGCCGGACCCGTAATGGACATTTCGGTCTGCGGTGTAACGCGGCGGTTATAGGGGCTGTCCTTAACGATCCCCCACTTGCCATCGGTGTTCGCGATTTCCACGATCGTGACACCATGCGCCATCATGCCCTTTGCGATGTCGTCATCGGATGCTGGCTTGGCGTCCGGATTGTTGCCCCACAGGATGTCACGATTGGTATATTCGTTGTTTACAACCAGCAGAACGTGACCGTCATGCAAGAAAATGTCCTGACCATCGGTATTGTCACCAAAGGCGCGTTCCTGGCTGGCAGCTGTGCCCCGGGTCGCGTGATCGAACTCTGGCGCGTCCGACCAAAGCGGATCGCCCCAGCGCACCATGACCTCGGCCTTGTAACCAGCGGGAACAATGACCTCGTCCGCGGTCGACACTGGAATCGCCTCAAACGCGAAACGGTTCGAAACCGCGTGAGCCCCTGAAGGAATCAGCGAACCACCAACAGCTGTGAAACTACCCATCGCCAAAACGCCGCCAAGAAAACCGCGACGGGACAATGCGCGTTCGACAACGCGATCAAATTCACATTCTTCTGGGCGCGGATTTACGACTTCATCGAATTCGTCGAAGGAAAGGATGCGCTCATCTTTCATTGCGGTCTCCGTATCTGGCTGAGAGCTAATTGATAAACCCGAACGTGGGTTCGCCCATGGAGATCGCATCATTTTGTGAACGGCATGTGACACGCGCGTTAATTTCAAAATTGAAATCACTTGCACGTCAGCAATCCCCCGCCTAGGGTCGGGGTAACTCGAAAATCGGAGGGCGTAAAGATGGCGCCCAAGCGTCCCAAAGGTGCGGGCGCGTTCCCGAAAGCGGTCGAAAGCCCCGCGCCGGCAAGACCCGATCCGGATGCTCTTTATGCGGCACTGGATCTGGGGACAAATAGTTGCCGCATGTTGATAGCCCAGCCCAAGGGAAGTGGGTTCCATGTGGTCGACAGTTTCTCCAAATCCGTGCAGTTGGGCGCGGGTCTGGAACGCACCGGACGACTGTCGCGGGCGTCGATGTCGCGTACCGTTCAGGCATTGCGAATCTGTCAGCAAAAGCTGAAACGCAACAAGGTCAAACGGATGCGTCTGATCGCGACCGAGGCGTGCCGCCGCGCCAAGAACTCGCGCGAATTCATCCGACAGGTGAAGCGCGAAACCGGCCTGACGCTCGAGATCATACAGCCCGAGGAAGAAGCCCGTCTGGCGGTGATTTCCTGTGCCCCACTGGTTTCGACCAAGACCGAGCAGTTGCTGGTCGTCGATATCGGAGGCGGCTCGACCGAATTGGTCTGGATCGACATCTCGTCCGTTCCACGCCGCGACCGACCCGCGGCCATCATGCGGCTGCATCACGGGTTTCACACTGTCGACAGCCCTTTTCCAGCCGCCAAGGTCGTTGACTGGATCAGCGTACCGCTGGGCGTCGCCACACTGCGGGACCAGTTCAATGATGTTGAGGATGACGCGGCCCGATTTGCGTTGATGAGTTGGTTTTTCGAGGAAAACCTTGCCGACTTTGCCCCCTACAAGGACGAACAGGCGCGCGAAGGGTTTCAGATCGTCGGCACCAGTGGCACGGTCACTACTGTCGCGGCATCGCATCTGGGCCTCAAGCGCTATGACCGGACCAAAGTGGACGGGCTGCGCATGACCAGCGATCAGATTGACAAAGTCATACGCGGGTATTTAGAACTCGGCCCTCATGGGCGGCGCCGGGACCCTCGCATTGGTGAAGACCGGCAAGCCCTGATCATGTCCGGCTCGGCCATATTGCAGGCATTGCTCCGTTGCTGGCCCACTGACCGCCTTTCGGTGGCGGACCGGGGGCTGCGCGAAGGTCTGCTTTACGCACAGATGAGCGCGGACGGTGTATTGGAAGACGGACCGTTCTAATGGCGAAGACACCAAGTGGAAAAAACAACTCGGGCCGCGGGCAGCGCGACCTGAAGGTCAAGGTCAAGACGGCGCGCGGGCGCAAGCTCAGCTCGACGCGCTGGCTCGAGCGGCAACTGAACGATCCCTATGTCAAGCGTGCGCAGTCCGAAGGCTATCGGGGGCGCGCAGCTTACAAGATTTTGGAACTGGACGACAAATTCCGCTTTCTCGTGCCTGGGGCGCGGGTTGTGGATCTGGGCTGTGCGCCCGGCGGTTGGTGTCAGGTTGCGGTCAAACGCGTGAACGCGCTGGGCGAAAAGTCAGGCAAACGGATCGGAACCGTGCTGGGCATCGACCTGCAAGAGGTCGAACCAATCGCCGGGGCCGAAATCCACGTTCTGGATTTCATGGAGGATGACGCCGACCAGAAGGTCAAAGACTGGCTGGGCGGCAAGGCAGACGTCGTGATGTCGGATATGGCGGCGGCATCTTCGGGGCACAAGCAGACCGATCACCTGCGCATCATGGCGCTGTGCGAAACTGCCGCCTATTTCGCCTTTGACGTTCTGGAAGAAGGCGGCACTTTTGTTGCCAAGGTTCTGGCTGGGGGGGCTGAGGGCGATCTGCAAAAGTTGCTCAAGCAGAAATTCCAGAAAGTCGCCCATGTCAAACCGCCGGCGTCTCGCTCGGACAGTTCGGAAAAATTCGTTGTGGCAACCGGGTTTCGAGGCGGCTCTTAATCATCTAGCCGGATAAGATTTCCGCTCAGACGCTGTTCACGCAAGGACGTGACAGCCATTCCCTGCAACATCAGCGTATCTCCGTGCGTAACGTATGATGGTTCCCGGTTGCGCAGGTCTTCGATGCGCTGGGCTAGTGACACCGAACTTGAACCCGGCATCTTCCGCATTGTTGCATCGTTGGACATGGCTCACCTCGGATCAGCACTTTGTTCTTGGCTGTAACAAGGAATTCTGCCGTCAAAATGAAAGAATTCGGGCACGGATGTGCCGGGTCAGCGCCCAAACTGTTGCGACAATTGCAGCAGGTTCGGATCATCCGGCAACCTGTCCAGCGCCTCTTGCAGCACTGTGCGCGCAGCTTCCGGGCCACGATTGATCTGCGCCAGTTGCACTAACATCGGCCACGCCTCTGCCCTCTGCGGGTCCAGCGTCACGACCTCTCTGAACGCCTGTTCCGCCGCCTGCGCGTTGCGAAGCGTCAAAGCCATGCCCCCCAGAACAAGATGGGTTTCCGGGGCGTCCAACCTGTTCGAAATGACCTGCTGCCATTCCGACATGCCCTGCCCAAGCTTGGCCCGCTGCTCAGCCGTCAAGCCCTGCGGCGGTATGCTCAGGAACTCTTTGGCGGCGGCGATGCGCACGTTTCGCAGAGGATCAGATAACAACGGCTCGAGCCTGCGCACCTGATCTGCCGGGCTGGCCTGACGTTGCAGCGCCGCTGCATTTGCTCGTATCAGCGGATCAACGTCCTGCAAAAGCGGCGCTGTGTCAGCGGCGATCTGTGGCGACCCAAACGGTTGCAACAGATAAGCGGCGGTCGCTCTGACGATCCCGGGCTGCGACGCATCCATTGCGACGGCAAGCAAACCTTCGGGCGTGTCGAGCTGCCCTTCGGCCGCGGCTTTGAAAACTGTCCCATAATGCGGGCGTCGATTTGGCGATCTCGGAAACCAGCCCTCTATCTGGCTTGCGGCCCAGGCCTGATCCTGGTCTTGATGGCAGTCCGTGCAGGCATCAACGCCTAGCCCAAGATCCGGTCGCGGTATGCGAAAACTGTGATCGCGTCGACCGTCGACACCCATGTAGGTCCGCTCGATCATGTGGCAGCTTTTGCACTGGGCGCCTTCGCTGTTTTCCGGGTGATTATGATGCGCAGGCGTGTCATAGTCCTTTGCGGAAAGGGTTGCGAATTCCGGATTTCCGGCAGGCGAATGGCACTGTGTGCAAACCCCGTTTCCTTCGGCTTTCAAGTCTGCGCTGTGTGGTTCGTGGCAGTTCATGCATCCGACGCCCTGCGCGTACATCCGGGATTGCAGGAACGAGCCGTAGACGTAAACCTCATCCAGAATTTGCCCGTCGGGATGATATGAACCGGGGCGCAGCACGGCCAGATTATAAGCATCATGGTACGGGGTTCCCGGAACCGGGTTTCCGTTGCCATGCGCCTCGCGCCGGGAATGACATCCGGCGCATTGCTGTATTTCTTCTTCGGTCCGCCCCTTGCCCCAACTCAACAAAAAGCCGGCATTGGCCAGGCCATCTGAAGAACCCCGTTCCCGGACCCAATCGAGATGTGCGGACCCCGGCCCATGGCAGGCCTCGCACCCGACCCCGATTTCGACCTGTTGTGACGTGTAGCTTCTGGTTTGAGGGTCGTAGTTCTTCTCAAAACCCGTGGCATGACATTCGGCGCAGCGCGCGTTCCAGTTCTTGTAAGGGCCGGTCCAATGTAACCCGTCATCAGGCGGCAGGTCCTGATCAGGGTACAGGTGATACCAGCGCTTTTGCTCTATGTCCCAAACCACGTCGAAACTTTGCAACCGGCCCGGTTCGGTTTCGAAAAGGTATTGCTGCAAGGGTTCGATTCCAACGACGGAATGCACGTCATATTCCGTCGTTGCACCGTCTTTCTCCGTTACACTAGCGGTGAAGCTGCCAGCCTCATTTTTGAACTGGACGGACATCCCGTCATGATCGAACCGGGTACCGTCGAAATCCGCCACAACAGCGCCGTCAGAAGGGTCTGTCCAGGCCAGCGCATGGTGTGACGCGGCCCAGGCTTCGGCTTCTTGTTGATGACAATCGGTACACTGGTCTGAGCCCACATATTCTGGCGTCTGCGCCTGAACTTCACCAGCAATTGCAAGGCAGGCCAGTATCAGGGCAAATCTCATGCCGTATCTCCTTCGGCGGCTTTTTGCAGGTCAATCAATGCACCGTTGTATTCGGCCCCCAAGATCAGGATCGCCGAATAGAGATACAGGAAAATCAATGCCGCCATGGCCCCCGCCAATCCAGCATAGGTGGCGCTGTAGGTGGCGAACTGGCTGATATAAATTGAAAACGCCCACCCACCGGCAGCCCACAAGACCAAAGTCAACAAGACGCCGGGCAGGATTTGCGTCAAGCTGTGCCTGCGGGTCGGCAGCACGAGATGCGCCAGAAGAACGGTACCCGCAGGAACCGCCACGGTGAACGTCCAGCGCAGGCGATCCACGGAAAACCAGTTGGCCACGGCAACCTCCGTGTGTTCAGCCACCAGTTTCGTATAGACCGGCAAAACCACCTCGACCGCGGCAATGATCAGAATGGCCGACCCGCCCAGAATAACCAGCACCAGACAGAGCAGCCGGGTTTTCCAGAACGGCCAACTGTCTTCGTCGTGGTAGGCCTGATTAATGGCTGCACGTACGGCAGCCACGCCGTTGGAGGCAAAGTAAATCGCCAGCAGCCCCCCCAAGGTGATGACACCCGAGCCGGATCCGGCCAGAACGGCCCGCAGTTCGGCCACGATCGGATCTGCAACGTCCTTGGGCCACGCTCCGAAAATCAGGTCGATCAACTCATCTGTGACATAGCCTTGAGACAACGCCCCTGCCAGCGCCACGGTGAACAGCACAAAGGGAAACAGCGCCATCATCAGCGACATGGCCACATGGCTGCTCATGACAAAACCGTTCTTTCTGCTGAACCGGCGGATCGACAGCCAAAGCGCCTGAACAGGTCGGCCAAACAAGGGATTCGCGGCAGTTGTCATGCTGCAACCCTAACCTGCCGAAATAGAACACAGAACCCGTCGTGATAATCTATTTGGCTAATGAGGGCCAACAAACGCCTGAACGCATTGCATAAACAAGACCTCGCGTGCAGGATTGGGCGGCGCAGGACGGGAAATGGGCCAGATACAGGATACCGAATGACCCCGGATCAAAAAGACATCACGGTTAGACCCAAGCTTCGATTGTCCGTTGTCCGGGATACATGCATCATCGCGACCCTGATCGTGCTGGGTCTCTATGCCGGTGCGAACTTCCTGATCCCGCTGGCCATGGCGCTGTTGGTCAATGTATTGATCATCGCGCTGAGCGATCGCGTCGTCGCCCTGACCCGCGCTCCGGTCTGGCTGGCCAATATTGCCGGTGTGACTGTCGTTCTGGCCGGTTTGTTCATGATCATGTACGTGCTGGGCAGTCAGGCGACACAGTTTGCACGATCCATCAGCACCTATGAAAACCAGTTTGACGGTGCGGTCGAGCGTGTAACGGGGCTGGTCGGCAACGACGTGACCACCTTCATTCGTGACAATCTGGTCAGTATCGACATGTCCTATGTCGCACGCGTGTTGCTGGGCAGTGCCACCTCATTGTTGAACCAGTTCTTCCTGATCAGCCTTTATGTCGCCTTTCTGATGGCCGAACGACTGGCCTTTCGGAAAAAGATCCAACTGGCCGCCGGAAACCCCGTCGCCGCAGCAGAGTTTTCCGCCATGCTCGATGCGATTTCGGTCAGCTTGCAGCGCTATGTCGGCGTCAAAACCCTGATCAGCCTGATAACGGCAACGATCAGCTATACGGTTTTCCGCTCGCTTGGTCTGGAATACGCGGAAACCTGGGCCGTATTGACCTTTGCCCTGAACTTCATCCCCTCGATCGGTTCGATCATAGCGGTGCTTTTTCCGGCCATGATCGCGCTTGTTCAATTCGAAACGATCATCCCCTTCCTGGTGATCGTGCTGGGATGTGGTACGATCCAATTCCTGATCGGCAATTTCCTTGATCCGGCCATGCTTGGCCGATCCCTGAACATGTCGACCTTTCTTGTCATTCTGGCCCTGACCTTCTGGACAACGGTCTGGGGACTGATCGGTGCGTTTCTGAGCGTACCTCTGACCGTATGCATCCTGATCGTGTTCAGCCACATCCCGGCCCTTCGGCCCGTCGCCATACTGATGTCACTGGATGGCAGGTTGGGCGAGGACAACAGTCAGGCCGCAGCAAGCTAGGTCATGAAACGCCCCCTGTTCATCGGATCGGATATCTACCGCAACTCGACCTACGGTTCAAAACATCCGCTGGCCATCCCGCGGGTGTCAACCGTCATCGATCTGTGTCGCGAACTGGGATGGTTGACCCCCGAGAACTACCGCGTCAGCCCCTGCGCAAAGCCAAGTGTATTGGAAAGGTTTCATACGCCGGACTATATCGCCGCCCTGCAAAAGGCCGAAGCGGACCAGCACGTCACGGACGAAATACGGGATAAATACGGTTTGGGGACTCTGTCGAACCCGGTCTTCGCCGAGATGTACCGGCGGCCGGCAACCGCCGCCGGTGGGTCCATGCTGGCCGCCGAACTGATCCGGGATGGAGGGATCGTTTTCAACCCTGCGGGCGGCACCCACCATGGCCTTGCGGACCGGGCGAACGGGTTTTGTTATCTGAACGACCCGGTTCTGGCGATACAGACCCTTTTGAGCGCTGGCCTGGATCGCGTGGTCTATGTCGACATCGACGCCCATCATTGCGACGGGGTTGAACTTGCGTTTCACGGGTCGGACAGAGTTCGGATGATCTCGGTCCATGAAACGCGTCGATGGCCGTTCACGGGTCAACTTGAGGAAGACGCCGGTGGCGCGGCCTTCAACCTGCCGGTTCCACGACATCTGAACGACGACGAATTCGCCGCCATTCTGGATCACTTGATCCTGCCTGCGACCGAAGCGTTCAAACCGCAGGCGATTGTCCTGCAATGCGGGGCCGACGCCGTGGCCGAGGACCCGCTTTCGCGTTTGACCCTGTCCAACAACGCGCATTGGCGAACGGTGGCGGCGCTGAAGCCTCTTTCGCCTCGTTTTCTGGTTCTGGGTGGCGGCGGATACAATCCCTGGTCCGTAGGGCGCTTGTGGAGCGGCGTCTGGGCCACCCTGAGTGATTTCGAAATTCCTGACACACTTGACGTAGGTGCACAGAAAATCCTGCGGGATCTGACCTGGAGCAGGGCCGCGGGACAGGCGCCTCACCCCCACTGGCTGGACAGTTTGCGCGACGCGCCCAACACCGGGCCCATACGACAGGAACTGAGGAACGATTTGCGCCACCTCACCGCCAGGCATTCACGGTAGATCGGTCCGCAAAAGCCTGTTAGCATTCCGATATTTCGGGATATTCCTGACCGGCTTACCCCCTGTTCCGCTATCAATTCGTTTCTTCCAGCTTGGCACCGATTGGACCACCACCCATGAATGCACTTAATCAGATACTTGATCTCAAGGCCCGCATGGGCCAGTCCATCATCGGGCAAACCGAGGTCATCGACCGACTGCTTATCGGCATGCTGGCCAACGGAAACCTTCTGATCGAAGGTCTGCCCGGATTGGCCAAAACACGTGCAGTCAAGGCGATGGCGCGCAATCTGGATGCAGACTTCAGCAGGATCCAGTTCACGCCCGATCTGCTGCCTTCAGACGTGACGGGAACCGAAGTGTTTCAACAAACTGACGAAGGCGGCACCTTTCGGTTCGAACCCGGGCCGATCTTTGCCAATATCGTCCTCGCTGACGAAATCAACAGGGCACCGGCCAAGGTTCAGGCCGCATTGTTGGAGGCGATGGAAGAACGGCAGGTCACGGTTTCCGGGACCACCCACAAAATGGAACCGCTGTTCATCGTGATGGCAACCCAGAACCCTATTGAACAAGAAGGCACCTATCCTCTGCCCGAAGCGCAGATGGACCGGTTCCTGATGCATGTTCAGATCACCTATCCACCGGTCGAGGACGAGGTTGAAGTGATCCGGCTGGTGCGGGGCGAAGAGATCGCCGCCGGGAAAGGCGCGTCAAGCGAGCCACCACCGACAATCCCGCAAGATGCCGTTTTTGCAGCGCGTTCGGAAATCGGGCAGATCCATGTTTCGGATGCAATGGATCGTTATATGGCCGATCTGGTTCAGGCGACCCGGACGCCTGCGGCGCTCAGCGAAGAACTGGCCAGCTGGATCGAAATCGGTGCCAGCCCGCGTGCCTCATTGGCACTGGACAAATGCGGTCGGGCGCATGCGTGGATGAACCAGCGTGACTATGTGGACCCTGCGGATATTCGAGCCATTGCACATGACGTGTTCCGTCACCGCATCACGCTGAGCTTCGAGGCGCAGGGGAACGCCAAAACGGCAGATGACGTGATCGCGGAAATCCTGCGTCTCGTCGCGCTGCCCTGACTGTTAGGGTTGGCCGGGTGCAGCGATCCTCAGCATATCCCGATGATCCCCGCATTCACGTCGATGCGGATCACCTGTTGCGTCTGGAACTGCATTCCCGTGCCCTGAGCTTTTTACCACGTCAGCCTGCCCGCTCGATCCTGAATGGCAGACACGCATCACGCCTGCGCGGACGCGGCCTGAATTTCGAGGAGTTGCGCAACTACCAACCGGGCGACGACATCCGAACAATTGACTGGAAAGTCACGGCGCGAACCGGTGAGCCCCATGTTAGGGTCTATACCGAGGAACGAGACCGCCCTGCCCTGTTGCTGGTTGATCAGCGCGTTTCGATGTTTTTCGGAACCGAAGTCTACATGAAATCGGTCATCGCCGCCGAAGCTGCCGCAATCACCGCGCATCGCGTTCTTGGTCAGGGCGATCGTGTCGGTGGTCTGGTATTCAACGACACAAGCGTTGCTGAACACAGGCCGCAGCGCCGCGCGGCGGCGCTCATGCGGTTTCTGTCTTCCATCGGGGCTGCCAATTCGGCCTCGCATGCTGCCTTGAACCCGCAACCCATCGTAACTTTGAATGACATGTTGTCGGAAGCCGCGCGTATGACCCAAACCAACGGGCTGGTTTGCCTGTTTTCCGACTGCGACGGGCTTGACGAGAAATCGGAATCCCTGCTGCGCCGCATTGCGGTCTCAAACGATCTGATCGTGTTCAATATCGCTGACAAGACAGCCAAGGAGCTGGCGCCCGATCTGAAACTCACGGTCTCGGACGGGCGCGACCAGATCGAAATCGACAGCGCCGACCCCGAATTGTCCGGCAAAATTCGCAAATCCATGGAAGACAGGTTGGACCACCTGCACACATGGTCCCGTCGATACGGCTTTCCGGTTGTTCCATTGACGACCGCGGAACCTGCCCTGGATCAGTTGCTGTATCTGTTCGGACATCGCAGGGGGCAGAAATGAGCATCGACACGACAGGGAAATCTCTGGTTGATCTGCTGAATATGCTCGAGCCGGCACCGGAACCCACGCTTGTTTCGATGTTTCCGCAGACATGGGGGTGGTTGGCGCTGGCCGTCATACTGCTTGGCCTTGCCGTACTGGTCAGTGTTTTTTTCATCCGGCGAAGGCGGGCGAACGCGTATCGCCGCCATGCGCTGGCCGAGCTTGCAGACCCGGATATCACGTCGGCAAAAGTTGGCGAAATCCTTCGCCGCACCGCTTTGGTTGCATATCCACGCAGGCAGGTTGCAGGGATTCACGGGGATGACTGGTTGAATTTCCTTTCGCAAACCTCTGATGACAAGTCCTTTTTATCAGACATTGGGCAAACGCTGATCGACGCGCCGTACAAGGACCTGCCGCCAAACCGCGCCTTGACCCAGCTTGCGCGGCATTGGGTCAAGTCCCACAAACGGTATCGGGGAGCGTGATGTTTTCCTTCTCTGCGCCCTGGGTGTTTCTGCTTTTGCCGCTGCCGCTGCTGGTTTACGCCATTGCTCCGCCCCGGCGGGAAACAACCGTGTCCATTCGCATTCCGTTTTTTCGCCGCGTGGCCCAGGCGGCTGGCGTCGAGCCGCAGTCCGGGTCAATGATCCGAACCCGGGCCCGGCTGCAAACAGCCAGCGCCGCCTTGATCTGGATACTTCTGGTTCTGGCGCTGGCGCGTCCGGAACGTCTGGGCGATCCCCTCGTGATGGAAAAATCTGCCCGCGATGTGGTTTTGGCGCTGGATATCTCTGGCTCGATGGATCAGCGCGACTTCCGGACCGGATCCGGTGCCCCGATGCAACGGTTGGAGGCGGTCAAAGAGGTTCTCAGGCAGTTCATCTCTGAAAGAGATGGTGACAGGATGGCGCTGATCATCTTTGGAACACGCGCCTTCATTCAAGCCCCCTTCACGGAAGATCTGAACAGTTTGAATGGGTTCCTAGACCAAACTCAAGTTGGCATGGCAGGTCCGAACACGGCTTTGGGCGATGCGATCGGGCTTGGCATTCGAACCTTTGAATCCAGCGAGGTTGACCAGCGCCTGATGATTGTCCTCAGCGATGGCGCCGATACGTCCAGTCGCATGACACCCGTCAATGCTTCGGCCATTGCTGCGGAAAAGAACGTGGTTGTCTATACGATTGGTGTCGGAGACCCGAATGCCACGGGCGAAGACCGTGTCGATCTTCAGGCATTGAAGGACATAGCCGATCGCACGGGCGGAGAATATTTCTTTGCCGACGATGCAACGGCCCTTGAACAAACTTACGCACGCATTGACTCTCAGAACCCCAGAATGGTGGAAACGCAAAGCTATCGCCCCAAGCAAAGCCTTGCCCATATTCCGTTACTCATCGCGCTGATCGTCATCATGGTCAGCATGACTTGGTTCCATTTCTCACAGCGACACCAGGGGGCCGTCTGACGATGGATCTGGCTGATTTTCATTTTATCCGAGGCTATTACCTGCTGCTTCTCATCCCCATCCTTGTGTTGTGGTGGCGGATCAGGCCCAGACCGATGGCAGACACCAAACTGCCATCAGGGATCGCCCCGCACCTTGCAGAGGCCTTGCTGCTGGGCAAGGAAGAAAACAGGCGCATCCAGCCCATTGACGTTGCGCTGATCATTGCGGCGCTTGTCACTTTGGCGGCCTCGGGCCCGACATGGTCGCGCGCGCCCAACCCGTTGATCGCAGACACGGCCCCGTTGGTGATCGCTCTCAAAGTCACCAACAGCATGGAAAGCTCGGATCTTGCGCCATCGCGGCTGGATCGGGCACGGTTCAAGATTTCCGACCTGATCACCGAACGTGCCGGCGCACGTACCGCTTTGATCGCCTATGCAGGAACGCCGCACCGAGTTGCGCCGTTGACCGAAGATGCGAACATACTTCGTCCGTTGCTTGAGGGGTTGACGCCTGCGGTGATGCCGAAGGATGGCGATGCGGCAGCCGATGCGCTTGCGTTGGCTCAGTCCATTCTGGAAGACAGCGACAGCCCTGGGGCGGTGCTGTTTGTATTGGACGATCTTGATCCATCTCAGGTAACGGGGCTAAGCTCCTCTTCTTCTGATATTTTCGTTCTCACCATGCTGCCGGATGGTGGTCGTATCGCGCAGCTGGACAACATCCCCAACGCCTCAGCGGTCGCGTTTTCGGACGACGATCGGGACATCAATCAACTGATGCGCCGCATTCAATCGGCCTATACTGCAGCGCTGGATGAGGATGATCGCCTAGACTGGCAGGACAAGGGCTGGATCTTGGCCTGGCCTGCTGCGGTGTTGTCTCTGCTGTGGTTCCGCAAGGGCTGGGTAATTCGTTGGGCGGTTCTGGTTTTGATTGCGTTGCCTTCATCCGGCGCGCGGGCAGAAGGATGGCGAGACTGGTTTTTCACCCCCGACCAACAAGGCCAGATCGCGATGACCCAAAAACGATTTGGCGACGCGGCCGAGATGTTCGAAGACCCATATCACAAGGGATATGCCTATCTCAGGGATGGTCAATACGAAAAGGCGTCGTCCGTGTTTTCCACGCTGGACACACCGGAAGCTGCGTTTGCCGAAGGTATGGCCCGCATAAAAAACCGCGAGTATCGCCCAGCCATATCAGCGTTCGAGACCGCCTTGGAACGTCGCCCCGACTGGCCCGAAGCCCAGCAAAATCTCGACCTGTCCAAGGCCATCCTGGATTATGTCGAAACGACGCGTGAACAGTCTGACACAGGGGAAGAGGCTGGCATCGGTGCCGATGATACCGTGTTTGACAACGATGCAGCACGCGGCAGCGACACCACGGTTCAAACCCCCAAGGACGGGCCACAGTCACTGTCCGCCGACCAGTGGATCAGTATGATCGACACCGACATGCAGGATTTTCTAAGAAACCGTTTCCTTTTGGAAATACAGGAGCAAACAGAATGAGATACCTAGCTGTCTTCATCCTGTTGATGCCGTTATCCTTGTCCGCACAGGAAAACTCAGCCTATCAACCTCGGGTATCAGTGGACGTCCCGAACGAGGCCGTCATCGTCGGCCAGCCCGCCATCGTCCGCATCAAGGTTCTGGTTCCGACCTTCATGCCGCAGCCGCCTGTATTTCCATCATTGGAGCAACAAAATATCCTGGTTCGCCTGCCAGAGCGAGCTTCTGGTCCGGTAAGCGAAACGGTACACGGAGAAACGTGGTCCGGTGTACAGCGCAGTTATCGACTGTATCCGCTGACATCAGGGCCGGTCGCGTATGATGCGCAAGAGGTTGTCGTGACATTTGCCGACCTGCAGTCCAATGACCCGGTTCAGGTTTCGGTTCAGCTTCCTTCCATACAGCTGAACGCAGAGATCCCCGAGGGCGCTCAAGGTCTTGACCCGCTGATCATCGCAAGTGGTTTCTCTCTTGATCAGAAGCTGGACGGTCCGACCGATATGCAGGCCGGTGATTCCATCACGCGCGAGATAAGCGCGCAGATCTCTGGCACCACGGCCCTGACGATCCCGGCGCTGACGCCGCAGGATCAAAGCCAACAGCTGCGCGCCTATCCCAAGGAACCCCGCTTTTCGGAAACAGAAGACCGGGGCATCCTGTCCGGGCAACGGGTCGAAGAAACCGTGTACATCGCCCAAGACGGGGGCGAAACACAATTGACGGCCGTTTCCATCGACTGGTTCAATCTGGACACCGGTCAGATCGAAACGGCATCACTTCCCTCGACCAAGCTTACACTAGCCCCCCCAAGGCGGCAGCCGCCTGACGCGCAAACCATCATCAAATCAGTTCTTTACCTTGTCATTGTTGTATTCGCATTGTGGACTTTGGGAAGGTTTCTGCGCCCGCGCTATGCAACCTGGAAAACGGAACGGCGCCGCAGGTATCTGGCATCGGAGAAATATGCCGTCGATGCCTTGCGATCCGCTTTAAAATCACGGGATTTGCCCGCGGTTTATCAGGCATTGGATCTTTGGAAATCACGCAGCGCGTACCCCGAGCGTTCTTTGGATCTTGAAAGCAGTCTAATGAATATCGGTGCGGCGCGGTATTCAGCGACGGCTGGCAACAGCCCGGAAGACTGGCAAGCGGCCATGCAACACCTGGGCGCACTGAAAAGCGCAACAGAAAGAAAGAGCGAGTCTTTACCCCCGCTCAACCCTTAGACTTCAACTTTGACAGTTGCTGATCAGCTTGCGCCGGTCGATCAACCGTAGCCGGCTATACCCCAATTCCACAAGGCCCAGATCTGCCAGATGATGCAGATGTCGGTGCAACGTCGGCTGAGATACCGCAACCATTTCAGCAAGTTCTTCCTGAGACACAATAATCCATCCGTCCGAACTCAAAGCGCCTTCGTCAAGGTGCAACAGACGCAGCACAAGGCGCTTTTCAGACCCCGTAACCGCAAGATTGGCCATGATGCGCAGTGCAGTCTTCATGTTTTCATGCGTCAATGCATAGAAATCACGGATGTATTCCGGGTTTGTCTGAATCATGCGTTCTACCCGCGAGCCGGGAAAAAACAAGGTGCGGGTCTTTTGCGTTGCCACGACGCTGACCAGTCGTTTGGCTTCGGCAAACAGCGCAAGATCCCCGATCCAGAATCCTGATCCATCCTGATGCAATACGAATTCCTGTCCATCATCGGCAGGTGCCGTGATCTGAAGCGCGCCTGCGAGCACCGCATGAATACCGTTGGCGCGGTCGCCGTGGTGGTACAGGGTTTCTCCGGAATCGAAGGTTCTTTGAATTGCGCATGTCATAAGATCGCTCTGAAACTTTGAATCGCGCGTGCCAAACCAGTCGGTCTTGGCCAGAATCCGCATATCGTCATCAGAATCAAACATTTGTATCTTTCAAAGTGATCATATGATAAGTTTTCGATGCGTTTCATCGCGTAAAATAGCTGTGTTCACTGCCCGAACAAGAAATTGTTTTTATTCGGGCAATCAAAAACTTGCTTGCAGCTTCAAGTTATAAGCTAGCGGCTTCAACTAAATTTCAATTTTCCGAGTCATTAAGGCTCGACTGATCAGGAGCACTTCATGTCTTCTCCACGAATGATTGCAGATAATTGGCGTAGAACACTGCGCCGGTTCGCAGTGGCGACCGTAACTGTCGCCCTTGCCGTGCCCGCCTGGGCGCAGGATCAAAAGCCCAATATTCTTGTGATATGGGGCGACGATATCGGTCAATCCAACATCTCGGCCTATACCATGGGTCTAATGGGATATCAGACACCCAATATCGACAGGGTTGCCAAAGAAGGCATGATCTTTACCGATTACTACGGTGAACAATCCTGTACCGCCGGCCGTTCGTCATACATCATGGGGCAATCCGTGTTCCGCACCGGTCTGTCCAAAGTCGGCCTGCCCGGGGCAGATCTTGGAATGCAGGTTGAAGACCCAACTATCCCGGGACTTCTCAAAGACCACGGCTATGTGACCGGTCAATTCGGCAAAAACCACCTTGGTGACAAGGATGAGCATCTTCCGACAAATCACGGATTTGATGAGTTTTTTGGCAATCTTTACCACCTGAATGCCGAGGAAGAACCGGAAAACGAAGACTATCCGGGTGATCGCGTTCTGGCGGATGGGCGCACCTTCCGCGAGGCCTATGGCCCGCGCGGCGTCATCAAATCCAAATCCGATGGCACGATCGAAGACACCGGACCGTTGACCCGCAAGCGTATGGAAACCGTGGATGACGAAACTGTGGCCGCGGCCATCGACTTCATTAAGCGGGCGCATGAGCAAGGTCAGCCGTTCTATGTCTGGTGGAACGGTACCCGCATGCACTTCCGCACCCACGTCAAAGACGAGATGCGCGCCAAGGCCAATGAGTTGTCGGGGCGGGTCGCTGATGAATACACCGCCGGTATGATCGAACACGACATGCATGTTGGGCAGCTGCTGGATCTGCTGGACGAGCTTGGCATCGCTGACAACACGATCGTCCACTATTCCACTGACAACGGTCCCCACATGAACACCTGGCCGGATGCGGCTGCCACGCCGTTCTGGGGCGAGAAGAATACCAACTGGGAGGGTGGCTGGCGCGTTCCGTCGATGGTGCGCTGGCCGGGCAAAATCGAGGCCGGATCAGTCACCAACGAGATCGTACATCACATGGACTGGCTGCCCACTTACCTCGCCGTGGCCGGCGATCCGGACATCAAGGAAAAGCTGAAGGCCGGCTACAGCTCATCGGGCATGGGTCGCGACTACAAGGTGCACCTTGATGGTTACAACATTCTGCCGCTGCTGACTGGTGAGACTGCGGCAAGCCCCCGGAAAGAAATCTTCTATTTCTCGGATGATGGTGACCTCACGGCGCTGCGCTTCGAAGACTGGAAGCTCATCTTCCTGGAGCAGAAAGCCTGGGCCACATTGCGTGCCTGGATCGAGCCATGGACCGAACTGCGCATCCCGCTGATCATCAACCTGCGCCGCGATCCGTATGAACGCGCGTACCGCACGTCCAACACCTATTACGATTGGCTGTTGGACCGGGCCTATTTCCTTGTGCCCGCCCAGCAATACGTTGGCAATTTCCTCAGCACGTTCGAGGAGTTCCCGCCACGTCAGAAAGCAGCCAGCTTCAACCTGGATCAGGTCATGGAGAAGCTGACAACGCCGACCAACAACTAGGCCCGGCGACCCCACGCTGTAGGCCGCCCTGCGCAGGGCGGCCTTTTTTCAACACAACAGTTATCGAGAGCTTCATGAAACACGTTCTTTTAGGTGCTTTTCTGACCTGTGTTCCCATATCCCTGCTCGCTGATCCGCTGCCCAGTTGGAACGCCACTGCGGCAAAAGAGGCGATCCTTGAATTCGTGTCCAGTGTTACCGACGCAGAAGGACCTGACTATGTGACACCTTCAGATCGGATCGCGGTATTTGACAATGACGGCACACTCTGGGCCGAACAGCCGGTTTATTTCCAGTTTATCTTTGCCATGGATCGACTTTCTGAACTGGCTGAACAAGATCCTTCAATCTTGTCCACACCCGCTTTGAAAGCCGCTGCCGAAGGTGATTTAGCAACGGTTCTTCAAGGCGGCCACGATGCGTTGATCGAAGTTGTTAACGCCTCGCATTCCGGAACCAGCGTCGAGGCGTTTCAGGCCGAAGTTGCGCAATGGCTGGCCAAGGCCCGACACCCGGACACCGGATTGCCCTATGACCAGATGACCTATCAGCCCATGGTCGAGCTGTTGCGCTATCTTCGGGACGAAGGGTTCAAGACCTATATCGTCTCGGGCGGCGGTATTCATTTCATGCGGGTCTTCGCGGAACAGGCCTATGGCATTCCGCCGGAACAGGTTCTGGGCACCTATGGAAACTCGACATTCGAAGATGTCGATGGCGTTCCGACTGTCATCAAGGCCCCCGGGATTGCCTTTATCGACGACAAGGAAGGCAAACCCATCAACATCGAACGCACGATCGGCAAACGCCCCATTCTGGCCGGAGGAAACTCAGACGGCGATTTCGCCATGCTGAATTGGACAACCTCGGGTAGCAGACCACGGCTGGGTGTTCTGATCCACCATACGGATGCCGAACGTGAGTGGGCCTATGATCGGGAAAGTCCGATTGGGCGGTTGGTTGACGGTCTGGATCAGGGGCCGGACAAAGGCTGGATCATCGTCGATATGGCGAAAGACTGGTCGCGGGTCTACACTGGAGGAAACTGAACGACCCGAAAGACTTACCGCCCATGTGGACTTTGCTTGTATCCATCTTTGTTTTTGCGTTGTACGCAACCGCAGTTGTGTTTTCGGTGCGCGCGGCACAAACCGCGCGCACACCGCAAGGAGCCGTTGGCTGGGTGGTCTTTTTGGTATCTGCGCCGATCTTTGCGGTGCCGATGTACCTGTTTCTGGGGCACCACAGGTTTCGCGGCTACCGCATCTCGCGCCAACAAAGCGAACGGGTCGTCGAAGGGATCAAGACCTTTGCCGACTATTCCAGGCCTGATCCGACAACGATGTCGATCAATCCACGACCATTCGAATTTCTGGCTCATCTTCCGGTATCCAGTGGCAATGGCGCTCAGCTTCTGATCGATGGTCAGGCAACGTTTGACGCCATTTTCCAGTCGATAGACGAGGCCAGGAACTATATCCTGATCCAGTTCTATATCGTCAGAGACGATGCCTTGGGCCGAAAACTTCAGACCAAGCTGATCGAGGCTGCGAAACGTGGGGTGCATGTCCGTTTCATGACCGATGCCGTCGGCAGCTATGGATTGGAAAACACCTATCTGGACACGATGCGCGATGCGGGTATCGACGTCGCCGACCCGCGCGAGCAACGCGGGCCAAATTTCAGGTTTCAGCTGAATTACCGGAACCATCGCAAAACCGTCGTCATTGACGGTGAAACAGGTTTTATCGGCGGTCACAACGTGGGCGTTGAATATCTGGGAGAAGACCCGCATTTCGGCCATTGGCGCGACACGCATATCAAGATGACCGGCCACATCGTCCGGCAATTGCAGCTCATCTTCACTGAAGACTGGCACTGGGCCCGCGATGAAGACCTGATTGACGACCTCGACTGGGCAGGCAGCGAGGCCGAGCAGGACATGAATGCCCTATTGGTGGCCACCGGACCCGGAGATGAAACCGAAACCGGCGCCATGATGTTCTTTTCGGCCATCGCCGAGGCGAAAGAAAGATTGTGGATTGCCTCGCCCTATTTTGTGCCCGACATCGACGTCATGACCGCATTGCAACATGCAGCGATGCGCGGTGTGGACGTGCGCATCCTTGTGCCCGATATCATAGACCATCGGCTGCCATGGCTGGCTGCTTTTGCCTATTTCGACGAAATCCGCGACTGCGGCGTACGCGTGTTCCGATATACGGACGGTTTCATGCACCAGAAGGTTTTCGTGGTTGACGACACGCTGGCTGCGGTCGGCACGACCAATCTGGACAACCGGTCCTTCCGGCTGAACTTCGAAGCGATGGCCCTGTTTTTTGATGCCCGAGCAGCCTTGGCAGTTGATCACATGCTGCGCGCGGATTTCGAGGCAAGCTATGAGTTGACGCGCAGTCTGGCCCAGCAACCTGCCCATATCCGGTTTGGCGCCCCGTTGGCGCGGTTGTTTGCGCCTATCCTTTAGGAAAAGAACTTTTCTTGAAAAACGCGCGTCATCATCGCCACCAGGTAAGCGGTCGACAGACCAAAGGCCAGAAGACCAGCAACCGCGGCAAAAGACCCAAAAATTCGCAACCCTTCGCCCAAAACGATATCGCCGTATCCCAGGGTCGTGAACGTCACCAGTGAGAAATAGATGGCCGAGTTCCAATCCGGCAGAACCTCAAGCAACACCCAGACGATGGCCCAAATCCAGACCTGAATCGTGTGCGTCGCGACAATAAAGGCCAAAGATACCGCGATCGGTGCTGCCGTTCCAAAGAACACCCCCTTGGCGGACCATCTTTCATCCCACTTGATGATCGTGACGGTACACCAGGTCAACAAAAGAATCTCGACCAAGAAGCAGAGCGCCAGAAATGAACTGCCCCAAACGATCTGATGCAGCAACGTCATGTTTTTCATCCCGATTTACGACAGTGTACCGTCCGGGCAGAATGACCCGTTGAGGTGCAGGGCACAACCCCGGCGATCGTGAAGAACGCCTGCGGCGAATGGAACCGAGTGCGGGTCCGCACTGGACAGTTTGGAATTCCGTCGCACATCCTTGGAAGAAAAAAGGCCAGACCATGCTGTTGACCATCGACCGTGTTCAGAAAACCTATCCCGGCGGGCGCCCGGTTCTGCGCGACGTGTCGCTGACATTGGATGAAGGGCAGACACTGGCCCTGACCGGCGAAAGCGGCAGTGGCAAAAGCACTCTGCTGAACCTTGCCGCAGCGCTTGACTGTTTCGACAGCGGTGAAATCATCTTGAACCGAACCCCTCTGTCCCATCTGGACGATGCCGGGCGGGCCGAATTGCGGCGCAGTCAGCTTTCGTTGGTGTTTCAGCAGTTCAATCTGATCCCTTCGCTGACCGTTGCGCAGAACCTTTCTTTTCACGCCCGCCTTGCCGGCGCCGAGGATGCCGGGTGGACCGCGCATCTGACCGAACGCTTGGGCCTGTCCGATCTTTTGGACCGATATCCCGAAAACCTGTCCGGCGGGCAACAGCAGCGGGTGGCGATTGGTCGTGCCATGGCAGCGCGTCCGAAACTGCTGCTGGCGGATGAGCCCACGGGCAATCTGGATGAAACCGCCAGCGCAAGGGTTCTGGATCTGATGTTGGCCTTGGTGGCTGATACCGGCGCAGCGCTTCTGTTGGTCACGCATTCCCAACAGATTGCAGCCCGACTGGATCGAACCGTCCAGCTCTGCGGTGGTTGTATCCAATGACACGCGCCGTCATTCAGGCTTTGATGTCACACTGGCGGGTGCACTGGTTGCAACTGGCGACGCTTTTGACAGGCATCGCGTTGGCCACCGGTCTCTGGTCCGCGGTTCAGGCCATCAATGCCGAAGCGCGCGCCAGCTATGCCCGGGCCAACGCGCAGCTTGCCCTTGGGCAGTTCGACGAGCTGCGCGATCCTTCCGGTCTGATTCCGGTTTCTCGTTACGTAGATCTGCGTCGTGCTGGCTGGCAGGTGGCGGCCGTTCTGGAGGGCCCCTATCGAATCCGGGGCCGCACATTGCGCCTGATGGGTGTGGACATGGTCGCCTACCCGGCCCTGCCCGCCGTCACCGAAGCCGACCAAAGCACCGCGCCGACTGAGCCGGCAGACATGCTGACCGCTCCGGGGCGGCTTCTGGTCGCGGCAGAGCTGGCGCCGCTGTTGCGCGACCAGAACAACCTTCCGCCGGTTTCGTTCACCACGGCGCTGCCACCGGACGTTATTCTGACGGATATCGGCACAGCCGAAGCCCTGCTGAACCAAACCGATTTCATCTCGCGACTCATTGTGTTGCCGGATCAGCCGCGTGATCGGCCACCTTTGGCCGAAATCGCGCCCGAACTGGAGCGCGCCAGCCCATCCTCGCAAGTCGATACTGCTCGGTTGACTGACAGTTTTCACCTGAACCTGTCGGCTTTTGGCCTGCTGTCCTTTGCCGTTGGCCTGTTCATTGTGAACGGCACCGTCGGGCTGGCTTTTGCCCAACGCCGAGGCATGATCCGCACCCTGCGTGCGCTAGGCGTTTCGATGCGGCGGCTGGTCTTCCTGATCCTGACCGAACTCACGGGGCTGGCCCTGATCGGTGGAACCCTGGGGCTGCTTCTTGGGTTCTTTCTGGCCGGAGCGTTGTTGCCCGATGTCGCAGCAACCCTTCGTGGCCTGTATGGTGCGCCCGTGACCGGACAGCTGACATTGCACCCCCATTGGGTGTTTGCCGGGATGGCGATGGCTGTCTGCGGCACCTTGTTTGCCAGTGGCCATGCGCTGTGGCGATTGTCTCGTATGCCCCTGCTGGCGGGGCCCGGTGTGCAAGCCTGGCAGGGCAATGCCGGCACACGTCGTGTGACAGGTTTGCTCGGCTTGTCCCTGATCCTCGGCGGTGTCATCGCCTATCTCGGCATCGGTGGGCTGGTTGCCGGTTTCGTGCTGTTGGCCGGATTGCTGACGGGTGCCGCACTTTTGTTGCCGGCGCTTCTGACCTTTGCGCTTTCCGTCTTTGGCAACAGGTCCCGTGGTGCCGTCGCGCAGTGGGTCTGGGCCGACATGCGCGCACAATTGCCCGGGCTGTCGCTTGCCCTGATGGCCCTGTTGCTTGCGCTTGCGGCAAATATCGGTGTGGGTACAATGGTTTCAAGTTTCCGGCTGACCTTTGTCGGCTGGCTCGACCAGCGCCTGACTTCAGAGCTGTATCTGACCGTCCGTGACGAAGAACAGGGGCGCGAGATCACGGATTGGCTGCGTCCGCAGGTCGACGTCATCCTTCCAATTCGCAACATGGAACTGTCGCACGAGACGGGCCCCCTGTTTCTGTACGGGGTCATTGACGATCCGGTCTATCGGCAACACTGGCCCTTGATATCGGCAAACTCGACCGTATGGGACGACGTGATGGCCGCAGACGCGGTTCTGATCAACGAACAACTTGCACGGCGCGCGAACCTATGGCCCGGAGATACGCTGACACTGTCCCCGGATCACACGCTGACCATCGCCGGGGTTTATTCGGATTATGGAAACCCAACCGGGCAAGCCATTGTATCGATGAGCCAACTTGACCGGATCGCACCAGGGGCCGAAACTCGACGGTTTGGCATCCGTTTGAACCCCGAACAGGCGACTGAAATGGCGCAAGCCTTGCGCGAGCGGTTTGCCCTGCCGCGTCAGGCCGTGGTCCAGCAGGCCGCCATGAAGGCGCAATCATTGGCAATCTTCGAAAAGACCTTTGTCGTGACATCGGCGCTCAATGTTCTAACCCTCGGTGTGGCGGGATTTGCCATACTCACCAGCCTGCTGACCCTGTGGACCCAGCGCTTGCCTCAGATTGCTCCGGTATGGGCGCTAGGACTGAATCGGGCGCAACTGGCGCGGCTGGAGCTTTTGCGCAGCGTGCTGCTCGCGGCTCTGACCGCGAGCCTGGCGTTGCCGCTTGGTCTGATTCTCGCCTGGGTTCTGTTGGCGGTGATCAATGTGCAAGCCTTTGGCTGGCGGTTGCTGATGTTCGTGTTTCCCTGGGATTGGTTGTGGCTGTTCCTGTTGACCCTGCTGGCCGCCCTGGTTGCAGCGGCCCTGCCCGCGCTGCGCATGTTGCGTCTGCCCCCTGCCGATTTGCTGAAGGTGTTCGCCAATGAACGTTAAAACCCTTTTGGCCGTTCTCGTGTTTTTGTGCCCATCGCCTCTTTGGGCGCAGGGCTTTGCAGGTCTTGGAGGGTCGGCGGAAGGGTTCGAGGTTCCGCAGGCGGGCTTTGAATTCGACTTTCCCAAAGACCACGGGCCTCATCCCGCCTATCGGATCGAATGGTGGTATCTGACGGCCAACCTCAAAGGCGAGGACGGGCGTGACTATGGCATCCAATGGACCCTTTTCCGGTCGGCCCTGAAACCGTTTGAAACAGATGGATGGCACAGCCCGCAGATCTGGATGGGCCATGCGGCTGTCACCACGCCTGACACCCACTATTTTGCCGAACGCCTGTCGCGTGGGGGGATTGGGCAGGCAGGTGTTGCGGTGCAACCGTTCGAGGCCTGGATCGACGAATGGCGCATGGCCGGACCGGATATGGATACCCTGACCTTGACCGCGAACGGGGCTGATTTCGGGTACGATCTTGCGCTGAGCGCACAAGGCCCGTTGGTGTTTCATGGCCAAGCGGGCTATTCTGTCAAATCCGCCGACGGGCAAGCCAGCTATTACTATTCGCAACCCTTTTATTCAGTCGAAGGCGTACTGCACCTGCCGAATGGCGATATGCGCGTCACCGGTCAGGGCTGGCTGGACCGGGAATGGTCTTCGCAACCCCTGGCCGAGGATCAAACCGGCTGGGATTGGTTTTCGCTCAGCTTCGAGGACGGGGACAAGCTGATGGCCTTTCGACTGCGCGGTGGTCGCGGCGATTTCACTTCGGCTACATGGATCAATTCAGACGGCAGCACCGATGCCATCCCCGACGGATCCGTCAGGCTTGAGCCGCTTGCGACCGATCAGGTGGCAGGGCGCGACGTCCCGACGCAATGGCGCGTCGTGCTTGCGGACCGAGGCATCGACGTCAAGGTATCCGCCCTGACACCGGACGCCTGGATGGGGACACGTTTTGAATATTGGGAAGGTCCGGTCACGGTCACCGGCAGCCACGAGGGCGTTGGGTATCTCGAGATGACGGGCTACTGACCTGGCTGCGGGAGCCCGAACGGCGGCAGGCGACCGTCGGGGCTCCGGCACCTCTGTGCACGGCATCTGCTTTTCGCGTCAGCGCACCACGTAAACCGAGACGTTGGAATGTCGCACCACGCGTGCCGCATTCGGGCCCAGCAGGTAATCCTTGAAATCCGGCTTGTGGGCTCCGATTACGATCAAATCAGAGCCGGCACTTTCGGCCGTCTTCAAAATCTCCTGATAAGCTGTTCCTGTCGCAACCACATGGCGGATGGTTTCGTTGCGCTCGGCCCCCAGGGCCGATACGCACAGCGCCGTCAGTTTGGCCTGCGCTTCCTCCAACGCCTTGTCGTGAAAACCGGATTCGAAAAACCCCGACACCCAGCTTTCCCCGAAATCGGGCAGCACTGTCACCACGTCAAGTTGCGCCCCTTCCATATCCGCCAGCGCGGCTGCTTTTTTCAGAACCGGTGCATCAATCTCGCCATTGCTGATATCAACGGCACACAGAACGGAACGTGTCATACGAGCACCTCTTGTCTGGCGGCACGGCCGCGTTGCAGAAAAGCGATCAGACCCAGCAGGATCAGCGCCGGGATATAGACCAGTTGCTTCGGAGGCTGGCTGGACGGCAGGCTGGCCGAGCTCAGACGCACGGCCTCGTCACCATAATAGTCAAAGTTGGCCAGATCTTCGGCAACCGGTGATCCAAACATCGGCTCGTCAAGTTTGACAAGGCCATCCTCTTCGAGCAACAGCAGCCCCATGGCATCGACGCGCGCTTCACCGCCTTCTTCGGATCCGACTGGCACGACAACCGTGGTGTCCACCATCTTGCCGGTATCAAAATCCGGCCCGCTGATCACCATGCGAACCTCGGTTCCCGGTGGAGTCTGGCCGATGGTTTCGACAAACGCCGCAGGCTCGACCGAAGTGTATGGAGGCGCGATGCGATCCATGAAGAAATCCGGCCTGAACAGGGCGAAGGCCACGGCGATCAGCGCGATACTTTCGTAGATGCGGCTGTGGGTCAGGAAGTACCCCATGGTGCCTGCCGTGAAGACAAGTATCGCTATCGTCGCGAAAATCGCCACTATGATCCCTTCGACCCATGTCACATCGATCAGCAGAAGATCGGTGTTGAAAATGAACACGAAGGGCAGCGCCACGGTGCGCAGGCTGTAGAAGAAGGCCGTGAAACCGGTTTTGATCGCATCACCGCCCGACACGGCCGCGGCGGCAAAACTGGCCAGCCCGACCGGAGGTGTCACGTCGGCCATGATCCCGAAATAGAACACGAACAGGTGGACAGCGATCAATGGAACGATCAGCCCGCTTTGGGCGCCCAACTCAACAACCACACCGGCCATCAAAGAGCTGACAACGATATAGTTCGCGGTTGTCGGCAGACCCATGCCCAGGATCAGGCTGAGCAGCCCGACCATGACCAGCATCAGGATCAGATTGCCACCCGACAGGAACTCGACCAGATCGGCCATAACCTGACCAACCCCCGTCAACGTGACGGTTCCCACGATCACGCCCGCGGTTGCCGTGGCAAGCGCGATGCCGATCATGTTGCGTGCCCCGTCGATCAGACCTTGCCACAGGTCGGCAACACCATCGATGAAAGTGTTGTACAGGTTGCTCTGCCCGCGGAACATCGCTTTCAGCGGCTTCTGCGTCAGCAGGATGACAAACAGCAACGATGTGGCCCAGAAGGCGGACAGGCCCGGTGATTTCTGTTCGATCATCAGGAAATAGACCAGCACGATGATCGGCAGCAGGTAATGCAGGCCAGCTTTGTAGATATCGGCGATGACCGGAAGCGTAACCTCTTTGGCGTTAGGGTCGTCGGGTTCCAGGTCAGGCACCTGCGCCGCCAGATAAAGCAGTGCGACATAGACCGCGCAGATAATCAGACTGAGCACGATCCCAGCGGCCGACGGCACCCAGCTTGTCACGGCATCCACCGGGAATTGTGAGCCATAGCAAAGACCTGCAAACACCAGGAAAAAGCCCAGCATCCCCACTACGGTCCGCGCCAGATGTACATCGCGGTCGCCCAGCGTGGGCATGTTCCGCTTCACGGCCTCAAGGTGCACGATGTAAACCAGTGCGATGTAGGAAATCGCAGCCGGCAGGAAGGCATGGGTGATCACCTCGACATAAGAGATGCCCACATATTCCACCATCAGGAATGCAGCGGCCCCCATCACCGGCGGCATGATCTGCCCGTTGACCGAACTGGCAACCTCGACCGAGCCCGCTTGTTCACTGCTGAACCCGACGCGCTTCATCAGCGGGATGGTGAAGGTACCTGTGGTAACAACATTGGCAATCGACGAGCCCGAGATCAGGCCGGTCGCAGCCGAGCCCACAACCGCCGCCTTGGCCGGACCACCACGCAGGTGGCCCAGGGCCCCAAAGGCCATCTTGATAAAGTAGTTCCCTGCCCCGGCTTTATCCAGCAATGCGCCAAACAGCACGAACAGGAAGACGAATTTCGTGGAAACACCCAATGCAATACCAAACACGCCCTCGGACGTGATCCACATGTGGCTCATCGCCTTTTTCAGGCTCGCGCCCTTCCAGCGGATAACTTCGGGCACCCATTCCGAGGCACCGAAGAAGACATAGGCCAAAAATATGGTCGCGATAATTGCCATGGCAGGGCCAAGCGCACGGCGCGCGGCCTCGAACAACAGCACCAGGCCAAGCAACGCAACCCATTTGTCAGTGTCGTCGGCCAAACCGCCCGCATTGACGATCTTGTCATAGAAGAAATAGCCGTACAGCGCGACGAACGCGCCCACCAATCCCATGATCCAATCCTGAACCGGAATATAGTTCCGGGGGCTGGATTTGAGCGCCGGATAGGCCGCAAAGGCCAGAAACAAAGCAAAAGCCAGATGGAATTGCCGTGCATTGTTCACGACGCTTCCGGGCAAGACATAATTCGCCAAGGGCGAAGCCAGAACAACTTGAAATATCGACCAGATCGCGGCCACGACCGCCAGGAAAACGCCCACGTTCCCGACCGGATTTCGCCCTCCTGCGTCAGAAGATGCAACCAGATCCTGAAGCTCTTCTTCGGAAAGCGGACGATTGGATTGAGTGTCGGAATTCATCAAATGTCTCCCCGTCGCGGCCATTGTTCGGCCTTCTGAAATCCCGTTTCACACGGGTTTTGTGCAGGGCGCCCTTGGGCACCCTGCGTCAGGTCTGGTTTACTGAATCCAGCCTTTTTCTTTGTAGTACTTCTCGGCACCCGGATGCAGCGGAGCCGACAGGCCATCCGCAATCATCTCTTCGGGCTTCAGGTTCGCAAACGCCGGGTGCAGCTTTTTGAAGTCATCGAAGTTTTCAAAGACCGAGCTGACGACCGCGTAAACCGCATCTTCCGATACATCGGCCGAGGTCACGAAGGTCGCGCCCACACCAAAGGTCGAGGTGTCTTCGTCAGACCCACGGTACATGCCACCGGGAATGGTTGCCTTGCGGTAGAACGAGTTTTCGTTGACCAGCTTGTCCACGGCCTCACCGCTGACGTTCACCAGAACCGAGTCACATGCGGTGGTGGCTTCCTGAATCGAACCCGAGGGGTGGCCAACAGTGTAAACCATTGCGTCGATCTGGTTGTCGCACAGGGCCGCCGACTGTTCAGCCGCTTTCAGCTCGGTAGCCAGTTCGAAATCGTCTGTGGTCCAGCCCATTTCGCCCAGCAGGACTTCCATGGTGCCGCGCTGACCGGAACCGGGGTTGCCGATGTTGACGCGCTTGCCCTTCAGGTCTTCAAAGTTGGTGATGCCGGAATCGGCGCGAGCCACCACGGTGAAGGGTTCGGGGTGCACCGAGAACACGGCGCGCAGGCCTTCGAACGGGCCGGCTTCTTCGAATTTTGAGGTGCCGTTATAGGCGTGGTACTGCCAGTCGGACTGGGCCACACCAAACTCCAGCTCGCCTTCGCGGATGGTGTTGATGTTGTAAACTGAACCACCGGTCGATTCGACCGAGCAGCGCACGCCGTGCTCTTTCCGGCCTTTGTTGACCAGACGACAGATCGCGCCGCCGGTCGGATAGTAAACGCCGGTGACACCACCGGTACCGATCGTAATGAACTCTTCGGCATATGCCGCCGGAGCCAGAAGGGCTGCGGTAACGAAGGCGCCGACGCTCAGTTTGCTGCTGTTTTTCATCTGTTAACTCCCACTTTTTTTGTCTGGCAGTTGGAAATCAAGTTTGATCACCTGCTCAGGGAAGCGTGCCGATAATACAAACCGGCCCGCATCGCAACGGCTACAAATCTTTGAATTTCCCAATTTCTCCCAACCCTTTCGAGGTTTCATTCAGATACTCGCAATGTCAAGGCCGGCGCCGGTCAGACCTGCGCCAATTCGCATATATGAGCATAAATCCCGAACTTTCCCCATCAGTTCACAGCGAGCCGTCCGGGTTCATGCGGTCACTCCAAATCCAAAACGTGACCTCATTCCCGGCGCTAATCACCGCGAAACAGAGCGAACCGCGTTTCGGATAAGGAGGCAGGGCAAGTCACGGTTGTACGTTTCGACGAATCTGACAAAGGCACTTCAATACCAACTCGGTTCACGATCCATCCTTGCGGGGACCTGATCACCTGTCTGCTTATGCAGGCCAAGAACGTTGTGGCACTGGTGGCTCGTTACGGAGGACCACAAACAAGAGATGCAGATCAAGTTTGCGGGTCAGCAGCTTGATAACGGCGCCCCGCCCTTGGGACGGACGTTGTTCTGAGTTTGTCGGAACTGTGGTGCCCAAGGAGAGACTCGAACTCTCACGCCCGTGAAGGCGGGGGATTTTGAAACCACAGCGGCAGCTTAACTCCCTGTATTTCCATCACAATCAGCAGAAAGCACGTCACCTAAAACGCTATAATGCCACCGTCAATGTCACCAGTGACATGATATCACGCAATACTTTGGCCTAGCTATCGCGGTAAGCAAATTTATCGAAGCTTTCCATTGCCAGCCGCAAAGCCGCCGCCGCATCTTTCGCACCTTCATAAAGCATAATGGTTTCCAGCGCTTTTCCGAGCAACTTGGCAGAAAAGTCTAAGGCGATTTTATGCCCCCGCATTTCCCCCGTCTGCAATTGAAACGAAAGGCTGTGATTAACTAACAAGTGCTTCATCTCGACCGGAACCTTCTTCGAACCTTCGGCCTGTGTAACTTCTACAGTCCAAACTCTAAAAAGCTCCCGTTCGATTGCCTTGTAATTCTTGTCGCTCACGTACTGCCTTTCTCAAAATGTTGGATGCACAGGGCGTTTTGATACCAATCGCCCGGACCATTGTTTTTCGCTATTGTTGAAGTGGTGCCCTTCCCCGGACTCGAACCGGGACGCCGTTGCCGGCAAGAGATTTTGAATCTCTCGTGTCTACCATTCCACCAGAAGGGCACTGCGCCTTTGGTTATGTTCTTGCCAGAGAGTCGTCAAGCAGGTCTTCGTTGTTCTTTAAACAAAATCTCGCTCTCGACCTTTCGTAAAGAACTTGGCGCTTCCGCAATGACGTAGTTCAGCACCTCGTTCATCAACGTTCTGCCCTTGGGAGTTAAGCGCACAACCTTTTGTCTTCGATCTCTAAAGTCGTCGGCCATTTCAACTAAACCCAAGCCCGGTTTTCCCAGACGGTGATAATCGGCGAGGGCATTGAGGTTTCTGGAAGCAGTAGACGACGCCATTCCAAGGGAGTCACGCAGTTCCTTCTGCGACTTACCTTCATTGTTTGCCACCCAAACCAAACACAGCATTTGCTGGACTGGCATCTCGCTGTCTACTTCTCGGAACCGTGAGATAATGGCAAACAGAGCGAGCCCCCTAAGGTTTTGTTCACGTGCTTTCGACAATTCCTGCATTTCACCTGCACTCCTCATTTTTTTGGTGAGGAAGCCTTAGAGGTCAGAGAAGTGCAAGCCAGAAATTTTTGAAGCACACTGACAAATTCCTGAGATGTTTCTGAACCGTTGCGCAATTCGCGTCACCGCCAACCGTCGGTGACCTGCATTTGCGAATTCAACCCGCAAATGGATACATCCACTTACAGTGTGATTTTCGCTTTAGGCTTTGAATTATTTAGCTAATCGGGATCCAAACGCTCTTGCGCTTCACTTATTCCTTAATGCTAGTGCTTCCACGAGTGGACGGGTTTTCGATTTTGAATCCCCTGCGTCTACCATTCCGCCACTTGGGCCACGAACCCTGGATTAGCGCCCATCCAAGCGAAGGTCCAGAGGCAAAAACCATCCAATATTCCATTTGTTTCGCCTTCGGCTGTTGACGGTCCATCGGGCGCATGGTTTGGCTGGGTTTCAGACCGAAAACGGGATTTGAGTGCTTTATGTTACGATCGCTTTATGACTGGACCATTCGTCTGGCCGAACACCCTCACGCGCTGTGGGCGCTGGCCATCGTGGCTTTCATCGAAAGTTCGTTCTTCCCGATTCCCCCAGATGTGCTGATGATTCCGATGATTCTGGCCCGCCCGTCCCGGGCATGGCTGATCGCAACCGTGGCACTGGTGGCATCGGTTCTGGGGGGCATGCTGGGCTATGCGATTGGTGCGTTTTTCTATGAAAGCATCGGGCAGCCCATTCTGGAATCCATGGGGAAAGCCCATGCCATGGAAGAATTCAATACCCGGTTCAACGACTTCGGGTTCTGGGCCGTTCTGGCCGCTGGTGTGACCCCCTTCCCCTACAAGGTCATCACCATTATGTCCGGCTGGACCGGCATGCCGCTTGGAACCTTCATCGCGACCTCGATTCTGGCCCGCGCGTTGAGGTTCTTTCTGGTGGCAGGCCTGCTCTGGGGATTCGGTGAGCCGATCCGCGACTTCATCGAAAAGCGCCTGGGGCTAATGTTCACTTTGTTCATCATCCTCCTGTTTGGCGGATTCCTGGTGGTGAAATACTTATGACGAGACGTTCGCAACTTGTCGCAGTGGCAAGTCTTGGATCACTGGCGCTTCTTCTGGCCGCTTTTGGCTTTCAGCATCTCGGCGGGCTTGCGCCGTGCAAGATGTGCATCTGGCAGCGCTATCCTCATGCAGTGGCAATCGCGATTGGCGCCGTGGCGCTGGCATTGCCCAGGCTGACCTTTCTTCCCTTGCTGGGCGCCGCGGCGGCCGCGACGACTTCGGCGGTGGGCGTATTTCACGCCGGCGTTGAACAAGGCTGGTGGGAAGGCCCAAGCAGCTGCACATCCGGCAGCATCAGCGGTCTGTCCGCTGACGATCTGTTCGATCAAATCATGTCCGCGCCTTTGGTGCGATGCGATGATATCCCCTGGGAGATGTTCGGTATCTCGATGGCTGGCTGGAACGCCATTGCTTCTGCCATGCTGGTGCTGATCTGGCTGGCCGCATGGAAATCCCGCGCGGCTTAGAACTCGTCCAGCTCTGCATCCCAGTACAGGAAATCGATCCAGCTTTCATGCAGGTGGTTCGGTGGGAATTTCCGTCCGATATTGCGCAACGCTTCGGCATCGGGCTGACGTGGCGGCTTGCGCAAGGTCATCCGAGCCTGGCGCAGCGACTTTGACCCCTTGCGCAGATTGCACGGGCTGCACGCGGCCACCACGTTCTGCCAACTGGTCACACCACCGGCGGCCCGCGGCACCACATGATCGAAGGTCAGGTTGTCCCGGCTGCCACAGTACTGGCAGCGGAATTCATCCCGCAAAAATAAATTAAAGCGCGTGAAGGCCACGCGCTTTCTGGGTTTTACATAGTCTTTCAAAACAACGACCGAGGGTATTCGGATCTCGGTGCTCGGGCTGCGGACGACCTCGTCATATTCAGCCACGATATCGACCCGATCCAGCCAGGCCGCCTTGATCGCTTCTTGCCAGGGCCACAGTGACAGCGGGTAATAGGACAAGGGGCGATAATCGGCGTTCAAAACCAGGGCCGGGTGTTGTTTGAGCGCACCCGGCTCCCTTACAAATTCGGTTCTGAAGTCTCCGTCCATCACAGAATCGCTCCTCGCTCTCAGCTGCCCGTTTGTGACACCAGAGCGGGGAGCACCCGCCCCGGTCTTTTTATAACTATATATCGTGTTAAAACTCTGACAAGCCCTGATTTTCCACAATATGTCGCAGACGGGGTAACGCGAATCCGTAACAGGCACGTGACAGTTATCCACAGCTTGCACCGGGGGTGACCTTCGGGCTATGCGCAGGTCATGTCCTGGTTCATTCGCTTCAACAAACCTTATGATGTTCTGCCGCAGTTCACGGACCGCGCCAATACGGACGGCCCACGCAGCACGCTGTCCGATTTCATCGATCTTCCCGGCGTCTATCCGGCGGGCAGGCTGGACCGTGACAGTGAAGGTTTGATGCTGCTGACAGATCATGGAAAGTTGCAATCCCAGATCTCTGACCCAAAGCACAAGATGGCCAAAACCTATTGGGTTCAAGTTGAAGGCACCCCCGACGAGGCGGCCCTGAAAACGCTCCGCAACGGGGTCGAATTGAAGGATGGTCTGACCCGCCCAGCCAAGGCCCGCCAGATCGACGAGCCCGAAATGCTTTGGCCGCGCACCCCGCCGATCCGCGAACGCAAGACTGTGCCGGACAGCTGGCTTGAACTGACCATACGTGAGGGCAAAAACCGACAGGTGCGTCGGATGACAGCGGCAGTTGGCCTGCCGACGCTGCGCCTGATCCGGTACCGCATCGGAGACTGGACCCTGGATGATCTTGAGCCCGGGCACTGGGACAGTCTGCCAATGCCGACACTGAGCGCGGCCCCCCAACGCAAGCGCGACCGTCGCCCGCGCCGGTGACAGACCCTGCCCCGATCTGCTAAACTGGGGTCATGAAGAAAACGCCTGACATCCCGGCCCCTTCGGCCATTCTGGAAGCCGCGCTCTATGTTGATGATCTGGACGCGGCAGAACAGTTTTACGGCGAAGTTCTTGGGCTCGAACGCATCCAACGCGTCGCTGACCGCCATGTTTTCTATCGCATCGGCGGATCGGTCCTGCTGATTTTCAATCCCGACCAGACCGAACAACCGCCGCTCGACCCCGGCATGCCGGTTCCGCCCCACGGCGCGCGCGGCCCCGGACATGTGTGTCTTGTGCTGTCACGAGAGGAAATCGCAGTGATGCGCAAACACCTTCTGGATTGGAATATTCCAGTAGATGCCGAGTTTGACTGGCCCGGCGGCGTGCGATCCCTGTATGTGCGCGACCCGGCCGGAAACTCGGTCGAGTTCGCCGAAGCGCACCTTTGGACTTGATCCGGTGCGGAACGCATGGGCGCTCCGCAGATCAGATTCCAAACACTAAAGGCTCAGCTTGTCGCGCATGAAAGCCAGCGCAACGCTCAGCCCATCCGGGGCGATACCGTGCCCGGTGCCTTTCATGACATGGGCATAGACCTCTTTGAAACCCGCAGCTTGCAAGGCTTCGGCCGCTTCCGGCAGGGATTGAGGCGGAACAACGTCGTCAGCGTCGCCATGCACCAGCAAGACAGGCATCCGGCTGACGGTTTCATCCACCAGCAAATCGGGTTCCAGCAAACGGCCTGAAAAGGCTACGATCCCGGCCACGGGATCTTCCCGCCGCGGCGCAACGTGCAAGCTCATCATGGTGCCCTGGCTGAAGCCAAACAACACAACCTGTTCGGGCAGAACATCTTCGTCCACCATCAGCGCGTCCAGAAAGGCGTTGAAGTCCTCGACAGCCATTTCCATGCCCCGGCGGGCTTCTTCTTCGGAAGATCCATCGATCCAGGGAATCGGAAACCACTGATACCCGTTGGGCATTCCGGGGATCTGCTCGGGCGCGTCGGGGGCCACGAACAACGTGTCAGGCAGGTGTTCACCCAGCGGATCGGCCAATCCCAGCAGATCGGCACCGTTTGCGCCATAGCCATGCACGAACACCACGACCGAGCGCGTGTCGCCCGAAACAGGCTCTTTCCGGAGCGCATTCAAAACCCGTGTCATCTGATCCCTTCTCTTTGTTTTGCAACCCGGTAATAGGCCCACAGCACCCGTGCCGCAACCGAACGCCAGGGCGACCAGGCCTCGGCCATATTGCGCAATTTCTTGTCCGTTGGACGTTCAGGCAAGTCATAGAGGATGCGCGCCGCCTCTTGCAGGGCGAGATCACCGGGTGCGATGACATCTGCGCGACCCAGTGAGAACATCGCATAGATTTCGGCTGTCCAGACACCGATACCCGGAACTTGCGTCAAAGTAGCGACGACATCTGCGTCAGTTGCATCGCGCAGTGCCTTATAGTCGATACGTGCCTCGGCCAGAGCGCGTGCATAACGGATCTTCTGTCGGCTCAACCCAACTGCCCGCAGATCGTCATCCGTTGCCCACAGGATCTTGCGCGGACCGGTCAAGCGGGCATCCTGAAGCCGTTTCCAGATCGCATTGGCCGAAGCCACGCTGACTTGCTGACTGACGATTGCACTCAATAATTGCGCAAACCCATCGGGGCGGCGGCGCAGCGGCAAGGGGCCGGTCTGATCCATCGCATACGCCATGCGCGGACAGGTTTGGGCCAGCCATTCGGCCCCTTCCGCCACACAGTCCGATGTTTCGATGATGCGGCCTGCGGGCATGCGGCCTCCCTGCTCTGTTATTTCGGGCAGGTTAGGCGCATGTGACGCAGATGCAACCCGCTTGTGCCGCAAACACTTAGCCGATAACCATTCGCCCATGACCATGATTTCAACCCTTCCGGACGACCGGCAGGCCAAACGCAATGTGGCCGTGCTGGTGGCTGCCCAAGCCATCCTGGGTGCGCAGATGCCGATGATGTTCATCGTTGGCGGGCTTGCAGGTCAATCGCTGGCCTCGAACCCTTGCCTGGCGACGCTGCCGATATCCCTGATCGTTCTGGGATCGATGCTGGCAGCCACGCCGATCTCGGCCATCATGCAAAAATGGGGCCGTCGCGTGGGGTTCCTTGTCGGGGCAACCGCCGGTGCACTGGGCGGGCTGATCGGGGCCTATGGCCTGTTTCTGGGCTCGTTCCCCATTTTTCTTGTCGGCAGCCTGCTGACCGGCATCTATATGAGCGCACACGGGTTCTATCGCTTTGCGGCAGCAGACACCGCGTCAAACGACTACCGCCCAAAAGCGATTTCATACGTGATGGCCGGTGGGCTGGCGGCCGCCATCATCGGGCCTCAGATTGTGAAACTTACGTCTGAAGCTTACGTCATCCCTTTTCTGGGAACATATATGGCCGTAATCGGGATCAACGTTCTGGGCTCGGCGCTGTTCTTCTTTCTCGACATTCCGACGCCTGCGAAACCTGCGGCCGATGAACCCAAGGGGCGGTCACGGATCGAGTTGTTGAAAACACCCCGCATCGCCGTCGCGATCATCTGTGCCATGGTGTCTTATGCGTTGATGAATCTGGTGATGACCTCGACGCCGCTTGCCGTTGTCGGATGTGGATTTTCTGCCAATGACGCAGCGGATATCGTGACCAGTCACGTGCTGGCAATGTATGTCCCCAGCTTCTTCACCGGGCACCTGATTGCCCGGTTTGGCGTTGAGAAGATCGTCGCTCTGGGTTTGGCCATACTTGCTGCATCAGGGGTGGTTGCGCTGCAAGGCGTTGAATTGGGTAACTTTTTTGTCGCCCTTGTTCTTCTGGGCATTGGTTGGAATTTCGGATTCATCGGCGCGACCACGATGCTGGCCGCGTCGCATGAACCGCATGAACGCGGGCGGATGCAGGGCCTCAACGACCTGCTGGTGTTTGGCGGTGTGACATTGGCATCGCTGGCCTCGGGCGGGTTGATGAACTGCTCGGGCGGATCCGCGATCGAGGGGTGGAACGCCGTCAACCTTGCCATGATCCCCTTGCTGACACTGGCAGGTGGCGCATTGCTGTGGCTGGTTTTGCGCCCGGCCGATCCCGAAAGGGTCTGATCACCAGCGCCCGCTGCCGACGGTCCACATCAGGGACAGTCGCTGACGCATTTCGCCTGGTTCCAGCGCTCCAGCCGCCACCCGCTTGGGTTGGGCGATGGCCTGCTTAAGCACCCGTTCCGCCAACCAACCTGCATACAGCGCGGGACGCGCCTCAGGTGCGATGTCGGCCCGGTTTGATCGCGCCTTGCGCAATCGGTCCAAAGCGGATTGGGCCAGTTGCTGAACGCCACCCGTCGACCCATTAAGCAAAGGTACGCGACCCCGCTTTTCCAGTTCGGGAATGGCGCGGAACCAATTTGCCACACCGACTCCGTACCCGAAATCGCGCAACACGCTTTCATCCGCCGCACCCAGCGCTTGCGCCGAGGCGACGAAAAGAGATCCGGAACTGTGGTTGATATAGGCGTCAAAATGTTCCTGATCCTCGAACGGATCCCGGTATATATCCCAACGTCTTACGGCAACAAATTCATCCAGAACGCCTGCCAGATGCGGCGACAGGACCCGCGACAAAGGCGTCACCACCTCGTGCCGCCGCACCGCGGCCCCTTCTGCAATCTCCTGCAACGCGTCGCGCCACCATTGCAGCCGCATTTCGGCAATCATGGCCTCTTGCGTCACCCATGGCGCGCGGGCGACTTCAACATTCAACGCATAGATCGGAAACAAAACCACGCGGGCCGCGACCGGAGCAGCCATCGTCGCGCGGAACCGATCAGGATCCGCACGCTGTACCAGCGCGGCGCAGGCTTTGACATCATCGTCGAAGGTCCCACTCACTCGGCCGCTGCCTTTTGCGGATCGCAATCACGGACCAGTTTCCACTGGATCGCATCCAGCAGCGCCTCAAAGGACGCATCAACTATGTTCGCACTAACACCCACCGTCGACCAGCGCCGCCCCTGACCGTCTTCGCTGTCGATGATGACGCGGGTCACCGCTTCGGTCCCGCCCTGGGTGATACGGACCTTGAAATCGACAAGGCGCATGTCTGACAAAACCTGCGAGTATTGTCCCAAATCCTTCGCCAGCGCCTTGGCCAGCGCGTTCACAGGCCCCCTGTCGTTTCCGGAGTCGTCCATGGACTCGCTGACCGACAGTTTCTTTTCACCGTCCACTTTGACCACGACGACAGCCTCGGACAGGCTGACCATCTTGTTGTATTTGTTCTTCCGACGCTCAACAGTGACCTTGTAGCGTTTGACCTCGAAGAACTCAGGCAGTTGCCCCAGTTCATCCCGCGCCAACAGTTCGAAACTGGCCTGCGCGGTGTCGTAGGAATACCCAACCGCTTCACGATCCTTGATCCGCTCAAGGATGCGGCCCAATGCGGGATCACCGGCTTTGACGCTCAGCCCCGCCTCGGTCAGGCGTTTGCGCAGGTTCGACTGACCCGCCTGGTTCGACATCGGAATGATACGTTCATTGCCTATGCTCGCAGGGTCCACATGTTCGTAAGTCGACGGGTCCTTAAGGATCGCGCTGGCGTGCAACCCCGCCTTATGCGCAAAAGCCGACGCGCCCACATACGCCGCCTGCTTGCTGGGAACGCGGTTCAGGACATCGTCCAACATGCGGCTGATGCGGGTCAGCCTGGCCAGCGCATCAAGGCTGACGCCGGTTTCGAACTGCGAGGCGTAGGGTTCTTTCAGCAGCAATGTCGGGATCAGCGCCGTCAGGTTTGCGTTGCCGCAGCGTTCCCCCAGACCATTCAGCGTTCCCTGAATTTGCCGCGCACCTGCTTCGACCGCCGCCAGAGAACAGGCCACTGCGTTCTCGGTATCGTTATGGGTGTGAATACCCAACCGTTCACCCGGCAGGCCGGCCGCGATCACTTCGGACACGATCCGCCCGACCTCGGACGGCAACGCGCCGCCGTTGGTGTCACACAGCACAACCCATCGCGCGCCCGCTTCCAGCGCGGCCCGGCAAACTTCTGTCGCGTATTCGGGGTTGTCCTTGTACCCATCAAAGAAATGTTCGGCATCGAACAGAGCCTCGCGCCCTTGCGCAACGATATGCGCGACCGAAGCACGAACGTTTTCCGTGTTCTCTTCAAGCGAAATGCCAAGCGCATGGGTCACGTGATAATCATGCGACTTGCCAACCAGACAAACGGCCTGCGTACCCGCATTCATCACCGCAGCCAGCACATCGTCATTCTCGGCCGAGCGCCCTGCCCGTTTGGTCATGCCAAAGGCCGTCAACTGGGCCGCGGTCTTTGGCGCCGCCTCGAAAAACGCGCTGTCGGTGGGGTTGGCACCGGGCCAACCGCCTTCGATGTAATCCACCCCCAATGCGTCCAGCGCCTGTGCGATCTGCACTTTTTCAGCGGTCGAAAACTGCACGCCCTGGGTCTGCTGCCCGTCACGCAGGGTGGTGTCATAAAGATAGAGGCGTTTTTTGGTCATTAGATCTCGCTTCCACGAACCAGCGTTTGACTCACTTACCTTCCACGAACCAGCGTTTGACTCACTTACTTTCCAAGTCCAATAGCGCCTTTAGACGGGCTCGGTTTGCCTCGTTGTCGGCGTAATCTGGGTTCTCATAGCGCCATTCGGACGAATTGGTTTTCTCGACCACCAACCGAATACCAATTGCTGCCAATTCGTCTCGAATTTTGTCGGCTCTCTCCCAGTTCTTAGATCGCCTACTTTCAATCCATTTTCTCGCGAGTCTTTCTATGACGTCTCGCACTTCTGTAGACAATTTCTTATCTTGAGCCCAGTCGCCGAACTCAGGAGTCAGGAGGCCAATAAGCTGGGCGGATGCAACAAAATCCGAGACTTCCTCTGCTAGGATCGGACCCTCATGCTCTACGCTTTGAAGCAACTCGTTCCGCAATTTTCTAATTCGCCTGAATTCTTCGTGAAGCAGTGTAATCGCGCCTGCTGTGTTCAAATCATCGGCGAGAACCTTAACAATCTCTGGAAGAGGTTCTCCCTCAACGCAACCAATCTCGGATACGAGATCTCGCCACTTGCGCAGCGTCGCCTCTGCTTCGCGGGCTTTCTTCTCGGTCCAGTCCATCGGCTTGCGATAATGCGTCTGCAAAAAGACAAAGCGGATTACCTCACCCGGCACGCCCTGCTCCAACAAGTCATGCACCGTGAAGAAGTTGCCCAGCGATTTGGACATCTTCTTGCCTTCGACCTGCAACATCTCGTTATGCAGCCAGACCCGCGCGAATTCACCGTGCGGGTGCGCGCATTTGCTCTGAGCGATCTCGTTCTCGTGGTGCGGGAACATCAGGTCGTTGCCGCCACCATGGATATCAAAACTCTCACCCAGCAACTCATAGCTCATGGCTGAGCATTCGATGTGCCAGCCCGGACGTCCCCGCCCCCATGGGCTGTCCCAGCCCGGCAGTTCATCGGTCGAGGGTTTCCACAGAACGAAATCCATCGGGTTCTTCTTGTAGGGCGCCACCTCGACCCGCGCGCCAGCGATCATGTCATCCACCGAGCGCCCCGACAGCTTGCCATAGCTTTCTTTCCAGCTATCCACCGCAAACAGAACATGACCTTCGGCGGCATAGGCATGGCCCTTGGCGATCAGGTCTTCGATCATCGCAATCATCTGTGCGATGAATTGGGTCGCACGCGGCATCTCGTTCGGCTCCAACGTGCCCAAAGCGCCCATATCATGCAGGTACCAGCCGATGGTTTCATCCGACCGTTCCTGAACCAGTTGCTCCAACGACCCTTCTGCACCGGCCTGTTTGCGGGCCAGCGCGGTGGCGTTGATCTTGTCGTCCACGTCGGTGAAATTGCGCACATAGGTCACGCGCTCTGCGCCATAGACGTGGCGCAACAGACGATAAAGAACGTCGAACACGACCACCGGGCGGGCATTGCCCAGATGGGCGCGGTCATAGACCGTCGGACCACAGACATACATCCGCACGTTGTCAGGGTCGATCGGTACGAAATCTTCCTTCGTCCGCGTCCGCGTGTTGTGCAGCTTGATCGTCGTCATCGGTCGGGCTCCTAGAAAACAGCAAAGGCTTGCGCGTTGGCGCGGGCTTAGCAACTTGTCTCAGGGATGAAAACGAAAGAAACCGGCCCGCTTGATAAATCAGCAGGTAATGCAGCAGATAATGATGCAGGTCACCGGGTTCATGCCCCTCGGTTAGCACGGGATTCCCGCCAAGCCAAGCGTTGAGTTTGATCACCCGGTCCGGCAGAGTGCCCGTCATGGATCGAGACCTCATCAATTCCATCTGCAAGGAATTTCCCGGTGCAGAACTGTCAGACCCATGGGGCGGCGGTCATGACGCGTGGAAAGTTGGCGGCAAGATGTTTGCCTGTATCGGAATTGCAAATGACGGTGTTTCCGTCAAAACGCCCGACGTGGAAACGGCTCAGATGCTGATTGATGCCGGTGTCGCGGTGAAAGCCCCCTATTTTCACCGCAGCTGGGTCCGCCTGCCGTTTGATGCCGAGACCGAGGAGCTGCGCCATCGTTTGACGGCCTCCTATGACCTCGTGCGCGCATCGCTGACAAAAAAGCTTCAGGCAACGCTGGCGCCGCGAAGCTGATTGACAAACGGCCACTGCTCTGCCCCATTCAGCGCAAAGCAACCAGAGGCGATTTCATGAGATTGTCTGAACGCATCACGCAGATCACCGGCGGCGGCAGCGATGGCTGGGACGTGTTCTATCGCGCCCGCCGGATGTTGAGCGAAGGACAAGCCGTAACCGAATTGACGATCGGTGAACATGACACCCGAACCGACCCTTTGATTCTTCGGGCGATGGAGCTGTCGACCCGCAACGGCCATACAGGTTACGCGATGGTACCCGGCACGGACCTGCTGCGCGACACGGTCGCCGCGCGGGTTCAGACCCGCACTTGCGTTCCGACCTCTCGGAACAATGTTCTGATCACCCCCGGCGGGCAAGCCGCCCTGTTCGCGGCACATATGGCCGTTTGCGATCCCGGTGATGTCGGATTGTTTCTCGACCCGTACTACGCCACCTACCCCGGCACGATTCGGGGTGTTGGCGCCGTCGCCCGCGCAGTTCAAACCGCCGCTGACGACGCTTTCCAGCCCCAGGCCGAGCGGATCGATGCCGCTGCTGAAGGCGCGGTTTCGCTGTTGATCAACACGCCGAACAATCCGACCGGCGTGGTCTATTCCCGTCAATCGCTCGAGGCGGTCGCTGACGTGTGCAAGCGACGCGATCTTTGGCTGATCTCGGATGAGGTATACGACACGCAGGTCTGGGACGGTGAACATCTTTCTCCGCGTGCGCTGCCCGACATGGCAGAGCGAACGCTTGTGGTTGGATCCATGTCCAAGTCCCACGCCATGACGGGGTCTCGGTGTGGATGGGTCGTCGGCCCCGAGGAGGTCATCGCCCATCTGATCAATCTGGCGACCCACACCACCTACGGCGTTCCCGGGTTCGTGCAGGACGCGTCGAGTTTTGCGCTGACCGCGGGTGTTGAACTTGAAGAAAAAATCGCCGCTCCGTTCCGCCGCCGCCGATCCTTGGCCATGGATATTCTAGCCTTGCAAAACATCGTCGGCCTCGTCCCCGCGCAGGGCGCCATGTATCTGATGCTGGATATCCGCGCGACCGGGATGTCGGGGGACGCGTTTGCCAACGCGCTGCTGGACGCACACAAGATTGCCGTCATGCCCGGCGAAAGCTTCGGCAAGGCCGCTGCCGGGCACATACGGGTGGCCATGACCGTGGCGGATGAACGTTTTGCGGATGCGCTGAAAACGCTGTGCGAATTCGCGTCGCAACTTGCGAGGAAGCACGCAGCTGAATAAGCCCGTTGTCAGAAACGGAACGTTGTGCGCAGGTTAAATACGTTGGAATCCAAACCACCGGTGGATCGGGTAACATCATCGAAATCTTGCCGCAACGCCTCGCCACTTATGACAAAATTGTCGCCAATCGGATAAGCGATGCCTATCCCGTAAACAGCGGCGGTATCGCTGTCGACAGATGTTTCGGCCCGTGCCGCGCCAACGACGACATACCCCAGCGCGCTGCCGAAATCGTACCCGCCACGCAGTTTCAATCGGGTCATGCTGTCCAGACTGCCCTGAGACTGGCTGAGGTTCAGGGAAAGGCGGTTGTATTCAAGTTCACCGCCCAGAACGAAAGCCCCGAAATCCCGATCATAGCCTACATGCGCACCAAAGGCGGTGTCGTCCCCGCTTGATCCACCCGGTCCATCCGCATCGCCATACCCAAAGCTGAGCCCAACGTACCCCCCTGTCCAATCCTCTGCCAAAACCGGGCTGGCGTTGGCCGTCAGAGCCACGACAATCAGGACAGAAAAAAGTTCAAAAGTCTGTTTCAACGCGATTTCACTCGGGCTTCAGATCATGTGTTAACTTACAATTCAACTGGGATCGCTTTTGTCAGAGTTCAATTCCTTGCACGCAAAGCTCAAGAGTAAGTGAATGCAGTATAACAGATTTCTGTCCTCGAGGGAGAAAATCTGCCTCAGAATTCCGTCAGAGGTTTGTTGGGCAGATATTTGCTGAAGTAAATTCCGTTGAGGTCGCAAACAGAACAGATTGCGTCGCCGTATTTTGGAATTGTTGCGCCAAACGTTGAGAGGCGGAATGACTGACCACGACTGGAAAATCAGCCTGATCAGCCGCACCATTGGTGCGGACCGGGGACGTGCAGCGAGAGGACGGCCGTAAGCGGCCATTTGCCAGTTCCCCAAACATCTCTCACAGATCGGAAATAGAAATGAACGACCAATCCCGCAACACATCGCGCAGCGGCGGTCGCGCTGCGCGTCGCGCTGCCCGTGCAACCGCATTGCCTGAACATCTGCGCCCCGTGCGCCCCGGTATGGAAGGCGGTGTCCTGAATGTCCTGACCCAAGCACAGATCGAACGTATCCACGAGGCCGCCCTGACCGCATTGGAAACAATTGGTCTGGCGGACGCGCCGCAAAGCGGGATCGACTATCTGGTTGGTGCAGGCTGCGCATTGGGCGACGATGGCCGCGTCCGCTTTCCCCGTGCGCTTGTCGAAGACACGATCGCAAAGGCGAACCGCAATGTCACTTTGTACAGCCGTGACGGGAAAACCGATCTGGACCTGACAGGTACAAAAGTACATTACGGCACGGCTGGTGCAGCCGTTTCAATGGTCGACGTGCATGGTCGCGAGTATCGCGATTCAACCGTTCAGGATTTGCACGATGCCGCACGTATCTGCCAACAGCTTGACAATATTCACTTTGTTCAGCGCCCCATGGTCTGTCGCGACATCACGGACAACCTGGAAATGGACCTGAACACGATCTACGCCAGCTGTTCAGGAACATTCAAACACGTCGGCACATCCTTCACGGAACCCAGCCACGTCGCCCCCGCGATGGAGATGATCTATATGATCGCGGGCGGCGAAGATAAATATCGCGAGCGACCATTTGTGTCGAACTCGAACTGCTTCGTCGTCCCACCGATGAAATTCGCCACTGAAAGCTGCGAAGTGATGGAGGAATGCATCAAGGCCGGAATGCCGGTTCTGTTGCTGTCAGCCGGAATGGCCGGCGCCACCGCGCCATCAACCATCGCCGGAGCAATCGCCCAGGCCACGGCGGAATGCCTTGCGGGATTGGTTTATGTAAACGCCGTAAGTCCCGGCGCGCCCGCAGTTTTCGGCACCTGGCCCTTTGGTCTTGATCTACGGACCGGCGCAATGTCCATCGGTTCCGGCGAACAAGCCCTGCTGACGGCAGGCTGCGCCCAGATGCACCGTTTCTACGACTTGCCGGGGGGCGCGGCAGCCGGCGCATCAGATTCGAAGCTGCCCGACATGCAGGCCGGGTGGGAACAGATGTGCTCGAACGTGATGGCCGGGCTGTCCGGTCTGAACATGGTTTATGAAGCCGCTGGCATGCACGCCTCGCTGCTGGGGTTCTGCTTTGAAAGCCTCATCCTCAGCGACGACCTGATCGGTCAGGCGCAGCGCTGTGTGCGCGGGATCGAAGTGACCGATGAAACCCTGGCGTTGGATCAGATCGCATCCGTATGCATGGGCGGCCCCGGTCATTATCTGGGCACCGATGCGACCCTCAGCCGGATGCAGGCCGACTATGTCTATCCGACCTTTGGTGACCGCTCTTCCCCCAAGGAATGGGTGGAGCTTGGCAAGCCGGATCTGGTTGAAAAGGCAGTGGCCCGAAAGAATGAGATCCTGTCCACCCCGTCGGCGGCCCGGTTCGACCCGGTTCTGGATGCTGAGATTCGAGAAAAATTCAACATTCACTTGCCGTTATAGCATCAGAAAAAGCGGCCCGATGAGTGTCGGGCCGCCCTTTCTTGTCTACCCGTTGCTGGGTGGAAGCAAACCTGCCTCTTGTGCAACGGCCACCTCATCTGCATCCAGCGCCCCGTCGCCATTTGCGTCCATCGCCGAAAATGTATCGGCGTCAACGTCGGGCAACACGGCCTGAATTTCTTCGATGGTCAGAACGCCATCGCCATTGGCGTCGGTTGAGGACTGCGCCGAGAGCACTCCCGGCAAGGTCAGTGCAGCAATGGAAATCCCAATCAAGTACTGCGGTTTCATTTTCGTGCCTCCTGGATAAGTTGATTATGTCTTCGTCCGGACAGGCCCCAGAAACACCGGAACAGCCGCAGGCGTCACCCGTTTTACGTGATTTCCGGGAAATCGCGCCAATCTTTGCGTGTTTGCCCGAGTCGGTGTTGCGACACACCGCCGGGCAAAACCTTGCCAGACCCGTTTCGGCAGAACTTGCCCGACAGGCATGGCCCGATCCGGCAGGACCGCGCTTATCCGGGCAACCAGTCGCAAAAAAGAAAGGGGGCCGAAGCCCCCTGTCAGTTTCGCCATCCAGGCTCATTTCGTTGACCGCCCGGTGTTTTTTTGCCTGCGGCCTGGACGTCGCATGGAACGAGCGCACCCGTTCCGTGAAAGAGTGGGAGGGAGCAAATATTCCGCCCCACCCTGTTTCCGGCCAACACGGGCATGTCGGCCGAGTGGACCAAGGCATCAACGGTAAGTCTCAGTGCCTTGCTTCGTATTCGTCGGGGTCGGTACCTGTGGCAGCCATCCGACCCCTGCACCCCGGGTTGCCGGGGCGCTAAACTCAGCTACACCCGCTTGTCGCGCCACAGGTGTTGCATTTCATGCAGGTGCCGTTGCGCACCAGCGTGTAGTTTCCGCATTCGCCGCAGGGATCGCCCTCGTACCCCTGCATCTTGGCCTTTGTGCGGGCGTCCATTCCGGTGGCCACCGCCGTTTCGGCTGCCGGTGCTTCGAAGGAAGCCGCTGGTTCAGCCATACCGTTCACCTCGACCTGACCCGCGTTGAACACAGCCAGATCTTGCGGCAAGCGCTTGCGCAGATAACCGGTGGAGCTGATTTGTTTCAGCACTTCCAACGACTTGGACGCGGCTGTATCGCTGATTTCCGATACATTCGAGACACCCTCGTCCTCGCCACGACCCAAATCGTCAAAGGTTGCGCCTTCGGGTTTCACGTGGGCCAGATCGGTGCGGTCCAGATAGGACACGGCCAGTTCGCGGAAGATGTAATCCAGGATCGACGTTGCGTTCTTGATCGAGTCGTTGCCCTGCACCATCCCCGCGGGTTCGAACTTGGTGAAGGTGAAGGCGTCCACGAATTCTTCCAGCGGCACACCGTATTGCAGACCGACCGACACGGCGATGGCAAAGTTGTTCATCATCGCACGGAAGCCAGCGCCTTCCTTGTGCATGTCGATGAAAATCTCGCCCAGCTGGCCGTCTTCGAACTCACCGGTGCGCAGATAGACCTTGTGGCCACCAACGATTGCCTTCTGGGTATAGCCCTTGCGGCGATGCGGCAGTTTCTCACGATGGCTGCGGATGATCTCTTTGACCACAACCTTCTCGATCACCTTTTCGGCCAGAACGACAGCCTTTTCCTGCGCCGAGCCGCTCTCCAGCACCTCTGCCGCCTCATCGTCATCCTCGACCAGTGCTGCCGCCAGCGGTTGAGACAGTTTCGAACCGTCACGATAGAGCGCGTTGGCCTTCACACCCAGCGACCAGCTGAGTTCATAGGCTTTCTGGCAATCCTCGATGGTCGCGTCATTCGGCATGTTAATCGTCTTCGAGATCGCACCCGAGATGAAGCTCTGTGCCGCCGCCATCATGGTGATATGGCTTTCAACTCCAAGGAAACGCTTGCCTTTTTTCCCGCACGGGTTGGCGCAGTCGAAGATCGAATAATGCTCTTCCTTCAGATGCGGCGCACCTTCCAGCGTCATGGTTCCGCAGACATGGTCGTTGGCCGCGTCGATATCCGCCCTGGTAAAGCCCAGATGGCGCAGCAGATCGAAGGTCGGATCATTCAGCTTGGTCGCCGGGATGCCCAGAACACCGGTGCAGAAATCCTCGCCCAGTGTCCACTGGTTGAAGACAAACCGGATGTCGAACGCGCTTTCCAGCGCGGCGTCCACCTTGGCCAGTTCATTCGGGCCAAAGCCATGACCGGTCAGCGAGGTGTGGTTGATCCCCGGCGCATTGCCGATGGTGCCGTGACCTACTGCGTAGGATACGATCTCTTCGATCTGCGACGAGGAATAGCCCAGCTTTTCCAGCGCCGATGGCACCGAGCGGTTGATGATCTTGAAATACCCGCCACCGGCCAGCTTCTTGAACTTCACCAGCGCAAAATCAGGCTCGATCCCGGTGGTGTCGCAATCCATCACCAGACCGATGGTGCCGGTGGGCGCGATCACGGTGGCTTGCGCGTTGCGATAACCGTTCTTCTCACCAAGGCTCAGCGCCTCGTCCCAGGCGGACATGGCCAGATCGACCAGGCGCTTGTCCGGGCAGTTGCCGTGATCCAGCGGCACCGGTTTGACGGCCAGTTTCTCGTAGCCTTCCGTCACACCCTGCGCCGCGCGGCGGTGGTTGCGGATGACACGCAGCATATGCTCGGCGTTGCGCTCATAGCCTTTGAACGGGCCAAGCTCTCCGGCAATTTCAGCCGATGTCGCATAGGCCACGCCGGTCATGATCGCGGTCAGCGCACCGCAGATCGCCCGGCCTTCGTCCGAGTCGTAGCTATAGCCCATGTTCATCAGCAGACCGCCGATATTGGCATAACCCAGACCCAGCGTGCGAAAGTCATAGGACAGTTGCGCGATTTCCTTCGACGGGAACTGCGCCATTGTCACCGAGATTTCCAGCGTCAGTGTCCACAGGCGTGAGGCATGCATGTAGTCCGCCGCCTGGAACTCACCATCCTTCAGGAAGGTCAGCAGGTTCATCGAGGCCAGGTTACAGGCCGTGTCATCCAGGAACATGTATTCCGAGCACGGGTTCGAGCCGCGGATCTCACCATCTTCGGGGCATGTGTGCCATTCATTGACGGTATCGTGGAACTGGATGCCCGGATCGGCGCAAGCCCACGCGGCATGGCCGACCTTTTCCCAAAGATCACGCGCCTTGACGGTGCGGGCAACCTTACCATCGGTGCGGTTGATCAACTCCCAATCGGCGTCTTTTTCAACGGCGGTCAAGAACGCGTTGGTCACACGGATGGAGTTGTTCGAGTTCTGACCGGAAACCGAGCTGTAAGCTTCCGAATCCCAGTCTGTGTCGTAGGTTGGGAACTCGATGCTGTCGTGGCCCTGCTTGGCATAATCCAAGACACGCTTGATGTAAGTTTCCGGGATTGCGACCTTTTTCGCTTCACGAACCGCCTTTTTCAGCGCGTCGTTCTTGTTCGGATCATAGGCGTCATCGGCAGATCCATCCCAAGACCGGATGGCCTCGAAAATGCCGTTCAGCATCTTCTCGTGCATCTTCGATCCGGCAACGATCGAGGCCACCTTCTGTTCTTCAATCACCTTCCATTCGATGAATTGCTCGATGTCCGGGTGATCTGCATCGACGATCACCATCTTTGCTGCCCGACGGGTTGTCCCGCCTGATTTGATCGCGCCAGCGGCGCGGTCGCCGATCTTGAGAAAGCCCATAAGGCCCGAAGACTTGCCGCCACCCGACAGTGCCTCGCCTTCGGCCCGCAGATGGCTGAAGTTGGTGCCTGTTCCGCTCCCGTATTTGAACAGGCGCGCCTCGCGCACCCACAGATCCATGATGCCGCCTTCATTCACCAGATCATCATCGACTGACTGGATGAAGCACGCGTGCGGCTGAGGATGCTCATAGGCCGATTTCGACTTGGTCAGCTTGCCGGTCTTGTAATCGACATAGTGGTGCCCCTGCGCCGGGCCATCGATTCCATACGCCCAGTGCAGGCCCGTGTTGAACCACTGCGGCGAATTCGGCGCCGCGCGCTGGGTTGCCAGCATATATCGCATCTCGTCGAAATAGGCGCGCGCGTCTTCCTCGGTCGAGAAATAGCCGCCCTTCCAGCCCCAATAGGCCCAGGCACCGGCCAGACGGTCGAACACTTGCTTCGACGATGTTTCTCCTTCGAACTCTGCGCCGTCCGCGGGAACCGATCGCCACAGGAATTCAGGAACGTCTTTTTCTTTCACTTTCTTGAGCTTGGTGGGCACCCCCGCCTTGCGGAAGTATTTCTGCGCAATCACATCACTTGCGACCTGCGACCAGCTCGAGGGGACTTCGATGTCATCCAGACGAAAAACGATTGTACCGTCCGGATTTCGGATTTCAGATGTTGCAGACACAAAATTCAGTTCCGCATAGGCGTCCTGATCCGGTTTGGTGAATTTTCTTTCAATCTTCATGTCCGCAGCCCTGGTTAATACAGCTCAATTTCCGATTCCCGACACCAAATCTTGTGTTGCAGGGTGTCGCCCACAACGCCCTGAGACGCGCGCAAAAAGGTACTGTTCGCTGTCTGAAACAGCGCAAAGCCGCAAATGCGACCGCACGTAAAACGATTGTGCTTTTCCGACCCTCGCCCGCTGCCTTTTCCGGATTATACACCAGATATTGTGGCAATCTCGTTGGCCCATACAATTTGACGTATGTTCCCATAGAAGGTCAACGCCCTTTTTCGGTCATTTTCCAAATCTTTTTTGTTGACCTGATGGTTGCGTGAAGCCTTCTGCGTGCAGGTCGCGATTCCTCCACAACTTCATCCACGGCGTATTTCCGCCGATATTTTGAACTCTCAAAATGAATTCCCGTTTTTACCAGCATAGTTATCTGCATTTGATCAACTAACGACATGCTGGTTACGCTGAAACGGAATCAATGCTGTCCGGGCGAACTGTCCCGCGCCATGTGCCGAACGGTCTACCCACGAGCGAGGGAGCTCAAGCGAATGAAGTTGTTTCATTTTATCCCGGCCACAGCCTGCATCGTGGCCTGCGCACCACAGGATGTGCCCATCCCGTCACGCAGCGCACAGTTCGACTCCTTCCCTCAACGACTGTTCGACACGTTTGAAACCAGCTGCTCGGGCCCTGGCGAGTCTTTCAGGAAAACCGGGAATCAAATCTTTGAATGCAGCGAGTTCCTGCCCCCCAAGGCGACAGCTTATCTGATTCTGAACTATGACGGCCATCCGCAGGAGCTGCCGCAAAGCGTCATGCGCCTTACGTCAACAAAAACAAACGCAGGGTATCGCGTGGACGCGCGTGTTTTCTTCCGCGTCCCGCAAAAATCCGGTGCGGCAGTTGAAGTTCCGGTTGAAAGCAAGGTTCTGAACCAAGCCATCAGCGAGCTCTACCAGACAATGGGTGGCTCGCCGAATTAGCTTGATGGAAGTGGTCGGGGCGGCAGGATTCGAACCTACGACCCCCTGTACCCAAAACAGGTGCGCTACCAGACTGCGCCACGCCCCGGACCGTGCGCCTTCCTAACGACGCCGATCTGATTTGAAAAGCCCTAACAGGGCCAAATTGCAGGTCCTTGCGAAAAAATTTCGTGCTTCATCTGTGTCCCGGGCCCGATAGAGTAGCGCGCGGACAATCCTGCATTGATTTCCAGCACCGCAAATACGGAATCGCCCCCTTCAATCGGCGTAAGATCACCCGGAATCGCCTCTTCATGCACACGCGTCACCAAACCGGTGCGATCCAGAAATACCATATCGAGCGGGATCAGGGTGTTCTTCATCCAGAACGCAACGGGCTGCGGCGGATCAAAGACGAACAGCATACCGGATCGAGCCGGCAACGATTCGCGAAACATCAAACCGCGGGATCGCTCTTGCGGAGTAACGGCGACTTCCACGTTAAATTGCACCGTCGCACTGTCATTTCTGAGCGTGACACGGTCCGATCTGCATGCGGCAGCGGCAACTCCTGTCCACAACGTTACGAATATGGTCAAGAGGATCCGAAGCCGTTTCATTCGGTTCAGCTATCCAAAGCCGCTTCCCAGGCCAGAACCTGCGCGGCCATCCGACCCCGCTTGCCGTCGATCACCCTCATGGCCAGCGCTTCACCAGGTTGCAGATCGGCAAGCCCCGAGCGGCGCAGCACCTCGATATGAAGGAATACGTCTTCGTTGCGCCCAAACACATTGGCGAATCCGAAACCTTTGCCCTTGTCGAACCATTTCACCCGCGCGGCTTCCAGCGGCGCTTTTGCGATGACCTCCGGATCCAACTCGGCAAAATCGGCTAGCATCATCGAGTCGGTCCGCGCCGGCGGATCAATCGCAACGACCTCGACCGCCTGAACCCCTCGGTCCGTGCGGTGAGTCATGATTTCAATGCTGGCGCCATCCGCAACCGAGCTCTGGCCGTAGTTGCGCAGAACATTCACATGCAACAGAATATCCGGGCCGCCCTCTTCGGACACAACAAAGCCAAACCCCTTGGCGGGGTCGAACCATTTTACGTGTCCACGGACGCGGTACATGTTGTTCAGGTCTTCTGGCACGGTTTTCCCATCGCGAATTTCAGCAGTTCGTTAAGGGTTTGTTGTTTAGGGGAATGGCAGACAAATTCAAGCTGAAAAGATTGTTTGTTTTCTGCCTGTTGCATTTCACGACACGTGAACGTCATGGATTCAACCTTTCAACATGCCATGCCGATCCCGGCTCAATTCGTTGCCATCTGAACCGGTCATGCAAGCGGAATGCACCATCGGCCCAGAACTCAATCTCGGTGGGCGTCAATCTGTACCCGCCCCAAAACGGCGGACGCGGTGGATTTGGCCCAAGTTTCGCCGTCACTTTCGCGACCTCTGCCATCAAAGCTGCCCGGCTTGAAAGCGGTTGCGACTGCTTTGAAGCCCACGCGCCCAGTCGGCTTTTCAATGACCTTGATGCATAATACTCATCTGCCTGGGGCCCATTTTCACGACGTATTATACCACGAACACGAAGCTGACGCCGCAAAGATTTCCAATGCATCACAAATGCAGCTTTTCCGGCTGCATCCAGTTCCTTGGCCTTGGCGCTTTCGTAGTTCGTATAAAAAACAAACGAGTCCGCTTCGATTTCCTTGAGCAACACCATGCGAGCATTTGGCATGCCATCTGGATCAACGGTTGCAAGCGCAATCGCATTCGGGTCGTTCAATTCGGTTTCTTCAGCCTCGGCAAGCCACCGGGCCGCTATTTCAAACGGATCGGAGCCAGCAAAGATGCCATCACGCTCGGTCATTTCCATCCCCTGGAAAGTATTAACGACGAACCTAAGGCGAGAACCCGCTGCGGGCAAGAGCGCACGGCCTTGATGCAACGCAACCAATGGCATAAACCAACTCAACATAACGCGAAGACAGGCGGAGAACCGAACATGTCAAATCAGTTGATGGCCGGCAAGCGCGGCCTCATCATGGGACTGGCCAATGACAAATCAATCGCATGGGGAATCGCCCGCGCCTTGTCGAACGCCGGGGCCGAGCTGGCCTTTTCCTATCAGGGCGAGGCTTTGAAAAAGCGCGTCGACCCGCTGGCGGCGCAATTGGGCAGCGAAATCGTTCTGCCCTGCGACGTCAGTGACGAAGCGTCCATAGACGCGCTGTTTGCAGCGCTGGAAGAGAAATGGGGCAAGCTGGACTTCGTCGTCCACGCCATCGGCTTTTCCGACAAGAACGAGCTGCGCGGTCGCTATGTCGACACCAGCCGCGCGAATTTCAAACTGACGATGGATGTGTCGGTATATTCCTTCACAGCCGTGATGCAGCGTGCCGAAAAGATGATGTCAGAAGGCGGCAGCGCTGTGACCCTGACCTATTACGGCGCCGAGCAGGTCATGCCGCATTATAACGTCATGGGCGTTGCCAAGGCCGCGCTGGAGGCGTCGGTCAAATACCTGGCCGAGGATCTGGGCAAGGATGGCATCCGCGTGAACTCGATCTCGGCCGGCCCGATCAAGACGCTGGCCGCCAGCGGCATCGGCGATTTCCGCTATATCATGAAGTGGAACGAATATAACTCGCCCCTGCGCCGCAACGTGACGATCGATGACGTCGGCAACTCGGCGCTGTACCTGTTGTCGGATCTGTCCAGCGGCGTAACCGGTGAGAATCTGCATGTGGATTCGGGGTATCACATTGTCGGCATGAAGGCCGTTGACGCCCCGGACGTTGAAAAAGGTTAAGAACATGAGCGCCAAGGACCGCCTGCCCCACGAAAAAGGCTTTCACATCAGCTGGGACCAGATTCATCGCGATTCGCGTGCACTGGCCTGGCGTCTTGACGGGCAAGGTCCCGATGATGGCAACTGGCGGGGTGTTGTCGCGATCACGCGCGGCGGCATGGCGCCTGCGATGATCGTCAGCCGAGAACTGGACATCCGTACGGTCGACACGATCAGCGTGCGTTCATACCACCACCAGGAACAGGGTGAAGCAGAGGTGTTGAAATCTCCGGACGCCGACCTGATGGGTGACGGAACCGGTATTCTGATCATCGACGACCTGGTCGACAGCGGAAAGACGTTGGAACTGGTTCGGGACATGTACCCAAACGCGCATTTCGCGACGGTTTACGCCAAACCCAAGGGCCGCCCGATGGTGGATACCTTCATCACCGAGGTCAGCCAGGACACATGGATCTTCTTCCCATGGGATATGGCCCTTCAATATGTCGAGCCGTATCGCGGCACCGATTGATTTCTGAACAGTAGACCGAACATGACGCTCAGCCGCACCGCCGCAACATTCGCCCCTCCGGTGATGGAGGCGCGCCGATGGGTCGAGGGTGTTGCCTTCCCATCCGACCGCCCGTTGATCAACGTAAGCCAGGCGGCGCCGGTCGATCCGCCGCCGCTTGCCTTGCGGCAGGCTATGGCCGACTTCGCCGTTCGCGAAGACAGCGCACATCTTTACGGCCCGGTATTGGGCAATGACGATCTGCGCGCCGAACTGGCGGCGCAGATCAGTTCTCACTATGCGGCGCAGGTAGACGCACCTCGGATCGCCATCACCTCGGGCTGCAATCAGGCGTTTTCGGCCGTGATATCGGCGATTACCGGCGAAGCGGATGAGGTCATTCTGCCAACCCCCTGGTATTTCAACCACAAAATGTGGCTGGACATGGCCGGAGTACAGGCCGTGGACCTGCCGACCGGGGAGGATCTTTTGCCCGATCCAGAGCGTGCGCGCGGATTGATTACCGACAAGACACGCGCCATTGCGCTGGTCACGCCCAACAATCCGGGCGGCGTCGAATACCCTGCCGAACTGGTCAGGGCGTTTTTCAACCTGGCCCGTAAAACCAGGATCCGCCTGATCGTCGATGAAACCTATCGCGATTTCGACAGCCGAAGCGGCCCCCCGCATGATCTGTTTCAGCAACCCGGGTGGGACGAAACGCTTGTCCACCTTTACTCTTTCTCCAAGGCTTATCGTCTGACGGGCCACAGGGTGGGTGCCATCGCAACAAACCCGGCGTTGTTGGCCGAAATCGAGAAATTTCTGGATACGGTCGCCATTTGCCCGGGCCAGATCGGCCAGTTCGCAGCGTTGTGGGGTATGCAAAACCTGTCGCAATGGCTGGCTGGCGAGCGTGACGAAATTCTTGACCGCCGCGCAGCCATTGCAGAAGGGATGCCAGCGCTTGAAGCACGGGGGTGGCGGCTTTTGGGACTTGGCGCCTATTTTGCCTATCTCGAACATCCGTTTGATATGCCGTCAAACGAGCTTGCGCGCCGTCTGGTCAGCGAAGCTGGCGTGCTGCTGTTGCCCGGAACCATGTTCATGCCGGATCATGACCCGGCTGGAAAACGGCAGGTGCGCATTGCTTTTGCCAATCTGGATCGGGCCGGGCTGGGCCAATTGTTCGACCGGTTGCAGGCTCTGTCCTTCTAAGCTTGCCCCTCGGCGGTGTGCGTCGTATTCAGGGCCGCAACCGACAGGGCAGAACTCTGCCGAAAAAACAAGAGGGCATCATGGCCGCAGGCGCTAAAAGTCTTTCGAAAACCTTTGTCTGGATTCTGATGGGCCTGCTGATGCTGGGCCTTGCGGGATTTGGCGCGGTCAACCTCAGCGGGACGATCCGCACAGTTGCGACAGTCGGCGACGAAAGCATCTCGGTCGATGACTACGTGCGCGAATTGCAGCGCGAGATTCGAGCGGTGGAGGCACAATCCGGGCAACCTTTGCAGATGTCGCAAGCCCGCGATCTGGGTCTGGACCGAAACGCCCTTGCCCGCCTGACCGCTTTGGCGGCGCTGGACAACGAGGTCGGTCAGCTTGGAATTTCCATCGGCGATGAGAACCTTCAGCAAGAGATCATCTCGATCCCGGCATTTCAGGGTGTCAACGGAACTTTTGACCGTGAATCCTATCGCTTTCAGCTTGAACAGGTCGGCATGACCGATTCCGAATTCGAATCCGATCTGCGCAAGGAATCCGCCCGAACCATCGTACAGGGCGCAATCATGGGCGGCGTGAAAATGCCGGCAACGCTGACGGACACGATGATCGATTATATCGGCGCGCGGCGCAGCTTTGCTGTTGCAACTGTTGGAACGGAAGCGCTGGATACACCTTTGGCCGATCCAACGGACGCACAGATCCAGGCATTCTATGATGACAATGGGGACCAGTTCATGCTGCCCCGCACCAAGCAGCTGACTTACGCGATTCTGTCGCCAGCAATGTTGGTGGACACCGTCGAAATCGACGAAGACGCGCTGCGCAAACTCTATGAAGAACGATCCGACGAATACAACCAGCCTGAACGCCGTTTGGTCGAACGTCTGAACTTCCCAAGCGAACAGGCCGCCAAGGACGCTTTGGCGCAGCTTGAGGTTGGCGGCACAACGTTCGAACAGTTGGTTCGGGATCGCGATCTGGAACTGAATGACATCGATCTGGGCGACGTGACGCGTGAGGATCTGGGCGAAGCTGCGGACGCCGTTTTTGCGGCCGAGCTTGACACTGTCGTGGGCCCGTTGCCTTCGGTGTTTGGTCCGGCCCTGTTCCGCGTCAACGGATCACTGGCTGCGAACACTGTTCCATTTGAAGAGGCCGAGCCGGCACTTCGCGAAGAGTTGGCGACTGAACGCGCCCGCCGTCTGATCGAAGCGCAATCCGAAGATATCAACGACATGCTGGCAGGCGGTGCCACGCTGGAAGAACTGGCGGAAGAAACCGAAATGGAACTGGGTCAGATCGACTGGACTCGTGACAGCGACGAAGGCGTTGCGGCCTATGATGGGTTCCGAGCGGCCGCAGAAGCCGTGCAGGAAGGAGATTTCCCTGAAATCGCGTTCCTGGAAGATGGGTCAATTTTTGCCCTGCGCCTGGACGAGGTTCTGCCGCGTCGCCCGGAACCGCTGGAGAGCGCGCGCGACCGTGTCGCCGAGGCCTGGCAACAGGCCGAGATCAACAAAGCCCTGCGCGAAAAGGCGGATACCATTCTGAACCAACTGGCACCTGACGGTGATTTCGCAGCGACCGGCCTGCCCTTCCGCGTCGAAAACGCCCTGACCCGCACAGCGTTTCTGGATGATGTTCCGGCCAGTTTCATGAACGAAGTTTTCGCGATGGAACCGGGCGAGATGCGCGTTGTTGAGGGCAATGGTGCGGCTTGGATAGTGCGTCTGGATGAAACCCTGCCGCCGGCGGATACGGATGAACTGCGACAGTTGCGTGATGCCCTGAGCTCGCAGATGGATCAGGCTTTGGCACAGAATATCTTTAACGCCTACGTACGTGACGCCCAGACCCGGGCGCGCCCCGTGGTGGATCAACAGGCGCTGAACGCCGTGCAGGCGAGCTTTTAAACGAGACCGATATGGCCCTGACACCCGATTTCGAAACCTTCGCGCGCGCCTATGATGCGGGCGAAAACCAGGCTGTATATACGCGTCTGGCCGCCGATCTGGACACACCTGTGTCACTGATGCTCAAGCTGACGGGCGCGCAGAAAGATGCGTTCATGCTGGAATCGGTTACAGGCGGAGAGGTTCGTGGCCGCTATTCGATCATTGGCATGAAACCTGATCTGGTCTGGCGCTGTCACGGGGAAACCTCGGAACTGAATCGCTCGGCTCGGTTCGATGCCGAGGCGTTCTCGCCCCAAGATGGCAACCCGATGGACAACCTGCGTGCGCTTCTTGCCGAGAGCCGCATGGAATTGCCCGATGACCTGCCACAGGCCGCTGCCGGGCTGTTTGGGTATCTGGGTTATGACATGGTTCGGCTGGTGGAACACCTTCCGGATGTGAACCCTGATCCGCTGGGTTTGCCCGATGCGATCATGCTGCGCCCGTCTGTCATCGCAGTGCTGGATGGGGTCAAGGGTGAGGTGACGGTGGTTTCACCCGCCTGGGCCAGCGACGGTCAATCGGCCAAGGCGGCCTATGCGCAGGCGGCTGAGCGTGTGATGGATGCGGTCCGCGACCTGGAACGTGCCATGCCCGCGGAAACCCGCGATCTGGGCGACGCGCGCGAGGTCGCCGCGCCGGTGTCGAACTTTACCAAGTCCGGCTATATGGAGGCGGTTGAAAAGGCCAAGGAATACATCCGCGCGGGTGACATCTTTCAGGTTGTCCCGGCACAGCGCTGGACGCAGGATTTTCCGCTGCCGCCTTTTGCTCTCTACCGATCCTTGCGGCGCACCAATCCGTCACCCTTCATGTTCTACTTCAACTTCGGCGGTTTTCAGGTGGTGGGCGCAAGCCCCGAAATCCTGGTGCGGGTGTTTGGCAATGAAGTCACCATTCGCCCCATCGCAGGCACGCGCCCACGTGGCGCGACGCCCGAAGAAGACAAGGCGAACGAGCTGGATCTGCTGGCCGACAAGAAAGAACTGGCCGAGCATCTGATGCTGCTGGATCTGGGTCGCAACGATACCGGTCGTGTGTCAAAGATCGGAACCGTGCGTCCGACAGAAGAGTTCATCATCGAACGCTACAGCCACGTGATGCACATCGTATCAAACGTTGTAGGCGAATTGGCCGAAGACAAAGACGCTTTGGATGCCTTTTTTGCGGGTATGCCGGCAGGTACGGTTTCGGGCGCGCCCAAAGTGCGCGCGATGGAGATCATCGACGAGCTGGAGCCTGAAAAACGCGGCGTTTACGGCGGAGGCGTCGGCTATTTCAGCGCGGGCGGAGACATGGACATGTGTATTGCCCTGCGCACCGCCATCGTGAAAGATCAGAAACTCTATATCCAAGCTGGGGGTGGTGTTGTTTACGACAGCGACCCCGAAGCCGAGTTCATGGAAACTGTTCATAAATCTAACGCCATACGGCGCGCGGCAGCTGACGCCGCCCGGTTCACCGGCAACGGAAACGGCTAAAAAAGGGGCGGCCGATCAGATGATCACCGCCTCTTTTCGTTGCTGTCTGTGCGGGTCACTGCACCTGTTTCATCATGACAGCCGAGATCGGAGCCATTGCCACGCGGTTGCCCCGATCTTCCAGCCCCCACAGCAACAGGGCTGAAATCGTCTCGGGACGCACGCGCCCCAGCATGACCACTGTCCCTTCCTGCCCCGCACGGAACGCGGCCTGATCCAGGAATCTGCGCATGATTTTGGGATCCTGCCGTGCGCCGTCGATATCGCGGAAAACGACACTGGACGGAATTCCGTTTCGCGCCGCCAGTTTCTGCACGGTGTTGAGCCCATTGTCCTGCGTAATCAGCCCCCGGCCGGTTCCCGCAGCAATCGCGGCGACCTGATCAGCCAGTTTGCGATTGCCCTGAATCCCGCTGTTCACGCCTTCCAGAATACCAACCGTTTCCGGCAGGGTATCCAGCCACACCGACAGCGACACCTCGGCGTCCTGCGCGCTTGCCGCCTCGGGCAGATCCGCCAGGGCCAGCACCTCGAACCCGGCGTTGCGGTGACGGGCCATCTTTTCTGCCGCGTCAGGATCCGATGGGTTCACGGCAAAGCTGATCGGATAGGGAAAGTCCTGCAAAGCCTCGGACCCGAATGCACCCTCGTCATCGATCAGAATGATGGACATCAGCGGCTTCGATTCGGGGTTTTCGAACTTTGCCGCAAAACGCTCGATCGGCTTGGCCGATTTCGCCGGTTCAGCCGAGGCCTGTTCCACGACGGGCTCATCATCCCGTTCTGTCAGCGGAACGACGCGTTTTCCAATGATCGAGCTGGCACTTGCTTTCTGCTCACCCCCGATCTGGGGCAGCGCAGCGATGCGCGGCAGTTCCCGAGGCATGGTGTCTTCATCCCCCTCCACGGCAATCGGGCTGTTTTCAAAGGGGTTCTGTTCTTCGGCTTCTGTCGACTCTGGCTCCGGTTCTGGCACCGCCCGTGGCAGAGGGTCTGGCTCGGGCGCAAGCGCGGCCACCTCGGTGTTCTCGGGCTCTGTTGGCGGGGCCGGTGTTTCATCAATGACGGCAGGCAGCGCATCGTCTGGCTGAATTGCGGGAACCTGACTTGGCTCTGGCAGGGCGGCGGGCGCTTCGATCACGAATGACACTTCATTTGCACCTGCCGCTTCCGGTTGGTTCAGCGCGTCCGTTGCCGCGCCGACAACCGGCTGGGAATCGATTGACGTTTCCAGCCCCGAGAGATCGGCCAGATCCCCGCCGGCGTCATCGGCGGCTTCTGGCGCACGCGGGGCAAGTTCCACCAGATCGGCGTCAGAACCGGCGTCTGCCACTTCAGCCGGAGCCTCGGGAGTCTCAGAAATCGTCGGCGCCGGTGCTTCGGTTGCAACAACCGGGGTATTCACCATCGGCGTCTTGAGTGACACAACCGCACCCAAGATCAAAACAACGATCGCGCCCGCGACCATTCCTCCGAAAAATCCGCCCATTTTCCTGCCTTTCGCCTCTTTCCTCTGCCTCGTTCAGCTCTGCGCCATCTGGTGTGGCGCTCGGCCAATTGAACGCGCCAGAAACGGGATGTCCTCTTGACGCTGCCGCTCAAGCCTGAGCATGTATGTGCGGACATTATACCGTGGCCCGAGGCTGCATCGCCAGCCCGAAATGCCCAAGCGAAGATAAGTGCCCAAATGCTGCTGCTGATCGACAACTACGACTCGTTTACCTACAATTTGGTACATTATTTAGGCGAACTTGGTGCCGAAATGGTCATTCGCCGAAATGATGCGCTGGACGTGCAGGAAGCGATGGCCATGAACCCCGCCGGCATACTGCTGAGCCCCGGCCCCTGCGACCCGGATCAGGCGGGGATTTGCCTGGCACTGACGGAAGCCGCCGCGGAAACCAAAACGCCGCTAATGGGGGTTTGCCTGGGCCATCAGACCATAGGCCAGGTGTTTGGCGGCAAGGTGGTTCGGTGCCACGAGATCGTTCATGGCAAGATGGGCACGGTGAAGCACACCGGCAAGGGGTTGTTTGCCGGGCTGCCCTCACCCTTTGAGGCAACGCGCTACCATTCGCTGGTGGTCGAGCGCGAGACTCTGCCCGATTGCCTGGAGATCACGGCCGAGCTGGACGACGGCACGATCATGGGATTGCAGCACAAGGAATTGCCGATCCACGGTGTGCAGTTCCATCCGGAATCCATCGCATCCGAGCACGGTCACGCCCTTCTCAAAAACTTCCTGCAAGAACTGAAAGTCCCGGCATGAGCGACGCGCTGAAACCGCTGATCGGAGCCGCTGCCGATCGTCCTTTGACACGTGCCGAGGCTGAAAAAGCCTTTGCCATACTGTTCGATGGCGAAGCCACGCCCAGCCAGATCGGCGGATTGCTGATGGCAATGCGGACACGCGGTGAGACGGTCGATGAATACGCCGCGGCAGCCGCCGTGATGCGTTCGAAATGCAATGCCGTGAACGCACCCGAGGGGGCGATGGATATCGTCGGCACCGGCGGCGACGGCAAAGGCACCCTGAACATCTCGACCGCGACCGCTTTTGTCGTGGCCGGTGCCGGAGTCACGGTCGCGAAACACGGCAATCGCAACCTGAGCTCCAAATCCGGCGCGGCGGACGCATTGGGCCAGATGGGTATCAACGTCATGGTTGGCCCGGAAGTTGTTGAAAATGCGCTGAAAGACGTTGGAATCGGCTTCATGATGGCGCCAATGCACCACCCTGCCATCGCCCATGTGATGCCGTCCCGGCAAGAATTGGGCACGCGCACGATCTTCAATATTCTTGGCCCCCTGACCAACCCTGCCGGCGTCAAACGGCAATTGACCGGCGCCTTCAGCCGCGACCTGATCCACCCGATGGCCGAAACGCTTGGCCTGCTGGGCTCGGACCGGGCCTGGCTGGTGCATGGTTCGGACGGGACCGACGAGCTTACGATCACCGGCATCAGCTGGGTCGCCGCTCTGGAAGACGGGATTGTGAAAGAGGTCGAACTGCACCCCGAAGACGCAGGTCTTCCGGTGCATCCGTTCGAGGACATCATCGGTGGCTCGCCCGAGGAAAACGCCCTTGCGTTCCGGGCTTTGCTGGAAGGTGCCCCGTCTGCGTATCGTGACGCGGTGCTGCTGAATTCGGCCGCCGCTCTGGTCGTCGCCGAAGCGGCAAAAGATCTGCGCGAAGGCGTGGCCATGGCTGCTGAAAGCATTGACAGTGGCAATGCCAAAATTAAAATTACGGCCTTGGCCGCCAAGACACAGGAAGCCGCATGACCGACACCGTTCTGGATAGAATCAAAGCCTACAAACTGGAAGAAGTCGCGGCGGACAAAGCGCATAAATCCCTGGAAACACTGGAAAGTGAAGCCCGGTCCGCCTCGGAACCTCGTGGCTTTGCCAATGCGCTGCAACACGCCTCGCGGCAAGGCTATGGCCTGATCGCAGAGGTCAAGAAAGCCAGCCCGTCCAAAGGACTGATCCGGCCGGATTTCGACCCGCCGGTTCTTGCAAAGGCTTATGAAGATGGTGGCGCGACATGTTTGTCCGTCCTGACCGACACCCCCAGTTTTCAGGGTCAAAAAGAGTATCTGACGCAGGCGCGCGAGGCGACATCCCTGCCCGCCTTGCGCAAGGATTTCATGTACGACCCGTATCAGGTGGTCGAGGCACGCGCCCTAGGGGCGGATTGCATTCTGATCATCATTGCCTCGGTCAGCGATGATCAGGCGGCTGAACTGGAAGACACTGCATTCGATTGGGATATGGATGTTCTGATCGAAGTACACGACGAGGCAGAGCTTGAACGCGCGGCACAGCTGAAAAGTCCGCTGATCGGTATCAACAACCGCAATCTGAAGACCTTCGAGACAACGCTCGACACGACGCGCCGCCTGTCCAAGCTGGTGCCCGCCGATCGCACCATCGTGTGCGAAAGCGGTCTGGGTACACCTGACGATCTGAAGGACATTGCACGCTATGGGGCCCGCTGCTTCTTGATCGGAGAAAGCCTGATGCGCCAGGACGATGTGGAAGCGGCAACGCGCCATATCCTGTCAAACCCGCTGATCCCCGGAGTGATGTGATGCCACTGACCCATTTCGATGCCCAAGGTCAGGCACATATGGTCGATGTCTCGGACAAGGAGGTGACAGATCGCGTCGCCATTGCCGAAGGTCACATCAGGATGGCGCCGGAAACTTTTGAAATCATTTCCGAAGGTCGCGCCAAGAAAGGCGATGTTCTGGGCATTGCCCGCTTGGCTGGCATCATGGGCGCAAAGAAAACGCCGGACCTTATTCCGCTGTGTCATCCTTTGCCAGTGACCAAAGTGGCCGTCGAGCTGACTCTTGACCCGGACCTGCCGGGTGTTCGGATCCAGTCGACCGTCAAGACCTCGGGCCAGACCGGGGTAGAGATGGAAGCGCTGACCGCCGTATCGACAGCCGCCTTGACCGTATACGACATGACCAAGGCCGTCGATAAGGCGATGGAGATAGGCGGCATTCGCGTTCTGCTTAAAGATGGCGGTAAATCAGGGCGTTACGAGGCGAAATGATTACTGTCGAAGAGGCGCGCGCCCTGTTGTTCGATCTCGTGGGGCCTTTGCCGGCCGAAGAGGTACCACTGGCCCAGTCCGCAGGGCGCGTGCTTTCGCGGGATGTCACGGCCACGCGGGATCAGCCGCCTTTTGCCGCCTCTTCCATGGATGGCTATGCAGTCAAATCTGACGAGGTCGAACTGCACGCCATGTTCAAAGTTGTGGGCGAGTCAGCCGCCGGGCGTCGTTTTGAGGGCGCTGTAGGCCCCGGACAGGCCGTTCGCATCTATACCGGCGCCCCTGTGCCCGAGGGCGCGGATTTCGTTGTGATTCAAGAGGATACGGACCGCCGCGGTGATCTTCTGACGATCACGGACACACCCGGCGCAAAAACGAACATCCGACCCGCTGGCGTGGATTTCAAGGCTGGCACGTCCATATCGGCCCCGCGTTTGATCCGCGCTGAAGATGTGGCCTTGATGGCCGCGATGAACATCCCTCGCGTCCCGGTTTCGCGCAGACCCGTGATCGCCCTCATCTCGACTGGTGATGAGTTGGTCATGCCCGGGGAAGAACCCGGCCCGGATCAGATCATTGCATCGAACACATTTGGCCTGAAGGCAATGCTCGAAGGATTGGGGGCTGTGGTGCGCGTGCTTCCGATCGCGCGGGATACTGTTTCGTCGCTTGAAACGGCCTTTGGCCTTGCGCAGGGGGCGGATCTGGTCGTGACGATCGGCGGAGCGTCGGTTGGCGATTATGACCTCGTGTCGGACGTCTCGCAGGGGTTGGGGATGAAGCAATCCTTCTACAAGATCCGAATGCGCCCCGGAAAACCTCTGATGGCCGGTCGTATGGGCAACGCGGCGATGGTCGGGTTGCCGGGCAATCCGGTCAGTGCCATGGTCTGCGGCTATCTGTTTCTGGCCCCGATGGTGCGCCGGATGCTGGGGCTTGAACAGGTGCTGCCGCCCTTCCGCACGGCCCGGCTGAGTGGTCCTTTGCCCGAGAATGGCCCGCGCGAGCATTATATGCGCGCCGTGGTGACGGATGCCGGTATCGAAGCTTGCGCAGATCAGGACAGTTCCCTTCTCAGCGTATTGGCTCAGTCCAACGCGCTTTTGGTCCGCGCCCCACACGATCCGGCGCGCGACATCGGGGAAATGGTCGAATATCTGCCAATCTGATGTAACCTCAAATTCGTTGACACAAAACGTGAACATGCGTAGAACAAAAGAAAACGCATGAGCGACGAGGTGTGAGCGATGCTGACCAAGAAGCAATTGGATTTGCTGGAATTCATTCACAAACGCGTGCAGGCGGACGGTGTTCCGCCCAGTTTTGATGAAATGAAGGCTGCTCTCGACCTGCGGTCGAAATCCGGCATTCACCGGTTGATCACCGCACTGGAGGAACGCGGGTTTATCCGCCGCCTTGCCCATCGCGCTCGGGCCATTGAGATCGTGAAATTGCCCGAAAGCCTTGGCGGCGAGCCAACGGCCGGCTTTACGCCACGTGTGATCGAAGGCGACCGGCCCAAGGGCCCCCGCCCTGCGAATATGGAGCCTGTATCGGTGGACGCGCTCGAGCTGCCGGTCATGGGCCGGATCGCAGCCGGTGTTCCCATCGAAGCAATCAGCCATGTATCGCATCACGTGGCCGTCCCCGGCCCCATGGTTTCGGGACAGGGTCAGCACTATGCATTGGAAGTTCGCGGCGACTCGATGATCGACGCTGGCATCAATGACGGTGATGTGGTCGTCATCCGGGAAACCTCGACCGCGGATAACGGCGACATCGTGGTTGCCTTGGTCGAGGATCAGGAAGCGACCCTCAAGCGGTACTTCCGCCGCGGCAACGCAATCGCGCTTGAGGCTGCAAACCCGGCTTATGAAACGCGCGTCCTGCCCGAAGAAAAGGTCAAGGTTCAGGGCCGGTTGGTCGGACTGATCCGCACCTATTGAGCCTGATTGGAATGACGGTCCCCGGCAGGTTTCGGGGACCAAAGCCGATGACCTGTCATGTCCGCGCTCGAGGTCAACTTTCCGTTCGAAACCGACAGGCTGCCGGTTTCGTACAACCGTTCCGGATCGAACACCCCGCACGAACCTTGCAGGGCAAGCGCAACGGCCGAGATGATAATCTGGTTTTTCTGGCATTCATCAAACGCCCGCGCCGCCCGTTTTCCGGTGATATGGATGATCTCAAAATCATTCAACTGGTATCGTTGCACGATGTCGCTGTCCGGCCATCTGAGCGCCGCCTCGATCTGATCAACACCGTCTCCGTCATTTTCAAGCCAAACACCGGCGACAAACCCGCTGCCTTTGCTTTTGCTGAGGGCCCGCCCCTTGTCGGTCATGACCCCCACCAATCCGCCGTTTTCAGCGATCAGGACATCCGGTCTGTGCCCCGAGTTCCAAAGCAGAAATGCCAGGACAACAGGCACTGCTCCGGCCCACCGTGCTTGTCCCTGCCACAAGGCCATCCACAAGGCGCCGAGTGCGACCAGGGGCAGGATGTACCAAGGCGGGCTGACCACAAAACCCTGCGCGCCATCAAGGTGCGACACCCAGTCCGAAACCGTAAGGATCCAATGCAACGCCCACCCCATGACGGTCAGGGCAATTGCCTCCAGTCCAAACGGGGCCAGAAGCGCCGCAACGACGGCGGAGGGCACGACAGAAAGACCCATGACAGGAACGGAAAGCAGGTTGGCAAGCAGACCGTAATGGGACATCGTATTGAAATGCGCGGCACCTATGGGGGCTGTTGCAAGGCCTGCAATTGCCGATGACATCACCACGCCGACGACGGGCTTCAACCAATTTGGGCCGGGCATCGGGCGCATCTCTCGCAACGCTCCGAAGACGGCGACCAACGCTGTGGTTGCGGCGAAAGACATTTGAAATCCGGGGCTCAGCAGCGACTCGGGCCGAAGAACCAGCACGATGACGGCGGCAACAGCAACCGCACGCAGCGAAATCGCGCGTCGGTCGATCAACACGGCCCCCAGCATGACGCTGACCATGACAAAGGCCCGTTCGGTTGCTACGTTGCCGCCGGACAACAACAGATAAAGGGTTGCGGCACAAAGCGCGAGAACAGCAGCCACCTTCCGAACCGGAAGTCGCAACGCCACGGGGGGGCACAACGACAGCCCCAACCGACACGCCACGAATACGAAGCCTGTCAGAAGCCCCATATGAAGCCCGGAAATGGCCAGCAGGTGCGCCAGATTGGACGCCCGCAAGGATGATAGCGTCTCCTGCCCCATCCCGCTGCGATCTCCGGTGGTGACGGCGGCGGCAAATCCACCGATTTCACCGGGCAGGATCTGCCTGACCCGCTGCGAAATGGCCATGCGGATCGCAGTGATCCGAATGCCGTCGATCCCTTCGGTCGCTGGTGCGATGGTCATGATCGGGACGCGGGTATACCCGACCGCGCCCAATCGTTGAAACCAGGCATGACGGCGAAAGTCGAAACCTCCGGGCTCGACCGGGCCCTGCGGCGGCGAAAGATGACCTGTGGTCATAATACGCTGCCCCGGTGCGATTGCGCCCGTTGGAACATGAACGGAAAGACGGATGCGCTGCGGTCTGCGCTCCTGAGGTACATCCCCTATGCGTACCTGATCAAGCGTCAACCGCAACGCATCCGAGGCAGACCGATCCATGGCGACGACCCTCCCCTCGACAGGGCCATAATATCGCCACGACAGTACCGGTTCTGCCACCATATGGGCGCGAACGCCTGCCAGAATGAAACCGGCAGCGATCAGCGCCCCCCCGATTGCCAACGTTCCCACCCCCGGTGGCAGCCGGCGGCGCAAGGCGACAAGAGCGATTCCAAGACAGACAAGACCGGCATAAACTGACCAATCCGGCTCGACGCGGACGCCGAAATAAAGACCAATCCCCGTCGCCAGCAAAACCGGCGTCCAAGGGAAAAGGTAGCCTGTCTGGTGCAGCAGCGCGGCCTCGACCCGTGCAAGAACACGCATGGTTGCCCCCGTCCTTCGGGCTCGTTAGACAGGCTTCAAACTATGCCAGATACGGTTACCAAAAGGTTAATCCTCACCATGACTGAACAGGTCGTCACTCGTTTTGCCCCCTCGCCCACCGGTTTCCTGCATATAGGCGGCGCGCGCACTGCATTGTTCAATTGGCTGTATGCGCGTGGTCAGGGCGGCAAATTCCTGCTGCGGATCGAAGACACCGATCGCGAACGTTCGACACCCGAGGCGACCGCCGCGATCCTTCAGGGCATGGCCTGGCTTGGCCTTGATCACGACGGCGATGTGATCAGCCAGTTCGAAGGGGCCGCTCGTCACGCCGAGGTCGCGCATCAGTTGCTGGCCGAGGGCAAAGCCTACAAGTGTTTCTCGACCCAGGAAGAAATCGCGGCTTTCCGGGACCAGGCGCGCAGCGAAGGGAAATCAACTCTGTTCCGCAGCCCATGGCGTGACGCCGATCCTGCGACGCATCCGGATGCACCTTTTGCCATACGCATCAAGGCGCCTCAGGACGGGGTGACCGTGATCCACGATCAGGTTCAGGGCGATGTGAGCATCCGCAATGACCAGTTGGACGACATGATTCTTCTGCGCTCGGACGGAACACCCGTCTACATGCTGGCAGTCGTTGTCGACGATCACGACATGGGTGTCACCCATGTCATCCGCGGCGACGATCACCTCAACAACGCCGCGCGGCAAATGATGATCTACGAAGCCATGGGCTGGGACGTTCCGGTCTGGGCGCATATCCCGCTGATTCACGGGCCGGACGGCAAGAAGCTGTCCAAGCGCCATGGTGCTCTTGGAGCGCAGGAATATCAGGCCATGGGCTATCCCGCAGCCGGGATGCGCAATTACCTGGCCCGGCTAGGCTGGAGTCATGGCGACGATGAGTTTTTCACGGACGCGCAGGCAAAGGAATGGTTCGATCTGGACGGGATCGGCAAAAGCCCTGCGCGGTTTGATCTGAAGAAGCTTGAAAACCTGTGTGGACAGCATATCGCAATCTCGGACGATGCTGCGCTGCGGCAAGAGATCGAGGCGTATCTGGCCGCAGCAGACCTTACGCCCCTTACTGAAACACAATCCAGTGATCTGGAACGTGCGATGTATTGCCTCAAGGACCGGGCGCGCACCTTCCCGGAACTGCTTGAAAAGGCTCATTTTGCATTGACAAGCCGCCCTATCGTTCCGGATGAAAAGGCAGCAAAGGCATTGGCAACTGTATCCGATGGTATACTGACGGAATTGACGCCGCATCTGCAAAATGCTAGCTGGTCGCGGAACGAACTGGAGGAGGCACTGAATTCCTTTGCCGAGTCAAAGGAGCTCAAGTTCGGCAAGCTGGCCGGTCCGCTGAGGGCCGCCCTGGCGGGTCGGGCCGTTACGCCTTCGGTTTTTGACATGATGCTTGTGCTGGGACGGGAAGAAACCCTGGCGCGGCTTTCTGAAGCAGCGAAATAACCCAAGCTTCATAAACGGGTAACGCTGCTCCGCTAACACCCGGACTGCGCGTCCACGCGCAGTCATTGCCCGTATCACCGGAGGTATCTCTGGCGTGCGCATGAATGAAGAAGGGACAACCATGACTGATAGCAACAAAACAGCCACTCTGACCGTTCACGGCAAAGAGTATGAGTTGCCTGTTCATTCTCCGACTGCTGGTCCGGATGTCATTGATATCCGCAAGCTTTATGGTCAGGCCGGCGTCTTCACCTACGATCCTGGGTTCACTTCGACCGCAAGCTGCGACAGCACCATCACCTATATCGACGGCGAAAAAGGCGAACTGCTGCACCGCGGCTATCCGATCGACCAACTGGCCGAGAAATCGCATTTCCTCGAAGTCTGCTATCTTCTGCTGTACGGAGAACTGCCGGCGGCAAAGGATCTTGAGAAATTCGAGACCACGATCACACGCCACACCATGCTGCACGAGCAGATGCAGTATTTCTATCGCGGTTTCCGCCGCGACGCGCACCCAATGGCTATTATGGTCGGCGTTGTCGGCGCGATGTCGGCCTTCTATCACGATTCAACGGATATCTCGGACCCGCAGCAGCGTGAAATCGCATCGCATCGTCTGATTGCCAAGATGCCGACTATTGCTGCATGGGCCTATAAGTACCACACCGGTCAGCCTTTCGTGTATCCGCGCAACGATCTGGACTATGCGTCGAACTTCCTGCGCATGTGTTTCAGCGTTCCTGCCGAGGAATATGAGGTCAACCCGATCCTTAGCCGAGCGATGGACCGGATTTTGACCCTGCACGCGGATCATGAGCAAAACGCCTCGACATCTACCGTGCGTCTGGCCTCATCTTCAGGTGCGAACCCGTTTGCCTGTATCGCAGCCGGTGTTGCTTGCCTCTGGGGCCCTGCCCACGGTGGCGCAAACCAAGCCTGCCTGGAAATGCTGGAAGAGATCGGCACCGTCGATCGCATTCCCGAATACATCGCCCGGGCCAAGGACAAAGACGATCCGTTCCGCCTGATGGGCTTTGGCCACCGCGTCTACAAGAACTTCGACCCGCGCGCCAAAGTGATGAAGCAATCGGCAGACGAGGTTCTGGATCTGCTAGGCATTGAAAACAACCCAAAACTGCAGGTCGCCAAGGAACTGGAACGCGAAGCGCTGGAAGACCCGTATTTCGCCGAAAAGAAGTTGTTCCCGAATGTCGACTTCTATTCGGGCATCATCCTCGAAGCGATGGGTTTCCCGACCTCGATGTTCACGCCGATCTTCGCCCTGTCACGCACTGTTGGCTGGGTAAGCCAGTGGAAAGAGATGATCGCCGATCCGCAAAACAAGATTGGCCGCCCGCGTCAGCTGTACCTGGGCGAAACGCTGCGCGATTACGTGGATATCGAAAATCGCTGATACGCGCCTTACGGCAATCTGTTTCGAAGGCCCCGGTACTGCCGGGGTCTTTTTGTTTGGGTTGAAGCAATGAGAGCGCGAAGACCCGGTGTTTTCCAGCACAAGACAGCACCGAACAAGCCGGGGCGCATAACCTCAGAACAGGCTCAGCTGATCGCCGGGCTGCGGCGGCACCGCAAACAAGTCGCAACGCAACGGGGCCGATTTTATGGACAGCCCCAGACGTTTGCAGGTCTTCAAGAACCTTTGAGCGATAATCCCGGCATACTCACCCTCGCCCCGCATTCTGTGTCCCCAACGCGGATCGTAGTCCCGACCCCCATGCATTTCCCGCAGTTTGGACATGACCTTTTCCGACCGCGATGGCTCATGATCGGCTAGCCAGCCCTGCCAAAGCTGCGATACTTCGCGCGGCAGGCGCAACATGATCCAGCTTGCGGCATCCGCTCCAGCCTCTTTCCCGGCCTCCAGAAGGCTTTCCAGTTCATGATCCGTCAGCCCCGGCACGATGGGTGATGTCATGACGCGCACCGGAACGCCCGCTTCCGTCAGCGTTCGGATCACGCGCAACCGCCGAAGGGGCGACGGCGCCCGTGGTTCCATTCGGCGGGACAATTCCGCATCCAACGTGGTCAGCGAAATACCAACCCGCACAAGTCCCCGGCCTGCCATGTCGGCAAGCAACTCCAGATCCCGCTCTATCAGGGTACCCTTGGTGACGATCGCGACCGGGTGGTTGAACTCACTCAAAACCTCAAGGCATGACCTTGTAATCATGTGCTTTTTCTCAATCGGCTGATACGGGTCCGTATTCGTACCAATTGCAATCGGCGCGACTTTGTAGGATCTGGCGGACAATTCCTTGCGCAGAACACGCCCCATGTTGGGTCGAGCGATCAGGCGGGTTTCGAAATCCAATCCTGCCGATAGCCCAAGATACGCGTGGCTGGGCCGCGCAAAACAGTAAACGCAACCATGTTCACACCCCCGGTACGGGTTGATCGACCGATCGAAGGGCAAGTCGGGGGATCGGTTGTAAGTAATAGCGCTGCGCGCAACCTCTTCACGTGTCTCGGTTCGCAGCGGCGGCAATTCTTCCTCAATGTCCCACCCGTCTTCGGTGGCCGTGGTGGCAAAGCATTCAAACCGACCAGCTTCGTTCGTCGTTGTTCCTCTTGCCTTGATCGTCCGCGCGATACTCATGTCATTCTGTTCTCTTTTTGTTCTAACGCAAACATAGGCTTGTCGCCAATTTGGCGCAAGCCCCGCCAAATCACAGATGGATTGAAGCGAGATGAAATCTCCGCAGGATGATCTTGCAGACTTTTCTATCGAGCCCCCCCATTTTTTGCCCTATAGGTCGGTCCCGAAACGACCGACGTCGCAATCGTCACAGTCACGATGCGACGTTTTGGCCAAAACGGAAAAAATGCCACCACGGGCCGATGGCCCGCCCAGCACAGGGAATACCCCATGTCCGACGAAGAAGACATCGTCCTGTCCGAATTGAATGACGACGAACTGGTCGAGCAGATGTTCGACGATCTCTATGACGGCCTGAAGGAAGAGATCGAAGAAGCCACCAATATCCTGCTGGAACGCGGATGGACACCTTATGACATCCTGACCAAGGCTCTGGTTGGCGGTATGACCATCGTGGGCCATGACTTCCGCGACGGCATCCTGTTTGTCCCCGAGGTTCTGCTGGCCGCAAACGCCATGAAGGGCGGCATGTCCATTCTCAAGCCGCTGTTGGCCGAAACCGGTGCACCGCGCGTCGGCAAGATGGTCATCGGCACCGTAAAGGGCGACATCCACGACATCGGCAAGAACCTTGTTTCGATGATGATGGAAGGCGCTGGCTTCGAAGTTGTCGATCTGGGCATCAACAACCCGGTCGAAAACTACCTGGAAGCGTTGGAAAACGAACAACCCGACATTCTGGGTATGTCGGCCCTGCTGACCACTACGATGCCTTACATGAAAGTGGTCATCGACACGATGGTCGAACAGGGCGTCCGCGACGACTACATCGTTCTGGTCGGCGGCGCGCCCCTGAATGAAGAGTTCGGCAAAGCCATCGGCGCGGATGCCTATTGCCGTGACGCAGCTGTTGCAGTGGAAACCGCCAAGGAATTCGTGGGCCGCAAGCACAATCAACTGGCTGGCTAAGACCCGAATAATACTGATTGAAAGGCCGTCCGATCCGGGCGGCCTTTTCGATTCCGAAGCGCCTTGTCACCGGAAAATCCGGATTATCCAATTCTAAACCAAAGCAGGTCTAAAAGAACGAGGCATCCACATCCCCAGGGGGTCTCGTGCCGACTACGTTCACAGCCATCTCGCTCGGCAAACTTGCCGATATCGACAGTTTCGAAGGCAACAACACAGCTGAAAACGCTTCGGTGCTTGTGGGGAAAACCTTTGGCGGGTCCGACGATCCGCTGGCAAATAACAGCGTCACCTGGAGCCCGGTCGGCAATCCGGGTTCGTACTACAACATGAACAACATGTCGGCCAATGATCGGCTTTCGATCAATGGCGGACCGCCTCAGACATTCGATGGCACTTCGGTCTACAACGCCACGATCACCTATTTTGACGGATCAACTGCCAGGATTTCCGCAGTTTTGGCGCAGGATGTGGATGGCAATACCTATCTGATGCCGGAATTCTCGGACAATTCGGACCAGTCCGCCTTGGAGGTTGGCCCTGTCCGCTCGATCACGCTCAACAGCCTTGCCGGAAACCGGTATTCAGGCCTGACATCCCGCCGTGAAGATTGGGATCTGGTGCCCTGCTTTACCCCCGGAACGATGATCCGCACCGAGCAAGGCGTGCGACCGATTGAAACCCTGTCCGTCGGCGACCGGATTGAAACCCATGATCATGGGCTGCAACCCCTGCGATGGATGGGGCGGCGAACCGTCAAGGCAACGGGTCCGCATGCGCCTGTTCTTTTCAAAGCAGGCGCCATCGGAAACACGCGCGACCTTCTGGTGTCACAACAGCACCGCATGCTGATTGGGGATTGGCGTCTCGAGCTGTACACCGGGCATTGCGAAGCCCTGGCGCCTGCCAAACACCTCGTGAACGAGTCCGACATCATACTGCGGCCCGGAGGGCTGGTGACCTACATCCACTTGCTGTTCGACCGGCATGAGCTGCTCTGGGCCGAAGATTGCCTGAGCGAGAGCTTTCATCCCGGCGCGCATATCTGGGACAGTCTCGGGTCTGCCGCACGGCAAGAAATCCTGTCGCTGTTTCCGGAACTGTCGCTGAACGGTGTTGCCGCGTACGGCCCGCTGGCCCGGCCCCTGCTGACCGCGTTCGAAGCGCATGCGTCGGCGGCCTGACATGAGATGTCGGATCGGGGCTTGCCCAAAGGCCTCAATCATCCTCCTATGGCAGCAGCCCCGAAGGATGCCAAGTGATGTCAAACGAATCCCTGCCAGATGATGCAGCCCTGACCACGAAGGGCTATGACGATACGGGCAAGGGAAGCATCCTGTTGATTGCCTGCGGCGCTCTTGCGCGCGAAATACTGGACATCAAAACACGGAATGGCTGGGATCACATGGCTTTGACCTGCCTGCCTGCGATCCTACACGTTCACCCGGAACGGATCACCCAGGCTGTGGAAGACGCCGTGGCCAAGCATCAGCGCAATTATGACAAGATCTACATCGTTTACGCCGATTGCGGCACAGGGGGCCTGCTTCAGGCCGCCTGCGAAAAGCTTGGGGTCGAAATGGTGAAGGGGCCCCATTGCTATTCCTTCTTCGAAGGAAATCAGGCTTTTCAGGACCGCGGAGAAGACGAAACAACCGCGTTCTATCTGACAGATTTCCTGGCCCGGCAATTCGACGCCTTTGTCTGGAAACCACTGGGCCTGGACCGCCACCCGGAACTACGTGACATGTATTTCGGCAATTACACCAAACTTGTCTATCAGGCCCAGATCGACAGCCCAGAGCTGACGGAACGCGCGCGCGAATGCGCAGACCGGATGGGGCTTGAATTCGAACGCCGGTTCACCGGTTACGGCGATCTGGAAAACACGCTCTCGGACTGGGCAAACCGCCCAAGATGAGATCAGGCGTTTTCCTGTGCGACCTGCCGGATGCGTTCGATCATCGACCGCAGGCCGTTCGAGCGCTGAGCGGACAGGTGGTCGTTCAGCCCAAGGCGTGTCAGTTCAGCCCCCGCATCGACTTTGGGAACTTCGGCCACGGGCAAACCGTTGTACAAGGACCGAAGAACAGCGATCAGGCCGCGCACGATCAGTGCATCGCTGTCACCATCGAACTTGAAGACGCCGGATTCAATCATCGGATGCAGCCAGACCTGGCTGGCGCATCCATGGACTTTTGTCGCCGGAACCTTGAATGCGTCGTCCAACGGCTCCATCGCCTTGCCCTGCTCGATGACATGGCGATACCGGTCTTCCCAATCCTCGAGAAACTCGAAATCCTCGACAATCTCTTCAAAGGCGGGCGTGGCCATGATGCGGTGGTCCTTTGTTTGCATTCACAATTGTGACCTAAGCCGGTGACCCGCCACTGTCCAGCCCCCGCGGTGGCTTTTCAACGCGAAGAAATTGCGCTAACCCATTGCCTGAACTCGTGTGAAAGTCTGTGGGTCCATGCAAAAATCTCTGTCCGTTCTCATCATCGCCACGCTGACCCTGACTGCATGCAGCAGCTGGCGTGACTCTCGGGTGAACCCGTCAAACTGGTTCGGATCCAGCAGATCTGTCGAAGCCGAAACACCGCCCGACCCAAATGCCGCCGACGCATTGGTTCCGAAGCAAGGCGGAGGAACCGGCCTGTTTTCCCGCCCCGATGCTGAAGACACCAGCATTCCAATTGGTCAGATCGACGAATTGCGCATTGACCCGACCCCCTCTGGCGCGATCATCTATGCGTCTGGCACGGCTGTCCGGCAGGGGGCATTCAACGCGCGTCTGGTTCCTGTTGAAAAGGAAGAAAACCAGAAGAACGGAACTTTGGAATTTGTGTTCCGTGTGAACTACCCCAGCTATGAGACGCCGCAAGGGTCGGAACGTACTCGGATGGTATCGGACGCCATCAATATCTCGAAACAGGAACTGGAAGGTATTCGGCTGGTCCGCGTGGTCGGACAACAGAACGCACTGGAATCACGGCGCCGGTAAGCGCCGTTACAGGGACACGACCTTGACCGACTGCCCTTTGGCCGCCAGGGCAATCTTTCCTTCGCACAGCTTGAGAGCATCCTCGCCAAAGACTTCGAACCGCCATCCCGACAAGGCTGGAACATCCCGCTCGCCGGCTGCAATCTGATCCAGGTCCGAGCTTGTGGCGATCAATTTCGCCGCCACACCTGAACTTTCGGTTTTGGACTTCAGCAGAACCCTTAGCAGGTCAGCCAGCGCCGGATTGACCTTGAGCTTGTCGCGCGAAGTGTCGACCTTGGGCAATTTGTCGGGCGGGCAATTCACGCCGCGCTTGACCGCTGCCAGAATACCTTCGGCGACCGCCCCTTTGCGGGCTTCGCGCAGCAACAGGCGGGATCCGCCCAAATCCGAATGTGTTTTGGGTTTGGTCGATGCCAGCTCGATCAGCGCGTCGTCTTTGAATACGCGGTTCCGGGGCACGTTGTTTTCCTGCGCATAGGATTCGCGAAACTGCGCCAATTCACGCACCACAGCCAGAAACTTGGCCGAGTTCGTGCGCGTTTTCACCCGCTTCCATGCGTCTTCGGGGCGGATGTCATATGTGGCAGGCTGTGTCAGCGTCCGCAATTCTTCGGCAACCCAGTGGCTGCGCTGCGTCTTTTCAAGTTCTGCGGCCAGACGCTCGTAGATCCCGCGCAAATGGGTCACATCCGCAAGAGCATAGTTTTTCTGAGCATCGGTCAGCGGGCGCCGGGACCAGTCGGTGAACCGAGAGGTCTTGTCGACGCCCTGCTTGCAGATTTTCCGAACCAGAGTTTCATAGCCAACCTGTTCGCCAAAGCCACACACCATCGCTGCGACCTGTGTGTCGAACAGCGGTTTGGGGAACACGCCGGCTTCGACCCAGAAGATCTCAAGATCCTGGCGGGCGGCATGGAACACCTTGACCACGCTTTCATTCCGGAAAAGATCGTAAAGCGGGTCAAGCGACAAGCCATCGGCAAGCGGATCGACCAGAACCGCGCTGTCTTCATCCTCGGACGGGACAGCCAATTGCACCAGACACAGCTTGGAGTAGTACGTCCGCTCACGCAGAAATTCGGTGTCGACCGTGATATAGGGATAGCCTTCGGCGGCCTTGCAGAAATCGGCCAGCTCTTGCGTCGTCGTCAGGGTTTTCATGCGCCGTACTAGTATCGCTCTTGTTTTTGTGCCTGCCCGTTTTTGTCCTCGTCCCGAGCGTCGTCGACGACCATAGGCCGATTATTACACGGGTGTAAATCACCCACAGAGCCTTCACGGCAACAGGACGGGCGACCTGTTGCCTTCTGCAAAGCGCCGCAGCACTTCGGGGTAGAGTTTATGCTCCCACACCAGCACCCGCGCAGCCAGCGATTCCGGTGTATCATCGGCTTTGATCGGGACCCGTGCCTGACCCAGAATCGGGCCATCATCCAGCGCCGCCGTCACCTCATGCACCGAGCAGCCGTGTTCGGAATCTCCGGCTTGAATCGCGCGGGCATGGGTGTGTAACCCTTTGTATTTTGGCAATAATGAAGGGTGGATATTCAGCATCCGGCCTTGAAACCGAGACACGAAATCCGCTGTCAGAACCCGCATAAAGCCGGCCAGACAGACAATGTCGGGGTGCGCCTCTTGCAGGGGCTTCAAAAGCTCGGCTTCAAAGGCGCTGCGGTCCCCCTTGAAAGGGCGATGATCAACCACTGCGGTCGGAATGCCACGGTCCGCAGCTTTTTTCAGCCCGCCTGCCTGCGCATCATTGGACAACACCAAACAGGGCCGCGCCGGATGATCTTTGGTCATGCTGTCAACAAGCGACACCATGTTCGACCCGCCCCCGGAGATCAGGATCGCGACGCGCTTCTGGCTCACAGCAGTTTGCCCGAATAGGCAACGCCGGGCGTTTCCGTGACGGCACCGATCCGAGCGACGGTTTCACCGGCATCGGCCAGCAGGGCTGACAGCTCATCCGCCTTGTCTGCGGCGCACACGACAATAAGGCCGATGCCGCAATTGAAAGTCTTGAGCATTTCCGCCTCAACGATACTGCCGGTCTTCGCCATCCAGCCGAAGACAGGGGGCAGTTGCCAGCTACCCAGATCGATCCGGGCCCCAAGCCCTTGGGGCAGCACGCGCGGAAGATTTTCGGTCAACCCGCCGCCGGTGATATGCGCCAGCGCATGCACACCACCTGCGCGAACCGCAGCCAAAGCCGGTTTTACGTAAAGGCGTGTGGGCGTCAGAAGTGCCTCACCCAGATTGCCCTCTCCAAAGGGCGACGGCGAATCCCAGCCCAGACCGGACAGTTCGACCAGCTTGCGCACAAGCGAATAACCGTTGGAATGCACCCCGTTCGAGGCCAGACCCAAAAGGACGTCACCGGCTTGAACGCCCGCAGGTAGATCTGCGCCGCGTTCCATCGCACCGACCGCAAACCCGGCCAGATCAAAATCGCCATCGGGATACATTCCCGGCATCTCGGCGGTTTCACCACCGATCAGGGCACAGCCAGACTGCGCACATCCTTCGGCAATCCCTTCGATGATCCGCGCCGCCGTATCGGTATCCAGCCTGCCGGTCGCGAAATAATCGAGGAAGAACAGCGGCTCGGCCCCCTGACAGATCAGGTCATTCACGCACATGGCCACCAGATCGACGCCGACCCCGTCCACGACGCCGGTATCAATCGCAATCCGCAGCTTGGTGCCCACGCCATCCGTCGCACCGACCAGAATCGGGTCCTGGTACCCGGCAGCCTTCAGATCGAACAGCGCGCCAAATCCACCCAGGCCGCTCATCACACCGGGGCGGTTGGTCCGCTTGGCGGCGGGTTTGATCCGATCGACCAGGGCGTTGCCCGCGTCGATATCCACACCTGCATCGGCATAGGTGATTCCGTTTTTACCCGCTGTCATGTCCGGTCCCTCAAGAAAGCTTTGCGGGCGGGTTAGTCGATTGTGGCGTTTGTTGCAACGGTCAGGCTTGACGCGGCCGTTCACCGTGATACCCAAGCGCCTAGGCGGGCCTGTAGCTCAATTGGTTAGAGCAGAGCGCTCATAACGCTTTGGTTGGGGGTTCGAGTCCCTCCGGGCCTACCATTTCGCCGAGACATCCAGGTGGGTTGTTGCCGTCTGGACGTTGATGCGCTGGCTCATCCGTCCGAATCTTCGAACCCAAAATAGGCGTCGAGCTCCTCTTGGGTTACTTGCCATTCATAGGAATAGCCGTCGCGCCCACCAAAGCTGTAATCCTCGTGACTGCCGGACAGGCTCGGATCTTGATGCACCGCCTCCAAATAGGTCTCGAATTCATCAGGATCGACCCAGAACGACGCATCCATGATCATCATGTAATAATCATAGGCGAGAGGCTCGTCGAACTTGCCGAAGTCATTCTGCAAATAGTCCAGCATTTCAGCGCAAAATATCGCCATATTGGCACGCACCTGAACCGGAAGAGGTGCCAGATCCTCGTCGCCATCCACCACGTCCTGCTGCGACGCATGCCACAACTCGGATGCCAACGATTCGATCAGGTCGGACCGCAACCATTTCAGACATGTATCGCCTGCCCCGATAAAACCGGTCAGACGTTCCACCCGCCTTTCATCGGTTTCGTCATACCACTGCCAAAGAGGCAGCAAGGCCGCAAGTGTCGCGCACCCGACAAACCCCTTTTCGGCCAATTTCACGAATCCTGCGATAACCATCCTGTGCGCCCCCAAAAAAGCAAAAAACTATGGGGACAGGATGCCATGGCCAGACAAATTAACAAAATTGAACCCCAAGCGCAGACATAACGGGGGGTCTATCGTCCGATTATTATGTCCGCGCAGAGCCCTCCGAGACGTTCGCTTTTCGACAGACGCAAAGCTCCACCATGCGCGCGCGCGACATCCGCCACAATCGCAAGACCAAGGCCAACGCCACTGCCCTGATTCTGATTGCGAGCCGGGTCGAGCCGCGTGAAAGGCTTTACCGCCTCTGTACGTTGGTCCGCAGGTATACCGGGGCCGTCATCCTCAACACGGATGCGCATCGATTTCGCGTTCAGAAACAGGCTGAGCTCGGCCCGGCTGCCATAGCGCATGGCATTTCCAATCAGGTTTTCCACCGCCCGGCGTACAGCCATGGGGCGTATCATGACCGTCCCCTGCCCCTCGACCGCGATCAGCTCTGCCTGATGACCGGCCCGTTTTGCATCATCCACGATCTGGCGGAGAAATTCATCCGGTTGGACCTCTTCCGCCGATCCCTCGGCAGCCCCACGCGAAAAGTCCAGAAACGCATCCAGCAAGGACTGCATTTCCGTGACATCCTTTTGCAACGGTGCGGCCTCGTCTTCCGGCAACATCGACAGTCCAAGCTTCAGGCGCGTCAACGGGGTGCGCAGATCGTGGCTGACACCCGACAGCATCAACGTCCGTTGCTCGATCTGGCGTTCGATACGGGACCGCATATCCAGAAACGCATTTCCCGCCGCACGAACCTCGATGGCTCCACCGGGTGAATACGGAACGATTCGCCCCCGCCCGAAGGCCTGCGCCGCATCAGCGAGGCGCGTAATGGGACGCAATTGATTCCGCATGTAAAGAAACGAGATCGTCGTCATGATGACCGCAAAGAACACCATAGTGACGATCAATTGATGCGGGGCCGCGGGCGACAACCTGCGCCGATCGAACGTCAATTGCAGCACTCCCAGATGCGTATTCAGATAAACCCGCGCCTCTTTGCTGCTGGGTAACGCCACGGCGGCAAGATTGGGCAACCTGGCATACAGTTCGGATTCGACCTGCGGGGCGATGAAATCGTACCATCGCCGCGCGCCAATCTCAGGCTGTTCGTTGACGCCCAGAAACCTGGCCTTCATCTCAAGGGCCTGCAAATCGGGACGAATCGACGCCAGCGCCTGTTGTTGCGTTTCCGCGTCCTCGATCATTGTCGAAATCAGCATCACCTCGCGGGATGCCGCGCGTGTCATCTGGCCGGTGACATCCTCAAGATGCTTTTGAAGGAACGCGATTCCCACGACCAGCAACAGCACGATCACCGGTAAAACCAGGATCAGCGCTGCCCGGGCGTAAAGACTGCGAGGCATATAAGGTTTGAGCCAGTGCGAAGACATGCGCTAAACCTAACGGGCTGACCGGACAAGAGAAAGAGCACAGAATGCAGGCACCAGATGATTTCGATCCGCCCGTCGGCCAGCCAGAGGAACTGCATCCGGGTTTGCGGCGTATTCTGGCCCCGAATCCCTCTCCGATGACCTATCGTGGCACCAACACGTATCTGCTGGGTGAACGCGACATTGCCGTCATCGATCCAGGCCCCGCAAGCGAGGCACATCTGGGCGCAATTCTGGATTCCTTGGCGCCGGGTCAAAGGATCAGCCATATCATTGTCACACATACGCATGTGGACCATTCACCCCTGGCGGCTCCGCTGGCGGCGCGCACAGGGGCGACGATTTATGCTTATGGCGGGCCCGAGGCGGGGCGCAGCGCCGTCATGACCGATCTTGCCGCGCAGGGGCTGACCGGCGGCGGCGAAGGCATCGACACCACGTTTCGCCCTGATGTCGAAGTGGCGGATAGTGAGACCATCAATGGCGACGGGTGGCAGCTTGAGGTCATTCACACACCGGGCCATCTGGGCAATCACATTGCTCTGGCCTGGCAGAACATCTGTTTCACGGCGGATCATGTCATGGGGTGGGCCAGCTCGTTGGTGTCCCCTCCGGATGGTGATCTGACCGACTTCATGACTGCCTGCCATCGGCTGCGCGCGCGCGACTGGTCGGTTTTCCACGCCGGCCATGGCGCACCAATTACCAGCCCTGCCCAACGTTTGGACTGGCTGATTGCACATCGCCAGACCCGCGAGGCGCAGATTCTGAGCGCATTGGAAAAAGAAGACGGGACAGCGCGGGATCTGGCTGGGCGCATCTATACGGATACGCCAGCGGCATTGCTGCCCGCAGCCGAGCGCAACGTTTTCGCTCATCTCGTTGATCTGACTGGAAAAAACAGAGTGACGCCCATTGGCCCACTGTCAGTTTCATCTGTTTTTCGGCGGCTTCGCTAAAACAGTAAAATTTTTTGATGGTTCTCGTACTTAACCACTGGACGTCCGGAATCGGGGTTGCTATACGCGCCTCAGTTCCGGCGTAGCTCAGCGGTAGAGCAGTTGACTGTTAATCAATTGGTCGTAGGTTCGATCCCTACCGCCGGAGCCAAAATCCCCCTTCGTTCAGACCTGCATTGGCGTCAGAAAACACATCGATTTATGCCGGTTTTTTTCGTCGAAAAACACACGCACCCTCTGGACGTCTGGAAACCGGATTGCTATACGGCGCGAACCGTTCCGGCGTAGCTCAGCGGTAGAGCAGTTGACTGTTAATCAATTGGTCGTAGGTTCGATCCCTACCGCCGGAGCCAATTCTCCACAACGAAGCAGACCTAGCCTGTCAGGGCGTCGCCGAACTCGGCCCGAAGCTTGCGTTTCAATACCTTTCCGGTCGCGCTCAGCGGCAATGCGTCGACAAAGACAACCTTGTCCGGGATCTGCCACTTGGCGATTTTGCCTTCGAAAAAGGCAAGCAAATCCTCTTCGCTGGGCTTTTCACCATCGGCTTTGACAGCAACCAGCAAGGGGCGTTCATCCCATTTCGGATGCGGAACACCGACCACGGCGGCCGTCGCAAGCTGGGGGTGGGCCACGGCGATGTTCTCAAGCTCGACCGAACTGATCCATTCCCCACCGGATTTGATGATGTCCTTGGATCTGTCGCGAATGGTCATGTAGCCATCCGGGTCCAAAGTGGCCACATCTCCGGTGGCGAACCAGCCATCCCGCAAAAGATCCTGATCCTGCAACTGGAAGTAGCTGTCCAGAACCCAGTGACCCCGCACCATCAAATCGCCCTGGGTTTCGCCGTCATGCGGCAGATCATTCCCATCTTCGTCCACGATTTTCAACTCAACCCCAAAGGGTGGTCTTCCCTGGCTCAGGCGGATCTTGTGCTGGTCTTCCGGTGGCAGCTTCAGGTGTTTGGCCAATGGATAATTCGTCGTGCCCAGCGGGCTCATCTCGCTCATGCCCCAGGCGTGGACCGTGTCAACGCCATAGGTTTCGCGGAAGGTTTCGATCATCGACGGAGGGCACGCGGCGCCGCCGATAACCGTACGTTCAAGGCTTTTGAGTTCGGTTCCGCATGCTGCGGCATGGGCCAGCAAGCCCTGCCAGATGGTCGGCACACCCATGGCCAAAGTCACGCCATAGGTGTCGATCAGATTGACCAGTGCCTCGCCGTGCAAATCCGGCCCGGGCAACACAAGCCGCGATCCCGACATGGCGCAGGCGTAGGGCGATCCCCAGGCGTTGACGTGGAACATCGGCACAACCGGCATAACAACATCCATCGCTGAATACCCGATCACATCCCGTGTGTTCGATGCAAAGCTGTGCAGCAGTGTTGACCGATGAGAATACAACACGCCCTTTGGATTGCCCGTGGTTCCCGACGTATAGCACAGACCGCAGGCCGTCTTTTCATCCAGGTCGGGCCATTGGAAACCTGCATCCCCGGTCTCCAGCAACTCGTCATAGAACTTCAGATCAGGAACCTGAGCCGCAGCCTCTTCATTGCAAGGCCCCATCAGAACAAAATGCTGAACCTCGGACAAAGCGTCATGCAGCGCGGCGACCAGCGGAATGAACGTCGCATCAAAGAACAGAACCCTGTCCTGAGCATGGTTGATGATAAAGGTCAGCTGCTCGGGGAACAGGCGGGGATTGACCGTGTGACAGACATAGCCCGCGCCCGACGTGGCAAAATAGATCTCAAGATGCCGCCGATTGTTCCAGGCCAGTGTCCCGATCCTGTCCTGCGGTTCCAGCCCCAGATTCGTCAAGGCCGACGCCATCCGTCGGGCATTCACCGCAATCTCGGACCAGTTGGTTTCAGTGACCGTTCCATCCGTTTCAACCGAAACAATCTCGGTCTGGCCGTGATAGCGGTCTGCGTGATCGATCAGCGACGAAACCAGCAAGGGCTGCGTCATCATCTGTCCTAGCATGGACATCCTCCCGTCCTTGGCGAGACCTTGGATGGCCTCTGCCTTGTCCATCTGGCATTGACGGCTTGGGGCGTGCCCCGATGCGTCAATGCAGTCGTTTCCTACGGAGGAACCCTGCCAATCATTTAATTGTCTGACAATAAAAGAATGCAGCCCAACACGGCCGTGGGCGGCATTTTTTCGCTCTTAGTTTCGGTGTTTCAGCGCGTAGGCGACCAATGCGGCGGTTGATCCGTCTTTACCGTCAGCACTGGCAACACCATCCACGACAGGTCCGAGCGAGTTGGCAAGTTCTTTGCCCAATTCCACACCCCACTGATCAAAGGAATTGATGCCCAGCAGAACACCTTCAACGAACACACGATGTTCGTACAGCGCGATAATCTGCCCCAGAACGAACGGTGTAAGCTTCGGATAGATCAGCGTTGTGGAAGGGCGGTTGCCCGGAAACACGCGGTGTCGCGCCTGCCGGTCAAGTTCGTCGCCATCAAGGCCTTTTTCCGCCATGCGTTCACGGGCTTCATCCAAAGACCGGCCACGCATCAAAGCCTCTGACTGGGCCAGACAGTTGGCCAAAAGCAGGCGGTGATGGTGGGTCAACTCGGGTTCGTGCCCTTCGGCGGCGACCATGAATTCGCAGGGAATGACATCCGTCCCCTGATGGATCAGCTGATAGAACGCATGCTGGCCGTTGGTGCCCGGCTCTCCCCAGACCACCGGCCCGGAAGGGGCAGCCAGCGCAGATCCGTCCATCGCGACAGATTTGCCATTCGATTCCATTTCCAACTGCTGGAGATAGGCCGGCAGGCGCAGCAGCCGCTGATCATAGGGCAGCACAGCGCGGCTGGTGCAACCCAGAACCTGACGGTGCCAGATGCCGACCAGCGCCAGCATCACAGGCATGTTTTCCACCCAATCCGCCGAGCGGAAATGCAGATCCATCGCCTGACCGCCTCGCAGAAACGCATCAAATGCATTTGAACCGACGGCAATCATGACCGGCAATCCGACCGGCCCCCAGACCGAATAACGCCCACCCACCCAATCAGCGAAACCAAATACATGCGCCTCGGGGATGCCGAAAGCCTGCGTCTTGTCCAGCGCGCTGGATACGGCGGCGAACTGGCGGGACGGATCACCTCCGCCCTCGGACATCCAGGCGCGGGCCGTGCGCGCATTGGTCATCGTTTCGATCGTGGTGAATGTCTTGGACGCGACAATCACAAGCGTCCGTGCAGGATCCAATGGGCGCAACGTGTCCGCGATGTGGGCCCCATCCACGTTCGAGACATAATGCAGGCGCGGCCCGTCATGATACGGAGCCAGCGCATGAGTGGCCATGACCGGGCCAAGATCCGACCCACCGATGCCGATATTGACCACATCGGTAAAGCTGCCCCCTGCCCCGGCAATCGCACCACCGCGGACTTCTTCGGCAAAGACCCGCATCCGATGCAGCGTGTCCAGAACCCCGGGCATGACGTCCTGACCATCCACTTCGACCGGGCCACCGTCCAGATTGCGCAACGCCGTGTGCAGCACCGCGCGCCCTTCGGTTTCGTTGATCTTCTTCCCGGTAAACATGGCGTCGCGCCGCGTCGCAAGCCCGGCATCTTCACACAATTGCAGCAGCGCAGCGCGCACGTCTTCATCAATCTGCGTTTTTGAATAATCGAACAGCAAATCCCCGGTCGAGGCTGAAAACGCCGCGGCCCGGGTTGCATCCTTTGCAAACAGGTCGACGATACGGCGGTCAGCCGCTGCAAGCGCCTTTAAAGCATCCAACTGCATTGCCTCACTCCGCCCAATGAACCGTCATGCCGCTGAGGACCGCGGCGATCGGTGCCTCTTCCGGTGGCATCGACATGGCCTTGTCCAATACGTCTCGTTTTGCCTGCCCGTAGATGATCAGATGTTTCGACAAAGCCCCGTCCAGCACAGGGGCCGTCAAAGAAATCCGGGGCTCTGGCTGCACATCGGTCCGGGCGACGATCAAGGTCGGCGCCTGGCTGTCGAGGGCCTTGTCCAGCCCGTCCATTCCGGGGAACAACGAAGCCGTGTGCATGTCTTCCCCCATCCCAAGGACAAGAACCGACAAAGGCAGCACCGGCGCGATCAGCGATTCAACTTCCGGCAAAGCCGATTCAGGCTCTGCGCCCGGAACATAAAGTGGGATATACTGTGCCACGGATGCCCGGTTGGTCAGCAGTCTTTCCCGGATCAGGCGTTCGTTCGAACGTTCGTGATCAGCCGGCACGCAGCGTTCGTCCGTAGGCAGAACCCGCACACGGTCCCACTCGAGATCGGCAGCACACAGGCTGTCAAAAACCGGCCCCGGTGTCGTCCCGCCGGGGACGGCCAATGCAACCGTGTCATTGTGCAACAAAGCGGTCTCAAGCTCACCCGCCAACGCGTTTGCCACATCGATGGCCAGCATTTCTCGGTCGGCATATTCTTGAATGTTCATGGCTTTATTCCCTGCCAGCGGCGACCATCCCGTTTCATCAGCAGCTCGGCGTCGCCCGGTCCTGTGCTGCCACTGTCATAAGGTTTGGGCACGTCCCCGCGCGCCAGCCATCCGGCGATGATCGGATCGGTCCAGGCCCATGCGGCCTCGACCTCGTCCCCACGCATGAACAGCGTTTGGTTGCCCCGTATCACGTCCATGACGAGGCGCTCGTAAGCATCTGGCGGGTCTTGATTCTCGGGCCCCAGCGCTTCGGCGAAACTCATGTCCAATGGCACGTCGATCAGCCGCATCCCGCCTGGCCCCGGTTCCTTGATCGTCACTTTCAGCGTGATCCCCTCGTTGGGTTGCAACCGGATCGATAGCGCATTGGCGTGACGCCCGGCCTCTTCCCCGAAAATCGAATGCGGCGCGTCCTTGAACATCACATTGATAATCGACGAACGCGCCACCAGCCGTTTGCCCGTACGCAGATAAAACGGCGTGCCTGCCCATCGCCAATTGCTGACATGCGCCTTCAGCGCCACATAGCTTTCAGTGGTCGAGCGTGGGTTGCCGACACATTCGCGGTATCCCGCCCCGTCCGGCCCTGCCGAAAACTGGCCGCGCACGATGTGATGCGGCTCCACCGGATCAAGCGCCCGGATCACCTTGAGCTTTTCATCTCGCACCGCGTCCGGATCGAACTTTGCCGGGGGTTCCATCGCAATCAGGCACAGCAGCTGCATCAGGTGATTTTGCACCATGTCCCGCATCGCGCCGGCGCGTTCATAGTATTCTTCGCGCCCATCGATACCGACGGTTTCGGCAACGGTGATCTGGATATGGTCGACATACTGGCTGTTCCACAGCGGTTCGAACAGCATATTGCCAAACCGTACGGCCATCAGGTTCTGGACGGTTTCCTTGCCCAGGTAATGATCGATTCGGTAGATCTGGCTTTCATCAAAATGCGCAGCCAGTGTGGCATTCAGCTCTCGCGCGCTGCCCAGATCATGCCCGAACGGTTTTTCCACCACGATGCGCGTATCTTCGGTCGCCAGATCATAGGCCCGGACCCGCTCGGCCAAAGGGCCGAACAGGCTGGGGCCGACCGAGAAATAGAACGCACGCACGCGGTTAGGCGACAGTTTTTCACCCAGCAGGTCCCATCCTTCGGCTGATACTGCATCCAGCGGGACATAATCGACCCGCTGTAGAAAACGGGACACTCTCTGGGACTCCGAAGCGCGGACCGCAGCATGTCGGTGCAGCGATTCTGCGACCATCTGCCGGAAATCTTCTGCGGAATGGCCCGCACGCGCTGCTGCGATAATCCTGGCATCCTCATGCCATTGCCCGGCGCAAAACCGACGGTAAAGCGCGGGCAGAATCTTGCGCTGCGCCAGATCGCCGGTGCCGCCGAAAATGATCAGATCAAAGGGATCAACAGGTATGACGCGTGAAACCATGAATTGTCCTTACCCCGCCCCTTCCGGCATGTCCAATGTTAGCGCAACCATACGGCAATAAATCACTCTGTTCAAAACTCTGTCAGAACCGCTGCGTCACCCTTACCAAATCCGCGACAAAGGGCTAGATCGGATTGATGACCTTTAAGAACCGGATGCGGGAATGAAAGACAACGCCCCACAGCTCGCCAATATCGGCAAGTTTCAAAACAAATCGGTGACAGCTGACGGCCAGACCCGCGCAAAGGTTTCCCTGACACGGCCCGAGACCCTTTGGTTCAATACGGGCACTTTGTGCAATATCGAATGCGTGAACTGCTATATCGCCAGCAGCCCGACCAATGACGCTTTGGTTTACATCACCGCTGACGAGGTCCGGAACTACCTTGATCAGATCGAAGCTCGCAACTGGCCCGTGCACGAGATCGGGTTCACGGGCGGTGAGCCGTTCATGAACCCGGACATGATCGACATGACACGCGCCGCGCTGGAACGAGGGTACAAGGTTCTGATTCTGACCAACGCAATGGCGCCGATGATGCGCCGTAAAATGCGCGACGGGTTGCTGGGATTGCAAAAGGAATTCAACCACATGTTGACTCTGCGCGTTTCGGTCGATCACTTCCGCCCGGCCCTGCATGACGAAGAGCGCGGTGACGGCAGTTTCGACAAAACCCTGGCCGGTATGGAATGGTTGCGCGACCACGGTTTCAACATGGCCATCGCCGGGCGTACGGTCTGGGGGGAGTCAGACGCGGAAAGCCGTGCGGGCTATGCCAGGTTCTTTGCCAGGCACAGATTTGACATTGACCCGCAGAACCCGGCTCAGACCGTTCTGTTTCCCGAAATGGACGAAACTGTCGAGGTTCCAGAAATCACCACCGCGTGCTGGGGAATTCTTGACAAATCCCCCAACGACGTCATGTGCGCCAGCGCCCGTATGGTGGTCAAACGCAAGGGGGCCGAAAAACCTGCTGTCCTGGCCTGTACCCTGCTGCCCTATGAGCCCGAGTTCGAGATGGGTCATACCCTGGCCCAGGCCGAGGCGGACGTGCATCTGAACCACCCTCATTGCGCCAAATTCTGCGTTTTGGGCGGGGCCAGCTGTTCTGGCTGATCAGTTCAGCTCGGGCGATTTCCAGAACTTGGTGCCGGACGCGCCGGCCGATACGCGCCAGCCCTTTTTGTTGAGAACAAAAAACGAGCGTCCATCAGTGAAACGCAGGGTTTCGCCCGTTTTATCCTCGCCATACATGGCCCCCGTTTCTGCGGTCGCGTCATAGCCCTGGTTTATAAACGTATCCAGATCAGCGGGGGTTTCGAACAGGATTACGAATTTGGTCTCGAAACCACCGATGCCGATGGCGCCGCCAACGCCGCCCGTTCCCATGTTCATATATGTGTGTTGCCCGGTGTCTTTCGACACCGCCACGCCCCGGCCATAGCCCGCCGACACAGGGAATACCGTAACCTTACGGGAGTCGAACACCGCATACCCGGCACTGACGTCATAAAGTGGCCGCGCATCGGGGTTTTCCGCCAGAAGCTGATCCAAAATCTCGCCTGCCATCGCGTCAAGCTTTGCGCGCGTTTCTTCAGGTGTTGCCTCGTTGGACAGCAGCTCCGAAGTGGACGTGATCGTATCGTCAACCGCTTCGGCACCTTTGTCGATCGTCTTCCCGACGCTCTCGGCACCTTTCTTGATCTTGTCCAGAACACCCTCGGCAAAAACGGGGCTGCTCATACAAAGCGCTGCAACAAAGAGAACGGCTCTGATCATTGTTTTTTCCTGTGACGCCATTAGATTGGCAGTCACCATACGCGACTTGCCTCAAATGAGAACAGGAATTCCGACGCACAGGCGGACCTGGCCGATCACTCAGTTCACGCGAAACTCACCAACCATGTTGCGCCACTCGCCCGGTGCGATCATCTTGCGGTGCGTGAATTTCACGGAATGCAGCGGCCCTTCTATTTCTCGTTGCCAAAACTCGATGAATTCGAAGAGTTTCGGATGATCCGGCGCAAGGTCATATTCCTGCCAGATGAAGGTATTCAGGACGTGGACGTAATCGGGCATGTGATAGAAAAATTCGGCCGTTGTCAGGCCATAGCCCTTGAGCATCAATTCGGTTTCACTTGTCTTCATGCAGACCCCCGGTTTGTTGCACGGTATTCTCAGGCTAGCACGAAAACCCCCTAATACTTAGATAACAATATGTTACTTGGGTGTTACCGAGGATTCGAACCTTGGGGAGCGCTGCTTGCTTGCACCTTATGTGCCGGGTCTGATAAGGTGCATCCACAAGATATAGACCCAGCACAAAATACGGGCAGTTTACGTGAGCGATACGCCAGAAATCCCCGAAAACATGGATGAAACCCCGCCCGAGCGCCCTGTCTATGACGGCCCGACGGTCTCGATCGAATCCGAGATGCGCACGTCCTATCTGGACTATGCGATGTCGGTCATCGTCAGCCGCGCGATCCCCGATCTGCGCGACGGTTTGAAACCGGTGCATCGGCGCATCCTCTATGCGATGCACGAAACCGGAAATACCCATGACAAGGCCTATCGCAAATCGGCCCGTCCGGTGGGTGACGTGATGGGTAAGTATCACCCCCACGGCGACAGCGCGATCTATGATGCGCTGGTGCGGATGGCGCAGGATTTCTCGATGTCGCTGCCGCTGCTGGATGGTCAAGGCAACTTCGGCTCGATGGACGGCGACAATCCGGCGGCCATGCGTTACACCGAAGTGCGGATGGACAAGCCCGCCGCAGCCCTGCTGGCGGATATCGAGAAAGAGACGGTCGATTTCCAGGACAACTACGACGGCAAGGACAAGGAACCGACTGTCCTTCCCGCCCGTTTCCCCAACATGCTGGTCAACGGCGCCGGCGGTATCGCCGTGGGCATGGCCACCAACATCCCGCCGCACAACCTGGGCGAAGTGGTTAACGCGACGCTGGCCCTGATCGACGACCCGGACCTGACGTCCGAGCAACTGATCGAATACGTTCCCGGCCCCGATTTCCCGACCGGCGGCGTGATGCTGGGCCGATCCGGCGCGCGCAAGGCCTATCTGGAAGGCCGCGGCAGCGTAATCATCCGCGCCAAGACCCGCGTTGAAGAGCTGCGCAAGGATCGCTATGCCATCATCGTGGATGAAATCCCCTATCAGGTGAACAAGGCTTCGATGATCGAGAAGATCGCCGAAGCCGTGCGCGAAAAGCGCCTCGAAGGCGTCAGCCATGTTCAGGACGAATCCGACCGCAACGGCGTACGGGTGGTGGTCGAGCTGAAACGCGACGCAACGCCCGAGGTGGTGCTGAACCAGCTGTACCGGTTCACGCCTATGCAAACCTCGTTCGGCTGCAACATGCTGGCGCTGAACGGCGGCCGCCCCGAGCAGCTGACCCTGCGCCGTTTCCTGACCAGCTTCATCGATTTCCGCGAAGATGTCGTTGCCCGCCGCACCGCCTTTGACCTGCGCAAGGCGCGGGAACGCAGCCATATCCTGTGCGGTCTGGCCGTGGCGGTATCGAACGTTGACGAGGTCGTGGCCACGATCCGGTCTTCGGCCGACGCGGCCGAGGCACGCGAAAAGCTGATGACCCGGCGCTGGCCGGCCGCCGACATCGCGGACTATCTGCGCCTGATCGACGATCCGCTGTCCAAGATGAACGACGACGGGACCTATAACCTGACCGAGGTTCAGGCCCGCGCCATCCTTGACCTGCGCCTGCAACGCCTGACGCAACTGGGTGTCAAAGAGGTCACGGACGAGCTGGAAGACCTGGCCGCAAAGATCAAGGAATACCTGGATATCCTGTCCTCGCGCGAACGCATAATGGGCATCATCGCTGATGAACTGCGCAGCGTCCGCGAACAATTCGCGGTACCGCGCCGCACCGAGATCGTCGAATGGTCGGGCGACATGGAAGACGAGGACCTGATCGAGCGCGAAGACATGGTCGTGACCGTGACTTCGGGCGGCTATATCAAGCGCACGCCGCTTGCCGATTTCCGCGCGCAAAAGCGGGGTGGCAAGGGGCTGTCGGGCATGCAGACCAAGGAAGAGGACGTGGTCACCACCCTCTTCGTGGCCAATACGCACACCCAGCTTCTGTTCTTCACCACCGACGGGATGGTCTACAAGCTCAAGACCTGGCGCCTGCCCCAGTCGGGGCGCACCGGCAAGGGTAAGGCAATCGTCAACATCCTGCCGATTCCCACCGGCGTTTCCATTGCGGCGATCATGCCGGTCGATGTGCCGGATGAAGAATGGGAAAACCTTCAGATCGTCTTCGCCACCAGCGCCGGAGACGTGCGTCGCAACGCGCTGAGCGACTTCACTAACGTCAAGCGCAACGGCAAGATCGCGATGGACCTGCCCGAGGGCGTGGAACTGGTCAACGCGCGCATCTGCTCGGACGATGACGATGTGATGCTGGTCACCAATTCCGGCCGGGCGATCCGTTTCTCCACAACAGACGTGCGGGTGTTCAAGGGGCGCAAATCGACCGGCGTGCGGGGCATCCGACTGAACGCGGGCGACCGCGTGGTCTCGATGTCGGTGATCCGTCATTTCGAGGCCACCCCGGACGAGCGCGCCGCCTATCTGAAAATGCGCCGCCTGATGGCCGGCGTGACCGACGACACCGACGCCGACGAGGATGGCGGCAATGCCGACAGCATCCTGCCGCAGGAACGCTATGCCGAGATGTCGGCGGCCGAGAACCTGATCCTGACCATCACGGCCAAGGGATCCGGCAAGCTCAGCTCGTCGCATGACTATCCGGTTCGCGGCCGTGGTGGCATGGGCGTGATGGCGATGGACAAGGCGATGCGGGGAGGCCCGCTGGTGGCCTCGTTCCCGGTCGAAATCGACGATCAGATCATGCTGGCCACCTCCAAGGGACAGTCGATCCGGGTTCCGGTCGACGGCATCTCTTTCCGCTCGCGCAGCGCCGGCGGGGTCAAAGTGTTCAACACCGGCAAGGGCGAAGAGGTCGTCAGCGTCGCCCGGATCGCCGATCAGGGTGATGAGGAAACCGAAGAATAATCCTCACGCTTAATTACGGATATGAAACAAAACGCTCGCTCTGCGGGCGTTTTGTCATTCTGGATCACGATATCGATAGCTCTCGGGATGATCCGCTTGCCCGAAGCCATTCTGACGCCTAGCTTTTTCATATGTGGTCATTTGCACATATCCGACCAGCTTACAGCCGCACAGAACGTATCAGCGACGGGGTGGTCCATGTGCTCGGTGTCTCGAGTGCGTTGATTGCGGTTCCCCTGCTGATCACGATGACCATCAATTACCGGTATGATCAATCTGCGGTACTGGGTGCCTCGATTTACGGGGTGACGTTGATACTCATGCTGACGTTTTCTGCGTTGTACAACATGATCGAAAGCAAGGAATGGCGCGGGTTTCTGCAACGGCTCGATCATTCCGGCATCTACGTCAAGATCGCAGGGACCTATACGCCGTTTTTACTGTTGTCCGGTGCTCAGTCCCCCGGGCTGTTGCTCGGGTTGTGGTCCTCGGCAACGCTTGGGTCAGTTCTCAAGATGTTAGACCCAAACCGGTTCCGCTGGTTCGGGCTTGCGTTATACCTATTGATGGGTTGGGCGGTGGTCTGGGCCGGGCAATCCATGTTGGCAGACCTGTCCCCCACAATCGTCACGCTGATGATTGCCGGAGGGCTCGTGTACACGGCCGGGGTCGCCTTCTACCTGCTGGACTGGCTGCCGTTCCACAATACGATCTGGCACGTATTTGTGTTGGTCGGCAGCGTTTTGTTCTTTGCAGCCGTCGCGGCCCGAATCGAACTGGTTCAGGTCGTTTAGGATAACCTGTTCGTGTTTGTCAGGGAAAAAGTTTGCGCAAAACGAGAGTTGGCGTCGCCCAATAAAGGGTTCCGCGTGAAGCCGAAGACAAATTGCGCGGCATGTCCCGCGACCATCTCTCCGTCTTCGCCAGTCCAGTTTTGTGTTGGAAGCCCCTATTCCAAGGCATTCACCGTCTCAAACCAGTCAAACATCAGATCGCTCCAGCCACTTGGAACGCCATGCCCGGCCTCATAACCGATCACCGAAATGGTCAAGCCAAAGCCAATGTTGCAACGCAAATGGCGAGAAACCTTACCAATCGGCTACCGTTTCATACTGTCACAGCCCGTACAATCCGCTGAACTTCTGTTCCAGATAGTCCAGCAAAGGTTCGGGTCCCGGCTCAATGCCGCTTGCCCGTCGGATAATCTCGCGCGGGGCATAAAGCCCGCCGTGCTGCTGGACGTGTTCGCGCAGCCAAGCAGTTGCGCCAGATGTGTCGCCGTCTGCCAGTTGGGCATCCAGCCCCGGCACCGCTGCTCGCAGGGCCTGATACAGACATCCTGCATAGACATTGCCCAGCGAATAGGTCGGGAAGTACCCGAACAGTCCAACCGACCAATGCACATCCTGCAAACAGCCGTTCGACGGTTTGTCGACCGCATAACCGAAGTCGGCCTTGAACCGATCATTCCAGGCCGCCTCAAGTTCGTTGACCTGTAAGTCCCCGGCCATCAAAGCGCGCTCAAGATCGAACCGAAGCATGATGTGCAGATTGTATTGCACTTCATCGGCTTCGGTCCGGATATAACCGTTATGAACCCGGTTGACGGTAGCGTAGAAAGCATCTGCATCGGCAATTCCGAAATCGCCGAATGCGTCTTTCATCTGATCGAACAACCATCCCGTAAACGCACGCGAACGGCCAAGCTGGTTTTCATAGATCCGGCTTTGGCTTTCATGCACACCCATGGACACGCCGCGCCCCAGCGGCGTCAGCAGGTAGTCGCGGTCGATCCCCTGTTCGTAAGCCGCGTGGCCGACCTCGTGAATGGTGGAAAAAAAGCAGTTGAACGGGTCCGTTTCGCTGGTTCGCGTGGTGATGCGCACATCCAGGCCCGAACCCGAGCTGAACGGGTGAACCGCCTTGTCGACTCGGCCGTTGTTGAGGTCATAGCCGAAGGCGACCGCCAGTTTTTGCGTAAGCCGCATCTGGGTCAGCTCGTCAAAGCTTCCGGTCAGCGCAGCAGGTTCCGGGCGTTCCAGAACGGCCGCACGCAAGGCCACAAGACGTGGGCGCATTTCATCAAAAATGGCCGCGATCTGAGCGCCGGTCGTATAGGGTTCATAATCCTCGACCATGGCGTCATAGACGTCTCCGCCCTGTGCCAGCGCCTCGCCTTCCTGACGCTTCAGCGATACGACCTCTTCCAGCACGGGAACGAAGGCCGAGACATCTTCATCCGCGCGCGCCTGTGCCCATGTTCCCTGTGCGGCGGACGTGGTCCGGGCAATCGCCGTGGCCAGATCAGCGGGCACCTTGACCGCCCGATCATAGGCGCGCCGGATTTCCCGAAGCTGCGCCTTTCCGACTTCATCCTGTGGCGCGGCCTGATCCAGCCACTCTGCCACGCGCGGATCTGATCGGCGCGCGTGCAGGACGGCCTCGATCGCTGCCATTTCCTCGGCGCGTTGAGGCGCGGCCCCGCGCGGCATGACGGTTTCCTGATCCCAACCCAATCGTCCGGCAATCTGGCCCAATGCCGAGGTTTCACGCTGAAAAGCCATCAGTTTGTCGAAAGCGGTCATGTTAATTTACTCCGCGCACAGATGTTGCGATTGGATATGCAGTCAGGAACCGCGCGCGCAGGATCAGGGTCCAGACGACAACGGCCATGAACTGGTGAAAGATGGCGATCTGCCACGGCGCTCCGTAGACGACGGTCACGATACCGACGACAACTTGCACCGACAGGGCCGCGAAAGCCGCGTTGAAGGCGAAGCGCGTCTGAGGATGCGCGCTGGCGCTGCCGCGGCGCCAGACGACAATAGCAAAGATGAACAACAGGTAGCCTGCGCAACGGTGGATGAACTGCACAAGCCCCGGGCTTTCGAAGAAATTGCGCCACATCGGCTCCAACGCGGTGGCATCTGGCGGCAGCAGCTGCCCGCCGATCAGCGGCCAGTCGGTATAAGACCGACCAGCGTCGATCCCGGCGACAAGCGCGCCAATAAGTATTTGCAAAAAGGCGAAATGCATCAGGCCGGTGGACAACGAGAACAGTTTCGCTTCCTTCATGCGACGCGCCTGCATCAGGTCACGTTCTTCCCGGCCAAGCTCGAATATATACCAGGCGAGGAACCCGAGAATGACGAATGCCAGTCCCAGATGGGTGGCCAGGCGATAGCTGGCGACGGCGGTCATCCCCTCGCCCTGCGTCACACCCGAGGCGACCATCCACCAGCCGACAGCCCCCTGCACACCGCCCAGAAGGCCGGGGATCAGCAGCTTGCCGGTCCAACCCGTGGGTATCTTGCGGGTCACGAGGAAGCCCAGGAAACCGGTGGCCCAGACCAGCCCGATCACGCGGCCCAGTTGGCGATGCCCCCATTCCCACCAATAGATGGTTTTGAAGTCGCTCAGCTGCATCCACTGGTTCTGAATGCGCCACTGGTCAATCTGCTTGTACTTGTCGAACTCGGCCTGCCAGTCGTCCTCGGACATCGGCGGGATCGCCCCTGTAATCGGACGCCATTCAGTGATCGACAGCCCGCTGTCAGTCAGCCGCGTCAGACCGCCGACAGCGATCATCACCACGACCAAAGCGAACAGGATCATCAGCCAGGCACGGATTGCCTTACGCGCACCGCCACGCCCCCGGTCGATCATACCGGGTTGAACGGCCTGTTGTTTTTCGGTGTCCGAGACCTCTTCGAAGATGCTGCGCTTACCGCTCATGCTGTCCTCATGTCCTGATTTCGTCGCAAGCTAGGGCTTGGTGGAAGATAGGTCCAGCCTCAGCCTTTGTCTTTCCAGCGGACCATCTGCCGCATGATCCCATGCAGCATCTGCACGTCGGCCCGCGTCATCCGCATCCGCGACCACAGGTTGCGCAGGTTGGTTTTCATGCCCTCGGCCTTTTCAGGGGGATAGAAGAACCCGGCCTCTTCCAGCCGGTCCTCGTAGTGTTCCACCAGTTTCTCAACTTCAATCCCCGTGGCCCAGTCCCCCTTGCCCAAATCGGTGGATTCATGCACCACGTCGCCGGTCTGGCGCATCCACTCATAAGCGGTCAGCAAGACGCATTGGCCCAGGTTCAGCGACGCGTATTCCGGGTTCACGGGCACCGAGATGATCGCGTTTGCCTTGGCGATGTCTTCGTTCTCCAACCCCGCGCGTTCGGGGCCGAACAGAACCGCAACCTTTTCGCCCGCTGCGACCTTTTCGGCGGCGATCTGCATGGCGCGCTCGGGGCTGTAGACGGGTTTCGTCAGGCCGCGTTGCCGTGCAGTGGTGGCGAAGACAAAAGTGCTGTCGGCCAGCGATCCGGCCAGATCGTCAAACAGCTGCGCTTCGTCCAGCAACCGGCCGGCACCGCTGGACATGGCCACCGCCTTGGGGTTTGGCCAGCCGTCGCGGGGCGCCACGATGCGCATCCGGTCCAGTCCAAAGTTCCACATCGCCCGGGCCGCGGCACCGATATTCTCACCCATCTGCGGGCGAACAAGCACGAAGGAAGGCTGGGATTTGTCGCTGGGCATGGTTCACCTTGTAAAAACTTGGCCTGCTGTAATCGGCAGGCTCTTGCAGGGCAAGGCGCTGGGGCTGGAATTTGCTTGGTCTCGGCCATAAAAGTTTGCTTCCTTGCCGCAATCCGCTAAACCGCGCCAAAGACCAAAAGCCGAAGGACGCGCCCATGGACACCCCCGAGCAGCCGCAGATTTACCTGATAACGCCTCCGACCATCGAGCTGAGCACGTTTCCGGCCAAACTGGCATCGGTTCTGGACGGGGCCGAGATCGCCTGCATCCGCCTGGCGCTGGCTGGCAACGACGAAGACACCATCGCCCGTGCCGCTGATGCCTGCCGCGAAGTGGCCCACGCCCGTGACGTGGCCATCGTTATTTCAAACCACGTGCTGCTGGCGCAACGTCTGGGGCTGGATGGGGTGCATCTGGATGACGGCGCACGTTCGGTCCGCGCCGCGCGCAAGGAGCTGGGTCCGGATGCGATCGTCGGAAGCTTTTGCGGCGCGTCCAGCCATGACGGCATGACGGCGGGCGAACACGGCGCAGATTATGTGGCCTTCGGCCCCGTTGGCACCGCCACGTTGGGCGACGGAACCCGCGCCGAAAAAGATCTGTTCCAATGGTGGTCCGAGATGATCGAAGTCCCGGTCGTGGCCGAAGGCGGCCTGACGCCCGAATTGATCGGCGATCTGGCCCCCTGCACCGATTTCTTCGGCATCGGGGACGAGATCTGGGGCGATGACGACCCGCTGGGTGCGCTGAACAAGCTGCTGGCGGCAATATCTTAAGCCAGCAACCAGGGTTCAGCCATCCAATACACGCCGATCCCGGCGATCAGCATCGAGGTCAGAACCGAAATCCGGCCTCGTTTTCTGTGTGACCCGCCTGCAAGCAAAAGCGCGCAGGCAAAGGCCAGAACAGCCACAAAGACGACAGGTACTAGATTCCCGACACCAAACCCCAAAACAGCCGGAGCCAGATGATCGGGCGGCACCCCGATCTTTGTCAAACCCGAAGCCAGTGCCAATCCGTAAACACAGCCTGCGGCAAGCACGGCCAACAGGCGCCAGACCTGCAAGTGCCGGGCCACCAGGTTCCATAGCGCCAGAATGATGATCGCAGCCACCAAGGCCTGATCCTGCATGTTTTCTGGTACGTCCAGCACGCCGTACATGCCCAACCCGAGCCCGACAAAAACCCCTGCTGCCAAAAACGCCACCTGAGACATCACAGGCCGCAGGCTCAGCGTCAGCATCACGAGTGTCAGAACAAGGATGGATGGCTTAAGGAGGCTTTGAACAAATCGGCTGATGCCCTTTGCGAAATACGTCTGCAGTGTCTGCTCTGTTGTCAGCGATGCCCCGCCCTGCAACGGGATCAGTGGGCTGATTTCTCCGGCAGTCAGAAACCCTGTATACGGGGCCATCACGTTTTGCTGACGAAGAACGACTGACCCGCTGTACTGCGGCCAGGTCAGGCGCAGATTCGATGCGTGATCCGGCAAACGTGCAGTCAACAACAACTTGGAAACACGCACTTTTTCCGTGTCGCCCACCACCGGTATACGCACACCTTCATAAGACAGGTCCAGGCGATCAGGCGCTTCGACCACAAGGCTTTGCTTCCAGACCTGAACAAAGTCTCTGATCTGCGGTTCCAGTTCCGACGACACCAATCGTCGCAGAGATCGGTACTGTGAATTGCCGGAATAAGCGTCGGGTTGTGTCGGATCGGCACCGACCAGCATGGCCTCGGCGTTCAGTTTCACCTCGAGAAACAGAGTGTCATCCTTGACCCAGAAATCAATGACCGTCGGCGGGGTCGTTTGCGCCGTTACGGATCCCGGATGCAAGGTCAGAAGAACGAAAAAACTCAGGGCGCAGGTATTGAGGGCTCGGAGGATGGCACGGAAGACGGGGCCATTCATACGAAACGCTCCAACAGGAAAATCAAATCACCAATCATTGCTTTTGATTGTTCCCGCGAAGGCCACGGATCGCAAGGCCATATCGGCACAGGCCGGTCGGGAATCTCTTGTTGCGATGACGTTCCGGCTTGCACGGGCAACACCGCTGCGGCATGACGTCCCGTATGACTCAGAACACCAATATCCTGTGCATCGGCTCGGTCCTGTGGGACGTGATCGGCCGATCGGCCAGCGCCATGCGACAGGGCTCGGACGTGCCGGGCCGGATCACCCGCCTGCCCGGTGGCGTTGCGATGAACATTGCCATGACACTGGTTCGTTTCGGCATGACACCCACCCTGCTGACCGCCATTGGCCGCGATCCGGAAGGCGACGAGCTTGTCCATGCCTGTTCGCGCCTCGGCATGGTGACGGATCACATCTATCGGTCGCAGGATTTGCCGACCGACCGCTATATGGCCGTCGAAGGTGCGAACGGGTTGATCGCGGCGATTGCCGACGCGCATTCGCTGGAGGCCGCGGGCGCAAAGATACTGCACCCTTTGATGCACGGACCTCTGGGTTTTGAAAACGCACCATTTGAGGGCCCGATCGCACTGGATGGCAATCTGACACTGGACCTGCTGGAAGAAATTGCCCAAAGCCCTGCTTTTGCGCGTGCGGATCTGCGCGTGGCCCCGGCATCGCCGGGCAAGGCCGAACGTCTGCTGCCGTTCCTGAAACATGCGCGCGCCACGCTCTATGTAAACCTCGAAGAGGCCGGTATCCTGTGCCAGCGTGAATTCACCGATTCCGAATCCGCGGCCAAAGGCCTTCTGGATCGCGGCGCGCTGCGGGTGCTGGTCACCGACGGCGGCAATTCGGCAACCATCGGCAGCTCGACAGAAATCCTGACGCAAACACCCCCTGCCGTTCTGGTCACCCGCGTGACCGGTGCCGGGGATACTTTCATGGCGGCCCATATCGCCTCAGAATCCGGCGGTGCATCCAGTGACGAGGCCCTGACCCGCGCCCTGCACGCCGCTGCAACCTACGTTTCCGGAGAAACCCCACTGTGATCGACATCAAATACTCTGCCGAGGTTCGCGCCGCCAAGGACGCGGGCCTGCCCATCGTTGCGCTGGAAAGCACCATCATCACCCACGGGATGCCCTACCCGCAGAACATCGAAGTCGCGGCACAGGTCGAACAGGACATACGCGATGCGGGTGCGGTTCCTGCAACCATGGCCGTAATCGAAGGCAAATTGCATGTCGGGCTGGAGCAGGATCAGCTGCAATGGCTGGGTCAGGCCCAAGGCGTTGCCAAGATTTCGCGCGCGGACATGGCGGCGTGCATCTCGACCGGTGGCACCGGGGCCACCACCGTTGCCGCCACGATGATCGCCGCGCACTATGCCGGGATCGAGGTTTTTGCCACCGGCGGTATCGGCGGCGTGCATCAGGGGGCCGAGACCACCTTCGACATCTCAGCCGATCTGCACGAGCTTGGCCATACGCCCGTGACCGTCGTCGCAGCCGGGGCGAAAGCCATCCTGGACCTCGCCAAAACGCTTGAGGTTCTGGAAACGCTGGGCGTGCCTGTGATCGCACATGGCCAGGACGAGTTTCCTGCGTTCTGGTCGGCAAAGTCGCCCTTTAACGCGCCCCTGCGCATGGACAGTGCCGATGCCATCGCCAAAGCCCACACGACCCGCCGCGCGCTGGGTCTGCCCGGCGGGCAGTTGGTGGCGAACCCGATTCCGGCCGCCGATCAAATCCCGGCCGAGGAATTGGCCCCCATCATCGCCGAAGCCCAGTCAGATGCAGATGCCCATCGTATCACCGGCAAAGCCGTGACCCCCTATCTGCTGCAACGTATCTTTGAAAAGACCGAAGGCCGGTCATTGGTCGCCAACATCGCCCTTGTTCGAAACAATGCGCGTTTGGCGGCCAAGATCGCGCAAGCGCTCGTCAAACAGAGGTGACGTTAACCTATTGTACCAAGGCCGTGGATTGACTACCTAAATCCGGAAACCATTCGGAACCGCAATGAATACACCCTTCGACGAAGAGCCTCACCGCCGCCCGGGCATGCTTTCACGGCTGCGCGCGTCCTTTCTGACGGGCATCGTGGTCATTGCGCCTGTCTGGTTGACGGTCTGGCTGATCTGGTCCGTAGTCGGCTGGATAGACAGTGCGGTTCTGCCGCTGGTGCCCCAACAGTTCCAGCCCGAACAATACGTGGGCATCAACCTGCGCGGCGTGGGCGTGGTGATCTTCCTGATCTTCACCGTTCTGGTCGGCTGGATCGCCAAGGGCATACTGGGCCGTTCCCTGATCCACTTCGCCGAAAGCGTTGTTGACCGGATGCCCGTCGTGCGCTCGGTCTATTCCGGGATCAAGCAAATTTCGGAAACGGTGTTTGCCCAGACCGAGCGTTCTTTCGAAAAAGCCTGCCTGATCCAGTACCCGCGTCGCGGGATCTGGGCCATCGGCTTTGTCTCGACCAGCGCCAAGGGTGAGGTCAGCCAACGCGCCGAAACCGGTGGCGAACTGCTGAGCGTATTCGTACCCACGACACCCAACCCGACATCGGGGTTTCTGTTGTTCTTCCCCGCAGAAGACGTGATCCTGCTGGACATGAGCATCGAAGACGCCGCCAAACTGGTGATTTCGGCGGGGCTTGTCTATCCGAATGGAAAAGATCCGACACAGCCGCCCGAGTGATCAGCTGAACATCGCAGGCAGATCAATTGTGCTGGTCTGGCCCAAATCCTTCTTGTGGTTGGCAAGAAAACCGTCTGCGGCGTTCCGTCCGGCCTGTTTCAGCTTGTGCAGAATGACCGGATTGGGCACGGTTTTGGTGGCAACAGACAGGCTGTTCATCAAGTCGTTATCTGCAATCATGTGAACCAGAACGCGGCTCATCTCTCCGGCTGTCAGCTTGCCTTCTTTCAACAACCGCTGGACAAAGCTGATCGCCCGCAACTCGCGAAACAGGGATGAGTTGAAGCTGATCTCGTTGATCCGGTTCTGGATTTGCTGCGGCGTGATCGGAACTTCGTCACGCTCCAGCGGATTGATGTTCACGATCACCACGTCATCCGGCAAATCATCGTTGAACAACGGATAGAGCGCCGGGTTGCCGGTATACCCTCCGTCCCAATAGGCTTCGGTCCGGTTTGTCTTCGGGTCGAAAATCTCAACCGCCTTAAACAGGGTCGGCAAACAGGCCGAGGCCAGGATGGCGTCGGTGCTGATTTCGTCGCCGGTAAAGACGCGGATCTTGCCGCTGCGTACGCAGGTGGCACACACAAACAGTCGCGGGCCTTCATCTGCGCACACCTCGTCAAAATTGAACCTGTCCACCACCGGCTTCAAAGGGTTGCTGTAGAACGGCCCGTACGCATAGGGCGACACCATCCGCGACCAGGCATCCCCAATCGAAAACGGCACCGAATATTCCATCGCCTGCGCAATGGCCGCCGGTTCAAGGCCGCGAAACCAGTTGGCAAAGCGCATGTCGCCAATAGCGCCCATGCGCTTCCACAACCCGTCCAGGCGTGCCCGCGCGCCTTCGCGCCCGGAATGAACCATACCAGATTTGTAGGCCGCACCGTTCAGCGCCCCTGCGGAAGTTCCGGTAATGGCAGCGACCTCGATGTCGTCCTCGTCCAGCAGCCGGTCGAGCACACCCCAGGTGAACGCACCATGCGCCCCACCCCCCTGCAAAGCCAGATTGATCCGCTTCATGCCGCAACCCCTTCATCTTTTCCAAAATACTCTGGGGGTGTGGGGGCAGCGCCCCCGCAAAACCTCAAAGCGCGGTCCAGCCACCATCGACGGAAATTGTGGTTCCGGTGATCTGAGCGGCCGCGTCCGAACACAGGAAGATAGTCGTTCCACCCAGTTGTTCGACCGTGGCGAATTCCTTGGACGGTTGCCGTTCCAAAAGAACGTTCTTCACAACGTCCTCACGGCTCATGTTGTATTCTTTCATCGTGTCGGGAATCTGGGACTCGACCAGCGGCGTCAGCACATATCCCGGGCAGATGGCATTGCAGGTGATCGGTTCCTGCGCAGTTTCCAGCGCTACGGTCTTGGTCATTCCCACCACGCCGTGCTTGGCCGCAACATATGCCGCCTTGAAAGGGGATGCCGTCAGACCGTGGGCCGAGGCGATGTTCACCACACGTCCCCAACCTGCCTTGCGCATCATCGGCAACGCGGCCGCCGTTGTGTGAAAGGTCGAGTTCATGTTGATTGCGATAATCGCATCCCATTTATCAACCGGGAATTTGTCAATCGGTGAGACATGCTGAATCCCGGCATTGTTCACCAGAATGTCACAAGACCCCGCCTGTTCGATCAAGGATCGGCATTCCTCGCCCTTGGACATGTCGGCCTTGATGTAGCGCGCATTGGTTCCGGTCTCTTTCGCAATCTGCGCGGCAAGCGCGTGATCTTCATCGCGATCGGTAAAGGAATTCAGAACCACATCGGCACCGGCCTTGGCCAGCTCGCGTGCGACGCCCAGGCCGATGCCCGAATTTGATCCCGTGATGATTGCCGTTTTGCCGGACAGGCTCATGTCCATTCTCCCTCAAGCGTTGATCAGGCGCACCATGCCATGCTGCACCTGCAAAGAAAACGGGGAAACATGTGGGATTGGAATACCGGCCTGAGACTTCCACAGGCAAAAAAAACGCCCGCACGAAGCGGGCGTTAAGTTATTGAGGCAGGTTTCATACAGGCAAGAAACCTATCGAGCAGTGCAACCTTTATAAGCAATTCTGCGCCTTGGTCCAAGCTAAAAGTTTGATAATAAGAAAAATCATCACTACGGTGAATACCAACAAAATAAGGCCAGAGCAGGATTGTTTCCAAAATGAGCCCGGATTTTCTCCGTCCGTTTCGATCACTTGTGGCAGGAATCGCCACCATTTTCGTGATCTCTGTCGCCCATGCAGAATCGTCTCATGGCATAGCTATGTATGGGGACCCGGCCCTACCACCGGATTTTGTGTCCCTCCCATACGCCAACCCGGATGCGCCCAAAGGCGGCAACGCCGTGTTCGGAAACACTGGCGGATTTAACAGCCTGAACCCGTTTTTGCAAAAAGGCACCTCGCCTTGGCAATTGCCTTTCTGGACCCATGAAAGCCTGATGGGGCGGTCATGGGACGAACCTTTCACACTTTATGGGCTGTTAGCCGAATCAGTTGAGACCGATCCAGCCCGGTCCTGGGTCGAATTCACCCTGCGGGAGGAGGCGCGGTTTTCCGACGGTAGTCCGGTCACGATCGATGATGTTATCTGGTCTTACGAAACGTTGGGCACGCAGGGGCATCTGCGCTATCGCGGTCTATGGGGCAAGATCGAAAGTATCGAACAAACCGGCCCGCGTTCGGTGCGTATCACGTTCAATGAACCCGACCGAGAGCTTGCGCTGCTGGCCGGGATGCGCCCGATCCTGAAAAAAGCGCAATGGGAGGGCAAGAATTTCGCGGATGCACAACTGCATGATGTGCCGATTGGAACCGGCCCCTACGTGATTGAAAGCTACGAAGCGGGACGCTTTGTGAATCTGCGACGCAATCCGGACTATTGGGGGAACGACATCCCGTTTCGCCGCGGCACCATGAACCTTGATGAGCTGCGGATCGAATTCTACGGCGACGGCAGCGTCTTGTTCGAAGCGTTCAAAGCCGGAGAGCTTTCAGCCGTGCGTGAATTCAACGCCGACAAATGGGACACGCAATACAACTTTCCCGCCGTGCAGCGCGGCGATGTCATCAAGACCGAAATTCCGCATGGAAAACCTTCGGGAATGACCGGGTTCGTGATGAACACAAGAAAGGCTCCGTTCGACGACTGGCGCGTGCGCGAAGCGCTGACGCTTGCGTTCAACTTCGAATTCATCAACGACACGGTAACCGGTGGTGCGCAACCAAGGATCGCGTCTTATTTCTCGGGGTCCGACCTTGCCATGCAGCCCGGCCCGGCCCAGGGGCGGGTAAAAGATCTGTTGCTTCCTTATGCTGACATCCTGTTGCCCGGCACGCTGGAAGGGTATGAACTGCCGAAAGGCGACGGATCGGCCCGGAACCGGGCAAACCTCCGTAAGGCCGCGGGACTATTGGCCGAGGCAGGCTGGACCGTTCAGGAAGGCGTGCTGCGCAATGCAAATGGTGATGCCTTTCAGATGACTTTCCTGCTGCAACAGGGTGACAGCGAGATGGCAACTGTGGTCGAGATCTATTCCCGCGCGCTGGAACGTCTCGGCATCGGGGTCACGACGGAACAGGTCGACAATGCCCAATATGTCGGGCGCACGTCTGAGCTGGACTTTGACGTCACGACGTTCCGCCGGGCGCTTTCCCTGTCTCCTGGCAATGAACAGCGTCTTTATTGGGGCAGCGAAACTGCCGATGCCCCCGGCACTCGTAACCTGATGGGCGTATCTTCGCCCGCAGTTGATGCCATGATCGATGCCATGCTGGCCTCAAAAACCCGCGATGACTTTACCGCGGCCACCCGCGCGCTGGACCGGGTACTGACCGCAGGCCGCTATGTCATCCCGATCTGGAGCTTTGACATCGGGCGCATCGCGCATGTCAAAGAGCTGAAGCACGCGGAAACTCTGCCCATCTATGGCGACGGTCCGCAATACATGCCCGAAGTCTGGTGGTACGACGCCCAGTAAAAGGCGCAAACCCAAGACCAGCCGTTGTACATGTGAATCCGGCTGGTCTTTCCAACTGAAGTTTCCGAAAGACGGAAGCTTAAAGTGCCAGCAATTTCATACAAACAGCGCTCGGGAAATTTCCGCCAATCGGCAAATTTCAGCACATTATTATCCCACACAAGATATCGTTTGGCCGCATTGGAAGCATCGTAATCAGCGTCCAGCATCGTCACATGCAAGCGATCCGGAAAGAAACACCCACAAACAATTTTACTTTTCTGGAAAATATGCATATAAATTGGGCATTTAGGCTTAATAGCGAGCTGGCGATGACCCCGCCTCTCTGCCCGCCGGGACAATATGGCGCTGCGGATTACAGAACAACCGGGCCCGCCACCACTCACACCAAATGTAGGCCCGTAGGCCCGTTGCGGAAACTTCGCAGCGGGCACAAATCCCCCTGAAAAAAGCGCGGTCCAGCGCTGCGACATTTTGTCATGTCTTACGTGGCGGCACCCTGTCCGTACTCTGGTGTGGGGGAGAGCAGTCCTAATCGTTGCTAAGGGAAGCTCATTGATGATGAACTGGACCGATCTTACAAACGACTGGAATGCGGCATGCGAACGCGCAAAGCGGCGTTTTCCGAACCTGCGTGACAAGGACATGATGCGCGTGTTGAAGGATCGAAAAGGGTTTGAAGCCTATTTGGCCGAACGTCACCAACTTACGATGAATGAGGCACATGAAGAGGTCGAAGATTTCCTGTTCACCGAAGGGCTGAACCGGGAATTCAGCAGAACCGCTTTAGGCAAGTGATGTAACCCAAAGGATCGTCGCGTCTTCGTCACTGACGGAAATCACGTTGTGGCCCATGCTGCCGTCGTAATACGCGCTGTCCCCTCTGCGCATCTCAACCGGCTCGTAAAACTCGGTGTAAAGCTTGACGACACCGGTCAGCACATACATGAATTCTTCGCCGTCATGGCGCACCCAGCCGTCAAATTCATCCATTGATCTTGCGCGGACCCGCGCACGATAGGGCAGCATCTGTTTCTTGGTCAGGGTTTCGGCCAGCAGCTCATGCTCATAGGTGGTGGTGGCATGAGCCGTGCCGTCGCCCACACGGGTGATCGCCATGCGTCCGATCACCTGATCGCGCTGGGGCGGCGTAAACAGTTGGGGAACAGAAATCTCCAGCCCGGTCGCAAGCTTCTTGAGCGCGTCGTAAGTCGGCGACATCTGCCCGTTTTCAATCTTGCTGAGGGTCGAGCGTGCCAATCCGGCCTGACTGGCGGCCTGTTCCAATGTCCATTCCCGCGCTTTGCGCAGCTCTCGCACACGGGCGCCAAGGTCCAAGGGTTCGACTTCGGTATGGTCGCCAGAATCGCGGGCAATTCGGATCAGAGATTTGGGATCTTGAGTGCTCATGACCCTTCTATAGGCCCGGCCAGCCATGCTTGCAACGCGGCAGGCGGCGCGATAGCCAGAGGCCATGTTGTCAATCTTCGATCAGGGGTCGCCCGCACCCTGCCCCACGCCATTCAATCTGGCGGCCCATGTTCTGGGCCGCGCCGATCACGCGCCGGATAAAGTGGCTTTGTCGATATTGCGCCCGAACGGCGCGCAAGACTGGACCTATCGCGATCTGAAAGCGGCTGTGCTGGGCACAGGCATGGGGTTGCTGCGGGCCGGGTTGAAACCTGGTGATATCGCGCTGATGCGGCTGGGAAACACGGTGGATTTCCCGATTGCCTATCTGGGGGCAATTGCCGTGGGCATCGTACCGGTGCCGACATCGTCACAACTGACGGAACCCGAAACCGCCAAGATGATCGACGAGCTTTCTCCGGCGGTGATTCTGCGTGATCCGGGCGTCGCCTGCGCCTCGCATTCCAAACAGATCGGGCTGGACGCGTTGAAAGCCATGCGAAACCTGCCCCCGGCAGAATTTGACATGGGCGATCCGGAACGTATGGCCTATGTCGTCTATACCTCTGGAACCTCGGGCAAGCCTCGTGCCGTGGCCCATGCCCACCGAGCAATCTGGGCGCGGCAGATGATGGTCGATGGCTGGTATGGTCTGCGCGAGACCGACCGGCTGTGTCACGCCGGAGCATTCAACTGGACCTATACGCTGGGCACCGGCCTGATGGATCCATGGACCATGGGCGCAACTGCCCTGATCCCCGCGCCCGGCACGGAAATCACGGCCCTGCCTGCCCTGCTGCGCCAGCATGGCGCAACGATCTTTGCAGCGGCCCCCGGGGTCTTTCGCAAGATGGTGCAAGGGTGCGATCGGGTGGAGCTGCCTGACCTGCGCCACGGCTTGTGCGCGGGTGAGAAACTGTCGCGCGCGCTGCACGAACAATGGCGAAAGGCCACCGGCACCGAGTTGTTCGAAGCCTATGGCATGTCCGAATGCTCTACCTTCATTTCCTCCAGCCCGGATCACCCCGCGCGCAGCGACGCATTAGGACAACCGCAACCCGGGCGTCGTGTGGCGATCCTTGGTCCGGACGGTCCGGTGCCAAAAGGCCAAGAAGGCACCATCGCCATTCACCGCTCTGACCCCGGTTTGATGCTGACCTATCTCAACGCACCCGATGAGGTTGAAACGCGGATGCAGGGAGAGTGGTTTCTGACGGGCGATCAGGGCGTCATGGCCGTGGATGGTCAGATCAGCTATCTGGGCCGCGACGACGATATGATGAACGCGGGTGGCTATCGCGTGTCCCCGGTCGAGGTCGAAGCCGCCCTGTCCCGCTTTCCGGGCATCACTCAGGTCGGCGCCGCCGCGGTCGAGGTCAAACCGGACACATTTGTGATAGCGGCCTTCTATACGGGCCCGGAAAAGCTGGACGATGCGGCCTTGCGCACCTATGTCGAAGCCAACTTGGCGCGTTACAAACAACCACGCGCCTTCATCCATCTGCCCGCCCTGCCGACCGGCGGAAACGGCAAACTCCTGCGCCGGGCGCTGCCGGCCTATTTCGAGGCACCAACAAAATGACCCAGACCGTCAAGCTCGACATCCTGTCCGATCCGATCTGCCCGTGGTGCTATATCGGCAAGACTCAACTGGACAAGGCACTGGCCAACGTACCCGACCACCCCTTTGTCATTGAATGGCATCCGTTCCAGTTGAATCCTGACATGACGGATGCGGGAATGGATCGGCGCGAGTATCTCGAGCGCAAGTTCGGCGGCAAGGACGGCGCGGTTCGCGCCTATGCGCCGGTGGTGGAACACGCCGAAAAGGCCGGTCTGAACATCAACTTCGAGGCCATGAAACGTACCCCCAACACGCTGGATGCGCATCGCCTGATCCATTGGGCTGGCATCGAAGGCAAGCAGAATGCCGTCGTCGATGCGCTGTTTGACGCCTATTTCGTGCAGGGTCGCGACATCGGCGACCACGAAGTCTTGGCCGATATCGCGGACAGCGCCGGAATGGACGCCGCCGTGGTCATGAAGCTGCTGAAATCAGACGCCGACCGCGAGGATATCCGCAATCGCGATGCTCATTCCCGCAAAATGGGTGTGAGCTCGGTCCCGACCTTCATTGTCGCCAATCAACATGCGGTTCCCGGCGCCCAACCTCCTGAAATGTGGGAGAAAGTGATCGCTGAAATCATGTCTCAACTTGAGGCTTCCCCTGCAGAATAGCACAGAGGTCTGTGCAAATTTCCAGTCTGGCCTATGCCGACCCGCCGTGATAGCGCGAACGGGTTAGGAGGTCTTCATGGCCAATCGCATGTCGAAGGCGGAATTCATTGCACTGATTGCAATGATGTTCGCCACCATAGCCTTTTCGATCGATTCGATGCTGCCAGCGTTGCCCGAGATCGGCGCGCAGCTCAGCCCCGATGACGTTAACCGTGCCCAACTGATCCTGACGTCATTTGTGTTGGGCATGGGGATCGGCACGTTTTTCACCGGCCCGCTTTCGGATGCGCTGGGACGCAAGCCGGTCATTTACGGCGGCGCGGCTTTGTACATTGCGGCGTCTGCTGTCGCATGGGCCAGTTCTTCACTGGAACTGGTCTTGATTGCACGTGTGGTTCAAGGCCTGGGCGCCGCAGGTCCGCGCGTGGTGGCCATGGCGATCATCCGCGACTTGTATTCAGGCCGCGAAATGGCGCGGATCATCTCAATCGCGATGATGATTTTCACGTTGATACCCGCGGCGGCACCGATGCTGGGCGCCGGAGTAATCGCTTTGTTCGGATGGCGCGGGATCTTTGTGTCTTTCATTCTGTTTGCGTTGATCATCATTTTCTGGATGGGCGTTCGGTTGCCGGAATCTCTGGCCCGGGAAAACCGTCGCCCCTTTCGCATTCCGTTGATGTTCTCGGCCACGAAGGAAATGTTCTCGCATCCGACCGTGCGCCTTTCGATCATGGTTCAGACCCTGTGCATGGGGGTGCTGTTCACCATGCTGACAATGGTTCAGCCCGTTTATGACGTTATCCATGACCGCGCCGAAAGCTTTCCGTTCTGGTTCGGGTTCGTGGCGCTGATGTCCGGGTCGGCCAGTTTGCTGAACGCGGCACTAGTGGTGCGTGTGGGCATGCGCCGGATGGTGACATGGGCGCTGGGGGGGCAAATCCTGATTACCACCTTTGTCATGACCCTGAACGCCGCGCATCTTTCGCCAGACGCCTCGTTCGCATTGTTCGTGTTCTGGCAAACCATGGTGTTTTTCATGGCCGGCGTGACGCTGGGCAACCTGAACGCCATCGCGATGGAGCCGATGGGGCATATCGCCGGAATGGCAGCCTCGGTCATCGGATCGATTTCGACGGTGCTGGCCGCTGCCATCGCCGCCCCGATCGGGCTGTTGTTCGACGGTTCGATCACGCCTTTGACCTTCGGCATCCTGAGCATGTGCATTCTGGCCTTCGGGCTTATGCTGCACATGGGCCGCGTTGAAGAACGTCTGCCAGCCTGATCTGTGCGACTCGTCAGAAACACGCTACCCTCGACGTGAACCAAGCGGAGGGCTTCTGATGCGTGAATACTATGATCTGGGCAGCTATTCCTGTCCGGTAACGACCTCCATTCCCGAGGCTCAGCTGTGGTTCGACCGCGGCCTGAACTGGACCTATGGGTACAATCACGAAGAAGCCGTGGTTTGTTTCCAACGCGCAGCTGAACACGACCCCCAATGCGCCATGGCATATTGGGGCGTCGCCTACGCGGCGGGGCCGAATTACAACCTGCCATGGGACTTGCAGGACGAGCGGGGACGCCGCAAGGCGCTGGCGCTGGCTTATGATGCCATGCAAAACGCCCTTCGATTGGCAGACGGCTGTACGCCCGTCGAGCAAGCTCTGATCCGAGCCCTCCCTGCGCGCTATCCGCAACGAGATCCGGCAGAGGACATGCACCGGTGGGATCACGATTTTGCCGAAGCGATGCGCGCAGCCTTCGCCGCGCACCGCGATCATGCGGACCTGCGCGCGATCTACGTCGAGGCGCTTTTGAACCTGACACCCTGGAAAATGTGGGACCTGAAAACCGGCCAACCGGCACAAGGCGCTGCAACGCTTGAAGCGCAAGAGGCGTTGGAATGGGCCATGGCCAACGATCCGGCCGCCATGTCACATCCCGGCCTGCTGCATCTTTATGTTCACCTGATGGAGATGTCGCCCACGCCGGAAAAAGCTCTGAAAGCCGGTGATGTCCTGCGCACATTGGTGCCCGATGCGGGGCACCTGGTGCATATGCCGACACATATTGACGTGCTGTGCGGCCATTATCACAATGTGGTGCAGTGGAACGAAAAAGCCTCGGATGCGGATCTGAAGTATTACGAACGCGAAGGCGCGTTCAATATCTACACCGGATACCGCCAACACAATTATCACTTCGCCATCTATGGCGCGCTGTTTCTAGGTCAGATCGAACCTGCCCTACGCGCCAATCGGGGTTTGTGGGATACAACGCCAGAGGAGATGCTGCGCATCGAAAGTCCCCCAATGGCGGATTACTTCGAAAGCTACATGTCCATGGGGCCGCACATCCTGATCCGCTTTGGCCGCTGGGAAGAGGCCAAGACGCTGGAGCTGCCCTCCGATCCGGATCTCTACCGGACCCTGACGGCCACGACCCACTACGCCCGCGCCATCGCGCATGCCGCAACGGGTGATGTTGTCCATGCCGAAGCGGAAGAGAACCTGTTTCTGGCAGCTAGGGAATGCGTTCCGGAAACACGCAGGTTGCACAACAATCGTGTGATCGACCTGCTGGAAATCGCGGGGGAGATGCTGCGCGGTGAGATCGAGTACCGAAAAGGCAATTTCGAAATCGCCTTTGCCCATCTGCGCCGCTCGGTCGAACTGGACGACACCCTGCCCTATGACGAACCCTGGGGCTGGATGCAGCCCACCCGCCACGCGCTTGGCGCATTGCTGTTCGAACAAGGTCATGCGGCAGAAGCAGAAGCCGTCTATCGCGAAGATCTTGGCCTTGGCGGCTCGCTCAGCCGCGCTTCGATCCATCCCGACAACGTCTGGAGCCTGAAGGGACTGTACGATTGTCTCAAAGCCCGCGGGGAAGATGTTGAAATGCGACAAGTCAAACAACGCCTGGATCTGGCTCTGGCCCGTGCTGATCGGGCGGTTGCAGCGTCTTGCTTCTGCGCGCAGGCTGCAATGCGAGTATAGGCGGGATCGCGCTGCCGCGCGATGCCTCCGGCGGGGATATTTTCAGCCAGATGAAGCTGGGATCCGTGACTTCATCTGGCCGCAAATATCCCGGGGGAGATGCGCGGAACGCGCAGCGGGGGCAGAGCCCCATCTTGCCCATCAGCCAGCCTTGGTCTTCTTCTTTTCCGCGACCACTTTTTCAGCAAGGTCGCGGGCAATCGCAAAGGCCCCTTTGATCTTGTCGCTGTCTTTCTTCCAATCCCGGCGCACGACGATCTTGTTATCCTTGACCTTGGCCATGCCGCGCTGGTTCTGAATGAATTCGACCAATCCCTGAGGGGATGCGAACTTGTCATTGTGGAACTGGATCGTCGCGCCTTTCGGGCCTCCGTCCAGCTTGGCAATGCCCGCCCGTTTACACATGGCCTTGATGCGCACGACCAACATCAGAGTATTCACCTCTTTCGGCAGTTTGCCGAAACGGTCGATCAACTCTGCGGCGAAACCTTCCAGTTCCACCTTGGTCGACAGCGATGACAGGCGCCGATAGAGGCCCAGACGAACATCCAGATCGGGCACGTAGTCCTCGGGAATCAGAACCGGCACGCCCAGATTGATCTGCGGGGCCCACTGGTCATCAGCATCCGACAGCCCCTCCATCTCACCCGCTTTGATCTTGGCGATCGCCTCTTCCAGCATGGACTGGTAGAGTTCATAGCCTACATCGCGCATCTGACCGGACTGTTCTTCGCCCAGTAGATTGCCCGCGCCTCGGATGTCCAAATCCTGCGAGGCCAAAGTGAACCCCGCCCCCAGCGTATCCAGAGAGCCCAGAACCCGCAGGCGTTTCTCGGCAGTGGCCGTCAGCTTCTGCCGTGGTTTGGTGGTCAGGTAGGCATAGGCGCGGGTTTTGGACCGCCCCACCCGGCCCCGGATCTGGTAGAGCTGCGCAAGACCGAACATATCGGCGCGGTGCACGACCATCGTGTTCGCCGTCGGAATGTCCAATCCGCTTTCCACAATGGTCGTGGCCAGCAACACATCATACTTACCGTCATAAAACGCGTTCATACGGTCATCGAGTTCACCCGCCGCCATCTGGCCATGTGCGACCACATAGGACAGTTCCGGCAGTTGGCTTTTCAGGAACTCCTCAATCTCGGGCAGGTCCGAGATGCGAGGGACGACGTAGAAACTCTGCCCGCCGCGATAGTGTTCACGCAGCAGCGCTTCTCGGATCGTGACCGCGTCGAATTCGCTGACATAGGTTCTGATCGCCAGACGGTCGATAGGCGGGGTGCCAATGATCGACAGATCGCGCACTCCGGTCAGCGACAATTGCAAGGTTCGCGGAATCGGGGTTGCGGTCAGGGTAAGAACATGGATGTCCGAGCGCAGTTGCTTCAGCCGTTCCTTATGCCCCACACCGAAATGCTGTTCTTCGTCGATGACCAGCAGACCCAGATTGTGAAACCTTATGTTCTTGGCCAGCAGCGCATGGGTCCCGATCACGATATCCACCGTACCGCGAGCCAAACCGTCGCGGGTTTTCTGGGCCTCTTTCGCCGAGACAAAGCGCGACAATTGCCGAACCTCCAGAGGAAAACCGCGGAACCGTTCCCTGAAGCTTGCGGCATGCTGGCGGGCCAGCAATGTTGTCGGAGCCACGACCGCAACCTGCACGCCGGACATGGCAGCGACAAAGGCGGCGCGCATCGCCACCTCGGTCTTGCCAAAACCGACGTCGCCACAGATCAGCCGGTCCATCGGCGCGCCCGAGTGCATATCCTCCATTACATCCGAGATGGCGCGCAACTGATCATCGGTTTCCTGATAGGGAAAACGGGCGCTGAACTCCTCCCACGCGTGCGGCGGAGGGTCCATCACGGGGGCTTTTCGCAAAGCACGTTCCGCCGCGATGCGGATCAGCTTGTCGGCCATCTCGCGGATGCGTTCTTTCAGCTTGGCCTTCTTGGCCTGCCAGGCGCCGCCGCCAAGTCGATCCAAAAGCCCTTCGTCATGGCCGTATTTCGACAGCAGTTCGATGTTTTCGACCGGCAGGTACAGCTTTGCCTGCTCGGCATATTCCAGCAGCAGGCATTCATGGGCGGCTCCGGCGGCCGTGACGACCTCCATTCCCATGTAACGACCGATCCCGTGATCCACATGCACCACCAGATCACCGGGGCTGAGGGATTGGGTCTCGGTCAGGAAATTCTCGGCCTTGCGGCGCTTCTTGGGTTGGCGGATCAGCCTGTCGCCCAGAACATCCTGTTCAGCGATCACCGTCAGGTCGGGGGTCTCAAAACCGTGTTCCAGCGCCCAGACGGCAAGATGCAGGCCGCGCTTTCCGATACGCGTGCCATTTGTTATCGGAATCGCTTCGGCCAGACCTTCATCCTCGATCAGGCCGGTCAGACGTTCGCGCGCACCTTCCGAATAGGACGCGATCAGCACCGGACCTTTGTCGAGCCTGGCGGTGATGTGGCTGGCCAAAGCACCGAACAGGCTGATGCTTTCCTGCTGACGTTCGGGGGCAAAGTTGCGCCCGATCCGCCCGCCCGCATCGATGACACCCGGGCCCGACGCCTGCGGCAAGGGGCTGAACTGCATGACACGCCGATCCCCGACGGCCGCCTCCCACGCGGCATCATCCAGATACAGCAGCCCCGGAGGAGTGGGTTTGTAGACCGTATCCATACGGGATCGGTTTTCCAGCGCCAGACGCCGGGTCTCATATTGATCGGCAATCGTCTCCCATCGGGCCAGTCTGGCCGGTGTAACCTGATCATCGACAGTGATCGTGGCATCCGGCAGATAATCAAACAACGTTTCAAGCCTCTCGTGGAAGAAGGGCAGCCAATGTTCGATGCCCTGATGCTTGCGACCGGCGCTTACCGCCTCGTAAAGCGGATCATCGGTTCCGGCAGCGCCGAATTCGATCCGATAGTTCTGGCGGAACCGCGTGATAGCCGCATCATCCAGAATGACCTCGGACACCGGAGCAAGTTCGACCACGTCCAGCTTTTCGGTCGTGCGCTGAGACACGGGATCAAAACGGCGCGCGCCGTCCAGTACATCTCCGAACAGGTCCAGACGGACGGGGCCCGATTCACCCGGAGGGAAGATGTCGATGATACCGCCGCGAATGGCATAATCGCCCGGCTCCATCACGGTGGGGCTTTGCGTGAAGCCCATGCGCACCAGGAAGTTGCGCAGCGCGGTCTCGTCAATGCGCTGATCGACGCGGGCGGTAAACGCCGCTTCGCGCAACACGTCTCGCGCCGGGACGCGTTGGGTAGCCGCATTCAATGTTGTCAACAACACGAATTTCTGCGGCATCTGGTGAACCAGCGCCGCCAGCGTGGCAACGCGGGCCGCCGAGATATCCGCATTGGGGGACACCCGGTCATAGGGCAGACAATCCCAGCCCGGAAACACGAAGACCGGCATGTCGGGGGCAAAGAAAGCCAGCGCGGCGCGCATCGCCTCCATCCGCTTGTCATCTCGCGCGACATGGGCCACCGGCCCGTTGCTGCGGGCGATTTCGTTCAGCACAAGCTGCGCGTCAAACCCTTCGGGGGCGCCGCCAACTGTCACGTGGTTCGGAGCCTTCATCGCCTCGCCTTTCAGATTTTGCTATCCCAGAACGCCAATCGAGATGTTCTGATACATGCCCCAGAACGAAGTGACCAGTATCGAGATCATGCCTATGATCTGGGTATAGAGCCGACAGCGCGCAATGGTTTTCGAAACCGAGTCGAGCGTCAGTTCCTGCCGCCGCAACCGTCGTGCATGCACGATGTTCACCAGCAGAACAAGCGTCAATGGAAACAGAAGAAGGAACACGGCCTGCGCGAACTCGACGCCGTAATAGAACCCCAGCGTGGCCAGTCCGGTGAACAAAAAACTTCCGAACGCCAACAGGATGGTTCCTGACATGTCGACGATCAAAAGTATCCGGTTGGTGTGTATGCGAACGATGTCCAGAAGGTCGATCTCGACCTGCCCGCCAATGCGTCGGGCACGTACCACCAGATCGTAGGGAATGCCCATTACCCAGTGACTCGCCGAAGACCAGACAACCGCCAGCACGATCCAGAACCAGAGATTCGAAAAGCTGCGCATGTCGATGACTTCAAAGATCGAAGAGTACCAGTCCAAACCCAACCCTTTATTCAAACCACTCAGGGAGGTTCGGCCACGCTGCCGCGTCCATTGATACCCTTGAGACCTTTGTGAATTCATGCCACCCAATGCACGAATGTTCAAGGAGAACGCGCCATGAAACCGACCGTTGCCCCCTATCCCATGACCCGCTTTCGGCGTGCCCGTCAATCCCGGGCAATCCGCGGACTTGTGCGCGAGAATGTCTTGACCACGGACGACCTGATCTGGCCCGTTTTCGTCCGCGACGGCGAAGGGGTTGAAGAACCCGTTCCCTCGATGCCGGGCGTGGTTCGCCGGTCGGTGGATCTGATTGCAAAAGCGGCCGTCGAAGCGCAAGCGCTTGGAATCCCGGCGATATGCATCTTTCCCTACACGGATTCCGCGCTCAAGACCGAAGACTGCGCCGAAGCCTGGAACCCCGACAACCTGTCGAACCGGGCCATCCGGGCGATCAAGGCGGCAGCCCCCGACATCGCGGTGATGACGGACGTGGCGCTGGACCCGTACAATATCAATGGTCATGACGGTTATGTCGTCGACGGCGAGATCGTGAATGATCAGACCATCGAAGCGTTGGTCAAGATGACCCTTGCCCAGGCCGATGCCGGTGCCGACATCATCGGACCGTCGGATATGATGGACGGCCGGATCGGGGAAATGCGCCGCGCATTGGAAGGCGCCGGGCATCACAACGTGATGATCCTCAGCTATGCCGCGAAATACGCCAGCGCTTTTTACGGCCCCTTCCGCGACGCCGTCGGCGCCTCGGGCGCGCTGACCGGCGACAAGAAAACCTATCAGATGGACCCGGCCAACTCGAACGAAGCCCTGCGCCTGATCGAACGCGATCTGACCGAAGGCGCGGACATGGTAATGATCAAACCCGGAATGCCCTATCTGGATATCTGCCGTCGTGTGAAAGACTGCTTTGGTGCGCCCACCTATGCCTATCAGGTATCGGGGGAATACGCGATGATCCAGGCGGCCGCCCAGAATGGCTGGATCGACGGAGAAAAGGCGATGCTAGAAAGCCTGCTGGCCTTCAAGCGCGCCGGGTGCGACGGTATCCTGACCTATTTCTCGCCTCAGGTTGCCCGGATCCTGCAGGGCTAAAACCCCGAAGAGTCGCAACTTTTCGCCGACAAGCCCCCTTGAGCGGGCAGCTTTCCCGTGACACAACGCCCTAATCGGCGTATCCTTGCCGTCAAGATCGGGATCACCCGACATATCAGGCACAGTTACAGAGAAAACAACCATGAGCAGTTCCAACTCCCCCCGACTGAACCGTCGCGGCTTTGCCTTGGGCATGGCAGGCCTGTCCCTGACCGCTGCCTGTGGCAACGGCGTCGGCAACTCAAATTCGGCCACGATCGATGCCCGCGTCGATGCCACGCTGACCGAAATGTACAGCCGGTACCCCAACACCGTGGAAATCGCGAACAAAGCCAACGGCATGTTGGTTATGCCCCTGATCACCGACGCCGGATTGATCTTCTTTGGCGGTGCCTACGGCCAAGGCGCGCTGCGCATCAACGGCGCCACGGTCGATTACTATTCTGCAATTTCCGGAACCGCAGGTCTGCAAATCGGTGCGCAGCAATATGCGCATATCCTGTTCTTCATGACCGAAGATGCGCTGAACGATTTCCGCCGTTCCAGCGGATGGACCGCCGGTGCCGATATCGGATATGTGGTTGACGCAACCGGGAATTCCTTGTCCACGGACACGACAACACTGCGTTCGCCGGTGCTGGCGGTGGTCTTCGGCCAGGCCGGTCTTAAATTCGGCGCGACCGTCGAAGGTACGAAATACACCCGCATCATCCCATAACCCGGATTACCACTTCCCCCACACACGGCCCCGTCGCAGAACAACACTGCGGCAGGGCATTTGATTTCAACCCTTTCCACGCAGGTTCTTGCCGCGTTCCTCTTTCGGTCGGACCGACCATCCTCTAGTCTTTGCCCAACCTTCATCTGAATAAGAATCTGGGGCAGTAATGGGTCTTGTTTTCCGCTGGCTAGTGCGCATCGCGTCGGGTCTGATCATTCTGATCCTCGCCGCCATGGGCCTTGTCTATTTTCTGGCCAGCCAATCCCTGCCGGACTATGACCAAACGCTTGAGGTCGACGGCCTGACCGCCCCGGTTGAAATCGTACGCGACACCGCCAACGTGCCGCATATTCTGGGCCAGACCGATCCCGATGTGTTCTTTGGATTGGGATATGCCCATGCACAGGATCGACTGTGGCAGATGACGGTCATGCGCCGTACCGCGCAAGGCCGACTGTCCGAGGTCTTTGGCCCGCGCACGCTTCACATCGACAAGCTGCTGCGCAGACTGGACCTTTACGGGCTGGCCCACCGCTCGGTCGAGGCGCAGGACGATTATACCAAGGCCGCCCTGCGCGCCTATTCCGCCGGGGTCAATGCCCGCCTGACCGAGATCAACGAAGAGGCGCTGGGTCGCGGCGCACCCGAGATGTTCCTGTTCAACGCCACGGTCTCACCCTGGCAACCGGGTGACAGTATCGCGATGATCAAGCTGATGGCGCTGCAACTGTCAGGCCACCTGACCGATGAAGTTCTGCGTGCGCGCACGTCCCTGATGCTGAACAACCCCGAGCGTCTGGCCGATATCCTGCCCGACGTTCCCGGACCCGGGATCGCGGCGTTGCCGGAATATGCCACCCTGTTCCCAAATCTTCCGCGGTATGCGGCGGGAACGGACATTCCCGACACACCTCTTTCGCCCCTTCCCAAACGTGGTCTGGCCGGAGCTTCAAACGCCTGGACCGCCGCGCCGTCACGTTCTGCAAGTGGCGGAACCCTGTTGGCCAACGACCCTCATTTGGGTTTCACTGCGCCCGGGATTTGGTACCTGGCACATCTCGGATTGGAAAAAGGCGGTGTCATCGGGGCCTCGATCCCCGGTGTGCCCGCCATCATGACCGGACGCAGCGACCGGCTGGGATGGGGGCTTACATCCTCGTATCTTGACGATCAGGACGTACATATCGAGCAACTGAATCCTGACAACCCCGAGGAATACCTGACCCCGACCGGCTTCAAGGAATTCCAGACCCGCCCTTCGATCATCGAGATCAAGGGGGAAGCTCCGGTTACGCTGACCCTGCGCTGGACAGACAATGGGCCAGTGCTGCCGGGCACGGATTACAAGCTGGAAACGATCACGCCGCCGGGCCATGTGGCGTCGCTGTCCTGGACGGCGCTCAGCCCGCGGGACACGTCGATGTCGGCGTCCATGGCGCTGATGAACGCCGACAACGTGGAGCAGGCCATCGCGGTCGGTGAGCAGTTCATCGCGCCTTCTCAGAACCTGTCGCTGGTCGACAAGACGACCATCGGGATGAAGCTGATCGGCGCCATGCCTCGGCGTGATCCGCTAAACCAAAGCCGGGGGCGCATCCCCTCGCCCGGCTGGATCGAGGCCAATCGCTGGCAAGGCCGCCTGCCCTATGCCGGCAACCCGGAATTCGTGGCCCCCGTCGGCGGTGTTCTGGGCAACACGAACAACAAGATCTTAGACCGCCCGTTCCCGGATCACGTCTCGTATGAATGGGGCGATACGCAGCGCGTGCATCGCTGGGAACGCCTGATGCAATCGCGCGAGGTGCATACCCGCGACAGCTTTATCGAGGCGCAGCTGGACACGGTCAGCTTTACCGCACGGTCTCTGCTGCCGCTGATCGGTGCCGATCTGTGGTTCACCGGGGCTTCGGCCCCCGAAGGAACGCCGGAGCGCCAGCGCCAGATCGCGCTGTCGCTGCTGGCGGACTGGAACGGTGAGATGAACGAACACCTGCCCGAGCCGTTGATCTATGCGGCCTGGCTGCGTGCGCTGCAAATCCGGCTGATTTCGGACGAGCTTGGGCCTTTGGCCAGCGAATACAAACATGTCGAACCGCTGTTCATCGAACGAGTCTACCGCGACATTGACGGCGCGGGTGTCTGGTGCGACGTGATCCAAAGCGCACCGTTCGAGACATGCACCGAGATGGCACGGCTTGCGCTGGACGACGCGCTGATCTGGATCTCTGAACGATATGGCAGCGCACTTGAATCCCTGCGTTGGGGCGACGCGCATCAGGCAACGCATGATCACCCCGTGCTGGGCTCTGTCCCGATATTGCGTTTTTTTGTGAACATTCGCCAATCGACCAGCGGCGGCGACAACACATTGCTGCGTGGCCGAACATCGGGCGAAGGGCCTGATCCGTTCCAGAATGTGCACGGCGCCGGGTATCGCGGGGTTTATGACTTTGCCGACCCCAACAGCTCGGTCTTCATTACGGCGACCGGGCAATCGGGTCATTTCCTGTCGCGTTACTATGACGATCAGGCGCAGCTGTGGCGGCGTGGAGAATACATACCCATGTCACTGGATCTTGATCTGGCCCGCGCTGCGGCTGTCGGGGTTACCAATCTGATCCCGCGATAATCCGCCTATTCGGCAAGTCCCCGCCCTGTTCGCGGGGGCATCGTGGCACCGACAGCTTTATTCGCCTAACATAACGGCACCGATCATGTGGGACCAAAAGGGGGCGAGTATGGCCAGCATTCGGGATACTCTGAATAACCTCGCGCGAGACTACGCAATAGCCTGGAGCTCGGGTGACCCCGACGCGGTTGCCGGCTTCTTCGCGTCAAACGGGCAGGTCACCATCAACCGGGGCGACCCGATCGAGGGGCGCGTGGCGATCGCCGACATGGCCCGGAGTTTTTACGCGGATTTTCCGGATCTTGAGCTGCGTTGCGACATGATGCGATGGGCCGGATCTCATGCCATATTTGTCTGGACCCGCGAAGGGCACCATTCCGTAACCGGCAATCACGTCATAGCGCGCGGCTGGGAAGAGTGGGAACTGACGTCAGATTACCTTGTACAATCATCATCGGGCTGGTTCGACGCCGATGACCATCAACGGCAGATTGACGGGGCCTGACTCAACGTCCACTGGATGCGCGTTCTATCCTGTAGTCCCGCGGTATCCCCTGAGTGACCCGCGACCAGTCAGACGCCCGTGTCCGGGCCTGATGTGCATCGAAAGCCTGCTGATCTGCAAATACTTCTGACACGTTGAACCGACCCGGACAGGTCTGATCCTCGATCACGTCAAAGGATATGCAGCCCTGTTCCGCACGGGTCAGTTTCACATGGTCCGGCAACGCCGCGCGCACCTCTTCCAGCCGGTCCACAGGCACATCGATATGGCCGGTCAGGAACACTCTTTGGTCCGGCTTGTCGGACATATCCGGCCCCATCGCTAATTCTTCAGCGCCTCGAACTGAGCCGCCTGTTTATCGGTCCACAATACCGTGATGCGGAAACCGTCATCGGTCTGTTCTTCTGTGCGCACCACATCCTGCCGGAACAACCAGGCCCGCTTGTCCCCGTCCGAGAAAGACAGATCCAATACCGCCTCACGGCGTGCACCTTGCAGATGCATCGCGATCTCGGTCAGCAAAGGTGCGATGCCTTCCCCGGTCACAGCCGAAATCGCAAATATCTCAGGATCTCGGTCCGCCCGCGCTAATGTCGCCTCGCGTTCATCAGCGCTCAGCAGATCTATCTTGTTCCAGACCTCAAGCCGGGGCCTCTCTTCGTCGACGCCCAGCGAGGTCAGGATCGCCTCGACATCCTGCGCCTGCGCCTCGGTTTCCTCGTGGCTGATATCACGCACATGGACGATCAGGTCGGCCCCCAGGACTTCTTCCAGCGTCGCCCGGAAAGCCGCCACAAGCTCGGTCGGGAGGTTCGAGATAAAGCCCACCGTGTCCGACAGGATCACTTCGGGGCCGTCGGGCAACTGTACGCGGCGCATGGTCGGATCCAGTGTGGCGAACAGCATGTCCTTGGCCATCACTTCGGCCCCAGTCAGGTGATTGAACAGCGTCGATTTCCCTGCGTTCGTATACCCGACGAGTGCGACGATTGGATAAGGCACCTTGGCCCGGGCGGCCCGGTGCAGTGTCCGGGTCTTGACCACCTTCTGCAACTGCCGCCGCAAGCGCACCAATTGCTCGTCAATGGCGCGGCGGTCGGCTTCGATCTGGGTTTCGCCGGGTCCGCCGACAAATCCCAAACCACCGCGCTGACGTTCAAGGTGAGTCCACGCCCGTACCAGTCGCGTCCGCTGATAGCTTAGCGCGGCCATCTCGACCTGCAATACCCCTTCCCGCGTGCGGGCGCGATCGCTGAAAATCTCTAGGATCAACCCGGTCCGATCGAGGATCTTGACCTTCCACGCCTTTTCCAGATTGCGCTGCTGCACCGGGGTCACCGGCCCGTCGATCAGAACCAGCTCAACCTCGTTGTCGCGAAAACGCGCACCAAGTTCTTCAATCTTGCCGCTGCCGAACAAATACCCGGCCTGCGCGCGTTGAAGTCGCACGATTTCTGATCCGATCACGTCCAGATCGGGCAATGCGGCGGCCAGTGCCACCGCCTCTTCCAGCGCCGGTTCGGGGACACGGCGCTGTTCATCTGATTTGATTTCGGGATGCAGCACCCAGGCCCGGGTGCGCGCCCGCTCATGTTCCATCAAGAGGCGTCTTCGCCCTCATACAGGTTGATCGGCTGTGACGGCATGATGGTCGAAATCGCGTGTTTGTAGACCAGCTGCGACTGTCCGTCGCGGCGCAACAATACGCAGAAATTGTCGAACCAGGTGATGACACCCTGCAATTTCACACCGTTGATCAGGAAAATCGTGACCGGAACCTTAGCTTTCCGTACATTGTTCAGGAAGGCATCCTGAAGATTCTGTCTGTCCGAAGCCATATTTTTATAATCTCGCCATTGTTCTTGCTACGCGCTGCGGACCAACGCGCTCCCTCCGGCAGAGTATGGAGTGCTACGCACAGATATTCCAGATGAAAAATCAGGCGTTAGCCGCCGCACGATGTGCCCGGCTCAATCCCGCCAAAGCGACGGGGTGATCAGGGCGATGATCGCCAGCGTTTCCAGACGCCCGATGACCATGGCCGCGCACAGCGTCAGCTTGGCGCTGGCAGAAAGATCGATCAGGCGAATTGGAACGTCCGTGGCCAACTCGATCAACGGCCCCGTCGTGCTGAGCGTGGCCACGCTGAGCACCATGGCCTGTTCGAACCCGGACCCCATCGCCGCAAGCAGAAGGTTGAAGACCGCAAGGGTCAGCGCAAAGAGCATCAGAAAGATCCAGGCGATGAACGCACCATCGCTTTGAATGCGGCGATTGCCCCCCCCTGCACCGCTGACGGATGAGGGATAGATCAGGCGGTCGATCTCTCGTGCGCCATTCAGATAAAGCGCGAAGACCCGCAACAGCTTGACCCCTCCGGCTGTCGTCGCGACCCCGCCGCCGATCAATGCCAGCCCCATCAACAGCAAACCGGGCGTTCCCAAACCCGACAGTTGCTGTGCGTCGTTCCAGTTCGCGCTTTCGAAACCGGCCGTCGTCAGGAAAGCCAGAACGGTGAACAGCATCCCCCAGATGACCTGCAAGGCCTGCAATGGTTCCATTTGACCACCGATTTCCGTCACGCCCGCGACAACCCGGAAGAACAACAGGATTGCGACGCCCAGGACAATCATCAGACCAATACGAAACTCGGGGTCCGTATCCAGACGGGAATAGCCTGTTGTCGCGGTATCCTTCGAAAAAGTCAGACGCGAGAGAGCAAAGAACAGGAACAGAAACAGGATGGCTTCGCCCGTAAACCCGGCCTGCGCCCCTTCCATGCCCCCGACAGGAGAGATGCCGGACGTGGCCATCACTGCCATCGCATGGCACACCGCCGTCAGACCGACTTCACCGGCGATCAACAGAAGAACCCAGATCACGGTCGTCAGCCCGACATAGACTGGCGTCAGGGTCCTGGCGACACGGATCAGACGGCCACGCGGGTCCACGCGTTCGCTCTGCGCCACCCCTGACACCGGGCGCCCCGGCTGGCCTTTGGCAGTGACCTCGAACCCGCCAAGCGACAGCGGCGCAAGGATCGCCGCAGCGGCGATCCACATCAGCAGGCCGCCCATCCAACCGACCATGGCGCGCCACAAATGCAACGGGGCCGTCAGGCGGGCCGGATCCGGAAACAGGTCCGCCCCCGTGGTCGTCAGAGAGCTGACCATATCGAAATAGGCGTTCAGAAAGGTGGTCGTACCAAGCGCGTCGTGAAATGGGATCGCAAGAAATATGGGCAGCAGCGTGAAACAGGCCAGCATCACCGCCAGCTGCCCCAACGTGCCGCGCCGGGGTATGCGGTTGGAGGACGCCATCGCGATGGTGGCTACCAGAAACAAGCCCAGGATCCCGGAATACAGAAAGGATCGTGACGTGTCGTGATCGTCCAGAGCCAATGCATAGATCGCCGGAATCCACATGGTCAGGGATGCAATGCCCCAGATCAGCAGGAACAACGGCAACCGCCGCAACAATCCAACCTGTTGTGTCCCTGCATGCGCCATCAGAAGAAATCGATTGAAACCTGCATCAGGCGTTCAACCTCTGGCACGTCCTTGGCCATGGCAAAGATTGCGACCACATCTTTTTCATCGATCCGCAGGCTGCCTGTCGGTCGCAGAACCTCGTCTCCCTTGCGGACCGCGCCCACAAGCACCCCCTCGGGGAAGTCGATATCGCGCAGACGTTGCCCGGCCATAGGCGAGGTCGACAGAACCTCGGCCTCGATCACTTCGGCCTCGGCGTCCCCGATTGAATAGACCTGACGCACCCGTCCATGCCGGATGTGCCGCAGGATCGAGCTGACGGTCGTGGCCCGCGGATTGATATAAGCATCGATCCCCAAAGGCCCCATCAGGGCCACCATGCTGGGGTCGTTGATCAATGCAATCGCCAGAGCGCACCCTTCGGCCTTGGCACGCACCGCAGCCAGCATGTTCGTACGGTCGTCATCCGTAACTGCCAGCATCGCATCGGCCCGTTCGATCCCCGCCTCGCTCAGCAACCCGGCATCCAGCCCGTCGCCATGCAGCACGATCGTCCGTTCCAGAGCTTCGGCGGCGAGTTCAGCACAATGGCGGTCGCGCTCGATGATCTTGGCCCGCACGCGGCTTTCGCGTTCTTCCAGCGTTCTGGCCACTTCCAGCCCGACATTTCCGCCGCCCACGATCACCACGCGATCCTGCCGTTTTTGCGCTTTGCCGAACACCTCCATGGTGCGATCCACGTCCTTGACGTTGGTGAAGACATAGCATTCATCGCCCACGAACAGCTGATCTTCGGACTCGGGCGCAAACAGCGTGCCTTCGCGCCGCACCCCAACCACAATGGAACTGAGGGTCGAGAACAGATCCGTCAGCTGCCGCAACGGCGTATTGACGATCGGGCAATCCTCTTCCACCCGCACTCCAAGCAGCTGCGCCTTGCCGTCCATGAAAATCTCGGTGTCAAAGGCGGATGGGGCAGACAGGCGGCGCATGGCGGCGGCGGCAACTTCGCGTTCGGGGCTGATCACCACATCAATCGGCAGATGATCACGACGGTACAGATCCGAGTGGATCGCCTCGAGATAGGATTTCGACCGCAGGCGCGCGATCTTGCGCTGGATCGAAAAGACCGAGTGCGCCATCTGGCAGGTGACCATGTTCACCTCATCCGAATGGGTGGCGGCAATGATCATGTCAGCGTCACGGGCCCCTGCCCGTTCCAGCACGTCCGGATAACTTGCAAACCCGGCGATCCCCTGCACATCAAGCGTTTCAGTCGCCCGCCTTACAAGGTCGGGATTGTTGTCCACGACGGTAACATCGTTCAGCTCGCCCGAAAGATGCCGCGCGATCTGCCAGCCGACCTGACCCGCACCGCAAATAATGACCTTCATGCTTCTGGCCCTTCTGCCTGAAAGGATTGAATGACAGATGCCCCCAGAGCGGTCAATTGAATTGTCATCGCAGCCCGGCTGCGGCATGATAAGCATATGAAAACGCTGTTTCCTATGCTGTTACCTTTGATGGTGCTGTCTTCTTGCGGACCACTTTCGCTGTACTACCGCGAAGGTGAAACCGTATCGCGCCTGCAAAAAGAGACCACTCAGTGCCAGCTGAAGGCGGTCAAGGAAGTGCCGGTAGCCAATCAGATCCGCCAAAGCCCGCCAACCTATTGGCCGGGGCGCACATATTGCGATGGCAGGGGTCGTTGCTATCAATCACCCGGCTGGTGGCAGCCCGGCCGTGTTTATACCGTGGATGTGAATCAGGGCCTGCGCAACACGGTCGAAGCGCAATGCATGGCACAGAAAGGGTTTCGACCCGTAAGCCTGCCGCCGTGCAAACAGAACGTGAAATCACGCGTGCCCGCAACGCGAACAACCACTTTGCCACCGCTCAACAGCGCGTCGTGCTTTGTGAAATTCGATGACGGCTCATTTCAGATCATAACGCCCGGTCAGGCCGGCTGAGGCCGTGCGACCGGCAGATTATTCTGCCGGTTCGGGTTCATCGATTTGCGCCACGCGCGCGCCGGATTTGTTCGAAGTCACTACGCCCAGCGATTTCAATTTCCGATGCAGGGCGCTGCGTTCCATGCCCACAAAGCTGGCCGTACGGCTGATATTGCCGCCAAACCGGTTAATCTGTGTCAGCAGATACTCTCGCTCGAACGCCTCGCGGGCTTCGCGCAACGGCAAGGTGGCCAGTGCGCCAGACAACACGACACGACCTGAATCTTCTGCCTTTTCTTCTTCGTTGGGCAACTCACGCGCCTCAATCGGGCCGGAGCCATCGCCAAGGATCAGAACCCGCTCGATCAGGTTTTTGAGCTGGCGCACGTTGCCGGGCCATGTCATCGTCTGCAACAGGGCAACAGCCTCTTCCGACAATTCCCTGATCGGCAAACCCTGGGTTTCGTTGCACATCTCAATAAAGTGCTGCGCCAGAACCGGGATATCTTCGCGCCGATCTTCCAGTGACGGCACGGCAATCGGGACGACGTTCAGACGGTGGTACAGCTCTTCCCGGAACCGTTCAGCCGCGATTTCTTCGTCAAGATCCTTGCTTGTTGACGAGATCACGCGAAGGTCCACGCGCACCTTGTCACTGCCACCGACACGCTGGAACTGCTGATCCACCAGCACCCGCAGGATTTTTGACTGTGTCCCAAGGGGCATGTCGGCGACTTCGTCAAAATAGACCACGCCTCCATGCGCCTCTTCCAGCAAACCCGATTCCACGCCGCGTTCCGCCGATTCCCGGCCAAACAGCACCTCTTCCACACGTTCGGGTTCGATCCCGGCGCAGTTTACCGTGACAAATGGCGCGTTGGCGCGATTGGAGTGGGCATGGATATACCGTGCTGCGATCTCTTTGCCGGACCCAGCTGGGCCGCTGAGCATCACGCGGCCATTCGACTTGGTCACCTTGTCCAACTGCCCCTGCATGGCGCGGAACGCGGCGGATTTGCCGATCATGTCGGAATTGTTGACTTCTTTCCGCTTCAGAGACGCATTCTCGCGACGCAGGCGAGAGGTCTCCATCGCGCGGCGGATCACCACCATCAACTGGTCTATGTTGAACGGCTTTTCGATAAAATCATAGGCGCCCTGCTTGATTGCGGCGACGGCAATTTCAATGTTGCCGTGGCCGGAAATGATCACCACCGGCACATCCGGGTTGTCGCGTTTCACCGCTTTCAGGATATCGATGCCATCCATTCGGCTGTCTTTCAGCCAGATATCCAGGATCAACAACCCCGGCGGTTCAGAGTTGATCGACGCCATGCACTCGTCCGAGTTGGCCGCCAGCCGGGTTGAATAGCCTTCGTCCTCCAGAATGTCGGACACCAGCTCGCGAATATCGCGCTCATCATCTACGATCAGAATGTCACTCATCTTTGGCCTGCTTTCAGTTTGTTGGTTCTAATTGCCTGCTTCTGTGGCGCTGCCGCTTGGGACCCAGTAACCCCCGGCAATCGGATCACGGCCATCGCGCCAAAATGGTCCTGTCCGTCAAATACGGGCGCATCCTCGAGGGTCAGCGCGCCGCCATGCTCTTCAATGATCTTCTTGACGATGGGCAGGCCCAGCCCGGTCCCTTCGTCACGTGTCGTTACATAGGGCTCAAACAGCCGTGCCCGATCCTCGGGCAGGCCGATCCCGTTGTCTGCAATGGTTATGACCGTACCCGCATCATCACTGGTGACCGCCACTTTGATCTGGGGCTGAAGGTTGTCGGGCGCCCCTTTTTCCTTAAGGGTTGCAATGGCTTCCCCGGCATTCTTGATGAGGTTGGTAAGCGCCTGGTTCAGCATGGTTGCATCCACATCGGCCATGATGGGCTGTTGCGGCAGATCAGCATCGATCTGCACATCCGGCTGCCCGGCCTGTTGCAGCAGGACAGCCTCGTGCACCAGATCAACAAGGTTTTCTTCCCTGCGTTCAGGTTCAGGCATCCGTGCAAATTTCGAGAATTCATCCACGATGCGACGCAGGTCGTTGGTCTGCCGCACAATCACGTTCGTCATCGAATCCAGGCTGCTGCTGTCTTCCTCGTCCAGTTTGCGCGAGAACTTGCGCTTGATCCGTTCCGCGCTCAGCTGGATCGGGGTCAGAGGGTTCTTGATCTCATGCGCGATGCGGCGGGCCACGTCACCCCAGGCCGCCATCCGTTGGGCGCTGACCAGATCGGTGACGTCATCGAAGGCAACCACATAACCTTCCAGGCCACCATCTTCTCCGCGACGGATGGCCATGCGGACCAACAGGTTCTCAAGCCGTCCCTTGCGGGTCACTTTGATTTCGCCCTGAACGGCCTCTTGCCCGCTGTCTTTCAGACTTTCGAACAGGGGCAGAAATTCCGGCACCGCAATGCCGATGGCCAGATGCTGCTCGCCCCCGGTCCAATCCAGCAACCGCTCGGCCGAACGGTTCACGAATGTAATGCATCCTTCCGGGTCCACTCCAACGACACCCGAAGTGACCGAACTGAGCACCGAATCGAACAGACGGCGCCGGCTTTCAATTTGCCGCGTGTTCTCCAACAGCGTATCGCGCTGTCCTTTCAACTGCCGGGTCATCTGGTTGAAATACCGGCCCAGCATCGCGATTTCGTCGTCGCTGGCCTCTTCAATCACCTGGACGCTCAGATCACCGGCCCCAACCCGCTGCGCCGCGGTGGTCAACCGCCCCACGGGACGCGACAACCGCTCGGCAAACCACATGCCCAGGGACATAGCCGCAAGGATCAGGATCAACGCAAAGCCCAGATACAACAGGCCGAACTCGAACAGCACCCTGCCCCGTTCGCTTTCCAGTTGCTGATAGAACTGTGCCGTTTCCTTAGTATCGTCCAGCAGCGTCAATAACTGCCCATCCACCTCGCGGCTGACATAGAGATAGCGATCCAGATAAGCCTTCAGAGGGACCAGCGCCCGGAACTCATTGTTGGGCCAGTCGGCGATGATCAGCAGGCCCTTGTCCGTGGCTTCTGCAATCTGCTCGGGGGTTGGGGCTTCGTAGTTGAACAGGTAGGACCGGTCCCCGCGCGATTTGATTTCGCCACCACCGTCGATGACATAGGCTTCGCGCAGCCCCCGTTGAATCTGAGCCTGCCCCTGCGCCAGAACTTCGCGCAGTTCAGCGTCCGAGATATAGAAGTCCAGCGATCGCGCATTATCCAGATATCGCGCAAGAACAGACGCGTCTTGCGTCAACCCCCGACGGTGTTCCTGTTCATACGCTTCTGCTGCCGTCAGCGAAGATCCCACAACCTGACGTACGCGGTCGGAAAACCAGCCCTCAAGGCCGATATTGACGGTCAATCCGGCAAAAATCGCCACGGTCACGGTTGGAACCAGCGCCAGCAGAGTAAACGCCCCGATCAGGCGCAAATGCAGGCGCGAACCCGCCGACTTGGCCCGACGTGCGGCAATCAAGCTGCCAACCTGCCCAAGCACAAGTGCAGCAACAACCAGAACGTATACGAGATCGGCCAACAGAATCAGCCGCAAAGTCGGTGCCGTCGCGCCAAGATCGAAAGGACCGATGACAAGGTAAGTGGCCAGCGCCAGAACAGGCCCCATGAGAACCAGGCCAAACGTGCCAAAGTTGCGCAGTTTCCGTGATTTACGCCATCGACTGATCGATGGGATCATCCCGCTCTGTGCTCGGGTTGCCACTGTCTGCCCTCATCCTGATGTGCCGCTTGCGCGGCTTACCGCCATATATCGTGATCTTTTCCCAACAGATGCCGGGATGCCACGGTTTGTGTGGCGATATTACATCAGTTTGCGTCGACGTGTCACCTGAATATCGAGATCCGTAATCTTTTTTCGCAACGTATTTCGGTTGATTCCCAGCAAATCGGCACATTTCGCCTGATTTCCGCCGGTTGCATCCAGCGCGATTTCGATCAGCGGGGCCTCAACTTCCCGTAAAATGCGCTGATACAGGCCCGGGGGCGGCAAAATGTTGCCGTGCAGGTCAAAATATCTCCGCAGATGCCGCTCGACCGAGGTCGAGAGCTTTTCGCGTTCGCCGCCGCTCAGGACCGGTTCCGCCTCTGGCTGGCTGCCCAGCACCGTTTCCACTTCGGCTTTGGTGATTTCATCGGCTCGGCTGGTCAGACCCAACCGGCGCACGGCATTTTCCAGTTGCCGCACGTTCCCGGGCCAGGAATAGCGCCGCACCAGTTCCACCGCCTCGGGGCTGAGCCAGCGTTTGGTGCCGTTTTCCCGCTCTTCCCGAGCCAGAAAGTGCTCGGCCAGCAGCGGAATGTCATCCACCCTTTCACGCAGTGATGGAACGTGGATCGTCGCCCCGCACAAACGATAATAAAGGTCCTGACGGATGCGCCCGTTCTCCATCCCTTCGGTCAGGTCTGATTGGCTGGTGGCCATGAAACGGGGAACGTGATCGCCCGGAGTATCCATCATGCGGACGATGCGCGCCTGAACCTCATCTTCGATATCTGCGATTTCGTCTATCAACAGCGTGCCGCCGCGAACCCGCGCCATCACACGGGCCGGGCCTTCCAGATCACGCAGTTCGGCAGCGGTGACAGTGACAAAGGGCAAGGTTCGACGGTCGGAAAAATCGTGAATGGCCCGCGCAATCAGTGACTTGCCCGTGCCGCTTTCACCGGAAATCATGACCGAGAGGTCCGTGTTCATCACCCGGGCGACCAACCGGTACAGAGCCTGCATCACTGGTGTTCGCCCGACCAGTGGCAGTTCTTCGGGGCGCTCGCTTGTGCCCACGGCCGGCTCTGGCTGGGCGCGTTGCTTCTGATCCAGCGCCCGCGCCGTCCGTTTCATCAGATCCGGCAGGTCGAAGGGTTTTGGCAGATAGTCGTACGCATCCGCCTCTGTCGCCTGAATCGCCGTCATGATGGTGTTTTGTGCGGAAATCACGATCACCGGCAAACCGGGGCGGTCTTCGGCAATCTTCGGCAGCATCTCAAGACCGTTTCCATCGGGCATGACCACGTCGGAAATCACCACGTCGCCTTTTCCCTCGCCGACCCAGCGCATCAACGTGGTCAGTGATGAGGTCGCATGCACCTTGCACCCGGCACGCGTCAGGGCCTGTGTCAGAACAGTGCGGATCGTGCGATCGTCGTCCGCGACCAGTACGGTGCCATCCATCAGGTGCTCTCCTTCTTGTCCTCGATTGCGTCTCGCGGCGCGCGGCGCAGCGACAGTTTGAATACCGTTCGCCCGGGCACGGATTCGGCCGAAATCCAGCCGTCATGGTCCGAGATGATCTTGCTGACCAGCGCCAGCCCCAGGCCGGTGCCGTTTTCCTTGCCGGATACGAAGGGATCAAAAATATCGCCGCGGATGTCTTCTGGCAGGCCCAGACCATCATCGATGATCTCAATCTGCAAGGGCAGCGAATGCCCTGACCCGTCACTGCGACGCAACCGGAAGGAATGTTCGAAATAGGTCCGCAGGCGGATCGTTCCGCCCTGCGGTCCTGCCGCTTCGGACGCATTCCTGAGCAGGTTCAGGATCACCTGCAGAATCTGATCCGGGTCTCCGTAAGCCAGCGGCAGCGACGGGTCATAGTCTTCGACGATCGTCATGTCAGCGCCAAATCCCAACAATGCCGACCGTCTTGCGCGATCCAGCACATCGTGGATGTTGACTGGCTTGAAGTCAGGTTTCTGAAGGTTCCCGAATTGCTCGACCTGTTCCAGCAACTTCACGATCCGGCGGCTTTCGGCAACAATAAGATCCGTTAATTCAAGATCTTGCGGCGATATATTCATGCTGAGCAACTGCGCCGCACCAGTGATCCCGGCCAGCGGGTTCTTGATCTCGTGCGCCAGCATTTCCGCCATGCCGATGGCGGATTGTGCCGCGGATTTGACCGTATTCCCCCGCGTCATCCGACCTGCCAGTTCACGAGGCGAGATGATCATGATCATGGAGCCCGGATGCCCGACCAAAGGCGCAATCTGCAACGCGCATTGCAGCGGCGCTCGGCTACCCGACCCCACATCCACATCATTCACGAACAATGGCGTGCCCTGCCAGCGGGCGCGCTCGAACGCCTCTTCCAACGGCGCGTCCACGGCGATCTGATCCCACACCGGATGGCCGATCACCGATTTGCGCGACGCATTCAGAAACCCCTCACCCGCAGCATTCACATCGGATATCCGATCCTGTTCATCAATAATGAACGCCGGAACCGGCAGCGAGTTCCAGATGCTGGCATCGGAATTCATGCCGCCACCTCGTCCGTGTCGCTGAGTGCAACCGCCAACAGGCGCAGAACTTCCGCCGGATCACGTGACGTCAGCACAGCCCGACGCAAGGGCGCAGGCGTTGCTGCGTCATCCATGTACCATCCCAGGTGCTTTCGGGCGACACGCAGACCCAGATCGGAGCCGTAGAAATCCAGCATCGCTTGATAATGCGCGCAAACCAAATCAACCAGATCATGGCCGGTCGGAATCTCGGGCGCCTCGGCCCCGTACAGGTCGTGACAGATTTGCGCCAACACCCAAGGCTTGCCCTGGGCGCCACGACCGACCATCACCCCATCCGCGCCGGATTGGCGCAACGCGGATCGGGCGGCGTCAGTGTTCACGATATCTCCGTTCGCGATGACCGGGATCGATACGGCCTCTTTCACCGCCCGGATTGCCCGCCAATCGGCGTGACCCTTGTAGAACTGACAGCGTGTGCGGCCATGGATCGTGACCATCTGAATACCCGCGTCCTGAGCGCGGCGTGCCACGTCGGGCGCGTTCAACAGAGTGTCGTCCCATCCCAGCCGGGTTTTCAGCGTCACCGGCAGATCGACCGCTCCCACCACGGCCTCGATCAGTGCCAGCGCGTGATCCGGTGTTTTCAGAAGGGCCGAGCCGGAATAACCGTTTGTTACCTTCTTGGCGGGGCACCCCATGTTGATGTCGATCACTCGCGCGCCACGGTCGGCCACCTGACGGGCCGCCTCGGCCATCCAATGGGCCTCACGCCCGGCCAGTTGCACGGCGGTGTTTTCCACATCCGCGGACAGTTCCGCCCGTTCCCGCACACCGGGCTTGGCCTGCACCATCTCTTGACTGGCGACCATTTCACTGACGACCATACCCGCACCGAAACGCATCACCAGATCGCGAAACGGGCGGTCGGTGATTCCGGCCATGGGGGCCAGCAAAACAGGCGGTGTTATTTCTTTGTCGGCAAGGTGCAGTGTCAACGTGCTTAATCCTTGGGCAGTTGTGGATTTGATATCGCTTTCTGCGCATATGAACAACAAATCGGCATGCAGCAAGCCCGCAAAATCATCATTTGCCTAATTATTAATCTCATGACCATGGGTGATTGCCTCTGCATTCACCGCCGCCTAAACAATGCCCATCACGAGGAGAGCGCGCACATATGACAACCGCTGCCATCATAGTTGCCGCCGGTCGCGGGTCGCGCGCCGGGGGTGGCGTGCCAAAACAATGGCGCAGCCTTGCGGGCCGGCGGGTGGCCGATTGGACGATCGAGCGCTTTCGCGGACAGGTGGATCACATTGTCCTGGTGTTGTCCGACGAAGACAGCGTCGCATGGGAAGAATTCCGTGAAACCGACCTGATCCTGGCTTCGGGCGGAACGGATCGCGCGGGATCGGTGCGCAATGGATTGGCTGCACTGGCCGGCCGGAACGTACAGCGCGTTTTGATCCATGACGTTGCAAGGCCTTGCGTCACACCCCGCATCATCACCGACGTTCTGAATGCCCTGGAAACATGTCCGGCGGCGGCGCCCGGGCTGGCGGTGACGGATGCGCTGTGGGTTGGGCATGAACAGGCCGTGACCGGCACGCAGGATCGCAGCAAACTGTTCGCCGCGCAAACTCCGCAGGGGTTTCACTATGACGCGATCATCGCCGCCCACGCCGCCCATCCGGGCGAAGCTGCGGATGATGTCGAAGTGGCCCGCGCCGCCGGCCTTGATGTCTGCATCGTACCGGGCGATGCGGACAATCTGAAGATCACCCGACCCGAGGATTTTGCCCGGGCGGAACGCATAATGGGAACGGAAATGGATGTAAGGCTGGGCAACGGGTACGATGTGCACCGTTTTGGCGATGGGGATCATGTGATCCTTTGCGGTGTGAAAGTGCCGCATGACCGCGGACTGCAAGGCCATTCGGATGCCGATGTCGGAATGCACGCGGTCACCGATGCGATCTATGGCGCTCTGGCACAGGGCGATATCGGGCAGCATTTCCCGCCTTCGGACCCGCAATGGAAAGGCGCCGCCAGCGAGATTTTCCTGCGCCACGCGGTCGAGCTGGCAGGGCAGATGGGATACCGCATCTCGAATGTCGATTGCACGCTGGTCTGCGAATATCCAAAGATTGGCCCGCACGCAGTGGCCATGCGAGAAAAGATGTCTGAAATCATGGGCCTGCGTGCAGATCAAGTTTCGGTCAAGGCGACAACGTCCGAGCGATTGGGCTTCACCGGCCGCAGCGAGGGCATCGCCTCTTTGGCCACAGCCTGTCTGGTGAAAGCATGAACGCGGCACAGATGATCGGGACTGTCGGCGGCGTCGGCCATTTGCGCCCTGCCCCGGGCACCTGGGGATCGCTGGTGGCCCTGCCGATGGCCTGGGTATTGCACATGCTGGGTGGTTTCCCGTTGCTGGCCCTCGCAACGGTTGCGGTTTTTGTCGGTGGCCTCTGGGCCACACGCGTGATGACCGAAGGTCAGGATGACCACGACCCATCCGAAATCGTCATTGATGAGGTCGCAGGCCAGTTCATCGCGCTTTGGGCAATTTCCTATCCGTCCTGGGCGCATGGAATCGACATTACCGCGCTCTGGCCCGGCTGGGTTGCCGGGTTCATCCTTTTTCGTCTGTTCGACATCACCAAACCCGGCCCTGTCGGCTGGGCCGATCGGCGTGGCGATCCGATGGGCGTGATGCTGGATGACGTGATTGCAGGTATATTTGCAGCCATCGGAGTGATGGTTCTGGCAGGTATCGCACACGGAGTTCTGGGGCTATGAACGTGACAGACCTGCTGGACCGCGCCAAGGCGCAGGGCGTGATGATCGCCACCGCCGAAAGCTGCACCGGCGGCATGGTCGCTGCGGCCCTGACCGATATTCCCGGCAGCTCTGCCGTCGTGGATCGGGGTTTCGTCACCTACACCAACGAGGCCAAACAGGACATGCTGGGCGTTCAGGCCGAAACGCTGAACGCGCACGGTGCGGTTTCCGAACAGGTGGCCCGCGAAATGGCAGAAGGTGCGCTGCGCAATTCACTGGCGCAACTTGCCGTCGCGATCACCGGTATTGCCGGGCCGGGCGGGTCCGAATTCAAACCTGAAGGGCGTGTGTGTTTCGGGTTGGCCGCCGAGGGGCGGCCGACGCATGTCGAAACCGTCGAATTCGGCGCACCCGGTCGCGATGCCGTGCGTCGCGCGGCGCGTGACCACGCCTTGGCCCTGCTGTATACGGCCCTTTCCGCAGGTGCCTAATCTTTCAGCACCTGACCAATAGAACCGCTGCTTTTAAAGTCAGTTGAAAAAAGGCCGCCAAAACAGGCGCTTTTTTTTGCCATGCCTCTTTTTTCTCCAACCGACGGTGGCTTGAAACAGCCCACACCGCTCACGCAGCGCCGATCCGCGCCCAGTTTCCACGGATCCGCGCACTCATTCGGAAGGGAGAATGGCCCATGAACGGAGCCGATACAGCCTGGATCATCGTTGCAACCGCGTTGGTCCTTTTCATGACAGTGCCGGGCCTCGCCCTGTTCTATGGCGGGCTCGTGCGTGCCCGAAATGTACTCAGCGTTTTCATGCATTGCTTTGCCATTGCCTGTTTGATGAGCGTCCTGTGGCTGGTCGCAGGGTATTCCATCGCGTTCGGACCCGGTGAAAGCGGGCTTTGGGGTGGTTTGGGCAAGGCCTTCCTCAACGGCGTCGATGTTGACAGCCTTGCCGGAACCCTGCCCGAGATCCTGTTCTTTGCTTTCCAGATGACCTTTGCCATCATAACCCCTGCGTTGATCGTTGGTGCGTATGTCGAACGTGTGGGCTTTGGCTTTGTCCTGACCTTTTCGGCGCTGTGGATGCTGCTGTGCTATGCGCCCGTGGTGCACTGGATCTGGGGTGGCGGGATGCTGGCTGATGGCGGCATTCTGGGCGAGATCGGCGTGCGCGACTTTGCGGGTGGCATCGTGGTGCATGAAACCGCTGGTCTGGCAGCGCTGATTGTCGCGGTCATCCTCGGGCCGCGTCGCAACCGCACCACTCCGCCGCACAACCCCGGTTACGTCATGGTCGGCGCAGCAATGCTGTGGGTCGGCTGGTTCGGTTTCAACGGTGGTTCGCAACTGGCCGCCGATGGCGGAGCGGCGATGGCCCTGACCGTCACGCACCTGTCCGCGGCTACGGCATCGCTAAGCTGGGCCCTGTGGGAACGTATCCGCTTTGGCAAGGCCTCGATGGTCGGTCTGGTCACCGGCACAATCGCGGGTCTGGCCTCGATCACGCCTGCATCGGGTTTCGTCGGTCCGGTTCAGGCCCTGATCATTGGCGCGGTGGCCGGTGTTCTGTGTCAGGAAGCCGTCAGCGTCGTGCGTAACAAACTGAATATCGACGACACGCTGGATGTCTTCGCCGTGCATGGTGTCGGCGGTATCTTTGGCACGCTCATGATCGCCCTTTTTGGCCTTGGAACCTGGACCGCTCAGTTGGGCGGGCTGATTGTCGTGGGTGCCTTTACGGCAGTTGTCACGTTTGTGTTGGTCAAACTGGTTGCACAGATCACGCCACTTCGCGTAGACGCCGAGACCGAGACAAATGGCCTCGACCTCTCGGTACATGGCGAGCGGGCCTATGACATGAGCAGTTAAGCCCACCTTGGCTGCCCATCGCCCGTAAGGGCAAAAGCGGACCTCTTGGGGGTCCGCTTTTCTTTTGCCCAATCCCTCTCGACTCCAGCCCAAGGGTCGGGCTATCAGCCCGCAACGTGTTTTCAGCCCCGAGGTTTGCGCCATGATCCCCAGTTCTTTTCCCGACAGCACCGAAATCGCCCGCCTGACTGCACGGATGCTGCTGGAGATCAAGGCCGTGCATTTCAACTCGCGAGAACTGTTCACGCTGGCCAGCGGGTTGCCTAGCCCGACCTATATCGACTGCCGCAAACTGATCTCGTATCCGCGTATCCGCTCGACACTTATGGATTTCCTGACCGTCACGGTGATGCGTGATGCTGGCTTTGAGGCATTCGACAACATCGCAGGCGGGGAAACGGCGGGCATCCCCTTTGCTGCTATGGTCGCCGAGCGTATGGCTCTGCCCATGACCTACGTGCGCAAGAAACCCAAGGGCTATGGCCGCAACGCCCGAATCGAGGGGGCGATGAGCGAAGGCGAGCGTGTGTTGCTGGTTGAAGACCTGACCACTGATGGTGGCTCGAAACTGTCCTTTGTCGATGCGATCCGCGAAACCGGTGCCACCTGCGGGCACACCGCCGTCATCTTCTACTACGGCATCTTCCCCGAGACCGAGAAAACGCTGGGTGATCATGGCGTCAAGCTGCACTCGCTCTGCACGTGGTGGGATGTTCTGGCCGAGGCCAAGGCACAGAAAGCCTTTGATCAGGAAACACTTGAGGCTGTCGAAGCTTTCCTGAACGACCCGCGCGGATGGCAAGAGGCCAATAAACCAGCGTAAACCTCTTGTGGAAAGATTGGGGATAAACCCGGAAGAATCGGGCAGTTCGCCACGATATATGGTGACTTTTCCGACAATTCCTACATAATAAGCGATGCATATGCAGGCATCCAAGCGGTCTGGAAAGTTATCCCTAGGCTTTACCCCAAGTTAGCCACAGGTATTTCCAGATAGCTTGCGGTGACGTTTCGCGTGTAGAACCTCGGAACGGGCAGCGGGGACAAAATGAACGAGATCAGCAGTATCGAGCAGGCAGCGGCACAGATTCAGAATGCCGAAACCATGCCGCATTCCATCGAGGCCGAGCAGCAATTGCTGGGCGCGATTCTGACCAATAACGACCTGTACGACCGGGTCGCCTCGATCATCGGGGCTGAACATTTCTATGATCCGGTCCATGCCCGGATTTACGAGGTGGCCTCGGCCCGTATTGCAAAGAACGCGCTTGCCTCGCCCGTGACGCTCAAATCATTCATGGCCGAGGATGAGGGCCTGAAAGAACTGGGCGGTCCCGCTTATCTGGTCAAACTGGCGGGCGCTTCGATCAGCGCATTCGCGGTGCACGACTATGCCCAGATGATCTATGACCTTGCCATCCGGCGCGAGCTGATCCGGCTGGGTCGCGACATCTCGGACAAGGCGGCGCGGGTCGATGTTTCGAGCGAGCCGAAAGAACAGATCGTCGAGGCCGAGCAGCAGCTTTATCAGCTGTCCGAGCAGGGCCAGACCGAGCAAGGCTTTCAGTCCTTCCTCAAGGCCGTCACCGAAGCCGTCAACGTCACCAACGAGGCCTACCAGCGCGGCGGCGGCATGGCCGGGATTTCCACCGGTCTGGCCGATCTGGACAAGCAATTGGGTGGGTTGCACCCGTCCGACCTGATCATTCTGGCCGGCCGTCCATCCATGGGTAAAACCTCGCTGGCGACCAACATCGCCTTCAACGTTGCCAAGGCCTACAAGCGTGGCACAAAGCCCGACGGCAGCGAAGGCGCGATCGATGGCGGTGTTGTAGGCTTCTTCTCACTCGAAATGAGCGCGGAACAGCTTGCGGGCCGGGTTCTGGCGGAAGCCTCGGAGATTTCCAGCCACAAAATCCGTCAGGGCGACATGACCGAGGCCGAGTTCCGTCGATTTGTGGATGCGGCCAAAGAGCTTGAGGCCTGTCCCCTGTTTATTGACGACACTCCTGCCTTGCCGATCTCGCAACTTGCCGCCCGTGCACGACGGTTGAAACGGACCCACGGGCTGGACTTGCTGGTCATCGACTATCTACAGCTCTGCCGGGGCATGGCCGACAACCGGGTGAACGAAATCGCCGAGATTTCGATGGGCATGAAAGCTATCGCCAAGGAACTGAACATCCCGGTCATTGCTCTTTCACAGCTGTCGCGCCAGGTGGAAAACCGCGACGACAAGCGCCCGCAGCTGTCCGACCTACGTGAATCCGGCTCGATCGAGCAGGACGCCGACGTTGTGATGTTTGTGTTCCGCGAGGAATACTACAAAGAGCGCGAAAAGCCCGGTGATCACGAACTGGAAAAGATGGAAGAGTGGAAGCAGGCGATGGAACGTCTGCACGGCAAAGCCGAGGTCATCGTCGGCAAGCAACGTCATGGCCCAATCGGCACGGTCGAGTTGTCGTTCGAGGCCCAATTCACCCGCTTTGGCAATCTGGTCAAGCCTTGGCAACAGGGTGGTGAAATCGAGGGTTATTGATCGCGGGCAGAACACCTGCCCCAGATATTGAACGCCAAGTCCTTTGGTGTTTTTCCTGCCCGGTGTTAACGTGACGGTGACGTTCAACCCAACGCGCCAAACCCGCCCGGAGACCCACTGATTTGCCCGCGATCATATCGGAAATAAGATATCGCAACGGCCCGAACTTTGCTCCGGACGGAGATTTCATTGAAATCCGGGTTCCGACCGGAACCGACGTCACCGGCTTGCAGGTCGATGTTTACAACCCCAATGGCTCGGTGCGCAGTTCGACGGATGTCGACAACGGAACGATGACCACCGTGGGCGGGTTCGACTATTACGTGATTTCGGCGCGCATCAACCGGTTTGGGGCGGTTTCTCTTTCGGACAATGGTTCGGTTCTCAGCTTTGTATCCTTCGACTCGCAGGTAACTGCGACACAGGGGCCGGCCAGTGGCCAGACTTCGACCCAGATCGGCAGCAACGGCACGGACGATACCGCGTCTCTGTCATCGAAGGACGGGGTCAACTTTGTTGAGGATCCCAATCCCAGCCCCGGCGCCCCCTGTTTCGTTTCGGACACCCTGATCCTGACGGACCGTGGCGAAATCAGCGTTCAGGATATCCGCCCCGGTGACAAGGTGATGACGACCGAACGCAGCTCGGCAACCGTTCGGCTTGTTCTATCCCGGTCCCTGCGCCAGGCCGATCTGTTGAAATCACCCGAACTGCGCCCAGTCCGCATTACGGCCGGCGCCCTGGGGCACGGCCTGCCCCGCCGAGACCTGACGGTTTCGCGACAGCACAGAATGCTGGTCCGATCGGACATCGCGCAGCGCATGTTCGACACAAGAGACGTTTTGGTCTCGGCCATCCGACTAACAGACCTGCCGGGCGTTTACGTGGATTACGATGCGACGCAGGTGGTTTATCATCACGTTGTCTGTGACCGTCACGTGGTTCTTCTTGCCGAAGGCGCGCCAAGTGAAAGCCTGTTCACCGGCCCCGAAGCCCTCAAATCCCTTCCGCCCGAAGCGTTGCAAGAGCTGTTGCAGATTTTTCCGGGTCTCGACTGCAATAAGGATATGGACCCTGCCTTTTATATCCCCAGCGGCAGGCGACAGAAAAAGCTGGTGGCCCGACATGTCCGGAACAGCAAGACGATCATAGATCAGGCCCTGTTCTAGGCTGTGGAACCAAGGCCATCGACCAAAGCGAATAAACCGATCCCGCCTACCACAGCAATGGATTGTTCAGCGCGGAAACGCATCCCGACGGGCCTTTCAGCGGTTTCAGGTCAAAACCGTCTAGCGCCTGTCCCAACCAGCCGTGCGGATGGCTGAGTTTCAGCGGTGGCTGAGCAGTATCCTCGGTGATCTGCACAAAACCCGTTTTGCAATAATAGGCCGGGTCGCCATAGGTCAGTGCCACGTCCACACCTGCCGCCCGCAAGCGATCCAGACCATAGGTAATCAGCGCCTGTCCAATACCTGTTTTTTGCTTGCCCGTTTGCACGGCCATCGGCGACAGGATGAACACATTGCGCGTATCCTGCGAAAACGTCATCCGGGAAAAGATGGCACAGCCAAGCAGCTCGTGATCCTGTAGAGCCGTGCACACAAGGATATCTTCAGGCGGCGTGGTGTTGAGCAATTCACGTACGAATGCACCTATTGCCGCCCCTTCCTCTGGCCCTTCCGATGCGGAAAAAACGTCGGCAAAAAGACGGATGATCTCTGACGGGTCCCGGGTCAAACCGGTAGAAAAATCCATGGCTCCCTCATGAGTTGACGTTGCGCCCGGTCTTTACCGGAACCGAACGATCCGGCTCTCAGGATCGCTTTAACCTTGACGTGAAGACAATCCCAAAAACCTGCAACCATGGCGGAATGCTGCCATTTCTTCTGGTTTTTTGGTGTTTTCCGTAACAACAGACCAAACACCAACATAAACCGACAGGTAAATGCGCCATTCCCTCTTGACCTTAAGCGGCGCAATGTCATGAACAGTGCCATGAGTACTGCACGTTTGACGATCAATCTTCAGGCGCTCGCCAGGAATTGGCGGGCGCTCGACGCGAAAACCGGGGTCGAAACCGGCGCCGTGGTCAAGGCCGATGCCTATGGGCTGGGTGCCGGGCCCGTCAGCGATACGCTGGCCGAGGAAGGCGTTCGCAAGTTTTTTGTGGCGGCCGCAGAAGAAGGCGCCGCTGTCCGCAATGCGGTTGGCCCCGGCCCGATGATCTTTGTCTTTTCCGGCCATATGGAGGGCGACACAGACCTTCTGCGCGCCAATGACCTGACGCCGCTGATCAATTCGGGCGAGCAGTATCAGCGCCATATGGTGGCCCTGCCCGACCATCCCTTTGGCATACAGGTGGACAGTGGCATGAACCGGCTGGGGCTGGAACCCGCCGACTGGGCCGAACTGCGCCCAAGGGCCGAGGCCCTGAACCCAGCCGTTGTCATATCTCATCTGGCCTGCTCGGACGAGCCAGACCACCCGATGAACAGGCAGCAGCTGAAAACCTTCCGCGAGATGACCGACGGTATCGCCGCGCCGCGTTCTCTGGCTGCGACCGGCGGTTTGCTTTTGGGGCCCGAGTTCCATTTCGATTTCTGCCGCCCGGGCATCGGCCTGTATGGCGGCCTGCCCTTTGCGGATGCCAAACCCGTTGTCACGGTCGATCTGCCTGTCATCCAGGTGCGCAAGGTGGCCGTGGGCGAAACTGTTGGTTATGGCAACAGCTGGGTTGCGCGCCGGCCGTCCCGTATAGCCACAGTCGCGGCCGGGTATGCAGACGGCCTGCATCGCGCCATCGGGGGCGGCATCGACGCCTTCGCCGGCAATCAGCCCTGCCCGGTTGTTGGCCGTATCTCGATGGACCTGATCACGGTGGATGTCACGGACCTGCCCAAAGACCCGGAACGCCTGCGTATCCTGAATGGCCATCAGACCATCGATGATCTGGCTGAAGCTGCCGGGACAATTGGCTATGAGATCCTCACATCAATGGGCAATCGCTACTCGCGGGGCTATGTGGAATGAACCCTCTCACCGCGCTCGAAGGTCTGGGCCGCACGGTTCTGAGCCTGCTTGCGGCCTTTGGCCGGGTGGCACTGTTCGCGCTTGATGCGATTTCGCATATTCTGCGCCCCCCCTTCTATCCGCGCGAATTTGGCATGGCCCTGCTGAACATCGGCTGGCTGTCTCTGCCGGTCGTCGGCCTGACCGCGATTTTCACCGGCGGTGCGCTGGCGTTGCAGATCTACGCCGGCGGCGCGCGTTTCAACGCCGAAGCCGTGGTGCCCCAGATCGTCGCCATCGGCATGGTGCGAGAGCTCGGCCCGGTTCTGGTCGGCCTGATGATTGCTGCGCGCGTGACCTCATCCATCGCGGCCGAAATCGCCACGATGAAAGTGACCGAACAGATCGACGCGCTGGTCACGCTGTCGACCCACCCGATGAAATACCTCACCGCCCCGCGCGTTCTGGCCGCCCTGATCACTGTGCCGGCTTTGGTGGCAGTGGGTGACATCATCGGAATTGCCGGCGGCTACACCGTCGCCACGCAAAATCTGGGCTTCAACCCGGCCGCCTATCTGAAAAACACGGTCGATTTCCTGGAAACCCGCGACATCGTCTCATCGCTGGTCAAAGGTGCAGCTTTTGGCCTGATCGCGGCCATCATGGGCTGTTACTACGGCATGAATTCCGGCCGTGGCGCACAAGGCGTCGGCCGCGCCACCAAAGGCTCCGTCGAGGCCGCCGCCGTACTGATCCTGGCCGCAAACTTCGTTCTCACAGGGGTATTCTTCTCGCTATGATCCGGATGGAGAACGTACACAAGGCCTTTGGCGACAACCACGTGCTGCAAGGCATGAACCTTGAGATCCCCAAGGGCACCTCGATGGTCATCATCGGCGGTTCGGGCACCGGCAAATCGGTCGCCCTGAAATGCATTCTGGGCCTGATCAAGCCCGACAGCGGCATGATCTATGTGGACGGCAAAGACGCCAGCAAAGGCGACCGAGATGCCTTTCTAGCCCGGTTCGGGATGCTGTTTCAGGGCGCGGCCCTGTTTGACTCACTAACCGTCTGGCAGAACGTCGCCTTCCGCCTGCTGCGTGGTTCTCTGAAACGTCCAACCGACGAAGCCCGCGAAATCGCCATCGACAAACTGCGCCGCGTGGGCCTGAAATCCGACGTGGCCGACCGCTTTCCGGCGGAACTGTCAGGCGGCATGCAAAAACGCGTGGGCCTTGCCCGCGCCATCGCCGCCGAGCCCGAAATCATCTTTTTCGACGAACCCACCACCGGCCTCGACCCGATCATGTCCGGCGTCATCAACGATCTGATCCGCGAAATCGTGACCGAGATGGGTGCCACCGCGATGACCATCACCCACGACATGAGTTCCGTCCGCGCGATTGCCGACAACGTCGCCATGCTGCACGGAGGCGTGATCCAGTGGACCGGCCCGGTCAGCCAGATGGATGCCTCGGGTGATCCCTATGTTGAGCAGTTCATCAGTGGGAGCGCAGAGGGGCCGATTGAGGCGGTGCGTTAATCTTCGCTCTTTGCCAGCCACTTTGCCGAGCGTTCGATAACGTCCTGAGGAATAGCTTCGGCGCGCCTTGTCTGCAGGTTGAGCAAGACGCATTTAAAAACCGTCGAAAATGTCGTTTCACCGTCCATCACTCGAACTAATTTGTGGCTGAAAGTCATGGACTTCGTTCCTACTTTCAGGATTTCGCTTTCCATTTGGATCGCCTCGCCAGCACTCAATTCCGCAAGGAAATTGCTTTCTGCATGGACCACCGCAAAGGATAGCTTTCTTCCTGACCGCATGTCTTCGGACGTCAGCCCCAACTCTGCCTGCAACGCAAAAACGGAATCCGAACATGCCGCAAAATACTTGGACACGTTCATATGCCCCAGAAAATCACAGTCCGATGGATCGACAATTGACTTGAAGGCCACAAAACCCGACATCATTCCTCCCCGTCTAAAAATAACTCAGTGGCGAGTGCTGGTTTAAGGTAACCATATCAAATCATCGCCGCAAATTTCGAAATCTTACCTAGACGCCCAGTCATGCCCCTCCGCCTCGCCACCCTCTCCCTCCTGATCCTCTACCCCGTCGCGTGGTTCGCCCCGCTGATGCGCGCGGGGTTTCTGCCGATCTTCGGCCTCAGCGAAATCAGTGTCATCACCGGGCTGCAATCCTTGTGGAAATCCGACGTCTTCCTCGCGCTGATCGTCACCATATTCGCGCTCTTCGCCCCGTACATAAAAACCATCGGCACCGCGTTGATCCAATGGAACCTGCTGGATGCCCGCGTCCAACCTGCGCTCAATATCCTTGGCAAGCTGGCCATGGCCGACATTTTCCTGATTGCGCTTTACATCACTTTGGCCAAGGGCATCTCATACGCCACCATTGAGACGGCATGGGGTCTCTACCTGTTCACGGCCTGCATTTTGGCTTCGATCGCACTGGGTCATATTACAGAGATGACATCCACTTCACGAAAAGCTCAGACCTAATTGATTGAAAACACAAATCTAAGTATCATCTTTATATTTCGAGCAGCAGTGTTTTGTAGTTTTCGGGTCCGCAGCGGATCGTACGCAATCGTTTGATTACCTTCCGCTTCGACCCGGTGTGTTCCGGTTTGAAGAAGGAGTACGACGATCATGGCCGCCCTCCACAGTATTACATTGCAATTTCAGAATGCCTTTTTAAGACTGACTTTTTTCCTGATCTGTTTGGCGGCCTTGTTGGCCGTTTCAGCCACATTGTTATCCGCTTTGGGCGTATTGCCCTGGCTCTCGATGCAGGCCGGATTTGGCGAGGCACCGGCAAAGGATGCCGGCATGTCCATCCAGATTGGCCTGACAGCGCTGATTCTCATGCTGGCGTTTTACCTGCCGGCCAATGCCCGAATGATGGCGCTGGAAAACAACCACCGCAAATTTGCGCTCAATATGCATGACATCGCGGACGCGTATCAAATGGCCCATGCCGCCGATCGCGGCGGGCTGTTCATGATGTCGTCCGAGTTTGACGCCGTCAAGGAACGCATGGGGTTTCTGCGCCAGCACCCCGACCTGCAATCGCTCGAGCCCGAGATCCTGGAACTGGCCGCACAGATGAGCCAGATCAGCCACGAACTGGCCCGGACCTATGGCGATGCGCAGGTCGAACGCGCGCGGATGTTCCTGCAACAGCGACAGGAAGAGATCGAACTGTTTCAACAGCGTCTGGAAGAGGCGCAGGTCATCCAGAACGAATTGCGTCAATGGACGCGGGATGTGGAAATGGAAGAGACGATCGCCAGGTCGCAACTTATCCGCTTACGGGATGAACTGTTCGAACTTCTGCCCGAATTGTCGACCCAACTGCACACACCGCGCAAAAATGGCACCTCAAAGGCATCCAGCGTGGTTGCAATGTCGCCCCTTCGACCGGCGGAATAGGCGCGCCAGCGCCCGCTGCGGACGATGGCCCAACCGGGCCTGAGGCCGCAGCGCGCCATCGGCGGTGAGGAACGCCCGCAAGGGCTTGAAGAACCGCCCAAGCTCGGGCACCAAGTGCGTCATGGCAAAGACGACATCCTTCTCCTGCTCGGCCTGCGGTGCGACGCATACACGATGGTCCGGACGCTGCGACGGTTGCGGCGAATGGAACACCATCGTTCAGGACGCGCCCATATCGACTGGCCCGGCCAGAAAATCCCTCGGCGGCAAACGCGGCCAGTCCATCGCACTCACGGATTTGTCCACCGAGGAAACACCGCCGCCCCGCACCCTCTGCGGGGTCGAGGAGTTGGACCGTGTTCTGGGCGGCGGGCTGGTCCCGGCCTCCGCCCTGTTGGTGGGAGGAGACCCCGGCATCGGGAAATCGACCCTGCTGCTGCAAGCCGCAGCGCGTTTCGCGCGTGCGGGCGTGAAAACCATCTATGTCTCGGGCGAAGAAGCCAGCGCACAGGTGCGTATGCGCGCCCGCCGTCTTGGGCTTGAGGACGCCCCCGTTCAACTTGCCGCCGAAACCAACCTGCGCGACATCCTCACGACGCTGGAAGCCGAAAAACCAGGCCTGGCCATCATCGATTCGATTCAGACGATGTGGGCAGACAATGTCGACAGCGCACCCGGTTCCGTATCACAAGTCCGGGCCGCGGCCCATGAACTGACCACGTTTGCGAAACGGCACGGTGTTTCGATCATCATGGTTGGCCACGTCACCAAGGAAGGCCAGATCGCGGGCCCTCGCGTGGTCGAACACATGGTTGATACCGTCCTATATTTCGAGGGCGAGCGCGGCCATCAGTTCCGCATCCTGCGCGCGGTTAAGAACCGCTTTGGGCCAGCGGACGAAATCGGCGTGTTCGAAATGACCGGCAAGGGTCTGGCGCAAGTGACCAACCCCTCGGCCCTGTTCCTGTCCGAACGTGGCAGGCCAAGCCCCGGCTCTGCTGTTTTTGCGGGCATTGAAGGCACCCGACCCGTGCTGGTCGAATTGCAGGCTCTGGTCGCACCCTCGCCCCACTCACAGCCCCGCCGCACCGTTGTTGGGTGGGACAGCGGGCGGTTGGCAATGATCCTTGCGGTGCTCGAGGCCCGCTGCGGCATTCCCTTTGCCGGGCTCGACGTCTATCTCAACGTTGCCGGAGGTCTGAAAGTGAGCGAACCCGCCGCCGATCTGGCTGTGGCTGCCGCCCTTCTCAGTGCCCGAGAAGACACAGCATTGCCCGCCGACACGGTCGTATTCGGAGAAATCTCGCTGTCCGGGGCACTTAGACCGGCCCCACAGACCGAAAACAGGTTGAAAGAAGCGCAAAAACTTGGTTTCACGGCGGCAATTGCTCCGGCTGGTGGCAAAACCGGCACTGTGGCAGGTCTGACACTCACCCGACCCTCTGATTTGGTGGGGTTTGTTGGCGAAACCTTCGGAGCAGGTTAAAGTCGCGCCCCGAGGGGCAGAAAAAGAACAGGCGAGGGCCATGGAAGGTTTTACTATAATTGACGGGGTCGTCGCCCTGATCATCGTGCTGTCGGGCTTGCTGGCCTACTCACGTGGCTTCATGCGCGAAGTTCTGGCCATTGCAGGCTGGGTCGCGGCGGCCGTTCTGGCATTCATCTTTGCCCCACAGGCTGTGCCGCTGGTCAAAGAAATCCCTGTGGTCGGAGATTTCCTGCGCGACAGTTGTGAACTGTCGGTGATCACCGGCTTTGCAGCCGTCTTTGCCGTGGCTTTGATTGTGGTCAGTATCTTCACACCGCTGTTTTCATCGCTGGTGCAGCGCTCGGCTTTGGGCGGTCTGGATCAGGCGCTGGGGCTGTTCTTCGGCATCGCGCGCGGCATTCTGCTGGTTGCAATCGCCTTCTTTGTCTATGATACGGTCATGACCGGCCAATCCTATACAATCGTGGACGAAAGCCGCTCGGCCAAAGTGTTCGAGCAGTTCAGCAGCCAGATTGAAGAGCAAAACCCCGAAGCCGCTCTGGGTTGGGTGACTGCACAATACGAAGAACTGGTCGCCAGCTGCACGGCAGGAAACGAACAACCCGAAACCACAGCACCAACTGACGGGTAATCATGGGGTGCATTGCGTAATAAAAGCCCGGCACTGTCCGGGCTTTTTCGATTCAAACATACCCTTCCCCGCCACAGACCGTGCAGCGGATCGTTTTCAGCCCAAAACACCCGTCGCATCTGCTGGAGATCGGTTTGCCAAGAATATCCCGGCTTTTGACAACTTCGCCCGCCCCGTTGCAGATCTGACAGGGCGCCCGGCCCATTCCCCGGCACCTGTGGCACCGTTGTTTGATCCGGTCCTGCTTCTTTTGAGGTTTATGTTGCCACATTCCGGCCCTTTGCGTGCTTCACCCATCCTGTTTTGCACATATTAATTGGCATGACAGCACATTTGATTGCACATGTCATCTTCTTCCTGACCCTGCCCCGATCCGCGAAATCCCGACCTGCGGCAATAGGTGAGTGTGATCCTTTGATGACAGCCACGCCATTAGGCATTATGTGGAGGCCAACCCGCCACGGAATCGGAGCCACCGATCTTGTTCTTTCTGTTCGAATGCGCGCTGGTCGTTGTGATGGTCGCCCTATTGGCGTCTTTGTCGCCTGCCACCAAACCGACCGCACGCGCCTTGCAGAGGATCCGATGCCGAACGGCGGTCAACCCTCAGGTCAAATCGTCATAGAAGTTGGAGCCCCTTAAATGTGTGGGATTTTGGGAATCGCAAGCCGGACACATGATGTTTTTGCCGAAATCTATGACGGGCTGCTGATGTTGCAGCACCGGGGTCAGGATGCCTCAGGGATCGTGACCTACAACGGCGAATTCTTCCGGGAAAAGAAGGCCAACGGTCTGGTAAAGGATGTGTTCAACGCCCAGGATGCAGAAACCCTGTTGGGTCGTGTGGGCATGGGGCATGTGCGCTATCCGACGGCGGGGTCCCTCAGCGCGGCCGAGGCGCAGCCCTTTTTCGTGAACGCCCCTTACGGCATCTATCTGGTTCACAACGGCAACATCACCAACACCGCCGAACAGCGCGAAAAGGTTACCGGCAAATACAGCCGTCACCTGCGCACCACGTCAGACTCTGAAATACTTCTGAACGTGCTGGCCGACAAAGTGGCGGACGCGATCAAGGTGAATGGCAACGGCGAACCCATCCGCAATCTGTTTGCCGGTGTGAAGATGACGATGGAACGCGTTCAGGGCGCCTATTCCGTGATCTGTCTGGTCGCGGGTGTCGGTATGTTGGCCTTCCGCGATCCGTTTGGTATTCGCCCACTTTCGGTCGCCAAACGCGAAGTGGACGGAGACGGTGATGATTATGCCTTTGCCTCGGAAGACGTGGCCTTTGGCATCAACGGCTTTCAAAAGCTGCGTGATCTTCGCCCGGGTGAGGCGATCCTGATCGATCTGGACGGCAATATGCACGAGTTTCAGGCGGTCGAAGGCAAGCTGACACCCTGCATTTTCGAGTATGTCTACCTGGCGCGCCCGGATTCTTTGCTGGACGGTGTTTCGGTTTACAAGACGCAGATGCGCATGGGCCAGACGCTGGCGAAACAGATTCAGGACTCGGGGCTGGAAATCGATCGGATCATCCCGGTGCCCGACAGCGCCCGCCCCGTGGCCCTGGAAGCCGCAAAGATCACCGGCATCCCCTATCGCGAAGGGCTGGTGAAAAACCGCTATGTCGGGCGTACGTTCATCATGCCGGGTCAGGCGGAACGGCAGAAATCCGTCCGCCGCAAGCTGAATGCCGTGCCGCTGGAATTCGACGGCCATAGTGTTCTGCTGATCGACGATTCCATCGTACGGGGCAACACCATCAAGAAGATCGTTCAGATGTGCCGCGATGCCGGGGCCAAGAAGGTCTATGTCGCCAGCGCCTCGCCGCCGGTGAAATACCCCAATGTCTACGGTATAGACATGCCAACCAAGGCCGAACTGATCGCGAACGGCAAGGAAATCGAAGAGATCCGCGAAGAACTGGGTGCCGACGCCCTGTTCTATCAGCACCTGGAAGATCTGATCTGGGCCGCCAAGGAGGGCAATCCCGAGATCGAAGCCTTCGACTGTTCCTGTTTTGACGGCAAGTACATCACGGGCAGCGTCAGCGAAGGTTATCTGGACAATCTGGAGAACAGCAGCCGTGTCAGCCAGAAGCGGGCCGACATGCAGGTTCCGGGCGAGTCTTGGAACGCGGCGAAACTGGCCTCGGGCTGAGCGGACGAAACGGGACTGACACCGTCAGTTTTCCATTCTGAAAAGCGAATCAAAACGGCGGAACATCCCGGCCAACCGATAGCTGTCGACCGGCTTGATTGCTGTCATGGGATGTGAATGAGTGGAAATCTGCCACAACCAGTCGGCGAATACCACGCAATCACAAGGGCTTTTTTCAAGGGCGCCAAATCGTGATGACACCTGTCCGTGCAGCGCTTTTGTTCGCTTGAGCGTTTTGCTATCCGGCCGCGACCACTCACTCAAAAAGGGGTCCGGGCCACAGCCCGGTCCGCGGATCATGTCAAACGCCAAAGTCCAAAGCGCGGCCACACAGCGGGGCGCGCTGAAGAAGAATTCCGTCTCGGTTCTGGGCGTATTCGGGCCGAAAGCGGATATGCGCGCCCTGATGCGCCTGTCATCAGGCCGCGTGAAAGAAGTAAAACCCGGAAGCCGCGTTGCCTCGGGCACAGTTATCGCGATTGATGAGCATGGCATAATGCTGCGACAAAGCGGCCAGACCCGGCGTATCGCCATCCCCGGCGGCTGATCACATCTTGACGCCCCGCGCGCGGGGGTTCAAACCGCAGGCATGACCGATACGACCAAAATCGCCCTGATAACCGGGGCCTCGCGCGGGCTGGGCGCTGCCCTGGCCGAAGCGCTGGCGCCCGAATACCACATTGTCGCCGTCGCCCGGACCACTGGCGGGCTGGAAGAACTGGACGATCGCATCAAGGCCAAGGGTGGCTCTGCCACGCTGGCACCGATGGACATCACTGATCCGAACGCGATGGCAACCCTGTGCCGCGGGATCCATGACCGTTGGGGCAAGGTGGATTTGTGGCTGCATACGGCCATTCACACTTCGGCGCTGACACCGGTACATTTCGTTGACCCCAAGGAATGGACCAAGGCAGTCAACACGAATGCAAACGCAACCTCGGTCCTGATCCCATATGTCGCGCCGCTGCTGGGTGAAAACGGCCACGCGGTGTTTTTCGATGACCCGAAAGCCGGTCACAAGTTCTATGGCATCTATGGTGCCACCAAGGCCGCGCAAATGGCGCTGGCCCGCAGTTGGGCGGCCGAGACCGAACGCACCGGTCCGCGCGTTTCGATCGTGGAACCAGCACCGATGCCGACCGCCGTGCGTGCCCGGTTCCACCCGGGCGAAGATCGCGATGCACTGACGAGCACCGCAGATGAAGCTGCGCGGATCCTGGCGCTGCTTTAGGAAATGGCCCTGACGGGCCATGCCTCCGGCGGGGATATTTTTAGCCAGATGAAGCTGGAATCAGGCGATATGAACGCCGTTCCGCCCGGCCAGATCGACGAAGAACTGCCACGCGACACGGCCTGAACGCGATCCGCGCGTGGCCTGCCATTCAATTGCATCGGCGCGCAGGATTTCGGCATCGACCGAAACGCCATAGGCGGCACAATAGCGGTCGATCATGGCAAGATATTCGTCCTGATCGCAGGGGTGGAATCCCAGCCACAGACCGAAGCGGTCGGACAGTGATACCTTTTCCTCGACCGCCTCTGACGGGTTGATGGCGCTGGAACGTTCATTTTCAATCATGTCCCGCGGCATCAGGTGACGGCGGTTCGAGGTCGCGTAGAACACCACGTTTTCCGGGCGACCTTCGATACCGCCATCCAGAACGGCCTTGAGCGATTTGTAATGCTGGTCATCGTGACTGAACGAGAGGTCGTCGCAAAACAGGATGAACCGATAAGGCGCCGCGCGCAGGTGGTTCAGCAGACGCGCGACCGAGGCCATATCCTCGCGCTGTAGTTCCACAAGCTTCAGGTCAGGATGATCTGCGCTCAGCGTACCGTGGACGGCCTTTACGAGGCTGGATTTGCCCATCCCGCGCGCGCCCCACAACAGTGCATTGTTTGCCTTGTAGCCGGCCGCGAAGCGGCGGGTGTTGTCAAGTAACGTGTCGCGCGACCGATTTATGCCGACCAGCAGATCCAGATCGACGCGATTGATCTGTTCGACCGGTTCCAGGCGTTCCGGTTCCACATGCCAGACAAAGGCAGGGGCCGCATTGAAATCCGGTGTGGCCAAAGGCGCCGGCGCCATGCGCTCCAACGCGGCAGCAATACGGTTCAGGGCTTGGTCGTCCATCGGCTTCTCCGGTCAGATACGGATCGGTTCAAAGCATGTTCTGATTGGCGCAACAAGGCCCGCGAACGAAAAAGGCGCGCCCGAACGGGGCGCGCCTCGGCTGTTGTTTCAGCAGGTTACTTGTCGTCTTCGAATTCCCGCATCAGATCTTCGTCCGCTTCGGCTTCTTCATCGTCGTAGTAACCTTCAGCCCGCAACTGCTCTTCCCGCTTCCTTTCAACCCGGGCCACCAGGAAGATCGAAATCTCATAAAGGCCATAGACCACCACAAAAAGGATAATCTGCGTGATCACGTCAGGAGGCGTCACGATCGCCGCCAGCACCAGAATGCCGACCACCGCATATTTGCGCACGGCCCCCAGACCCTCGGCGCTGACCAGACCTGCCTTGCCCATGAGGGTCAGAAGAACCGGCAATTGGAAGCACAGCCCAAAGGCCACGATGAACTTGATCGTCAGGTTCAGGTATTCCTGTGCCGAACCCTGAAACACCACGCTCAGCGGTGCAGCCGTTGCGCCATCGGCCACGGCTTCGCCTTCAGCGCCGAATTGCTGGAACCCAAGGAAGAAGTCATAGGCCAGGGGCGTGACGACATAGAAAGCAAAGCTGGCGCCCAGAAGGAACATGAAGGGCGAAGCCAGCATGAAGGGCAGAAACGCATTCTTCTCTGACTTGTAGAGGCCCGGAGCCACAAAGCGCCACATCTGCATCCCGATATAGGGAAACGCCAGAATGAAGCCCCCCAAAAGCGAAACCTTGATCGCGACAAAGAACCCTTCCTGCGGCGAGATGAAGATCAGGCCGCAATCCTGTCCGCGCTCGGTCAGGACCTCACACAAAGGGTTGGTCAGAAAATTGAAGATCGGCGTGGCCACCGTAAAGCAGATGATCATCCCGACCAGAAAAGCCACGACGCAGTGGATCAACCGCGTACGCAGCTCGGCCAGGTGCTCGATCAATGGGGCCGAGGTATCTTCGATCTCGTCGGTCTTGGTCATGTTTCGCCTTCAGTCTTCAGCGCCGCTTCGGCTTCTTCGGCCTTGGCCAGTGCCTCGGCAGCTTCCTTGGCCTTGCGCTCGGCGGCAGCGCGGGCCGTTGAGGCCTGAATTTTCTTGGCCTGTTCGGCTCGCTCGGCTGCCAGTTTACCGGTTTCGCTGTCAGGATCGAACTTGGTGGGATCCATGCTTTTTGCCATATCCTGCGCGGCTTGTTTCACGCCGTCCATGGCCGAACCAACCGGATTCGCGGCGGCGTTGAGACCTTTCTTGATCTCGTTCACACCGGCCTGATCGGCGGCCTCGTTCATGGCGCTGCTGAATTCGCGTGCCATGCCACGGGCCTTGCCGACAAACCGCCCGACATTGCGGAACAAAACCGGCAGGTCCTTCGGCCCGACAACGATCAGGGCGACAATGCCGATGACCAGAAGTTCGGTCCAGCCCAGATCAAACATCTGCGCTTACGCCTTGTCTTTCTCGGTTTCAGGCGTCACGTCCTTGGCCAGTTCCGACGCGTCCTGTTCCAGTTCTTCCGAACCGTCCTTCACGCCCTTCTTGAACGCGGTGATGCCTTTGCCGACTTCGCCCATCAGCGAGCTGATCTTGCCGCGACCAAACAGAACCAGAACCACAACGGCGATCAGCAGAAGACCGGGAAGGCCAATATTGTTCAGCATCTCATTTCTCCTTTTTCATCGGCGCCCTTGTGCGCCGGGAATATGAACTGGGTCCGTGTTTACGCCCCCAGGCCCTGTCCCAAAAGGGATCCGGCACAGATTGAGGGCGAAAATTGACCTCATCTGCAAAAAACTATGGGCTCGCATTTTCCAACTGACAGGTTTATGTCAGTTGGAAGTGGCTAGAACGATGGCATCGAAACCTGGTCAACGGAGACTCACATGACCCATGTTGCTGAAATCGTCACCTTCACTCTTGCCAACGGCACCACCCCTGAAGAGTTTGTAAAGCTCAGCAAGGCATCCGAAGCCTTTGTTCGCAGCGCACCTGGCTTTGCCCATCGACAGCTCAGCCAAGGCGCAGACGGTCGCTGGACCGACTATGTCGTCTGGACGGACATGAAGGCCGCGCAGGACGCTGCGGCACAGTTCCCGCAACAGGAATGTGCAGCAGGCATGATGGCGGTCATCAACCCTGAAAGCGTTCAGATGCGCCATGAGGCTGTTTTATGGAACATGACTGCCTAGGCGCGGTCCGGACGGCGTGTCATGCGCCGAACTGACCGCCTGTTCGATATCATCCAGATCCTGCGCGACGGAAAACTGCACCGCGCGCAGGACATCGCGGACCGGCTCGAGGTGTCGGTCCGTACCATCTATCGCGACATGGACACGCTGGTCGCCTCGGGTGTTCCTGTCGAAGGAGAGCGGGGTGTGGGTTACATGGTGCGCGAGCAGATCACCCTGCCGCCGCTGAATCTGACCCCGGCCGAGCTTGAGGCCCTGAACCTCGGCATGGCGATCGTGGCCGAAGCCGCAGATCCAGACCTGAAAGCCGCCGCGAACTCTCTGGCAGACAAGATCGATGCCGTCCTGCCCACACAGGTTGTGGCCGAAGCCGATAGCTGGAAATTCGCGGTCTACCCTTTTGCAGATGCAGCCCGCGGGCTTGCACATATGGCTCCGATCCGCGCCGCCATCAAATCACGCCAAAAGCTTCGGCTGTCCTACCGCCGCATTGACGGCGTTCTGACTGAACGCACAATCCGTCCCTTGCATATGGAATACTGGGGACGGGTCTGGACACTTACCGCATGGTGCGAATTGCGAAACGGTTTCCGTGTCTTCCGTATCGACCTGATCGAATCCGTCTCGCCGCTGCCAGAGATCTTCGCAGACGAGCCAGGAAAACGCCTGAGCGACTACGACCCAAACGCCTGACAGGCAGCCGTATTCAGAAGTGTTTCGGGCAGAGGCACAGCCCGAAACGAGCGATGTATCATTTCAGGTAGGGATCTGGATCCACTGATTCAAACCCTTTGCGCACCTCGAAATGCACATAGGCATCGTCTCCGCCCCTCAACTGCGCCAGCTTTTGTCCACGGCGTACACGATCCCCTTTCTTGACGGTGATGCCATCAACATTGGCATAGACCGTCAGCAGATCGTTTTTGTGTTTGACCACGATGATCGGAACCTGATCCGCGTCCGCGGTAATCGCCGCTACGGTTCCGGCCTCAGCCGCGGTGACGGCTGTGCCGGGGGCCGCAGCGATGTCGATACCTTCGTTCTTGCCCTTTTTATAGCCGCGGATGATGGTGCCGCTGACCGGCAGGGACAGGGCCGTAGATCGCGTGTTTGTCGGGGCTTCGGCCGTCACATCAGGGGCTTCAGCGCGCGGCGCGACCTTTTCGTCGGGCAAGGGCTGCGTGGCACTTGGAGGCGTCGGCGTCGGCGACCCCCGCCCCGGCTCCGTTACCTCGGTGGCCGCAACCGGTGCCGTTGCAGCAGCGCTTTGACGTGGCGCGGATTGGTTCTTGACCGGGATCAACAGAAACTGACCTTCACGCACGGTGAAGTCGGACCCCAGGCCGTTCCATTCCGCCAGCGATTCCACCGGAACCTGATAGAGGCGCGAAATTGTGTACGCCGTCTCGCCGCGCTTGACCTTGTGGCGGACAGGTTCCGGCCCGCTTGCGACGGGCGCCGGGGCTGGCTTGGCGGGCTCCAGCGTCGTCGTCCGGACGCCCCCCGTTTCAGGGGCCTGATCAATGGCGGCTCCGGCAACTGATGCGATATCTACGCCACTGCCTGCACCTACCGAACGCGGCAAGGCCAGAACTTCGCCCTCTCGCAGGGTATCGGTTGTCTGAAGGCCGTTGAACCGCGACAGCTCACCCTCGGGCAGGCCGACACGCGCGGCAACATCGCGCACCGTGTCGCCGCGTCGGGCCACGACAACCTGGTAGTTCGGATAGGTTATCACCCCCCGGCTGTCGGGCGACGGGCGCGACGTTGTTGCCGACTGCACTGCATCAGTGGTCGAAAATCCGCCGACCTGACCGCGCAGGTCGTAATCCAGTGGCCCCTCACACCCGGCCAGAATGGCCAGAGCGGCCACTCCGGTCGCGCAGCGACGCATAGCTGATTTGGATACTGCACTCATAATACTGTCCTCAACGCCCGCCCCTGTTGTCCGGGGTTCCGGCGACCAAATTTATCAAGCCTGTTACGCCTCGTCCTTGCCAAGCCCCTCAAGCAGGGGCACGAAACGGACCGACGTCAATTCTTCATAGTCCAGGCCGGCCTCGGTGCGCGTTACTTTGATCAACTGCTGCACCGTGTCCGACTGACCCACGGGTAATACCATAATACCCCCGATTTTCAGCTGCGCCAAGAGCGGTCCCGGAGGGTCTTCGGCTGCGGCCGTCACGATGATCCGATCAAACGGAGCCTGTTCCGGCAAGCCAAAGGATCCATCCGACAACATGGCCGTGATATTCGTAAGCCCCAGATCGGCAAAAAGCTTCCCTGTCTCGCTGACCAGCCGCCGATGGCGTTCGACCGTATAGACCCTGCGCGCCAGTTTCGACAGGATTGCGGCCTGGTAACCTGACCCGGTTCCGATCTCGAGCACGGTATCGCGCGGCCGAACGTCCAGCGCCTGCGTCATGAGACCAACGACCGACGGCTGACTGATCGTCTGACCGCAGGAGATCGGCAATGGCATGTCCTCGTAAGCGCGATCTGCGAACAGGCCGGTGACAAAGCGGCCCCGATCAACCTGTTCCATTGCCTCCAGAACGCGCGCATCCGTGACCCCCCGTTTGCGCAGGGCAAACAGGAACTGCATCACGGTTTCTGGGTCCAGTCCGCTCATTCGACCGCCTTCAATGCCTCCAGCATGTCATATGCGGTCAAGTCGGCGCGCATCGGTGTAACCGAGATATAGCCTTCCAGATTGACCGCAGCATCCGTTCCCGGCGCAGTCGGGTTATGCTGATAGCCACCCTTGATCCACAGGAACCGCCGCCCCGAGGGCGAGCTGTGCGGCTCGACCGTAAAATGCGTGTCGCGCCGGAATCCCTGCGCGGCAACGCGCGTACCGCGCACTTCATCTGCCGGAACAGGGGGGAAGTTCACGTTGTAAAACAGGCGGTAATCGCCCTGCTCGACCGGGGTTGCATCCAGAATACGCCGGACCAGATCGGCCCCGAACCGCGCGGCAGCCTCGAACGGGTCGTCCAGCCCCAGATTTTGCGGGCCGAAATACTGTGACAGAGCAATCGCAGGAACCCCCTGCAGCGCCGCTTCCATCGCGCCGCCGATAGTACCCGAATAAAGCGTGTTCTCGGCCGAGTTGTTGCCCCGGTTCACGCCGGACAGGACCAGATCCGGCGGGCAGTCTGACATCACGTCATGCAGCCCCGCCAACACACAATCCGCAGGCGACCCTTCCGCCGCATAACGCCGTTCGCCCAACTTGGCGATCATCGTGGGATGGGTATAGCTGATGCAATGCCCAACACCCGATTGTTCAAAGGCGGGCGCGACCACCCAAACCTCACCATCCGGACCTGCCAGTTCGGCAGCGATCGCCTCCAGCGTGATCAAGCCCGGAGCGTTGATCCCGTCATCATTGGTCAGAAGAATACGCATGTGCCCGATTTACCCCCGCGTTTGGCCCTTGATAGACCCAGCCTCGCGATGCGGCAAGCGACGCGACCCTGCAATCTGAGGCTTTCGCGCACCACTTGCACGGAAATCGAGAGGTTAACTCTGCGCCTCGGGGAAAACGAAACATTTGTCGCGACGAATGGTCAGCCACATGACACGGCCCGGATTGGGCACAAAGACATTGGGGACCGTCGCCCTGAGGATCGAGCCGTCGTAGTCCATGCGAAACTCGACCAGGCTTTCGTTTCCCAGAAAACGCGCGCGCTCGACCACGCCCCGCGCGGCAACGCCATCAGTTGCGGTCGGCAGCGGGCCCTTGCCGTTACGGTCGAAATCCAGTTTGACATGCTGGGGGCGAAATACGATCTCGACATCCGTTCCATCCGGAATACCCGGTGCCAGAAACTGGCCGAACGGCGTGTCTGCCAGCGCTCCGTTCACCTGCGCCCGCAACACGTTGACATCACTGAAAAAGGCCACGGCAGCCTTGTCCGCCGGCCGGGTATAGACATTGTATGGCGCGCCCTGCTGGACGATCTTGCCGCGCCGCATCAGCGCGATCTCATCCGCCATCCGCATCGCCTCTTCCGGTTCATGCGTGACCAGCAGAACGGCCGCATCCTCTTCCTTGAGAATGGAAAGCGTCTCATCCCGAATACCGTCGCGCAGACGGTTGTCGAGGCCCGAAAAGGGCTCGTCCATCAGCATGATCCGGGGCCGTGGCGCCAAAGCGCGGGCCAGGGCCACACGTTGTTGCTCGCCGCCAGACAGCTGATGTGGGAACCCGTCGATGAACCGCATCAGGTCCACTTTGCGCAAAAGCTCTTCGACCCGGGCTCGTTTTTCGTCCTTGCTGCCTTTCAGGCCAAAGGCCACGTTGTTGGCCACGCTCAGATGAGGAAACAGCGCAAAGTCCTGAAACATCAACCCGATCTCGCGCCGTTCCGGGGGTACCCGAAACACGGTGTCGCAGATCAGTTTGCCATCGACGTAAATCTCGCCCGAGTCCTGCATCTCGACCCCGGCAATCATGCGCAGGGTGGTGGATTTCCCGCAACCTGACGGCCCCAGCAAACAGGTCACCTTGCCGGCCTGCACCGTCAAAGACACGTCATCCACAACGACCCGCCCTTCGAACCGGCGAACAATGTTGCGAATTTCCAGACGCGGAGGAGTTGCGTTACCTGTCACCGATGGACCCCATTGCCTTTCCCGATCAAATCCATCGGGCTTGGGCGGGGATAGCAACCCCGCCCCTCAGGTGCAAGAGATCAGCAGCAACCGCCGGATGATGCGGTTTCGCCTGTTGCCTCGAACGGGCTTTCGCCGCCGCAGCCTTCGAAAATGCCGAAATGGGTGGAAAAATCGCCAATAAAGTCGAAATGGCGGGCAAACCGCGTGTCCCGCAGCATCATCCAGGTATTGCCGCAGACCGGAAAGACCTTGCCGGCTTCGATGACATGGTGATCGTCCAGAACAAACGCATGCGGCGCGTTGGGAACGGTGCCTTTGTAGACCACCGCCTGGCCGTAATCCTCGCAGGCCGGTTCCAGCTCCGGCAGCTTGAACAGACGGTAGGTCGCCGACAGGAATCTGAGCGGGGCAACACGATCCTCCAGCGCAGGATTCTCGATGGTCAGCGGGCGGTGCGTCACCCGGCGCGGATCACCGAAACCTGCCTTGCGCGCCATCGACAGGAAATCATTCCAGTACAATGCACCGGACAGACATTCGCCATACAGAACCTCATCCGCGGCCATCGCCTGCGGGACACGGCGGTCGGCATAGACGTCCGAGAAATACATCTCGCCGCCTTCTTTCAGCAACCGATGCGCGCCGCGCAGCACGGCATCCTTGTCGGTCGCCAGGTTGATGACGCAGTTCGAGACGATGATGTCGAACGATCCGGGTTCCAGATCCAGTTCCTCCAGCTTCTCGATATAGCCGTGATGGAAATCCACATTGCTTTTGGCGTGCCCAAAGGCTTGGACGTGATATTCCTGATGCGCGCGGGCAACGTCCAGTTGTTCGGGCGTCATGTCCACACCGACGACCCGGCCCTTTTCACCAACCATGGCAGACAGCGCATAGACGTCGCGCCCCGCCCCACAGCCAAGATCGAGGATCGACATGCCCTCGAGATCCAGAGGCGCGATCAGACCGCACCCGTAATATCGGGTCAGCACATCGTCATGAATCCTGGACAAAATCCGCTTGAGATGATCCGGCATGTCGTCAGGCGTGCAACAGGCGTTGGTCTGTAAGTCCGCACTGCTTTGCAGGACTTCACCATAATAATTCCGTACCGAATCGTGTTTCATCGCTGCTTCCCCGTCATGCTAGCCTGTACGCAGCTAGTGCAGTGGCCTTGCATTCGCAATCCGGCCACGGTCGTTCTGACGAAAGCGTGAGTGTTCCTGCACCCAACTACTCCAGCAACTCAAAGTCCACACCGGCACGGACTACGCCGTTCACCTGAACCTCAAGCCGATGCGCGCCGGGGATCAGCCTGAAGGTAGAGGCATCACCCTTCAGCCTGTGACGCTTGGCCAACGTGAGCCTGCCGTTGTTCAAAGCCGCCTGTTTCAGCTTGTACACCTTGGGTGATGTTTTTCCCGCAGGGCGCTGAAAATAAATAATATAATCCACCAGAACCGGTTGTTTCCCTGCCCCGGTCAGATCAACGGAAAACTCCAGCGCTTCGCCGATACGGGCCTCGGAACTCAGATCAATTGTCACGGCGATATCCGCATCAGGGTCATATCCCAGCATCTTCATCGCCTCAGGGTGCCCGGCCTTGACCAATCCGCGCAGCGTATGAGAGGTCATCCACTCCAGCTCTGCCGCGGTCTGTCGCGCCTCGGTGCGCCACTTGTCCAGACGCCCCAGCACCAGGCTCGGGTCTTTCTTGGTGATATCATTCAAATGGTTGGCCACCGACCGCGTCACATACCGGGTCGGATCGCCGTGCAACCTGTCCAACAGCGGCAACGGGTCCGTCAGACCCAGACCGATGCCCTGCCCCCATGGCAGACGGGGCCGCGTTCCCTCGCTGACCAATCGGCGCACGTGATAGCTGCCGTGGGTACACCAGTCCTGCATCCGCCCAAGCACCCTGTCTGGGGCATGGTTCAGGAAAGGCCGAATGGCCCATTCCATCGAAAACCGCTGCGTCAGCTCCTCCAACACATCCAGAGACAGATCGACGTGATCCAGCCCGACGGCCGCGACCCATTCACCCAGCGGCGCGAAAATGAAATCGCCAAAATCATCATCCGATCTGGCAGGGTCCAGCGGAGGCGGCAAAGACCGTAAAATCACCGGGGCGACTGTCGGCAAGTCGCCCGGCACGGCCTGTTGCAGGCATGTCGCGATCCAGCTCATACGCTGTTTCAGTTCCAGTTCAGGCAGACGCGACATGACCTGTGCCTGAAACGCATAGGCGTCGAAGCCCGGTTCAGCATCCAAGAACAAGTCGCTGAGAAAGCAGACTTTCTCAGCGTTGAACAACTGATCTTTCAACGAAAACCCCTGCGCCATGATCACATCGTCAGGTTGGTCGCACCGCCGTCCAGCAGGATATTCTGGCCAACGATGAAGCCCGCATGTTGCGAACACAGAAACGCGCAGGTCGCACCAAACTCCTGCCGCGAACCATAGCGCCTGACCGGGATCGTCGCCGCTCGGTTGGAACGCGCTTCGTCAATTGAAATACCCTGTTGCGCCGCCACACCGCTGTCCAGAGAATCCGCTCGGTCCGTGGCATGGATGCCCGGAAGCAGGTTGTTGATGGTCACCCCGTGTGGAGCCACCTGACGCGAGGTTCCGGCCACATAGCCCGTCAGACCTGTACGCGCCGCGTTTGACAGGCCCAGAACCGCAATTGGCGCACGCACGGATTGCGAGGTGATATTCACCACCCGGCCCCACCCCTTTTCCATCATTCCGGGAAGCAGGGCCTTCATAAATGCAATCGGCGTCAACATGTTGGCATCCAGCGCCTTGATGAAATCATCACGCTCCCAGTCCGACCACGATCCGGGCGGCGGTCCGCCGGCATTTGTCACAAGTATATCAACGCCCTGCGCGGCCTCGATCACCTGCGCCTGACCGTCGGGCGTGGTCACGTCGCAGGCCACTGTCTGCACCTCGACGCCGTGCTCTGACCGCAGGCGTGCGGCTTCAGCCTCCAACACCTCGGGGCCGCGTGCGTTCATCACCAGATTCACGCCAGCCGCGGCAAGCGCCTCGGCGCAGCCAAGACCCAATCCTTTGCTGCTGGCACAGACCAGCGCGCGTTTTCCTTGAATTCCCAGATCCATCGGATCCTCCCTGTCAGTCATCGCCGCATGTCTAGCACCGGCCAGACAGGGAAGACCAGAAACGGATCGTCGATCAATAGAAGAACTCTTCCCGGATGATCTTGCCGTCGGCGACGTGATAAACACCCACTTCGCGCATATCGAACGCTTCGCCGGTTTCCTTCACGGTGCCCTGCACTTCGAAAATCACGGCAAAACGGTCGTCGCCGTGAGGAAGCGGATCGCTGACGGACGCACCAGACACTTCATGCGCGCTTTCCCACCACTCATGCTTGCCACGGATGGCGTCGATTCCTTTGGTTTCCCGACCCATTCCCTGAAAATCCTGCCCTTCGACCGACACCGCATCCGGCGCATACAGCTTGGACAGGTTTTCTTTGGCCCGGTCTTCCCGGCAACCAGCCACGAGTTCATCGGCAATCTCTTTCAAATTCATTGATCCACTCCATCATTTGTTCACTATATGTTCTTTTTGCCACAGACCCATGATTCGTACCAGACCCTTTGTCTTGCTTCGGCAGGATTCCCCGCATATACGCGCGCTCATGCTTGATACCTCGAACCAACCCACCCTGCCGCCCGAGATCGCCCGGCGCCGGACATTCGCCATCATCTCGCACCCTGATGCGGGAAAGACTACGCTGACGGAAAAGTTCCTGCTGTACGGGGGCGCGATCCAGATGGCCGGTCAGGTGCGCGCCAAAGGCGAGGCGCGGCGGACCCGGTCGGACTTCATGCAGATGGAAAAGGATCGCGGCATCTCGGTCTCGGCCTCGGCGATGTCGTTCGACTATGGGAACTTCCGGTTCAACCTGGTGGATACACCCGGCCACAGCGATTTCTCGGAAGACACCTATCGCACGCTGACAGCCGTGGACGCGGCCGTCATGGTGATCGACGGCGCGAAAGGTGTGGAAAGCCAGACCCAGAAACTGTTCGAGGTCTGCCGCCTGCGCGATCTGCCGATCCTGACCTTCTGCAACAAGATGGACCGCGAAAGCCGCGACACGTTCGAGATCATCGACGAAATTCAGGAAATGCTGGCCATCGACGTCACGCCCGCCGCCTGGCCCATCGGCGTGGGGCGCGATTTCATCGGCTGCTATGACATGCTGCGCGACCGGCTTGAACTGATGGATCGCGCCGACCGCAACAAGGTGGCCGAAAGCATCGAAATCAACGGGCTGGACGACCCCAAACTGGCGGAACACGTGCCCGAGCATTTGCTGGACAAACTGCTGGAAGAGGTCGAGATGGCCCGCGAGCTGCTGCCCGCACTTGACCCGCAGGCCGTTCTGGAAGGCCACATGACCCCGATCTGGTTCGGCTCAGCCATCAACTCGTTCGGCGTCAAGGAACTGATGGAAGGCATCGGCGCCTATGGCCCGCAGCCACAGGTTCAATCCGCTGAACCCCGCCAGATTTCCCCAGATGAAAAGAAAGTTGCAGGCTTTGTCTTCAAGGTTCAGGCCAACATGGACCCCAAGCACCGCGACCGGGTGGCCTTTGTCCGCATGGCCAGCGGCCACTTCAAGCGCGGCATGAAGCTGACCCATGTGCGCAGCAAGAAACCGATGGCGATCTCGAACCCCGTATTGTTCCTGGCCTCTGACCGCGAGTTGGCGGAAGAGGCCTGGGCCGGTGACATCATCGGCATTCCCAACCACGGGCAGCTGCGCATCGGTGACACGCTGACCGAAGGCGAAGCGCTGCGGGTGACCGGCATTCCGTCATTCGCGCCGGAGCTTCTGCAAGGCGTCCGCGCGGGCGACCCGATGAAAGCCAAGCATCTGGAAAAAGCCCTGATGCAATTCGCCGAGGAAGGTGCGGCCAAGGTGTTCAAGCCTTCGATCGGCTCGGGCTTTATCGTGGGGGTCGTGGGCGCGTTGCAGTTCGAAGTGCTCGCCAGCCGGATCGAGATGGAATATGGCCTGCCGGTACGGTTCGAAGCATCGCAGTTCACCTCGGCCCGCTGGGTAAGTGGTGACAAGGCCGAGGTCGAAAAGTTCGTCAACGCCAACAAGCAGCACATCGCGCATGATCATGACGGCGACATCGTCTATCTGACCCGCCTGCAATGGGATATCGATCGGGTGGTCCGTGACTATCCCGCGCTGAACCTGACCGCGACAAAAGAGATGATGACCTGAGGCAACTGTCTGATTGCACAGGCAGGTTTGGCTGTGCAATCCTGCGCGCATGAGTGACGACAAACTGACCTATTCCGGTGGCCTGCCCGACATGCTGGACAGCTATGAGAACCGGCGCAGCCCGTTTCAGTTCGGCACCCTGACCCTGCCCGAGCTTGACGTCAATCTGGAAGAACTGGCCAAGCTCACCGTGCCCAACACCGCCACCGAATTGCCGCCCGGGCGCAGCACCACTTGGGATCGCAAACGCGTTCAGATCGCGCGGGAATTCGTCGGAAAGTCAGAGCTTGCCTTCCTGAACGCCCAGCTGATCTCGAACCTCAGAAAACGCTCCTTTCCGCGTCAGGCCCCTGCGCTGTTCTGCCGGTTGTGGGACGAACAATCCGACCATCTTCTTTCCGCCCTCGACCTGCGTTGGCTGGTGTCGTCTGTTCAGACTTTTGCGGATCACGGTCAAACGCCGACACAGCGCGAGGTCGGACATGCCTTGCGCGTGTTCTTCAGCATGATGAAGCTGTATGAGTTCGAGCGGCTCTTCTCGGGGCTGGCCCCGGAAACGCCGTTTCAGTTCAAGGACAGGAACCACGTCCCGCTGCCCTATCAGATGAAAGGCTTTTCCTTTGAAAAAGGCGGGCTTGACGTCAATCTCATCGCTCCGATCTGGACCAAGGCGATGAATGATCCCACGATTGCGCCGCTGGTGGATCACCTGATGATCCAATTGAACAAGGACCCAGGTGGAATTTTTCGACGCCTGAAACGCATGCGCGACGCCCGCGAACCGCACAAATGACCACCTGGGGCATTGTATCCATGGTCCGGGGACCAACCGAAGACGTCCTTCGGTTCGTGGCCCATCACCTCGAACTGGGGGCGGATTTCATGTATATCTACATGGACGAACCCAACCGCCGCACGTTCAGGGCTCTGAGAATGCATCCCAAGGTCCGGGTCCGTAACTGTGATGACGCCTTTTGGGAAAAACGCGGACGCGCACGACCGGAAAAGCACCAGGTGCGCCAGTCGGTTCACGCCACTTTTGCCTATCGAAACACCCGGCTGGATTGGTTGACACATATCGATGTGGATGAGTTTCTTTGGCCGGCGGCCCCCATTTCTGATGTTCTGCGCGATGTTCCAGACACGGTTCCCGCGGTGCGTGTACGCCCGTTGGAGGCCTTGGCCGGGGGCGATGACCTGTACAAAGCTCATATCCCGCGTGGCCCGAACCGCGAAGCGCTGGTCGAGACCATTTACCCGAATTACGGCGCCTTCGTCATGGGCGGTTTCCTGAGTCACGTTCAGGGAAAGCTGTTCGTGCGCACCGGCTTGAAAAACCTAAGCATCCGCATCCACAACCTGTTTCAGAACAAGGTGCTGCTGCCCTGCAAATTCGAGCTTGCCCAGATCGATCTGTGCCATCGTCATGCGCCGGACTGGAACCACTGGATAGCACATTACCAGTTCCGTATGGATCGTGGCTCGTATCAGGCCGGCATGGCTCCGAATGTTCCGCGCGAACAGGGCGGGCTGAACAAGAATGAACTGCTCAACTGGATCGAGGCCGAACAGGGCATGGACGGGCTGCGCGCGTTCTACAATGAAATGAGCGGCGCGGACGCAGAGGTGCGCGCCAACCTGGAACGCCACGGCCTGCTGCGCCACCGCCCTTTGAACCTGGACGAAAAACTACAGAAACACTTTCCCGGAAGTTGCTGAATTGTTGCTGAAATTCACCGCAGACAACAGGCAGGGACAGGTGAAATTCTCTTCATTTGACCCCGATCAACGTTTTTGTTATGTCCGCGTACAAGCCGAAATGTCGCATTATGCGCATGGCCATCCGGGCCCGGCACATCTTTGACGCGCGGGCCTGGTCAAGTGTCCGCAAAAACCGGACATACATGACAAAATTCAACGAACTGAACCTGAACCCGAAGGTCCTCAAAGCCATTGAAGAGGCCGGATACGAATCCCCCACTCCGATCCAGGAAGGCGCGATTCCGCCCGCTCTGGAAGGCCGTGATGTCTTGGGGATTGCCCAGACCGGCACTGGCAAGACCGCCAGCTTCACACTGCCGATGATCACCCTGCTGGCCCGTGGCCGCGCCCGCGCGCGCATGCCGCGCTCGCTGGTCCTGTGTCCGACGCGGGAACTGGCTGCTCAGGTGGCCGAGAATTTCGACACCTATACAAAGCACCTGAAACTGACCAAGGCGTTGTTGATCGGCGGTGTCAGCTTCAAAGAGCAAGAGGCGCTGATCGACCGCGGCGTCGACGTTCTGATCGCAACTCCGGGCCGCCTGCTGGACCATTTCGAACGTGGCAAGCTGCTGCTGACCGGTGTTCAGATCATGGTGGTGGACGAAGCCGACCGGATGCTGGATATGGGCTTTATTCCTGATATCGAACGCATCTTCTCGCTGACGCCGTTCACGCGGCAGACATTGTTCTTCTCGGCGACCATGGCTTCCGAGATCGAGCGCATCACGGATACTTTCCTGTCCGCCCCTGCCCGGGTTGAAGTCGCCCGGCAAGCGACCGCATCCGAGACGATCGAACAGGGCGTTGTCATGTTCAAAGGCGGCCGTCGGGACCGTGAAGCAAGCCAGAAACGCAACGTGCTGCGCGCCTTGATCGACGCAGAGGGCGAAAAGTGCACCAATGCAATCATCTTCTGCAACCGCAAGACAGATGTCGATATCTGCGCGAAATCGCTGAAGAAATACGGCTATGACGCTGCCGCGATCCATGGCGATCTGGACCAATCGCAACGGATGAAGACGCTGGACGGGTTCCGCGACGGATCATTGCGTCTGCTGGTTGCGTCCGACGTCGCTGCGCGCGGTCTGGATGTTCCAGCCGTCAGCCACGTGTTCAATTTCGACGTCCCCGGCCACCCCGAAGATTACGTGCACCGTATCGGCCGCACCGGTCGCGCCGGGCGCGAAGGCAAGGCCATCACGATCTGCTCGGTCCGCGATGAAAAAGCCCTGGCCGCGATCGAAAAGCTGATCCAGAAGGACATCCCGCGCATCGACAATCCGGTCAAGGAAGAGCCCAAGCCTGAAAAGCCGAAGCCCGAGAAAAAAGCCCGGGACTCCGAAGCCAGGAAAGACACCCGGAAAGAGCGAGAGCCCAAAGGGCGTGGCCGTGGGCGCAAGGAAGACAATGGCCGGGCCGTGGTGGGTATGGGCGATCACCTGCCCAGCTTTATTGCCCTGAGCTTTGACGAGCGTCGTGCCGGCTAAATCGCCAACACCAAGGCCAGTATAGAGACACCCAACAGCAACATCCCGGCGATTTCTCGCCGGGTGATCGTCTCGCGGAAAAACAGGATCGAGGCCATCAGGCTGAAGATCAGCTCTACCTGCCCCAGCGCTTTGACATAGGCTGCGTTTTGCAGGGTGAAGGCCCAGAACCAACAAAACGAACCGCCCAGACTGGTCAGGCCGACAAACACGCCGGTGGATCGGGTCTGCCACACCGCGCGCAGTTCGGCCCGGTCGCGCCACAACAGCCACAGGCCCATGCTGACGAACTGAAACGTCACGACGGCGGCCAGGGTGATCAATGCCCGGAACCAGGCGTCGACATCACCCAATTGCAACGAGGCCCCGCGATAGCTGACGGCGGAGAACGCAAACAAAACCCCTGATCCAAGCCCCAATTGGGACGCGCGGTTGGTCAGATGCCGCCACCAGGCGCCGCCTCCTCCGGGGGTTTTCGACAGCAAAAGCACCGCCATCAACCCCAACAAGATCGCAACCAGCGCGCCGCTGGAAACGCTGTCGCCCAAAACCAGAAAGCCGACGATCGCGGTCTGAATGACTTCGGTTTTCTTGAAGGTGATCCCGACCGCAAAGTTTCGTTGTTTGAACAACGCCACAACACAGATCGTCGCCAGGATTTGCGCCGTGCCTCCGATGACAGCGTACAGCCAGAACACTCCGCCAATCGGAGGCAAGCTGGCGCCCGTTGTCAGCATCGCCACAAACAGCCCGGCAACGGCCAGCGGCATGGAATACGCAAATCGCGCAAAGGTCGCGCCGGAGGCGGACAGTTTCACGCTGCTCAAGGATTTTTGCAGCATGAACCGCACAGTCTGAAAACTGGCGGCGGCGATGGTGACTGGGATCCAGAGACTCATGTCACCTGTTGTGTCGCCAAATCAAGACTTTGGCCAGAGCGGATGCGGCACCGGGTCCTTGGCGCGTAGCAGATACTGCCGGAAAATCTGTGCATAGGAGCGGTAAACATACGCCTCATTGCAGGCCAGATACCTGTCTTTGCCATCCCGATACAACGACGGCAGCCGATACCATGGCGCGGCGGGATTCATATGATGTACAACATGCAGGTTGTTGTTCAGAAACAGAAACGCCAACGGCCCGCTGTCTTCGATAATAACGGTCCGCGCGCGGGACTTCTCGTGCGCGCGGTGTTCCAGAAACGTGCGGATCTTCAGCAACGCCAACCCGATATAGGCCGAAATCAGATAGGCCCAGATCGGCATGGCCGATTGTGCAACGATCCACAGCACCGCAACCGCGCCGGGGATATGCAAAGCCCAGGCCAGCAGGATCGCCCTGTCGCCGCGCCGCAGCCCCCGCCATTCGTCGCGCAGAAACAGCACCTGCCCAATGGCCGGACCCAGAACCATCCGCCCCAGAAGCGTGTTGTTCAGGGCCAGCACAGCCTGCACGCCGCGCGGCAGGTCCGCCCAAACCTTGGGATCCAGATAGTTGGATTCGGGGTCGTCATACGGGTCGGTCAAAGTGGCATCCTGATGATGCGCCAAATGCAGATCGCGAAAACGGTTATACGGAATGGCCAAGGTCAGCGGCAGCGCCATCAGCGCCTCATTCAGCCATTTGGCTCGGAACGGGTGCCCATGCAGGGCTTCGTGTGTCAAAGACGAATGCAGGGCGGCAACAAAGCCCAAAACCAGCGCTGTCAACCACAGCGAAACATCCGCCAACCAGAACAGCCCGACCAGCCATGCGGCATAGCAGCCGACGATCAGGGCAAATGTACCCCATTCGGGCGACTTGGGTGTCGAGGGCTCAGCCATTGCGCCCCCACGAAACTCCGGCCCAAATTCTTTCATAGACAATGTAAAGCGTCAGGCCGATGGCGGTATTCACCAGCGCCAATGCCCCGCCGACGGCGGCCGAGCCTGTGGCGATCAGGCCCACCAGCGTCATGGTCGCCAGCCCCATGACATTCCACACGATTGCTTTCACGACAGATCTTCGCCGCGTTTCCATTTCGAACCCCATTCTTTTTGCTTTTACAAAGGGGTTACCGTTCAATGCGCGTGCTGAAAATTCTGTATATGATTAACAAAACTCATCACTTGTGATATTTTTCACCTTATGCAGGAAAATATCGACAAACGCGATCGCGCCGCTCAATTCCGCCTACGCCTTGCCCGCGCGATGGAGGACCGTCACGTCAGCCAAAGCGCGCTTGCGCGCCATATCGGCGTGGACCGATCAACCGTATCTCAGTTGTTGACCGATCATGGCGCGCGTCTTCCCAATGCGCATGTTGTGGGTGGCTGCGCCGCGGCACTGGGCGTTTCGGCCGACTGGTTGCTGGGCCTGTCCGACAGGCCGGAAAGCGCGGCAGAGATTCTGGCCAGTTCCCTGTCCATTACCGAAGCGCCCCGCGCCCTGGTCGATGAGCGGATTTTCGACTGGCACAAAGAAGCCGCCGGGTACAAGATCCGCTATGTTCCGGCCACCCTGCCCGACATGCTCAAGACGCGCGCGGTGCTGGAGTGGGAATATGCCCCCCATCTGGGGCGCACGGCGGATCAGGCCATCGGTGCGTCCGAAGACAGGTTGGCCTGGATGCGCAGTGCGCAGTCTGATTACGAAATTGCAATGCCATTGTTCGAGATTGAAAGCTTTGCAAGCGGCACGGGATATTACCATGGCCTTTGCCCGGAAATTCGTCAGGAGCAGATCGATCATCTGCTGGAGCTGTGTGAACAGCTTTATCCCCGAATGCGTGTCTATCTGTTCGATGCCAAACGGCTTTATTCAGCCCCTGTAACGATTTTCGGGCCGCTGCTGTGCGTTTTTTATGCAGGCAGTCACTATATGGCATTCCGAGACCGGGACCGGATCGAGACGTTTTCACGGCACTTCGACACACTTGTGCGCGAGGCCGATGTGGCCGCCCGCGATTTCCCGGACCACTTGCGACAACTCAGAACGGCTGTATCCGGCAAGAATTGATGCAGCGGCGCAAAACCTGTGCTATCGTCCCTTGGCGCGAACCAACGGGCATTCCGATCACAAACGGAGGACCACAGGAATGGACGCAATTCAAACCGCTCAATACGCGCGCGCGCTGTATGCCGCGCACGGAGACCGGGCCGAGGCGGAAGCCGCGCAGAAAATGCGTGAATGCGAAGCCGCCGGAAACCAGAAAGAGGCGCAGGATTGGCAGGCGGTCCGTCAGACCATCCGCCAGATCCGAGGACCAAATCAGGGCTGACCTACAGTTTTGGGTCGGGATTGACCGTGTGCCCATCCACCGCAATCACCTGCCCAGACACCAGCCGCGCTGCGTCCGAAGCCAGAAAGACGGCCATATGGGCGATATCCTGCGCTTCCACGAAGCGCCCCATAGAGGTGCCCGAGGCATAGCCCTGATAGACCTCATCGCGGGTCATGCCTTTGGCGGCTGCCTCTCGGGCCAAGACACCTTCCATGCGCGGGCCCTCCACGGCACCCGGGCATATGGCGTTTGCGCGAATGCCCAGCGGCCCAAGTTCCATCGCCAGCGTTTTCATCAACCCTATGACCGCCCATTTGGCCGAGGCATAAGGCGCTCGGAACGGATAGCCGTACTGACCGGCGGTCGAAGAGGTCAGAATGATGCTGCCCGCCCGCGCCGACTTCATCATAGGGGCTGCGTGCTTGGCGGCCAAAAAGGCCCCGTCCAGATTGACCGCGACGCAGGCGCGCCATGCATCCAGATCGATATCCTCGATCGCGCTGGTCGGCCCGGCGATTCCGGCATTTGCGCACAGAACATCCAACCCGCCTGCGGCCCCGACAGCCTGAAACACCGCTCTCATGTCGGCCTCATTTGTCACATCAGCCCTGTGCGCCACCCAATGGTCGGGCAAGATATCCAGGGCTGACTGGTCAATATCCGTCACCCAGACATCATAACCGGCGGCGTCAAACGCCGCGGCCAAGGCTCGACCGACACCCGATGCCCCGGCTGTTACCAATACGCGCCGGGTCACGATGGCGTCCGAATGGCGGCACCCGCCCCTTCAGGGTAAGGCAAACCGGCCTGTGCCTCGGCAATCCGCGCCATCGCGGCTTCGATCCTGGGCGACGGCGGGCTGGGACGGCGGGTTTCAAGGCTGACGTGCAGCAGAAAGCTCTCGCCCGTGGCCAACAGCTTGTCGCCTTCATACATGCTGTGAAAGACATGCAGCTTCTTGCCCTGCCCCAACAGCATCTGCGTGCGCACGTCGATCTTCGCCCCTGCATGGACCTCGTCGATGTAACGGATGTGGTTCTCGGCAGTGAAATAGCTGCCACCCGACGCGATATACTCCATATCGCAACCGATGATCTCCATGAAACGGTCCGTGGCGGCCGCAAAGGCTTCCAGATACTTGGCTTCGTTCATGTGGCCGTTGTAATCCGTCCAGTCCAATGGAACGGCGCGGGACAGGGTCAGGATCGGCTGGCTCAGATCCGCCTGATCCAGCGACGGCAGGGCACCCGGTTTCAACAGCGCATCATGCTGGTTCAGCACCGCCCCCGCACCATAATTCTGCGCCTTGAGGGCCCGCATCATGCCAACAAGATTGTTGTCGCGAATGCGTTCCAGTTCCCGGATTGAATGCATTCCGGATTGCGCGTCTGACTGATCGGCGATCAGGTCGACCAGTTCATCGGTGAATTCCGGCACGTCCATCAGTTTGGTCCAGGGCCATTTCAAGGCTGGCCCGAACTGAGCCATGAAGTGCCGCATTCCCGCTTCACCTCCGGCCACGCGGTAGGTTTCGAACAATCCCATCTGTGCCCAGCGGATGCCAAAGCCCATTCGGATCGCCTCGTCGATTTCTTCGGTGGTGGCAATGCCATCCTTGACCAGCCAGAGCGCCTCGCGCCAGACGGCTTCCAGAAAGCGGTCGGCGATATGCGCGTCGATCTCTTTCTTGACATGCAGCGGAAAGAAACCAACCGAGGTCAGCAATTCCCTGGCCCGTTCAATCATCTCCGGTGGGTTTTTGTCGGTCGGCACCAGCTCGATCAGCGGCAGCAGATAGACTGGGTTGAACGGGTGCGTCACGACGATCTGTTCGGGCCGCAAAGCACCGTCCTGAAGCTCGGATGGTTTGAACCCGCTGGTCGATGACCCGATGATCGCATCTGGATCACAGTCCTCTTGCAAGCCCTTGTAAACCTTCAGCTTCAAGTCCAGCCGCTCTGGCACGCTTTCCTGGATCCACGTCGCGCCCTGTACGGCGTCGGCCATGTCGCCATGAAAGCTCAGCGCGCCCTCGGCCGGTAATGGAACGTCACTCAGCCCCGGCAGGGATCGCCGCGCATTGTCCAGCACTTCGCCTATTTTGCGTTCTGCTTCAGGGTCCGGGTCGAACACCCGAACGTCCCAGCCATTGAGCAGGAACCGTGCGGCCCATCCGCCGCCGATGACACCGCCCCCGATAATTGCTGCCGTCTTTGTCATGCTGTCCTCTAATCGATACAGATTACCTGCGCGCGCCCCGCCTCATCCAGATGCGGAATGCATCCGAATTGCGGTGTCACCGCGCTGCATTGTTTGGTGTCCGACAGGCAGAACCCTGCGCAGTCAGAGGCTTTTTCACAGGAGCTTCCAGCGTCGGGCAAAGGTTCAAAGCAGATAAACTGCCGTATCCGCCCGCCCATCTCATAGCTTCCCCCTTTGGCTTCGCAGTCCTTGCGGGCCAAAGGGTCTTCCGCGGTCTGTGCCACCCCGACCCGGGGCAGATATACGGCCAGAACCGTCGCGCAGATTACAAGCACCGATCGCATTGCTCACTTCCTTTTGCTGGCACCCCTGCACTTACCGGTCATGGCAAGGGACGCAAACAGGTCAACCTTTGGGCGCCCGTTTGACCAGCCCCAGCTTCTCACGCACTTCCTGCGGCCCGATCACCCGCGCGCCCATGTTCTCGATGATGGTGCCTGCGCGTTCGACCAGTTGCCAGTTTTCGGCCAGCACACCCTTGTCCAGCCACAGGTTGTCCTCGAGCCCCACGCGCACATTGCCGCCCGCCAGCACCGAGGCCGCCACATAGGCCATCTGATGCCGCCCCAGCGAGAACGCGCTGAAGGTCCAGTCATCGGGCACGTTGTTTACCATCGCCATGAAGGTGTTCAGATCATCCGGCGCGCCCCACGGCACGCCCATGCACAGTTGAACCAGGGCGTTGGGTTCCAGAATTCCCTCTTTCACCAGTTGCTTGGCAAACCACAGATGGCCGGTGTCAAAGGCCTCGATCTCGGGTTTCACGCCCATATCGGTCATCATCTGCCCCATAGCCCGCAACGCGCCGGGCGTGTTGGTCATGACGTAATCCGCCTCGGCAAAGTTCATCGTGCCGCAATCCAGCGTGCAGATTTCGGGCAGACATTCGGCCACATGCGCCACACGCTCGGTCGCGCCAACCAGATCTGTTCCTGCCTGGGCCAGTGGCAGCGGGTTTTCGATGCCGCCGAACACCATGTCTCCGCCCATGCCAGCCGTAAGGTTCAGCACTGCGTCCACCTCGGCATCCCGAATCCGATCGGTCACCTCACGATACAGCGCCAGATCGCGCGACGGGGCGCCTGTTTCGGGGTCGCGCACATGGCAGTGCACCACGGCCGCACCCGCCTTCGCGGCGGCAATCGCACTGTCGGCAATTTGCTTCGGTGAACGCGGTACATGAGGGCTGCGATCCTGTGTCCCGCCCGAGCCGGTCACGGCGCAGGTGATGAAGACTTCGCGGTTCATTTCCAGAGGCATGGCGTTTTCCCCAAGTTATACCCGGTTTTGCCTTGGGTTTTCCCCAGGCTTCTCCCCGGATTCCGATTTGCGTTCTGCCCCGACTCTGGCGCAGCTTTGGGAAAACCACTTGGCAGAATGCGAATCGAACTTGATGCAATCCGCAAAAAACATACTGCAACCCGAACATCGGGCCCTGAAAACCGCCGTTCTGGTGCTGGATGAATGCAACACGCTCAGCTTCGCCTCGGCGGTCGATCCGATGCGCGCTGCCAACCGTCTGGCGGACCGGCCCGCCTTTGACTGGGATTATGTGACCGCCACAGCCGAACCCGCGATGCTGACAAGCGCCCTGCAAGTGCCCGGCATCCCGCTCTCTCGCCTGCAAGGCTGCGACCTTATGATTGTCGTCGCGGGCTTCCAACTGGCCCGCCACGCCACTCCCAGCCTGCTGGCCGGGCTGCGCCGCATTGCCGGTACCGGGGCGACGATGGCCGGGATTGACGGCGGCCCCTGGCTGCTGGCCGAGGCTGGGCTGCTGGACGGTCACCCTGCGACGACCCACTGGGAAGACCTGCAAAATTTCGCTTCCCGCTTCCCCGACGTCGACGTGCGCCCCGACCGCTTTACTGTCTCGGACGGTCGCCTGACCTCTGGCGGCGCGATTCCCGCTGTCGAGATGATGCTGCACATCATCGCCGCCCGTCATGGCGCGGGTTTCGCATCCCGTGTCTCGGGCCTGTTCCTCTATGATGGCGCGCCGGACCCGGGCACACCGCAAAGCCGCACCGGCGTACCACACCGCCACACCGCGCTGACGTCAAAGGCGAATTCGCTGATGCAGGCATCCCTGGATGACCCCCTGCCACTGGCCCATATCGCTGACCAGCTGGGCACCAGCCCGCGCACCCTGCAACAACAGTTCCGCCTTCGCCTGAACACCACGCCGCAGGATCACTATCTGCAACTGCGCCTGGCCGAGGCCCGCCGTCTGGTCACCGACACCGACCTTCCACTGATGGATGTCGCGCTGGCCACCGGTTTTTCCTCGCAATCCAGCTTTGCCCGCGCTTTCCGCACCGCCCACGGTCAATCGGCACGCGACCTCAGGCAAGAGCGCGCGCACCCCACCCACCACTGACCGGATCCAACTTCATCTGGCCAGAAATATCCCGGGGGAGGCACGCGCAGCGTGCCGGGGGCAGAGCCCCCTCGCCTCAGTACGGCATCGGGTGCGCCTTGTGGACAGCGTCCAACTCGGCCAGCACCTCGTTTGACAACGTCAAATCCGCACCGGCCAATACGTGTTCAAGCTGCGCGACCGTGGTCGCGCCAAAAATCGCCGACATCATGAATGGTCGCGAGCGGCACCAGGCCAGCGCCATATGGGTCGGATTCAGGCCATGTCGCGCGGCAACATCCATATAGGCCGCGACCGCATCAAAAACCCGGTCAGACTTGCGCCCGCCCAATTGAGGCGAAAGCGACATACGAGAGCCGTCCGGCACGGCCCCGCCCTGATATTTCCCGGTCAGCAGCCCGGTGCCCAGGGGTGAAAACGCCATCAGGCCGACATCTTCATGTACGCTCAGCTCGGCCATGTCGGTATCGAACAGACGGCACAGCAACGAATACTCATTCTGCACGGACGCCGCTCGCGGTGTGCCCGTCTGTTCGGCCAGTCTCAGCCACTGCGCCGTACCCCATGCGCTTTCATTCGACAGACCAAAAGCGCAGATGTTGCCTTTGTCCACCTGAACCTGCAAGGCCCCCAGACACTCCTGCATATTTTCCAGAACGTCCGCAGTATTGTGGCCCGAAGGAGCATAATCCCAGTTTTGACGGAACATATAGCTGCCGCGATTGGGCCAGTGGAATTGGTAGAGATCGATGTAATCCGTCTGCAAACGCCGCAAAGACCCTTCGATGGCCTCAGGAATGGTCTTGGCCGTGATCGGCGCACCGTCGCGAACATATGACAACCCCTCACCTGAATGCTTGGTCGCCAATACGAAATCCGCCCGGCGCGACGAATTTGCGGCGTTCCAGTTTCCAAGAATTTCTTCGGTACGACCAATTGTCTCTTTGGCGACAGGATTCACCGGATACATCTCGGCGGCATCCACAAAGTTGATCCCCGCGTCCAGCGCCATGTCCATCTGCCGGTGCGCATCCGATTCCGAGGTCTGCGTCCCGAACGTCATCGTCCCGAGGCAAAGATCGCTCACGACAATCCCGGTGCGGCCCAGAGGCTTCATCTGCATCCTCAAATCTCCTGATAAATGGCACAGCCCGTCAGGCTTCGGCCTTCTTTTCCCACCGCCCGGACTCCTCCGACCAGTATTGCGCGGCGCATCCGGCGCCGGTCAGCGCCTTCCACTGCCCGCGCGCGTGCTGCACGGCCATGTCGTCATTGCCGTCGAACAGAATGCAAACCCGCTCCAGAGCCGACACTTCTTCGGGTTCGATCGACGCGCCGTCCACCGCCATGACACACACCGCGCCGTTGGGGGCCTCGGCGCTGGTGGTCAGAAGGATCGGCTGCTCGGCGTCATGCGGGCCGCCTTCGCGACCATGCGGCAGGAACCCGTCCTCGGGGCCCAGCCACAGCTTTTCATCCAGCCAGTCCATCCGTGCGGGATCGGTGCCCCGCACGGCAATCTTCCACCCGGCCTGTCGCGCCTTGTCCAGCAGCACAGGCAAGGTGTGCTCCAGCGGCTGGCGGGTCAGATGGTAGAAATAGACAGCACCCATTCGCTTACTCGAAATTGTCCTGCACGAACCGGCTCAGCGCGCGCACACCCCAGCCCGTAGCACCTTTGGGCGCATAAGATGTCTCGGACGCCACCGAGGCCACACCCGCGATATCCAGATGGATCCAGGGTGTATCCTCTTTCACGAAACGTTGCAGAAACTGCGCCGCCGTGATCGAGCCCGCCGGACGGCCACCGACGTTTTTCATGTCGGCGATGCGCGATTTGAGCAGCTTGTCATAGGCATCGCCCAACGGCATCCGCCACGCGCCTTCATCCTCGGCCCGGGCCGATTTCAGGAAGGCGTCACAGAATGTGTCATTGTTGGAAAACACACCTGCATTCTCATGACCCAGCCCGATGATGATCGCTCCGGTCAGGGTGGCCAGATCGATCATGCCCACCGGATTGAACCGCTCCTGCGCGTACCACATCACGTCGCACAGAACCAAACGGCCTTCGGCATCGGTGTTGATGATCTCGACCGTGTCGCCTTTCATCGACTTGACCACATCGCCCGGACGGGTGGCATTGCCCGAAGGCATGTTCTCGACCAGCCCGACAAGGCCCACCACATTGGCCTTGGCCTTGCGCTTGGCCAGCGCACGCATCGTGCCCGCGACAACGCCCGCGCCGCCCATGTCCATGGTCATGTCTTCCATGCCACCGGCCGGTTTCAGCGAAATGCCACCAGTGTCAAAAACCACGCCCTTGCCCACCAGAGCCAAAGGCGCATCGTCCTTGTCGCCACCATTCCAATGCATCACGACGACTTTGGACGGGCTGGCAGAGCCCTGCCCGACGCTCAACAAAGTGCGCATGCCCAGTTCAGCCAGCTTGTCCTCTTCCAGAACTTCGACTTCCAGGCCCAGCTCCTGCATCTCGACAAGACGATCGGCAAATTCTGTGGTCGTCAGAACATTTGCAGGTTCGTTGGTCAGATCACGCGTCATCCGCACACCGTCGGCAATCGCGTATAGCGGTGCAAACTCTGCTTCGGCTTCCTTGGGTTTCGAATGTCCTATCGTAATCGAACCGCTGCCTTCGCTGTCCTTGGTTTTGTGCGCGTTGAAATCATAACTGCGCAGCACCATGCCAAGGGCCAGGTTTTCGGTCTGCGCCTGATTGCCGACCATCACCAGCATGTCCTTGCCACCCGCTGATTTGACCAACGCGGCACCAGCCTTGCGGGCCTCATCGGCTTCCGGGCGGCGCGGCAGCACCACGACGTCCAGCGCTTCGGCCGCCATCCCAGCCGGCCAGGCCATCGAGATAACATCGCCGGTCTTGGACTTTCCGAATTTCTCACTTTCGACAAGCCGCGCCACAGCGCCTTTCGTCAGGCGATTGGCCCGGCGCGCCGCAGGGTTCATTTTTCCGTCCGACGAAATGATGATGGCCACCCGCCCTTCGGCCTGCGCCATCGCATCCAAGTCAAACTCCTGAAAGCGGACCGGTATCAGACTGCTCATTGCAAACTCCTCGAATTCTGTTCCCCAAGACCTAGCCCGCGCCGCCCGACTTGACCAGATAGCAGTTTTCCCCGCGTTTCAATTGCAGTAAGGTCCCGCAAAAATAACCGGCAGGCTCGGGGGAGAAAGACGTGACACGAGAGGGCAGGCATACGCCGTCGCGCAGGAAGACATGCATGCGCGATTTCGGCCCGTTTTCCGGCGCAAAAGGCTTGGCGGGGGCAGTCTTGTGATCCTCGACCGCTATTTCGCCCGCCGCTTTCTACAGAGCTTTCTGGTCATCGGCGGTATTTTTCTGACCTTGATGATTCTCATCGATCTGATCGAACAGATCCGCCGATTTGACCAAGTCGACCTGTCCTTCGGCCAATTGCTGCACCTGACGCTTCTGAACACACCGGCCGCCATCAGTGAAATGCTGCCCCTGCTGGTCATTCTGTCCACCATTGCCTTGTTCGTCGGGCTGGCACGGACCTCTGAACTCGTGGTGACCCGCGCCACGGGTCGCTCGGGTATCCGCGCACTGGTCGCGCCAGCGGCTCTGGCCCTGATCATCGGTGCGCTTGCAGTGGCATTGCTGAACCCCATCGCGGCGGCCACATCCCAGGAATTCCAACGCCTGTCTGATTCCTATCGCAACAACGGCAGTTCAGCGCTTTCGATCAGCAGCGAAGGCCTTTGGCTGCGTCAGTCGGCGGAAAACGGTCAGGCCGTCATCCACGCCCGGGGCACCTCGAACGGGGATGCTCTTGGCCTGGACGGCGTGACCATCATCACCTTCGCGCGCGACGGCAAACCCACCCAGCAGATCGTCGCCGACAGGGCCGTGCTGGAAGACGAAAACTGGGTCTTGTCCCGGGCCAAGATCTGGAATTTGCAGAATGGGCAGAACCCCGAAACCAGCTCGGTGGAACATGAACGGCTGGAGTTGCCAACCTCGCTGACCCGGCAGCGGATTCTGGACACGCTGGGGCAACAGGATTCAGTGTCGGTTTTTGACCTGCCGCAACTGATCAAGGATCTGCGTGAAGCCGGGTTTTCGACCAAGCAATATGAAGTCTGGTTGCAGGTGCAACTGGCCAGGCCGTTCTTTCTGGTTTCGATGGTGTTGATCGGGGCTGCGTTCACCATGCGTCACGTTCGGTTCGGCGGTACCGGAATTGCCGTTCTGACGGCCGTACTGCTTGGCTTTGCCATCTATTTCGTCCGCAATTTTGCGCAAATCCTCGGGGAAAACGGACAATTGCCCATCTATATCGCGGCCTGGGCGCCGCCCTTCGCCGCCATCCTGCTGTCCCTGGGTCTGCTTCTTCACGCGGAGGACGGCTGATGCGGAACATGATTTCCCTGCTGCTGACCAGCGCAATCGCTTTGTCGGCACCGACGGTTCTGGCGGCGCAAACCACCTCGGCTGAGCCTGACCCGCAAGCTGCGCAGTCACAGGCCGAACCCGCCCTTCTGGTTGCCGACAAGGTCTTTATCACACCCGACAGAAAACTGGTGGCCGAAGGCAATGTCGAAGCCTTTCAGGGCGATACCAAGCTGTCGGCCCAACGTGTCACCTATGACCGGGAAACGGGTGAGCTGACTCTGGAGGGGCCCATTCGCATTGATCAGGGGGGGCAGTCGACCCTTCTGGCCGATTCCGGACAGCTGGACAGCGGCATCCAGAACGGTCTGTTGATCGGTGCCCGGATGGTTTTCGATCAGCAGATCCAGATTGCCTCGGTTCAGGCGAAACGGGCCGCAGGTCGCTATACGCAATTCAGCAAGGTCTCGGCCACTTCCTGCCATGTCTGCACCAACGGTAAGCCACCCCTTTGGCAGATCCGCGCCCGCAAGGTCACCCATGACCAGTTGGAACGGCAATTGTACTTTGAGGGCGCGCAGCTTCGGGTGCTTGATTATCCGGTATTCTATTTCCCCTATCTGCGCTTGCCAGATCCGACATTAGAGCGCGCAACCGGCTTTCTGGTGCCATCGATCCGCAGCACCTCGCAACTGGGAACGGGGGTACAGGTTCCCTATTTCTTCAAGCTGGGGGACCACAAGGATCTGACCTTGACGCCGTATCTGTCGGCCAAGACCACGACGCTGGGATATCGGTATCGCCAGGCGTTCGTGAATGGGCGCATTCAGCTTGAAGGGGCCTATACCCGAGATGACGTCCAGCCCGATCAGGATCGCGGTTATCTGTTCGCCGGCGGTTGGTTCAACCTGAAGAATGATTTCCGGCTGACATTCGATCTGCAAACCACCTCGGACGACGCCTATCTGGTTGACTACGGGCTGCCGGATCTGGACCGTTTGCGCAGCGAGATAGCGCTGGAACGGATCAAACGAGACACCGCATTCAAAACAAGCCTGATCCATTACAAAACTCTGCGTGAAAGTGAAAATCAGGACGAAATCCCATCCCGCGTCTTCGACCTGAACTATGAAAAGCGATTCTTTCCGGGCGCGCTTGGCGGCGAGGTTCGGCTGGCTTTTATCGGCCACGCACATGAACGCACCAGCGACGCCGATATCGTTGGCCGTGACATGGCAAGGGCAACTGTTGATGCCGAATGGTTGCGAAGCTGGACATTTGCATCGGGGCTGCGCGCGGACGCGACGCTGGGCGCATCGGTGGATACGTTCAATATACGCCATGACAGCAATTTTCCCAGCAATGTGACCCGCTCGACCCCGCGCGCGGCGTTGACGCTTCGCTATCCGATGACCCGTCGCGAAAAAACCGGCGCGGTTCAGCTTCTGGAACCGATCGCGCAGTTGGGATGGACCCATGTCTCGGACACTGATGCGCCAGATGATGAAAGCACGTTTCAGGAATTCGATCAGGGAAACCTGCTGGCCCTGTCCCGTTTCCCTGCCGAAGATCAGCGCGAAGACGGTGCCACCGGGGTCATCGGCCTGAACTGGGCGCGCTATGGTGCAGACGGACAGCAGGCGCTCGTAACGGTGGGTCAGGTGTTTCGGGCGGATGCCGACCCGAATTTCACCCTGACATCCGGGTTGCAGGGCACCACGTCCGACTTGCTGGTGGCGGGACAAGTCACCACGGCCAACGGTTGGTCGCTCGGCGGGCGCGGTCTGATCGACAGCGATTTCAGTTTCGTCAAAGCTGAATTGCGCGGGGCCTGGGCTTCTGAAGTTGCCGGCCTGTCCGGAAGCTATATCTGGCAGGAACCGGATCCGGCGGAAAACATTGCGGAAGAAATTTCGGAAATCTGGCTTCTGGGCCGCTATCAGGTCGACCAGAACTGGCTTACAAATGCCGAGGCACGCTATGATCTGAACCAGTCAGAGCCAATCCGGCTTGGGCTTGGTGTAACATACCAGAATGAATGTGTTCAGGTTAACATGTCCGTAAGCAGACGCTTTACTTCAACATCCACTATTGAGCCTTCGACAGAATTCGGCTTTACCCTATCGCTGACAGGATACGCCCTTGAAGGCGGTGGTAACACATACAAGAGAAAATGCAGTTGATATCAGGTTTCTCCAGGTTTCTCCGTTCCGGTTGGCACAAACCGGTCACGCCGGCACTGGCCGCCGTTTTCCTCGCTTTATCGGCGCCGCAGGTCAGCGCCCAAAGCCTGTTCTCGCCAGCGATCCGCGTGAATCAGGACATCGTCACCTGGTACGAGCTGGAACAACGCCTGCAATTCCTGAATGTTTTGGGTTTGCCCGGCGGCAATGAGGCTGACGTCAGGGAAGCCCTGATCGAAGAAAAATTGCGCAAGCAGGCCATGCGCGAAGCGGGCGTGCAAGCTGCCCCGGAAGCCGTACAACTGGGGATCGACGAGTTCGCCTCGCGCGGGCAATTGTCCACCGAACAGTTCCTGCAACTTTTGGGTGAGGCAGGCGTCGACCCGGAAACTGTCCGTGATTATGTTGCAGATCAGCTGGCCTGGCGCGACTATATCAGCTCGCGCTACCTGTCGCAGGCCCGTCCGACCGAAGACGAGATTGATCGCGCGCTGGGACAAACCGGTGGCGGCGGCCTTCAGGTCCTGCTGTCCGAGATCATCATCCCGGTGAACCCGCAAACCGTTGCACAGACCGAGTTGCTGGCGGAAGAGATTTCGCGACTTGAAACTATCGAAGCGTTTTCAGCCGCAGCGGCGCAATATTCCGGAGCGGCCACCCGCAACGAAGGCGGACGTCTGGACTGGCTGAATATCTCCAACCTGCCTCCTGCCTTGCAACCGGTTATTCTTGGGCTCCAGAACGGTGAGATCACCGATCCCATCAGCCTGCCAAACGCCGTCGCCCTGTTTCAATTGCGCGGATTGCGCGAGGTGGCGACCGCTGCGCCGGCTATCTCCAAACTTGACTATGCGGCCTATTACCTGCCGGGCGGCCGCAGCGCCGAGGCTCTGGCACAGGCTGCCGCCCTGCGGGAGGAGATCGACACCTGCGACGACTTGTACGGAATCGCCAAGGATCAACCCGTCGAAGTCCTGGACCGTATCGAAGCCAGCCCATCAGAAGTACCACGCGATTTCGCCGTGGAACTGGCCAAGCTGGATCGCTTCGAAGTGTCAACAAACCTGACCCGCAACAACGGGCAGACGCTGGTGTTCCTGATGCTGTGCAACCGCACCCGCAACCTGGGCGAAAACACCTCGCGGGCGGATGTCGCGAATGCACTGGCGCAACAGCGGCTACAGGCCTTTGCGTCCAGCCTGGTAGAGCAGCTGCGGGCTGACGCCACCATTGTTCAGGAATGACACGCCCGATCGCGCTCAGCTGCGGTGAACCGGCCGGGATCGGCCCTGAAATCGCGGCCAAAGCATGGGTAGAGCTGCGCCAAACCTGCCCGTTTTTTTTTATCGGCGATGCCAGCCACCTGCCTGCTGGCACCCCCGTTGCGAAAATCCAAACCCCTTCGGATGCCGTTGCAGTCTGTGATCAGGCCTTGCCCGTGCTGCAACTGAACTTTCCTGCTGCGAACATGCCCGGTCAGCCAGACCCGGCCAATGCCCCATCGGTGATCGATGCCATCGAAACCGGCGTCGACTTTGTGAAAGAGGGGGCAGCGGCCGCTCTGTGCACCGCGCCCATTCACAAGAAGGCCCTGATCGACGGGGCCGGGTTTACCTATCCCGGCCATACCGAGTTTCTGGCCGCGCTGTCGGGCACCCGCCGGGTTGTCATGATGCTGGCCAGCGACCAGTTGCGGGTTGTCCCGGCGACAATCCACATTCCCCTGGCGCAGGTTCCCGCCGCGCTGACGCCGGACCTGCTGCGCGAGACGATCGAAATCACCACGCGCGGTCTGCGCGACCAGTTCGGCATACAACACCCCCGCATCGCCATAACCGGCCTGAACCCCCATGCCGGCGAAGGCGGCAAAATGGGCCGCGAGGAGCTTGACTGGATCGCCCCAATGCTGGCCGATCTGAACCCGGAAGATGCGACCCTGACGGGCCCGCACCCTGCGGATACACTGTTCCATGCCGCTGCCCGCGCCCGCTATGACGCGGCGATCGCAATGTATCATGATCAGGCCCTGATCCCGATCAAGACACTGGATTTCGACCGGGGTGTGAACGTCACCCTTGGCCTGCCCTTCATCCGCACGTCGCCAGATCACGGCACTGCACTGGATATCGCCGGGAAAGGCATCGCCAATCCAACCAGCCTGATCGAAGCTCTGAAGCTTGCCCAACGCATGGCGCAAGGCTCTTGATCCTTCATCTGGCTGAAAATATCCCCGCCAGAGGCAAAAAACTTCTGGCGCTGCCCCTGCGGCCTGCGTCACGGTAATCGGATCATGAGTGCAATCGACAATCTCCCCCCTCTGCGCGAGGTCATCGCCACACATCAACTCTCGGCGCGCAAATCCTTGGGTCAGAACTTCCTGCTGGACCTCAACCTGACCGCCAAAATCGCCCGTCAGGCTGGCGATCTTGCAGACTGCGACGTACTGGAAATCGGCCCCGGTCCTGGCGGCCTCACCCGAGGGCTCCTGTCCGAAGGCGCACGCAAGGTCGTGGCGGTGGAAAAAGATACCCGTTGCATCGCCGCCCTGAACGACATCGCCGCCGCCTATCCCGGAAGGCTGGAGGTCATCAATGGTGACGCGCTCGAGATCAACCCGCTGGAACATCTGACCCCGCCAATCCGCATCGCAGCCAACCTTCCATACAACGTCGGCACCGAACTGCTTGTGCGCTGGCTGACACCCCCTGAATGGCCCCCCTTCTGGCAGAGCCTGACGCTGATGTTCCAACGCGAAGTGGCCGAACGCATCGTGGCCCAGCCCGGTAGCAAGGCGTATGGCCGCCTCGCCATCCTTGCCCAATGGCGGGCCGAGGCGCGCATCGCCATGTCCCTTCCCCCCGGCGCCTTCACCCCTCCGCCCAAAGTCTCCAGCGCGGTGGTCCACCTGACCGCCCTGCCCGAACCGCGCTATCCTGCTGACGCCGCGACCCTGTCGCGTGTGGTGGCCTCTGCCTTCAATCAACGCCGCAAAATGCTGCGGGCCTCGCTCAAGGGCGTTGCCCCGGATATCGAGGATCGCTTGCAGGCCGCAGGTATCCAGCCCACTGAACGGGCCGAACAGGTTCCGCTTGAAGCGTTCTGTGCCTTGGCGCGCGAAATCCAGACACCCTGATCAAAAAAAGCCCCGAGGCTTGACCTCGGGGCTTTGCGGTTTCTGATGCCGGCTTTATTCAGCCGCTTCCGGTGCGTCGCCATCCGTTTTGGGCGCATCTTCAGCCACTGGCGCCGGTTTGGGCTTGCGCGCCCGCGGCTTGCGCGCAGGCTTTTCCTTCTTTTCCGGCGCCGGGGCTTCGGCCCCCTTGCTTTCCGGTGTCTCGACCAGACCGCTTTCCGGAGCAGCGTCCGGTGCGGCGAAATCCATTACGTCCGGCTGCGGGGCTTCGGCAGGATCGGCCTGCCGGGCCGCTTCACGTTCCTGGCGCTCGGCGCGCTCACGGTCACGCTCGGCCTGGCGTTCGCGGTTCTGGCGCTCCTGCTCTTCGCGGCGCGCTTCAATCTCGCGCTGCGCCTCACTCAGCATGCGCAGATAATGTTCTGCGTGCTGCTGGAAGTTTTCCGCCGCAACGCGGTCGTTTGACAGTTGAGCGTCACGCGCCAGCTGATTGTACTTATCAATGATTTGCTGCGGCGTGCCACGCACCTTGCCTTCAGGGCCCGAGCTGTCAAATACCCGGTTTACGACGTTACCGCCGGAAGGACGATTGCGGTTGTTCTTGGCCCGCGAGCGGGATTTGGAAGATCTCATTTTACTTTACGTCAGCCTTATCAATGCGCTGTCGCTCAACCCGTGTTTTGCACTGCTCTGAGGCGTTTGCCGTGACGGGATGTCGACTTTTTTGGGCTTGGCGTCAGGGGTGCGCTGCAACAGCGTCAACCTCGCCGACTAATCCTGAGTAAACATGTCCTGACCGTGCAGACAAGAGGAATCTCGAATTTTCACACGCTTTTTTACTCGGGGCAGCGTTTTTTGGCCTCAGACACCAGTTTCAACCCGGCATCTTTGCGCCGACAACCCGGTCACGCCCGTCCAGATCGGGGATTACGCGAATATCCGCCAAACCCGCCGCGTCAAACAAGGCAGACACCAGATTTGCCTGTTTCGGGCCAATTTCCACAAGTAATCGCCCGCCTGGCAACAGAAAATCCGGGGCCGAGGCCGCAATCTGCCGATACGCGCCCAGCCCGTCCCCTTCATCGGTCAGCGCCATGCGCGGCTCGTGCTCCCGCACTTCGGGCGACAGATCCTCCATTTCGGTTACGGAAATATACGGCGGGTTGGAAACAATCAGGTCAAACCGGCCTTCAATGCCTTCAAACCAGTTTGACTGCGCAATCTCGGCTCGTCCCTGCACCTGGTGGAGCACGGCATTGGCGCTGGCCTGAAGACAGGCGGCTTCACTCAGGTCGACCCCAAGACCCGAAGCGCTGGTTCGTTCCGCAAGCAGTGTGACCAGAATACAGCCAGACCCGACCCCGAGGTCCAAAACATGGTCGAAGGGTTCGCTCAGCGCGGCCTCGATCAGGGTTTCAGTCTCGGGGCGTGGATCCAGAACATCGGAGCTGACACGAAACCTGCGCCCATAGAACTCGCGTTCGCCCAGCAGATGAGACACCGGCACCCGAATGGCACGCAAAGAAACCAACTGGTCATAGCGTTCAGCGATCTCGGGCTGCAACTCTTCCGGGGCAATCAGCGTCACTCGGCTGGCCTCTATCCGTGCGGCATGGGCCAACAACAGGCGCGCATCCCGCGCCGGGTCATCCACGCCCGCGGCCCTCAAGCGCGCGGTTGCGGCCACCATGGCCTGCGCTGCTGTTTGCAGGCCCGTCATTGCGCCATCTCGGCCAGCAACCGGGCCTGATCATCCGCCGTCAGAGCGTCAATCACTTCGTCCAGATCCCCCTGCATCACCTGATCCAGTTTATAGAGCGTCAGGTTAATCCGGTGATCCGTCATCCGCCCCTGTGGGAAATTGTAGGTGCGAATGCGTTCCGAACGATCCCCTGATCCCACCTGGCTGGCCCGGTCGGCGGAACGTTCGCTGTCGATCCGCTGCCGCTCGAGGTCATAAAGCCGCGTCTTCAGCACCTGCATGGCGATCTCGCGGTTGCGATGCTGGGACTTCTCGGAACTTGTTACCACCAAGCCCGTCGGAATATGTGTGATCCGCACCGCCGAGTCGGTGGTGTTCACGTGCTGCCCGCCCGCGCCGGAACTGCGCATCGTGTCGATACGGATGTCATTGGCGTCTATCTGGATGTCGACATCCTCGGCCTCGGGCAGTACCGCCACCGTCGCCGCCGAGGTGTGGATGCGCCCGCCGCTTTCGGTTTCGGGCACGCGCTGCACACGGTGCACACCGGATTCGTATTTCAGCCGGGCAAAGACGTTGTCACCCTTGATATGTGCCACCACCTCTTTGATCCCGCCCAAATCAGAAGCCTGTTCTTCGATGATCTCGAACTGCCACCCGCGGGCTTCGGCATAGCGTTGATACATACGCAACAGATCGCCCGCGAACAAAGCGGCCTCGTCCCCGCCGGTACCCGGGCGAATTTCCAGCATCGCCGGACGCGCATCCGCCGCATCCTTCGGCAGCAGCGCCAGTTGCAGCGCGTGTTCCGCCTCGGGGATGCGCGATTGCAGGTCCGGAATTTCTTCTTCGGCCAACTCCTTCATATCCGGGTCGGCCAGCATCGCCTCGGCCTCAGCCAGGTCTGCCACCAGCTGGCGCCAGGCCATGATCTGATCGACCACGGGTTTGAGGTCGGAATATTCCTTGGCCAACGCCGCAATATCGCCGCCCGATGCGCCATCCGCCATGGCTGCTTCGAGGTATTGGAAACGCTGGGTGATCTGTTCAAGACGTTCTTCGGGGATCATCCCGGCGGTGTCTATCATCCGGGGGCTTTGGTCAAGGGCCACGTCGTGCTAAGCTTGCTGTCATGAAACGGTTTTTGCTTGCCCTTTTGCTGACCTCCACGCCGGTTTACGCCGATTACGTCGGCCCTGACGGCAAGACCCGCGATTGCTATTGCACCGACACGTCCGGGTCCCGCATCGAACTGGGTGAGATGATCTGCCTGCAAGTCGACGGCCGCATGTTCACGGCACAATGCCAGATGTCCCTGAACGTGCCCATGTGGCGCGAGGTGCAGGAAGGGTGTTTATCGTCCGGGTTGCAAAGCGATCCAGTTGATCACTTTGAACAGGATGAGGCGTCCTGAGCGCCGGTAGAGCAGTTACATCTGCTTCAACCACCCATCAACCCGTGCCTTGTTCACCCCGAAATCCCTGCGCCCGAACCGCAAACGGCCATGGATGCGCAGCGTGTCGCCGTCCTGCTGAACAGTGGTATAGTCGGGAAAACCGATCCATTTCGTGCGGGTGACATAGGTGATCATGCCCTCATCGACCGAACCTGCCAAAACCGAGGTGCGCGGCGTGGCGCGGGCGATCCGATCGAGCTTTTGCAAACCTTCCGGGCCGGTTGCAACAACGCGCAGAACGCCACCCGGCAAGTCCTGATCAACCTCTGCAATCGGTGCAATATGCCATTGGGCCGGCGCAGATGGGACCAGCCGGATGTAAGCGCCCAGCCCAAGCACCAGCGCGATCACCGCCCAAAGAACCATTCTTTTCATCCCGCTTTACCCTCTTGCAGAAACCCTATGCGGATCACGCGCCGGGGCAAGCCGTTCCGGGCCGGTTTACCGTGACGTCACCCCCGGCAGGATGCACAGCATCTCGTAGATCAGGTTGGCTGCCGTCAGGGCCGTGTTGCCGGACGGGTCATACGGAGGTGAAACCTCGACCAGATCACACCCCACTACATTCACACCCTGCAACGCGTGGATCAGTTGCAGCGCCTGCGGCGTAGTCAGCCCGGCAATCTCTGGCGTACCCGTGCCCGGTGCAAAGGCCGGGTCCAGGCTGTCGATGTCATAGGTGACATAGACCGGATGATCCCCGATGATCTTGCGGATCTGAGAGCCGATCTGCGTCAGATTCTGCTGCCACAACTCCCAGGCCGGGAACTGGCGGAAGCCCCAATCCTTGGCTTCGGTGAAATCCGAAGCCGCATAGCCCGATCCGCGAATGCCGATCTGAAAGGTCTTGTCGGGGACAATCAGCCCCTCTTCATAGGCGCGGCGGAAGACGGTTCCGTGGGTCTCTTTCTCGCCGAACATCTCGTCATTCACATCCGCATGGGCATCCACATGCACCAGAGCCACCGGCCCATGCTTTGCCGCAATGGCCCGCAGGATCGGCAGAGTGATCGAGTGATCGCCCCCCATCGCCACCGGGGTCACGTTCTTTGCCAGGATCGCGTCATAGCTTTCCCTGATGATCCTCAGGCTGTCCGCAAGCGAGAAGGTGTTGATCGCCAGATCCCCGATGTCGGCGATTTGCAAGCTGTCGAACGGAGCCGCCGAGGTAGCCATGTTGTAGGGCCTTATCATCGCGCTTTCGCTGCGGATCTGTTTGGGTCCGAACCGGGTGCCCGAACGCCACGAGGTGCCGATATCCATCGGAATCCCCAGAACCGCCACATCCAGCCCCGCCAACGAGGCAGCCTGGGGCAGGCGCATAAACGTATTCGGCCCCGAAAACCGCGCCAGATCATTGCCGCTGACCGGTTGATTGAATTCAGTCATGCGCGTTGTATCCCCATCCCTTCAACTTTCTTTACCCAGCACATACCGGCAGTATGGCTAACCAATGGTTAATGCGCGTCCAAACGGTTATGTTTTTGCCAGCTTGTTCCACCCCAACAGGCAGACGATCTGGGTCGCCACATGCGCCCCCGCAATCGCCGTCGCGCCGGATGTATCGAACGGCGGAGACACTTCGACCACGTCGCCGCCCTTGATGTTGATCCCCGCAATGTCGCGCAGGATGATCTGCGCCTGAATGGAACTCAAACCACCCCAGACCGGTGTCCCCGTACCCGGTGCAAAGGCCGGGTCCAGACCGTCGATATCAAAGCTTAGGTAGACCGGGCTGTCGCCCAGAATGCCCTTGATCTTCTGCGCCACGGCGGCGGGGCCGGATTCGTACACCTCGCGCGCATCGATGATGTTGACGCCCAGCGTGTCCTCGTTGGTGGTGCGGATCCCCACCTGAACCGAGCGTTTCGGATCCACGATCCCCGACTTCACCGCCTTGTAGAACATGGTGCCGTGGTCCACCCGGCTCATGTCGTCATCGGCCCAGGTGTCGGTATGGGCATCGAACTGCAACAGCGACATCGGCCCGTATTTCTCGGCATAGGCCTTGAGGATCGGAAAGCTGATATAGTGGTCGCCCCCCAGCGCGACCGAGGCCACATCCGCCGTCAGAATGGTGCGGATATGGTCGGTCAGCGTGTCGGGAAAGGCGGGAATGTTGGCATAGTCATAGGCCATATCGCCGTAGTCGATGATAGCCAGCTCGCTGAGCGCATCGAAGGGCCAGCCATAAGGTGCATCGGGCGATTGCAGCGCGCTGGCCTCGCGGATTGCACGCGGGCCAAGGCGGGTGCCCGGGCGGTTGGTCACCGCCTGATCAAACGGCACGCCGGTCACGGCGATGTCGACGCCGGTCAGGTTCTTGGTATACAGCCGCCGCAGAAACGAGGTCGCCCCGCCAAAGGTGTTTTCATAGGACAGGCCTTTGAGATCCGGGTTGGTGAATGCCTCGTCCACCTGGTTTTTTGCGTCTTCCAGTGCCATTTCGCTCCCCCATCAGCCCAACGGCTGCGCCTTTTCCACGATCCGTGCGAAGAACGATGCCCCCACCGGCGCGATATCATCATTGAAGTTGTATTTCGGATGATGCAGCCCGGCACCATCACCCTGCCCAAGGAACAGATAAGCCCCTGGTCGCGACTGAAGCATGTACGAAAAATCCTCGGCCCCCATGTCGCGCCCCATTGTGTCGATCACCCGTTCAGCCCCCGACACTTCGCGCGCGACGGCCGCGGCAAAGGCTGCCTTTTCAGCATCGTTGATCGTCGCCGGGTATCCCACCTGATATTCAAGCCATGCCTCGACACCGTAAGACGCGGCCTGCCCCTGAACGATCTGCTCCATCCGGTCCATCACCATTTTCTGCACCGAAGGATCGAATGTACGAACCGTGCCGTTCAGATAGGCGGTGTCCGGGATCACGTTGTTCACCGTTCCGGCGTGGATCTGAGTGACCGAAACAACCAGGTCTTCCACTGCATAGTGGTTGCGGCTGACGATGGTCTGGATCGCCTGTGCAATGCCGCAGGCCGCCATGACCGGGTCGCGGGTCTGATGCGGCATGGCGCCATGGCCGCCGACGCCTTGGATATGAATATCGAACGTATCGACCGCCGCCATGATCGGCCCCGGCGTTGTATGGAACGTACCTTCCGGGTTTCCCGGATCGTTGTGTATTCCATAGACCTCAGAGATATCGAACCGCTCCATGATGCCTTCTTCGACCATGACACCCGCACCGCCACCTTCTTCCTCGGCCGGTTGAAAGATCAGGGCCACACGGCCGCGGAAATTTCGCGTCTCGGCCAGATACCGCGCCGCGCCCAGCAGCATTGTGGTGTGCCCGTCATGCCCGCAGGCATGCATCTTTCCAGGATTCTTCGATGCATAGTCGACGCCTGTTTCTTCGGTGATCGGCAATGCATCCATATCGGCGCGCAGGCCAATGGTCGGGCCGTCGCCCTGCCCGTTGATGATCGCGACCATCCCGGTTTTTGCGATCCCTTCATGCAATTCATCAACCCCGAATTCACGCAGACGCTCGGCCACAAACGCGGCAGTCTCAAAGCACTCGAACTCCAACTCGGGTATCGTGTGCAGATATTGGCGCCATCTGGTCATATCGGCAGAGAAATCGGCAATTCGGTTGACGACGGGCATCTGGGGTGGACTCCTGATCGGGACTGCGGGATGGATGCATCTGACACCGGAATGAAAGGGTTCGCAATGGCCGATAATCCTCTGATCCATGACAGTGACGCAGGGATCGAACGCCTGCTGGAAATCATGCGCCGCCTGCGTGATCCGCAAACCGGCTGCCCGTGGGATATCGAACAGGATTTCGCCACCATCGCGCCCTATACGATCGAAGAGGCCTATGAGGTCGCCGACGCCATCGAGCGTGAGGCCTGGGACGAGCTGAAGGGAGAGCTGGGCGATCTGCTGTTCCAATCCGTATTTCACGCTCAAATGGCGGAAGAAGCGGGATATTTCACCTTTCAGGACGTGGTTCGCACCATGTCCGACAAGATGGTGGCCCGGCATCCGCATGTCTTCGGTGACGAATCCCGCGATAAATCCGCCGAACAGCAGACCAAGGACTGGGAAGCCATCAAGGCCGCCGAACGTGCGGGCAAGGAACAGAAAGGCGCGCTGGATGGGGTGGCCGCCAACCTGCCAGCCCTGCTGCGGGCGCATAAGCTGCAAAAACGGGCCGCGCGCGTAGGGTTCGACTGGCCCGACGCCAGCCACGTTCTGGCCAAGATCACCGAAGAAGCCACCGAACTGGAAGAGGCGCGTGACAAGATGGACGCGGATGCGCTTGAGGATGAATTCGGCGATCTGCTGTTCGTGATGGTCAATCTGGGTCGTCATCTTGGCATCGAACCGGAGGCCGCGTTGCGCCGCACCAATGCCAAGTTCACCCGTCGCTTTGAACAGGTCGAGACCCGGCTGGCCGAAAGGGGAAAGACCCCCTCGCAAAGCGATCTGGCCGAGATGGATGCGCTGTGGGACGAGGTCAAAACCGAAGAGCATCGCGCCAACGGCAAACTCCCGCCGGTTGAAGTCATGGCCGCACCCAGAAACGGGTAGACAAGGCACCCGACACTTGCGAGTGTCCCACCTTCACGACCACCGGAGACGCCCATGCCCCCTCGCAAGATCATCATCGACACCGATCCCGGACAGGACGATGCCGTCGCCATCCTGCTGGCGCTGGCCAGCCCGGAGGACATCGAGGTTCTTGGCATCACGGCGGTCGCAGGCAACGTGCCCTTGGAATTGACCGCCAAGAACGCTCGGATCGTGTGCGAACTGGCGGGCCGGACCGATATACCTGTTTATGCGGGCTGCGACAGACCGTTGAACCGCCCGCTGGTCACGGCCGAGCATGTGCATGGCAAGACAGGTCTGGATGGCCCGGACCTGCCCGATCCGCAGATGCCGCTGACCGAAGGGCATGCGGTGGATTTCATCATCGACACCCTGCGCGCTGAAGAACCGGGCACGGTAACCCTTTGCCCGCTAGGGCCACTAACAAATATCGCGACCGCGTTCAGCAAGGCTCCGGACATTGTGGACCGGGTACAGGAAATCGTTCTGATGGGCGGAGCGTATTTCGAGGTCGGCAACATCACCCCGACAGCTGAGTTCAACATTCACGTCGATCCAGAAGCTGCTGATATCGTTTTCAAATCCGGCAGACCAATCGTGGTCATGTCGCTGGATGTCACGCACAAGGCGCTGGTCACCAAACCCCGCAATGATGCGTTCCGTGCGCTGGGAAACAAAGTCGGAATCGCCGTCGCCGAGATGACCGATTTCTTCGAAAGGTTCGACAAGGAAAAATACGGCAGCGCAGGCGCGCCTTTGCACGACCCTTGCGTGACCGCCTATCTGATCCGGCCCGAGCTGTTTTCGGGCCGTCATGTGAATGTCGAGATTGAAACCCAGTCCGAGCTGACAATGGGCATGACGGTCGCCGATTGGTGGGGCGTAACCGACCGCGCGCCCAATGCGCTGTTCATGGGGGAAATCGACGCCGACGGCTTCTTCAATCTTTTGACGGAAAGGCTGGCCAGATTATGAGCGCCGCCCTGCGCCTGGCGCGCCCCGAGGACCTGGATCGTCTGATGGCACTGGTCACCGCCTTCCATACCGAAGCCGGATTGACGCAAGACCCGGACCAGACCCGAAACGCTCTGACACCCCTGCTCGAGGGTATTCCCCATGGCTGTGTCTATCTGATCGGCCCCGGACGCGCGCCGTTGGGCTACATCATCCTGACCTTCGGCTGGTCCGTCGAATTCGGCGGCATGGACGGTTTCGTGGACGAAATCTATATCCGGCCCGCTGTTCGCGGCCGCGGCATCGCAACCGAAGTTCTACTGGCGCTGCCCAAAGCTTTGTCCGAAGCGGGGCTGACTGCCCTTCATCTGGAAGTCGACCGGCACAACGAGGCCGCACAGAAAATCTATCTGCGCACCGGGTTCAAACCTCGCGACAGATATATGCTGATGAGCAAGTCGCTTTAACGAGACTCGCCGCGGAAGATATTGGCCGGGTTCATGTCCTGTACCGGGTCATTCGACGAAACTTCTTCTCCGGTTATCGGATACGTTCCCGGACCCGCGCAGGCGGACAATACTGTGATGGACGCTGTGACGATTATCAGAAGGAATTTGGATACAGACATCGTGGTCTCCTTTCTGCAATGAAGAAAGACTACGGCATTTGGAGTGAACGCGATAAGTAACAAGTTCACACATAAGAATAATTAAGCCACTTAAATATTATCAAATTTCCACGTCTAAGACGACCATGCCCCTGAGAATTTTATCTTTTTTCTGGCACGCCAATGTCTTCTTCAAAAAGCGGCATCTCGAAAAAAAGCAGGTGATCGCGTGCGATTTCAGGAGTTTCGTAATAGGCGTCGCGCAGGTGAAAGCCCAAAGACAGGTATAACCGAGTCGCCACTTCCAGGGGTTTGCCGGTGTCCATTCGAATATAGTCGAACCCAAGATCTCGGCACATTTCGATCAGCGAAAGCATGATGGCACAGCCTGCGCCGGTCCCCCTTGCTGCGTCGGTTACAAATACGCGTTTGATTTCAGCCACACCGGGCTCGTAGGTGTGAAACATGCCGCAGCCGACCGGTTCCCCATGCAGCAATGCCAGTTTGATCCCACCGTTCGGCGGTGCGTGTTCCGCGTCAATGTTGTCCATTACACGGGCGTATTTTTCGCTTGGGTAGAAAGCCTGCACAATCTGGGCGGTTCTTTCATCCAGTGCCAGCAGGAAATCCCTGTAATCCCAACACAAACGCCGAACCGCTTCAAACTGGTCCGGCGTTTCCGGTTCGATGATGTTCAGCACAATGCGACCCCCGGATTAAACCCGGGGGTCAGCCTAGCACCAAGTGCGTTATTTGCGAAGGATCGACGCGCCTGCGTATTCGGCCACTTCCCCCAGCGACTCCTCGATGCGGATCAGCTGGTTGTATTTCGCCAACCGGTCCGATCGCGCCAATGAGCCGGTTTTGATCTGACCACAATTCGTCGCCACGGCCAGATCGGCAATGGTCGCGTCCTCGGTCTCGCCCGAACGGTGCGACATCACGTTGGTGTACCGCGCGCGGTGCGCCATATCGACGGCGCGCAGGGTTTCGGTCAGCGAACCGATCTGGTTCACCTTGACCAGCATTGAGTTCGCGCAGCCACGTTCGATCCCTTCGGCCAGACGTTCCGGGTTGGTCACGAACAGGTCATCACCAACCAGTTGCACCTTGTCGCCGATGGCATCGGTCAGGGCCTTCCAGCCATCCCAGTCATCTTCAGACATGCCATCTTCGATCGAGATGATCGGATAGTCATTGACCAGAGCAGCCAGATAGGCTGCGTTTTCCTCGGATGTCAGGGTGATCCCCTCGCCCGCCAGAACGTATTTGCCGTCTTTGAAATACTCGGTCGCCGCGCAATCCAAGGCCAGGTGGATTTCTTCGCCCGGCTTGTAGCCCGCCTTTTCGATGGATTTCAGGATGAAATCCAGCGCCTCGCGTGTGCTGGCAATGTTGGGGGCAAAACCGCCCTCGTCGCCCACTCCCGTGGCCAGACCCGCGGAAGACAGTTCTTTCTTCAGTGTATGGAACACCTCGGACCCCATGCGCACCGCTTCGCGAATGTTCGCGGCGGCGGTCGGCATGATCATGAATTCCTGAATGTCGATCGGGTTGTCGGCATGTTCGCCACCATTGATAATGTTCATCATCGGAACCGGCAGAACCCGCGCCGAGGTGCCGCCCACATAGCGATAGAGCGGCTGGGTGGTGAAATCCGCCGCCGCCTTGGCCGTGGCCAGCGAGACGCCCAGGATAGCGTTCGCACCCAGACGGCCTTTATTCTCGGTGCCGTCCAGCTCGATCATGGCCTGGTCAATGGCCACCTGCTCGGTCGCGTCAAAGCCCACCAGTTCTTCGGCAATCTCGCCGTTCACGGCGGCGACGGCTTCCAGAACGCCTTTGCCCATATAGCGCGCCTTGTCGCCATCGCGTTTTTCAACCGCCTCATAGGCACCGGTGGACGCGCCCGAGGGTACGGCAGCGCGGCCCATGGTGCCGTCTTCCAGAATCACGTCAACTTCGACTGTCGGATTGCCCCGGCTGTCCAGAATTTCGCGTGCGTGGATGTCGATGATGGTGCTCATGAAGCCTGTCCCTGTGACTGCGGTCGGTTGCACGCGTCATAGCAGCAACCGGCCAAAAGTAAACCGGTTCCGTTAACGCTAACACGCATATTCCCGGACATTTAGGGCTAACAATTCGCTGTTTGCGCCAACAGGGTCAGGCAGGTGCCAATTCCCGCGCCAGACGCCGTTCGCGGACAAAGGTATAAAGACCCGAACCGATGATCAGGGTCGCCCCCGCCATTGTCAGCGCATCAGGGCGTTCACCGAACATCAGCATTCCTGCAAGGATCGAGAACACAAGGCGCGTGTACCGGAACGGCATCAGGGCCGAGGCTTCGCCCACCCTCATCGCAGTGACAATGCCGTAATAGCCCAGCACGCCAAATCCGATCGCCCCCGCATAAGGGCCCGTTTGACCGGCTTGAACCGGCACGAAGGATGCCCCGGACATGACCATCAGAACCAGGCCGGCCACAGCCACCGCAATATAGGCCTGCATCGCAACGACGGATGAGGGCACGCGTGGGTCCAGCTTGCGGGTGATCAGATCGCGCGCCGCAATGGCGACCACGGACAACACCACAAACAGGGATTCCGGCCGAAAGCCCTCCATCCCCGGACGGATGATCATCAGAACACCGACAAAGCCGACACCGATCGCGCTCCAGCGACGCCAGCCGACCTGCTCTCCAAGGAACAGGGCCGCACCCATGGTGACGACCAGCGGCATGGCCTGAAACACGGCCGCAACGGTGGACAGGTCGATCAGCGACAACGCCGTCACGAAGGCCACCGCGCCAAAGCCTTCGGTCGCAGCGCGGATCAATGGCAGGGTTTTCCATGCCACGGGGTCAAAGATCCGCTTTCGGGTGACCACTGACATCGCGGCAAACACGAGCCCGCAAAACACGCCCAGAAACACCATGATCTGCCCTGTCGGCACAGAGCCGGACAAGAGCTTGATGAACATGTCCTCAAGTGCAAAGGCCGCCATCGACCCGATGAGCAGCAGGATACCGTTTACGTTGTTCATTTGCGCGTCCGTTGGAAAGGGCACATCTGGTGCCTGTAGATGCACAACAACCTCAACCAACGGCATCTGGCAAGGCAATTCCCGTCACGCCTGATGAATTAACGTGAGGCGATCAATCGCGTTTCGTGATGGGTCAGTCCTTTTCCAGCGGGACGCCGTACAGCTCCAACCGGTGCCCTTTCAGCTTATACCCAAGCTTGGCAGCGATTCTTTCCTGTAGTGCTTCGATCTCGGGGTCGACGAATTCGATAACCTCTCCTGACTGCATGTCGATCAGGTGGTCGTGGTGATCGCGCTCGGCGTCCTCGTACCGGGCCCGTCCGTCGCCGAACTCAAGACGTTCCAGAATACCAGCCTCTTCGAACAGTTTGACCGTGCGATAGACCGTTGCAATGGAAATGCCTTTGTCCGCAGCAGACGCCCGCGCATAGAGTTCCTCGACATCCGGGTGGTCGTCGCTCTGTTCCAGTACCTGCGCGATGACCCTTCTTTGACCGGTCATGCGCAGCCCTTTGGCTTCACAACGCCCAATAATCGTTTCCGACATGATGCCCCTCAGACTTGCTCGGGTGTCTGTCTTAATATGTCTGCGCAGGTTTCGCTACAGGGATTTCACCTTTTGCGACCTTCTGATCTGGCGCGCGTCAGATCGGCCCAGACGGGCAGGTGATCAGATGCGATATGCGCGGGACGTGTGTCGTGAACACCGTGCGCCACGGCCTGTATTCCGCTGCCCAGCGCGATCCGATCCAGCGCGCCCAGGGGCTGCGCGGCGGGAAAACTTGGTCTGGGAGGCAGAAACCGCATTTCGGGGACCAGGTGATCCAGTACTGGCTGACGTGACCACTCGTTGAAGTCACCGGCCCAAACAGTCGGCATCTGGTCCATGTCCCAGTCGTTCCGCCGAATGTGCAAAATCTGCTGTCGCCGCGACGCTGGCAACAGTCCAAGATGCATACCCATCACTCGCAATGGTCCGATATGGGTGTCGAACTCGACACGCACCGCACCGCGCGGCTCCAGCCCCGGCAACTCGTGATGCCCTTTTCGGCGGACCGAGATACCCTCTCCGCGCCAGATCACCGCGTTGCCGTGCCAGCCCAGACTTCCCGCGCCGCCCAGATCTACGATCTGCCATCCCGCCTCGTCCAACATAAAATGCGGCAGCGCGGCCGGACGGGGCGGCAGGCGCTTGTCGGCCTCCTGCAACACCACGATATCCGCTTTCATGTTTTCGATGACTTGCAGAATACGTTGGGGTTGGCGCCGGAAATCCAACCCGACGCATTTCTGAATGTTGTAGCTTGCGATACGCAGCGTGGAGGAAGTTGGCATGAGGGCGTGACCAAATGAATTGCCCTAAAGTGCCATGCCTGACGTGAGGCGCAACCCCTCTGCTTGGTTTCCTGCTGCGACAATTCCGATACGGCATCCGCCCCCAGCAATCTGCCTGCTATTTCGGCGATTGAAACCTGGCTGATATCAAAGCGAAGGTTCCGCTTGATCCCCGGCCCTGCAACGCTCTATCCCGATGCGGTGACGACAACGCATCGCAGCCAAAGCGGGGCCCGCATGAGCCTGAGCCAGACCCAACCCGACAACAGCACCCGGGCCAGTATCGTTTTGGTGACAGGCGGCGCGCTATGGGGCCTTTATTGGATTCCGGTGCGGTTTTTCTTTGATCAGGGCCTGACCGGCCCCTGGTCAGGGATCGCGATGTACTGCGCGGCCCTGATTGCGTTGATCCCCTTCGTCTGGTCCGACAGGCGCATGCTGGCCCGGCAATGGCGCGATTTGATGCTTAGCGGAATGTTCACAGGGGCTGCATTCGGCCTGTATTCGATCAGCCTTGTCTACACCGACGTCGTCCGCTCGATCCTGTTGTTCTATCTCACCCCGATCTGGGGCACGATTCTGGGCGTCGTATTTCTGAAAGAACGCCTGAGCCTGATGCGCCTTGCGGGTCTGATCTGCGGGCTTGGCGGGCTGTTTGTCGTGCTCGGAGGCGCCGGGTTCGTGCCATGGCCGCAGAACTTGGGTGACTGGCTGGCACTGGCATCGGGCATATGCTGGGCATTGGGTACGCTGGGCCTGTACAAGGCTGGCAGCATGACCATCTCGGGTCAGGTCTTTGCCTTTGTGATTGGCGCGTTGTTGCTGTCGCTTGTCAGCCTGCTGATGCTTGGGGGCCAAACCCTGCCGAACATCACAGGCGAAGAGTCGATCCGCATAGCGGGATATGCAATGCTGTCCACCTTTTATGTCCTGCCCATGATCTACATGACCATCTGGCCAGCAACCAAGCTGTCCCCCGCAAAGGTCGGCCTGCTGCTGATGAGCGAGGTTGTCGTTGGCATCGCTTCAGCCGCCGCCCTGTCAGGAGAACCATTTGGCCTGCGTGAGTTTCTGGGCGCCATCCTGATCGTCAGCGCCGCGGTGGTGGAAATCCTGCGGAAATAGATGCAGGCCTCGCGTCACGTCCCGCAGAATGTTGCATGGACCACCTCATTTTCGGCCGGAGGACGCCTCAGGTCTTCCGCATCCCCCTGATCCTCGTACGGTCGCGCCAACACAGCGTTCAGCCGGTCGAAGGGCGCGTAATCACCCTGCACCGCCGACTGGATCATCTGTTCGATCCGGTGATTGCGCGGAATGAATGCGGGGTTTGCGGCGGTCATCACCTCCAGTGGCGCCGCTTCGTGCGCCAACCGTGCACGCCAGTCTTTTTCCCAAGCGTCAAACGCTGCCGGGTCAAGGAACTGATCCCGCGCCGTGCCACCGCCCAGCGCCCGGAAGGTATTGGTGAAATCCGCCTGCCCCCCGGCCATGCGCTTCAGAAGGTCGGTGATCAGTTCCTGATCGCCCTCGTCCGCGGTTGCCAGTCCGATCTTTGCCCGGAACCGGGACAACCAGTTCTGTTGCAGCAGGTCCGGCATCGCGTGGACGATCTCGGTCGCCTCTTCCACGGCGGCCTCTTTGTCGTCCATCTGCTGGATCAAGGCCGTTGCCAACTGCGCGAGGTTCCACACCGCGATATCAGGCTGGTTCGAATAGGCATAACGACCCATCCGGTCAATCGAGCTGTAGACGGTGTTGGGGTGATACGTGTCCATGAACGCACATGGGCCGTAGTCAATGGTCTCACCCGCGATCGAGCAGTTATCGGTATTCATCACCCCATGGATGAACCCCACGCTCATCCATCGTGCAATCAAACCGGCCTGCGCATCGCGCACCGAACGTAACAGGCCCATCGGCCCATCTGCCTTTGGGTAATGCCGCGCAATGGCATAGTCCGTCAGGCGCTTCAGGCTGTCCATCTGCCCACGCGCTGCAAAAACCTGAAAGGTCCCCACCCGCAGATGACTGGATGCAACCCGGGTCAGAACAGCTCCGGGCATCGGAGCTTCACGAAAGACGGTCTCGCCGGTTTCCACGGCTGCCAAGGCGCGTGTGGTCGGAATGCCCAGGGCATGCATCGCCTCGGACACCACATATTCCCGCAGCACCGGCCCCAGCCAGGCCCGGCCATCGCCCCGGCGGGAAAACGGTGTAGGACCCGAACCTTTCAACTGGATGTCCCGGCGCACCCCGTCCGTTCCAACCGTCTCGCCCAACAGCACCGCACGCCCGTCGCCCAGCTGCGGGTTGTATTGCCCGAACTGATGCCCGGAATAAAGCTGTGCGATGGGCTCGGCACCTTCGGGAATACTGTTTCCCGCAAAGGCTTCGGCCATGTCCTCGACGTCTCCGGGCGATATCCGCAGCAACCTGGCCAGATCATCGTTGAACGCAATCATCCTTGGCGCGCGCACGGGAACCGGTGACTGCCGTGCAAAGAACGCATTTGGCAGACGGGCATAGGAGTTATCGAAGGGGATTTTCAGGGTCATGTCGTAAACATATCCCTCGGACGCATGAATACCATAGCGGATCACGCCGGCCCGTGCATAATCGCACCCAAACACGAGGAACCACATGACCGCGCAAGAGATTATCGACCGCCTGAACCTGCAACGCCATCCCGAAGGTGGTTGGTATGCCGAGACATGGCGCGCCGAAAACGAAGGTCGCCCCACCGGCACCTGCATCTACTTCCTGTTGCAGAAAGGCGAAAGCAGCCATTGGCACCGTGTCGATGCGACCGAGATCTGGCTGTACCATGCCGGCGCGCCGCTTGTCCTGTCGCTCAGCGCAACCGACCAAGGCCCCGCCACCGAACATGTGCTGACACACGACCTTTCCGCTGGCGCACCACAATTGATCGTCCCGGAAGGCCATTGGCAAGCCGCCCGCAGCACGGGTGATTACACGCTGGTCAGTTGCACAGTCTCGCCCGGCTTCCAATTTGAAGGATTTGAATTGGCCGCCCCGGGCTTTGATATCCCAAAGGCGTAAGCCGACGTTCAACGATCTCGGAAAAGGTAAGTTTACAGACGGTTGCCCATTGATCATTCTGTGCACGCAGCCACAGGCGACGGAGTAACGAGTGAGTATGAAGCAGGTCCTGCTGACTGTCTTGTTCTTGTGTCAAAGCGCAGCATTCGCCAGCGCAGAGCCCGCTTGCGCCGAGGCCCGTCTTGCATCCGATCTGACTGCGCCAGAACTGAACGGGGAAGAAACGGCTGAAGATGCTGACCCGATCGTGACAGCCGAACCTGCGGTGCTGGTTTCCAGGCGTCCTGCCCTGCGACCCTGCAAGTTTCGGAAATTCGAAGTGGGCCGTGAACGAATGCAGGAACGGGGCGCCGTGTGCGGCGACTGGACAATTCTGGGTGAAACTCGCAAGCCCGTCGCCGGAAAGGCCCGCGGATGCGGGATCACGAACCCGGTTCGGGTTTACAAAATATCAGATATCGCTCTCAGCCAGTTCTCATTGATGGACTGCCAGACAGCGGTCACGCTGAAAACGTGGATCGAAAACACGGCCAAGCCAGCCTTTGCCGATATGGGCGGCGGGCTGAAGGGGATGCGGATCGTTGGCCACTATGCCTGCAAGACCCAGAACAACCAGCCACGTTCACGCATCTCGGAACATGCGCGCGGAAAGGCGATCGACATATCGACCTTCGTTCTACAGGACGGAACACAGATCACGGTCCGGGACGGATGGAACAACGCGCAAGGCGCTGTTTTGAAAGAGTTGCACGAAGGCGCCTGCGGCATATTCGGAACCGTGCTTGGCCCGGACGCCGACCGCTATCACGTCGGGCATTTCCATTTTGACACGGCCCGCCGCAAGGGCGCTCCGGTGTGTCGATGAACCTTCGGGTTGCGCCTCTATTTGTCGCTTCGGCTTTTGATCAACAAATTGATCAGCGGCACCAGCAGCGTCGCTGCCGATCCCAAAGGGTTCGATCCAATGCTCTTGACCGCCTGCACGACCTCTTTGGCCTCTGCGGTCATCTCCTCCAATTCGTCTTCAATATCCGCTATGGCCATATCGCGCACCTCGACGGCCGGTGCGACTTCGTCGTCGATATTTCGGCGTCTTGCAATCAGCACCATAAGCCCGGCGAAAACGATGTTTCCAAAGGCCAACAGCGCCGCCGCCGATGCTGGTGACATCGCGCTCTGAAGCGCCAAGAAAAAAGAGACATTCAAAAGCACCACCGCCGACAATGCCGCGATGCCCGCGATGCCCATCAGTATGGTCTGTTGCTGAACCACCCCAAGACGGCGGCGTGCAATCAAACGTTCGGTCCGATAGATCGTAACCAGGTTCTTGCTCAGTCTGCTCATAACCCGCCTCCTAGCCCTGCGCGCGCCCGACGACGTACCCCAGCGAAAACGCAATCAGCAACGCCGTGATCGGATAGTCTTTCTGAAGCCGACCGAACTCCTCGACAACGTCATGTCCCAAGGACTGAACCTGGCTCAGGTCGATCCCGTGGTCTTCCAGCAGCTGCCGGATTTCATCCGACGATTTGGCGCCCTCAGGCGGATCATCGGAACCCGATTCCTTTTCGGCCTGCGCCTCCAACGTCGCATTCCGCTTCCGCAACTTCTCCAACTCGGCCTCAAGCTCTGCCTTGGTCGCCATACTGCCATGCCCCTGATCCATCGGTCCGGGCAATCGTCGCACAAAGAGTTGTTTTTTTGAACTGTTTTCCGGATCGGGTTATCCGACCGGGTCCATCGACACCGTACTGACGACCCCGCCACCGACAAGCGCCTTGACGCCGGTGGTTCCGGGACAAGAGGTCGGCAGCCCCCGCGCGACACGCACCGCCAGATAGGCAAACGCCTGCGCCTCAAGCATGTCGCCGTCCAGCCCCACCGCCTCAACCGGTTCGACCGGGCAATCCAGCGACACGCGCAACATCTCCATCAGCACCGGGTTGCGTCTGCCGCCCCCGGTGACCAACACACAAGACGGAGGTTTCGGACAATGCTCCATCCCCTGCACTACAGCTGCGGCGCACATACCGGTCAGGGTCGCCACCGCGTCAGCGTCATCCAGTTCCTTGACCAAACCGATCATTTCCGAAAAATCGTTCCGGTCCAAAGATTTCGGCGGCATGCGAGAAAAATACGGCTCGGCCAGAAACAGCTCCAGTGCGCCCATTTCCACCGTTCCATCGCGCGCAAGCGCCCCGTCGCGGTCCATCGGAAGCCCCAGCCGGGCCTGCATCAGATCATCGACCGGCGCATTGGCCGGGCCTGTATCAAAGGCCAGCAACGCACCGGGCGCTTCGGGGCCCTCGAACGCCGGGTCCACATAGGTCAGGTTGCCGACCCCGCCCAGGTTCAGGAAACACAGCGGCCGGTCCGCGCCGAACCATTTGGCACAGGCGAAATGAAAGAATGGCGCAAGCGGAGCCCCCTCGCCCCCCATCGCCACATCGTCGCTGCGGAAATCCCAGACCACCGGGCGCCCGAGGGCCTGCGCCAGCCCCAGCCCATCACCGACCTGCAATGTCCCGCGCCCGCGCGGCTCATGCGCCAGCGTCTGTCCGTGAAAGCCGATCAGATCCACATCCTCGAACTCGGACAGTGCTTCGGCATGGGCGATTGTCACCATCTCTGCCGCCGCATCGACCTGGGGTCCATGCCACTGGCCCAGCGCGGCGCGCAACACATCGCGTTCCGCATCCGAATACGCGCGGTATCCGCTTTGCCCAAACCCGTAAATCAAATGCCCGTCGGTTTCCACCACCGCGGCATCAACCCCGTCCATCGATGTGCCGGACATTGCGCCCAAAGCCCGGAGCTTTCCGTGTTTCGCGATGGTCTGGCCCAAGCTTGCCTCCTGACTTGGCTGTGTCATTCGCCGCCTCCGGGTCCGGGATTTCACCTTTGGGTTGCAGCCCGGTCAACGTGCCTTCTGTTGGGGCGCAAAGGCAAGCGTTCCGGACCGGCCCGGCAATTTTTTTCTCAGCGCGCGTGTCTGGATCGACACCCTCGACCACACCCCGCGCCCGAGGTGAAAAGGTGGCTTTTCCTCCCACGCGCTGCCGCCTATACAGTGCCCCGCAACATTAACCCAAAGGGCACGATATGACCTACCACCCCAAATCGGATTTCATCGCCACGATGATCGAGCGCGGCTTTCTCGCCGACTGCACCGATTATCAGGGCCTTGACGACGCGCTGATCAGTGGGGTGCAAACAGCGTATATCGGCTATGACGCCACGGCGCAGTCGCTGCATGTGGGTCATTTGATGAACATCATGGTACTGCGCTGGCTGCAAAAGACCGGCCACAAACCGATCACGCTGATGGGCGGTGGTACCACCAAGGTGGGTGATCCTTCGTTCCGATCGGATGAACGCCCCCTGCTGGGCCCTGAACAGATCGACGCCAATATTGCGGGCATGAAGCAGGTCTTCGCCAAGTACCTGTCCTATGATGACAGCGAAACCGGCGCGCTGATGCTGAACAATGCCGAATGGCTGGACAGCCTGAACTACCTCGATTTCCTGCGCGATATCGGGCGGCATTTCTCGGTCAACCGGATGCTGTCATTTGAGTCCGTGAAATCTCGGCTGGATCGCGAGCAATCGCTGAGCTTCCTCGAATTCAACTACATGATCCTGCAGGCCTATGACTTCCTCGAGCTGAACCGCCGCTATGGCTGTGTTCTGCAGATGGGTGGTTCAGACCAGTGGGGCAATATCGTCAACGGGATCGACCTGACCCGCCGCGTGCTGGATCACGAGATCTATGGCCTGACCACCCCCCTGCTGACCACCAGCGATGGCCGCAAGATGGGCAAGTCGCAAGGCGGCGCGGTCTGGCTGAACGGCGACATGCTGAGCGCCTACGAGTTCTGGCAGTTCTGGCGCAACACCACAGACGCAGATGTTGGCCGGTTCCTGAAAATCTTCACGGAACTGCCGGTCGACGAATGCGACCGTCTTGCAGCGCTTGAGGGCTCAGAGATCAACGAAGCTAAGATCCGTCTTGCCAATGAGGTAACCACCCTGCTGCACGGGGCCGAAGCGGCGGCAAATGCCGAGGCCACTGCACGCGAGGTCTTTGAAAAGGGCGGAGTTGGGGACGATTTGCCATCGTTTATACTCGAAACGAGTTCATTGAAACTTATGCCCGGAGTCGCATTGGGCAAAGGTAACGAAGAAATGTACTGCTCTGCCGCCACCCTATTTGTTGAAGCCAAGCTCGCTAAGTCCGGAAAGGACGCTAAACGCTTGATCTCAGAAAAGGGCGCTCTGGTAAATGATGTTGCAGTAAACACAGACTTCCCGTTTGTCTCCGTGTCAGAGTTGAAGAAACCTACAAAACTGAGCGCAGGCAAAAAGCGCCACGCGCTGGTTCAACTGGGCTGACCCGGCAAGGCTGAAAGACACGAAATCGAAACGGCCACCCAAACGGGTGGCCGCTTTTCATTCGGTAAGCCGTGCTTATCTGCTTTCTTTTCCGCCGCCACGACCGGGCCGGTCGCCACTTTCGTCATTGTTGGCGTTATGACCGCGGCCCGGGCTGCTGCCTTCACCGCCATTGCCATGGCCGTTGTTGCCCTTGCCACCACCTTTACCCTTGCCGCCTTTACCTTCGCCTTCGCCTTTGCCTTCACCGCCGCCGCCGGGTTCACCGCCGCCGCCAGATTCACCTCCGTCGCCGGATTCACCACCGCCACCGGACTCACCACCGCCGGACTCACCACCGCCGGACTCACCACCACCGCCAGTTTCACCGCCACCGCCGGATTCACCTCCACCGCCAGTTTCACTACCGCCACCGGTTTCACTACCGCCACCGCCGGATTCGCTTCCTCCACCGCCGGACTGGCCACCTCCATTGTTATCGCTTTCTTCAGACGCGCCGCTGGGGCCACTTTCACCGCCTCCGACAGCTCCACCAGCATCGGCGAATCCAGACCCACCGGGTTCAGATCCGCGGCTTTCACCCCGGTTTTCCGCCGAACCAGACAGGTTTGCCGTCGGCAAATCCGTCAGCAACGCGGCCAGCCCCGGGCATTGCGCTCCGGTTACAGTCAAAGTTGTTTCAAAGTCGGCACGCTTTTGAAGCCTGTCCAGAAAACTCGGGGTTACCTGCACACAATCGCACAACCCGGCATAGTCCCCCGCGTTGGCAAGAGTCCGAGCCGTTTTCCAGTTGCAGGTTTCCGGTGCGGCAGCGGCATCGCCAACCATCACCATTCCAAAAACGGGCACAGCGACAACTGCACCCAGTATGTGTTTCGTACTTATTACCATAACAGATCCTCCTGACGGAAAAACACACAAAGGCGCCGAGTTCTTCGCTCACGAACAGGCGCGTTTTCGTGAAGTCGGCATTAAGTATTGTTGAGGATCGGCCGAAAAATCGGGGCCAAGGACCCTACCCGCCAACCAAGTTCCTGCCTTCTCAAATATGTGGACTCTGGCCCCAAAATGCAGTTATTGAACAAGTGTTCATATCCTTGGGAGGAGTTCACCATGCACCTGTCCACCACTGCCGCCCTCATTACCGGAGGCGCATCCGGTCTTGGCGAAGCCACGGCACGCCACTTCGCCTCGGAAGGCGCGCAGGTCACCATTCTGGATCGTGATGCGGATCGTGGCGCACAGGTCGCCGCCGAGATTGGCGGGCATTTCGCGCAAACGGATGTAACCGACCAAGAGTCGGTGGCCGCAGCCGTGCGCCACGGCATGGACAAGATGGGCAAGATCACGGCCACGGTGAATTGCGCCGGTATCGCCTATGGTATCAAGACCGTCGGCAAGGATGGCCCTCACCCTCTGGATGCTTTCCAGCGTACGATCGACATCAATCTGGTTGGCACCTTCAACGTGTCCCGGCTGGCCGCTGCCGAAATGGCAAAGAATGAACCCGAACCAGACGGGGCACGCGGGGTGATCATCAACACCGCCTCGATCGCTGCGTATGACGGGCAAAAGGGTCAGGCGGCCTATGCGGCCTCGAAGGGCGGCGTCGTGGGCATGACGCTGCCGATGGCCCGCGACCTGGCCTCGACCGGCATTCGCGTCATGACCATCGCGCCGGGCATTTTCATGACCCCGATGCTGGCGGGCCTGCCCGAAGAGGTGCAACAACAGCTTGCCGCCGACGTCCCGAACCCTGCCCGCCTTGGCGATCCGCATGAGTACGGACGACTGGCCGGCTTTATCGTCGAGATGGGCTATCTGAACGGTGAGGTCATCCGCATCGACGGTGCCCTGCGTATGCGCTAAACCGGGGCTCATGACCGAGCGGCAGAAAATGGAAGCGGGTGAATGGTATTGCTGCCTTGACCCGGAACTGGATGCGCTCCGCGCCGAAGCGCGCCGGGCCGTTCATGCCCATAACACATGCCCGCCGGATGCCCGTGGGGCCATCGCGCCGGAACTGGCAGCCCTGTTCGCGGGCTTTGGTCAGGATAGCTTTCTCGAGGCTCCGTTTCACTGTGCCTACGGAATAAACCTGTCGTTGGGAGACCGCGTGTTTTTCAACGCAGGCTGTGTCGTGCTCGACACCGCGCCGGTGACGATTGGGAATGACACGATGCTTGGACCTGCGGTGCAGATCTATTGCGCCGAACACGCGAAAGATCCTGCCTTGCGCGCTCAAGGCCTCGAAGTTGCCCACCCAGTCAGGGTCGGCGACAACGTCTGGATCGGCGGGGCCGCGATCATCATGCCGGGCGTTACGATCGGCGACCATGCCATCATCGGTGCGGGCAGCGTGGTGACAAAAGACGTTCCCGCCGGCGAGACCGTGGTTGGCAACCCTGCCCGGCCGATACGCGCCCGCCGATAACCCTGCTCTTCCGCCAATCCACCAGGGCCTTGTTCGCGGGGCGTAGCGCCTGTTTTTTTTTGATCAGGCCGCGCCGGGTCAACGTGTCCCCAAGGAGGGGCGCCCGGGCAAGGTGGATTTCGACTGCGCCGAACTCGAAAGAGACATCGCCTAAGCCGAAGAAGAATGCACACAAAACGACCCGCATGTGGTTGCGACATATCCCGGTGTCGTTGCCTTCCATGCAATTTGGAACAGCCGCGAACCGTGGCAGACGCATTTGAACGCGCTTCATCTCGCCACTCGCATGAAAACGATCGACGGGGTCGCAGCCGAATCAAGCTGAACGAAATGGCGCGGATCGGCTGGCCCGGTCCCCGGCAAAACCGAAGCAGCAGGCGAACTCCGGTTTTTCAGCAGCTTTTCCACGCCGCCTGATAAGGCGCGCGCAGTTGGCGTCTACTCAGCCTGGGCTTTCTCTTCCAGTGTCAGCCATTCCTCTTCGGCCGCCGACAACTTGTCTTGCCGTTCGACAAGCGCCTCGGACGCTTTCTGGAACTTGACCGGCTCGCGGGTAAACAGCTCGGGGTCGGACATCAATTCTTCGAGCTTTGCAATCTCGGCCTCCAGCCGTTCAATCTCGGCCGGCAGCTTTTCCAGACGGTGCTTCTCGGAAAAGGATAATCCCGATCTGGCTTTTGCTTCCTGCTTCACCTTCGGCTTGGAAAGCTTTGTCTTGATGTCTTTTTTCACGGAAACTTCGCCCCGCTGCGCAATATAGTCGGACCAGCCGCCGGCATAGACGGTCGCCCGCCCGTTGCCTTCCATCGCGATGGTCGTCGTTGCAACGCGGTCCAGAAAATCCCGGTCGTGGCTGACCAGCAGAACCGTTCCGTCGTAGTCGTCCAGCAGTTCCTGCAATAGATCCAGCGTTTCGACATCCAGATCGTTGGTCGGTTCGTCCAGCACCAGAAGATTGGAAGATTTTGCCATCAACTTGGCCAGCAGCAACCGAGCCTTTTCCCCACCCGACAAGGATTTGACAGCCGCCCTTGCCTGCCGCTCGTCAAACAGGAATTCCTTGAGATAGCCCACGACATGTTTGGGCTGCCCCCCAACCATCACCTGATCGGCCTTGCCGGAAACCCGCATATCCGGGTCGCCGGTCAGGCTGTCCCACAAGCTCATCTCGGGGTCCAGTTGCGCACGGGTCTGATCGAACACCGCAACCTCAAGATTGGTACCCAGTGACACCGAGCCTTCGTCCGGCTCCACCTGCCCAAGAAGCATCTTCAGCAAGGTCGTCTTGCCGACCCCGTTCGGCCCGACAAAGGCCACACGATCACCGCGCTGCACCAGCAGATCAAAATTCCGAACGATCTGCTTGTCGCCGAACCCTTTGGCCAGCCCTTTGACCTCGATCACCTTGCGGCCCGATTTTGGCCCGGCCTCCAGCGTCATCGCAGCGGAACCCTGACGCTTGATCTGTGCCGCCTTTTCGGCCCGCAGCGCCTGTAGGGCCCGCACCCGGCCCTGATTGCGTTTGCGTCGGGCGCTAATGCCCTCAACCGCCCATTTGGCCTCGGACTTGATCAGACGGTTCAGCTTGTGACGCTGCTGGTCTTCTTCTTCCCAGATCTTGTCCCGCCAAGCTTCGAACGCGTCAAAACCTTGCTCCTGCCGTCGGACAGCGCCCCGATCAATCCAAAGTGTCGCCCGCGTCAGTGCCCGTAAAAAGGCCCGGTCGTGCGAGATCAGCACAAACGCTGCACGTGTCGAGCCAAGCTCGCGCTCCAGCCACGCGATGGCTTCGATATCCAGATGGTTGGTCGGTTCGTCCAGCAGCATCAGGTCCGGTGCCTCGGCCATCAGCTTGGCCAATGCCGCCCGCCGCCTTTCACCGCCCGAAGCAGTCTCAACCGGGCGCGCAGGATCGAATTTCAGCCCCGCACCCGCCCGTTCAACCTTGTAGAGCTCCCCCGGCTCCAAACCGCTCGACGCATAGTCGCCCAGGGTGGCAAAGCCCTCCATCGTCGGGTCCTGCTCCATATAGCCCACGGATTTTCCGGGCGGCACGACAATTTCACCGCGGTCAGCCTCGACCAGGCCGGCCATCACTTTCATCAGCGTGGATTTGCCCGACCCGTTGCGCCCAACCAGCGCCACGCGGTCACCGGGCTGTACCACCAGATCCAGTTCGGAAAACACCGGTTCGCCCCCGAAAGTCAGGGATATGCCGGACATCTGCAACAAAGGAATTCTCGCCATGCCCGCCAGCTAAACCGGCGGCCACACTGCGTCAACGCCCTGTTTTCACCTTTTCGGAAATACTCACCTTAAACGGCCAATGCCCGAAACAGGCGTCTTCGGGCCGGCGGGATCGCCCCGATTTCAAGCCCGGTAAACACATGCAACGTGTTCATGTGACGATCCACAACCGCGTGATCACTCACCCACCCCCCCATCATCAGATAGGTTCGCAACAGGGGCGGCATGCGCGACATGGCCTTTTTCGCATCCGGCCGGCGCCGCAGACGTGCGGCAAAGCGGAACACGTCCGGAGCCTTGACCCGCGGCAACCACCGTTTCGGGGCCAGGTGGCGATGTTTGAGCATCGCAAAGGCATCAAGGTATCGCCCGGTTTCGGTCCCGGCAAACGACGAACATCCAAACAGCATCTGAACATTGTGTTGATCGACATAGGACGTCATTGCACCCCAGGCGACACGCAGAATGTCAGGATCGTTCAGGCCCGGATGAACGCAAAACCTGCCCATCTCGACCATGCGGCCACTGAACCCTGCCAACGAACTCAGGTCGTAGAACTGTGCTGAATAGCTGCGTCCGATTTCACCGCCATGTTCCATTGTCAGCATCCGAAAGCAGCAGACCAACTGCCCGGCGGATCGCATATCTTCAACCAGGACATGGCTGCATTGCGCGTCAAAAGCGTCAACGTCCGGTTGCCGGGTGCCGAATGCCAATGTCCGCAGGCTTTGTGCGGCCCTGATATCCTCGGCCGATTCCGCCATACGGGCGCGATAGCGCCCCTTGCTTAACATAACTGCCGCCGCCACGGTCGCGTCCTCCATGGGTGCCGACCCACGAGTGTCGGCACGACACCGTTAACACAAGACATGTGACCGCCTTGTGACCAACGCAAGGTTCCGCCGCGATCAGTTGGCGCCAGGAATATTGGCCGGGTTGAAGTTGCCGATATTGCCCAACAGCTGTCGCAGGAAGCCTTTGTCCTGAACGTTGGAATCGGTCACACGGCGTTCCAGCGGAATCACGATGCCGTCTTCCAGGCCAAAACGCTCGATGTTTCTGACGACTCCACGCTGATCAAAGCTGATGGCGACCAGTTCGCGCGCCACCACTTCGGGCCGTTTCGGGCCGTAATGGCGGACCCGCGAGCGGACATAGTAATAGCCCGAATCCCGCACGACCCCGGACGCACCCGGTGCGCCGATGGCTTCTTCCACGCTGTCACGCGTATCCACGCCCACTTTGATTTCGGCCAGTTCCTCGGCCGGAGGCACATAGCCGTGATTCTTGTAGATCGGCGTACAGGCCCCGGCCGCAGCCAGACAGGCAACAAACACAAGCGATTTCGTCGCTGGTTTCAACCGGTTCACTACCTTCAACATGCACACCCTCTTGCCTTGGCCTCTTGCGGCTTCTATCCGATTACAGAAACCGCTGCCACGGTTCAACACATAGAAAGGCTCACGAATGGGCAACGTTACATCATTTCGGGTGGCTGACCTGCCCCAAAACGCCCCGACACCCTTTGAACTGCGCCCCGCAAGCGCCGAATTGGATGAGATCAGGCAGGATCTGGGGCTGCTAGGGCTGCGCAAACTCAGCTTTTCCGGCGAGCTTCGCGCACAGGGCAAGCGCGACTGGGTTCTCAACGGCAAACTCGGTGCAACCGTGATCCAACCCTGTGTCGTGACGCTCGAGCCGGTCACGACCCGGATCGACATTTCCGTGCATCGCACCTTTCTGGCCGATTGGACCGACCCCGATGAACCCGAGTTCGAAATTCCGCAGGATGACGAATCCGAGCCCTTGGGCCCGGAAATCGACCCCGCATTAGTGATGGTCGAGGCGCTGTCGCTGGCCCTGCCACAATACCCGCGCAAGGAGGGTGCGGAACTGGGTCAGGCAGACTATACCGAACCCGGAAAACCGGCGATGACCGACGAAGACGCCAAACCTTTCGCCGGATTGGCAGGATTGCGCGATACGCTCAAAAAAGACGAGTGACAGAACGCAGATTTCCTGTCATAGCAGGCGGTCAGAAAAATCGCTTGAACATACCGAGAATCGCAGTATTTTCGCGCGCTCATCGGATTTAGGGTTGGACATTGCGGGGCCCGTCGCCTAAACGCGCGTCAAACCACGATAAACGAACTACGAAACCCGGGTCGGCAGCGAATCTGCGACCCCCAGTCAGACAAAGGTTGAGACCATGGCCGTCCAACAGAACAAAGTTTCCAAGTCGCGTCGCAACAACCGCCGCGCACACGACGCTCTGGTTGCTGCAAACCCGAACGAATGCCCGAACTGCGGCGAGCTGAAGCGCCCACACCACGTTTGTGCATCCTGCGGCCACTATGATGATCGCGAAGTCGTCGCTCAGGCCGATGAAATCGATCTGGACGAAGACGCAGCCTAAGCCTGATCGAGCGCAGACCAAGGCATGACTGAACAGCCCACGCACGCCGGACGGATAACCATCTCGGTCGACGCTATGGGTGGGGACGCAGGTCCCTCTGTCGTTGTTGCCGGTCTTGCGAAATCGGCCGACAAGAACCCGAACATCAGGTTCTTGCTGCACGGGCCCGAACAGGTATTGCGCAAGCTTGTCGCCAAACGGCGTGTCCTTGAGGGGCGCGTCGTTTTTCGTGATTGCTCGGGCGTGGTCACGATGGAGGACAAACCCAGTCAGGTCGTGCGCAACGGCAAAGAGACCTCGATGTGGTCCACGCTGGAAGCGGTACGCCAGGGCGAAGCCCATGGCGCGGTGTCCTGCGGCAATACCGGTGCGCTGATGGCCCTGTCGATGATGCGCCTGCGCAAACTACCGGGCGTGAACCGACCGGCCATCGCGATACTGTGGCCCTCGCGCAACCCTCAGGGGTTCAACGTGATGCTGGATGTCGGCGCAGATGTGCGCGCCGACGCCAAGGACTTGCTGCAATACGCCCTGATGGGCGCCTCTTACGCGCGCAACGGTTTGGCCCTGAACCGCCCTCGGATCGGGCTGCTGAATGTCGGCACTGAAGAACACAAGGGGCGCGCCGAACTGAAAGAAGCGCACTTGATGATCGCGGGCTTCGCGGAACAGGCGAATTTCGATTTCGTGGGTTTCGTCGAAGGCAGCGACATCCCCGGTGACAAGGCGGATGTCATTGTAACCGATGGCTTTACCGGCAACGTCGCGATCAAGACCGGCGAAGGTACGGCAAGCCTGATCGGCGACCTGCTGCGGCAAGCGTTCAAATACTCCCCGCTATCCCGATTGGCCTCGATTCTGGCTATCACGTCGCTGAACCGTTTGAAGAAACGGATCGACCCGCGACGCGTGAATGGTGGTGTGTTTCTGGGGCTGAACGGCACCGTGGTGAAATCCCACGGCGGCGCTGACGCGACAGGCGTGTCAGCTGCAATCAAACTGGCCTTCACTTTGGCGCAGTCCGGCTTTTCCGAAAAATTGGCTGCGCGGGTTGCATCCACTGCCCAGCTTGCACAAGATGCCGCGCAATCAGCGCCGCAAACAGATAAATAACAAAAAAGGCAGTACCGGAAAATGGCAGGCCGTTCAGTTGTAGTAGGTGTCGGGCATTATTTGCCTGAGCGCGTTGTCCCCAATTCCGAGTTTGAAAAAACCCTGGACACAACCGACGAATGGATAAAGACCCGCTCGGGGATCGAACGCCGCCATTTTGCAGCCGAGGACGAGACGACATCCGATCTGGCCACCAATGCCGCCCAAGCTGCGCTGGCCGACGCAGGCCTGACGGCGGATGATATTGACGCAATCGTACTGGCGACTTCAACGGCGGATCTGACCTTTCCTTCGGCCGCCACCATGGTTCAGGCACGGCTGGGCATGACCAAGGGTTTTGCCTTTGACGTGCAGGCTGTTTGCGCCGGATTCGTTTTTGCACTGTCCAACGCAAATGCGTTGATTGTTTCAGGTCAGGCCAAACGCGTGCTGGTGATCGGGGCCGAGACTTTCTCACGGATCATGGATTGGACCGATCGGTCCACCTGTGTTCTTTTCGGCGATGGCGCCGGTGCAGTGGTGCTGGAGGCCCAAGAGGGCAAAGGCACCGCCGAGGACCGCGGTATTCTGGCAACCGACCTGAATTCGGACGGGCGCTACAAGGATCTTCTCTATGTCGATGGCGGCGTTTCGACACAATCCACCGGACATCTGCGTATGCAGGGCAATCAGGTTTTCCGCCATGCCGTTGAAAAGCTTACAAAAACAGCGGAAACAGCGTTGGAACGAGCGGGGCTGGGCAATTCCGACGTGGATTGGATCGTGCCGCATCAGGCCAATATCCGCATCATTCAGGGCACCGCCAAAAAAATGAACCTGCCGATGGAAAATGTGGTTGTGACCGTTCAGGATCACGGAAACACCTCGGCCGCATCCATCCCATTGGCCCTGTCCGTGGGCAAGCAGCGCGGACAGATCAAGCCGGGTGATCTGATCGTGACCGAAGCCATTGGCGGCGGTCTGGCCTGGGGCGCAGTGGTTCTGCGCTGGTAACCGGCGCAAACCGGCTTACACAGCCGCCCGCAATTCATTGATATTGACAGCGAATTTGCCATACCCATATGCTTCAATAGCAACAGGGGAATTAGCATGGGCGACAAAACACTGACTCGAATGGACCTGAGCGAAGCCGTCTTTCGTGAGGTAGGTCTGTCACGGAACGAAAGTGCGCAGCTGGTTGAAAGCGTTCTGAACCACATGTCCGACGCCTTGGTGCGTGGTGAACAGGTGAAGATCTCGTCTTTCGGCACATTCAGTGTTCGCGACAAGACTGCCCGTGTCGGTCGCAACCCCAAAACCGGCGAAGAAGTCCCGATTCAGCCGCGCCGTGTGCTGACTTTCCGCCCGTCGCATCTGATGAAAGATCGCGTCGCAGCCGGGAACCGCAAGTAAGTTCAGGACGTCCAGGTTATGAGTAAGTCCCCCGATGCCTTTCGCACCATAAGCGAAGTTGCGGACTGGCTCGGTGTTCAGGCTCATGTTTTGCGTTTCTGGGAAAGCCGGTTCACGCAGGTAAAGCCCGTCAAACGCGCAGGTGGGCGCAGATATTATCGCCCAAATGATATGCGTCTTTTGGGCGGGATCAAAAAACTGCTCCACGAAGACGGAATCACGATCAAAGGTGTCCAGCGTATCCTGCGCGAACAAGGCGTCGCACATGTCGCGGCGCTGTCCCCTTCCCTGGACGATCCCGGCCCAGCCCCGATTGCGCCTGCCCAGGACACCGTGGTGCCGTTCGAACCAAAGCCCGCCGCAGCCACGGAACAGATTCGCATGGATCTGCGCGACCCGATCCAGCCAACCGGTAAGGACGATGCGCAGAAAAACGCACGCGCCTCTGACGCGTCACAGCCGGAGCCAGAGCCCGAACTGGATGCCGCGCCCTTGATGGGTGGAATCGCGTCGCTTGCGTGGAAACAGACAGATTTTGATGACGACCTGCTGCGGCGCATCGCACCGATTGCAAAAGATCTGCGCCGCTGGCTGGACCGGGTTGAAACACAGGCGACGGGTTAGGACAAAAGGCATTGATTTCCTCTTGCCCCTGCCGGGAAAATCTTTATGAACACCCCAACGTCGGGCTATGGCGCAGCCTGGTAGCGCGTCCGTCTGGGGGACGGAAGGTCGCAGGTTCGAGTCCTGCTAGCCCGACCAAATTACACCGACGTTTATGGCATACAGGCCAGATCCCGCTCTGGCACCAGGGGGGATCGAGATGACAGGTGTTTGCCCAAACCAACAGCTAGAGGCGATGATCGCGCGCGGTGAGATCACCGCCGACCCAGAGGTTCTGCCTGCCCAGATTCAACCTGCCAGCCTTGATTTACGACTGGGAACAGTGGCTTACCGTGTACGCGCCTCGTTTCTTGCGGGCGAAGGCCGGACTGTCACGGATCGCTTGACCGAGTTTGAGATGCACCGCATCGATATCTCGGATGGCGCGGTTCTGGAAAAGGGCTGCGTCTATCTGGTGCCCCTGATGGAATCGCTTGCCCTGCCCGACAGCATGAGCGCCGTGGCCAACGCCAAAAGCTCGACCGGGCGGCTGGACCTTCTGACGCGGACGATCACTGATGGCGGCACCGAGTTCGACCGCGTGCCCGCAGGTTACACAGGCCCACTTTATGCCGAAATCTGCCCGCGCTCGTTCTCGGTTCTGGTTCGTCCCGGGATGCGTCTGAATCAGATTCGTTTCCGCCAGGGTCAGGCCGTATTGTCCGATGCGGAACTGAGGTCCTTGCATGCCGAATCTCCGCTTGTGGACGGACCTGCCGTCATTCAGGACGGTCTGGGCTTTTCGGTCGACCTGCAACTGCCCGAGACCGATCTGGTGGGCTATCGCGCCAAACCTCATACCGGGGTGATCGATCTGGATCGAATCGGTGAATACGATCCGCAAGACTATTGGGAAGAGGTGCGCACCAAAGATGGTTGCATCATCCTGGACCCCGGCGCGTTCTATATCCTTGTCAGCCGCGAGGCGGTGCACATACCACCGATGTTCGCGGCTGAAATGGCGCCTTATCTGGCGATGGTTGGTGAGTTCAGAGTGCACTATGCAGGGTTCTTCGATCCCGGTTTTGGCCATGCCGCTGCCGGGGGGGCCGGTTCCCGTGGCGTGCTTGAGGTGCGCTGCCACGAAGCGCCATTCGTGCTGGAACACGGACAGGTCGTCGGGCGTCTGGTCTATGAGAAAATGGCTGAAATGCCGACGCAGCTTTATGGTGCGGGCATTGCCTCGAACTATCAGGGTCAGGGCCTGAAACTGTCAAAGCACTTCAAAGCCGCAAGCTGACCCCTAGAACTTCATGAACCGGCGCATTTGACGGGTCACGCGCTGTGCGTGCCTGAGGTTCTGCGCATGTCGCGGTGCACTGGTTTTTCCGGGCCCATTCGATGTGCCGGATCCGCCGCCCTTTCGGCTGGCCAGATCGATACCCTTGTTCACACCTTTGTTGACCAGACGGCGCATGACCTGGCGCACAATCATGTCGATGATCCGGTTTGCATTCATCGCTCAACTCCGCGTCCGCACGCTCAAAGATAGACGCTTTATGCGGCAACAAAAGGGCTGTTCGATCAATCTTCTTCGAACAACTCGCTCTGGTCTTCATCAACTTCGTCCTCGCGCCCTTCGCCCAAAGGGATCGCACCCGGAGGGGGCCGATTCTCCAACAATCCCGCGGCGCGCAGTTCTTTCAGGCCTGGCAGGTCGCGCGCGTTCTCCAGGCCAAAATGATCCAGAAACTCAGGCGTCACCACAAACGTCACCGGACGGCCCGGCGTCATGCGGCGGCGGCCCAGCTTGATCCATTCCATCTCAAGCAACTGATCGATGGTCCCGCGCGAGACCGACACGCCCCGGATTTCCTCGATCTCGGCCCGTGTGCAGGGTTGGTGATAGGCCACGATGGCCAGAGTTTCGATCGCAGCGCGGCTGAGTTTGCGCGTCTCGACCGTTTCCTTCTGCATCAGAAAGCCCAGATCAGGGGCCGTGCGGATGGCCCAGGCGTCCCCTACACGCACAACGCGCACGCCACGCCCCTCATACCGTTTCTGAAGCAATTCAACCGCTTGCGCCGCGTCGCTGCCATGGGGCATCCGCGCCTCAAGATCCGCAATCGTCACCGGCTCGGCGCTGGCGAACAGAACGGCTTCGACCATACGCTCCTGCTCTGCCAGCGGAGGCGCCTCGAACAGCGTACCGGTCTCTTCAGGGGCATCAGTCACGTGTTTCGGTCCTCTTGCGCAATTGGATCGGAGCGAATGTCTCGCTCTGCTTGATTTCCATATGTCCTTCTTTCACCAGTTCCAACGAGGCCGCAAAGGTCGCCGCCGTTGCCGACCTGCGCCGTACCGGGTCGGAATCCCAGCCGTCGGGCAGGTAAGTTTCCATGTCGGTCCATGTCCCGGCAAACCCGATCAGCGGGCGCATCCGTTCCAGTGCCTGTTCCATGGTGAATACCGAATCGCGGTCCATCACAAACGGGCGGAATTCATCACGGGTGCGGATGCGGGCATAGCCCTGCATCAGATCCAGCAGCGTGGCGGAATAGGTGACGGTGCGGATCCGGGTGATATCTTCGCCCTGCCCGCGTTTGAAGAAATCCCGCCCCAGCTGATCGCGCGCCATCAACCGCGCAGCCGCATCGCGCATCGCCTGCAAACGTTCCAACTGAAACGCCAGATGTGCGGCCAGTTCCTCACCCGATGGTCCTTCGTCATCCGGATCTGGCGGCAACAGCAGGCGGGATTTCAAAAAGGCCAGCCAGGCCGCCATCACCAGATAGTCGGCGGCCAGTTCGATCCGCAGCGCCCGCGCCTTTTCGACAAAGGCAAGGTATTGCTGCGCCAGCGCCAGAACCGAGATTTTCCGAAGGTCGACCTTCTGCGTGCGCGACAGGGTCAGAAGAACGTCCAGCGGGCCTTCGAACCCATCGACATCAACGATCAGCGCTTCGGCCGCAAGACGATCTGCGACCGAGACAGGGTCTTCGCTGAAAAGATTATCGTTCATATACCTGCCCGCCCATTAGGGCAGATAGTTCCGCCTCGGCGGCAGGGATGTCAAGTTCCTGCGGAGCTTTGCGCATCGCCAGCGCCCGTTCTGCGCGGGCCTGTGCCACATCGGACATTTCCCCGGCAGCTTCCAGCACCTCGGCGCGCTCGGCAAAGCTTCCGTTGCAGTGTAGAACGACGTCACAGCCCGCGCTTATGGCTTGCCGCGACACCTCAGCGGGCGTTCCGCTGAGCGCCTTCATCCCGATGTCATCGGTCATGATCAGCCCGCCGAAGCCAATCCTGTCGCGGATCACATCCATCATGGTTGCCGAGATGGTGGCAGGTTGCGGGTCAATCCGGCCATAGACCAAATGCGCAGTCATCCCCATCGGCAGGTCGTTTAAGGCCCGGAACGGCACGAAATCGCTGCGCTCAAGCTCATCCAGGGGCAGATCCACATGCGGCAAGTCATGGTGGCTGTCCAACGTGGCGCGTCCATGGCCCGGAATGTGTTTGAGCACCGGCAACACACCGCCATCCAGATGACCCTGCGCCACGGCTTTGCCAATTCTGGAAACGCGTTCAGGATCAGCGTCATAACAGCGGTTCTTCAGAAACTTGTGCGTCTCGGGACGCGCGACATCCACCATGGGCGCACAGTTGCTGTCGATGCCCAGACCAAACAATTCATCGGCAATCAGACGGTACCTCAGATACATGGCGCGCTCGGACTGCTCGGCGGCATTGGCCACGTGATCCAACGGAGGCAGCCATTCGCGGGCCAGCGGCGCCCGCAGGCGCTGCACGCGGCCGCCTTCCTGATCGATGGTGATCGGGCAATTGCGCCCGACAGCCTCGCGGAAATCATCACACAAGGCGCGCACCTGATCCGCGTGTTCGATGTTGCGGGCGAACAGAATGAACCCGAACGGGTTCATCTGCCGAAACAAGTCTTTTTCCTGTTGCGTCAGGCGCAGGTCCTCTGCATCGGTGATCGCGGCACCGTACTTCACCTGACGGCCACCGGGATACAATCAGCCCCTTGCGCAACAAGCGCGGCACAAAACTGGCGCGAGTCGCTCAGGTCTTCAAAGCCCAGCACGCGCAGGCGATAAAAGGTGCGCCCACCGCTTGAGGTCTTCTGGATAACGCGCTGTTTTCCGGCCATATATTCGCTGAACTTCCCGTTCAGGCGATCCCATTCCGTTTGGGCAACCTGAACGCTGTCATAGGCCCCAAGCTGCGCCAGACGCGTGCCTTTCGCCAGCGTATCAGGATCAACATCCAACCCAACCGCAGCCTTCACCGCAGCATTGATAGCGTCTTCGGAATTCTCACTTGGCGACACCCGGCTGCGTGAGGCGCGTGCCGGGCGGGTCAAGGGGCGCAAGGACCGGCGCACGCCCGGCAGCGCGGCAATGGCCGGGTCCGGCAAGGCGGCTGCGAAATCGGCCGGGTCAATTGCGGGTTCTTCCTCGGGGGTGGTCAGCGATGCCACCTGCACGCCATCCTCAGCGTTTTGCTGCGTTTTGGCTGCTTCACCAGCCAATTCCGCAACCAGCGCATCCACTGCGTTCTGGCGCAATCGGGCGGCTTCCTGGGTTGAAATCGGCTTTTCCACGACATGCAGCGCCGGTGTCGGCTTCAGATCAGCGGCAGGTACGTCTTCATCCGTCAACGAGACCGGCCGCGGCGCAAGGATCAGACGATCCGCCGGGGCGGCAGCACTGCCCTTGGCGGCCACGGCATTGACGGCCAAGCCCTGATGATCGGCCGGTGTTCCGCCCGGGTTTTCGGGCTGCACCCGCATCGGCCCTTCGGCCGCACGCACGACCGGCACGCCGCTGACATCCCGCATGACAAGCTTGTATCCCCAGATACCGACGCCGGCGACCAGTGCCAACGATGCGACAGCCCCCAGGAAATTGACCGCCCGCCCCAGTCCGAACGCGCCGCGCGGCGCGTCGTAATCCTGCATCTCGTCGGGATAGTCATACGCATCCTCGAAATGCGCTTGATTCGGGTAATCATTCTGCCCGGGGCTTTGGTGCCCCGAGAAATCGTAACTCGCCATGTCCGCCTCACTGCCCGCTTCGCGCCCGAAAATAAGGCGCGCGGGTCATTTCTTGCCTACCTCGTACCGGCGGTTCGGGCGATATTTGTTACCGCATCTCCTGCGCCGGGGTGACGCCAAGAATACCCAAGCCCGCTGAAATCACAACAGAAACGGCCCGGGCCATCGCAATTTTCGACTGGCTTGTGGCAACATCGCCATCCTGAATGAAACGCAACTGGGTTTCATCATTGCCCTTGTTCCACAGAGCGTGAAAATCCCCTGCAAGTTCATACAGATAGAAGGCGACGCGGTGCGGTTCGTTGGTCCGCGCAGCGATCTCGACCAGGCGTGGCCATTCCGCCAGCTTCTTGGCAACCGTCAGTTCGGCGGGGTGGTCCAGCGACGCCAGATCGGCCCCTCGCAAGGTGTCGTCGGTGGCGTCGATCCCCGCCTCGGCGGCACGGCGCAGCACGCTCATCACCCGGGCATGGGCGTATTGAACGTAGAACACGGGGTTCTCGCGGCTCTGTTCCAATACCTTGTCGAAATCGAAATCCAGGGGCGCGTCGTTCTTGCGGGTCAGCATCACGAAACGGGTCACGTCGGGACCAACCTGATCGACCACATCCCGCAGGGTGACAAAGTTCCCGGCCCGTTTCGACATCTTGAACGGTTCGCCATTTTTCCACAGTTTCACCAACTGCGTCAGCTTGATATCCAGCGGCACATTGCCATCGGACAAGGCCGACACGGCCGCCTTCATCCGCTTGACATAGCCGCCATGATCCGCCCCGAACACGTCGATCAACGCGTCAAAGCCACGGCTCACCTTGTCATAGTGATAGGCGATATCGGGGGCGAAATAGGTCCAGCTGCCATCCGACTTCTTGACCGGGCGGTCGACGTCATCACCATGTTCGGTGGATTTGAACAAGGTCTGTTCGCGCGGCTCCCAATCTTCGGGCTTTTTGCCCTTGGGCGGCTCCAGCACGCCTTCATAGATCAGGCCCTTTTCGGTCAGCGATTGCAGCGCGGCCTCGATCCGGCCCGTGCCATAGAGCGATTTCTCCGAGAAGAACACATCCATCTCGACGCCCAGCGCCTTCAGGTCGGCGCGGATCAGGTCCATCATCGCGTCGGTCGAAAACTCGCGCAGCTCTTCCAGCCATTCGCTTTCCGGCTTGTCGATCAGGCTGTCGCCATATTTCTCTTTCAGCGCCTCGCCGATCGGGATCAGATAGTCGCCGGGATACAGCCCTTCGGCAATCTCGGGGCTGAGGCCATTGGCCTCGCGATAACGTTCGTAGGCCGACCGCGCCAGCACATCCACCTGCGCGCCGCCGTCGTTGATATAGTATTCACGGGTCACGTCATGGCCCGAATAGGCCAGCAGGCTTGCCAACGCATCCCCGAACACCGCGCCGCGTGTGTGCCCGACATGCAGCGGACCGGTCGGGTTGGCCGAGACATATTCGACATTGACCTTCTGACCCTGCCCCATGGTCGAGCGCCCGAAATCGGTGCCTTTTTCCAGAACCGCCGCCAACACACCTTGCCAAACGGACGGCGCAAGACGCAGGTTCAGGAAACCGGGCCCTGCCACTTCTGCGCTTGTGATCCGGTCATCTGCCGCCAGTTTCCCGGCCAGAACATCCGCAATGTCGCGCGGCTTCATCCTGGCTGGTTTCGCCAGCACCATCGCGGCGTTGGTTGCCATGTCCCCATGGGCCGCATCGCGCGGCGGCTCGACCGCCACGTTGTCAAAGCTCAGCCCCTCGGGCAATGCGCCTTCGGACTGCATCTGCGCCAGCGCGTCCAGTACAAGGCCGCGGATCTCGGAAAACAGGTTCATTTCGGATGTCCTTTTGCTTGTCGCGGGGTTTACCACGCAAACCGGCAAGGTCAATGGACGCCTAATGTTTAAGCTTGGTTTGGCGAAACATCTCGCTAATCTTGGGCCTGTACGCCGCTACCGGAGACCGTTTGTGCACCGCGCCTTGTCCTTTGCCTTGCTTTTGTCCACCGCCTTGCCTGCGCTGGCCGACCTGCCACAGCCCAAAGGCCATGTGCTGCTGACGCTGGGCGGCGCGGTCAGTGAAACAAACCTGCCTGCGCGAGGTGAGAATGACGGCGGTCTGCTGGGCTATCTGGAGGTCACGCATGACGGCGCGGCAGGGTTTGACGCAGCCATGCTGGACGGGCTGGAGCAGTTCGAGATCACAATCCCCTATGGTCCTCCGGGCAATGAGCGGGATTACAGGTTTTCGGGCCCGCTTTTGGCAGACGTCATGACACTGGCGGGGTCCGAGGGGAAAACCGCTTTTCCCATGGCGCTGGATGGGTATCAGGCTGAAATCGAGTGGGACAGTATCGCAACGCACAAACCGATCGTTGCAACGCATGCTGATGGCGCACCGATGGGGATCGGAGGCTATGGCCCGACAATGATCGTGTTCCCACCGACAAAGAACGCCGATCAGTCTGCGAAACAAGCGGCTCAGCAAGTCTGGGCCATCGCTTACATAGCCGTGGAGTGATCAGCCCGTCAGCCGCGCATGGTCCTGCAAGGCAAATCGGTCGGTCATGCCCGCAATGTAATCGGAAACGATGCGGGCCAAGGCTGTGTCGTCCCTGGCAGCTTCAATGTCATCGTGCCAGCGCACAGGCATTTGCCTGGGATCGTTCATGTAGATCGGAAACAGATCTTCCACGATCTTTGCCACCTCTGCCCGCACTGACATCACCCTGGGTGCGCGATACATACGTGTGAACAGAAACGCCCGGATTTCACGCAGTTGCGCCCAAACCTCATCCGAGAACTGGATGACAGGATACCCAAGATGTCGGATTTCTTCGACGGACTGCGCGCCAGAAACGGCAATGAGATCGTTCGAAGTGTTGATGACATCCCCCACCATGACCCCGAAAACACGCCTTAGCGCTTCGTGACGCCGGCGATAGGAATCCAGCCCTGGGTATCTGGCATCCACCTCGGCGTAACAGACCCCGACAATTGGCAGGTCCTGCAAATCGTCATCCGTGAACAAGCCTGCGCGCAACCCGTCCAGAAGATCGTGATTGTTGTACGCTATGTCATCAGAAAGGGCCGCAACTTGCGCTTCCGCGCTGGCATGGGTGTGCAGTTCAAGATCGAATTCCTGATTGCACTCGGCCAATGCCCAGGGCAGATCGCCCTCAACCGGGCCATTGTGCTTGGCTATTCCTTCCAGACATTCCCAGGTCAGGTTGCACCCATCGAATTCTGCATAGTGGCGCTCCAGCTTTGTGACGATCCGAATGGCCTGCGCGTTGTGATCAAAACCACCATAGGGTTTCATCAACGCGTGCAACGCGTCCTCGCCGGTATGTCCAAAGGGCGTGTGCCCCAGATCATGCGCCAGGGCCACGGCTTCGGTCAGCTCTGGGTTCAGGCCCAGAGCACCGGCAATGGTCCGGGCCACCTGCGCCACCTCGATGGAATGGGTCAGGCGGGTGCGGTAGCTATCGCCCTCATGCTCAACGAAAACTTGCGTCTTGTGTTTGAGGCGCCGAAAGGCACTGGCGTGAATGATCCTGTCCCGGTCGCGCTGAAAGCATGATCGGAAACTGCTTTCCTCCTCGGCTACGAGCCGTCCCCTGGTGCGGTCCGGATCCGAGGCAAAACTAGCTCTGTCCAAATGGCCCGTCCTTGTCGCCTGTCCTTGCACTTTCTATATTGTATGGCGTAACGGAAGGAAACCTTTGGAGACCGGCATGAATCTGCCCCCAACAGTCACGGATCGCGCCTTTGAACGCCTCGCAGAAATCGGCGCGGCGGATCAGGGTCAGGCACTGCGCGTCGCAGTGGAAGGCGGCGGTTGCTCGGGGTTTCAATACGAAATCGCTTTGGATACGCCAAAAGAAGATGATTTGGTCCTTGAAGGCAAAGGGCAAAAAGTCATTGTCGACGCCATTTCGCTGCCCTTCCTGGAAAACGCCGTTATCGACTTCACCCAGGAACTGATCGGTGCGCGATTTGTAATCGACAACCCCAACGCCACCTCTTCCTGTGGTTGTGGCACATCTTTTTCGATGTAACCGTGGGGGCTTTGCCCCCACACCCCCAGGATATTTTCAGCCAGATGAAGCAGGGGTCCGCCCTCTGACCGAAAGTCCAGAGGGCTTCACCTGGCGCGGTCATCGGCGTCCCCGCCTGTACCGCCACTTCAGCTTGAAGAAATTCGGTTAATAATCCGTTTCTTCATCTGGCCAAAAATATCCCGGAGCGCGAGGCAGAGCCTCGCAAATACGATCTCCGCCTTGCCGTTGGGCCCGTTCTGCGCGATAGGTTGGACCAAGTCTTCGGAGGATCGCGCATGAAAATCGCCACGTTCAACATCAACGGCATCAAAGCGCGGGTCGAAGCCCTGCCCCGTTGGCTGGACGAAGCGCAGCCGGACGTTGTGCTGTTGCAAGAGATCAAGTCGGTCGATGAAAACTTCCCGCGCGAGATATTCGAAGAGCGTGGGTTCAACGTGGAAACCCATGGACAAAAAAGCTTCAACGGCGTTGCAATCTTGTCGAAGCTTCCCCTCGAGGATGTATCCCGCGGCCTTCCCGGCGATGACGCGGATGAGCAGGCCCGTTGGATAGAAGCCACCGTCGTTGGTAAAAAGGCTCTTCGGATCTGTGGATTGTACCTGCCCAATGGCAATCCGGCGCCCGGCCCGAAATACGATTACAAACTGGCATGGATGGAGCGGCTTTATCACCGTGCCCGTGATTTGCTGGCAACCGAAGAACCTGCGTTGATGGCGGGGGATTACAACATCATCCCGCAGGTGGAGGACGCCAAACGCCCCGAAGCATGGCGCGAAGACGCATTGTTCCGCCCCGAAAGCCGCACCGCGTTTCGCAAGATCCTGAATCTGGGCTTCACCGAAGCGTTCCGGGCCACCACCCAAAGCGCGGGGCACTATTCATTCTGGGACTACCAGGCCGGGGCCTGGAACCGGAACGACGGAATTCGGATCGATCACTTTCTGCTGACCCCGCAAGCGGCAGATCTAATGCGGGATTGCCAGATTGATGCCGCCGTGCGCGGGCATGAAAAACCCTCGGATCACGTGCCTGTCTGGGTCGATCTTGATATTTAGCGGTTCAGGCCGTGACGTCGTAGCTGTATATCCATTCGTAGCGGCGTGACAATTTCCGTCCGATGGCCATAAGCGCACATTGGGCCGCCAAACGGGCGGGGCCTGACAGGTGGAAATTGCGTGCGTTCGACCCGGCAGCGGCAACCACGCTTTCTGCCCTTGGTCGGCGCGTTTTCTCGTAGGCGGCAAGCGCACTGGCGACACCCGAATGTTCGTCGAAAGATCGTGCGAGCACCCAGGCATCTTCCAACGCCAGGCAGGCGCCTTGTGCCATGAACGGCAAGGTCGGATGCGCCGCGTCCCCCAGCAATGCCAAACGACCGTTCTGCCATTTTTCTGCGACCGGGCGCAGGAACAGGGCCCACAGATTCACATCCGAGACCTTTGACAGAATCTCACCTACCGGACCGCCGAACCCTGAAAAACGTGCACGCAATTCATCCGGATCGCCGTTCAGCTTCCATCCCTCTTCCCTCCAGTCCGAGCGTTCCTCGACCGCAACGATGTTCATCATGCTTTGATCGCGCAAAGGATAGGTTACCACATGCCGACCCGGCCCCATGGTCAGGGATGCCGTCACCACGCCTGAATCCAGTCGCCAGGGAATGGTGGCGCGCCAGGCGACCTGGTGCGTGAACTCTGGTGTCTCGGGCCCGTTCAGAGCCGGGCGAATCGCGCTTCGGCCACCGTCGGCGGCGATGACGCATTCGGCGCGCAGCCGTTCGCCGCTCGCCAACAGAATTTCGGCTTCGTTGGGGTGTTTGTGCACGTTGGAAACCTTGGCCCCCAGACGGACATCCACGCCGGCCTTGCGGGCCGCAGAGTGCAGCAGATTCAACAGATCGGCGCGGTGAAAATAATAGGTCGGGCCAGCCGAAGGACCGGGCAGCCGGCTGACAACGCGGCCTTTGCGGTAATCGCGCAAGATCGTACCGTGCGACTTCTGGCCCGCAGACAGATCCGCCACCCCAAGCGCGCGCAACACGCACAACCCGTTTTCACTGATCTGCAGACCGGCGCCAACCTCGGTTAATGCCGGGGCTTGCTCTAGCAGGGTGACCTGCGCCCCGTGTTGCCGCAGCGCCAACGCAGCCGCCAGACCGCCGATGCCGCCACCAATTACACAGAAATTCAACCGATTGATCTTCATGCCCCCCGCATAACGCAAAAACGCCAGAGCCACAGGCCCCGGCGTTCGAAATTTTCCAGTTTCACCCGGCGATCAATCGTCGCGATGGACCTTTTCGCGGCGCTCGTGGCGCTCTTGCGCCTCTAGCGTCATGGTCGCAATCGGACGTGCATCCAGGCGTTTCAGCGAAATCGGATCGCCGGTCTTTTCGCAGTAGCCGTATTCACCTTCTTCGATCCGGCGCAGGGCTGCGTCGATCTTGGCAACCAGCTTGCGCTGGCGGTCGCGAGTCCGCAGCTCCAGAGCGCGATCGGTCTCCTCGCTCGCGCGGTCTGCGACATCCGGAATGTTTCGGGTGTTGTCCTGCAGCCCTTCGATCGTATCGCGGCTGCCCGCCAAAAGCTCATTCTTCCAATCCAACAGCTTGCGGCGGAAATATTCAAGCTGACGTTCATTCATGAAAGGTTCATCTTCGGCCGGACGGTAATCCTCCGGCAGAAAAACTTCCTGTTTCATATTTGCTCCCTCGGTATGGCCAGAAACGTCGGTCGCGGATGTTTCACCTGACATTTGGCACCCCCTTCTGCGCAGCGTTTAGCCGACGGGCGTGGGATTGTCACTACACAAACGTTGCTTCAGCCCGCCCTCGTGCCGTTTTGTCTAAATATGAGACAAACAACAACAAAACCCTGTTTTTCTATGAAATTTAGCAGGCCTTTTTGAGGCAGGTGTATATTGGCAGGGTACATTCGCGCGCACGAATCAACCAAAAGGGCTTGGAGTTCCTGCAAAAATCGCCTCAACCGACGCAGGGACGCGGGTTGTCAAAATCATTGACCGTCTGTAACCCGGACAACACAACCTGCCCACGGATCACGAAAAACCACACGAGAAGCCCATGACCGCACGCTTTCAAGGTACAGCCGAATATGTCGCCACTGACGATCTGACGATTGCCGTGAACGCCGCCGTCACACTTGAACGCCCATTGCTGGTCAAGGGCGAACCCGGCACCGGCAAGACAGAACTTGCCAAACAGGTGGCCGGCGCGCTGGGGCTGAGGATGATTGAATGGAACGTGAAATCCACCACCCGCGCGCAGCAGGGCCTGTATGAATATGACGCGGTCAGCCGCCTGCGGGACAGCCAGTTGGGTGAGGAACGTGTGCATGACGTGACGAACTATATCCGCAAGGGCAAGCTGTGGCAGGCCTTCGAGGCCGACGAAAAGGTCGTTCTGCTGATCGATGAGATCGACAAGGCGGATATCGAGTTTCCAAACGACCTTTTGCAGGAACTCGACAAGATGGAGTTCCATGTCTACGAGACAGGGGAAACCATCCGGGCCAAAAACCGCCCGATCGTCATCATCACCTCGAACAATGAAAAGGAATTGCCGGACGCGTTTCTGCGCCGCTGCTTCTTCCACTACATCCGCTTCCCGGACGAGGCCACGATGCGCCGCATCGTCGAGGTTCATCACCCCGGCATCAAGGATGCGCTGCTGACCACCGCCCTGACCCAGTTCTATGAAATCCGCGAGACGCAGGGGCTCAAGAAAAAGCCGTCAACATCGGAAGTGCTGGATTGGCTGAAGCTGCTGCTGGCCGAGGACCTGAGCGCCGAAGACCTCAAACGCGGCGGCACAGTTGCGCTTCCGAAACTGCATGGCGCGTTGCTGAAGAATGAACAGGACGTGCATCTGTTCGAACGTCTGGCCTTTATGGCACGCGGCAAACGATAGCCGGACGGTGACCAGACGGTGATCATGGCTTGCCTTGCGGCGGCCCGGATGCCAGCATCGGCCCATCTGGCGAAACAGAGCTTCGCCGCCCACAGAATTGGATGACTCGCGTGGCGAACGCACTGACAATCCGCACCCTGCGTGCCGAGGACAAAAGCCAATGGGCCGACATGTGGCGGGACTATCTGGCATTTTATGAAACCGCCCTGCCCGATGATGTATACGAAACAACCTTTTCCAGACTGCTGGGCGACGACCCGCAGGATTTTTCCTGTTTCGTTGCCGAGCAGAATGGCGCCTTGGTCGGGTTAACACATTATCTGTTTCATCGCCACGCCTGGAAGGTGGAAAAGGTCTGCTACCTGCAAGACCTGTTCGCGCAACCCGAGGCACGAGGGGCAGGCGTTGGCCGGGCCTTGATCCAGGCGGTCTATGACGAGGCCGATCGTCAGGGCGCGCCGTCGGTCTATTGGCTGACCCAGGATTTTAACCACACTGCGCGGAAACTGTATGATCGCATCGGCACACTGACACCGTTCATCAAGTACGCCCGCTCATGAAGCGATTGAGTGCCCTTTTTCTGGCACTGGTTGTTGCCGGCTGCGCGACGGTTGAAACGATCGAGCTGCCCGATCAGGTCGCGCCCATCGAAGCAAGCCTGCCGCCTGCCAAGTCTTTTTCAACGGCACGTCCTTCGCCGCCTGCTCGATCGAACAAGAACATCGCCTCGGATTTCTTGTCCCTGCATTTTGAACTGGAAAGCGGCGCCGCCCTGCCCGTTTTCACGCGATTTGAGACCCCGGTCACAGTCCGCCTGGCCGGATCGCCGACCGCAAGCATGCAGCAAGATCTGAACCGGTTGCTCAACCGCCTGAGGCGTGAAGCCGGAATCAACATCCGACAGATCGACGAAGGCCAGGCGAATATCACCATCGAAGCCGTCAGCCAGAAAAACATTCTGCGCATTCTGCCCAACGCGGCCTGTTTCGTCGTCCCCAACTCCTCCAGCCTTGAAGAATATCGCCGTGACCGCCGAAAGATCAAAAGCAGCTGGACAGAACTGCACAAACGCGAACGGCTTGGGATTTTCATCCCATACGACGTCAGTCCGCAGGAAATACGTGATTGCCTGCATGAAGAACTGGCGCAAGCGCTTGGTCCGCTGAACGATCTGTATCACCTGCCGGATTCGGTGTTCAACGACGACAATATCCATACGGTTCTGACCGGGTTCGACATGTTGATCCTGCGGGCTGCCTATGCGCCGGAACTGCGCACCGGCATGACCCGCGATCAGGTTGCCGCGGTCATCCCGGGGGTTCTGAGCCGGATGAACCCGCGCGGGGACAGGGTGCCCGTTCAACCCTTTACGGATACACCGCGCGAATGGATTGACGCGATCCAGAAATCACTGGGACCGGGCGCGGGGTCGCCCAGACAGCTGCGCGCTGCCCGAAAGGCGGCACGGATCGGTCAGCAGCAGGGATGGACGGATCACCGCCGCGCCTATCCCCATTACCTGATGGGCCGGATGGAACAATTCCGGGACCCCATCGAAGCCCAACGCCAGTTTCAGATTGCGCAGCAATTTCTGAAGGCCACGCCCGGCACAGAGGTGCATCAGGCCTATGTCACCACGCAAACCGCGGCATTCGCGCTGGCACAGGAAAAGGGACCCAGTGTTCTGCCCGAGCTGAACAGGGCCATCGATGTCATGACACGGGCAGAAAATGCGTCTTTGCTGGCCACGTTGCTGTTGCTGAAATCAGAAGCGCTGAAACAGGCGGGGCAGATACAGCAGGCACGTGCCGTCAGGCTGGACAGCCTGGGATGGGCGCGGTACGGGTTTGGTTCGGATCTGGTGGCCCAGTCGTTGTCGCGGGACAACGGTCGATAACATACGGATGGCACGAAAGACGGATGACGCACATATGTTGGTAGTTCTGGGAATGGCGGCACTGGGTGCAACCTTGGGAGCCCTGACCGCGAAAAAGCGCAGCGGTAATCGGGCCGACATGGCGCAATATGCCGCCGGATACGGCATTGCCTTTGCGCTGGTGGGTCTGGTGATCTCGTTGATTCTGGTGCGTTTGGTGGCCTGACACGATGTTCCTGCCCTTTTTCGAAAACCTTCGCAAAGCTGGCATCCCGGTATCGCTGCGGGAGTATCTGACTTTTCTGGAAGGCATGAAAAAGGGTCTGGCCACCTATGATATCGAGGCGTTCTACTATCTCGCGCGCGTGTCGATGGTGAAGGACGAACGCAACATCGACAAGTTCGACCGCGCCTTTGCCGCCAGTTTCGAAGGACTGAACGAGATCAGCTTCGATCAGGTTCTGGAAGCCGTTGACATCCCCGGCGACTGGCTGGCCAAAATGGCCGAAAAGCACCTGTCTGATGAAGAAAAAGCCGAGATCGAGGCGCTTGGCGGTTTCGACAAGCTGATGGAAACGCTGCGCGAGCGTCTCAAGGAACAACAAGGCCGCCATCAGGGCGGCAACAAGTGGATCGGCACGGCCGGGACCTCTCCTTTCGGGGCCTATGGCTACAATCCCGAAGGCGTGCGCATCGGCCAAAAGGAAAGCCGCCACCAGCGCGCGGTCAAGGTTTGGGACAAGCGCGAATTCAGAAACCTGGACGACACGGTTGAACTGGGCACCCGCAACATCAAGGTTGCCCTGAAACGCCTGCGCCGCTGGGCGCGCGAAGGTGCTGCGGAAGAACTGGATCTGGACGGCACCATTCGCGCTACGGCCGAGCACGGCTATTTGGATGTCAAAACCCGACCCGAACGTCACAACGCGGTCAAGGTTCTGCTGTTTCTGGACGTTGGCGGATCAATGGACCCGCATATCAAAGTGGTGGAAGAGCTGTTTTCAGCCGCACGGTCCGAGTTCAAGCATCTGGAGTATTTTTATTTCCACAATTGCCTTTACGAGGGCGTCTGGCGTGACAATCGCCGCCGCTGGGACCAGCAGACGCCCACGCATGAAGTCTTTCGCACCTATGGGCCCGACTACAAATGCATCTTCGTCGGCGACGCCTCGATGAGCCCGTATGAAATCGCCTATCCCGGCGGCGCCAACGAGCATTGGAACGCAGAGGCCGGGCAGGTCTGGCTGCAACGCGCGCGGGATCAATGGGCGTCGAACCTGTGGATCAATCCCGTGCCCGAGAAGTATTGGGAATACACCCACTCCATCAGCATGATTCAGGAGATCTTCGAAGGCCACATGGTGCCGATGACCCTGGCCGGGCTGGAACAGGGCATGAAAGCGCTGACCCGTTGAGGTCAGCGCCAGAGTTTACCCGGCAATTACCTGAATCCCAAGAAACAGGATCGCCGCCAGCATTGCAGCGGCGGGAACCGTGATAACCCACGCAGCAACGATGGTCAGGAAATGCGACCGACGAACCAGCTTGCGGCGGCGGCGTTCTTCCGGCGCGACGCGGGGGCGTTCAGGGAAAGCCCGGCTGGCGCGTCTCAGCCGTCGCTCGGCATCCCATTCCCGAAAGAACCCGACACCGAAGACAGCGCCAACCGCGATGTGGGTGGAACTGACAGGCAGGCCCAGCCAGCTTGCAACGATCACCGTGATTGCGGCCGACAGGGCAACGCAATAGGCCCGCATCGGGTTGAGCTTGGTGATCTGGCTGCCGACCATACGGATCAGTTTCGGACCAAACAGGAACAGGCCGAACGATATCCCGAACGCACCGATGACCATGACCCAATAGGGAATGCTGACGGCATGAGTGAAGTCGCCCGAGGCAGAAGCCTGCACAATCGCGGCCAACGGTCCCACCGCGTTGGCAACGTCATTTGCACCATGCGCAAAACTCAGCAGTGCCGCAGACACGATCAGCGGAATTCCAAACAGAATTTTCAGCGACTTGTTGCGGTTCTCAAGCCCCTCGGACTGGCGGCGGATCACCGGGATCATCACTGCCCAGATCAGCCCGCCACACGCCGCACCGATCAGCAACGCTGTCCCGAGATCAATTTTGATGATTTTCTTGAGACCCTTGAGCGCCAGATAAGATGCAAAGGCGCCCGCCATGATCCCGACCAGCATCGGCACCCATTTGCGGGCCGCGGCGATCTTGTCTTCCTGATAGATGATCCTGGCCTTGATGAACCACAGGAAACCGGCTGCGACCAAGCCCCCCAGAAGTGGCGAGATCACCCAGCTGGCAGCGATCTTGCTCATGGTGCCCCAGCTTACGGCGCCGAACCCAGCCGCAGCGATCCCTGCCCCCATTACACCGCCCACGACCGAATGCGTGGTAGAAACCGGCGCGCCGATCCAAGTCGCCAGATTGACCCAAAGCGCCGAGGACAGCAGCGCCGCCATCATCGCCCATATGAAGACATCGGCCGTTCCCATGCTTTCCGGCGCGATAATTCCCTTGGCGATGGTCGACACGACATCGCCCCCGGCAATGAGCGCCCCGGCACTTTCAAAAACAACGGCAATCGCAATGGCACCGCCCATCGTCAGCGCATTCGCCCCCACTGCGGGACCCATGTTGTTGGCGACGTCATTGGCCCCGATATTCAGCGCCATATAGGCCCCGAACATCGCCGCGATCACGACGACAAGTGAATTGTTGCCCTGCCCGAACAGGAAAGCGGCCACAAGGCCTGCGACGACAATGAATGCCAGGGCGATCCCTGAGCCCACAAAGGGTCGTCCAGCCTGTGCGGTCGCCATTTCGAGGCGTGAAAAGCGCCGCAAATCCCGGTCGAGTGTTTCCAGGTGACGCGCTTCATAGTTCTTGTCGGTCATGGGTCCCCCATCGATAGCGCCCTGTCGGTTAAGTGGGATCGTTGCAATAATCAACAGCTCATATCGCAAGATCACAACTTATCGAAGGTTGTGCCGATTTCGGCGCACGAAAAAAGGTTATGCCGAATTCGGCGCACGAAAAAAGATTATGCGGGTCCCGACGAACATCCCGCAGGTGTGACTTGCGCAAAGCCCATGTTCGGACCATATCTTTGACATGCTTCGATTAACCCCGATCCTGCTGGCAATTGGCTACGCCATCGTGATGTACCGCATTTCGGTCTGGCGCACCCATCGTGAGTTGGACGCAAAATCGACCGAACTGGCCGACCCGGTGCTGAAACGTATGACGGACCGGCTTGCCGCAGCTTTGGAAATCGATCGGGTCCCTGTCTATATCTACGAGATTGACCCGGTGAACGGGCTGGCTGCTCCGGATGGTCGGATTTTCATCACGCGCGGGTTTTACCGAAAATTCCGCAACGGAGAGGTGTCGGCCGAGGAAATGGCCAGCGTGATCGCACATGAGCTGGGACATGTAGCCTTGGGTCACGCAAAGCGACGGATGATTGATTTTTCAGGCCAAAACGCGATGCGGACGGCGCTGATCATGGTGCTGAACCGGTTTATTCCGTTTATCGGAGCGATGATTGCGAATGCCTTGACATCATTACTGGCCTCGCGCCTGTCACGACAGGATGAGTATGAGGCGGACGAATATGCCGCCGCCTTGCTGACCAAGGCCGGAATCGGGATCGGGCCGCAGAAATCCTTGTTTCACAAGCTGGAAGACCTGACGCAACAACGGGCGGGCGTTGCCCCGGCATGGTTGATGAGCCACCCGAAAACGGGTGAGCGCATTGCGGCACTGGAGGCCCTTGAGCAGCGTTGGGCGCGTGGCTGAGGGTACGCAGCGAGAGGCCAGCCTCTCGCGCTCTCCGGGATATTTTTAGCCAGATGAAGTGGGATCCAGTTTATTGGGTGAGCGCCTTGCCAAGGCGTGGAAGGCGGGCCTTTTTCATCAGCGCCCGCAGGGTCCATTGGTGGCCGGAAAGGCGGATGGCTTCACTCAGAACGCGATCGGCGATGGTCGCCAGGCCGTCAGGGTCAGATAGCCAGAGACCATGCAGCAAGCCGTCGGGATCTCGGCGGTCGAGCCCCTCCTCTGCCAGAATATTTCTGGGGAAATCCTTGGCGTTGACGGTCACGATGACGTCGGCCGAGGCGGTGATGGCCGTCGCCAGAACGTGGATATCGGCTGCGTCGGGCAGCCAGAGGCGCTGCTCCAGCCCCGGGACCGGCGCGCGTTCGGCCCTTGGCCACTGCGCTTGCGCCAAGGCAATTTCGGCGCGGGCTTGCGCCTCGCCCGTCGGGCCCAGCTTGCGCGCGGCGCGGGCCCATTCTTCGAGGATGCGGGCAGACCAGATCGGAGTGAAATGGCCAAGGCGGGCCGCGCCCAGCAGCATCTCGCGCATCACCGTGGGATAGATGACGCAGGTGTCGAGAACGGCCTTCACAGGCGGTAGAACACTGCTTTGAGGTAGCCGCTTTCCGCCAGTTGCGGCAGTTGCGGGTGATCGGGACCCGCAAACCCGGTGTGGATCAATTGCGCCTGACGCCCGGCGCGCCCGATCCCACGGGAGGACGCATCGCGGAACCGGCTCAGGTCAGCCGCGTGCGAACACGAACACAGCCCCAGATAACCACCGGGTTTGACCAGAGGCGCCGCCAGTCGTGCGATACGTTCATAGGCGCGCAGCCCCGCATCCAGCGCTTGCCTGGACGGTGCAAACGCGGGCGGATCGCAGATCACCACATCAAATCGCGCGCCTTCTTCACCCAGTTGAGTCAGAACCTCGAACGCGTCGCCCTGTCGGGTCTGGAACTTTTCAGCAAGGCCCGACGCCTCGGCCCCTTTTTTCGCCAGGTCGAGCGCGGCGGCTGAGCCATCGACGGACAATGCCTGCCCCGCACCGCCTGCAAGCATCGCCAGACCGAAGCCGCCCACATGGCTGAACACGTCCAGCACCTGCGCATCGGGATGAACCAGGCGCGCGGCAAAGGCGTGGTTGGGGCGCTGGTCGTAAAACAGCCCGGTCTTCTGACCGCCTGTCAGATCCGCCATGTAGGTGGCGCCATTCATCGGCACCGGAAAGGGCGCATCGGGCGCGGTTCCGCGCAACACTTGGTAGACGTCGTCCAACCCCTCCAGCCCGCGTGTACGGCCCGAAGCGTTCTTCAGCACCGTGGTCACGCCAGTGACTTTGACCAGAGCTTGGGTCAGCACATCCAGGTGCGCCTCGGCCCAGGCCGCGTTCGGCTGAATGACGCAGGCCACGCCAAAGCGGTCGATGATGACGCCAGGGAAGCCATCCGCTTCGGCATGGATCAGGCGATAATACGGGGCGTCGAACAGGCTTTCCCGCAGATCAAGGGCGCGCTGCAAACGGCTCTCGAACCACGTCGCGTCAAGCTGTGCGTCGATATCACGGTCCAGAACCCGGCACATGATCTTGGACGCGGGGTTGACCGCGACCAGCGCGACGGGCGCCCGTTTGTCATCTTCGAGCACGGCCAGAGCGCCCGCCGGAATTTTTCGGGTACGGCGGTCGGTGACGATGTCATTGGCGTAGACCCAGGGGAAACCATGGCGCAGGCCGCGCGCATTGGCTTTGGGTTTCAGGCGGATACGGGGACGGTCGGCAGATTGGGTCATGGCGCCCTCATAGTCCTGAACGCGCCGGTGGGAAAGCCCTAGCGGTTACGGGATCGCCAACCGCCGCGGCGTTCTGGGGCCTTTGCCGTCTGAAGGCCTTCGGTCAGAACCTGTGTCATCGGATGATCGGGGTTCTGCTCGGCATAGCCCGCGTGCAGCTCGGCCAGCGCCGTGTTCTGGTCGCGATCTGCGGGAAGGCTCAGCGCCCAGTCCAAAAAAATGCTGCGACACTCTGGCAGGGTGATGCCGTCGATTCGATAGGCTTCCCGGATCAGACCTTTGTGGTCGTTGGGATCACTGCTGCGCGCCATCTTCTTCCCCCTTGATCACGCCGCCGATCAGATCGGCCGCGGTCGTGTAACATTCCTGCAATGCCGCCTGCAAAGCCTCGACCTGTTCGAACCCGGTGGCGCGGCACAAAAATGCCGTACCGCCTTCGCCGATCTTGTCGGCTTCGATTGTCTTGCCCGACAGCAACCGCGCGGCGCATTGCACCGACCAAAATAGGTCATAGCAGTCTTTCAGAGATTGCGCCTGCGCGACATCCAGCAACCCGGCTGCGACGGCGCCATCCAGACCCGACGCGACATCGCGCTGCGCGGACCCCGCCAGCAAAGCACCGGTTTCCGCCATCAATTCGATATCCATCAGCCGGCCGGGGCCGTTCTTGGCGTCCCAGATGCCGGCGGGCGCCTTGGCCGCCGCCAGGCGCGACCGCATCTCGGCCACTTCGCGCAGAACCTTCCCCTGCTCTCGCGGGTGCGACAGAAACTCGGTGCGGAAGGCTTCGATTTCCTCGGCCAGTCCGGCATCCCCGGCAACAACATGCGCGCGTGTCAGGGCCAGATGCTCCCACACCCAGGCTTCGTTCCGCTGGTAATTGACAAAGCTGGCCCAACTGGTTGCGACCGGCCCCTGATTGCCCGAGGGACGCAATCGCATATCGACCTCATACAAGCGTCCCTGCGACATCGGAGCGGACAATGCCGTGATCAGGGCCTGCGTGAACCGCGCATAATACGTGCGCGTGGCCAAAGGGCGCGGACCGTCAGACATGTCCTGATCCAAAGGATCGTAGATGACGATCATGTCCAGATCGGATTGCGAGTTTATCCGGCCTGCCCCCAGCGACCCCATCCCAAGCACGGCAGCGCCACGCCCCGGTGCAGCGCCGTGTTTGCGGGCGAAATTCTCGGTGACATGCGGCAGGATGGCCGCGATGACCGACTGCGCAAGATCGGCATATTGCCGACCTGCCCGCACCCCGTCGATCAGGCCGCGCAGGTGATGCACGCCGACCCGGAAATGCCATTCCTTGCACCAGCGTCGGGCAAGATCAAGCTGGGTTTCATAATCCGTTTCTTCCGACAAAGCCTGCGTCAATTCCGCTTGCAACGCCTCTTGCCCGGGCCAATCCGCAAAGAAACTGCCCCCGATCACCGCATCGAACACCGACGCGTTGCGGGACAGGTGCGATGCCAGAGCATGCGAGGTTCCGACGATATCGATCAACAAGTCGATCAGTTGCGGATTCGCCTCGAACAGCGAAAACAGCTGCACCCCGGCGGGCAGGCCCGCCAGGAACCCGTCCAAAGCCATCAATGCTTCGTCGGGCTTGGCGGTTTTGGCCAGACGTGACAGCAATTCGGGGCGCAGACGTTCGAAAATCCGCGCGCCGCGCTGGGACCTGAGGGCCGGATATGTCGTCCATCGGGCCAGAACGTTCTTGTCGAACTCCACATCCTGTACATGGGCGGGCGCCGCACCAGGTCCGGGGGCAAAGAACCCTTCGGTCAGCTCATGCACTTCGGTCAGGCGGTTTTTCAGGTCCTGCGTCAACTCGGCGCTGCTGATCCCCATCAGGCAGGCGACGCGTTCGATCCCGTCGGGTGAGTTCGGCACCTTGTGGGTCTGCGCATCATGAATCATCTGGATGCGATGTTCGACTTCGCGGTGCGCGCGGTAATGATCTGTCAGCTTGTCCGCCACATCCTGTGGCACCCAGCCTTTTGCCGCCAGCGCCGCCAACCCGGGAACCGTGCCTCGCACCCGCAGGTCAGCGTCCCGCCCACCCGCGATCAACTGGCGGGTTTGCGTGAAAAACTCGATCTCGCGGATACCGCCCTGCCCCAGTTTCATGTCGTGACCGGGGATCGACAAAGACCCGCCCGTCCCTTTGTTTTCCCGGATGCGCAGGCGCATGTCATGGGCGTCCTGAATGGCGGCAAAGTCCAGATGGCGGCGCCAGACAAAGGGGCGCAAGCCGTCAAGGAAACGCTGCCCCGCATCCAGATCCCCGGCGCAGGGCCGCGCCTTGATGTAAGCCGCGCGCTCCCACGTACGACCGAGGCTTTCGTAATACCGCTCGGCGGCCTCCATCGCCATGCAAACCGGTGTCACGGCCGGGTCGGGGCGCAGCCTCAGATCCGTTCGGAACACATAGCCATCCGCCGTCTTCTCGCTCAACGTCGCACAGAAGTTGCGCGTGGCCCGAACCATGCCCTGCCGGGCCTCGTAAAAGTCATCGGGGTCAAAGCGCGTTTCATCAAACAGGACGATCAGATCGATATCCGAGCTGTAGTTCAGCTCATGCGCGCCCATCTTTCCCATCGCCAGTATGACCAGGCCGGCTGCGGTTTCGACATCATCCTCGGTCATGCCCGGCAGCTTCTTGCGCCGGATCAGTGTCGCGATCTCGGCCTTGGCGGCAACATCCGCGGCCAGCGCACCGAAATCGGTCAGGGCCGCCGTGACCTTCTCCAATGGCCACGCACCTGCAATATCGGCCAACGCCGTAAGCAGAGCCATTCGCCGCTTGGCCTGCCGCAATCCGGGTTTCAACTGATCCGGCGGCAGATCACGCGCAGCAGCCATGACGTCAGCCAATGCCTGATCCGGGTGCATCAGGGCCTCGGGCAGCCAGCCCTCCTCTTGTTCGATCAGACTTTTCAGATAGGGGCTGGAACCGGCGGTGCCCGCCACCAATTCTGCCATCTCGGCCGGCAAATCAGGCATCAGGGCCTGCGCCTCGGCCCCCAGGGATGGATCGAAAGGGCGCGGAAGTCGTGAAATGGCTAAAACGTCTGTCATGGGCGCAAACTGCGCATCGCGGCGCGTGATCGTCAATGGGGCATTCTGATCAGGTGTTCTGAACCGGCGTGTCCTGACTGAAACTGTTGACCCAAACGTCGTTTCTGCGTTCCCACAAAGAAGAAATCAGCATCGCCTCGCGCGTTGTCGCACCCGGGCGCAGGTAATCGGCCTTGTAGGACAGCAAGACGATATCCGGTGTCAGAACACGCAATCTCGCGTCGCTCAGTTCGAACTCGGCCATCGTCGGAGCATCTGCAAATTGGCCGACATGATCGTCACGATTGGCAAATCCCGTCGGATAGACCCCAAGAAAATCCGCGCTCAGCAATGCCCGGTCCGCGCTTGCGTTGCCCTCGACCAGCGCCATCCAGACCTGCTTTTCCAAATTCAGAATTTCATTCAGCGCAGGTGCCGTTTTGTGTTCTGTCATATCCATTTCCGCAACCTGCGGCTGATGGCGCTCACCGTCAACCGAATTGCTGAATGTAAACCTTTTTTACATTGACCCCTTGCAACCCCCGCCCACGACCCCATCTAATCAATGTGAAAAGAGTTTACATCAACCCTGGAGAGCTCAAATGACCGCATTGTCCGACCCCGCCGTCCCCGCGAATCCGGGATGGCTTTACCGAATTGAGGCCTGGCTGGATGACAAAGGCAAAGGGGCCTGGATCGCTGCCATGGTCCTTGGTTTCATCTTTTTCTGGCCGGTTGGCCTGGCCCTTCTGGCTTACATGATCTGGAGCAAACGCATGTTCAGCAAATCCTGCAGCCGCCGCAAATCCTGGCACAGCCACATGAGCGCGATGAAACCATCCGGCAACAGCGCATTTGACGCCTACAAGGCAGATACACTGGCCCGCCTTGAACGCGAACAGCAGGACTTCGAGGCATTCCTGCGCCGCCTGCGCGAGGCCAAGGACAAGGCCGAATTCGACGAGTTCATGGACGAACGCGCCCGCGAGAACCATGAAGACGACGAAAATGCCAAGCCGGCCTGATTGACCTTGCCCTGTCCCGGCAATCCGGGACAGGGTACCCTGACCCATTTTTTCGGACCTGACGAATGAACCACCTGCCTGACCCGGATACCCAACCTGATTTCTACCGCTCGGTGACAAGCAAACGCTTTGTCGCTTGGTTGTTTGATATCGCCTTCATCTCGCTGCTCTGCACGGTGGCGATCCTGTTGAGCGCAGGCCTCGGTCTGTTTTTTCTGGCAGTGATTTATGCCGTGATCAGCTTTGTCTATCGCGTAGTAACCATCACCAACGGCTCGGCCACACTGGGCATGCGGTTCATGGGAATCGAATTGCGCGACGCATTCGGAGAACGAATGGATATGGGCAAGGCCATCGCCCACACTGCCGGCTATTTCGTCAGCATGGCGTTTGCGGTGATCCAGATCATCTCGGTGATCATGATGTTGACCAGCGCCCGCGGCCAGGGTCTGACCGACAGTTTTCTGGGCACGGTCATGATCAATCGACGGGCCTGACACGCGGTTGCGCGAAACACTTGGCGGCCTCGGGAACGGTTGCTATCATCCCTCCCGAGGCTATCTGGGAACTTCATGCGACACACGCTGCCAATTGCGCCACAATTCTATGTCACGGCCCCGCAACCCTGCCCCTATCTCGATGGCAGGATGGAGCGTAAGCTGTTCACCGCGCTTCAGGGCGAAGGTGCGGAACAGTTGAACAATTCCCTGTCGCAGCAGGGGTTTCGCCGGTCGCAGAATGTGCTCTACCGCCCTTCCTGCACAGATTGCGCAGCCTGCCTGTCCGCCCGGATCGACGTCTCGGCTTTCCGCCGGACAAAAAGCCAGAAACGCGCTGTGAAACGCAATGGATATCTGCAACGCCGCGCCACATCGCCCTGGGCCACGGACGAGCAGTATGAGCTGTTCCGCCGCTATCTTGACACCCGGCACGCCGATGGCGGCATGGCCGACATGGACGTGTTCGAATTTGCGGCAATGATCGAAGAAACCCCGATTCGAAGCCGAGTGGTGGAGTATGCAGATCCTGAGACCGGCGACCTGATCGCTGTCAGCCTGACCGACGTGCTCGATGATGGGCTGAGCATGGTCTACTCTTTCTACGATCCGAACCAGCCTCAGAATTCTCTGGGCACCTATATGATCCTGGACCATATCGAGATCGCGCGCGAAGCCGGCCTGCCCTATATCTACCTGGGCTATTGGGTCCCCGGCAGCCCCAAGATGGGCTACAAGGCAAAATTCTCCGGGCTTGAGGCCTATATTCAGGGCGAATGGCAAAAGATCACAGATCCTGATACCTTCTGCGCTTCCTCACGGCACCCCCTGTCCACCGCTCCGATTGCCGAGCAAGTGGCCAATATCCAGCTTCCCGACCGCCACCCCACCAAGGGCTGACCATCCGATGAAACAGAAGCTGCACGCCGTCACCCTCGTGGTGCCGGATTACGATGACGCACTTGCGTTTTATACGGAAAGACTTGGCTTCCAGCTCTTGAAGGACATCGATCTCGGAGGCGGAAAACGCTGGGTCCTGATCACACCGCCGGGTTCAGACGGCGGCGCCCTTCTTCTGGCCAAAGCCGACGGGCCCGAACAACGCGCCGCCATCGGCAACCAGACCGGCGGCCGTGTGGGCTTTTTCCTTCAAACCGATGATTTCCAACGCGACTACACACAGATGCGTGCCAATGGGGTCCATTTCGAAGAACCCCCCCGCGTCGAAACCTATGGCACAGTCGCCGTCTGGTGCGATCCTTATGACAACCGCTGGGATCTGATCCAATTCACCTGATCCGCTTCTTCATCTGGCCGAAAATATCCCGGGGATGAATTGGCAGCAGGGCAAGAAGGGGCTGGCCCCTTCTCAGCAACAAACAAGAAAAAGGGGGCCTTCGGGCCCCCTTTTGCATTTTGATGATCCGGATCAGTTCGGGATCAGGTCCGGTACGATCGTGACAATCGCCGGGAAGAACCACAGAATTGCGATCCCTACCACCTGGATCAGAACAAACGGAATGATCCCGCGATAGATATGGCCAGTCGTCACTTCCTTCGGCGCAACCCCTCGCAAGTAGAACAACGCGAACCCGAACGGGGGTGTCAGGAAGGATGTTTGCAGGTTCACCGCCACCATGATCGTCACCCATTTCGGGTCGAACGACCCGCCATAGATCACCGGCCCAACGATCGGGATCACGATGTAGATGATCTCGAGGAAATCCAGCACGAAGCCCAGTATGAACAAAACCAGCATCACGATCAGGAAGACCGTGAACTCGTTGTCAAAACTCTTCAGGAATTGCTGGATATAGTGCTCCCCTCCGAACGAGATCACCACCAGGTTCAGCAATTGGGATCCGATCAGGATGGTAAACACCATCGAGGTCACCTTGGCCGTCTCGCGCACCACCGGGGTCAGAACTCCGCTGGAGTACAGCACCCAGCACCCGAACAGCAGCCCGAACAAGGCGTACAGATAGGCCGCATACGCGATGATGAAGGCGATCCAGGTCTCCAACGTCACATTGCCCTGATTGACCCGCAGGTCAAAGTTCACCCCCATCAGCAAGGCGATGATCACGGCAAAGGTCGACCAGATGATCACCTTGCCCGATCGCCCCTGATCCTGCAGCTTGCGATAGGCCGCCAGCATGATCGCGCCACCCGCACCCAGCGCCGCCGCCGGCGTCGGGTTGGTCACTCCCCCCAGGATCGACCCCAGAACAGCGATGATCAGAACCAGTGGCGGGAAGACCACGCGGATCAGGTCATTGGTCGCACATCGCGCTGCGGCTTCCTTGCAACCATACATGGCCAGCGCAAATGGCAACGCGAGCAACAGGAACGTCGCCCCCGAAGAAGTCGTGGGCGAAATCAGCAAGATATCGACCAACACCATAAGAAGCAGACCAATCGCACCAACGATAAGCGGCTGAGGCGTACGCGAGGGGGCGATGCCACGACCCAGAACCAGAGTAAGGCCCAACAGCACGACGGTGATCGCGACACCCGTTCCAATTGGTGCGGCTGATGCAATCATTTCCTGTTGTGCGGCGGCCAGTTCTTCTTCTGTCAGGCGCTGAGACTCAGCTGCACCGCCAGCGGCGTCAATGGCGTCCTGCTCGGCGACGGCCTGATCCCAGGCGGCCTGACCATGAAGATCGATCATCGATACCTTGCATTCTTCCGACACGTTGGTTCGCAACGATGCGCCCTGTCCGATGTCCGAGAAAGCCGAGACCGAAATGTTCTGGCTGCCGATCAGGCCGACATTGCCCAGCAACACGGTGCCGACAATCAGCGCAACCGGTGCCCCCAGCAGCCAAGTCAGACCTTCGGACCGGGTGATCGGCTCACCCGACCCGCCTGACAGCGCCACGGCAGGTGCCTTATGGGGATTCAGCAATGCATAACCAAACGCATACAACGCATAAAGCAGCGCCAGAAGGATCCCCGGCAAAAGAGCCGCCTGGAACAAGGTTCCGACCGAGACAACCGCGGGTTCCCCCAGATAGGTCAACGCATCGGTACATCCCGCCTCAACGGCCCGCGTCTCCTGCGCTGTCGAATACAGATCGCCCGCCAATGTGCCAAGCAGAACGATCACGATCGAGGGCGGAATAATCTGCCCCAGCGTACCCGAGGCCGCGATCACACCCGTTGCGAGTTCCGGCGAATAATTGTTCCGCAACATGGTTGGCAGCGCCAGCAGGCCCATGGTCACCACGGTCGCGCCAACGATGCCGGTAGAGGCCGCAAGAAATGCCCCCACAACCACGATGGACACGGCCAGACCACCCGGCAGCGGTCCAAAGACGCGCGCCATCGTCGTCAGCAGGTCGTTTGCGATTTTTGAACGCTCCAGCGTGATACCCATCAGAACGAACATCAGCACGGCCAGCAATGTCTCGATGGACTGACCGGCCAGAACCCGTTCGTTCATGCGATTGACGATGAACGACACGTTGCGGTCCAACGCGGTTTCCCAGCCAGAGACAAAGACCGGCTCGGCTATCCTTGGCAGATCCGGGTATCGGAATACCGATATGACATCAGGTTTTACCCCGGAATTTACAATATCCCGATAGGCTTGCGAGCCTGTGTCGATTGCCTGGTGGATCAACAGCCCGGCACTGTCCAGTGCCGCGATGATCCCAAAGGAAATCACTCCGGCGCCGCCGATGGCAAAGGCCACCGGGAAGCCGGAAAGGATGCCCCCAAAGAGGCAGAAAAATACGATAATGAGGCCTATCTCGACGCCATCAAGTCCGAACAACATAGTCTGGGTCTCCGTCCCTAATGTGCGCCTTCATAGGCTTCTTCACCCTCACCAAGGCTGTCCTTGTCGAGGTATTTTCCGGTGCTTTCCGGCCCTTCCACGTATTCCAGATACGACCGGTACAGGAATGCGATTGCGTGCAGGAACACCATGGCCGCAAAGGCCACCAGCAAGATCTTGAACAGGAAGTAGGCGTTGAATCCGTTGGGGCTGAACCCAATGGTTTCCACGTTCCAGCGCAGGGCACGGGACTTGGCCACCAGTCGGTCCAGCGTGTCACTGGCCGACGGTTTCGGCACGATCAGGTGCCGCCACATGAAGTACCAGCCATACATCCAGGTCAGCACCGCCATGGGCATCATGAACAAAACCGCACCGCACATATCAACCACCCGTTTGGCACGGTGGCTGATGCCGGCATAAATGAGGTCAACGCGCACATGCCCACCCTGCACGAATGTGTAGGTACAGCACAGGCAGACAACCATCGCATTATACAGCTTAAGTTCTTCCGCGAACCAACTGATATCCATCTGGAACGGGATACCCAAACCAAAGGACATATCGGGTCTGGTAAATACCCGCTGCATGAAAACGATCACGATCTGCTGGATCACCATCAAAAGGCCCGCCCAGGCAAAGAAACGCCCGGTGGTATTGGCGAACCCCTCAAGGCCCCGCACGATGGCCCACATGAAGGTCCGGTAGTACAGCCCGATGGCCGTCAGAACCAGAAAGAACGTGAACACCACAAAGAAGAACTCGACCGAACCGCCGTAATAGACAAAGCGCATGATCGACGCCTTGTCGGACCAGTCCAACCAGAGTTGCGGATGCGTGATGGCGTATCCGAAATTATAGAAGGCTTCGGCAATGTTCTGAATGAACCAGACCAGTCCATTCCACAGGGCGCCGAAGAACGAGATACCGTTTTCGTCCTGCATGTTGTCCCCAGGTCGTCTCAGTTGTGCATGGGATTATTGTTGCTTGCCCAAACCCCTTAGCGCAACGGGAAAGGCTCCCCCGCGCCGCGGGGGAACCGGTTTTTCTTGGATCAGAATGGCTTAGCCGCGAACACGGTCGCGCTGAGCGGTGTAAACACCCGATGACAGGTTGTTCCAAGCAGACGATGCTGCCATCGACGTCATCGCGCTGTCGTGGATCTTCTTGAACAGCTCATCGCCCATGTTCTCGTCCAGAACTTCCTGGCTGGCCTGACCAAACGCGTCCCAGACACTGTCCGGGAATTCCAGGACCTTGACGCCACCCGCCTGCAGACGCTGCAGCGCTGCGCCGTTGTTGGCCAGGAACTGTGCCAGGTTCCACTGGTGCGCTTCGGCGGCAGCGATCTCGATGATCTTCTGCTGTGCCGGGGTCAGTTCATTGAACACGTCGCGGTTGGTTGCCAGCGACAGACCTGCGCCCGGCTCGTGGAAGCCCGCAGTGTAGTAGGTCTTGGTGATTTCCTGGAAGCCGGCCTTTTCGTCGGCCCATGGACCGATCCACTCGGTACCGTCGATCGCGCCGGACGACAGCGCCTGATACACTTCCGACCCCGGAATGTTCTGGACCGATGCGCCCAGTTTACCCAGCGCCTTGCCGCCCAGACCCGGCATACGGAACTTCAGACCGTTGAAGTCTTCGGGGCTGTTGATCTCTTTCGAGTACCAGCCACCCGCCTGCGCACCGGTGTTGCCGGCCAGGAAGGACTTCAGGCCAAAGATTTCGCCCAGCTCGTCATGCAGCTCCATACCGCCGTCATGATAGTACCAGTTCACCAGTTCCTGCGCCGTCATGCCGAAAGGAACGGCCGTGAAGAACGCATAACCCGGGTGCTGACCCACAAAGTAATAGTCAGCGGCATGGTACATGTCGGCCTGACCCGACGACACCGCGTCAAATACTTCGAAGGCGCCAACCAGCTCGCCCGCTGCCTTGATTTCAACATTGAGACTGCCATCAGACATGGCGTTGATGCTGTCGGCACAACGCTGCGCGCTGTCAAACACGCCCGCCAGACCACGACCCCACGAGGTCACCATGGTCAGAGTACGCTGTCCCTGCGCATAAGCCGGTGCTGCCAGAGCAGTTGCAGCAGCAGCCGAACCGCCCAGCGCGGATTTTTTCAGAAATGAACGACGATCCATATGAGTGTTCCTCCCCTTCATAGTCACGGTCCGGCAGAACCGGACCTGTCGCATTCAGTGCGCGTCAGCCTAATGTGGCCGAAGTGAAAGGGAATACCTACTACTGCGTAGAGAATCGATTTCTTTGCTTTTTTCGACCAGAAATCGGGCGGTGAAGCCCAGCAGTTAAGATGATCATCATCGTATTTGCCGGACAAAGCCCAATCTTTTTGCATTTTCGCCGCCGCTTGCGTATCGATTCGTCCATGCAAAGACTCCGACATCTGGTCTCGCTGACCTATGCGCAGAAATTGTCACTGGTTGCGGCAATCCCGCTGGTCGTGGCCGTAGCGGCAATTGCCGTGCTTGTGGCATACGAGGCCCGCGCGACCGCCGAGCGTGAGATCGAAGCGCTGGAACGCAGCCTGGTCGAAGCCAAGAAGGAAGAGTTGCGCAACTACGTGACACAGGCGCGCAACGGGTTCGCCTATATCTACGGCCGGGCCGAGCCTGATGACGAGGTCGCGAAAAACCTCGTGTCCCAAATCCTGTCGGCAATGATCTATGGCCAGGATGGGTTCTTCTTTGTCTACGATTATGACGGCAACAACCTGGTCAGCCCCCGCCAGACGCAGTTCATCAACCGAAACTGGGAAGGGCTGACGGACAGCGACGGCACTCCGATCGTTGACGAGTTTATCCGCCTCGCCCGCCAGGGGGCCGGTTGGCACAGCTTCATGTGGCAAAAGCCCTCGACCGGAGAGGAAGCACAGATGATCGCCTATGTCGTCGGGCTTCAGGACTGGCGCTGGGTCGTGGGAACCGGGGTCTTCATCGACGACATCGTTGCAACGGTCGCCAATGCAAGGGCCGAAGTCGAGGCCCGCGTTCAGCGCACTTTCATGTATATCGGCGCGATCGTCGTGGCGGCGGTGCTGATCGTTTTCGCATCCGGCATGTTGCTGAACATCCGCGAGCGCAGACTTGCAGACGCCAAGCTGAAGGAACTGACCCAGCGCGTCTTCGATGCCCAGGAAGAGGAACGTGGCCGCGTTGCCCGCGAACTGCATGACGGCATCAGCCAGATACTGGTCGGTGTACGCTATGCGCTGGACAACGCGCGGCGCCGCCTGTCCCGCGGCGATGACGCGGGCGCACGCGATCCGCTGGACAAAGGGATTGACCATCTTGGCACCGCCATCACCGAGGTCCGCCGCATCAGTCGCGACCTGCGCCCCGGCGTGCTGGACGATCTGGGTCTTGGGCCAGCGCTGAAAGCTCTGACCGACGATTTCCGGGACCGCACCGGGATCGAGACGGAATTCTCTACCGTGGTGTTCCGCAACCGGCTGGATCAGGACAGCAAGATTGCCCTGTATCGCATCGCGCAAGAGGCGCTGACCAATATCGAGCGCCACTCTGGAGCCACGCATGTTACGATAGACCTGCGCGGGCACAAGAAAGGTGCAACCATGCGGATCACGGACAATGGCCGGGGCATGCGGACCGATCCCAACACCCCCAGCACCGGGATCGGGTTGCGCAACATGCAAGAACGCATCGAACAGCTTGACGGGTCCCTGCGCATTCTGTCATCACGCGGACCGCGTGGCGGCACTGTCATCGAAGTCAGTCTGCCGCTGAGCCACCTTCTGCCGCCGCAGGAAGACGCAACTCCGAACCGAAAGGCCGGCACATGAGCGCCGAAAGCATCCGAGTTCTTATCGTCGACGACCATCCAATGGTGGCCGAGGGCATCCAGTCCATCCTCGAAAGCTATGATGAGATCCAAGTTGTCGGTACGCTTGGCAGCGGACAGGCGGCAGTGGATCAGGCTGTTGACCTTGCCCCGGATGTGATCCTGATGGATCTGAACATGCCCGGCCTCGGCGGTCTCAGCGCCACGGAAATCATCCTGGAACGATTGCCGGAAACGCGCATCCTGATCCTGTCGATGCATGACAGCCCGGAATATATCTCGACCGCGCTCAGCCACGGTGCCAAAGGTTACGTGCTCAAGGACGTTCCCACTGAAGAGATCAAGCAGGCCATTGATGCGGTGATGCGGGGTGAACGGTATCTGTGCACCGGCGCCAGCGGATCGCTCAAGCCCAAGGGCGACAACGTGCGCGAAGCGCTGACCGGACGTGAACAGACCATTCTGCTTGAACTGGCGCAGGGCAAATCCAACAAGGAAGTTGCGCAAACGCTGGATATTTCCGTGCGGACGGTCGAAACGCACCGCAAGAATATAAAGCGCAAACTCGGCATATCCTCAACCGCCGGGCTGACACGCTACGCTTTGGAACATGGCGTACTGCAAGGGACCGGCGTCGGATTCTGATCTGCACGCGCCCGCAGCGCGCAGCGCTGCCCGGCCCAACCAGAGGATACACGCCGCAGGCGTGTTGACGATCGGCGGGAGCGGTACCCGCCGGGTCAAAGACCTTCTCCGAAAAAAACCAGTGTCCCGTCTTCGTCCAGAACGTGGAATTCACGCTGATTATAGGGCTGATTGAACGGCGGCCTGACACGGCCTTCGGGCAGATCGGCCAATCGGTCACGCAGGCTGTCATAAAGCCCATCAATATCTTCAACATCGATATAGAAGGAGTGTTCATCACCCAATGGCTTGCCGTCATCCCGCGGCGGGCACTCCAAAAGGCGGATCGCAACAGGACCACGTTTCAAAAAGGCATAATTGTCTTGCGTGAACCCACAGGTGAACCCAAGGCGATCACAATAGAAGTCGATCTGGTCCTTCAGGGACGAGCACAACACAAATGGTGTAAGCTGCAAAATCTTGGGCATCTGACTCTCCGGACAGGAAACAGATGCATTGTACCGAGGTTGACCACTCAATCCAGCAATTGATCCTTTCGCAGCCCCGCGCGCTTGTAGTGATGCGGCAAAACGCGGCCATACAATTGCTGCGTCCGTTCCACACCGCCACACATGCCTTCAGCCTCGACAAAGGAAAATATGCCGACATAACGACGGCACATGCCGCTGACCGGAGCAACCCGGTGCAGTGAATACCGGCCCTTGAAGATCTGCAAATCCCCCGGCTGCAGTTCCAGCCGGCGAACCCGCCCCATGTTCCCATCGAGAACCGAGGCTACCAGATCAAAGTTTTCATTTTCCGCCGTCCGCAGATTGGGCGCGTACTCGAACGCGCCGCCCGTCTCACCGTTCTGGATGGCCAGCGTCACGGTGTAGTTGTTGGTGTCGAAATGCCAGGGAAAGCCCTGCCCTTCTTCCACGACATTGATGATCACGTCCGCCAATGGGTCATCGTAGCGAAAAAAGCGGTCTTCGGGTTCATTCAGGGCATCGCGGACAAAGGGAAGAAAGCCGTCGAACTCGTAGATGCGCCGCAGCGGGCCGGATTTCGCAAGATTGTCGGCCGGAACAAAGGCGTTCGAACGATCATAGAACCGGCGGATCGGATGGGCGATGCCAAGCCTTGGGTCGTCCTTCGTGAAATAGGCGTTGGTTCTGTTGAAGGACCGGTGCGCCTTGGGCGCCACCCCCTCGGCTTCTTGCACCAGAAGTTTGACCCCTGCCTCGTGCACGAAACCCGGCAGAACAGCACATCCATCCTGTTCCAACTCGCGTCTCAAATCCTCGATCAGCTGATCATAAGCCGGTGAATCCGGACGATCGATTGGATAGCGGCCAAGATCAACCAGGTCCTGCAACATTTCAAGCCTCCGGGTTTTGCCCCCTGCACGTTCAGCGTGGCGCAGAAAAAAGTAATGATCATGCCCGTTTCGGACATCGGCCTGACGCTTTCAGACCGTCTTATCCGCACACAAAACGGCCAATTTTCACGTCGAATTCCCGGAAATTCCCGACATGCGGCAATCTGCGCAATAAAATGTCGCAAAATACCGCCGCTGAGATAGAAAATTGGTGCAATTGTCTGTTGACGCCCCTTCCCCCCGACCATAATGTCGCCCCCAAGCAAAAAGGAGCCTCTGGCGATGAGAACGCTAGTCGTAATCGTAGGAACCACGCGCATGGGCCGGTAACGGTAAACCATAATCGAACCCATGCGCCTCCGAAAAATCGGGGGCTTTTTTTTGTCGAACGCAAGACACATGTCGCGAACGGAGCAAAGCAGATGACACGTGAGATGACCGGCGCAAAGATGGTGGTTCAGGCCCTCAAGGATCAGGGCGTGGACACGGTATTCGGATACCCCGGTGGCGCCGTGCTACCGATCTATGATGAGATCTTTCTGCAAAACGACATTCGCCACATTCTGGTGCGTCACGAACAGGGCGCGATCCACGCGGCCGAAGGTTATGCCCGATCGACGGGAAAACCGGGCGTTGCGCTTGTCACGTCCGGCCCCGGTGCCACCAATGCAGTCACCGGTCTGACCGATGCGTTGCTGGATTCGATCCCCATCGTTGTTCTGACCGGGCAAGTCCCGACCTTCATGATCGGATCGGATGCCTTTCAAGAGGCCGACACCGTTGGTATCACCCGCCCCTGCACCAAACATAACTGGCTGGTAAAGGACACGAATTCGCTGGCCGAAACGTTGCACGAGGCTTTCCATGTGGCCAAGTCGGGCCGTCCCGGACCGGTACTGATCGACATTCCCAAGGATGTTCAGTTTGCCACGGGTGAATACAACAGTCCGAAACCTTCGACCTCGCACTACCAGCCTGTGCTGAAAGGCGATTTGGAGGAAATCAACGAGCTTGTTGCAGCCATTGAAAAAGCCAAGAAGCCGGTTTTCTATACGGGTGGTGGCGTCATCAACTCTGGCCCCGCAGCCAGCCAGTTGCTGCGCGAATTGGTGGATTCCACCGGCTTCCCGATCACATCTACCCTGATGGGTCTGGGTGCCTATCCGGCATCGGGCGAAAACTGGTTGGGTATGCTGGGGATGCACGGCCTTTACGAGGCGAACCTTGCGATGCATGGCTGTGACCTGATGATCAACATCGGTGCACGGTTCGACGACCGGATCACGGGGCGCATCGACGCGTTCTCTCCAAAGTCGAAGAAAGCCCATATCGACATTGATCCGTCTTCGATCAACAAGGTCATCCGCGTTGACATCCCGATTGTCGGCGACGTGGCGCATGTACTGGAAGACATTCTGAAGGTGTGGAAGTCACGCGGGCGCAAGACGGATGCGGCAGCCGTCAAGAAATGGCAGGCGCAGATCGCCGAATGGCGCAAGATCAACTGCCTGGCCTTCACCAACAGCGAAAAGTCGATCAAACCGCAATACGCTCTGCAACGGCTTGAAGAACTGACAAAAAAGCATGATCGCTACATCACCACCGAGGTGGGTCAGCATCAGATGTGGGCGGCGCAGTACCTTGGGTTCGAAGACCCCAACCGCTGGATGACATCGGGCGGGTTGGGCACGATGGGCTATGGCTTCCCCGCCTCCATCGGTGTGCAGATGGCACATCCGGACGCGCTGGTGATCAACGTCGCCGGTGAAGCATCATGGCTGATGAACATGCAGGAAATGGGCACCGCCGTTCAGTACCGCCTGCCGGTCAAGCAGTTCATCCTGAACAACGAACGCCTTGGCATGGTCCGCCAGTGGCAGGAACTGCTGCATGGCGAGCGGTATTCGCACAGCTGGTCCGAAGCCCTGCCCGATTTCGTGAAACTCGCCGAGGCGTTCGGCGCCAAAGGTATCCTGTGTTCCGACCCCGCCGATCTGGACGACGCGATCATGGAAATGATCAACTATGACGGTCCGGTGATCTTTGACTGTCTGGTGGAAAAGCACGAAAACTGCTTCCCCATGATCCCGTCGGGCAAAGCCCATAACGAGATGCTGTTGGGCGAGGCGGAAACGCAGGGCGTGATCGACAGCAAAGGCTCGGTTCTGGTTTAACAAAATTCGACGGATTTGGTTGAGCGCCGCGCTGCGCTCAACCTGTCAAGGATGATGAAAGGGACATAAATGTCTGCCCTACATATCAAAAAAGGCGCTACCCGCCATTCGGCCTACAACCTACGACCTACCTTCTCGGACGTGCAGGAACGCCATACCATTGCCGTGCTGGTCGAGAACGAGCCCGGTGTCTTGGCCCGTGTGATCGGACTGTTCTCGGGGCGCGGCTATAACATCGAAAGCCTTACCGTGGCCGAGGTAGATCACACAGGACACCTGAGCCGCATCACCATTGTCACCACAGGCACACCGCAGGTGATCGAACAGATCAAGGCGCAGCTGGGCCGGATCGTGACTGTCCATGACGTGCATGACCTGACGGTCGAAGGTCCTTCGGTTGAACGCGAACTGGCCATTATCAAAGTCGTCGGCGAAGGCGACAAGCGGGTCGAAGCCCTGCGTCTGGCCGATATCTTCCGCGCCAATGTGGTTGACAGCACCCTGAACTCTTTCATCTTCGAAATCACCGGTGCGCCCGACAAGATCGACGCTTTTGCTGACCTGATGCGCCCGCTGGGCCTGATGGAAATCGCGCGTACCGGCGTGGCGGCCCTGCTGCGCGGCGATTGACCAACCTGTCCCGCCTTGGCACTTGTCTTGCAGCCAAGGCGGGAACACTTTTTAAGGTGGCCGGCGATTTGCAATTCAACTCTGGCGATCTGAATGCGCTAAAATTGCCATAGGGTCGGCTTTTCCAGAAAAAGATCAGGCATTTTCAGATAAAGCCTATTGCCTTTACACATGAGAACGTTAGCCTTGTCGCCGCAACGCGACGTGGGGATACGTTGCTTGGGGTCATTCTGTACGATTTTTGAATATGCACCGGGCTTCGGCGTCGGTGCGTTGTCGGTTTCTTCCGGAAACTTAGCAAGACGTGGACACCCATGACTGACGATATTCGTAGTCCAGCCGAGATTCGCGCAATGTTTGGTGCGAACCTTCGGCAATTGGCAAAGCGATATCGCTCGGTCTCGGCGCTGTGCCGCCAACTTGGCGTAAACCGTACCCAGTTCAACAGATATCTTTCCGGTGAAAGCGTTCCCAGACCGGATGTGCTGGACCGTATATGCCGGTTCTTCGATGTGGATGCCCGCATTCTTCTGAAACCGCTGGACGAGATCGAAAAGATCGAAGAACACCCCGCAACTCCGGCCCTGACAGAGTTTTTGGGTTCTGGTGCGGATGCGATCGAGAAATCCCCGTTTTCACCCGGGTTCTACGCGGTAATCGAAAGCCTTTCGGCTGAACACCGGATGACCCTGCTGCACGCCCGACCCTTGGCCCAATGTACGTTGATCCGTGGCTACGTGTCGCGCGCGGCAATGCCCGAGGCAACACCGAAAGCGCGGGAAATACAGGGGATAGCAGCCTCAAGCGGTGACACCGTCTATATGCTGACCTCCCAGCGGGAAGGTCAGAACAGCCGGGTCTATCTGATCTCTCCGGACCCTACGGGAACGGCAGTTCATTGGCGTGGGTCGGTCATCAGCCCGACAAATGCGACAACGCCCGAACCCGTTGTGCTGAAATACCTTGGGCACGACTCGACGGCCATTTTTGCTGCTGCGCGATTGTCGACGAACAACGTGGCTCAGAACCTGTAACCTTCCGTCTCAGGTTGGTGTTTCCTCTTCATCGTTCTGCGTGATCTGCCGGTAAAGATGCCAACTGGCATGTCCCAGCAACGGCAGAACCACCAGCAACCCCAGAAACCAGGGCACCATCGCCAGAAATGTCAGCACCGCGATGAAGGCACCCCAGGCCAGCATCACCGGAAAGTTCTCTGACACGTAGGTAAAGCTGGTGATCATGGCCGTTACAAAATCCAGCTCGCGGTCCAGCAGCAGAGGGATCGACAGAACGGTGATCATGTACAGAACGGTTGCAAAAACCGCCCCGACGGCCGTGCCGACGGCCAGCATTGTCAGGCCATTCAATGTCAGAAACACCTCAAGCGAGGTCGACACGTTGGTCATCGTCGCCAACCCCATGAACAGGGCAAAGATCATGTGCCCCAGAAAAAACCAGAAAAGAAACACGACAACTATGATCGCGCAGATCGAGGGCAATTGTCTGCGGCTTTGCTGCATCACGACCCCGAAGATCGCGCCAAAATCGAGCGGCTCGCCTTGTTCCAGCCTGTGCGATACCTCGTACAGACCAACAGCGGCGAACGGACCGATCAGCGGAAACCCGATGGCCGCCAGCACCAGCCAGAAGGTTGTTCCGGTTTGAATTGTCACCCACGCCATCGCCCACCCGGAAAGTACGTAAAACCCCGCAAAAATCAGGCCGAACAGCGGTGCGCGGCGAAAGTCGGCCCAGGCGCGCTGCAATGCAGTACGCAGCATGGCGGTATCGACCGGTCGCATATCCGGAACACCAAAGGGTTTTTCCATGTTGTCTTCCTCCTCCCTGACCGGCGTTATGGCATCGCCGGCCTCTTGTTTGGCCAATTGGTTTCGGCGTGGTAAGCCGCTCCGACTGACAACAGTTTCCGGTCCGATCCTTTGGGCCCGAACAATTGAAACCCCATCGGCAGCCCCTGCGTGCCAAACCCCGCGGGCGCAGCAAGGCATGGCAGGCCGATCAGGCTGACCGGTATCGTGACATGCATCCATCGGTGATAGGTATCCATGGCCCGGCCCGCGATCTCTGTCGGGTAAGACAAATCAACCGAAAACGGCCAGATCTGAGCAGACGGCAGAACCAACGCGTCAAACTGTTCGAACAGCTTCGCTGCGCAGCGGAACCATTCCGAGCGGATGGCACTGGCGTGGTGCACCTCCATTGCACTCAGTGCCAGACCCCGATCCAGTTCCCATTGTGCCGTGTCTTTCAAGTCTTCCTTTTGCGATGCCAAGGGTTCCAGCCCGGCGGCCACGCTGAACGACCGCAAGGTGATCCAGCTGGTCCAGAGTTTTTCGGCATCGAAAGGCGGGGCGACGTCCTCAACCCGCGCGCCACGCGTATCGAACACGCCCATCGCGTCTTTGCAGATGTCAAGAATACCGGGCTCGGTCGGAAAAGCGCCACCCCAGTCGCCAAGCCACCCGATCCGCAGCCCTTGCAGCTCTGCGGCGGTCACTGGCGACACCGGCGCACTTTCAACGGCCAGCGGCAAGCGCGGGTCCGGACCCGAGATGACATCAAGCAGAACACCCAGGTCTTCGGGGCAGCGCGCCATGGGGCCCAGTGTCGACAACTGGTGCAAAAAGCTGTCCCCCACGGGATCGGAAGGCACCCTGCCCCAGCTTGGCCGAAAGCCATAAACGTTGTTCCAGGCAGCAGGGTTGCGCAAGCTGCCCATCATGTCCGAGCCATCGGCCAGCGCAACCATGCCCGTCGCCAAGGCAACCGCCGCCCCGCCGGATGAGCCACCGCAGGTACGATTGGCATCATAAGGGTTGCACGTTGCCCCATAGACCGGATTGAACGTGTGCGATCCCAGCCCAAATTCCGGCGTATTGGTCTTTCCGATCAGGATGGCACCGGCTTGCCGCATCCGCGCGGCGATCAGATCGTCGCTGGCTGGCACGTGGTCTTGAAAAACAGGTGATCCTTGCGACGAGACGACACCCGCCACGTTCACAAGATCCTTGACTGCGATTGGAAGACCGTGCAGCGGGCCGGTGATCGGGCCGTCGTCACAGGCCTTCGCCTCGGCCATCAAACCATCTGAATCCCTTAATGCGACGATGGCATTCACATCACCATTGACCTTAGCGATGCGATCCAGCGTGGCCTGCATCACGTCCGAGGCTGAAACCTGCCGGTTGGCCAACTGTTTCAAAAGGTCTGTAGCCGATATCCGGGTCAGGTCCATGACGCGCCAATCCATTGTCGTTTCCGGCAGCCTAGCGGGCAGTTCAGATCATTTAAACCCACTGTTTAAATGTATCTTTTCAGCGTCGTCCCAGACGGCAATGTCAGCGCGCTGATCTGCGAAAATGCAGGTTGCTGTCAGCCCCAAACCAGTAGCGCAGGCAAAGAACGATCACGATGCAGCTGAGCACCAGCCAGATCCCGCCCCACAACATGGCAGAGCCACCGAATTCCTCGGCCAGCATGAATGCATCCGACCGCGCGCCGGACCGTCGGATCGTGTCATCGAAGATGTCGAAAGGGACATAGATCATGCTGGTCAATCCGATCACGCGCAGCACCAGATCGCTTACATCCGGGCGCAGATACCACGCCGCAGCAATCATCGCAGCCCCGGTTCCGAGGCTAAAAACAAGGGCGAACGGGTCGCGGATATACAGCACCGCCACCAGACACATGACGCCGCCAAAACCCGCCAGAACGGCGCGGTCGGCCCGTGTTCGCAAGGCAAGGATCAAAAGGGCCATGCCCAGCGCGAGGGAACCAAGATACCCGGCAGACAGGCTGAGAAAGCGATTGCCGCCCCGGCCGACGACAACGCCGCCCTGTTGTGGTGAGATCGAAAAGCTCTCGACCGAGCCGCCCGTCATCAAGATCGTCACCGCATGAGACAACTCATGCAGAAAGACGACCAGTATCTTCAGTGGAACCGCAACCGGTGTATTCCAAAGCAGAAACACCAGGGCCGTGATGAGGATAAGCTGCCAATGCCCTTTCAGAACGTTCAGGAAAGGGCTGTTACGCTTCACCTCAGCTGTCGCCCTGGGCCTCGGAGCGGCTCTTGCCCGCCACGTTCAGGGCCAGAGTGGCCGCCATGAAGCCGTCCAGATCGCCGTCCAGAACACCCTTGGTATCCGAGGTCTCGTAATTTGTCCGCAGGTCTTTGACCATCTGGTAGGGCTGCAAAACATATGACCGGATCTGGTTGCCCCAGCCCGCATCACCCTTGGCCTCATGTGCCGCGTTGATGTCGGCGTTCCGGCGGTCCAGTTCCTGCTGGTACAGGCGCGATTTCAGGGCTTTCATGGCAATATCGCGGTTCTGGTGCTGCGACTTTTCCGAGCTGGTTACAACAATCCCGGTCGGGATGTGCGTGATCCGAACAGCCGAGTCCGTGGTGTTCACGTGCTGACCACCGGCACCCGATGACCGGTAGGTGTCGATGCGGATATCGGCGGGGTTCACCTCGATTTCGATATTGTCGTCGACCACGGGATAGACCCAGACCGAACAGAACGAGGTGTGCCGCTTGGCCGCCGAGTCAAAAGGCGAAATCCGCACCAGCCGGTGCACGCCGCTTTCGGATTTCAGCCAGCCATAAGCGTTGTGCCCCGAAATCTTGTACGCAGCGGATTTGATCCCTGCCTCTTCGCCCGGGGTTTCGGATTGAAGCTCGACCGTATAGCCTTTCTTCTCGGCCCAGCGCACATACATCCGCGCCAACATCGACGCCCAGTCACAGCTTTCGGTTCCGCCCGCGCCCGAATTGATTTCGAGGAAGGTGTCGTTGCTGTCGGCCTCACCGTCCAGCAACGCCTCAAGCTCTTTCTTCGCGGCCTTGGTTTTTAGCGTCCTGATCGCGGCTTCGGCATCCTGAACGACTTCTTGGTCTTCCTCCATCTCGCCCAGCTCAATCAGCTCGATATTGTCGCTGAGATCGGTTTTGATGGACTCGTAGGTTTCGATCGCGTCGACCAGCATCTGCCGTTCGCGCATCAGTTTCTGCGCCTTTTCGGGATTGTCCCACAGGTTGGGATCTTCGACACGCGCATTGAATTCCTCAAGGCGATGCGGCGCGGTCTCATAGTCCATGCGCTGCGCCAGCAGCTCCAGCGACTTTTCGATTTCCGCCACAGTGTTCTGGGTTTCGGCGCGCATGGTCTTGTCCCAACTTGCTCAATCAGGCCTGCGTGATAGCAAGAGGTGCGAGACACCACAAGACGGGCTGGGCGTGAATGCAAGGCACATTCAAAGAGTTTCCGGACCGATGGGAATTGCATCAGCCGGAACTGGTTGCCGAGACAGCCCACGCCGGTGCCCCTGCACGGGGATCTTCACCCGGGCAACATTGTTCTAACCCACAATGGCCCGCGGGTTTTCGATGCCAAAGGATATGCAAGTGATCCGGCCTTTGAGCTGGCAAATGCACTGCGGCACCCAAAAGGCATGACCGATTTGGTGCGCAATCCCCGGCAGATCGAAACCTGCCTGTCGCTCTATTCCGAAGCCATGAAGGTTTCAGAAAAACGGCTGGCCCAATGGGCAGCCGCCAAATGCGCCTTGTCCATCTGCTGGCGATCCGGCGGTACCATCGAAAACGACCCGGAAGCCGTCCTTTTGCGCCTTTTTCTGGACGCGACCGATCAGTAAAGACCGCCGGTACTCAGATCGCCTTGCGTAGCCTTGGGGCCGACCGTGATGGTTTGACCGGTGGAGGTTTGAACCTGCACACCTGCGCGCTGCGCTTCCTCGAACAATGGCAGGTCGGAACCAATCGCAAAACCACCATCATAAACACGGTCGATGAACCCATCGACACCGTCGCGGAAGAATTCGGCCACGACATAGTCACCGGTGGCGTCATCCGGCAGGCGGGCGCCGCTGAAACGGTCGATTTTGATAAAGTGACCACCTTCTGGAACCTTGAATGGCCCGCCGCCATACTTTTCGACGGCTTTTTCCATGAAGCTTTGGAACACCGGGCCGCACAAGGTACCACCATAAGCCCCCCGCCCCATCGGGCGCGGTCGATCATAGCCGATGTAGCAACCCGCCACGATGTTCGACGTAAAGCCGATGAACCACGCATCCTTGGATTCGTTGGTGGTTCCGGTCTTGCCTGCTGTTGGCACAGGCAGATTCACAACTCTGGATGCCGTCCCGCGGTCGACCACACCCTTCATCATCGATGTCAGCTGATAGGCGGTGATCGCATCCATGACCTGCGCGCGGTCTGTGACAAGGGTCGGCGATTCATCCGGTTCCAGCCAGGTCGAGTTACAGTCCAGACACTGACGGTCATCGTGGCGATAGATGGTCTTGCCGAACCGGTCCTGAATGCGGTCGACCAGAGTCGGCTCCACACGCTGGCCGCCGTTGGCGAACATCGCATATGCCGCGACCATCTTGTAGAGCGTGGTTTCCTCGGCCCCCAGCGAGTTGGCCAAAAACGCGCCCATCCGGTCATAGACACCGAACCGCTCCGCATAGCCGGCAACGACGGGCATTGTAACTTCCTGCGCCAGACGGATGGTCATCAGGTTCCGCGACTGCTCGATCCCGGTGCGCAAAGGCGTCGGCCCGTAGAACTTGTTCGACGAGTTCTTGGGCCGCCACAAGCCCTGTGGCGTGTTCACCTCGATCGGTGCGTCCACAACGATAGTTGCGGGGCTGTATCCGCTGTCCAGCGCAGCGGCATAGACAAAGGGTTTGAAGCTGGATCCCGGCTGGCGCTGTGCCTGCGTGGCGCGGTTGAAAACGGTGTCCTGATAAGAAAACCCGCCCTGCATCGCCAGAACGCGGCCCGAGTTCACATCCATCGCCACAAAGGCGCCCTGAACTTCGGGCACCTGACGGGCAGACCACTGCCCCTCTTCGCCCTCGACAACAAGGATCACATCACCGCGTTTGAAGTTCGCCGCAAAATCACCCTGCATCCACTTGATATCGGACCGCGGAATGGTGCCATTCGCAGGGCCGTCTTCGATCCCGACGGTAAGTTGCTGATCCGAGACATTCAGAACCACGGCGGGATACCAGCGGGTCGGCAGCACCACATCACGTGGAATTTCCAGAAGCGACAGCGCCTGTCGCCACTGCGCCTCATCCGCCAGTTTTTCTTCCGGGATCACTTCGCCTGTGCCACGCCATTTCCCGCGCGACCGGTCATATTTTTGCAACGCCGTGCGCAGGGCCTTTGCGGCCTCGACCTGCATTTCCTCGTCCACCGACGCGCGAACCGTGAAGCCGCCGGTAAAGAACTCACCTTCACCAAAGTCCTCGCTCAGTTGACGTCGGATTTCATCGGTGAAGTAGTCTCGCGGCGGCAATGCGGTGCGGAAGCTTTCGAAATCGCCGTTCTGAACCGAGCGCAGCGGCTTCTCGACCTCGGACTCATAGGTCGCCTGATCGATGTAACCGTTCTGGTACATCTCGCGCAGCACATAGTTTCGGCGGGCCAGCAGGCGTTCCTTTTCCCGGACCGGGTGGTAATCCGACGGCGCCTTGGGCATCGCGGCCAACATCGCGGCCTCGTGCGGGGCAAGTTCCTGCAAGGTCTTGTTGAAATAGGTCTGCGCGGCGGCCGTCACACCGTACGAGTTCTGACCCAGAAAGATCTCGTTCAGGTACAGTTCAAGGATCTGCTCCTTGTCCAGGCTATCCTCGAGCCGTGTGGCGAGGATGATTTCCTTGATCTTGCGTTCTGCCCGGCGGTCGCCCGACAACAGGAAGTTCTTCATCACCTGCTGCGTAATGGTCGACGCACCCCGCACGGTTCCGCCTTTGGTGCGCACAGCTTCGACACCTGCCGCGACAATGCCGCGTGGGTCGTACCCCTGATGGGTATAGAAATTCTTGTCTTCCGCCGAAATAAACGCCTGTTTCACCAGATCGGGAATTTCCGCGGACGGCGTGAACAGGCGGCGTTCCTGCGCGAATTCGTCGATCAACTGGCCTTCGCCCGAATAGATCCGGCTGATCGTCGGGGGCTTGTACTGGGCCAGGGACTCGTGGCTGGGCAGGTCCCGGCCATACATCCAGAACACTGCACCAATCACCAGTGCGACCATGAAAATACCCAAGGTAACGATACTGAAGATCGCCCCGAAAAACGAAAGAATGAACCGGATCACGTTACTGCCTTTTTCTCGCGGTGGTGCCTATATAGTGTTGCACCGCCCAAGGGTCAAAACACCAAGCGTATTCTAGCCGTTTTGCGTCGCAAGGTCACTGGCCAATCAGGGATTTGCGGATCACATCCTGCTGACGCCAGTCTTCGATCCCCTGAAAGATCCCCAAGGCCATTTTCGCCCGCCACTTCGAATCCCTTAGGTTTTCCCGATCTCTGGGGCTGGACAGAAATCCAAGTTCGACCAAAACAGACGGAATATCGGCCGCCTTGAGAACCGAGAACGAAGCAGTCCGCAGCGGTTTGCGGTTCATCGGCCCGCCTTGCTGGGCCATCCCATTGGCGATCGCGCTGGCCAGTGACCTGGTCCGCGGCATCGTTTCCTGGCGCGCCAGATCAAGTAGAACATCGGCCACCTGATCATCGGCACCATTCAGATCGATACCCGAGATCAAATCCCCCCGATCATGCCGCTCGGCCAGTTTTGAACTGGCCACATCCGAAGCATCGGCAGACAAGGTATAGACGGCAGCCCCGTGGGCCTGACCTTCCGACAGGGAATCCGCATGCAACGAAATGAACAGATCCGCGCCAGCCCGATGCGCCAGGGCAATCCGGCGCTCCAACGAGACGAACTGGTCGTCAACGCGGGTCAGGACCACCTCATAACCTTCTGATCGCAAGAGAACTTCGCGCAGTTCGCGGGCAAAGGTCAGCATCAGGTTTTTTTCATCAACGCCATCGATTTCGGCACCCGGATCGATCCCGCCATGCCCCGGATCGAGCATTACGCGCAACGGCCTGTCTGCCGAGCGCGCCGATGCCTGCGGCACATCAGCCGGCTCCGGCAAGTCCCATCCCGGGTTGCGCGGCGCACCTGCGGTTGCGTTGAACGTATCAAAATCCGTGCCCTTGAGGCTCAGAGACAGCAGAGCCGCCCCCGAATCCTCGGCAACCGTCAACTCGGCAGTGTCTACGGCCATCGGAGCGCCCAGTTCCAACACCAACCGCGACCAACCCGGAACATAGGCCCCGAATTGCACGCCGCTGACGCGTTCGGATTGCAGGAAATCCGTTCGGTTCAGCCCGGTCCAGTCCACTTCGTTGAAGTCCAGAACCATCCGGTACGGATCCTGCAAGGTGAAGATCCGGTACGGCACCCCCTGGCTCAGGCCGATATCCACGCGAACGCCGGTTCGCCCCACATCCGTGATGCGGCTCTGGTCGGGCTGAACGCGTGCCAGCGCGCTGAAATCCTGCGCGACGGCACTGCCGCACAACGCCCAGATCAGGGCGATGCAAATGAAGATCCTGCTCATGGCCTCAAGTTTTCCCGAGATCGTTTGCCGGGCAGCCTATACCACAAGGGCTGATTTGTGAACGGCTCAGGCAGGTTCCCCGATCACCTTCCGCTGGGTCATGAACAAGCGCAACCGTTCCAGCCCGTCCTGAATGTCGGCCGTCGAACGCGCATAGGAAAAACGCAACGTCGTATGGCCGCGTTGCGGATCGAAATCCAGACCCGGCGTGACCGCAACACCGGCCTTGTCCAGAATCTCGGCCGCAAATGCGCGGCTGTCATCGGTCAGGTCAGACACGTCGGCATAGACATAGAAAGCCCCGTCCGGAGGCGCGATTTTCGTAAAGCCCGCCTTGGGCAGCCCGTCCAGCATCAGCGCGCGGTTTCGGCGGTACACGTCCAGATTGGCTTGCAGCTCGTCCTCGCAATCCATCGCGGCCAGTGCGGCAACCTGACTGGCGTGCGGCGCGCAAATGAACATGTTCTGGGCTATCCGCTCGACAACGCGCACCTGATCCTCGGGCACGACCATCCAGCCCACGCGCCAACCGGTCATCGAGAAATACTTGGAAAACGAGTTGATCACATAGCACTCATCCGTCAGTTCCAGTGCGGTTACGGCCTTGGCCTCGTATTCCAGACCATGATAGATTTCGTCGCTGATGAAGGATGCCCCCTGCCCGTGTGCGGCTTCGATCAGCGACCCCATGGCGGCGTGATCCAGCATCGTGCCGGTAGGATTCGCCGGAGACGCCACCATCAGCCCCTTCAGGCCCATTCCCTGAATATCCGCTGCCACGGGTTGCAGACGGTTTTCAGGCGCGGTCGGCAGATCGACCGGCAACAATCCAAGTGCCCTGAGAATCTGGCGATAAGACGGATACCCCGGCGCACCGATTCCGACGCGATCCCCGCTGTCGAACAATGCCGTGAAAGCCAGCAGAAACCCGCCGGACGATCCGGGCGTGATGACCACGCGCCCCGGGTTCAGGTCCACATCGTACCACTCACCATAAAGCTGCGCGACACGCTTTCGCAGCGCAGGCAAGCCGAGAGACACCGTATAGCCCAACGGGCTTTGATCCATCGCCTTCGCCAGCGCCTCGGTCGCGCCCTTGGGGGCGCCGGTTCCGGGCTGGCCAACCTCCATGTGAATCACATGGCGGCCCGCTTCTTCCGCACGGCGCGCGGCTTCCATCACGTCCATCACGATGAAGGGATCGACCCCGGACCGGGTTGAGTTTCTCATGCCCATCTCCCATGTTGCAGCCATGGCTTTTGAACGCGTATCCCTGCTGACGTCAATCCCGGCTCTGATCCTGTCGGTTGGTGTCTGGCTGGCGGTTGCAACGCAATCCCATGGGCAAAGCCTGATCCGCGACCCCGATATCGAGCGTGGCCTGCGCGAGCTGGCCTTTCCGGTTCTGCGCGCCGCCGGTCTGAACACCAATCGGGTTCAAATCCTTGTGGTCAATGACAACACGTTCAATGCATTCGTCATCGACTACAACGCCATCTATTTGAATTACGGGCTGATCCTTACGGTCGAAAGCCCCGAAATGCTGCAAGCGGTGATCGCGCATGAGGCCGCGCATATTGCGAACGGCCATCTGGCCCGCCGCGCCGAAAACCTGAAGGCGGCGCGGCGCAATGCGGGCCTTGGCACCGCTTTGGCCCTGCTTGCGGCTGCGGCCGGAGGGGGGGAAGCCGCCATTGGCATCGCCGCAGGCACCCAAGGCGCCGCAATCCGCAGCTTTCTGGGCCATACCCGCGCCGAAGAGGCCTCGGCCGACCGAAGCGCTGCAAGCTATCTGCGATGGGCTCAGATTTCCCCCAGCGGCATGGTTGATCTGCACAGGAAATTCGCGGGTCAGGAGTTGCTGAGCGTCGCCAATCAGGACCCGTACATGCGGTCGCATCCCACCAGTCGTGAACGGTTGCGCGCCGCCGAAGCGTTTCTGGATGAGTTCGGCGACAAGGCCGTTCCGAATGCCAACGCCGACTACTGGTTCGCCCGCGTCAAAGGCAAATTGTCGGCCTTTTTACGCTCACCCAGTTGGACATTACGGCGCGCCAAAGAAGAAACCGCCCTGGACATCCGCCTGATGCGCGAGGCTTCGGCTTATCATCAGAACCGTGATTTGGATCGCGCGCGTGGTGCCATCGACAAGGCCCTGACTCTGCGCCCGAACGACCCCTACTATTATGACCTAAAAGGGCAAATTCTGCTGGAAAACAGGCAAATAGGCGCGGCTGTTGAAGCGTATGGGAACGCTGTTGAAATGGCTCCGAACGATGCGCTGATCCTGGCTGGCTACGGGCGGGCGTTGCTGGCGCAGGGCCAAACCAAACAGGCCCTGAGCGTGCTGGAAAAAGCCCGCGCCCGGGACTACCGGAACGCCAGGCTGTTGCAGGATCTGGGTGTTGCCTATGCTCAGGTCGGCAATGATGGTATGGCGTCGACCGTGACGGCAGAGCGTTATGCGCTGCAAGGGCGGTTGAAAGATGCCGGAATTCACGCAAAACGCGCCGTGGCACGTCTGCCCGAAGGCTCACCGGGTTGGCAAAGGGCACAAGACGTGTTGATTGCATCGGAACGACTCGACAAAGACAAAAGGAAACGGAAATGATCCTCAGACATGCTGCACCCGCCCTTCTGGGGCTTTCCTTGGCGGCGACCTCGGCGCAGGCGCTGGACTTGAACGCGATGAACGATGCCGAGAAGGCGGAATTTGGTGCCCAGGTGCGCGAATACCTGCTGGAAAACCCCGAAGTGATCATCGAAGCCATCAACATTCTGGAAGAGCGCAATGCCGTCGCCGAAGCCGCGGCGGACAAAGAACTGGTCGCCGCCAATGCGGATGAACTGTTTGATGACGGGTACAGCTGGGTTGGCGGCAACCCGGATGGCGACATCACGCTGGTCGAGTTCATGGACTACCGGTGTGGCTATTGCCGCCGTGCCGTTCCCGAAGTTACCAGCCTGCTGGCAGAAGACGGCAACATCCGCCTTGTGATCAAGGAATTCCCCATCCTGGGTGATGCGTCTGTGCTGTCCTCACGTTTTGCCGTGGCCACCAAACACGTGGCGGGCGACGACGCATACAAGCAGGTCCATGATGCTCTGCTGGAATTCACCGGCGAGCCAAGCGAAGTTGCCCTACGCCGCATCTCGGACGGTTTGGGGCTGAACAGCGACGAGATCATCGCGGCGATGGACAGCGATCGCGTCACGGATGAGATTGCGCGCACCCGTGCTCTGGCCCAGCGGATGCAGATCTCGGGCACACCTTCGTTTGTGTTGGGCACAGAGATGCTGCGTGGCTATTTGCCAGCCGATCAGATGCAGCAGATCGTTAACGGTATACGTGCCGAACGCGGCTAAGGCCGGATCTGTCGGCAACGTGCCATGAAGCGGCGGGAATTTCTGGTGGCCGGAGGAGCGTTGGGTATGACGGGTTTCTCTGGCCAGTCTATTGCGCAGCCCGCGACCGGCTTCCGCGTGCCGGCCGAAGACGCCCGGCATCATTGCACTTTCATGCAATGGCCGGTCAGCAGAACCGTCTATCGCGATCCCGTTTTTCTGGAAATGGTACAGGGGACCATTGCGGAAATCGCAAACACGATCTCTTTTTTTGAACCCGTCACAATGCTCGCCGGATCGGAACATCACGCAGATATCAGCAAACGGCTTTCTGCGGCGGTCGAGATCTGGGATGTCCCGACCGAAGATCTGTGGTGCCGGGACGCAGGCCCGGTCTTTGCGATCAACGACCGTGGCGCGCTTGCGGTCCAGCAGATCCAGTTCAATGGGTGGGGAGGAAAACAGGTTCACGCACATGATGCGAAAATTGCCGGCAGAGTGGCCGAAAGGCTGGGTCTGCCCCTGTTGCCGACCGGGCTGATCGGCGAAGCCGGTGGCGTCGAGCAGGATGGGCATGGGACACTTATGGCGCATGAAAGCTCGTGGGTGAATGACAACCGCAATCCCGGCCTCACCCGGGACGAGATCGAAGCCCGGTTGTTGGCGGCCTTTGGGGCCAAACGCATGATCTGGTCCGAAGGTGTCTGGGGCGAAGACATCACCGACTATCACATTGACAGTCTGGCCCGGTTTACCGGCCCCGGTCGCGGCATCATCAACTTGCCGGATGAACCGCACAAAGATGATCCTTTCCACATGGCCGCGTTGGACACCCATGATCGTCTCATTGCCGCGGGCATCGACATGGACGTGATACCCGAGCCGCATATCCGCCGGGTCGAAAACCTGGATTTCGTGGACTCTTATGCCAATTACTACGTCTGCAATGGCGGTGTGATTGCGGCCCGGTTCGGAGACTCGGAAACAGACAGGATCGCGTCGGAAACGCTTGCAAAACACCACCCCGGGCGTGAAGTCGTGACGCTTGACGTGGATGTGCTGGGAGAGCTGGGTGGCGGCATCCATTGCGCTACACAACAGATGCCCGGTTTTTAAATGTCGTGAAGAAACAGGCTATTCAGCCGCTTCAGCCGCCGCATCCAGTTCTGCCGCCTTTTTCTCGACCTCTTCCACGATGTGATCGATCATCTGGTCGTTCGACATTTTGTGGCTGGCTTTGCCGGCCAGATAGACCATGCCGGACCCTGCACCGCCGCCGGTGAAACCAACATCGGTCATCAGCGCTTCGCCCGGGCCGTTGACCACGCAGCCGATGATCGACAGGGACATCGGCGTCTTGATGTGTTCAAGGCGATGTTCCAGCGCCTCGACGGTTTTGATGACATCAAAACCCTGTCGCGCGCAGGATGGGCACGAGATGATATTGACACCCCGATGACGCAGGCCAAGGGATTTGAGGATTTCAAACCCGACCTTGACCTCTTCCACCGGGTCAGCAGACAGGCTGACGCGGATCGTGTCGCCAATCCCCATCCACAGCAGGTTGCCTAGCCCGATGGCCGATTTGATCGTGCCGCTGACCAGCCCTCCGGCCTCGGTAATGCCCAGATGGATGGGGGCATCCGTCGCCTCGGCAATGCCCTGATAAGCCGCGGCCGACAGGAACACGTCGCTGGCCTTTACGCTGATCTTGAACTCGTGAAAATCATTGTCCTGAAGGATGCGGATATGTTCCAGCCCGCTTTCGACCATCGCTTCGGGGCACGGCTCGCCATATTTCTCAAGCAGGTGCTTTTCCAGGCTGCCCGCGTTCACGCCGATGCGGATCGAGCAGTTGTGGTCGCGCGCCGCCTGGATGACTTCTTTTACACGGGTTTCGTCTCCGATATTGCCGGGATTGATGCGCAGACAGGCAGCGCCTGCTTCGGCGGCCTCGATCCCGCGCCGATAGTGGAAATGAATATCCGCAACGATGGGCACCGGGCTTTCGCGCACGATCTCTTTCAATGCCTTGGACGACGCCTCATCAGGAACCGAAACGCGAACGATGTCAGCGCCAGCCTCAGCCGCCGCCTGTACCTGCGCCACGGTCGCCGCCACATCGGTGGTCAGCGTGTTGGTCATGGTTTGAACGGCAATGGGTGCATCGCCACCGACGGGGACGTTGCCGACCATGATTTGACGGGATTTACGACGATAGATGTCGCGCCATGGGCGCACGTGATTGAGGGACATAAGGACGGATCCGCGTCTGCCTGAGTTGCGACTGTAGATAGTTCGGCAACAGGGTTATCGCAATGGCTAGATCACTCGGCGGGCGTTTCTGTCGCCTCGGTTTGCAGTTCCGCCACCAGTTGCTTGAGCGCACTGTTCTGTTCCGCCTCCAGATCGGCGACGGCATAGGCCTCGGACACGGCGTCTTTCGACAGAACAACACCCTTGGCGACCGTTCCCGGAGCACCCGCCGGGCCGTAATGTTCACCGTTCATCGCGAAATATACCGATCCTGACGCGCCCGCACGCAATGTCGGCGGTTCTTCCGTCAGGGGCACTTCGAATACACTGCCTTGCTCGACGGTTCCCAGTGTACCTTCGAAAATGACGCTGCCATCCGCAGCCGTCACGCGCATCCATGCCGGATCAACCGCCACGATCTTTAGCGTGGTATCGATCTGTTCGACCACTTGCGGCAGGGCCGGTTTTTCGACCGTGTGCAGTTCAGCCACTTCGAACTGCGGCAATTCGGGCGGGCGGAAGGTTCCAACCTCGCGCGGATCAAGCGTTGAGATCGGAGCATCCCGCGCAACCAGCACCGGAACATCCAGCGCCTGCGGACGATAGAGACGGTCCAATGCTTCGGCGCTTGCCACTTCCGCAACATGATCTGACACGTTGCTGCGCGCCGCATCCAGCGGATCCAGATCAGACAGAACCACCGGTGCCTGTTCAACCGGGCTGACCTGAACTTGCTGAATCTTGTTCAAAACAGACCAACCGCCATAGCCGATGCCACCGATCACCGCGATCAAAACCAGCGACGAGCCGATTGCGCGAGGTTCAATCTGGCTGACCAGAGACTCCTTGCCCGGAATATAGGGCGTATTGGGCGAAATGAACGGATCCCGCCCCATCGGGCCGCGCGCAGGCAGAGCCCCCGAAGGTTTCCGCACCACCGAGGCCTCTGCGGACATGCCATGCGCAACCTCAAATCCGCTTTCCTTGCAGAAAGACGCGAAGGTCTCATCAGGGTTCATCCCCAGATAGCGCGCATAGGAACGCACATACCCGGCGATAAAGCCGGGTGTATCAAACGCATCGGGGTCGGCGTTTTCAATTGCAGCGATATAGTTGGCTTTGATCCGCAGCTCGCGCTGAACATCCAGAAGAGATTTGCCCATCGTTGCGCGTTCACCACGCATCTTGTCGCCTAGGCGAACTTCGTAGTCGTCAAACCCTTTTGGTCTGACATCTACGTCCTCTTCGGATTCGCGCTGAGATCTGCGCCCAATCATCCCTGCTGCCCCATTCTGCCTGTCGCGTATTTCGCGTAAGTGGCGAATCATCCCCAGAATGATTCGTCTACTCGTTTTGTTAGCGTAAGCTTAACACGCGGCAAACTCGTTGCACACTTTGGCGTTAGGTTATCCGGCAAGTTCGGCGCGATTTAGCGCACAATGTGACCAAAGTTCGTCCATCGCCTGCACCAGACGGTTCATTTCGTCGGGTCCATGCACCGGAGACGGGGTAAAACGCAGACGCTCGGTTCCGCGCGGGACGGTCGGGAAATTGATCGGTTGCACGTAAATGCCATAATCGTCCAGCAGCATATCGCTGAGCTTTTTGGTGTGCACCGGATTGCCGACGATCACAGGCACGATATGGCTGCCGTGGTCGATCAGCGGAAGGCCCATTCCCTTCAGCCGCAGCTTGAGGATCTTCGCCTGAGTCTGGTGCTGCTCGCGCAGCTCAGACGCGGTTTTCAGGTGCGCAACGGATGCAGCAGCCCCTGCGGCAACCGCCGGCGGCAACGATGTCGTAAAGATAAAGCCCGGCGCATAAGACCGCACGGCATCGCACATCTTTGCACTGGCGGCGATATAGCCCCCCATGACGCCATAGGCCTTGGCCAGGGTGCCATTGATGATGTCGATCCGATGTGCAAGGCGATCCCTCTCGGTCACGCCGCCACCGCGCGGGCCATACATGCCCACCGCGTGCACTTCGTCGATATAGGTCAGCGCGCCGAACTCATCTGCCAGATCGCAGATTTCTTCGATCGGACCAAAATCACCGTCCATCGAATAGACAGATTCAAAGGCGATCAGCTTGGGTGCGGCGGGATCGTCCGCCTCAAGCAATTCGCGCAGATGCGCCACGTCGTTATGACGGAAGATGCGCTTGGCCCCGCCGTTTCGGCGCACCCCTTCTATCATCGAAGCATGGTTCAGCGCGTCAGAATAGATGATCAGCCCCGGAAACAGCTTGGGCAGCGTGCTGAGCGTGGCGTCGTTGGCGATATACGCGCTGGTGAACAAAAGCGCGGCTTCCTTGCCATGCAGATCTGCCAGCTCGGCCTCGAGCCGTTTGTGATAGACCGTTGTCCCCGAGATGTTGCGCGTACCGCCCGACCCGGCACCTGCGGCTTCGACCGCCTCTTGCATTGCGTTCAGAACAACAGGGTGCTGGCCCATGCCCAGATAGTCATTGCCGCACCATACGGTGATGTTCTGCTGCGAGCCGTCCAGGCGCGTGCGCACCGCGTGCGGAAAATGTCCGTTGCGACGTTCGATATCGATAAAGGTCCGGTAACGTCCTTCGTCATGCAGCCTGGCAATCGCTGAATCGAGCTGAGCAGTATAGTCCAACGGACCCTCCTTGAATGCCCGTTTCCGGTTTCCCTTGGGCAATTAGTCTGCCACATCCCACAGCTTAACCTGTATCAGCAGCTTTGTGTTACTTTATTCAGCTGGTTACAGCCGAACAGGTGAACCCAACTTTGATTTGCATCAAATATAAGTTTGCAATGCTCACGGCAAGTAGAGTTCCGGCTATCGGACGCGTGGAAACGACGCAGCCCGCGCAACGTCATTCGCGGGCTTGTGATTGCATGAACAATTCAGATCAACCGCTCTGGACGGCGCTGTCAACGCTGCTAGGGTTCGCCGGAACACTGACAAGCAGGAGATCCCCATGTCGCTAGACACCGTGCTGAACCGGATTGACGAAGATCTGCAAACCTCGATCGACCGCCTGATGGAGCTGCTGCGCATCCCTTCGATCTCAACCGATCCCGCGTACAAGGCCGACGTCAGCCGTGCAGCCGACTGGCTGGTTGCCGACCTCAACAGTATCGGAATTGCAGCAGAAAAACGGGAAACTCCGGGGCACCCGATGGTCGTAGGCCATGTGGGCGAAGACTCGGATGCACCCCATATCCTGTTTTATGGCCATTATGATGTGCAACCTGTCGATCCGTTGAACCTTTGGACGCGCGACCCGTTCGACCCCGCCATCGAAGATACCGAGCACGGCCCCGTTATCCGCGGGCGCGGCGCATCGGACGACAAAGGTCAGTTGATGACATTCGTCGAAGCCTGCCGCGCCTGGAAAGCGGTGCACGGATCCCTGCCCTGCCGCATCACCTTCTTCTTTGAAGGCGAAGAGGAATCCGGCTCACCCTCTCTGGTCCCCTTCCTCGAAGAAAACGCGGCCGAACTCAAAGCGGATCTGGCGCTGGTTTGCGATACATCCATGGTATCGCGAGGTGTTCCGTCGATTGCCGCGCAGCTGCGCGGCATGCTGAAGGACGAGTTCACCATCATCGGGCCCCGCATCGATCTGCACTCCGGCCATTACGGTGGCCCGGGGCTGAACCCGCTGCGCGAGCTGTCGAAAATCGTTGCCTCATTCTATGATGACGAAACCGGACGTGTCGCGGTCGATGGTTTCTATGAAGGCGTTCATGAAGTGCCCCACGACCAGCTGCGCCAGTGGCAGAATTGCGGCTTCGATGAAGCGGATTATCTGAATTCGGTCGGCTATACCCAGCCGCACGGCGAAAAAGCCTATTCGACGCTCGAACAGCAATGGGCGCGCCCGACACTTGAGGTGAACGGGCTCTGGGGCGGATACAATGGCGCAGGCTCGAAAACCGTTATCCCTTCGGAAGCGCATTGTAAAATCACGTGCCGACTGGTGGGCGATATGGACCCCGACGCGCTGCGCAGCAAGATCCGCAAACATGTCGAGGATCGCCTGTCCCCGGATGCAAAAGTTGTCTGGGACAACGATCTGGAAGGTTCGCCCGCTTCAGTCATGAATATCGATCGCCCGGAATTCGAAGCCGCGCGCAAAGCACTGTCGGACGAGTGGGACCGCGAAGCGGTGTTTACCGGCATGGGCGGCTCGATCCCCGTCGTCGGGTACTTCAATACCGTTCTGGGGCTGGATTCGATGCTGGTCGGCTATGCCAACGAGGACGACGCCATCCATTCGCCGAATGAGAAATACGACGTCAAGAGCTTTCACAAGGGCATCCGTTCGTGGGCCCGCATTCTGGATGCTTTGAACCAGTAACGGATTTCAGCGAGGCTCTGCCTCGCGCTCCGGGATATTTGCCGCCAGATGAATAAAGGATCCCTTGTTCATCTGGCCCAAAATATCCCGGGGGAGCCGCGCGCAGCAAGGCGGGGGCAGAGCCCCCTGCCCGACCGCAACACGCATATGACGTTACATATGGATCACGCGACCATACGCATCCAACACGCTTTCATGCATCATTTCTGACAGAGTCGGGTGCGGGAAGACCGTGTTCATCAGGTCTTCTTCGGTCGTCTCCAGCTGCCGCCCAACCACATAGCCCTGAATCAGTTCCGTGACTTCCGCGCCAATCATATGGGCCCCCAGCAATTCGCCTGTCTTGGCGTCGAACACGGTTTTGATCAGACCTTCCGGTTCGCCCAGAGCAATGGCCTTGCCGTTGCCGATGAAGGGGAAGCGACCGACTTTGATGTCGTAACCCAGCTCTTTGGCCTTGGCTTCGGTATATCCCACCGAGGCCACCTGCGGCTGACAATAGGTACATCCGGCGATGCTTTCGGGCTTGACCGGATGCGCATGCTGGCCCGCGATCAGATCGGCAACCATGACACCTTCGTGGCTGGCTTTATGTGCAAGCCAAGGCGCGCCCGCGATGTCACCGATCGCATAAAGGCCATCGACGCCGGTGCGGCAATATTCATCCGTCACCACATGCGTGCGGTCGATCTTGACGCCCAGTGCCTCGAGCCCGAGGTTTTCGACATTCCCAACAATCCCGACAGCCGAGATAACGGTGTCGAACTCGTGCTTTTCAACCTTGCCCTTGACCTCGATATGAGCGGTGACCTTGCCCTTGCCGCGATCCAACTGCTTGACCATGGCTTTTTCCATGATGGTCATGCCTTGCTTGATGAAGGCTTTCTTGGCCAAGGCACTGATTTCCGCATCCTCCACGGGCAACACGCGGTCCATCACCTCGACCACCGTCGTGTCGGCCCCCAGCGTGTTGTAGAAACTCGCAAATTCGATGCCGATCGCGCCCGAGCCGATGACCAGCAGTTTCTTTGGCATCCGGGGCGGTTGCAGCGCGTGCTTGTAAGTCCAGACCAGATCGCCGTCAGCCTCGAGACCGGGCAGTTCGCGGGCCCGTGCGCCGGTTGCAAGAATGATGTTCTTGGCCGTCAGTTCTTCGGTGCCCTTGTCGGTCTTGACGCTGACTTTGCCTTTTGCGGGGATTGTTGCCTCACCCATCACCACGGCGACTTTGTTCTTTTTCAGCAGATGGCCGATGCCGCCCGAAAGCTGCCCGGCAACACCACGGGACCTCTTGACGACCGCGTCCAGATCGTAACCGATCTTGTCGGCCTTCAATCCGAAATCCTTGGCGCGTTCCATCAGATGGAACACTTCGGAGGACCGCAGCAATGCCTTGGTGGGAATGCACCCCCAGTTCAGGCAGATGCCACCAAGGTGCTCGCGCTCGACAACGACGGTTTTCAGACCAAGCTGGGCCGCACGGATGGCGGCGACATAGCCACCGGGGCCAGCCCCGATTACGATCAGATCATAGGATTGTGCAGCCATGTGTTCCTCTCGGCGCAGGTGGTGAAAATTTAGTTTACCATTAAACTATTTCCAGAAACGCATCAACACGCCTTCCCGCGACAAATGAGACGCAAGGTAAACCATGCCTGAATGTGCGGATTTCAGCCTATACCCCGGCCCGCGCTATGGCTAGAACGGAACTGCCGACGCCGCTCGGACATTCGTGAAGACATTGAATTCAAGGGGTTTACCATGGCCAAAACACTGAAAGATCTGGCGCTTGCTCTGCTTAACGCAACTTTGATACTTGTGGCGCTTTGCTTGTTTTTAGGCTGGAAGCTGGCATCGAAAGTCGAAAGCGTCTCGGCAGAATTCTCAGCGGCCGTACAGGTTCTTGCCCCTTTTCGGGATGAGGCGAAGGGCATTCAGGGCGAACTTTCCGCGTTGCGTGACGATTTGGCGACGCTGATGAGGGAAAACCAGGTTACGGACAGTCAAACCGCTCAAAATATCCAGGCAACATTGCGCCGCCTGAACGCGGTTGAACAAAAGCTGCAATCTGCGCAGGAGCGATTCACAGAACTTGCAGAGACACCAGAGGTTCTGATCGCCCAAGCCATACAGACCGGAGCAGACATCGCATCCGAACGCGTCCTGGCGTTCAAAGGATGTGAGCCGGGATCCTGAAGCGCCCCGCGCGAACAACCGAGGCGCACAACATGTATCTGCGATCTCAGGCCATCGCTTGCAGTTGTCGTACGGTGCTGCCATAGCCGCCCATGTCGACGTAAGCCACTTCATGGGGGGTTGAGCTGCGCGACAGTGCTTTGTTCCGGTAAGGGAAACGACCGAACTTGCGGATCACTTCACGATGCGCACGGGCGTGCAGCAGATTGCTTGTATCGCCGCTTAGGTTCTGACAGATCAGACGCACGCAGCGTTCCTGATCACACAGATTTTCCGAATGCATCATCGGCAGGTAAAAGAACTGCCGGGCCGGTTCATCGATCTTCTTGTCCCAACCTCTGTCCACCGCGCATTTGGCAGCCGCCAGGGCCGCTCGGTCCGTCGCGAAAGCACGCGCTTGCCCGCGGAACATGTTGCGTGGAAATTGGTCCGTCAAAATTATGTAAGCCAGTGACCCGCTGGGATAGGTCAGCCAGAGCGAAAACTTGCCCTCGGCCGCTGCCTCCCAGGTTGATTGAAAACGTGCGCGGATTTCTGAATCCAGCGCTTCATCCTCACTGTACCAGCCCTTTGGACCCACCTCATCTAACCAAAAACTCAATACTTCTTCAGGCGTTACCATTGCCTTAAACTCCGTCTTGTGCCCGTAGTCTGGACGTAACGTCATTTAAGGCCGTTTTGCAGAACTGTTACAGTAACATATTGCAACACTTGCGACATAATCCTGTGTCCTAGGCATCTTCCTGCTCAGCCTGTTCGGCCTCGGCGGCTTCGATGGCGACTTCCTGTGCCACTTCAAACGCAACTGGCGAAGCTGTTGGATACAGCGTCGACATTGTGCCGGTTTCGTCCACGGGTATCGATGCCCGCTGCGTCGTCCGATACAGGGCGTAAAGTGCCATTGCGAGTAACAGTGCCGCAATAAAGAGAAAAAAGCCCGGTGGCCCGAATACGGCATCCCCCATCAGCCATCCGGTGATCACCGGCCCGGCAATCGCGCCCAGACCGTTGATGAATACCAGCCCACCGGATGCGGCCGCCATATCCTCGTGATCCAGAAAGTCATTCGCATGCGCAATCAGCAAGGAGTAAAGCGGGTTGGACATACCGCCGATCAGGAAAGCCGAAGCAAGCAGAATTGGAAACGATCCGCCCATCATCATAGCGATCGTTGCGCCACCGGCACCGGCGAGCGCCACAAGCAAGATCAGAAAGCGGCGATCCATACGATCAGAAAACCAGCCCAAAGGGTATTGCAAGACCACCGCACCAACATAAAACGCTGCAACGAAGGTCGAAATTTCAACTAGCGACAACCCTGCCCGGGCGCCATACACCGCCGCCATGCCGAACTGCGCCGAAAACACGCCCCCCAGAAGAAACATGCCCACGCAGCCCAGAGGCGAGGTTTCCAGTAGTTTCTTCAGGGTCATCGGTTTGGTGGTATCAAAGGCCGGTGTGGGCGAGATTGACAGCAAAATCGGTGCGAAGGACACTGAAACCAGGATCGAGGCGATCACAAAGGTCTCGTAACCGGCCGGGTCACCAACAAGAACAAGCGCCTGCGCACTGATGATCCCCGTCATCTGGACGATCATATAGAGCGACAGCGCCTGCCCGCGATTTTCGTTGCTGGCCGCATTGTTGAGCCAGCTTTCGGCGGTGACATAGACGCCCGAAAAACAGAACCCGATCACCACCCGGCCCAGAATCCATGCGATCGGGTTTGTCAGCATGGGATACATAATCATCACGGCTGAAATGAACGACGCAAGGGCCGCAAAGACCCGCACGTGGCCAACACGCCGGATCATCTCGGGCGCAAGGCGTGAGCCGCCCAGAAAGCCCAGGAAATAAGCCGACATGACAAAAGACATCTCGAAGGTCGAAAAGCCTTCGATCTCACCCCGCACACCCAGAATCGTGCCCTGAAGGCCGTTTCCGACCATCAGCAACCCCATGCCGAGCAGCAGCGCCCATGCGCTGGAAAGGACCTGAATCATTGGGGCCTCCGACTAATGCCAACCTGTTTTTAATGTCGTTCTGCGATCAAAGACCGCCTGCGTCGCGCTTGTCTACGACATTCCCGATCCGTGATACTGTTTCCGCGCCTCTCAAGGGAACAAAAGCGACGCGTCGCCATAGGAAAAGAACCGGTATTTCCGGGCGATGGCATGCGCGTAGACATCGCGCATCCGATCCTGTCCCATCAGTGCCGAAACCAGCATGAGCAACGTGGATTTCGGCAGATGAAAATTGGTCATCAATGCGTCAGTGACATGGAATTCAAAACCGGGATAGATGAAGATATCCGTTTCGCCTTCCCAGGGTTCAATCTTTCCTGACCTTGCCGCACTTTCGATCAGGCGCAAAGCCGTTGTCCCTACCGGGATCACCCGCCCGCCGGCGACCTTGGTTGCCTGTATCTCGGCGGCAGCGCCGGGGCTTACCTGCCCCCATTCAGCGTGCATCTTGTGTGTTGTGACATCCTCAACCTTGACCGGAAGAAAAGTCCCTGCCCCCACATGAAGCGTCACATGCGTGAAGCTTACCCCCCGTTTTGCCAGCGCCCGCATCAGCGCCTCATCGAAATGCAACGATGCAGTCGGGGCGGCCACGGCGCCTGAATGATTTGCCCAGATGGTCTGATAGTCCGTCTTGTCCCGTTCATCAGCCGGACGTTTGGCTGCGATGTAGGGCGGCAAAGGCATTGCTCCGGCCTGATCCAGCGCCGCGTCGAAATCCTCGCCGCTGAGATTGAAGCGCAGATGCGCCTGGCCATCCGCAACCCTGTCCAGCGTGGCGCTGAGATCGTCCGAGAAGACAATCTCTTCCCCAAGCTTCACCTTCTTGAGCGGCTTGATCAACGCAGACCACGTGCCATCGGCCTGTGGATCCAGCAAAGTGGCCTCGATCCCTGCGGAAACCGGCCCCTGCGCGCTGTCTCGGTGACGCCGGCCGTTCAGTCGCGCCGGAATAACCCGTGTGTCATTCAACACCAGCCGGTCGCCGGGCCGCAGGAAATCGGGCAGGTCGAAAACATGGTTGTCCGTGATTGCATCCCCCTGCGCCACAAGCAGACGTGCAGAGGAACGCGGGCTGGCCGGCCGCGTGGCGATCAGGTCTTCGGGCAGATGGAAATCAAAATCGCTGAGTTTCATGCCCGCGCCTTACAACCCTGCATCAGATTCGGCCATATCCTGTCAGCGGTCACTTGGGGATGAGCCGAATGTGCGTTTGGGTTCATCCGGCTTCTGCGGCACTGCGTTCGGACCATCCTGAACTTTGGGTGCCGGGGCGCGCATCAGGTCGCGCAGGAACAGAGGTGCGAGACCGGACAACGGATTTACCGACACTTTGGGCGAGGCAAGCGGGCCGGTCAGAGTGTAGTTGAAGCCAAAAACGCCTTCACCCTTGCGCGTAAACACGCTGCCAACTGCGTTGAGCAGGTATATGGGCGAGATCGCACCGCGCAGGTTCAGCAATCCGTTCACCGTGTCGATGGTGCCATCAAAAGACAGGCCCATCGACGGGCCGACGGCACTGCCGCTGAGCACTTTGATGTCTGTGGGGGTGACACGCATCCGGCTGTCGATTGCCGCAAAAAAGATACCCTGCCCCGCCATTTCATCCAACAAGCCCACAAGACTGATGGCATTCAGCAAGGCCGCCATGGCCGGGGCGTCGGTGATCCGTGTGTTGGTGATTCTCAGTATCACGTCATAGCTGCCGGCTGCGGCCACAGGTTCGAGCTTGAGGGTCATTTCTCCGCCCCGCGCCTGTGTCAGTACTCCGGCCGATCGCAGCACGGACCCCGCATCTTGCGACGTCAGGTCAACGGCACTTCGGTTCCCTCTGGGGCTGACCTGCCCTCGGACCGGCGCGCCACCATTGACCTGCGCGGTGAAGTTCCCTTGTATTCCGCCGGTCGTCTGAAAGGCACCCTGGAACCCGGTCAGCGCGACGGTTTCCGTAACCTGAAGGCGATCCAGCGTCACGTCCAGTTTCGGCCCGGCACCGCCCCCGCCGCCCGATCCGCCGCTTTCGCCGAAATTCGCGCGGCCCATATCAAGGACGCCGCCAAGCACACGGATATCCGGCATGGCGTTTCCGCGCCCGATCAGCTCTGCCGGGACCGCCAGCCAATCGCCCAGGTCAAAAGAGGTGAAGCGAACCCGGTCATATTCGCCGTTTTCACGAAACGTGATGGAGGCTGTTGTACGCAAACCCGCTGCATTTATGCGCAGGCTATCCACCTTCAACTGCGACCCCAAAGTCGCTTCGGCCGTCAGAGAGCCGGTCGAATTGGCCCCCTTTCTCCAACCAAGTTCGGGTATGGCCAGCGCGACACCCTGCAAATCGGACGTGACGGACAATTTCGGGGCAACCCCGGCGCCGAGCCCCAACGTGATATCTGCAATCCCTTTGCCGGTCAGCATCCCCGGAGGCAGACCGGCGCCGATCTCATCCATCAATCGCGGCGACAGCTCGATCTGACCGGTCAGGGTGCTTCGCTGTTCAGACTTGCCGTCTATCGGCTGCCGCCAGAGCGCCGTCAGCGGTACGTCCCCGAACTGCCCCTGCCCCTGAATCTGAACGCCGGACTGATCACCAGAAAGGGCCAGAAGATCAGCACTCACGTCAAATCCGGGCACCAAGCGGTCACTGAACAGGTTGGCCAACCTTCCGTCGAAATGGAACTCGGTCTCGTCAAACTTGAGACCCTTTTTCAAGGGCAGGGAAAGGGTTCCCGCAAGCGACACCGTTCCTTTTGCCACATCAACAGGTAACCCCGCCTTGCTGAGCAATTCCAGCGGAGGCCGGTCCAACAAAGACAACGCGGCCGTCACGCTGCCTTTGGCCTGAATGCGCGCAATCGCCGGCGCGGATTTCTTGATATCCGTATCGGGTATGATGAAGGACGTCCCCGACGCATCAACAGCACCGCCGTCATCCGCAATCACAACGCCCTGCTGCGCAGTGACGGTAAAGCGTTGATTGAGCAAGCTGGCCTGACCCTGAGCGTTTTCGATCGGCGGCAGGGTTTTGACAAATCGGACCTTCGCCTTTTCAAACCCGAAATCCAGATAGAGATCGGGTTTGGATCCGGGCAGCAGGCGCAGGGCAAAATCCATATCCGACAGAACCCCTTCGTACAGGTTTTCGGTCACCCACTCTCGCGGTTTCGGGGCCAGACGTTCGGGCCAGTAACTGAGCACCTTGTCTGAGGTCATCTGATCCAAATGGGCATCCAGCTTGACGGCCCAGCCATCCGGCCGCCCGGTCAGGACACCAAATGCACGCACCGTGTGACCCGGATCTTCTATGGTCATCTGACCCAGATTCAGCTGGAACGGATTGAGGGCCATCTTGAAATCCAGGCTGGCCCGCGAAAGCTGAATAGGCTGCGGGAACAGGTTTGCCGGGTTTACGTTGATACCGGACAGCCGCAACTGTGCAGACAGGCTGTCCAGCACGCCATCTTCCACACCTTCCAGAAACGCCTTTCCGTCAGCCTGTACTTCACCCCAGGCCGAGACCACCGAAACTTCGTTGAAATTCAGGATCTGGCCTTCGGGATCATAGGTGAAATAGGTGCGCGCTGCTTCGAAAGGAACCGGGCGTGTTTCCGGGTTTGGCTGCACCGCCCCCGCCCCCAGATTCAGCGTGGCGTACAAGGTTCCTATCGCGCCGTTTTCATCGACACCACCGCGCAAGGCACCCGAGATCGGGGCCCGCAGAACCTGCAACCAGGCAAGGGCAGGTGTTTGGCCCGCGATGTCCTCGGCCGGAAGATCGGTGACCGAGATTCCGAATTGTGCGGCAGGTGTGCCCAGAACGCTTGTGTAATTGGCCTCGATGGCACTGACATAGTCACGCCCCGCCAGAACCGAAAACCCGGTTGCCAAGCGCACTTCGTTGCCGCTTCGGTTGGCTTGAATATGCCCACCGTCCAGAATCCAGGACCGCCCTTGCCGAAGATCGCGATAGTCCAGTGTGATTGCGTCAAGTTCAACTGAAGTCAGTGCAGACAGGGCCGGAGACAGGAAGACCTGATCCGAAGCTTCGATAAGCTGCGCCAGGTTCGGGGCCTCCTGCACCGGTGCGCTGCCGGACCCGACCGTAAGACTCAGCGCCCCGTCCTTGTCGCGGGTCACGGCAATCTGCGCACCGCTCAGAATTATTCTTTTGGGGCGAACGTGCCCCCGCAACAAGGGGCGCATGGCCAGACTGGCGCGCATGTCGGACACTTGCGCTATTTGCCGACCCTCAGCGTCGTTGATGGCCACATCGGTCAGACGCAGACGGGGTCGCCACCCCTCGTGAATGATGAAACTGACATCGCCAAACCGGATTTGCAGCCCGCCCAAAGCCTGCTCAAGCCGCGCCTCGACCCTGTCCCGCAGCCAGACGGGTGCGTGCATTCTTTGCCCGATAACCATGAAACCGGTGAACAGCGCCAGTAGCACCAGCACGAAAGTGCCGCGCATGGCCCACAGACCAGCGGCCCGACGGCGAGACCGACGGCGCACGGGCTTAACGGGCCGTGCTCCGTCACCGTCTTCGTGCTGCTTCAAATTGCTATCCACGCCTTCCAACCCGCACGCGTTGCCCTATGATATCAGGCAGCCTTTAAAAACCTTTAGCGGAGTTTCCAATGCCCGACGTTTCAGACATCGCCCCTGACTTCACTTTGCCGCGCGACGGCGGCGGCGAGGTGACGCTTTCGGCGTTGCGCGGTAGCACCGTGGTTCTGTTTTTCTACCCCCGCGATGATACGCCGGGCTGCACCAAGGAATCCATCGGTTTCTCGGAACAACTTCAGGCCTTTGCCGATGCGGGCGCACAAGTTTTCGGCATCTCGCGCGACAGCGTCGCCAAACATGACAAATTCGTCGCCAAGCATGGGCTGACCACACCGCTGTTGTCGGATGAGAGCTCGACCGTCTGTGAAGACTACGGCGTGTGGGTCGAAAAAAACATGTACGGGCGCAAATCGATGGGGATCGAGCGTTCGACTTTTGTCATCGACCCCGAAGGCAAAATTGCCCGCGTTTGGCGCAAGGTCAAAGTTCCCGGCCACGTGGACGAGGTGCTGGAAGCCGCGCGCGCGCTGTAACGTCCTCGACCACGGTCGCCATCCGGTTTAAGAGCCACAGGACCAACCAGGCGGAGAATAATGGTGTCCAAATCGCTGACTCAGATGGCGACCGAAGTTCTTGCAACGGCGGAAGGTCGGGAAAAGACCGCCCTGTCCAAACAGCACGCCGTAGCGTGGTTTGCCTCGCGCAAGGGCGACGCCCCCCCGATCGAGATCGGTACGGCATCTCCCCCATTGCGACCCGCGCGCCCGGAACGGCCCGAACTCCTGTCTCCGCGCGAGGTGCCAAAGCGCAAACCGGGAACCGAGGCGGGCCGCATCGCCCTTTTGCACGCCGTGGCGCATATCGAACTGAACGCCGTCGATCTGCATTGGGATATCATTGCCCGCTTTGGCCATGTGCCGATGCCGATCGGGTTTTATGACGATTGGGTAAAATGCGCCGAAGAGGAATCGCGCCATTTCGAGATGGTCTGCGATTGCCTGGAACAGATGGGCAGCCACTATGGCGCCTTGCCCGCCCATGCGGGCATGTGGCGCGCGGCCGAAGACACCGCAGACGACCTGATGGGACGGCTTGCGGTCGTGCCGATGGTGCTCGAAGCGCGTGGTCTGGATGTGACCCCCGGCATGATCGAGATTTTTCGCAAGGCCAAGTCTGAACAGGCCATCGCGGCGCTTGAGGTGATCTATGCCGAAGAAGTCGGCCATGTCGCTTATGGGTCCAAGTGGTTTCACTTCCTGTGCGGCCGTGAAAACACGGACCCCAAGGATGTGTTTCACGCATTGGTACGCCGGTATTTCCACGGCGTCCTCAAACCACCCTTCAACGAGGAAAAACGGGCCGAGGCCGGGTTGCCGCCCGATTTCTACTGGCCGCTGACCGAAGACCTGCCCACGCCCGGCGGAATCCCAAACTGACGCCTCAAGATTGTTTTCGGCAATTTCCCGCCGATCTTTGGGGGGATTTCTACGCAGTTGGCGCCGGACTGATCAACAAACTTGCCCGAACGCTGCCTGCCCTTTATGCAGTCGGCCCAAGGAGCGGCCGGCACCCACAACCGGTCCCGATCTTGGGGATGAGAGGTAGGACGCGTGCGAACACGTCTGGCAATAAAAATACACTCCGCATTTGAACGGTACTTTCCGGAACGCCGGGTTTTTCTGAAGTCTGACAAAGATACACGTTTTATCCGTCTCAGCTCGGAAACGCAGGTGGTCGCGGTGGCCGGTGTTGCCGTCATGGTCGGATGGACCGCGGTAGCAACTGCCATTCTGCTGATGGACAGCATCGGTTCGGGCAACTTCCGGGAACAGGCGAAACGCGACCAGGCAACCTATCAGGAACGATTGAATGTCCTGTCCGCAGAACGCGACGCCCGTGCGCAGGAAGCGCTCGCCGCTCAGGATCGTTTCAATGCCGCGCTGGAACAGATATCCGCCATGCAGTCCGAACTGCTGGCTTCGGAAAACCGCCGTCGCGAACTTGAGACGGGGATCGAAGTCATTCAGACCACGCTGCGCACCACCATGAAACAGCGGGAAGATGCGCGGAAGGAACTGGCGGCGCTGAAGCAGGAAAACAGCAAGGCTGACATGTACGTAACGGCCTCCAGCGCGCCGGTACAGATGGCCTTCATGACGGATGCTCTGGCGCGCACGGCCGAGGAACGCGATCAGATCGCCGCCGACGCCCGAGAGGCACTGGACCAGCGCGATGATCTTGAGCTGGAAATCCGCCTTATGCAGGAACGCAGCGACGAGATTTTCCGACAGCTGGAAGAGGCCATGGTGATCTCGGTCGAGCCGCTGGACAAGATGTTCCGTCAGGCGGGAATGCCAACAGACCGCATCATCGAAGAGGTCCGGCGCGGATATAGCGGTATGGGCGGTCCGCTGACCCCTTTATCCCTTAGCACGCGCGGTGAGGTGGACGAGGTGTCCGCCGAGGAAGCCCGCGCGAATACATTGCTGAAACAGATGGATCAGCTGAACCTTTACCGACTTGCTGCGGAAAAGGCCCCCTTTGCCAATCCCGTACATTCGGCCGTGCGTTTTACCAGCGGCTATGGCAGCCGGCGCGACCCCAAAACCGGTGGTCGCCGGATGCATAACGGGGTCGATTTTGCCGGGCCGCAAGGCACGGATATCTTTGCGACCGCAGACGGCGTCGTTACCCACGCAGGCTGGCAATCCGGTTTCGGACGGCTTGTGAAAATCAAGCACGCATTCGGAATTGAGACACTTTACGCTCATAACACCAAGATCAACGTGAAGGTTGGTCAAAGGGTCTCGCGCGGGGATCATATTGCTGATATGGGTAGCACCGGACGGTCGACCGGCACGCATCTGCACTATGAGGTGCGCGTGAACGGAAAACCCGTAAACCCAATGACTTACATCAAGGCTGCGAGAAATGTTTTCTAAAAGCAAAATCAACGAGCCCGCATCCAAGGCACCCGAGGCGGCCAAACCAGCCGCTCCGGCGACCCCAGCGGCCCCTGCACCGACCGAGTCGAAACCTGCCACTGCACCCAAGCCCAAACCGCCTGCGTCGGTTTTGTCTTCGGATTTGCACATCACTGGCAATATCAAAACCTCTGGTGACATACAGGTGGAAGGCACAGTCGAAGGCGACATCCGCGCTCACCTTCTGACCATTGGTGAGTCGGCAACGATCAAAGGTGAAGTCACCGCAGATGACGTCGTGATCAACGGACGTATCGTGGGTCGCGTACGTGGTCTCAAGGTGCGTCTGACATCGACCGCACGTGTCGAAGGCGACATCATCCACAAGACCATCGCCATCGAAAGCGGAGCGCATTTCGAAGGATCCGTACAGCGGCAGGACGATCCGCTGAATCCGGGCCGCAGCGCCAAAGCCGGATCGAACCCGGCAGCAGACGTCAAGCAGTAATTCGACCCATCAGGTCAGATCGGAAACGCCGCGGGGAGACCCGAGGCGTTTCTTTTTTGCACCGCAGCCTGTATCCGGGAAACCTGTTTTGATCCCGCCGGGATCACGTTAGGGTCGGGCCATGTTGATTTTTCTGACACTTGTTGCGGTGGTCGCCACAGGTCTGGCCTTTTACTTCTGGTCCAAACGACAGGCGCGCCACGCCCTGTTGGCCGCGCCGTTGACTGACAAGCAACGGCAGCTTGTCGACGCTCAGGTCCCGATCTTGCGGAAACTGCCGCAAGGCCTGCGCGCAAAGCTGGAGGGCAAGATCAACCTGTTCCTTGATCAGGTTGAATTCATTGGGTGTGACGGCCTGGACGTTTCCGAAGACATGCAACTGTCCATCGCCGCGCAAGCCTGTCTGCTGGTTGTGAATACCGATCTCTGGTATGACAATCTGACCACCATCCTGATCTATCCCAGCGCATTCAAATCCAGACAGAGCCGGCACAGCGGCTATGTCGTCACCGAGAGGGAAATCGTGCGCACAGGGGAAAGCTGGAACCGCGGCCCGGTGATCCTGTCCTGGGCGCATAGCCAGCGCGGGGCCATGAACGATCATGACGGCCAAAACGTTGTGTTTCACGAATTTGCACACCAGATCGACGATCTTACAGGGTCGGCCAACGGAGTGCCCGTACTTAGCGACGACCAAAGCTTTTCAGAATGGGAATCCGCATTCCTGACAGCCTATGACGCGCATGTACGCGCCGTTGAATCCGGGCAGCCAACCGTAATCGACCCTTATGGCGCGGAAGGGCACGAGGAGTTTTTCGCCGTTTCGGTTGAAGTGTTCTTTGAGCGGCCAAAGGCCCTGCGCAGGTCGGACCCGGAGGTTTACAAGCAACTGTCCAAGCTGTTTCACCTGGATCCTTCTCAATGGCACTAAGGCTTTGCGACCCCTGGTGCGCGGGTGCCGGGAAAATTCCCCGTTCGGCTCAATTTAACAAAAGTTAATTTATGAATTACACTTAAGCTCATTGCATTGTGGAGGAAATTTCATGTCATCAAAACTACTGGCCGAGTTCTTCGGCACCTTCTGGCTGGTTCTCGGAGGTTGCGGCAGTGCCGTATTGGCAGCGGGCGTTGCAGATGTCGGCATTGGGTGGCTTGGCGTTTCCTTCGCCTTCGGCCTGACGGTTCTGACAATGGCTTACACGGTTGGCCATATCTCGGGCGGGCACTTCAATCCGGCGGTCAGCCTTGGTCTGATGATCGGCGGGCGGTTTCCGGCAAAGGATCTGCTGCCCTACTGGATCGCTCAGGTCATCGGCGCCATAGCCGCCGCAGTGGTTCTGTATCTGATCGTCAGCGGTGCGCCCGACTTCGCCGGCGTCGGGGGATTTGCGTCCAACGGATATGGTGAGGCCTCACCCGGCGGATACTCTCTGATGTCCGCTCTGGTGATCGAGATCGTGATGACCGCTTTCTTCATCCTGATCATCCTGGGTGCAACCTCGGACAAGGCGCCGGCCGGTTTCGCCCCCATCGCAATTGGTCTGGCCTTGACCCTGATCCACCTGGTGTCAATTCCGGTCACCAACACTTCGGTCAACCCGGCCCGGTCCACAGGCGTCGCCCTGTTTGCCGACGGCCCTGCCCTGTCACAGCTGTGGCTGTTCTGGGTGGCCCCGCTGATCGGCGGCGCAATCGGTGCGGTCATCTGGAAAGCGATGTCACAAGACGATTGAGTTTCGTTCAATCGACCGTAAGAAACAGCCCGGCGCTTTTTGGAACGCCGGGCTGTTTCGGTTCATTCGGTGACGGTGACTTTTTTCATCATGTCGGGCTGTCCCGTAACCGCTCCGGTCTGGGAATGCCCCCGTTTGATCGCATCCACAACGTCCATACCATCGGTCACCTGACCGACCACGGTGTATTGGCCATCCAGAAACGGGCCGGGTTCGAACATGATAAAGAACTGCGAATTGGCCGAATCCGGGTTCTGCGATCGGGCCATGCCGACCACGCCACGATCAAAGGTCAGATCAGAAAACTCAGCCGGCAGATCCGGGCGGTCTGACCCGCCACGCCCGGCATACCGCATGTCAAAGCCGTTCGCGGTGGAATTGCCGTATTGAACATCGCCGGTCTGGGCCATGAAACCTTCGATCACGCGGTGGAACACCACACCATCGTACGTGCCGTCCGCAGCCAATGCCGTGATCTGTTCCACGTGCTTCGGCGCGACATCTTCGAACAGATCGATGGAGATCGTGCCATTGGCCCCTTCCCCTTCGACCTCGATCTGCAAACCGCTGGCCAGCGCCGGGCTTGCCAGCAGGGCAAAGGCGGCGGCAAGCTTATACATCTGCGGCCACCTTGACGCTGATCATGCGGTCGGGGTTCGCAGGCGGCTCACCACGTACGATTGCGTCCACATGCTCCATGCCTTCGATGACGCGGCCATAAACGGTGTACTGACCGTTCAGGAAGTGGTTGTCCTTGAAGTTGATGAAGAACTGAGAGTTGGCCGAATCCGGGTTCTGCGACCGGGCCGCGCCCAGCGTACCGCGATCATGGGGCAGCTTGGAAAACTCTGCCGGCACGTTCGGCAGCGACGAACCGCCGGTCCCCGCCATACGCAGGTTGAACCCATCTTCCATGTCGCCGTGCTGCACGTCACCGGTTTGGGCCATGAAGCCGTCGATCACTCGGTGAAAGGCCACGTTGTCGTATTCTCCGCTGCGGGCCAGTTCTTTCATCCGCGCGCTGTGCAAAGGCGCCACATCCGGCAGCAGCTCGATGACGACATTGCCGTCTTTCAGCTCGATGATGATCGTGTTTTCGGGATCCTTGATCTCGGCCATGAGGCCCTCCTGTCGTTTATCTTGCGCAAATACCTATGACGCACGCGTACGAATGCCAAGTGACGCATTGACCTGAGGGCAAATTGCAGGAAAAGAACCGCCTAAATCATTTGCCAATGACAAGGATCGCACAATGGGCTGGAAAACACTGGACGATATGGACCTGAACGGCAAACGCGTGCTGGTGCGTGTGGATATCAACGTGCCCGTGGTTGACGGTGTTGTGACCGACGCCACCCGCATTCAAAGGATCGTCCCCTCGGTGCGCGATATTCTGACCGCTGGTGGAAAACCGATCCTTCTGGCTCATTTTGGCCGTCCCGGTGGCGAACGGCGTGAAAGCCTGTCGCTGAAACAACTGGTCCCGACATTGGAAAGCGCTTTTGGCGCAAAGGTGCAGTTTGCTGCCGATTGCGTCGGGGCCGAGGCGGAACTGGCCGCCGGTGCCTTGCAGCCCGGCCAGGTGCTGTTGCTCGAGAACACGCGTTTTCACGCGGAGGAAACCAAGAACGATGCCGATCTGGCCGCAGGTATGGCCAGGCTGGGTGACGTGTACTGCAACGACGCGTTTTCAGCGGCGCATCGGGCCCACAGCTCGACCGAGGCCATCGCGCGCCTGCTGCCTGCCTGTGCGGGCCGTTTGATGCAGGCCGAGTTGCAGGCACTGGAAAGCGCGTTGGGCGCGCCCAAACGCCCGGTAACAGCGGTTGTGGGCGGGGCCAAGGTCTCGACCAAGCTGGAACTGCTGGGCAATCTGATCGACAAGGTCGATTATCTGGTGATCGGTGGCGGCATGGCCAATACGTTCCTCGTCGCGCAAGGTGTCAGTGTCGGAAAATCGCTGGCCGAAACTGCGATGAAAGACACCGCTGCCGAAATTCTGGCCAAGGCCGAAAGCACCGGCTGCCAGATCGTTCTGCCACGTGACGTCGTGGTTGCCAAAAAGTTTGAAGCCAATGCCCCTCATCAGGTTTTGCCCGCGGATCAATGCCCCGAGGATGGCATGATCCTGGATGCTGGCCCCGAAAGCGTGGCCGCGATCATCGAGATATTCGACAAAAGCAAAACCCTGATCTGGAACGGTCCGCTGGGCGCATTCGAACTGGAACCGTTCGACGCCGCCACCAATGCCGCCGCCTTGAAGGCGGCCGCGCTCAGCCGTTCGGGTCAGCTGATCTCGGTCGCCGGAGGTGGAGACACGGTTGCTGCCCTGAACGCCTCGGGTGCCGCCAAGGACTTCACCTATATCTCAACCGCGGGTGGAGCGTTTCTGGAATGGATGGAAGGCAAAACGCTGCCCGGTGTCGCAGCGCTGGATCAGTAAGCACTGCTTGCCGCCTTTGATCGCCTGACATGGTCCATGGTATTATCCCCTTTTGAACGGGGGATATTACCGTGAAGCCAATTTATTTTCTTGTCCTAATGATGCTGCCCTGCTCTGCCGCCGCTCAATCCAGTTGCGGCGGCCAAACCCAGCTTGACGCCAATTTCTGCGCCAAGGAACAATGGGAGGCCGCAGATCGCGAACTCAACCGGCTGTGGGCACAGATCAAACCCGCAGCCGATGCGCGCGGCAACGGCGATGCTCTTCTGGCCGAACAACGCGTCTGGCTGAAGGTCCGAGACGCAACCTGCGACAAGGAATTGTCAGGCGGCGGCAGCGCTGCGCCGATGTTCTACTGGACCTGCATGAAAGAACAGACCGTCGCGCGAAATCAGGCGCTGGAATCCTGGCGCTGACGAGGATCAGGACGCGCTTAAATTACTGATGAAAAAATCGAAACAGGGGATTCACAACCCGAATCACCTGTGACATAGTGTGTTCAGATGCTCGCAAAGGGCACGTTTTTGAGGCTAGTTTTCATACGGCGGTAAACAGAGTGTCCCGTTCCCATCGGCCCGGTTTGGGCTCAATCATCTTTTTCTCGGTGGCTTTCATGCTTGGTGTGTATTTCACCTTTGCCGCCGTACAAGGTGACTATGGTCTGTTTCGGCGGGTCGAAATTGCTGCGGAACGGGACGCCCTGTCACAGGACCTGGAAAAGCTGAACGCCCAAATCGCCGAATTGGAGAACCTGACCCGGCGCCTGTCCGACACCTATCTGGATCTTGACCTGCTCGATCAGCAGGCACGTTCTGTTCTTGGTATGATCCGAGCGGATGAAATCGTGATCCGCTGATCCTGTTTGGGCTGCCGGATACTGTCGGACCATGGTCACACCGCTTTGCCCGTCGGCTGCGCCGCGCCCGTTCGGACGCTGCGTCACATTTCCCCTCGCCAGAAAGCCCCAAATGCTTTATGAGATAGTTTAACGCTAAACTATCTTGCCGAAAGGGGGAGATCGCCACTATGGCTGCGCGAAAAACCACAAAGAAACCAAATGTTTCTGCGGAAGAACTCAAGACATACTACCGCGAGATGCTTCTGATCCGTCGATTCGAAGAAAAGGCGGGTCAGCTTTATGGCATGGGTCTGATCGGCGGGTTCTGCCACCTGTACATCGGTCAAGAGGCGGTTGTTGTCGGGCTCGAAGCGGCCGCACAGGACGGCGACAAGCGGATCACCTCGTATCGTGACCACGGCCATATGCTGGCCTGTGGCATGGACCCGGGCGGCGTGATGGCCGAACTGACCGGGCGCGAAGGCGGCCTGTCCAAGGGCAAGGGCGGTTCGATGCACATGTTCTCGAAAGAAAAGCACTTCTATGGGGGCCATGGCATCGTCGGCGCGCAGGTGCCTTTGGGTGCAGGTCTGGCCTTTGCCGACAAGTACAAGGAAAATGGCGGCGTGACCTTTACCTATTTCGGCGATGGTGCCGCAAACCAGGGCCAGGTATATGAGACGTTCAACATGGCCGCTCTGTGGGATCTTCCCGTGGTTTTCGTGATCGAGAACAACCAATACGCCATGGGCACAGCCCAAGCGCGTTCGACCTCGTCACCCGATATTTATGTACGCGGCGAAGCCTTCGGCATCCCCGGCGAGATCGTCAACGGAATGGATGTGCTGGCCGTCAAAGCCGCTGGTGAAAAGGCCGTTGCCCACTGCCGCGCCGGCAGGGGCCCATACATTCTTGAGGTAAAGACCTACCGATATCGCGGCCACTCGATGTCCGACCCGGCCAAGTACCGCACCCGCGAAGAGGTTCAGAAAGTCCGCGAACAAAGCGACCCGATCGAACATGTGCGCGAGCTGCTGCTGACCGGCAAACACGCGACCGAGGATGACCTGAAGGCGATCGACAAGGAAATCAAAGAGATCGTGAACCAAGCCGCCGAATTCTCGAAAGAAAGCCCCGAGCCCGCCGTTGAAGAGCTCTGGACCGACATTTACGCCTGAGAGGACGAATAAGACATGGCAACCGAAATTCTCATGCCCGCCCTTTCGCCCACGATGGAAGAGGGCACGCTGGCCAAATGGCTGGTCAAGGAAGGCGACACCGTATCCAGCGGTGACATCCTGGCCGAAATCGAGACCGACAAGGCGACAATGGAATTTGAAGCTGTCGACGAGGGCATCGTCGGCAAGATCCTGATCGCCGAAGGCAGTGAAGGGGTCAAAGTGAACACCCCGATTGCGGTTCTGGTCGAGGAAGGCGAAGACGCCTCGGCCGTGACCGCGGCTGCACCGGCAGCCGCAGCGGTGACCGAAGCCGCCCCGGCAGCGGTCGAGGCCCCCGCTCCTGCCGCTGCGGCCCCCGCTGCGCCGGTGGTCGACCTGTCGCCCGACTGGCCGGCAGATGCCGAGATGAAATCCGAAACCGTTCGCGAAGCTCTGCGTGACGCGATGGCCGAAGAAATGCGCAACGACGAAGACGTCTATCTGATGGGCGAGGAAGTCGCGGAATATCAGGGCGCATACAAGATTTCCCAGGGTCTGCTGGACGAATTCGGCCCCAAGCGCGTGATCGACACACCGATCACCGAGCACGGCTTTGCCGGCATCGCCGTGGGTTCGGCCTTTGGCGGTCTGAAGCCGATCGTCGAGTTCATGACGTTCAACTTCGCGATGCAGGCGATCGACCAGATCATCAACTCGGCCGCCAAGACGCTGTACATGTCCGGCGGTCAGATGGGTTGTCCGATCGTGTTCCGCGGCCCCAACGGCGCCGCCGCGCGCGTGGCTGCCCAGCACAGCCAGGACTATGCCGCCTGGTACATGCAGATCCCCGGCCTGAAGGTCGTCATGCCCTATTCGGCAGCCGACGCCAAAGGTCTGCTGAAATCGGCCATCCGCGACCCCAACCCGGTGATCTTCCTGGAAAACGAAATCCTCTATGGTCGCACTTTCGACATGCCGCAGGTCGATGACCTGACCGTGCCGCTGGGCAAGGCGCGCATCTGGCGCGAAGGCTCGGACGTGACCATCGTCAGCTTCGGCATCGGCATGCAATACGCACTGGAAGCCGCAGACAAGCTGGCCGAAGACGGCATCAGCGCCGAGGTCATCGATCTGCGCACCATCCGTCCGATGGATACCGGTGCGATCATAAACTCGGTGATGAAGACCAACCGTCTGGTGACTGTGGAAGAAGGCTGGCCGCAAGGTTCGGTGGGCAGCTATATCAGCTCGGTCGTGATGCAGGAGGCGTTTGATTACCTCGACGCGCCGGTCATCAATTGCACTGGCAAGGACGTGCCGATGCCCTATGCCGCCAATCTCGAAAAGCTGGCCCTGATCACCACCGATGAGGTGATCGCCGCCGTCAAACAAGTGACCTACCGGTAAGGAGCGACAGACAGATGCCTACAGAAATTCTGATGCCCGCCCTGTCCCCGACGATGGAGGAAGGTACGCTTGCAAAATGGCTGGTTAAGGAAGGCGATACCGTCTCCTCCGGTGATCTGCTGGCCGAGATCGAAACCGACAAGGCCACGATGGAGTTCGAGGCCGTTGACGAAGGCACCATCGGCAAGATTCTGATCCCCGAAGGCACCGAAGGGGTCAAGGTCAACACCGCTATCGCGATTTTGCTGGAAGATGGCGAAAGCGCAGATGATATCGCGGCGACACCTGCCAAGGCCCCCGAGGCGGCACCAGCCGCCGCGGGCAACGAGGCTGCCGCGCCAGCGGCACCCGAGGCGCCCGCCCCTGCCCCGGCCGCTCCGGCCAAGGCGGATGGTGGTCGGATTTTTGCCTCGCCTCTGGCTCGCCGGATTGCTGCACAAAAAGGTCTCGACCTGACGCAGATTGCCGGTTCCGGCCCGCACGGTCGCATCGTCAAGGTCGATGTCGAGGGCGCAACTGCCACCGCTTCGGCAGCGGCTCCTGCCACAGCTCCCGCCGCCGCGCCCGCAGCTGCCCCTGCAGCTCCGTCTGGTCCATCGGCGGATATGGTCGCGCGGATGTACGAAGGCCGCCCGTACGAGGAAATCAAGCTCGACGGTATGCGCAAAACCATTGCCGCACGCCTAGGCGAGGCCAAACAGACCATCCCGCATTTCTACCTGCGCCGCGACATCAAGCTGGACGCGCTGCTGAAGTTCCGTAGCCAGTTGAACAAGCAGTTGGAAGGCCGTGGCGTGAAGCTGAGCGTCAACGACTTCATCATCAAGGCCGTCGCCAACGCGCTTCAGCAGGTTCCAGCCTGCAACGCCGTCTGGGCGGGTGACCGCGTGCTGCAACTCAAGCCGTCGGACGTGGCCGTAGCGGTCGCGATCGAGGGCGGGTTGTTCACCCCGGTTCTTCAGGACGCCGACATGAAATCTCTGTCGGCACTTTCGACCGAGATGAAGGATCTTGCCGCCCGTGCCCGCGAGCGCAAGCTGGCACCGCACGAGTATCAGGGTGGCACGTTTGCCATCTCGAACCTCGGTATGTTCGGCATCGACAATTTCGACGCCATCGTGAACCCGCCTCATGCCGGCATTCTGGCGGTGGGTACCGGCGTGAAAAAGCCCGTTGTCGGGGATGATGGAGAACTGACGGTGGCGACCGTAATGTCCGTTACCATGTCCGTCGATCACCGCGTCATCGACGGCGCGCTGGGGGCAGAACTGCTCAAGGCTATTGTCGACAACCTGGAAAACCCGATGGTCATGCTGGCTTGACGACCCGAATAATGCCCGTGCCCCGGACAGCCGGAGCGCGGGCAGCCTCAAGTGTTTTCACTGAGTTGAACTTGCGTGATCGGGGCATCGATTGCCCGATGCATCAAGACGCCCCACTTCCTTCCATTGGAAGCAGACGGAAGGCAGGTGCGCGATGCTCTCAAAAAATCTCATTCTCAGCCTGACTGTTTCGGCGTTTCCGGCAGCCATGTCACCTGACTTTGCCTTGGCAAAGCCCAACGGCTATCCGGGTGAGCATTCAAAGTTCAAGCCAAACGATCCGGCCGCGATTGCCCGGCAGAAAGCCGCACAGGACACACGGCAAGAGCTTCGCAAACAAAAACGGGAAGAACGGCGGCGCAAGCGGTTGGACAAACGCGCCAACCGCTCTCGCTGAGCTGCTACTGATCCTTGCCCAGCATATGATCCATCGAGATCGAAGGCTGGTCGCACCCGGCTTCCCCCACGATCTTGGCGGGGATACCGGCGACGGTCTTGCAGGGCGGCACCTCTTGCAACACCACCGAACCGGCAGCGATGCGGCTGCAATGCCCAATGGTGATGTTGCCCAGCACCTTGGCCCCGGCCCCGATCAGAACACCGTCTCCGATTTTTGGATGACGGTCTTCTTCTTCCTTGCCCGTTCCGCCCAGTGTCACCGAGTGCAGCATCGACACGTTGTCGCCCACCACTGCCGTCTCGCCAATCACGATGGAATGGGCATGGTCGATCATGATGCCCTTTCCGATTTTGGCTGCCGGGTGAATGTCGATCCCGAAAATCTCGGACGAACGCATCTGGAAGAAATAGGCCAAATCATAGCGCCCCTTGCGCCACAACCAATGGGCCACGCGATATGCCTGCATGGCCTGATACCCTTTGAAATACAGGATCGGCTGCAACAGCCGATGGCAGGCCGGGTCACGTTCGTAAACGGCCATAAGGTCCGCCCGAGCAGCTTCGAGCAAACCCGGATCGTCGGCATATGCCTCATCCACGATTTCACGCAGAACCATCATCGACATTTCGTTCGAACACAGCTTGGCCGCCACCCGATATGAAAGCGCGCGTTCAAGGCTGCGGTGATGCAGGATACAGGCGTGCACGAGCCCCCCCATGAGGGGCTCTTTCTCGACGGCCGCATGGGCTTCGGATGTGATACGGGTCCAGACCGGATCAACCGGTGTCACATGGCTGCGCTTTTCGAACATGGCTTTGATCCTTTGCTGCGCCTAGAATGCCATTTAGTGGCAAAAAGACCAAACGCAAACCCATGATCGGTCATGTAACGAAAATGAATGAGTCAGAGCGCACCCATTTCGAAACACGAATTCGCGAACGATTGGCGGAATTGCAAGAGGTGTCAGCCTCGGGACAGCAGGCTCAGGCCATAGTCGAACTGGATCAACAGGCCGTTGGACGGCTGAGCCGCATGGATGCGCTGCAAAACCAGGCCATGGCCAAGGCACAGCAGGCCAATCGCGATGTGGAAACACGCCGGCTTCTGGCCGCGTTGGAACGGCTTGAAAGGGGCGAGTTCGGATATTGCGAGGACTGCGGCGAGCGTATTCCGGATGGGCGGCTGACTCTGGATCTGGCCGCCAGCAAATGCGTCAGCTGCGCGTCCGGCTAGCCTGAAATCTGGCAAGCTGGTGCAGAACCATCTCAAAACACTGACAATATTGCAGATCGTCAAACCCGGGTTCATCTGCCAGTGTCCTGTTTCGCGCAACGGCCATGAGTGAACCATTGCCGTAAACCGGGTGGAGCTTGCCGTTGCGCTCCAAATGCCTGTCCGCCAATTCCGCCTCGTGGATCATCCGCACACACAAAGCCCCCCTGTCCGGCTGCGGCACGGCCAGCAAGGCGCGCGCCGCAGCACTGACATCCCCATGCAGAACCGGCCGCATCAGGCAGCTTGCCCAACCGCAAGACGCGACCAAGCACCCGGTCCGAATACAGCAGATACCTGGGCCACTTCGACCTCATAGCCCCCAGACAGACCATCCGCCGCTTTCATGGCTGTCGAATAGGTCCACCTTGGTTCGGATGTCAGTTCTTCACGCAGAACGGTTCCACCCGCAATGACACGGACCAGATAGGATTCGCTTTCTTCGCCCAGGGGAATCTCCAGCCCCGACCAGTCGTCTGCATCCGTTCGGGCACGTCGAATCCACGTAAGCTCATCCCCGGCGGCACCAGACCGAACCCGCATGTGCACAGGCGCGTACGGGCGCAATCCGTTGCCTGCAAACGAGGCAATCAGGTGTTGATAGGACGGATCATCATAGCCGCGGGTCGCAGGCCCAATGCGATAGTGTTTGGCAAGACGTCTTTCGTTTCGCAGCAGGCTGATCTGTTGCACCCTGTCATTGAGCAGAACGAATACTGATCCATCCGGCCATACATCAGGCATCAAAGCGTCTGTTCCCAGTTGACCCCTGAGCCGCCCGGACAATGCGTATACATCCGGGGCCTCGAGCGCCGCGTCAGAGAACTGAAAAACTTCCCAGTTACCGGGTGTTCCGTCACCGATTGCAGCCAGATTGACGCCATTCATCACCGTGCTGCGCGGGCGGGATTCCAACTGACCTGCAAGCAGTTTGACCTTCAAGGCAGGGCCCTCATCCCAGACACCGATACTGGCGCGTCTCAGCGGTGTTTCGGTCACGCCGACCACGGCCCGCTGGGCAATGACGTCGCTCAGGCGATAGCTATCGTCGCTGGACGAGGAATAGACCGCTGCCGCCCCGGGCCATGGATCTCCGGTAACGGCCAGATAGGGCGCGTGAGGGGCCTCGGCCCCCGTGATCAAGGGCAGATCCAGAAAGACCGGCAGAACGGGGACCGGCGCGGCATAGGGTTTGACCGTTGCCGGGTCGTCATTCAATTCGGACGCTTTGTAAACGCCCTGTTCGATCCGGACCGCTTCAACCAGTTGCAGGTCAGCGGATTCCAACCGGTCAATCCGGTAAACCGGCCCGGTTTCAGCGTCTGTCAAACGAACCAGATCCCCTGCCCCCAGGTGCATTTGAGACGGCGGAAGCGCAAACCGAACCGTATCGCGGGAAACTCTGGCTTCGCTCAACCAGCGTTCGGCTGTTTGCCGCCCCTCGGTGCGGGTCATGGACAGGGGCATCTCATTCACCGATACGGAATGGGTGCGATCATCGGGCAAAACCGCCTCTTCCGCGACGACATCATGATCCGCGTCCGACTGAACAAAGCGCAGACGAACGCGCCCGGTCATTTCGGCCTCGGCCTCGCGCCGGTGTTCGACCGTGCCCTCAAGATCGCTGCTGATCGCCAGATGGTCGGGGTTCAAGGCAACTGCGCCGTACCCGTCGCGCATCTGGAACTTCAACACTCCATCCCTTTCGATCGCATCAAACCCATAGCGCAGCATCAGCGGCTGCAAGGCGGAACGGGCGTTCGTCACGTCTTCGATGACATACCCGCGAACCACACCGTACAGACCAGAGACGTCTATATCCGTGACACCTGCACCGTGGCAGATTTCGGTCACCACGGAGGCCAACGTACGAGACCCGGACCGACCGTTCAGCCAGTGCCCTCTGGGATAGTTCTCGCCATCGTCCCACTGGCTTTTCAGGTTCGGAAAGGTCGGAAACGGACGGGTATCCCATGCCCAGACATACGCGTTTGCCATGTCCAGCATCGGCGCGCCGTAGATATCCGAGATCGGATTGATCTTCGGATCGCTCCAATAGCCAAGCATCGCCGTCAGATACTGAACCTGAATGAAGTCGTCGCGCAGCCCGTTTGAATACGCGGGCAACAGCGATTCCGATGACTTCGGGTCCAGGAATTTGTTCGGCTGGTTCGTGCCCTTGTCGATTGCCGCACACCCCAACTCGGTGAACCAGATCGGTTTCGATGCGGGCACCCAATCGGTCGGATTGGATTGACGCACACCTCCGATCCGTTCGTGATGCGGATTCGACCACCAGTTGCGCAGGTCCTTGTATCTCCAGATCCACGGCTCGTCATGCCCCTGATCTTCGATCGGAGTCCTGATCTGCGCTTCCGCCTCTTCCGGAGAGGCGTAGTACCAGTCATACCCTTCACCGCCTTCGATATTGCTGCGAAGGTACCCCAGGTCGTAAATCGAAGGCGCGCCGGCCTCGGCGTCCAGATGGTGTTCACCGTCACGCCAATCGGACAACGGCATGTAGTTGTCGATGCCGATGAAATCGATGTTGTCGTCCGCCCAAAGAGGGTCGAGGTGAAAATACCTGTCGCTGGTGCCTTTTGGCTGGTATCCGAAATACTCGCTCCAATCCGCTGCATAGCCGATTTTCGTGTCCGGCCCCAGAATCTGACGCACCTCGGTCGCCAAGGCGCGAAGCTGCGCAACGGCCGGAAAGCCCGAAGCCCCCCTGATCTGGGTCAGGCCACGCATCTCCGACGAGATGCAGAATGACGAAACGCCGCCGGCAGCCTTGCACAGCATGGCATAGTGCAGAATGAAACGCCGCAGGCTCCATTCCTGAGGGCCGGAATATTGGATGATTTCTTTGGCCGTGACGCCGCTGTCCCCCAGCAGCCCGCCAAAGGTACCGCCCCCGGAGACCCAAGTTAAACCGGTATCCCCTCTGTCGTCAGGCCGACCACCCGGTCTAGGCCTGACCTGACCACCCGAGCCACCGCCGGTGCCGCCCGATCCGTTCGTATCCTGGTTGATCGCAAAATCCTGCGCACGTGCTGTTCCGAAGAACGCGGCGACCTGTGCATCGGCCGATGCCGTCTGGTCCGCGGAACCGGGACGCCCCGGCGCCACATCCAGGGTGATCCGCCCACGCCATGGCAGGTGAGGCTGACTTGACGCATCCGACCAGGGATCAGGCAGCCCGTTCCCCGTCAATTGCTCCATCAGGATAAAGGGGTAAAACATTACCCGCTTGCCGGATTGGTTCAGATGGCGGATCGCCTCGACCACGGCCACATCGGCCGGTGTCCCCCCATAGACCGGGCGGCCGTTTTGTCGCACCACAAGCCCGGCGTCGCTTCGGGCCTGATCAGATACGATCCAGGGCATGTCGCTGCTGTCGATCTCACGCTGTTCGATCTTTGGCCGGATCTTGCAGTGTCCGCATCTCAGGTCATCGCCGAACCACGACACCACCAAAGATGCGGCATCGCAATTGGGCAACTCGCTTTCCAGCGCTCGGGTCGAGGAGACAAGATCCGAGGTGCCGGACGCGGAATATGCGTTGGCAGGCCAGCTCTTGCCAGATTGTGAATAATTCACCTGAGAGCTGGCCAGAGCGTATTCCCCGGTCCCCGGTATCATGGCGACCCCGCGCACGATCTGAGGCAATGCACTGTCGTGATCGGGCATGTCCCGCTGCGTGGGGCGCACAACTTCAAATGAAAACTGCGGCACCCGGTTGCCAAAAGCGCCGAGCGGGAAGTCCTCGATCACGACATAGGCGGTTCCGCGATAAGCCGGAACCGTTCCGGCGCCTTCAATCGCCTCGATCAGCGGGTCCGGCAACTGGTCCCACGTGCCATGGTAAACCCGCATATTGAAGCCGGATCGATCTTGTTCTTCTCCATCCGCCCAAATGCGCGCGACATCGGCGATCTCACCGGCGCCAACCGCAATCGCCAGCGAAATCGAGTAACTGTACGTGACGGTAGTCACCTCAGGGGTCTTGGGTTTCCCCTTGCCCCCGCCGCCGCCACCCTCTGTGGTCGTTGTCTGGGTCTCCAGAAAATCCGAAGCCCAAATGACCTGACCGCCCACACGCATACGGCCAAACACGGTGGTCACCGGCGCACCTTCGCCGGTTTCCGTCAACCGAAACCGATCCATGCGACCGGTTTCGACGACTTCACTGCCACTGCCCATAACGGACTGGTTAAAGAACTTCTGATCAAGGATCCGCCCGACCGTCGCACCAACAGCCCGACCGATAATTGCGGTTGAAAGGCCCGCAACCGTGCCCCCGATCGAACCGCCCAGCGCGGCCCCGGCTGCAGAAAGAAGAATAGTGGCCATCAATGCATCTCCATCGGGAATTCGAAACAGGAAACGATACGGCGGCACCAAGGCCTGCTCAGTGCGTTTTCCACCACGCCGTGGCCGGAATACGCGTGAATAAAGCGGGGTTCGGGGTGCGTAGTACTGACGATGCCCAGATGCTTGGCGACGCTTGCGTCGCGCATCCGAAACAGCAGAACATCCCCCGATGCCATCTTGCCTATTGGTTTTTCGACCAGATGCCGCCTGGCAGCCACCCACATCCGTTCCTCGCCCTGCGGTTCGGACCAGTCCATGCTGTAGGCCGGAACAGATTCAGGTTCCCGCCCGATCACGGCGCGCCAAACGCCGCGCAACAGGCCCAGACAATCCGCACCGGCACCTTTGACCGAGGCCTGATGCACATAAGGCGTTCCAAGCCAATTGCGCGCCTCTGTCACAATATCCTCTCTACGTATCGTCACCGTAAGCTGCCTCCGCTATTGGTTTTGCTTTTCTTGGGAACAGCCATGACCCAGTCTTCGCCTGGAAGATCTGGAAACCCTTGAAAATTCAGAAAGTTGTTGAACTTGAACTGGCAGGTTTCCATGCGCTTGTCGCATCCTGCCCGCAGTTTCACACTGTCGCCGATCGCCAGGCTTGCCCCGAAACCGGACCAAAGCGTGATCTCGCGCCCGGTTGCCGTCTGCCTGTCGTTCTTGATCGAAGACCACAACCCCTTGGCAGAACCGGACAAAACATCCATGCGCCCCCGTTCGAACCAGCCTTCTTCAATGGTCTGACCTCCTGCAACATGCAAAAGGGTGCCGCTATCGAAACCCGAGATCACACCGTTGAACCAATACCCCGGCGTGTCGGTGTTGAACCGGCAGGCCCGATCCCCCAACACAGCCGTGCACGGCTTTTGGTAAACACGCCCCAAAGGGCGGTTCAGCAAGTCGGTCAGGCCACGCAATTCCGCATGGAACGCGCCGCCAGAGCGGCGCAACTCACCGATTGAACCACGGAACTGAAGGATGCGCTGATCCAGATCTGCCCAATTGACCAGCCAGGCGCGCACTTCGGCCCCGTCAAAACGCCCCGCTTCGATATTCTCGTCGCGAATGGCCGCGTCAGACAGTGCGCCCATCGCTTCTGTGTTGTCGATGGACAGGCCCGTGGCCTGCTCGATGGCGGCGGCCGTCAGGCCGGTACTTGCCTTGAAGGTCAACCTGTCAAAACTCAGCTCCCTGTCGTGGTCGGTGAAACCGTATTCCTGACCGTCCGTGCGCTTGATCGCCCAACAGCGGCAGACCGTTGTCAACCCGCTTTGCAGATGCGCGTGCAGGCCCTTGATATCTTCAGCCATCAGATGCGCACCTCGATCACTGGAACGTTCGGTACGTCGCCGGCCTGAAAACTGGCAACACTGGTCTGGATTTTGTCAGTGTCAAAACGCACCGGCACGTCGAATTCAAAACCCGCGGTGATATCGACCTCTTCCAGCGGCGGGTCCGCAAACGTGACCTTGCCCGTCGTCAGATCAACGTCAAAATCCACGCCCTCACGGACCTCATCCTGATCCAGCCCCAGACGCACCGTCCCCAGTACCGGTTTTACGATGGGGCGCGCATAGCTTACTCCGCCCGATTGGTATGTCTTGATCAACTGGAATTCGGTGCGTGTTCCGTCGCCTTTGGCGATCACCTGATCTCCGAAACTGGTGTCCGCCGTGGCCTTGCCGGATTTGAAATCCGACCAGTCTTTCCAGCGAAAGCCGAACATCTGGCCCTGTCGTGCTTCGAAGAACGAAATCAATGTCTCGATATCGTCCAGCGACCGCATCCCTAACCCCGCATCATATCGGCGGCGCGAATGGGCCCAGGGCGTGTTGCGCTCTTCAAATCCATTGGCCAGCGTCACGATGTCCGTGCGCCGTTCCGGCCCCCCGACCGAGCCAAAGCTCAGGCTGGCGGGAAATCTTACCTCGTGGAAATTCATCAGCTGCTCCCTGATTTACCTGTTGCGATTGCCGCGCCCCAGCGCGCGACTCATCTGGGCCGCAATCTGCCCCTGAGAGCGGCGGAACCCCTGCACGTCAGGTGTCGAAATGTTCATCACCACATTCACGGCACGCCCGGCGCCTTGCGTCCGCACGCCCAGCTTGCCATCGGCCCCGCGCGCAAGCGGCATGATCGCCTCTGGCCCGGCTTCTCCCATCAGCCCGGTGCCGCCGCGCATGGGAAACATGGTCGGGCCGCTGACCACACCACCATTGGCGAAGGGCATCACCCGGCCCTGGCTGAAGCTTCCGCCATCGGCAAAGGGCAGAATTCCCTTCACCAACCCGCCGACCGTGTTGGCCAGCATGCCGCCAAAGTGGTCCGTCACCGGCTTGATCGCAGCCGCATAAGCCGTTTGGATCAAAGAGTTCTTCAGGATATCCAACGCACCGGAAAGGCTCATCCCATCCAGAACGACACCATCGAAGGCCTTGCGCAATCCGCTGGACATGCCGCGCTCCAGCGTGGCGACATCCTTGCCGGTTTCTTCAAATGCGGCGCTGATGCGCTTCATCTGGCTGTCAAACGCCGCCGCCATAGTCGCAGCATCGCCGAGGGAATCGCCTAACGCTTCGCCTCGTTCTTGCAGGTCATCAATCCCGTCACGATCTGTCATCACGCTCTCCTTGTGTCTTGTCCGGATAGGCCGCCAGCAAAGCGTCCAACCCCGCCCGGTTCATTGTGGGCGCTCCGGAACCCTGCCCCAGCATCAGCCGCAGCTCTGCCGGGGTCAGACGCCAGAATTGATCCGGCGTCAGTCGCAGCCCCAGAAATCCGGCCCGCATCAGGACAGGCCAGTCGAACCCGCTCATGCGCCCTCCGGCACCATGAAGGCGCGCGCCAACAATTCGGCTGCGGTTCTGGCGGCAGCCATGGGGCCGCCTTCGATCTCGGCATGCATAAGGTCGGTCCGGGCAATGTGGCAGCCACCGCCCCGCAAACCGGCAACGATCAGCGCCAGAACATCCGCACTGGAATACGCACCGCCCTCAAACCGCTGCACCAGCTCAACCAGCGACCCAGCATTCAGCTCCTGCTCCAACTCCGCCAAAGCACCAAGCGTCAGTTTGAGCACCCGCTGCTCGCCATCGATGATCAGCGCCACCTCGCCTGTCCACGGATTGGCCATCGGATCAAAGCCCCGTGAAGGTCAGAGCACCGGCACTGGCCATGCTCATCTCATAGGTCGCCTCACCGTTGTGCGAGCCCGCGTACTCGATGCTGGTCACCTGGAACGGGCCTTCTACAATCCCGAAATCAGGGATGATGACCTGAAAGGCTGGAGTTTCGCCATCAAAGAACAACTGCCGCGCGCGTTCATCCGTGCCAGCATCCTTGAACACGCCCGAGCCAGAGATCGAAGCCGATTTGACCCCCGCCCCGGACAAAAGCTCGCGCCATCCACCCTGGCTTTCCAGACTGGTGACATCCACACTTTCAGCATTGAAACTTATGCGCGTGGCCCGCAGCCCCGCGATGGTCTGGAACAGGCCGGTACCGTTCATATCCATTTTGACCAACAGGTCTTTTCCGTTCTGGGCAGCCATGTGCTCTCTCCGTTGATTGCTTAGTCATCTTCCACGCGGGCGCGGAACTTCAGGTCGATCTGGCGGATGGTGCCGCCGGTCCCAGTGCGCCGGGCCGAGGCCCGCTCGAACCACAGCCCCACCAAACGCCCGCGACCCAGGTTGAGTGGCGCGTTTTCCAGCGCGTCACACACCGCGCCGGCCAGTGTTTTGGCAGCACCGAACCCTGCCTCTTGGGACACCACCGAAACGGTGAAGCGGTGTATCGCGCCCGCGCCTGTTCGGTCCGACGCGTCCCGCACCTCTTCGGAGCCCAGCGTCACATAGGTCTGCGGCACGGTTCCTGCGGGTACGGCATCATAGATCGCGCCCCCCGATTGGCTGCTGACTGCTGCGTCCGCTGAAAGCTGTTGATACACGGCCGCCTGCAAAGCGGCGGAAACGCCATAGCTCATGCCGCCACCTCTTCATCTGCGAAACAGGTCAGGAACTTGCCGCGCGGGTCATGCTCGGCCACGGCCCGGATTACGAAACAGCGATTTCCCTCGCGAAACCGCTGATCTGGCGCGGGGCGCATCGAAGATCCCATGGGCGCTCCGCGTACCACGATGCGGTACCCGACACGCGACACAGACGCTCCGGCGATCTGCCGTTCGGACCCACTGCGCGCCGTCACCTCGGCCCACAGTGTCCCTATCGCAGCCCATGTTTCGGTATAGCCTCCCGCCCCATCAGCACTTCGCATGGGCGCCTCCAGCACCAACTTACGGTTCAGATGCGGTGTATTCATTGCGATACCCCCGCCCCGAAACGCACCATGCGATAGCGCTGGATCAGGCTGGTGACACCAAAGGGCATACATCCAGCGCCCAATGAGGTTTCATCCCGGTATTCATAGTAATGCGCCGCCAGCAGCAGCACGGCTTGCCCAAGATCGGCAGGCAACCCGACCCAATCCTGCGCCATCCCCGCGACAAACGAAATCTTTACGGAACCACCCGTTTCGATGGCAGGCAGGCTGAATCCCAATGGGCGGATCCGGGGCCGCTGACTATCATGCTCCAGCCGATAGGTCGCGGCGTCCTCAACTGTTTCAGCTCCTTGTTTGTCAGTCAGCGTCACGGCCTGCACTGAAACCACCGGGGCCACAGGCAGCACTTCGCCCGACGGGTCGCGCCACCTGTTCAAACTCCACGAGAAATCCCGAGTGATCAGAACCGTGCCAGTACGCGCCTCGATCGCCGCGATGGCGGCCCGCAGGAACCCCTTCAACACTTCATTCTGCACATCATCCTCGGCAAAGCCCGTGCCCAACCTCAGATGCGCCTTGAATTGTTCCACCGGCAGCGCCGCATCCGCGATGGCGGTCTCTTCGATCAACATCATCCACTCACTCCGCAATCTCGGACCCCTCCAGGGCCCCATCCTTGGAAAATGGCGGGCACGCGCCGCCCCACGTTGCTCGGACGGAGGGGAACAGCTAGACAACGCAGAGGATCTCACTCCGGCCCGCGCCCGCCGTCCGAGGGGCCAGGGCCCCCCGGATTCAGCCCGCGTTAGGCGGTGCCGAATTTCACCAGCTTGATCGCAGCAAAATCGCTGACATCGCCGCCGACGCGCTTGGTCGCATAGAACAGGACATGTGGCTTGGCGCTGAACGGGTCGCGCAGCACGCGCAGATCAGGACGTTCGGCAATGGTGTAACCAGCCTGGAAGTCACCAAAGGCTATCGAGAAACTGTCGGTTGCCACATCCGGCATGTCCTCGGCGATCAGAACCGGATACCCCATCAGTCGCGCCGGCTCACCTGCGGCCAAACCATCGGACCACAAGAAACGGCCATCGTTGTCCTTCAGCTTGCGGATCACACCCGCGGTCTTCGAATTCATCACGAAGGTCCCGTTGACCCGGTACTGCGCGCCCAGCGCATAAACCACATCGACAATCGCATCCGCATCAATACCCGCATCAATACCGGTCGCTACATAGCCAAGGCTGCCCCAGGACCAGCCATCATTCAGCACCGCTCGGTGGATCATCAACCCCTTGGGCTTGTCGACGCCATCGCCGTTGATGAATGCCGCCGCCTCGGCGCGTGCAAACTTGTCGGCAATGCGCCCGGCCAGCCAGCCCTCGACGTCGAAGGCGCTGTCATCCAGCAGGCGCTGCGACGCTTTGGGCAGCGCGCTCAGCTCGTGCAGCGGGATCGAGATGCGATCGATCGACGGTGTTCCGGTCTCCGCTGTGGCCGAGTTTTCGTCAGCCCAGCCCGCACCTACATCGGTGTGATCGATCAGCACGTCGAACGAATTTGCCTCGACATTCACGACCGATGCAATCGAACGGATCGAGGCGGTCGAGTTCAAAACCGACTTGATCGTCTCGGCAGTCTGCGGATCAACCAGATAGCCACCATCGCTGTTGACCGCTGTTGACAGGGACTTGCCCTCAATCTCGAGGCCACGCAGCCCGTCATCTTCGCCGGACCGCACATAGGCGTCAAATGCCTTCTGATGCGGGGCTCCGTCTTCGATCGAAGCGGCAAGATGCGGGCGTGCCGCGATTGTTGATTTACGATCCAGCATGGTCAGTCGCTCTTCTGTTTGTTGCAGCTTGGTGTTAACTTCGACTTTCAAGCCCCTGAATTCATTCACGAAGCCAGCCATCGCCCGCTTCACTTCCTGAACCAGGGGCGCACCCTCTCCGGTCAAGGCCGGGGTTTCGGTCTTGCTCATCAGCATGTCCTGTTCTGAGTGGTTTTGAGGCGCGCTAGGTCCGCGCCAGCTCCTGCCGGGCATCGTTGAATACGTCGGCAATACAGCGCAGGGCTTCCTCGGCGTCAGGTGTCCTTCCCTTCGCCGCCACCCGCGCACTGGGCAGCATCGGGAAGGTCACCAATGACACCTCCCACAGCTCCAGTTCGGTCAGGACCCGCTGGCCCTTGTCATTCTTCACGGCCCGTTTGGTGCGGTAGCCGATCGACAGACCATCCATCGCACCTGCCCGGATCAATTCTGCCGCCTCGCGGCCCTTCTGCGTGCTCTCCAGCAAACGCCCCTTGACCCACAGGCCCTTGTCGTCCTCGCGCACTTCGTCCCACACGCCGATGGGCTGGGCCGGATCATGCTGCCACAGCATCTTGACGCGCTGACCCGCTCTGGCCAGCCTGTCAAGCGAGCCGCGATAGGCGCCACGCTGCACCACGTCACTGCCCTGATCGACCTGCCCAAACAGGCTGGCATAGCCCTCGATTGCCGCGTCATCCGTAACCGACAAACCGTCGCCGAACCGTGCGAATTTATGCTCTAAATCCATGAACTTCTCCATGTAACCCATTGAACTTATGGCGCGACCACCAAGAGGGATTGAAACGCCTGTGCCAGGATCACCGCCGCCACGCCATAGACCGTCAGCCACAGCCGGCGCTCCAGCCGCTCCATCATCTCTTCGATCTGATCCAGACGCCGACACAGATGTGCATGCTGGATCTCGGCCACCCGCTCATGCGCGGCCAGACGCAGACCTGGCGCGCACTCGAACGAGGGATACCCCTCACCCATCTGCACGCTCCGGCAGCCCCAGCAACGCGCGCTTTTCCGCATCCGTCAGAAAATCGGCCCCGTTGACCCGCGCCCATTGCGCGTCGCGTTCTGCCGACAGCGCGGGCACCAGATCCAGGTCAGGCTTCAACACCAGTTTCTCGCCGGTAAAGCCCGCCAGCCAGTCCGACACCGCCGCCGCCACCCGCGTCACCAGGGGCAGAACGGTCAGGCGATAGAACGCCCGGTTGGCCTCCTGATAGTTCGAATAGGTCGCGTCACCCTGGATCCCCAGCAGCATTGGCGGGACACCGAAGGCCAGCGCGATCTCGCGGACGGCGGCTTCCTTGGTCTTTTGAAACTCCATATCGGACGGAGAGAACCCCATCGGCTTCCAATCCAGCCCCCCTTCCAGAACCATCGGACGGCCTGCATTGCGGGCCCCGCGATAGTTCGCCTCGATCTCGTCTGACAGACGCCGGAACTGATCTTCGGCCATCACCCCGTGGCCATCGCCTTTCCAGACCAAAGCCCCCGAAGGCCGCGCCGCGTTGTCCAGCAGCGATTTCGACCATCGCGACGCGCTGTTATGCACATCAATCGCCATCGCCGCCGCCTGCATCGGCGAGAACCCATAGTGGTCATCCTGAGGGTGAAACGATTTGATATGGCAGATGGCTTCCGCCGCAAACCGATGCTTCTTGCCGCCAACCGCATAGTCATACGCCTTGGGCCATCCATCCGCCCCCGGCACCACGCTCATCCTGTCGGATCGCAGCACATGCAGCTCAACCGGCAGCCCTTCTTCGGCCTGAACCGCCTCGACATAGGCATTGCCCGACAACAGCAACTGCCCGAACAAGGCCTCCATCAACTCCGCTTGCCCCTGCGCCGCATTCGGACGGCGCATCAGGGACAGGATCGGATGCGCATCAAAGCGCTGCGCCTGATCCTGCAACACCAAAGGCAGCGCCGCTGCCGCCTCGGCAATCAGCTTGACGGATCGAAACCCCACTGGGTTCCCCAAAAACCCCGTCCGCGTCAGCGACACCGCGTCCCTGGGGCTCCAGGCCACGCGCCCGCCCGTCTGCCACGCCACCACCGGCCCAGCCGCGCTTGCTTTTGCCTCGGGCGCCGCTTCAGCCGATCCACGACGCAAGAAATCGAATACCATCTGTGCTCCTTTCTGCCGCCGCTCTGCCCGGCTTGTTGAAAGGAGTTATGACGGAAAGAAGTTTAAACCTCGGGAATGGGGCGTACGGGGGGTGGGCAACGGGACAGATGTAGCTGCATTGACATGGGGCTACGCAGCCGAAACGATTTCAAGTCCTATGCTGATGACACTCCTGTCGAATCCGCAACTTCATGCAGGCAAGATCGGATCATTATGAGAAGTTTCTCAGCCTCCGGAACATAGTCCAACAGTATAGGATAGTATGTCCTGCCTAAGAGCATCGGATGGCCGGGATGGGATAGTCCAAGCCCGAATGGTTGCACCTGCTGTTCCGAAAGAAGAATGCCAAATTCAAGTGATGGATAAGGGCGGCTATCGACTATTGAATACGGAAACGTCGCTGAATGTTCACACGAAACGAGATAGAGCCGGACACCAAGCCTCCAGTTTCTACCTCGCCGGCAAACAATTACCCGGCTGTCCGTAACAAAATAGGCCAAGTTATACAGGACGTAGTGCCGTTGACTCGCGATGCTAAACGAAAAGACAACGAAAGCGAACGTCATTGCGCCGTATATCCAACACGCATCAAAGCGGCCAAACTCGGCATCGGCATCGATGAATGGAATAGTAGCCCACATGACGACCGAAGCGATCAACAGGAAAACATGGATCTTCCGCTCATCACCTACAGCCTGAAAGAACTTGCGGCCATATCCCGGTTCACCCGACCAAAGTAGCTTTTCGTTGGGGGCGAGAATATCTTTTAGATCAAATCTGTTGGTACTAGTTATTATGACCTTTTGCATAGCTCAGCCTTTACACTGTCAAATCTCCAGAAACCAGCCGCAAACAGTTAATAGTAAAGCTTGGTTAGAGCTTTGTTGTCGTCATTCCTTCCCGATCGCTAAGTTCACAACGCCCGCACCCTGGGCCGCCGATACCCCCCCGCAGGCCCCACAACCAACTCATGCAACGCCCAGACCAGAGCATCGACCCGGTCGGGTGAGCCCTGCCCTTCGAACCCCCTCGCGGTCATCTGGCACATCTGCTCCTCCAGCGCGTCCAACCCGGCAACATGCGACACCCGTCCCTGCTCATACAGGGCCGCCACAGGCTCTGCCCGCGCGACCTTGCCACGTGACGCACGCACCGGCCGGAACGGGACCAGAGGGTCCACCTGCCGCACGACCTCTTCCACCAACTGCCCACCCTGATTGACCTCGGCCACCAGCCGCTCGGCCTCGAACTCATCCATCGCGTCAATCGCCGCCTGCGCCCAGCCCGCCGGGCCAACGCCCTGCACCGTCCGGTCAGCCAGCACATAGGCGCGCCACGCCTCGGGCGGGCCTTGCACTTGCGCGCCAACCACCACGATCCCGCAGGCATCCGCGCCTGACCCGGACGTCACCGCCGGGTCCAGCGCCACCACGATGCGATCCAATTCGGGCACTTGTGCGCAGCGCGCCGCCTCAAGCATCGAACCCGTCCACAGCGCGCCGTCCGCATCCGACAGCAACACCCCGTCCAGCTCCTGCCGCCCCAGCCGCGTGCCGGCATAGCGCGCGCGCACTTCCTCCAGAAACGACGCCGCCAGATTGGCTCTGTTCGCCTCGGTCGGTGCATGGGTCTGCACCGTGGAGGGCGACGCCAGCAGATCCTTCAGCACCTTCACATTGCGCGGCGTCGTGGTCACGCAGACCCGGGGCCTCTCGCCCAAACGCAGCGCAAATTGCAGCATGTCCCAGGTCTCGCCCGCTTTCTTCCACTTGGCCAGCTCATCCACCCAGGCCGCATCGAACTGCGGCCCGCGCAGCCCTTCGGGATCATGTGCCGAAAACGCCTGAGCCTCGGCCCCGTTGGGCCAGATCAGCTTGCGCTCAGATGCCTTCCACGTGGGTCGCCGATCCGGGGGCGAACATTGCAATATCCCGCTGTCGCCAAAGATCATCACATCGCGTACCTGATCGAAGGTCTCACCAACCAAAGCCACCCGACAGGCCTGGCCCTTATCCAATGGCAAAGACCCCTCGACCATCGACCGCACCCACTCGGCCCCGGCGCGCGTCTTGCCCGCACCGCGCCCGCCCATGATCACCCAGGACCGCCAGTCACCCTCGGGTGGCAGCTGATGCGGCATCGCCCAGAATTCGAACAGGAAAGGGAGGGCACACAGCCCTCCCTCCCCGATCTCACTCAGAAATCTGTTCTGCACCGTAACAGGCGCGGAGGCGAGCCAGCCTGCACCCGACTTCAAACCGAGCTCGGTCAAGATCGAGCGCGTACCCTCCTTGGGCAATTCCGGCTTGTCTGTGATGTTGTTCGACAAAGCTTGTCTCCACTTTCTGACAACTTCGGATCAGCCCCTCTAACTGCCCGAGTTGCTTGGCTGAACCAGCAAGATCTGCATCCTCCCCGGCTCCGATCTGTTTGCGCAGTTCTTCCGCCGCTTGCCGCAGATCGCGAATGGACCTCTCAAGCGACTGCAACAATTCAGCCGTCTGGGAAATCCGCTCTTCCGGGGTAATCAAAGTCATGTTTGCCTGTGACCTCATGCGTGAGTTTTCTCCGCACGAGAGAAGCAAAAAAACGGCCACCGGGTCGCCCCGGGGCCGCTGCCCACTTCTTCTAGCATGTCACAAGATATATAGGATTAAGTCCGCAAAGTCAATGCGTTACGCAACTCCGAGGCAACACGCAGCGGTCGCTGTTTTGGGTTTTTCTTTACCTCTTACTCTCAGCTCTGGCCTGTCAAATCCTGCGCCAGCATCAGCGCATTCCTATCCGGATCATAAAACGTTGCCGTGCTGACCATCCCCTCAATCGTGTCCGTTTCACCGTCAAATTCCACGCCTGCAAGTTCCAACTTTCCACGCGCCTCCGCGATATCCGCGACTTCGAAGACAGGCACGCAATTCCCCGGAGAGGCTTCGGCCTGTTCGCCCAGTCCCAAAGTGACTCGGTCGACATTGGTTCGCAATTCGCTCCATCCTGCTTCATCAATGTGGTGGATAAGCTCGAATCCCAGCTTGGCGGCGTACCATTCCGCACTGGCATGTCGATCCCGAACGGACATCGCAAGTGTGATGGTGTTCTTCAATGAAACGAGCGACATAAGGCTTTTCCTTTTTGAAAAATATATTTACTATACTTTATGGACATAGATACACTTGTCAAGCTGACGTCGCGGGCTTGGTGCCTGAAAATTCTTGCGCTGCTGCACGCCAAAGTTCCGGGCCGACAAGCCCCGCTTCTGGCAGCGACCGACGCAAGCCGAACCGCCTTTGCAGCCAGCCTTGCTCATCTTATTGAACTTGGAATGATCGAAAGAAATCCCGGCCATGGGCACCCTCTACGTCCAGAATTTCGACTAACGCCATGCGGGACCGAGGCTGCCACGATCGCCAGCAAGATAATTACCACCGCCCGCTCTGAGGATGAAATCAGACTTCTGCGAAAATCCTGGACTGTGCCAGTTCTGGCGTTGGCAAGCACCCCTCATCGTTTCTCGGCCATCAAATCAGGTCTTTCGGTCATTACAGATCGGGCGTTGTCCTCATCCCTTCACCAGTTGGAAGCACAAAACTGGATCCGACGCGACATTCATACCGCCGAGAGGATGCCATTTCCAACCTATCAGGCCGTGAATACTGGAATGGCGATCAACAGGGCCGTTGGTTTAACACTGTAATTCAATGGCAGTCTGGTGCCGCGAACAGTGCCTTGTTCGACTCAGAAGACCACCAGAAGGCTTGCCAGCGCTTGACATTCCATGGCGGAACCCTCATGTGCCCCACATCACAGCGCTGATGCGTGAGCCCAAGCGGACCTCGTCCGCCCCACAGCGCCAACTCATCATTCCAGTTCCCCATCACGCAGGGTTCTTGACGCGACGGCCGGATGGCGCAGGATACGCCTGCTCGTCCCGAGGTCTCGCACAACCCCTGCCGGTCGCCAACGCGCGACCCTTCATGACCTGTCCGCGGGCAAACGCTCCGGGCGGCAAAAGGATAGTTATTTGTTCGACTTTGATATGCTGGGCCTTGCCCCGGCACTGAACGAGGCACTCAAACGTGCCAATTTCACTCAACCCACCCCGATCCAGAACCAGGCGATTCCGCTTGCTCTGAATGGTCACGACATTCTGGGACTGGCGCAAACCGGCACCGGAAAGACCTTGGCTTTTGGCCTGCCTCTGATCGATCACCTTCTGGCCCAACCCGGCAAGCCCGACCCGAAAACCGCTAAAGCGCTGATCCTGGCGCCCACCCGGGAACTTGTGAATCAAATCGCCGACAGCCTCCGCACCTTGACGAAAGGCACCAAGCTGCGTGTGGCCACCGTCGTCGGCGGCCAATCGATCAACAAGCAGATAATGTTCCTTTCCCGTGGCACCGATATTCTGGTCGCCACACCGGGCCGCCTGATAGATCTGATGGAGCGGGGCGCGGTAAACCTCGGAGCGGTACGCCATCTGGTGCTGGACGAAGCAGACCAGATGCTTGACCTGGGCTTTATCCATGCACTGCGAAAAATCGCTCCGGCACTGGGCACCCCACGCCAAACCATGTTGTTTTCGGCCACCATGCCGAAGCAGATGGAAGAGCTCAGCCGTGCTTACCTGACCAACCCGCAGCGGGTGCAGGTCTCGCCTCCGGGCAAAGCCGCCGACAAGATTACGCAGTCTCTGCACTTCGTTTCCAAGCCCGGGAAACCAGCCAAGCTGCGTGAAATCCTGTCAAAAGATGTGGACGCTCTGACACTGGTCTTTACCCGCACCAAACATGGCGCGGAACGGCTGATGAAAGGGCTTGTGGCCGATGGCTACAACGCCGCATCCATCCACGGCAACAAAAGCCAGGGTCAGCGCGATCGTGCCATCAAGGCGTTTCGCGCGGGCGAAATCAACATACTGGTCGCCACCGACGTTGCCGCCCGGGGCATCGACATCCCGGGCGTCGCCTACGTGATCAACTTCGACCTGCCCGAGGTGCCTGACAACTACGTCCACCGTATCGGGCGCACCGCCCGCGCAGGGCGCGAGGGCGAAGCCATCGCCTTCTGTTCCGCGGAAGAAGTTGATCTGCTGCGCCAGATTCAAAAGCTGATGAAGATCGAGATTTCAGTTGCCAGTGGCGCGATGCCCGAAGCCGTGCAACCTGAAAAACCGGCGCGCCGCCCGAACAACCGTCGCCGGGGGTTCAAACCCAAGCCCGCCAACGGGGAGGGAAAACCCGCAGCAAACAAACGGCGTCGTCCACGCAGCAAACGTCCGGCGGCCTAAGATCGGAACACAAAAAAGCCAACGCCGGTTCAATGACCGGCGTTGGCGCAACACGATGAACGAAACCATTTTTCGTTCAGATCAATTTCCCGAATTCTGCTCTGCCTCAATCTCGCGCCATTTGGCGACATTGCGATTGTGCTCCTGCAAAGTTTCGGCAAATGCATGGCCACCCGTGCCATCGGCAACGAAGAACACGAAATCCGTGTCATCCGGCGCAACAGCAGCTTCAAGGCTGGCCAAGCCCGGATTGGCAATCGGCGTCGGCGGCAAACCGTCTATCTGATAGGTGTTCCATGGGGTTGGTCGGTTCAGCTCGCTGCGGCGCAGCCCGCGCCCCAACGTGCCTTGCCCTTTGGTGACGCCATAGATGACGGTCGGGTCCGTCTGCAACCGCATCCCCTGTTTCAGCCGGTTCACAAAAACACTGGCCACTTGCCCGCGCTCTTCCGGAACTCCGGTTTCCTTTTCGATGATCGACGCAAGGATCAGCATTTCTTCGGGACTTTGCAGCGGTAACCCGTCCTGACGGCTTTCCCAAACGGCGTTGATCCGCAATTGTTGCTTGTCCTGCATCGCCTGCAAAATGTCGTTACGGTCCAGGCCCGCCACAACATCGTAACTGTCAGGCGCCAGCATCCCTTCGGCCGGGATCTCGGTCACCTCACCTGTCAATGCGTCGAACGCCTTCAACGCCTGGACCACCTGCCACGAGGTCACACCTTCGGCCAGCGACACGCGGTAACGGGTGTCCGCCTCGTTGCGTTTCTCGGTATAGGCCTCAGGCACCTCTTCTTCCGACGGATCAAACGACGCGATTTCGACGAAATCCAGGGTCGCTGGGTTCAACTCGCGCACACGGGTCTGAGCACGCGTCACACCGATACGATACTCAATCTCGGATCCACAGGTGCTGGCACCGCTGCTGGTAATTTCGTCGATGATCTGCTCCATCGACGCGCCTTCCCGCACCAGAAAGCTGCCGGCTTTCAACTGCTGCGCCCGATCCGTGTAATCGGCGGCCATCCGAAAGATCGTGGCACTGCGGATCGCGCCCTGCTCTTCCAGTTCCTGACTGACACGTGTCATGTTCGATCCGCTTCTGACCTGAAGACAGATTGCGGTTTCAAGCGGGCCTTCGGCCTTGTACTGGGTCTGACCCCAAAGGATCAGTCCTCCCATCAGAAACAGGCCGACCACCAGAATGGTCAGCGCGTTCGAAGCAATGGCCCGCCACATTTAGTTGACCTTTCCGAAGATCACGCTGGCATTGGTGCCGCCAAACCCGAACGAGTTCGACAGGGCCACGTTGATCTCGCGCTCACGCTTGGCGTTCGGGGCCAGATCAATCGGTGTCTCCACCGCGGGGTTGTCCAGGTTGATCGTCGGAGGTGCGACCTGATCGCGGATCGCCAGAATCGAGAAGATTGCCTCGATCGCCCCCGCTGCACCCAAAAGGTGACCGGTTGCCGATTTGGTCGACGTCATGGTGGCGTTCGCGGCGTGGTCTCCCAGCAGACGTTCGACCGCACCCAGTTCGATCGTATCCGCCATGGTCGAGGTGCCATGGGCGTTGATGTAATCCAGGTCCTTCGGCTCCAGCCCCGCGCTGCGCAACGCGGCTTTCATCGAACGTTCTGCCCCGTCACCGTCCTCGGACGGTGCCGTGATGTGATATGCGTCGCCCGACATGCCATAGCCCAGCACCTCGGCGTAAATCTTCGCACCGCGGGCCTTCGCGTGTTCATACTCTTCCAGGATGACGATGCCCGCACCTTCGCCCATGACGAATCCGTCGCGGTCAACGTCATAGGGTCGGCTGGCCGCCTTTGGATTATCCGCATATTTGGTCGACAACGCCTTGCATGCGTTGAACCCGGCGATGCCGATCTCGCAGATGCAGCCTTCGCCGCCACCAGCGACCATGACGTCTGCGTCCCCTGCCCGAATGATACGGCTGGCGTCACCGATTGCATGGGCACCGGTGGAACACGCCGTCACGACCGAATGGTTCGGCCCCTTGAAGCCATGCCGGATCGACACCTGACCTGATGCCAGGTTGATCAGAGCACCCGGAATAAAGAACGGTGAAACCCGGCGCGGGCCTTTGTCGCGGATCAGATTGGCGGTATTCGCGATCGAACCCAACCCCCCGATGCCAGAACCGATCAGAACACCTGTTCGCAGGCGGTCCTCTTCATCTTCCGGCAACCAGTTCGCATCCTTGCACGCCATTTCAGCGGCTGCGATGGAATACAGGATAAAGTCCTCGATCTTGCGCTGCTCTTTCGGCGGCATCCAGTCATCGGGATTGAAGGTCCCGTTGGTTCCGTCCCCGCGGGGCACCTCACAGGCGTAGGTCGTGGTGACACCACTGCCTTCCGCATCAAAATGCGTGATGGGACCAGCGCCGGACTCTCCGTCCAGCAGCCGCGACCAGGTTTCCTCGACCCCGCTGGCCAAAGGAGTGACCAATCCAAGACCGGTTACAACGACTCTGCGCATGAAGTGCCTCTTGCCTGCTTCCTGTTATGAGAACCGCTCTTACCCCGGCCCGGGGTCCGGGGGCAAGAGCAACGGCGATTTCATGCGGGCTTCCCACCGCCGGGTAACCGAAGCAGTACCGCTTTGGGTTACGGAAATCGGCGCCGCCCTTTCACGATTCCGGTTGAAAGGGCGAAGCGTATTTATTGGAACTGTGCCACCGGCTCATGCGCCGATTTTGCCATTTCCAGAGCATCCGTCAGGTCAAGTGTCTTGCGAAACAATGCACGCCCCACGATCGCACCCGAGATATTGGGAATATACGCCAGCCGCGAGATGTCATCCGCGGTACGTACAACCCCGCTTGCTATCACCGGGGTGCGCGACTGACTGGCGATCCCCGAGATCAAACCAAGTTGAGCTTCGACGTCCTCCATATCGCTGTCGATATCGGTCACCACGATAGCAGCAAACGGCGCCCCCTCGAACGCGTCGATAAACGCTTCGGGCGTGAATACGCTTTGGCTGCGCCAGCCATCCGTCATTACAAAACCTTGCCAGACATCGACCGACAGCACGATTTGATCCGGGTAGAGCGTGGCCAATTCCTTGACCAGCTTCGGCTCGCGCGCTGCCAGCGTCCCTATCACGACGCGACCGACGCCCTTGTCGATCCAGCGCTCGACCTGTTCGCGGGTCCGCATGCCACCTGCCAACTGAACCGGGATTTCGGCCGCGCGGATAATCTCTTCAATCAATTCGACGTTGGTATCTTTGCCCTCTATCGCATCGAAATCAGTCAGGTGCATCCATTCGGCACCCGCTTCGGCCCAGCTTCGCGCCGTTTCAACCGGGTTTACGTGCCAAATCATAGCGTTGTCCAAACGACCTTTGTCCAACGTGACACACCGGCCGTTCTGCAACTCCATAGTGGGGTATATCCTCATGAGCTCGGTCCTCCGCTCAATCGCTCTGAAAATCCCCGGCAGCATACACCTGGAACGCCCTCCCAATATCACCGGGATCGGCACAGTTTGGCCATTTTGCGGCATAGTGTCGAAGTGGCGGATTTACGCGAGCGCAGGTGGCCCGTTGCGCCGAAGCAAATGCACCGGGGTTTTATTATACACCCCTTCCCGCATCAATACATAGCCCAGCTTTTTGGCAAGCTTCTGCGACGAGGCGTTGGACGCATTCACCATCGCAACCAAAGGCCCGGGAATCACCCGGTCAAACCAGTCATGCGCTGCCTTGGCCGCCTCATACCCCAGGCCCTGCCCCTGCGCCTCGGGCGCCAGAACCCAACCCGCCTCGGGAAACCCATCGAAATCCTCGCCCATCCGGCGGTTTCCGTAAAAGAAACCGGCCTGTCCGATCAGCTTTCGATCCGATTGTTGCAGCACACCCCATTGTCCAAACCCGGCCATGTGCCAATGCCCGGCATTGCGCAAAAAGGAATCCCATGCTTCTCCGCGCGATCGGGGTGAGCCGCCAATATGCTGAACGACGCACGGATCTCTCCAGATCTCGGCGAACCGGTCAAAGTCCTCCGGGCGCATGGCACACAGCGTCAAACGCGCGGTATTTATCATGGGAGTGGATCTTATCATGCCCTGTCCACTTTGAATTTTGCCTCAATGGAAACAGTGCGCATCCAAAAATGACCGCGCAAGCATGAATTTTGAACAAGCAAAAAAAAACGGCGCCTCCGTTGCCCGGAAGCGCCGCATTTGTTCAGAGGGAAACGCTTAGGACGCTTCGCTGATGAACTTTACGGCGTCGCCGAAGGTCTGGATGGTCTCGGCTGCGTCATCGGGGATTTCGATGCCGAACTCTTCTTCGAAGGCCATGACGAGTTCAACGGTGTCCAGGCTGTCTGCGCCCAGATCATCGATGAAGGACGCGTTTTCCGCGACTTTATCTTCTTCAACACCCAGGTGCTCAACAACGATCTTCTTTACGCGATCTGCGACGTCGCTCATGTCTATTCCTCATTCCTTTACAGGGCGGTCTGCCCGATTCTGCCCTTGCCCGCACGGGTTGGCTTTGATTTGCCCGTTTCGGGCGGTTTGGGTCCCGGCGAACCGGGAAGTCGAAGGCCGACCTGAACAACCGGCCCCGCATAGATGCGCCGCCTATAGCATAGTCGACGCAAGAGGCAAACGCTTTCGCGCTGCCCCTGTGGCGATCACAACATGGCCATACCGCCGTTCACATGCAAGGTGCTTCCGGTAACATAACCCGCTTCGGGGCTGGCAAGATACAGTACAGCCGCTGCAATTTCTTCGGGTTCACCCATGCGACCCGCCGGAACCTTGAGCAACAGACCCTTTTTCTGCTCCTCGGTCAGCTTCTCGGTCATTGCCGTGGTGATAAAGCCCGGAGCCACGGCATTCACGGTAATTCCGCGCGTTGCCACTTCGTGAGCCAAAGCCTTGGAAAACCCTATCATCCCGGCTTTTGACGCAGCATAGTTGGCCTGCCCCGGGTTGCCAATCGCGGCAACCACGGACGAGACATTCACGATCCGGCCCCAGCGTGACTTCATCATGCCGCGGATCACACCTTTGCACAGTTTCATCGTCGAGGTCATGTTCACGTCAATAACGCTCTGCCATTCCTCATCGGACATGCGCATGAACAGGTTGTCGCGCGTGATACCCGCATTGTTCACCAGGATATCCACCGATCCCATCGCCTCGGCCGCTTGCTTTGGCAACGCTTCGACGGCCTCCGGATCGCTCAGATTGCAAGGCAACACATGCGCGCGTTCGCCCAGTTCGTCTGCCAGAGCCTGCAATGGCTCGACACGTGTACCGGACAATCCGACCGCTGCGCCAGCACCGTGCAACGCACGTGCAATGTCGCCTCCGATACCGCCCGAAGCACCGGTGATCAGCGCATTCTTACCTGTCAAATCAAACATTCGGTTTTCCTCTTGGTGCGTCGGCCACGACGCTTTTTGAGCTTACGATTCGGCCTGAATGGCCTTTTGAACATCTTCCGGTGTGCCCACTGCCTTGCCTGCAATGGCACGATCGATCTTGCGGATCATGCCGGACAACGCTTTGCCAGCACCGATTTCCCACGTTTCAGTCACGCCCTGCGCGGCCATGAACTGAACGCTTTCCCGCCAGCGAACCGAACCCGTCACCTGTTCCACCAGCAACTGACGTATCAGATCCGGATCACTGACGGCTTCGGCGCGCACATTGGCCACCAAAGGCACGGAAGGCGCCTTTATCTCGACGGCAGCAAGCGCTTCCGCCATGACATCTGCCGCGGGCTGCATCAGCGCACAGTGAAATGGAGCACTTACAGGCAACATAACAGCACGTTTTGCGCCTTTTTCCTTGGCAATCTCGGCGGCACGCTCGACAGCGGCCTTGGAACCGGACACAACGACCTGGGTTGGATCGTTGTCATTGGCAGCCTGACAGACCTGTCCCTGCGCGGCTTCTTCTGCAACGGCGCGCACCGCCTCCAGGTCCAATCCAAGAATGGCCGCCATTGCGCCCTCGCCCACCGGTACGGCACTTTGCATCGCAAGACCGCGGGTGCGCAGCAAGCGCGCGGTGTCCGCAACCGACAGAGCCCCCGCTGCCGCAAGGGCCGAGTATTCACCCAAGGAATGACCCGCCACGAAAGCCGCCTGACCAACCGAAACGCCTTCGGCTTCCAGCGCACGCATTGCCGCCATGGATGTCGCCATAAGAGCAGGCTGGGCGTTCTGAGTCAGCGTCAAGTCGGCGATGTCGCCTTCCCAGACCAATCTGCTCAGCTTCTCTCCCAGTGCCTCGTCCACCTCATCGAAGACGGCCTGCGCCGCCGGATAGGCATCGGCCAGTGCTTTGCCCATACCGATGGTCTGGGCGCCCTGCCCTGGAAAAACGAACGCGAGTGTCATTGCAACCTCATGGATGATGTCAGGTTGCGGCGGGGTGTAAACTGACTGAACGTCTGGCACAAGCACTGCCTGTGTTCTGCATTCTGGCACCTTGGCTGTGCACAAGCGCTTACTTGTGCCGACTTCCGATAACCTTAACTTGGGCGCAGCACAGAATCTCGGAGCGTTGCACCCATGGCCTCGACCAATTCCTTCTCAAGCTACGGAAGTGTCGCAAAGACGTTTCACTGGCTCACCGCGTTGCTGATCTTCACGGCCCTGCCGCTCGGCTGGATCGCGGACAACCTGGCCCATGCTGTCTTGCATGCCTCCACAGCCCCAAGCGAGGCCGAAATCGCACGCGCGGCGCGCATGTTCTCATTGCACAAAACCATAGGCGTCACCGTGTTCTTCGTTGCTTTGGCTCGGATAGTGTGGGCCTTCACGCAAACCAAGCCCGGCCTGCTGAATGCCGACAACAAGCCCGAGGCTTTTGCCGCCGAAACCGTCCACTGGCTTCTTTATGGGTCACTGGTGCTTGTGCCACTGACCGGTTGGGTGCACCACGCCGCAACCGAAGGGTTTGCTCCAATCCTCTGGCCCTTCGGCCAAAATCTGCCTTTTGTAGCGAAATCAACCATTGTGGCCGAGGTGACAGGCGTTCTGCATTGGCTGTTCATGTGGACGCTCGTCGGCGCGCTGGTCCTGCATGTTGCCGGAGCGTTGAAGCATCACGTCATAGACAAAGACAGCACGTTGCGCAGGATGTTGCCGGGTGGGTCGGACGCACCGGAGCCTCCACACCAGCATCATTCCCTTGTGCCCGCCGTCGCCGCGGTGGCCGTTTGGGCGCTTGTCCTCACCGGCGGCTGGGTCTCTGGCGAATTTGCGCGTGAGGCCGACGATGATGACGCCGACGTCCAACTGGCCGAGGTGCAATCAGACTGGCAGGTTCAGAACGGCACCCTGTCCATCACGATTTCCCAATTGGGTAGCCCGGTCACCGGCTCGTTTTCCGACTGGACAGCCGCAATTGCTTTTGACGACCCTGCCGAGCCTGGCCCGGCCGGGTCCGTCGAGGTCACGATCGCAACAGGGTCTCTCAGCCTCGGAACCGTAACCGAACAGGCCATGGGTGCGGATTTCTTCAACAACGCCCAGTTTCCGACGGCCCAGTTCACGGCTGACCTTTCCAAAACCGAAAGCGGATATGAGGCACGCGGACCACTGACAATCCGCGACAAGACGATCGATATCATACTCCCGTTTTCACTGGACCTTCAGGACGACACCGCGACCATGACAGGCTCGGTTGATCTGAACAGGTTGGATTTCGGCATCGGCGCATCGCAGCCCACCGAAGACTCGCTCGGCTTCATCGTCACCGTCGCTGTGGAACTCGCCGCGTCCCGCAGTCAGTAATGCCAAAAAATACCGCCGGTGACAGGATCACCGGCGGTTTTCGTGTTCGTTGTCTTGCGCTTATTCGGCTTTTTGCGCTTCGACCGAGATCTGCACCTGCACTTCGTCACTTACAAACGGTGCGAACTGGCCCAGATCAAATTCACTGCGGACAAGGGTCGTGGTGGCGTTGAAACCGGCCCATGGCTTGTTTGCCATCGGGTGGGTGTCAACCTTGTTCAGTTTGGCATCCAGAACAACGGATTTGGTCACGCCGTTCATGGTGAGGTCGCCGGTGATCTTGGCCGTGTCTTCACCGGTCACTTCGATACCCGTCGAGGTAAAGGTGATCAGATCGCCCTCGGTCGCACCAAAGAAATCCTCGGTCATGAAGTGATCTTCACGTGGCTTCCAACCGGTGAGCATCTCCAATACCGGCATCGACACGCTCACGCTGGAGGCGGCGGGATTTTCCTGATCGAACATGATCTCGCCCTCAAAGCCCGAGAACATGCCGGTTGTGGTTGAAAAGCCCAGGTGGTCATAGCTGAAGACAACCTGGCTGTGGCTCGGGTCCAGCACGTATTTCTCGGCGCTGGCGAATGCCGTGGTCGCCGATACGGCCAGTGCAGCAGCAAGAAGGGTGGATTTCATAACAATCTCCGCGTTTTTTGTGAATGCAAACCGTCTGGGTTGCTCACAAACAAAATGTGCCGCCTGTCGGCGGCACACAACCTTTTTCGAGTCACAACATCTGTTCCTTTTTGAACAGAATAAAGTTCAGCCGAAAATTGTTACGCTCTTGCTCAGTTGCCCTTTCAACGCTCGGCTGACATCCGCCGATTCAAGGGGCAGCTTCATCAAAAGGCTCCCATCCACATCAAACAAGTGGACTTCGTTTTCCTCAAAACGCGCACCACCCAGCGATTCATAGCTGCGGCGCAGCACCGTCTGAGGGCGTCCGTCTTCGTTCTTTTGCAGAACACGGACTTCGCGGCGGATCGGATCGAAATAGGCATCCGGGCGCTGATCAAGTACTTCGATCGTCAGCAAACTGACACCGACGATCAGAAACAGCATGGATGCCACCATCTTGATCGGCCAGACATCTGCACCCACGATCGAACCCGGCATCAGCCACATCGAAAACGCCGAAAAGATCAGGAACGCTCCGACCAACCGCGCCAGGATCAAACGGGCCTTCCAGTTTGGCGCGAAGGCAATCATTACCGGCACCGAATGCTCAAAGCGCGAGCCTGCCGCCTCTTCCCGGTATGTGTTTGTATTGGTCGCGGTCATAACACTTCACCTTTTATCAGGTTACTGTCGATTTTCTGTTTGGTCCGGGTAACGTCCGGTATGCAAAACAACTTTGAGCCGAAAAGCGTCAGCATTTGGGCGGCCCAAAGGAAATTGGGCGGCGTCTCAAAGGCATATGTGGCGGGGCTTGCTCCTGCGGTTCAAACGTGTATACGGGGCCATCCTTCGCAATCAGATGAATCGCGCAGCCTCTCGTGGCAGGGTCGCGAAGGACCGGATGGCCCCGCCTATGAAATGCGCCTTGACATAAACAGGAGTGCACATGCCACTGTATGAGCATGTAATGATCGCGCGTCAGGATCTGTCCAACGCGCAGGCGGAAAGCCTCGTCGAACATTTCGGCACCGTTCTGGCTGACAACGGCGGCAAGCTGGTTGATAGCGAGTACTGGGGCGTCAAGACGATGGCCTACAAGATCAACAAGAACCGCAAGGGCCACTATGCCTTTCTGAAAACCGATGCCCCCTCGGGCGCGGTGCAGGAAATGGAACGCCTGATGCGCCTGCATGATGACGTCATGCGCGTTCTGACCATCAAGGTTGACGGTCACGAAGACGGCCCGTCGGTTCAGATGCAGAAGCGTGACGAACGTGGCGACCGCCGCGAGCGTCGTTGATCACCGCCTGAGGAAAGGACACTAAACCATGGCCGCAAAACCATTTTTCCGCCGCCGCAAGGTCTGCCCGTTCTCGGGTGAGAACGCGCCGAAAATCGACTACAAAGACACCCGTCTGCTGCAGCGCTACATCTCTGAGCGTGGCAAGATCGTACCTTCGCGCATCACCGCCGTTTCGGCGAAAAAGCAGCGTGAACTGGCCCGTGCTATCAAGCGCGCCCGCTTCCTCGCCCTGCTGCCCTACGCCGTGAAGTAAGGAGAGACTGACATGCAAGTTATCCTTCTGGAACGCGTTGCGAAACTGGGTCAGATGGGCGACGTCGTTGACGTCAAGCCCGGCTACGCCCGCAACTTCCTGCTGCCCCAGGGCAAAGCCCTGAGCGCGTCCGATGCCAACATCGCGTCGTTCGAAGCCCAGAAAGCGCAGCTTGAGGCCCGCAACCTGGAAACCAAGAAAGAAGCTGAAGCACTGGCTGAAAAGCTGGACGGACAGCAGTTCATCGTGATTCGCTCGGCATCGGATGCTGGCGCTCTGTACGGCTCGGTCACCCCGCGTGACGCCGCTGACGCCGCAACCGAAGCTGGTTTCACTGTCGACAAAAAGCAGGTTGTTCTGGTCAATCCGATCAAGGAACTGGGCCTGCACTCGGTTGCAGTCAAGCTGCACCCCGAAGTCGAAGTTGAAATCAAGATGAACGTGGCGCGTTCGGAAGAAGAAGCCGAGCTTCAGGCCTCGGGCAAATCGATCCAAGAACTGGCCGCCGAAGAAGAAGCAGCCGCTGAATTCGAGATCGCCGAACTGTTCGACGACATCGGCTCGGCCGCATCCGAGGACGAAGAGCTGGCTCCGGAAGCCGCTCCTGCCGAGGAAGACGAAGCCAAAGCCTGATCCGGCAAGGTTTCGAACACAACAAAGGCCGTGCTTCAGCGCGGCCTTTTTTCTTGTCTACGAGACAAACCAGCAAATTTCAGCCCAACTCCATCCATAATCTTGCAGCCAAATACTCAGGCCATATCATTGCCACTCGAAACCCCGGAGAAACTCATGCCCCCGTTCACCCGTCGCAATCTCTTGGCACTCTTACTGACAGCCCCGTTGGTTGCCTGCGGTGCAGGAGAAGTCTCCAAGGCCGAAACATCACAGTTCAACCCTATGCTCTATCCAAACGAAACGCCGGAACTTCGCGCGTCGATCAACAAATGGGCGGACCATTACGAGCTTCCGCGAGAGCTTGTTCACAAGCTTGCCATTCGTGAAAGCACGCATCGCCCCTGGGCGGTCAACCGACCCTATTATGGACTGCTGCAAATCCTTCCAGCCACCGCGCGTTCCATGGGGTACACCGGAAACGCCAAAGGCTTGTTGGACGCGGACACCAACCTTGAATTTGCAGGGAAATACCTTCGCGGTGCCTGGCTTCTGTCTGATGGCAACCAGGATCGGGCGATATTTCTTTATGCCAAGGGCTTTTACCCCGAAGCCAAAGCGCGCGGATTGCTGGTGGAAACTGGGCTAAAACCCGCCAACTGACGGTGATTAGCGTCAGAAAGCTGCGTGAAATTAGCACTTTTTGCCGAATAGTGACAAAAATGTTCTATTGAGTGTCTCATTATTTGGAATTGCGCAGACAATTAGTACCTCGCCTTGTCATGTTTAGGAAATTATGGTGTTCTGGCTCGGTGAGGTAAACGGGTTCCACTCTGTGTTATATGCATGCTCGACGACACCATCGGGCTGTAAGATGGGCCGCAGCTGGTAGGCACCACATGGAAATTGTCGATCTGAGCACTCTGCCGGATTCAGAAGTTCGATACACCGAATTTCTAAGGCAAATCTGTGAGAAGCATGATATGGATCATGCTGCATATGCTGGCATGAACCCGGCCGCCGGTACGGTGGCAGGCTTTGTGACCTATGACGACGCCTGGAACAAGCACTACCAGAACCAGGGTCTGATCATGATCGACCCGACCATCCACATGGCCCGCCGCAGCATCGCGCCCGTGGATTGGAGCCGCCTCGAGCGCAGCCCCGATTTCCAACGTGTATTCCGGGATGCCCATGATTTTGGATTGCCGAACCAAGGCGTTACGATTCCCGTGCGCGGCCCCTATGGGGATATCGGCCTGCTGAGCGCAACGCGCAATTGCAGCAAAGAGGAATGGCGCAAGCTTTATACGCATGTCATCAGTGACTTGCAGTCGATGGCAGTACACATCCATGACAACGTGGTTTCATCAGACGAATTGACCAGCGCGCTGTATCATCCAACGCTCTCCAGACGTGAGACAGAGATATTGCAGTGGGTTGCAGCGGGGAAATCGCAACAGGATATCGGCGATATTCTGTCCATTTCGCACCGAACCGTAGAAGTGCACTTGCGTTCCAGCCGAGAAAAGCTTAGTGCGCTGACCACCCCTCAGGCCGTTGGCCGCGCGATTGCAATTGGGCTTATTACCCCAAGTTAAACAAAAAAATCGCCAAATTTCGCCAAAATACGGGAAACCCCCAATAGAAAATCTCCCCGGGCCCGGTAACTTCTAAATTACCGAACAACCACTCGAAGGGGGAAGAAATGATCATCGTGGTAGATGGCCTGAACAGACATATGTTCAGCGAAGTTCTTGACGAAATGTTCGAGCTGAGAGCACGTGTTTTTGGTGGGCGCCTGGGATGGGACGTCAACATTCAAGACGGAAAAGAAATCGACGAGTTCGATCAACTGGACCCGGCATATGTAATCGGACTCGACGATGAGGGGAATGTCGTCGCAGCCGTGCGTGCCCTCCAGACCACCGGACCACACATGTTGTCGGATGTCTTCTCGGCGATCCTTTGCGGCGAAGCACCTCTTCGCAGCGCAACCATGTGGGAATCCACCCGTTTCTGCGTAGACACCCAACGCCTCACGCGTGGCAAGGAAAAGAACTCAGTCTCCTACGCGACTTGCGAGTTGATGATCGGTTCTTTGGAATATGCGAAAAACGCAGGTATTCAGGACATCATCACCGTGATCGATCCGGTCATGGATCGGGTGCTGAAGCGTTCGAATTGCGCGCCTTATGACTATGTCGGCAAGACGGTTCCAATGGGCAAGGTTCACGCATTGGCTGCTTTGTTGGACTGCACCGAAGAACGTATCGCCGGTCTGCGTGAATTTGCGGACATTCACAATGACGTCTTCATGGACGACGAAGAAGCGCTGGCCCTGTTTGCCGCGAAGAAAGCCGCAGCCAAGAATCCTGCGAATCAGGATCACAAACCACTCACCGATCTAGAGAAGTACTTTGTGGAACAGATGAGCGCGGCAAAAACCGAAGCTGAACGGAAAGATGTCCTCAAGCTGATCGAAGCGCTTACGGATACCTTCACGCCAGAACAAAAAACCGCTCTTTTGGAAACCCCCCGTGCTTTTGCTCATGAGGCCTGACCCCCTCACCTCATAGATACAAAAGCCACCCATGCGGAGCCGTCTGATTGCAGGCGGCTCCGTTTTTTTGTCCCTTCTTCCGATGAAGGGAAGGAAGAGGATTACTCCTCTTCCAGTGCCTCAACGGCTTTCTTAAGGTCGTCTTTGCTGACTTCCTTGTCAGTGACCTGAGCCAGCTCCAAAACGTAGTCCACAACCTTGTCTTCAAAGATCGGCGCACGCAGCTGTTGTTGCATCTGTGCGTTCTGCTGAACGAACTCAAAGAACTGACGTTCCTGACCCGGGTACTGACGTGCCTGGTTCATGATTGCCTGTGTCATCTCAGCGTCGGTGACTTCAACCTCGGCCTTCTGGCCCAGTTCAGCCAGCAACAGGCCCAGGCGCACGCGGCGCTCGGCCAGCTTGGTGTGCTCGTCCGTGGGCTCGATCGGGTCATGATCGTGGCCTTCGACTTCTGGGTTTTCTTCGTGCCACAGTTGATGCGCAATCTGCTTGGCCTCGGCTTCAACCAGCGACGGCGGCAGATCGAACGACACCTTCTCGTCCAGCGCATCCAGCAAAGCGCGCTTGATCACGGCGCGAGATGCACCTGCATATTCAGCTTCCAGGCGCTCTGCGATCTGGCTTTTCAGGGCTTCAAGATCTTCGGCGCCGAATTTTTTGGCCAGTTCGTCGTTCACTTCCGCAGCAACCGGTTCTTTGACTTCCTTGATTGTGCAGGTGAACACGGCGTCTTTTCCGGCCAGATGCTCAGCGCCGTACTCTTCAGGGAACGTAACGTTGACGTCCTTTACTTCTTCGGCTTTCACGCCAATCAGTTGATCTTCGAAGCCGGGGATGAAGCTGTTCGAGCCCAGAACCAGCGGGTAATCCTCTGCCGAACCACCTTCGAATTCTTCGCCGTCAACCTTGCCAACGAAATCGAACACGATCTGGTCGCCGTCCTTGGCTTTTGACCCCTTGCGGCGCGCTTTGAAGTCCTGAGCGGTTTCCGCCAGATTGTTTAGCGCCTCTTCGACGGCGGCGTCATCGGCCTTGACGATCAGCTTTTCCAACTCGACCGATTTCAGGTCAACTTCCGGGATCGCTGGTAGCGCCTCGTAGGACATGGCGACTTCCACGTCATCGCCTTCTTTCCAGTCCTCATTGGTCATCTTGACCTCGGGCTGAAGCGCGGGGCGATCACCGCTGTCTTCGAAATGCTTGTTCATGGCGCCGTCGATAGTTTCCTGCATCGCCTCGCCCAACAGGCGCTGGCCAAACTGCTTTTTCAGCAGCGCCATTGGCACCTTGCCTTTGCGGAAACCTTTCATTTCGATTTCCGGCTGCGCCTCGGTCAGCTTTTCATTGACCTTCTCGTCCAGCTCGGCTGCTGACACAACGATGTTGTAGCCACGTTTCAGACCTTCGTTCAGCGTCTCGGTAACCTGCATTATGGTAGTCCCCATAGGATTCGGGGCGCGCAAAAAGGGCGCGCCGGGCAAATTTGAAGCCTTCTATTTGCCCAGCCGCCCACGTGCAAGGGGCAAAGGCTGAATCCAGTGGTATTTGATCGCCAAAACCGCAAAAAAGAACGCCCCGGAAACCGGGGCGTTCGCGCTTGTTCCAGCCGGGCAATCAGAACTTCCAGCGTGCGCCCAGAACCCATGCCTCGTTGTTGTCAAAGGATGTGCCGTCATCGAAATCGTGGTTGCGGTATTTCAGATAGACATCCGTGTTGATCGGTTCGACTTTCTGCACGACCGCGATACCCCAGGCTTTGGTGTCAGAACCGTTGCTCTGGAAATCCGAGCCATCATAATAGTCGATACCGACGCCAGTCTTGCCCCAGGACACCCAGTTGCCTTCGTACGAGATCTTACCGTACCAATAGTTCGGATCCGTGGCACCGGCCTGATCATCGTCGCGCGTACCGCCCGCAATCGTAAAGCCCAGGCCACTGGGAAGCAGGACAGAAGCAGAACCGATCGTATCTTTGCGATCCCCCGAATTGTTATCCCGGTCTCTTACCGAATAGGCAACGGCTGCAGCGAACTCCACACCACCGGCAAAAGTGTTTTCGTAAAACAGACCGACGTCATAATAGTCGTCGTCGTCGCTGCTGGACAAAATGTTCTGACCGTAAGCGAATCCGGCGGAGAACCCATTGAACGACGGCGTATCATACCGCACACGACCACGCCGCGCGCCGTCAAAGTTGCTGGAACTGTCACCCACCGTAATACCGCTCAGCATTCCGGTCGTGTCGCGATAGAAGAACCCTGCATTTTCATCGTTGGTAAACGAATACAGCGCGGTTCCGACATATGACAGATCAACCTCTGCGGCGCCATCGGCGACCATGCTTCCCTGACCTGCCGAAAACTTGCCGTAGCCACCTTTCAACGAGAAGTCCACATGGCGAATGTCTTCGCGATTCCATCCATCTGCGTTGGTTCCGAATTGATCGGCAGACGCCGAACCCGGCAGGCCAAGGCCTGTTTCGAACCAAAACTGGAATTCGTTGCTTCCATATGGCTGCACAAGACGCAGGCCAACACGGCTGTTTGACAGATCGTTGTCGAGAACACGGGTCTCGGTATCCTGTCCGTCATCCACCGAGATCAAGGCGGGGTGCAGCTGTCCATACAACAGTACATATCCGCCACTATTGTTTTCGTACTTCATTTCCGCCACAGCCGGGATGGCGGTCGTCGCAGTCAGAACAGCGGCTATTGATATCGGTTTGATGTTAAGGGTCATTTCACTCACCATGAAAGGTTCGGGTTTCAGGTACTGTCCAATTGTTTACGAAATGCGAGCGTTCCAGTGGCCCGCATTCACTCCCTCGCAAGCATTGCAAATTCGCAACATGGCATATCGAAAAATTGGTTATTTTTCATTTTATTTCATACGGTTACAAGTCCATTCGAAGATCCAAAGCACAGTGTGCAAATAAATTGTGACGTCCAGCTATGCATCTGGCAAACATTCGGTCTGCATTGATGTGAACCTTGACGGCGGATTTCCGCCGACTCGCCGTGAATTGAGCCGTTCCACGCCCAACAAACTCAAATATTCAACTTTCTGAAAACCTCCGGCACCTGTTCCGGCAAATCTTCCGCGATCAAACCCGGCCCGAACTGGCGCGCACATTCCACATGCAGCCACGCCGCAGTTTCCGCCGACCGCATTGGTGGCAAACCTCGCGCCAACAAACCTGCGATGAACCCTGCCAGCACATCACCGGACCCGGCCGTCGCCAACCATGGGGCCGCTCTTTCGTATACGGCCAAGTTGACCACGCACCGGCCATCCGGCACAGCGATCACCGTGTCCGGGCCCTTGAACAGAACTACGCACCTAGCCCGTTTTGCAGCAGCACGCGTTGCGTCCACCTTGGAAAACGCCGGGCCTTTGGCCGGTTGCGCGTTCATCTGCGCGGCAATGTCCGGGAATACCCGTGCAAATTCCCCGCCATGCGGTGTCAGTACGCATTTGTCGTGCAATCGCGCGATCAGGGCGCCGGGATCCTCGGCAAAAGCTGACAAAGCATCCGCATCCAACACGGTCGCCCGCCGCGCAGCCAAGGCCATCGGCACCAGTGCCCGCGCCCGCTCGAATCCCAGCGCAGGCCCCAGGCAGAGCGCATTCAGGCGCGTATCCTCAAGTATTTCAGACAATCCATCAGCCCCATCAACCCGCTGCAACATGAGGGCCGTGATCTGGCTGGCAACCTCCATCTGCGCAGACGGCGGCACACCCAGCGTCACCAACCCCGCTCCAACCCGCAGAGCCCCCCGCGCCGCCAAACGCGCGGCCCCTGTTTTGCCCGCCCCCCCGGACAGGATCAAAGCATGACCGTGTGAGTATTTGTGGCCAACCGAAACTTTCGAAAGCTTCACCCCGTCAGCCTCGGTCGTGTGAACGATCTGACCGTCTTCCAGTGGTTCAAGCCCGATCGACTTGGTTCGGACCGTCCCGCAGGTCACCGGACCATCGCCCAGAACATGCCCAAGCTTTTTACTGTGAAACGTCACCGTCATGTCTGCAACTATCGCCTGACCAAGAATGCGACCACTGTCGGCGCACAAGCCGCTTGGCGCGTCAATTGAAACGACCTTTACGCCTCGATCTCGCAGCAGGTCTCTGACCGGCGCATTGGCCAACATGGAAAACGCCCCTGCAAATGGCCGGGTGAGACCCGTGCCAAAAGCCCCGTCGACAACCAGATCAATGCTCTTTGGAAACCCAAGAAAATCGTCCGCCAACGGGGCGGAGTCGACAGCGAAGACGCGAACCTCGTTCTTTGCCCCCCATCTCTCATAATTCACCCGCGCATCCGGAGGCAGCTTTTCCGGGTCTCCATACAGGAACACCTCAACCGCCCACCCCTGCTTCTGCAAAAGCCGCGCCACGACAAACCCGTCACCCCCATTGTTGCCCGGTCCGCACAGCACCACTGCGCGCAGCGGATCCTCTTCATCTGGCCCTAAATATCCCGGGGAGCGCGAGGGGCTGGCCCCTCGCCTGTCCAACATGGGCCATTCTTCGAAAATCGCGTCAACAACACCCTGGCCGGCCCGCTCCATCAGTTCCAGACCGGTCACGTCACCAGACTTGATGGCGGCCTGCTCAATGGCCCGCATCTGTGCCGCTGTCAGCAATTCCATCCTTTCACCCCGCGCCTGATTCAGTTTTGATTACTTTTTGTGCAAGTCGCTCAAAAATTAGCACCCGGCCGTTTTTCCAAGCATCCCGACCTGCACGATATCGCAATCACATTGCCGCCCGATCTTAGACGTGATCACTGCCCCTGAGACAACCATTCAAGGTGAACCGGGATGAAAAAGATCGAAGCGATCATCAAGCCGTTCAAACTGGACGAAGTAAAAGAGGCCTTGCAGGATGTGGGCGTCCAGGGCCTCAGCGTCATCGAGGTCAAAGGCTTCGGTCGCCAGAAAGGCCATACCGAACTGTATCGCGGCGCCGAGTATGTCGTCGATTTTCTGCCCAAGGTTAAAGTCGAGGTCGTATTGGACGACGACCAGGTCGACGCCGCGATCGAAGCCATCGTGTCGGCCGCCAAAACCGACAAGATCGGAGACGGCAAGATTTTCGTCTCGCCCGTCGACCAGGCCATTCGCATCCGGACCGGTGAGACCGGCTCGGAAGCGCTCTAACTCACACGATTACTGACACATCTATCAAAAGGACAAAGGGAATGAGCGTAGACGCAGTTCTCAATACAATCCGCGAAGAAGACGTCGCCTATGTCGACATCCGCTTCACCGACGTGCGCGGCAAGCTGCAACACGTCACGGTGGACGTCGATCTGGTCGACGAAGACTTCCTGGAAGAAGGCTTCATGTTTGACGGCTCGTCCATTGCGGGCTGGAAGTCGATCGAAAACTCGGACATGAAACTGATCGCCGACACGACCTCGGCTTACATCGACCCGTTTTATGCGGAAAAGACACTGTGTCTGCACTGCTCGATCGTTGAGCCCGACACCGGTGAAGCCTATGGCCGCGACCCGCGCGGAACTGCGCAGAAAGCCGAAGCCTACCTGAAGTCCAGCGGTATCGGTGACGTTGCCTATATGGGTCCCGAAGCTGAATTCTTCCTGTTCGATGACGTTCGTTTTTCCAACAGCATCAACAAGGTATCCTTCGAAGTTGATGCAACGGATGCGTCGTGGAACACCGACACCGAATATGAGATGGGCAACATGGGCCATCGCCCGGGCGTCAAGGGCGGCTACTTCCCGGTCAACCCCATCGACGAAGCCCAGGACCTGCGCTCGGAAATGCTGTCGACCATGAAACGTCTGGGCATGAAGGTCGACAAGCACCACCACGAGGTTGCATCCTGTCAGCACGAGCTGGGCCTGATCTTCGACAGCCTGACCAAGCAGGCCGACGAGCTGCAAAAATACAAGTACGTCATCCACAACGTGGCACACGCCTACGGCAAGTCGGCCACTTTCATGCCCAAGCCGATCGCGGGTGACAACGGCACCGGCATGCATGTGAACATGTCGATCTGGAAAGATGGCAAGCCGCTGTTCGCCGGCGACAAGTATGCCGACCTGTCGGACGAGGCGCTGTACTTCATCGGCGGCATTCTGAAACACGCCAAGACCCTGAACGCCTTCACCAACCCGGCAACCAACAGCTACAAGCGTCTGATCCCAGGTTTCGAAGCCCCCGTTCTGCGGGCCTATTCGGCACGTAACCGTTCGGGTTGTGTGCGTATCCCATGGACTGAAAGCCCCAAAGCCAAACGTGTCGAGGCGCGCTTCCCCGATCCGGCCGCCAACCCCTATCTGGCGTTTGCCGCCCTGCTCATGGCTGGTCTTGATGGCATCAAGAACAAGATCAACCCCGGCGAGGCGATGGACAAGAACCTGTACGACTTGCCCGCCGAGGAACTGGCCGACATCCCGACCGTCTGCGGCAGCCTGCGTGAGGCTCTGGAGGCTCTGGCATCCGATCACGACTTCCTGCTTCAGGGCGATGTGTTCACCAAAGACCAGATTGACGGCTACATCGCGCTCAAGATGGAAGAGGTGGAAACCTACGAGCACACGCCGCACCCGGTGGAGTACGGCATGTACTACAGCTGCTAAGCTGAGTACGGAAACGATTTCGCAGGGCGCCCCTTCGGGCGCCCTCGTCATGTCTGCCCACACGGTTTGACGCGCCGCCGTTGATCCAACAGACTGGTGAGAACACTCCCGACCGGAGACGACAGTATGCCTTGCGATACCTCACCTTTCTCGAAATTCTCAAACCTTGTGACATCCGAACAGGAGCTGAGGAGGATCTCTGGCCATCCGCTGCCGCAGATCACCGCCAAGGAGGTGTCCTCTCTCGATCAGATGTGTCGCGATTTCATTGCGACCTCGCCCTTTTGCCTGATCGCTTCGGCCAACACCGACGGGCATCTTGATGTGTCACCCCGTGGCGACCCGCCCGGCTTTGTTCAGGTGCTGTCCGATACCCTGATCGCAGTCCCGGATCGGCCGGGAAACAAACGCGTGGATACGTTTCACAACGTTCTCAAGGATCCGCGCGTCAGCGTCCTGTTCTTTGTTCCGGGCAAGATGGAAACGCTCCGCATTCGCGGCACAGCCCGTATCTGTGCTGACACCCGTTTGCTTGAAACCATGGCCATTGACGGGCACCCGCCCAAACTGGCGCTGCTCATCCATGTCGCGACAGCATTTGCACACTGTCCCAAATGTGTAATCCGCGCACATCTGTGGCAACCCAAAGACTGGCCGGATTCGACCCATCTGCCAAATATGAATGCGATGATGGTGAAACACGCCCGCATCAATGCCACCCCAGAGGAATGGTTCGAAACGCTCAGGAAAAAGGGCGAGCTGGACCTTTATTAACCGCTTTGCCCAAGACGCAGCCCACGCTAGGCTAACCGCAGATTTCAATTCCATCGGATTACGCCCATGTTTCGACTTGCCACCATTCTTGCCCTTTCCCTGACGTCCCCGGTTCTGGCCGCACCCTGTGGCAACACCAGCGCTGGATTTGAGGCATGGAAGGCCGATTTTGCCAAACAGGCACGCAAGGCGGGGGTGAAAAAGAAAGGTCTGCAAGCGCTGTCCCAGACACAATATGCCACGCGCACCATCGCCGCAGACCGCAATCAAAAAAGCTTCAAATACTCGCTGGACAAGTTCATGCGAGTCCGAGGCGCTGATACAATCGTCGCACAGGGGCGCAAACGCAAAGCCGCCAACCCGAACTATTATGCCGCCTTTGAGCGGCAATATGGTGTTCCTGCGGGCGTTTTGATCGCCATTCACGGCATGGAAACCGGCTTTGGCAATTTCATGGGCGACAGTCAGGTTGTTTCCGCAATCACAACATTGGCCTATGATTGTCGCCGGTCAGAGTTCTTTATTCCCCACGCAATTGGGGCACTGAAACTGGTCGACATGGGCAGTATCACAATGTCGACAAAAGGGGCAAAACATGGCGAACTGGGCCACACGCAATTCCTGCCAGGCAACGCCCTGACCTATGGTGTCGATGCTACGGGCGACCGGCGCGTGGACTTCTACAACATGACGGATGCATTGGCCTCAACCGCCAATTTCCTTCGCCAGAAAGGGTGGAAACCGGGACGCGGCTATCAACCCGGAGAACCAAATTTTCGCGTCTTGCAGCAGTGGAATGCAGCCTCTGTCTATCAGCAATCCATCGCAATAATGGCTGCCCGAATCGACAATTAGCCCCGCCGCACCGACAACACGCACTGCGCCCAATTTCGCCACATTTCCGCCACAGTGACAAACAAAAGCCTTTGGTTGCTTGGTTTCCAAAGCGTAACCAATCGCCGGTAAATTTCACTTTTTTGCATTTTTTGCCAAATTCTCTGCAAGAAGGGGTGCTAACCTTTGGCTGACAGAATGTAAAAAAGGACAGGGCAGTGGCTCGGAAGCACAGCTACCATGGCGGCCTGCAATTTGATGGCGACGCAACTGGCGCGATAGAGCGCTTTGGAACGATCGTCGCCACGACGCTGGAAGACTACGGTCATCTGGTCGAGCGCAAGGCCCTGCTCAGCGCGACCGAGGCCAGCATCGTCTCGAGCCAGTATCTTGTGCGGATGACTCTGGATACAGGCACCTCCGGACAGCAGGACCGATACGAGCGCATGGATCGCGCTGCGGGGTTGAAAACCATAACAAAGCCCCGCGTGTCACATCCACAAAACAGGTTGGTACTGACAATAACGCCAGTCTCGCCACTTTTGGACGACGCCGAGATTTCGGAACTGATGCTGGTGGTCACTCTGTATCGCATGGTCGATATCTGTTCGACCCGGCGGGTTGAATGGTTGTCGCCACACACGGTTCTTACTGTCGAGCACTTCATGAGCGCCTTTGACACCCTGACACCAAGCCGAACAAGCCGGGATCGAAAGCAGATCTTTCAATCACTGACCGGACAGTTCGCCGGGATGCAGCAGTCTGAACAGGATGACACGATCACTGCCTTACACACTCCTGCCGCGCGTCCAATTCAACTGACGGACGAACAATTGCTCAGCATCGCGTTCCGAAGCGACGAGGCAGACCTGCCCACCCAGAAGGACGCAGGCGCTTCCATCGCGGATGATGACAAGCCAAGCGACATCCTGCGGCTCAGCAGTTGGTGCTTGACCGGAGTTCTGGCCAGCATTTCAGCGCCAATTGCCGTATCGATGGCCGCAGTCAATCTGATCCGGGGCGAAGATTTCCGCCTGAACACACAGGTGCTTGTATTCACATTTGCCATTGTCGCACTGAACGCCAGCAACGCGTTGGCCGATGTAGCGGGCGCCTTGGGCATGTAAAGGAATTATCGAAGACCCTCCTAGGAGGCCCCGCCATCAGGCGGGGTTTTCCGTTTTTGGGATCGCGTTTGCGGCCAGAACGTATGTGTGGATGGCAAACACGACCGCGTTGGTTTTCGGCAAACGCAATAGCGTCTGCCGCTCGCTTCGCAGATAAGACGCTTGACGCCGGTCCCGTATTTTGCGCGGCTCACTTGCACTGCGAGGCTGGAACAGCTCCGGGTCTTCGTACCACAGGGCGTTGAAGCGCCACAGCGGGCGACCGGGTTGAATACCGTCAAATAGCCTCTGCACCCGTTTCGCGACATTGGCGTCATAGCTTTCCACGGGCACGTGGATATCAATCAACGGTCGCATGAATTTCTCGGACAGGCGCCAACTGGCAGGGAAACACAGGATGGCACCCGTCAGAACATGCTCATTTCCCCGTTTCTGAAGGATGCAGAAGTCCTCTTGTACCAGCCTGCACAGCGTATCAAGCGGACAATCCCGATCGATCGCGACGGATACGCCATCCGGCCTTGCGGCCTCTGCCTCGGCCGTGGGATATGTCTGTGTCAACACCAGATCCAGCAACTCTTGCGCGGCAGGTTTGGCCCCAGGATCAAGCGCAAGAACATCGTCGCGCCGCTCAGCCAGAATTTCTTCGCGGCGCCGCATTTGGTCGGCAAAAGCCTCATCCTGATCTAGCCAGCTTTCCATGGTTGCCGGTTGAATACCCGGCAAAGCGCGTGGGCTTTCGACATCATACGGAATCTTGTTTTGCAGAATACGAGTCATGCTGGAGGCTTAGCATGCGCAACTTTTCTTGTCGGTCGAAAACGACAACCTCGCCGTCGCATTTTTCTCAGACGATTGGTTGTGGCGGATGAATTGTAATTGGAACAAGCAATGAGGCCAGCCATGAACCAGCACTATCGAGACACGCGCAAGATTGACCCCAGCCGCGGCACGACATTGGGCGATGGTACGCCGAACGAAAATGACCGGATCGAGATTGGGCCGACGCAGCTTGCGTTTGACGAGTGGGCCGCTGCGGGGCTGGAACTTCCCAATCTGGCACGGATGCGGGAACACCGCTGGAAGAGGCTGACACAGGCCATCGTGGACCGCGGCTATGGCGGCTTGCTGATTTTTGACCCGCTGAATATCCGCTATGCCACCGACAGCACGAATATGCAGCTGTGGAACACCCACAATCCGTTTCGGGCGGTTCTGCTGTGTGCGGATGGCTATATGGTGATCTGGGATTACAAGAACTCCCCCTTCCTCAGCACCTTCAACCCGCTTGTGCGCGAGCAGCGCTCGGGCGCTGACCTGTTCTACTTCGACCGGGGCGACAAGGTTGACGTGGCCGCAGATGTGTTCTCGAACGAAGTACGCGTACTGATCGAAGAACACGGCGGCGGCAACATGCGCCTGGCCGTCGACAAGATCATGCTGCACGGATTGCGCGCGCTCGAGGCGCAGGGGTTCGACATCATGGAAGGGGAAGAGCTGACCGAGAAGACCCGCGCCGTCAAAGGGCCCGACGAAATCCTGGCCATGCGCTGCGCCAGCCATGCCTGCGAAACTGCGGTTGCCGAAATGGAACGGTTTGCCCGTGCCAATGTCGGCGACGGCAAGACCTCGGAAGATGATATCTGGGCTGTTCTTCACGCCGAAAACATCAGGCGTGGCGGTGAGTGGATCGAAACCCGTCTGCTGGCTTCGGGCCAGCGGACCAACCCGTGGTTTCAGGAATGCGGCCCGCGGATCACCCAGCAGAACGAGATCATCTCGTTCGACACTGACCTGATTGGTTCTTACGGGATTTGCATCGATATTTCCCGCAGTTGGTGGATCGGCGATCAGAAGCCGCGCGAGGACATGATCTATGCCATGCAGCACGCCCATGAACACATCATGACCAATATGGAGATGCTCAAGCCCGGCGTGATGATCCCTGAACTGACCGCAAATTCCCACCGGCTGGACAAGAAGTTCCAGGCGCAGAAATATGGCTGCCTGATGCACGGCGTCGGCCTTTGCGATGAATGGCCGTTGGTTGCTTATCCGGACAAGGCGGTTGAAGGGGCCTACGATTATCCGCTGGAACCCGGAATGGTCTTGTGTGTCGAAGCCTGCGTGGGCGAAGTGGGTGGCGATTTCAGCATCAAGCTGGAGGATCAGGTTCTCATAACCGAAGACGGATATGAGAACCTGACGAAATACCCCTTCGATGCCCGGTTGATGGGGCTCGAGTGAGGCCGGCGCCTCATTCTGACCAATGAGACCGGCGCACGTTGCCGTGCCAGTCTTCGACAGTTGGACTTACCTGAGCCTGCGGCCCGCTGAAAACTGCGGGCCGGGATTGCCCGAGGGCAAAACCCACGAGGCCAGCCAGAACAATCGCCATGACTGTACTGGGTAGTATCTTTGGAAGATGTGCGGCAACGTCTGCATGTGCCATCTGCGTCTCCTTTATCAATTGCTGTAGGCCGTAGATGGGCTTGATTGCAACATAAGTGAAACGAATGTTTGTTTCATGTATTATCACAAACATTGATGAAGCGCCGACCACCCCCAAAATAGCGGCCGCGCCTGTCACCGCCCGGGGCATCTTTCGGATTGCAAGGCGCTCGCTTGGTTCTCACCTTCCCGTGACGCGTTTGACATAAGGGTTGTGACCCGGCGGGCTTGACCACAGTATTGGGGATGTTTCCCCGAACCGTTCAAGGAGCCGACATGCCCACGGAACGCATCACTTTTGCCGGACATGACGGCAGCCAATTGGCCGCGCGGCTGGATTTGCCGGATGGACCGGTCCTTGCGACGGCCCTGTTTGCCCATTGCTTCACCTGTTCCAAGGACATACCTGCGGCCCGGCGCATTTCGGCCCGCCTTGCGGCCATGGGAATTGCAGTGCTTCGGTTCGACTTTACCGGCCTGGGTCATTCCAAAGGAGAATTCGCCAACACGACCTTCACGTCGAATGTCGAGGACCTGATCTCGGCCGCGCAATATCTGGCCGGACGAAACATGGCCCCTGCCCTGCTGATCGGTCACTCGCTTGGCGGCGCGGCGGTTTTGCGGGCGCGTGCCGGAATTCCGACGGTCAAGGCCGTGGTCACCTTGGGCGCACCGGCGGATCCCGGCCACGTGTCCCATCATTTCGAGGAAGCCCTGCCCCAGATCGAACAGGAGGGCAGCGCCGAGGTCACCTTGGGCGGGCGCCCGTTTCGAATTGGCAAAGCGTTCGTGGACGACATTGCGGGGTCGGCCCTGTCTGCCTCGATCGCTGATCTCAAGGCCGCTTTGCTGATCCTGCACGCTCCTCGGGACGAAACGGTCAGTATCGACAACGCAAGCACCATCTTTCTGGCTGCAAAGCACCCAAAAAGCTTCGTCACCCTCGACGATGCCGATCACCTGATCACACGGGCCTCTGATGCTGAATATGCCGCGGATGTCATCTCGGCTTGGGTTTCGCGCTATCTGAAACTTTGCCCACCCGCGCCGCCCCCGGGTGCGCCGGAAGGTGTCGTTCGCGTAACAGAAGCGGATCCGAATGGCTTCATGCAGGATATTCAGGCAGGCCCGCACCATCATGCCGTTGCAGATGAGCCTGCCTCTTATGGCGGCACGGATAAGGGCATGTCGCCTTATGGATTTGTCTCATCCGGCCTCGGCGCCTGCACGTCCATGACGATAAGGATGTATGCGCGCCGCAAAAAATGGCCGCTGACCAGTGTCAGCGTCGATGTCTGCCATGACAAAGTTCATGCTCAGGATGCCGGTTTGGCGAATGAAGGCAAAGTGGATCAGTTCCGCCGCAAAATCCGCCTGAGCGGCCCGCTTGATCAGGAACAAAAACAGCGCCTGCTGGAAATCGCAGACAAATGCCCGGTTCACCGGACACTTGAAGGCTCGGCGCATATCACGACCGAACTTCTTACCTGAGAGAAGGCCGCCGGACAGGCGGCCTTTTGATTATCTGCGGCGTGGTGCCGGACGATGGATCGGTGGCCGCGCGGCAGGTGGCCGGGCCACCGGGGGTCGCGGCCGCGCAGGAGGTTTGGCAACCGGTGGATTCGGGCGCTCGGGACGCACGGGTCGATCTGGGCGGTCCGGGCGGTTGATATCAACATTCACATCGACATCGCGATAGTAGTCGTTCCACAGCATCGAGTCATAGAACGGGTCATACCCGTATCCGACGCCGACCGTTACGCCGTCACAGGCCGACAACGTCAAAGTCGCGGCCCCCAGCCCCAATGCGAGGGAAATCCGTTTAATCAGTCCAATGCGCATCTTGCCCCCCTCACAGAAGCGACCGGAACGACGCGAAAACGGCGTTCAAGTCTTCGGCGAAATCCGGGTCTGCCCCATCCCGCAGGATGGCAACAGCTATGGCGACACGGTTGCGCGGCAAGTCAATGACAGTGGCCGTGAAGTTCACCCCCTTGCCATCGCGGCGCCCTGTCCCCCGAAAGACACGGGCGGGCAACCCGCCGATGCGGATGTCGCTGGTGCTGGTAAGGGTCGGGTCGTTGACCAGAAACTTGTCAATATCCTGCAAGTAGCGGACCCCATCCTGAATGGTCGCAACCCCTGAAGGTGAAACAAACCCCATCCAGACGTTGTCGTCCGTTACGGGACGCAGCCCCATGACCCGAGCCACCGCACGCGGATCATCCAACCCGGTGTCTTCGATCTCACGCGGGCCGCCAGTGCGCAGCACCCAGAAATCTGGCACGTCGAACCGAAACAGGGCGCGACCATCCTCGGTATATGTCACCGGTGTGTCGGCCAGTGCTGATCCTGCCCCACCCAGCCAGACAGCGGCGCAAGCGGCAAGAATTGGAGATGATAATAAACGCATATTTCAATAACCTGATGATTTCTTCACCCTCAGCTTGACCGCTGAAAGCGCGACTTGTCCAGCACTGCGTTGCAAAGACCCGGAAAAACCGCGTTCCGGTATTTCCCTTCCCCGCACGTGTCATCTGCCTCTTGCAAGCATCACGCCCCAATTTTTCAGACAAATACATGAAATCTATTGCGCATAGACCCCGACGGTCTGGCCGCCCGCATCATCAACGAAACGGATCGCGTCCCCATTTCGCCAGACGTCGTAGCAGGCCCACAAATCGGCAGGTGGCCATGTCGAGCAGTATTGATCCCCTCTCACCGCCCAGCGCCCGATACTGGGCCCGCCCGAGAAATACTGCGTGGTCATGCTGGCTTCGAAAACTTGCCAAACACCCGCGCCGTATTCCAGCTTCTTGCCCGCCAAGGCTGACAGGATTTCCTCTCCGGACAGTTTCTGGAAGTCTCCGGCCGTCAAAACACCCGGCCAAAGGGCGAAAATCAGGGCAAACCGTCTCATACCTGCTCTCACATCTTGTTCCCTTGCGCACAGGCGGCTAAACCCCGCGCCAACGCCTCATCCCAATCACATAAAGGTGCTGCCGCCAATGATTCCCCGTTATTCCCGCCCTGACATGGTTGCCATTTGGTCGCCCGAAACCAAGTTTCGCATCTGGTACGAAATCGAGGCGCATGCCTGCGATGCCATGGCCGATCTGGGCGTGATCCCGCGCGAGAATGCAGAAGCCGTTTGGAAAGCCAAGGACGTGGAATTCGACGTCGCCCGTATCGACGAGATCGAAGCCGTAACCAAGCATGACGTCATCGCATTCCTGACCCATCTCGCCGAACATGTCGGCAGTGAAGAGGCCCGGTTCGTGCACCAGGGCATGACCAGTTCAGACGTGTTGGACACCTGTTTCAACGTCCAGCTGACGCGCGCGGCGGACCTTCTGATCGCAGATCTCGAAGGGCTTTTGGCAGCACTCAAGCGCCGTGCGTTTGAACACAAGGACACCGTTCGCATCGGCCGCAGCCACGGTATCCACGCAGAGCCTACGACAATGGGCCTGACCTTTGCCCGGTTCTATGCCGAGATGGACCGCAACCTGTCCCGTATGCGCGACGCCCGTGCGGAAATCGCAACCGGGGCCATCAGCGGCGCCGTCGGCACATTCGCCAATATCGATCCCGCCGTCGAGGAACATGTCTGTGACAAACTGGGCCTTGTGCCCGAACCGATCAGCACCCAAGTGATTCCGCGTGATCGCCATGCGGCCTTCTTTGCGACGCTTGGCGTCATCGCCAGCAGCATCGAAAACATCGCCATCGAAATCCGCCACATGCAGCGGACCGAGGTTTTGGAAGGCGCAGAATTCTTCTCGATGGGCCAGAAAGGCTCGTCGGCCATGCCGCACAAGAAAAACCCGGTACTGACCGAGAACCTGACCGGGCTGGCCCGCATGGTACGCGCGGCAGTGATCCCGGCAATGGAGAATGTCGCGCTCTGGCATGAACGCGACATCTCGCATTCCTCGGTCGAGCGCATGATCGGACCGGATGCCACGATTACACTGGATTTTGCGCTGGCCCGTCTGACCGGTGTGATCGACAAGATGCTGATCTTCCCCGAAAACATGCTGGAAAACATGAACAAATTCCCCGGTCTTGTCATGAGCCAGCGTGTTCTTCTGGCCTTGACCCAGGCAGGGGTCAGCCGTGAGGACGCCTATGCCATGGTCCAGCGCAACGCGCTGAAGGTTTGGGAACACCGCACCGATTTCAAACAGGAACTGCTGGCGGATGCCGATGTAACGGCCGCGCTCAGCCCCGAAGAAATCGAAGAGAAATTCGACCTCGGCTATCACACCAAACACGTTGATACGATCTTCGCCCGGGTATTTGGCGAATAAGGTACGTCTCGACGCCGCCTTCACACGGCCCGGTCTGCAATGCGCAGGCCGGGCCTTGTTTTTTGCCAGACTGCCCGAAATCGGTTATTCTGCGAATGATTTTTGGGGAGAGGCACCATGATCCGTACCGTTCTTTGCTCACTTGCACTTGTTTGTGTGGCATCTGCTGGCCTTGCATGCAGCGGGCATTCCAAACAGACGCAATCCTGCGCACCCGGCACAACCTGGGACACTGAAACGCAAAGCTGCACGAAATCGGTCAACAGCTGACGAATTTCTGTCCGACTTGTGAATAAAAGCAACCGTTCCACTGTTAGCTTTTTTGTAGATCGCACTATGATTTTGTGAGCAGCCCCGAGAACGGAGTAAGAATATGCGCCTTTTGTTAGCTTCAGCCCTCGCTTTGCAGGCCTTCGCCTTTGCCCCGGTGGTCCACGCCGCAGGCGGCGACAGCAGCAGCCCGCCGAAACCGACGAATACGACCAAGAAATGTTTGTTCGGTCGGGTCTATGACGAAGCCAGAGGCCGGTGCGTCAAACCCAACAAAACCAACCTGTCGGAAGATCAGCTTTACGACGCCGTCCGCGAACTGGCCTATGACGGGCAATACGGGCACGCGCAGGATATCCTGCGGATCATGGATCAGGACGACGACCGTGTGCAGACCTATTGGGGCTTTACCTACCGCAAGATGGGCGAGCTGGAGCTGGCGAACGTCTTTTACCAGAATGCCATCAATGCCAATCCCGACAATCTTCTGGCGCGCAGCTACATGGCGCAAGGCTTTGTAACCGAAGGAAAAACCGATCTGGCAATCGAGCAATGGCGTGAGATCAAAGCCCGCGGCGGCGAAGGGACCTGGGCCGAGACGTCTCTGCGCGAGGCTATCCGTACAGGGTTTACCTACAGCTACTGAGCTTCAGGGTTATTTAACCCGACTCCCGTTAATCTGCCCGTGGTTCGGAAAATTTGGCACTACGGGCAGATGCAGGACACAAACGCTTTGATACAAATGGCAAATGGGGGGTCTGCCCCAATTGCCGCGGGGGATGAACACGCGCCGCAAGTTGTTCCGCGCACGTTGACCGGTCAGCAAAAAGCGGCCGTTGTCGTGCGCCTTCTGTTGAACGAGGGCGCCGATATTCCACTTGAGGAACTGCCTGACGACCTGCAAGAGACATTGACCCATCAACTTGGGCAAATGGGCCTTGTGGATCGTGTAACCCTAGGCGCAGTGGCCCGGGAATTCAGCGACGCTCTGGACAATGTCGGGCTGGCTTTTCCACATGGGCTTGCAGGTGCATTGGATGCGGTGAACGGAAAGATCGCACCATCGACGGCCGCGCGCCTGCGCAAGCTAGCCGGGGTGCGCCAGATCGGCGACCCATGGCAACGCCTGCGTGACGTACCCGTTGAGGATCTTGCCAAAATGGCTCAGGCGGAAAGCACCGAGGTGGCGGCTGTCATGCTTTCAAAGATGGATACCGCACAGGCGGCGCAGATGCTGGCCCATATGCCGGGCCCGGTTGCGCGGCGCATTACCTATGCCATCTCGAAAACAATAAATGTCACCCCCGAAGCGGTTGAACGTATTGGCTGGTCGCTGGCCGCGCAACTGGATCAGCGGCCTGCTCAGGCTTTCGACAATGGTCCGGGCGCACGCGTGGGCGCGATCCTGAACCAGTCGGCGGCCGCGACACGCGATGACTTGTTGAACGCATTGGATGAGGACGACGCCGAATTTGCGGATCTGGTACGCCAGTCGATCTTTACCTTTGCCCATATCCCAAGCCGTATCACGGCCCGCGATGTTCCCGCCATCCTGCGTGAAGTGGAACAGCCGGTTCTTGTCACCGCACTGGCAGGTGCCGCCGCGGATGATGACAAGGCATCCGTTGAATTCATTCTGTCAAACATTTCGTCCCGCATGGCCGACAATCTGCGCGAGGAAATGGCCGAACGTGGGCGCGTCAAACAATCGGAAGCCGAAGATGCCATGACACAGGTGGTGGCCGCCATTCGCGTTCTGGTCGATGCCGGTTCCATTGTTCTGATCGAAAACGATGACGAGGAAGATGCAGCCTGACCCCGCGAACCCGCAGGTATTGCGCGATCCGGCCACCTGCTGCGGGTTCAGGTTTTCCGCCCGTCTGAGCGCTTGAGCTTGCAGGCATCGGGCTGTATGTCTTTCTCAGCAATTCGCAACACGCGGTGAGACACCTCCATGCCCGTTGAAAAGTCGGAGCTCAGCCGGTTTGAGCTTGGGAAATACTATGTCGCCAACCTGTTTCTTCAGGGGGTCATCCGCGTTATGCGCATGCTTCCCTATGAGCGGCGTATTGCAACGATGGGGGCTATCGTGCGGTTTCTGGCACCTGTTGTCGGGTTTCGCAAACGTGTCCGTCGGAATCTGAAGCTGACTTGCCCGGACTTGCCTGAAGCCGAGGTCAGGCAGATCTGCCGCGATGTGCCGGACAATGCCGGTCGTGCGATCATGGAGCATTTTTCTCCGGAAGACTTTATCGAACGGCAGAGCAAGGCCAAGATTTCAGGGCCAGGTATCACTGCATTTGACGCGGCTGTTGCCGAGGGGCGCCCGGTCATGATGATTACGGCGCATTTCGGTCACTACCTTGCAGCGCGTATCGCCTTGCAGACATACAGCGGTCAGCCCATCGGCTGCCTGTATCGGCGGATGGCCAACCCGTATTTCAACGACGCTTATGTCGAAGCTTTCTACAAGACAGGCGCCCCGATGTTCGAACAGGGGCGGCGCGGTATGGTCGAGATGGTGCGCTCGTTGAAAAAGGGTGGGATCATTGCCATCGTTTCAGATCTTCACGCAATGGGCGGTGAAGAATTGATGTTTTTCGGTAAACCCGCAGTGACATCCGTGCTGAACGCCGAGTTGGCCATCAAGTACAATGCCGAGCTGATTCCGTGTTACGCGGTACGTCAGCCCAACGGTCTTGATTTTGAGATCGTTCTGCACGAACCGGTTCCGCACACCGACCCAAAAACCATGACCCAGTTCACCAATGACGATCTGGAAAAGATGGTGCGGCAGCATATGGGGCAATGGTTCTGGATTCACCGCCGCTGGAAACACTGGAACGGGTTGGGCATCAAGCCGGAAGAGATGCCCTGATCACCTGACCCGGGTGGCGGCAACAATCGGCCCTTCCCCGGCCCTTTGAACCAGAACGACAGCCGGCAGGTCCAAACCAAGCTGAACCGTGAATGATTGCGGCGCAGTTCCATCCCACTGCCCTGCAATCTGCCAGGCCTCAACGACATTGGCATAGTCCAGCTCGTGCCCGGCCAGCTCTCCACGACGGATCGAAGCGTGCCGCATGGGCGAATACTGAACCACATGCACGTCATAGGTATCGCCTTTCGGCAACTCGACGGGCGTCACATCCACTGTCACTTCATCGGCTGAGCGCACGGCCGTCACAAGCGCTTCGGGCGCTGCTTTCAGATGCGCTTCGATCAATCGATCAAGTTCACGGGATTGCGCTCCGACGATGTCGTGCTGCCCGTTGATCACCATCTGCGGGGTGTAGATCATGGAACGCCCCCCCTCGCGGGCATAAGCCCGCTGCCGGAGCGTATGATCGGGGTCTGCGTATTCGTCCTTCCACCCGATATAGTCCCAGTAATCGACATGCAAAGCCAGCCCTATGACGTCGTCGCGCTTGGCCAGATCATGCATGATCCGATCTGCCGGCGGGCAGGATGAACACCCCTGAGACGTGAACAGCTCAACCACAACCGGGTCTTCCTCGGCTGCGACCTGTACCGCCACAAGGCAGGAAAACACGGTGGTCAAGGCAATGGATCTGAACATGAGAACTCTCGGGTTGAGCGGTTGGATCTCAGGGATAGCTGCTTTGACACTCAACAGCCAATCAAGGTTTCTTGAGGCTTTGACGCATTCCCTCCGCGAAAAGGTGTACAATAGTATACAAATTTCCCTCTCGGCGCGTGTTCAGCCTTGAACACGGGGGCTTGGTGATGCAGATAACACTCAGCAAATCCCAATATCCAAGTCATTTGAGAGGGAGGCCACAGATGCCCATCAAAGTCGGACAGGATAACGCCAAAACGCGCCGCAGTCTGAGCGTGAATGGTAAATCCATTTCCTATTATTCGATCCCTGCCGCGCAAGAGGCCGGTCTGGGCGATTTCTCGAAACTGCCTGCCGCACTCAAGGTGGTTCTGGAAAACATGTTGCGGTTCGAGGATGACGGGTTTTCGGTCTCGGTCGATGACATCAAGGCTTTTGCCGAATGGGGCGCCAACGGTGGCAAAAACCCTCGTGAAATCGCCTATCGCCCTGCCCGGGTACTGATGCAGGATTTCACCGGCGTTCCCGCCGTGGTGGATCTGGCCGCGATGCGGGACGGCATCAAGGCGTTGGGCGGCGACGCGCAAAAGATCAACCCGCTGAACCCTGTCGATCTGGTCATCGACCATTCGGTGATGATCGACGAATTCGGCAACCCGCGCGCGTTCCAGATGAATGTGGACCGTGAATACGAACGCAACATGGAACGGTACCAGTTCCTGAAATGGGGTCAGGGTGCATTCAACAACTTCCGCGTTGTCCCCCCCGGCACCGGCATCTGCCACCAGGTGAACCTTGAATATTTGGCCCAGACCGTCTGGACCGACACCGACCAGAACGGTGAAGAAGTCGCCTATCCCGACACGCTGGTCGGCACCGACAGTCACACCACCATGGTCAACGGCATGGCCGTGCTGGGCTGGGGTGTCGGCGGGATCGAGGCCGAGGCCGCGATGCTGGGTCAACCGATCTCGATGCTGATCCCCGAGGTCGTGGGCTTTGAGCTGACCGGTGATCTGGTCGAAGGCACCACCGGCACCGACCTGGTTCTGAAGGTCGTGGAAATGCTGCGCGAAAAAGGCGTTGTCGGCAAGTTCGTCGAATTCTACGGCGAAGGCCTGGATCGTCTGCCGCTGGCCGACCGTGCGACCATCGCCAACATGGCCCCGGAATACGGCGCGACATGCGGCTTTTTCCCGATTGACGGCGAAACGCTGCGCTACATGCGCAACACCGGCCGCGACGAGGATCGCATCGCGCTGGTTGAAGCCTACGCCAAGGAAAACGGTTTCTGGCGCGATGAAAACTATGCGCCGATCTACACCGACACCCTGACCCTGGATATGGGCACGATTGTTCCGGCAATCTCGGGGCCCAAACGCCCGCAGGATTATGTTGCGCTGACTGACGCCAAGGCCGCATTCGCCAAGGAAATGGCCGAGACCTTCAATCGCCCGATGGGCAAACAGGTCGAGGTCAAAGGCGAAAACTATGGCATGGAATCGGGCAAGGTCGTGATCGCCTCGATCACGTCCTGCACCAACACGTCGAACCCTTACGTGATGATCGGAGCGGGCCTCGTGGCGCGTAAGGCAGCCGCGCTGGGGCTGGATCGCAAGCCTTGGGTCAAAACCTCACTGGCACCGGGGTCGCAGGTTGTGTCCGCTTACCTCGAGGCCGCGGGCCTTCAGGAGGATCTGGACAAGATCGGCTTCAACCTCGTCGGATACGGCTGCACCACATGTATCGGCAACTCGGGGCCGATTCAGAAAGAAATCTCGGAGGCCATTGCGGAAGGCGATCTGGTCGCCACTTCGGTCTTGTCCGGCAACCGCAACTTCGAAGGCCGCATCTCGCCCGACGTGCGCGCAAACTATCTGGCTTCGCCGCCTCTGGTCGTCGTGTACGCCCTGGCAGGCACCATGGACATCGACCTGACGTCCGAACCGATCGGTCAGGACAAGGACGGCAACGACGTCTATATGAAAGACCTCTGGCCAACGCAGCAGGAGGTCGCGGAACTGGTCGAACAGACTGTCACGCGCGAAGCGTTCCAGTCGAAATACGCCGACGTCTTCAAAGGGGACGAGAAATGGCAGTCGGTCGAAACCACCGATGCGGAAACCTATGACTGGCCGCCGACATCGACCTATATCCAGAACCCGCCCTATTTCCAGGGCATGGGCCCCGAACCGGGCACGATTTCCAACATCGAAGGCGCCAAGGTTCTGGCCATTCTGGGTGACATGGTCACGACCGACCACATCTCACCTGCTGGGTCATTCGCAACGACCTCGCCCGCAGGCCAGTACCTGATCGAACGTCAGGTTCAGCCGCGTGAATTCAATTCATATGGTTCACGCCGCGGCAACCACGAGGTGATGATGCGCGGAACTTTCGCCAACATCCGCATCAAGAACGAGATGCTGGACGGCGTCGAAGGCGGTTACACCAAAGGCCCGGACGGTGAACAGACGTCAATTTATGACGCCTCGATGGCCTATCAGGCGAACGGCACCCCGCTGGTGGTATTCGGTGGCGAGCAATATGGCGCGGGCTCAAGCCGCGACTGGGCGGCCAAGGGCACGGCGCTGCTGGGCGTCAAGGCCGTAATCGCCGAGAGCTTTGAGCGTATCCACCGTTCAAACCTTGTTGGCATGGGGGTCATTCCGTTCGAGTTTACAGGTGGCGACACCCGCAAAACCCTGGGGCTGAAAGGGGATGAAACCGTTTCGATTCACAGGCTGGATACGATCGAGCCGCTACAGGAAGTCCCGTGCACCATCGTTTATGGCGATGGAACCGAAAAGACCATCACCCTGAAATGCCGTATCGATACCGCGCCCGAGATTGAATATATCGAAAACGGTGGCGTGTTGCATTACGTCCTGCGCAATCTTGCGAAGGCATCATAACCGATACCAAAGCGTGCAATTCAAACCCCCGGCCACCCGCCGGGGGTTTTTTGTTTTCTGGTCATTTATTCGAAAACCTGAAACTGTTGGGCAAGGTCGTCAACGGAAAACCATTCGCCATGAAGAAACCCAACGCCCTGCTGGTATGTTCGCTCAGCGTAATTGCCGTGATCGGGATATGGGGTGTCGTGGACATTCAAAGTCTGGTGACCTGGGCAAGCGGCATCGTCCAGCAGACCTTCCACAGCCGCGGCTGGTTCGTGATGCTCGCCGCTTCGGGTATGTTGATCGGATGCCTGTTTCTGGCGTTTTCACCCTATGGAAATATTCGCCTTGGCCGGGATAACGAGGAGCCAGAGTTTTCCACCGCCACATGGATTTCAATGCTGTTCTCCGCCGGTATGGGCGTCGGCCTGTTGTTTTGGGCGGTGGCGGAACCGCTGACCCATTTCAACTTCATCTCCGGCATGGCGCCGGATTTCATCGCGGCGCAGCAGGCGATGCTGGCGACAAATTTCCATTGGGGGCTGCATGCCTGGGCGATTTATGGCTCCACCGCGCTGACCATTGCCTATTTCAGCTTTCGGCGCGGTACGGGGATGATGGTCAGTGCGCCGATCAAAAACCTGTTTCCCGGCAAACGCTGGGCTGAACGTGTCGGGTGGCTTTCGGACTTCATGGCGATCATCGCCATTGCCATTGGTGTCGGCGGCTCCATGGCCATGGGCGTGTTTCAGGTGGCAGACGGCATCGCAGTGCTGGGCGGTCGGGAAACGGTCGGCGCCCTTTTGATTGGCGTCGTGTTTCTGGCAATGGTTGCTGCGTATATCCCGGCACTCATGATCGATCTGGGCCAAGGCATGGCGCGCCTGTCCAATGCCGCCATGCTGATCGCAATCGGCCTTGTTGCCTACACGGTGGTCCTTGGCCCCACCGAATACCTTCTGAATACCGTCGTTCAGGGGTTCGGCGACTATGTCACCAATGTCATCCCCAGGGGATTTCAGACCTTCACGTTCTTCGGCGATGACGTCACCAGATGGTTCAGCGACTGGACCCTTACCTACATGGTCTGGTGGATTGCCTGGGGCCCGTTCGTTGGCGTCTTTGTCGCCCGCATCTCTCGCGGTCGCACGATACGGGAATTCGTGATCGGCGTCCTGTTCGCCCCCACGCTGTTTTCAATCCTCTGGTTCGGTGCCTTTGGTGGCATTGGCCTGTTCGAGGCACTTAATGGTGCGGGCGAACTGCTGGCCTATACGCAGACAAACATCGAACGCGTGACCTTCGCCCTGCTCGACCGACTTCCACTTTCCGTGATCACCACGCTTGCAACGGTACTGGCCGCCTTTCTGTTCATCGTGACCAGCGTCGTAAGCGCAGCCTTTGTTCTGGGCACCTTCTCGACGGGCGGGGACGAGAACCCACCGCCGCGTGTGCGTCTGATCTGGGGAGGATTGCTGGGACTGCTGAGCGTTGCAATGATCCTTTCGGGATCCGTGGACTCGGTGAAGATCCTCATCTCGCTTGGCGCATTGCCCTTTGTCTTCATTTCGGTCCTGCTGATGGTGTGCCTGTTCCGCGGGCTCAGAGAGGAGGGCCAACGCAATGCTGATCGGTGATCTCACGGACACATTGATGAACCTTGTCACCTTCGCGTTCATCGCGGCAATGCTCTGGATATTGCTGCGCAAGTGACCGCATTCCGGCAGCGCAAAAATCAACGTTGAATCCTGGGCGCTTTGCCGGTCATCTGAGTTCATGGAAAAAGTAGCACTGATAACCGGTGGTGCCCGTGGAATTGGGCGGGCAATAGTCGAAGACCTGCGCGGTGATCACCGTGTCGCCTTCACCTGGTTGGCCAGCCACCCCGATTCAGAATTGCTGAAAGGCGACGTTCTGACGATTCAGTCTGACCTTACAAAAGACAACCAACCCACCCGGGTGGTCGAAAAGGTCATTGATCACTTCGGGCGACTGGACGTGATCGTAAACAATGCCGGTCTTGTTCGCTCCACTCCGAAACAACAGTTTCAGGCCGCGGACCATCGCGCCATTCTTGACCTCAACGTGCTGGCCCCCGCCGCGTTGCTTGCTGCGGCATTGCCGCATCTGAAACGCGGCGCTTCGATCGTCAGCATCTCATCGATGAACGCAACATTGCCACCGCGGGACGCCGCGACCTACGGGGCAAGCAAAGCCGCGCTGAACCTCTGGACGCGCGCCATGGCAAAAGAGCTTGGCCCGGACGGAATCCGCGTCAACGCGGTTGCACCGGGTGCCATCAACATCCCCGAAGCCCCCCGCCCTGACGATCTGACATCGCTATTCGTCAGGGAAACGGCGCTGGGCCGGATCGGAACTCCGGAAGACATCGCCAGGGTCGTTCGGTTTCTGACCTCGGACGCGGCGGGATTCGTAACCGGAGAGGTCCTGGGCGTGACCGGAGGCTATCGCTTGTAAGGCGGCTTAAACCTCGTTTTCCAAATTGCTCAACCGCCCGCAGCCTTTTCCAACGCCGGACGCAGAGTGTTTTCAATCACCCGCTGCGTAATCGGGCCGGCAAAGCGCAAAATGATCGTGCCGTCGCCATCAACCACATAGGTTTCGGGAACGCCGTAAAGGCCCCAATCCAATGCCATGCGACCTTTCTCATCACGTCCAATCGCGGCGTAGGGATCGCCAAGCTCGGTCAAAAACGCTTGGGCGTTGTCCAACTGGTCTTTGTAGTTGACGCCATAGACCGGGATGCCTTCGGCGGCCAGAGCCTCCAGATTGGGATGCTCGGCACGGCATGGCGCGCACCAGCTGGCCCAGTAGTTGACCAGCTTGACCTCTCCATCCCGCAGCGTGGCATCATCAAACAGCTTCTTTTCCGGGAACTCGCTCAGAACCACGGGCGGAGCCGGTTGGCCTTCGCGGGCAGAGGGCAACGCATTGGGGTCTTCACGGAACATACCGATCCCGGCCAACACGGCGAAAGCGCCAAAAATCAAAGGCGGCGCGATCATCAGGGGCGATATCTTAGCCATTTCGCGAAATCCTTTGTTCGATCTTTTCCATTTCAGTGCGTACCTTGCGCCCTCGCATCACGCTGAACACGATCAATGCCACCAGCAGTATGATGGACACGGCATAAGACGACAAAACCGCGTCAGCATATTTTCCAAGATCGGGGATCATCCGCCCACCCTTTCCCGCGCCTGCAACGCCTTGATGCGCCGCGCGCGGATTTCAGTTCCGGTACGGTACAGCACCAAAGCGATGAACAGCAGTACAAATCCGATGATGCACAGCAACAACGGATAGAAGTAGATATTGCTGACTTTCTCTTCCGTATCGGCCCCGGTCACGGCTGCCGCGCGCATGACCGATGCGCCCTGATGCAAGCCCTGGTTCCAGAAGTTGACCGCATATCGGCTGAGCAGCGCGAACACGGATCCGACCAGACACAGAACCGAGGTCAGGTCCGCCGCAGTGTCCGGATCCTCGATGGCTTCCCACAATGCGACATAGCCAAGATAGAACAGGAACAGGATCAGAAACGACGTCAGACGCGGATCCCACGCCCACCAGGTGCCCCACATGGGCTGTCCCCAGATCGCCCCGGTCAGCAACGCAATCAAGGTCATCACGATCCCGATCGGCGCAGCCGCCCGTGCCGCCAGCGCGCTGACATGATGACGTCGAACCAGCCAGACCAGAGAAGTTGCCAGCATCATCAGCCAGCAATTGATCGCCATCAGTGCCGCCGGGACGTGCAGATAGATGATCTTGACCGTCGACCCTTGTTTATAGTCGTCCGGCGTGAAGAAGAACCCCCAGACCAGCCCGACGACGATGCAGAAGATCGAGACGATCCAGAAAAACGGCAGGACACGTTCACTGGTCGCAAGAAACTTGCGCGGATTGGCGTATTCCCAGAGGGCATTGGCTTTGGCTGCTATCGACATGGGCCCTATCTAGTCCGAGTTGGGGGTATTCTCAATTGACATCAGTCAAAGTTGGGGCGGTTCACCGCAGATTGATACGTAACACAGCCGCGCTGGCAAAGGGCAACAACGCGATGGTGGCCGCCGTGATCCCCGCCAGCATCAACAAAGACGTCTGCACGTCCATCCCCGTTGCCCCACGCCGGGCGACCTCGGCCCCGAAAATCAGGGTGGGGACGTAAAGCGGCAGCACCAAGAGCGACAACAGCAACCCGCCGCGCTTGAGACCGACGGTCAGGGCAGCACCGAATGTTCCGATAACGCTCATGGCCGGGGTGCCGATCAGCAGCGAGATGACAAGCCAGAAGAACCCCTGCGCAGGCAGGTTCAGCAGGACCCCCAGAAAAGGTGCGGCCAGAACCAAAGGCAGGCCTGTGGTCAGCCAGTGGGCCAGCGCCTTAATGGTCACGACTGATTCCAGCGGCAGCGGCGCCGTGGCCAGCAGGTCCAGCGATCCGTCCTCCCAGTCCAGCGCCAGAAGACGGTCAAGAGACAGCAGGCAGGCCAGCAACGCCCCCAGCCAGAGCACACCCGGCGCGATGGTGGTCAGCAGTGACGATTGTGGCCCCACTGCAAACGGCACCATCACGGTCACGATCAGGAAAAAGGCCAATCCCAAACCAAACCCGCCACCCGCTCGGAAGGCCAGTTTCAGGTCGCGCAGCAGAAGGGCGATCACAGGAAACCTCCGTCGAAATCGTCAATGGGTTTGGGTTTGGCCTTGTTCGGGCCGACGTCCAGAACCTCGCCATCCAGACCAAGGTCGATATGGGTCGCGATCAGGGCTGACCCACCCTGCCCCAGATGCGCGCGGACTGCATCGGCGAACATTTGCACCGCATTTCTGTCTAGCGAAACGGTCGGCTCGTCCAGCATCCAGATCGGCCGCCCGGTGACCAGCATGCGTGCCAGCCCCAGCCGCCGTTTCTGACCGGCCGACAGGTACCCCGCATGGCGATCCGACAGCTCGTTCAACTGGAACGCGTCCAGCGCCGTCTGGATGCCGTTGGTGCCAAAGACAGAAGCCCAGAACGTCAGATTCTCGGATACAGTCAGCGTCGGTTTCAGCCCATCCGAATGGGACGCATATGCAATCTGATCTTCTGCGCCCTGGATCTGCCCCTTCAGCGGCGGCTGCAACCCGGCCAATGTGCGCAGAAGGGTCGTTTTGCCGATCCCGTTCGGCCCACGCAGAATCAGCGCTTTGCCCGGAGGCAGCTGAAAGCTGAGATGCTCCAGGACGGGAATGCCACCACGGGTGATCGACAGGTCGGTTACAATCAGAGTCATGAGACCCGCTTATCGGAATGTCATCAGAGGCAAAAGGTGGGATTTGCCGCAGTTCGGTTGTGGGAGCTTTGAGCAGAGAGGTCCGAGTGAGGGGCCAGCCCCTCACACACCCCGGGATATTTTCGGCCAGATGAAGGGATCCCGTCAGACCGGGATCAGAGCAAGCGCTATTCGGCGACCTTCTGAGAGCAAGACATTGTAGGTGCGGCACGCAGCCGGAGAATTCATGATTTCGACGCCGACACCGGCACTCTCCAACCGGGTGCGCAAAGACTGGGGAATGTGGGCCATGTCTTTGCCAGTGCCGACAAGCAGAACGTCAATTTCATCAGCCAGCTCCAGAAGTGGTTGCGCATCTTCATAACCGCCCCAGATGGCAGGTCCTGCGGGGCCGGTCAGAACTGCGCCTTCGAACACATCACCGCCAATGCGGAAAAAACCGGGGCCGTAGCCATCAACCGGCTTGGCATCCGAAAACGTAACTTGGTTGAGGCGCATTCCTTCCCTCCTTCAATCCAGGATCGGCAAACCGGACACGACTGCTATCAGAATGACCGAATAAGCCGCAGTGCGATAGATCCGTTCAAGCTTTGGATCGAACAGAGCCTTGCCGATCAGTGTCGTGGCCAGATAGGGCAAGCCCAGCAGCAGGACAATCCAAAGGATCGACAGATCCGCAGCGCCTCCGATCAGGATGCTGAAGACGATGGCCACGTCCAGCAAAGCCAGAAAGATGATCGTGTTGGCACGAATCTTGCGCACATCTGAAGAGCTGGCCAGATAGAATACGATAACGACCGGGCCGGTCAGTCCGGTCATGCCACCGATCACGCCTGCGCTGCCTCCGATGGCCATCCGTCCGGGCACACCCAGCCGTCCCTGCCAGCGCCAGCCAGTGACGATCGCCAACAGGGTCACGCCGGTGATACCGCAGGCAATCCAGCGCAGAACGACCGTGTCGGCCTGTGCCATGACCCAAAGGCCAAGCGGCACGGTCAATGCCGCTGCAACGCCCAAAGTGCTGATTTCGGTCTTGTCGCATTCACGCCATGCCTGCGGCGCCAGCGCAAAGGTCGATACGATCCCGGTGGCTGCCATCAGAAAGACGACATCGGCAATCGGCAGAAATTGAGTGGCCACCGGAACAAAGATCATCGCGGTGCCAAAACCAGTGAAGCCGCGGACAAGTCCCGCGGCTCCTATGGTAAGAACCAACCAACCCAGCCCCGGCAGGGACAAGGCCTGTTGCAACGCCTCAGGCATCAATATTGGCAAACTGGTTGCCCGCCGTGTTCGACGGCTTGGACCAGTCGCGCTTGACCCCCAGCCACAACAGGATGGTCGAAGCGACGAAGACCGATGAATAAGTGCCCACGATCACGCCCCAGATCATCGCGAACACGAAGCCGCGGATCACATCGCCGCCCAGAACATAAAGTGAGATCAACGCCAGCAACGTCGTGACCGAGGTCATCACCGTCCGGCTGAGCGTCTCGTTGATCGAAATGTTCAGCACCTCTTTGAGGTCTTTCTTTTTGTACTTCCGCAGATTCTCTCGCACCCGGTCGAAAACGACCACGGTATCGTTCAGCGAATAACCGACGATGGTCAGAAGGGCCGCGATAATGGCCAGATCAAACCGGATTTGCAGTTCCGAGAAGATGCCGATGGTCAGGATCACATCGTGAACCAGTGCCGCCACGGCCCCCAGCGCAAACTGCCATTCGAACCGTAGCCAGATATAGACAAGCACCGCGCCAATCGCCAAAGCCACCGCGATGACGGCGGTCTGGATCAACTCGCCCGAGACCTTGGGGCCGACGGATTCTACGGAGACGAACTGAATATCAGGTATTACCTGCTGCAACGCGTCCTCGACGGCGGTGATGGTCGCTGCTTCGACAGCCTCGGCATCTTCCTGCGCCTGGATGCGGATCATCGCGACGTTTTCGTCATCCGCAAAGGTTGGATCGAAAATCTCGGTGATGGTCACATCGCCCAGTTCCAGCGGGGCGATGGCATCTCGGTATGTGCCCACATCGATCTCGACCGCGCTTTGCGTCCGGATCGTCGTGCCACCCCGGAAATCAATACCGAAATTCAGCCCTTGCAGCATGAACGAGGTGAAGGCAATCACCATCATCAGGCCGGAAATGCCCAACCAGACCTTCCAGCGGTTGAAGAAATCGAACGAGGTGTTCTGGGGTACGAGTTTCAGTCTCATGTCAAACCTCGATCGTTTTCGGACGGCGGCGTTCGAACCACATCACGACCATCAGGCGCGTCACGAAGATCGCGGTGAAGACCGAGGTCAGAATGCCGAGGCCCAGAGTGATTGCAAAGCCGCGCACCGGGCCACTACCCATGGCAAACAGGATCACGGCGGTGATGAATGTGGTCACGTTCGCATCCAGAATGGCAGACAGCGCCTTTTCATAGCCCAGTTCGATTGCGCGCGCCGGACCTTTGGCGGATTTCAATTCCTCGCGGATACGTTCAAAAATCAGCACGTTGGCGTCCACCGCCATACCGACTGTCAATACGATCCCCGCGATACCCGGCAGGGTCAAGGTTGCTCCGATCATGGACAGCAGACCGAACAACAGGCCCACATTGATGATCAGCGCGATGTTGGCGAAGATCCCGAACAGACCATAGCTGAGCGCCATGAAAACCAGTACAGCCACAAAGGCCACGATTGTGGCGACTTTGCCCGCGTCGATACTGTCCTGCCCCAACTCGGGTCCGATGGTACGTTCTTCGAGGAACTCCAGGCCGGCAGGCAGTGCGCCCGCTCGCAGCAGGACGGCCAGATTGGTGCTTTCCTCAACCGTAAAGTTGCCGGTGATGATGCCTGAACCGCCCGGAATATGACTTTGGATCACGGGAGCCGAAATTACCTCGTCGTCCAGAACGATGGCAAAGGGGGCTCCGATATTGTCGCGGGTATAATCCCCGAATTTGCGCGCACCAGACGTGTTGAACCGGAAATTGACCGCAGGGCGACCGTTTTGGTCGAATGCGGGCTGCGCATCGACCAGTTCCTCTCCGGTAACGACCGGAGCGGATTCAATGGTGTAGTAAACACCGCTTTCGTCAATCGACGGCACAATTTCTTCGCCGATGCCTGCAACGGCATCCGGATTGGTGCCGCGTCCGGCGACCGGGTTAAAGGTCAGTTGCGCCGTCGTGCCGATGATCTCTTTCAACTCACCCGCGCTGCCGATGCCAGGTACCTGAATCAGGATACGATCGGCACCCTGACGCTGAATGGTCGGCTCTCGGGTGCCCACTTCGTCGATCCGGCGGCGGATGATTTCCAACGATTGACGCACTGTGCGGTCGTCTGAGGCCAGTTTTTCTGCCTCGGACAACTGAACGACAATCGTGTCGCCTTCGGCACGTGCCTCGATATCCGTTGCCCCGACACCGGTCAGGGTCTGCACTTGACGGGCAAGACCGCGCACGACCTCCAGTGCCCGCGCCATGCCCTCAGGCTGGCTGATGCGCACGCGAATCTCATCTGGGGCCGATTCCTGACGGCGGACCGTCCCGACGGTCGAGCGCTCATCGCGCAGGGCGTCACGGATATCTGGCCACATCGCCTCCATCCGGGATTCGTAGACGTCCTGCACCTGAACTTCGGCCAACAGATGTGCACCGCCGCGCAGGTCAAGGCCCAGATTGACCAGCGACGAGGGCAGCCAGTTCGGCCATTGCCCCGCCTCGACCTGCAACTCGGGCGTATCCACGCCCAGCTCGATCGCGGCTTTGGCGTCGTTTGATTGCTCGACCCGTGTGTAAAACGCATTTGGCAGGGCCATGATCAGGCCAGTCACGCAGACCAGCCAGATCAGAACCCGCTTCCAGGTATCAATGTGCAGCATTACCCTGCCTTTTCAAGGATTTGTAAGGTGGTGTTATTTCGCGGGTTCGGTTTTGTTCAGAACCTGGGCGATGGTCGATTTGACCACACGCACTTTGACACCTTCGGCGATCTCGACTTCGATCTCGTTATCGCCTTCCTTGACCTTCGACACTTTGCCGATCAGCCCGCCCTGGGTGACAACCTGATCCCCCCGACGCACGGCATCGACCATGGCCTGATGTTCCTTCATTTTCTTCTGCTGCGGACGGATCAGCAGGAAATACATGATCGCAAAGATCAGGATCAGCGGGAGAAACTGGGCGATTGCGCCACCTTCCATGGGATATTCCTTTGTTCAGATCTTGCGGCACCGTTCCGCAAATTTTGCCGGAACCTATGCTTTGAAATGCGTGTTTGCAAGCAAAGGTGGTCATGTGATCGGCCGCAACCTGAGAAAGGTGCCACACGAACCGGTAAATCGTTGCAGATATGTCCTATGCAGGTATTTCAAATTGGCTATAGTCGAACATCAGGGGGGGCAATGAGAGCTAGATACAAACCATTCCAATCGTTGACGCTTTTGCTGTCCTTGCTGAGCTTGATCCTGTGTCTGGCCGCGCCGGTGAAGGCCCAGGAATTGCCTGCCGAAGCCACCGAACCCGAGGCGGAAGAAACCGAAAGTTTCAAGGCGCCCGTCATCGTGGACGGCGACATGTTGTTCTTCCTGCGCGGCTCCAGCGCTCTGCCCGCGCCGGAACGTGCCGAAAGCGTGCAGAACAAGATTATTGAGGTGGCCGAAGCCTCTGAAAGCCCCACCGTCGACATCACCTTTGAAGAAACCGACCTAGGCATACGCATTCGCGCCGACGGTGAAATCGTATCGATCGTGACGCTTGCAGACGCCGAACTGGATCAGATGGAGCTGGACGTCCTCGGCTTACTGCATGGTCAGGCCATCGAAGAGGCCATCCTTGCCTACCGCTCCAACCGTACAGATCAAGCCCGGGTATCCGGAGCGATTGAGGCCGCTGGATGGACCTTAGGCTTTGTCGTCTTCGTGCTGGTTATCCTTTGGCTTCACCGGCGGATCAGGCGGCGCACTCTGAAACTGGTAAAGCGTTATTTGAAGGATGTCGAAACGGCGACGGCCAAAAGCGTTCAGGCCGAAGCAATCGCCGCCCTGATCCGATACGGGCTGAATTTTGCCCTGTTGGTCATCTTCTTTCTCGGCTTCTACTACTACCTGTCCTTCGTTCTACTGGCCTTTGCGGAAACACGCTATTTCGCGCAACTGCTGCTGACCTATCTGACAGAACCGGTACTGCTGATATTCAAGGGAATACTCAGCTATATCCCAAACCTGATTATGCTCAGCCTGATCGCATGGGTCACGTTGTACATAATCAAGGGCATGCGCGTGTTCTTCGACGCGGTCGAAGCCGGTTCGTTCGAAATGGGCGATTTTGAAAAACACTGGGTCAATCCGACGTTCAACATCGCTCGGGTTATCGTGATTCTGATCGCGCTCGTCTTTGCCGTTCCCTACATTCCCGGTTCGGATTCGGCCGCCTTCCAGGGTCTGACCATTCTGGTCGGCGCCATGCTGTCGCTGGGTGCCAACTCGGTCGTGTCCAACATGCTGGCGGGGCTTTTCGTGATCTATCGCCGCTCCACGTCAATTGGCGACCGCATTCAGATCGGGGACCATATCGGCGACGTGGTTCAAATCAAACTGATGGAGACGCATCTGAAATCCATCAAGAACGAGCTGATTTCGATCCCGAACGCTCAATTGATGAATTCGGATGTTGTGAATTTCTCGAAGAAAACCGATGGCAGTGGGTTGCTGCTGCACACGACGGTTGGCATCGGATATGAAGAACCGGCTGAAAAGGTCGAAGCAATGCTGATCGAGGCGGCCAACCGCACCAAGGGCATCAAGGCCAAACCTGAACCTTTCGTACTGTGGACGGCGCTGGCCGACTACGCCATCAATTATCAGATCAACGGTTACACCACCCGCGGCAGCATCATTCCCAAAATCCGCTCGGACCTGCATCGCAATATTGTCGCCGTTTTTAACGAGAACAAAGTGCAGATCATGACACCATCTTACATGGCTGATCCGCCAGAACCAAAAATCCCGGCGAATGAATGGGATGGTCATCTGGCACATGAATCGCACGAGGAAGCGGATAAGTCGTAACCGGCGCTACACCCTGCCCCACAGATGGTGCATAAGCGGTTTCAGTGATTCACGCATTCAAGGATCTGAGACATGCACGACATCCGCGCCATTCGCGAAAACCCTGCCGCTTTCGACGCCGCTTTAGCGCGCCGTGGGGACGCGCCGGTGTCGTCAGATGTGCTCAGGCTGGACGAAAGCCGCCGCGCCAAGATTCTGGCGGCCGAAACAGCGCAAGCCGAACAGAACAAGGCGTCCAAGGAAGTCGGGGCTGCCAAAGCTCGAGGCGACGAAGCCGAATTCGAACGCCTGCGCGCGCTGGTTGCCGAGAAAAAAGCCGAAATCGCGCGGATGCAGACCGAGGCCAAGGATCTGGATGCCCTGCTGACGGATCAGTTGATCCGGATCGCAAATCTGCCCGCCGAGGATGTGCCGGATGGCGTGGATGAAAACGACAATGTCGAGATCAGCCGCTGGGGCACACCGCTTGAGCTGGGTTTTGCGCCCAAGGAACACTTCGAGATCGAAGCCGTTCAGCACGGCATGGATTTCGAAACCGCAGCCAAACTCTCGGGTTCGCGATTTGTGCTGCTGTCCGGTGGCGTCGCCCGTATTCATCGCGCTTTGGCGCAGTTCATGCTGGATACGCATATCACCGAAAACGGGCTGACCGAGGTGAATGGCCCGGTTCTGGTTCTGTCCGAGATGATGCAGGGCACCGGCCAATTGCCGAAATTTGGCGAAGACAGCTATCAGACCCGCGAAGGCTGGTGGCTTATCCCGACCTCCGAAGTGTCGCTGACCAATATCGTAAACGACAGCTTGATCGAGGAAAGCTATCTGCCCCGACGCTACACCGCGCATTCCCTGTGCTTCCGGTCCGAGGCCGGATCCGCGGGCAAAGACACCCGCGGGATGTTGCGGCAGCACCAGTTCGAAAAGGTCGAGATGGTTTCGATCACGCATCCGGACAAATCGGATGAAGAACAAAAGCGCATGCTGCGCTGCGCCGAGGGCATTCTGGAAAAGCTGGGCATTCCTTACCGCACTGTCATCCTGTGTACCGGTGACATGGGCTTTGGCGCCCGCCGCACCTATGATATCGAGGCCTGGTTACCCGGTCAGGACACCTATCGCGAGATCAGCTCGGTTTCGACATGCGGTGATTTCCAGGCCCGCCGCATGAACGCTAGGTTCCGCCCCGAAGGTGGCGGCAAGCCGGAATACGTCCATACGCTGAACGGTTCAGGTTTGGCTGTTGGGCGTTGCCTGATTGCCGTGCTGGAAAATGGCCAGAACGCGGACGGCACCGTGACCCTGCCCGAAGTCCTAAGCCCCTATCTGGGCGGCAAACTGACCCTGCAACTGGACGGCACACTAGCCTGAAAAACGAAACCGGCACCATGAGGCGCCGGTTCACAATGCAAGACGGGGCGAAGGAATTTATTTCTTCGCCTTTTTCTTGTCCTTCTTGCTATCTTTCTTCTTGTCACTTTTTTTCTTGCCTTTCTCGGCGTCTTTTTTGCCCTTCTTGGCGTCTTTTTTCTTTTCGTCCTTTTTCGATTTTTTGTCCTTCTTGGACTTTGCTTTCACCTTATCCTTGGCTTTGGAAAACGCGGCTTCCATTTCTTTGCGTTTCTTGGCGGCTTTTTCAGCTTTCGCCTTGGCCTTGGCCTTTTTCTTGGCTGCGGCTTCGGCTTTTTCGGCCGCCGCTTGTTCTTCTGCCGCTTTGCGTGCAGCTTCTTCCGCCCGTTTTTCTGCCGCTACAGCGGCCACGGTCTTGCGCGGGGCGGCTTTTCGTGTCGCCGGCTTTCGGGCGGCTGGTTTTGCGGTTGCTGGTTTCCGTGCCGCTGGCTTTCGTGCCGGCGCCTTGCGCGCGCCAGACTTACCGGCGGCAAGCGTTGCGGCTATTGCCGCTTTTGCGGCTTCGATCAATAGGGCGGCGCGGCTCTCACCGACCCGAGGAACCTTGACCAGATCTGCGGGTGACGCCTTCGCTATCGCTTCTGCGGTCTTAAAGCCATTGGCTGCAAGGGCTTTTTTCAGCGCCTCTCCCACACCTTTTACGTCGGTCACTACAGTCATCCAAAGGTCCTTTCTCCATCGCCCTGCCTCATCGCATATACACTGGATATGCATATCCGCAAGTTCAGCACTTGCCTTCTCGGAACCAATGGATCAGCTATGCGCCAACCCAGCGGTTCGGTCATTTTTCGGGAATGGCACGAGGCGTTTCGCATCCTCATCCCAAAGCTTGAGGTTCAAAGCCGCTACAGCCTCGGGGAACTTGATCCGACGAGGCGTGAATTCAGGCGGCAGATTATAGTGGCAGGCCCGCAACCGGTACGATGGGATACGCGCGTTGTAATGGTGGATGTCATGTAACGTGATACAGGCGACGGCGGTATCGAACCACCATCCGAAATCCAGTGCGGAAGATCCATGCAACGCTGCGGTCTGCGGGTTCAGGTCAGGACGGCGATCCCAATAGGTATCTTCAAAATTGTGTTGCAGATACACGAGAAACACACCCAGCATTCCGCCCAGAAACGAAAACACCAGCCAGACCAGAATACCGGTCATGCCCGCCACCAGGTACAACAGGCCCAAAAATACGATGATCGATGCATTGTGCAGCAAGACGCCTGCGACACCGAAACGAACAGTGTTCTTGGGCCAGCGATAGCGAATGAAATATGTGAACAGCGCACCGACCGGCACCAGGATGAAAGGGTTTCGATACAACCTGTAAAACAAACGGGTTTTCCAGTCCGCGTCCTGCCATTCCCGCAATGTCATCGTGTGAATTTCACCGGTCTCACGATGCTCGAGGTTTCCGATCCCCGCGTGGTGCAGATTGTGGTTCTGTTTCATCACCTCGAACGGTGCAAAGGTGAATGGCGAAAGACCATGCCCTGCCCATTCGTTCTGCATTCGCGTTTCAAACAGCGAATGGTGCCCGCAATCATGTTGCAGCACATAAAGGCGTACCGCCGAAAAGGCGAAGACGATCCCGGCCGGGATCATGATGTACCAGCGGTCCACGAACACGATCGCCAGAGACAGCGATGCGAAATACACCGCGAACGTGCCAAAATAGCTCAGTGCAGCCAATCTGTTGTCCTGAACTGCGTAGTGTCTTGTGTATTCCCTCAGATCCATCCAGTCCGCTCCCCACGATGGCCCTGTTTTAATCTGTTAAAAATCCAGGCGCGGCTTGACCGCGTGCAGGCAATGCATGTGCTGACAGATGCACACACGTGAATGCTAGCGCGCAGAACAGGGGCTGTCACGCCCTCAGAGCGAAAACGCTGAAAATTGGCGCAGTTACGCGCTTGCGTGACGATCACCAGCGCCGAATAACGCGCCCTGGCAAGTGGGAAGCGCCCGGGAAAACAGCCCCGCAATGTCGCGGAACGCTTCAGCAGTATTCGAAAACCTCCCTTTGAGTTGACGCTTGGGAAACTTCCAGTCAGAGTAAGAAGCAGTGTTTTAAGGCATGTTGATTGACTTATTCGAGAAATATATTGCCATTGGCGCCATTGTTCTGCGCCTCGCTTGCTGGGTGCTCTTATAACGGTTTCGGCACTTCATCTTCAGCCGCCATCGTGACTGGCAATGCAATTGTGCACGAGCTACGCGGTCGTGGGCTGCATGTTGCTACGATGCGCGGCACGGCAATCTTCAGCTTGGGCATCTATCACGAGGTTCTGGTTTTTGCCGGAAATTGCGAAGAAGGCCCGGCAAGGCTGACAGACCGTCAGGCACTGATCAAAAACCAAACTCTTGCAGCATCCGTGACAGACACGACAGGGCTGGAGATCGCCCTTGGCCGCAGATGGAGCGGCCTGACCCTTGGCCGCCATCAGGCCGCTGTTCTGGTGGATGTGCCACAGGGCGCCGAAATCTCCCGCAGCCTGCATCTGGATCTGACTGACCTGTCGGCAACCAGCGTTGATCAACAGGATGACACTCTGTGCACGAAGGAGACGGGGACGTGAAAAAATTATTTATTTTGTTTGGGTTAAGCAGTGTTTGGGGATGTGGCGATACGCTTTATGTCGCGCATGATACAGTTGTCGGTATCAATGCCACCGTCAGCGCCAATCGGCAGCAAGGCCAGGTTGTGATCGGTTATGACAGAGATTTCGCTGCCGTGGTTCCCGTGATTGAACCAGGCAAGGTCGGTCCCGACGGCACATCGCGCACAGATCGCGAGGCTATGGCCGTATTCGGCTGCACACGGATGGAAACCAAGAGCATTTTCTTGACCCGATACTCAGACGTCATTTCCACCGGAGACGCCGCAAACAAACTTGCAAAGACGCTTGGAACAAAAAACCGAACCGATGGTGCCGCGAGACTGGTCACCTGCGGTGAAGACAAAGAGGGAAAAGACAAGGACACCGGCAATGAACAGGGCAATGACAACCAATCGACCGGAGGAAATGGCAATGGCTGACAACCCAAGACTTTCTTGGATCATCCTCCTGGCAATCGGGGGCTTTGGCCTTGTCGGCTGCACCTCGATTCAGGATCGCAGTTTGGTCTATGGGGAACGCAGCGGCGTGAACATCGCCTTGCGCTCTGATCCCGCCAAGGCGCTGCCCGTCGAGGTCAATGCAGGTGTACAGCGCCGCGTGACAACGCTGGTTCCGCCCATATCGCGCGATCAAAACAAACGACCCAATGATGAGGCGGTCAGTTTGGTTTCGACATTTGACCTGACCTATGACAATGCCGACGCTTCCAAAGGTCTTTTCGGAGGTCGGACGCGAATTGCATCGATCTTTACGACAGGTTCAGCCGCGACCAAACTGGCGACGGCCATTGAACAGGGCAATGGGACGTCAGAGGGTATCGCCAATGCCGCAGAAGCGAACCGCGCATTCGTACTTGGGCACGATTGAGTCAGTCCGCCTGTGTCATCAAAGCCCTGATTCTGGTGCGTAGCTTACCCGCGCCCCTTCAGATGCTTGGCCAATGCGCCCGCGTTTTTCTTGCGCCGACCCTTGTAGGGGTTCTTGTCCCCCTGCCCGCGCAGCGTCAGGCGGATCGGTGTTCCGGGCATGTCGAAATCCTGCCGTAAACCGTTCACCAAGTAACGGGTATAGCTTTCAGGCATTTTGTCGGGATGCGAACACATCACCACAAACCCCGGAGGTCGGGTCTTGGCCTGCGTCATGTAGCGCAGTTTGATCCGGCGTCCCTGTGGGGCTGGCGGCGGGTGTTGTTCCAGCATGGCCGTCAGCCAGCGGTTCAGAGCGGCAGTCGGCACCCGGCGGTTCCAGACGTCATGGGCGCGCAGGATCGCGTCGCGCAAACGCTCCAAACCCCGGCCCGTCTTGGCGGAAACCGTGATCAGCGGCGCGCCGCGAAGTTGCGGCAGCAGCCGGTCAAACGACTCTTTCAACTCGCGCAGCTTTTCCTGCTTGTTGTCTTCGATGTCCCACTTGTTGACGGCGACGACAACGGCCCTGCCTTCACGCTCGGCCAAATCGGCAATCCGCAGATCTTGCTGTTCAAACGGGATCGCGGCGTCCAGCAACACAACGACGACCTCGGCAAATTTTACCGCGCGCAGGCCGTCGGACACGGAAAGCTTTTCCAGCTTTTCCTGTACTTTTGCTTTCTTGCGCATCCCTGCGGTGTCAAAGATCCGCATCGGCGTGCTTTGGCCGTCCGGGTCAGCCCAGTCGATTCGCAAGCTGATTGCGTCACGCGTGATCCCGGCCTCTGGCCCGGTCAACAGACGGTCTTCGCCGATGATCTTGTTGATCAAGGTGGATTTGCCCGCATTTGGACGCCCCACCACCGCAACCTGCAAGGGCTTGGCTGCGGTGATCAGCGGCGTCTCGCCCTCACCGTCTTCGTCCAGTTCAATGTCCGTTTGCGGGGCTTCCTCGACCTGTTTTTCCTCTGCCGCATCCGCCAGAGGCATCAGCTGCGCATAAAGGTCCGTCATCCCTTCACCATGTTCGCCCGACAAGCGGACCGGTTCACCCAGACCAAGGTTGTAAGCTTCCAGAACACCCGCATCCGCAGCATTGCCTTCGGCCTTGTTGGCCGCAAGGATCACGTGCTTGGACCGTTTGCGCAGGATCTCTGCGAACATTTCATCCGTTGGTGTCACACCCACGCGCGCGTCGATCATGAACAGGCAGACATCAGCCATGTCCACGGCACGTTCCGTCAGACGGCGCATCCGCCCCTGAAGGCTGTCATCCGTCGCGTCCTCAAGACCCGCCGTATCAATCACGGTAAAGCGCAGATCGCCCAGACGCCCTTCGCCTTCGCGCAGGTCGCGCGTCACGCCGGGCTGGTCGTCGACCAGGGCCAGACGTTTGCCCACAAGGCGGTTGAACAGGGTGGATTTGCCCACATTCGGGCGCCCCACGATGGCGAGGGTCAGCGACATGATACTCAACTTTCAAGACTCAAGAAGCGCCCTTTAGCGCATCTTGCCGTCAACGGAAAGCGTGTAGATCTCCCTTGGAGGAAACGACATACAGCGTTTGCCCGGCAACAACCGGAGCCGTAGTTGCACCTCCGGGAACTTCGACCTGGTGAACCAGTGCCCCGTTAACCGGATTGAAGAAGCGCAGATACCCGTCATTGGACGCAATCACAATACGGCCTCCGGCCAGGATCGGACCGTAATGTGCAAAGATCGGACCGCGGCGGCCTCGCTTGTCCTTGACAAAGCTTGGCAGATCCTGCGCCCAGATGACCGAGCCATCGGCCGCATTCAAGCGCACCAGCTGACTGCGGTCACTGATCAGGAAGATGCTGTTGCCTGCAGGCCAGACAGTATCAACCGCACCTTCATCGGCGGTCCAGCGGCGTTCACCGGTGGCGGCGTCAAAGGCAACGGTCCGGCCAGAATGGTTGCCGATATAGATTGTGTTTCCGACAACCATCGGACTGCCGGTCACGTCAACGATCTGCGCGGCGGCCCGTCCCCGCCGCCCGCCTGCGACCGACGCATTCCAGCGACGGATGCCCCCACGGCGGAAGGTGGCCGCAACATCGCCGGACCCGAATGCAAACACTGCCAGGTCCGAGGCAATCACCGGTGCCGGTGCGCCCAGAACGTTACCGACGCTGGGCGTGCCTTCGATTTGCCAGGCGATACGCCCGTCCTTGGTGTTGATGGTCCACCCGGTTTCGTCCCCCGCGACAAGGTACAACAACCCGTCATTGACCATCGGAGAGCCGCTTCCGGTTGCGTCCAATCGCTTCTGCCACCGCACGGCGCCCGTTTTTGCATCCAATGCGGTCAGTCGCCCGAACCCGGACGACACGTAGAGAACGCCGTTCGAATAGGCCAGGCCGCCACCGGTGGCGTCTGCATCACCGTCACTTGGCGGAACCAGATCGGTATCCCAGGCCAACTGGCCCTGCGGCGTGACCGCTGACACCGTCGCCCCCGCATCCAGTGTATAAATCAACCCGCCCGCAACCACCGGTTCGGCGGTGATACGTTGCTTGCGCGAGTCGCCCTGCCCGATCGACACAGACCAGACCCGCTGTGGCGAGCCACGCAGTGCCGCGTTCGTGGTTCGGAAAGCAGCCGTCCCCGGGCTTTGCGGCCAGCTGGCATTCGCTTTTTGAGCTGGCAGGCTGATGGGCTGAGAGCCGCTCTTTTCCACTGTTTCCAGATCAGACGCCGGACGGATGTCTTCACGTTCTCCGGGCAAGATCGCTTCAGGGGGTTCACAGGCGGTCAATGCGGTCAAAGCCAGTGCCGCAACCGGCAATCCCGCGCGGGAAATTAGTCTTGTTACCATGATGTTCCGAACTCGCCTGTCATTAAGTCTTTTGTCCCGCCTGGTCAGCCCTGCTGTGCCACCAATGGCTCGGGTTCGCCGCCCAATGCAACTATCAGTTGGGCCGCACGTTGTTGCAGATCAATACCGACCTCGGCGTCCTGACGCAGCGCCTGCAAGCGGTCCAGTGCCGCATCGACATTGCCTTCGGACACGTCGATCAGGGCCAGTTGCTCCTCGGCCAGCAGTCGAAGGGGCGCACCCGGCGCCGCCAGCGCTTCGAACTGCTGTCGACGGTCAGCGGCGGGCAAGGTCTCGCTTTGCAACAACAGCGCCTTGAAGCTTGCGATCGCACGATAGATCTCGGGCAAATCCCCCTGCACGGCAACCGCGTTCAGACTGTTGACCGCCTCTTCGCGCGATCCCGCTTCAAGCTGGGACGCAGACAGCAGCATGTTCAGAACAGCATTCCCGCCCGGCGACTGCGCCTCGGTTTCCCGCAAACCGGCCGCCCGTGCATCAGAATCGTTTTCCGACAGAGCCGCCAGAATCGAGTCACCCAGATCCTGCGCCTGCGCCGTATCGCGGGATTTGCGGTATTCATTGAACGCCGCCCCGCCGACAATCAGCGCGACCGCCGCCACACCAACCCAACCCCAGCGGCGCAGCAGCAGATACATCCGATCACGGCGTACCTCTTCCGTGACCTCATCAATGAAACTGTCGGTGTCGCTCATTCCTGCCCCCTGGGCTGTGTGTCTTGCATAAGTGCGCCATGTCATACCCCGGCACCAACGCCAAGCCAAGGGTCCGATTTTGCGCATTTTCACCGCTTGGCTTCTCACTTGCGAAAAAAACTAAACCGAACTATTCAGTTTAGTGTAGAAATTACACAGCCGACGCCCCATTTCATACCAAGACGGCCCCGCTTTTGTTGGCACCGAATTCTAGGAGAAACACTGAATGCGTTTGATTTCTTTCATCAACGCCCTTCTGGTTATAGTTGCGTTGTATTTTCTTGTTTTTGAGCGCGACTCTTTGTTTGCTTTCGCCGGACGTGGCGAAGCAGAAGAAGCGGTACAGACCGAAGCCGTCGAATCCGACGAGACCGATATTGATGCCGTTGGCGTGGTCGCCCTGCGTTCGCAGGCGCGCGAAATTGACAGTGCGGTTCTGCTGCGAGGACAAACCAAGGCGAACCGGCAGGTCGAGGTTTTGTCTGAAACCACATCCACGGTGATCTCGGAACCCATGCGCAAAGGTGCCTTTGTCGAGGCCGGGGATGTTCTGTGTGAACTCGACCCCGGCACGCGTCCGGCGCAACTGGCCGAGGCGCTGGCCGGAAAACTCGAAGCCGAAAGCCGCATTCCCGAGGCTGAAGCCCGCTTGCAAGAGGCGCATGCCCGTGTGGCCGAGGCCGAAATCAATCTGACGGCTTCGCGCAAACTGGCGGAAACCGGGTTTGCTTCGGAAACCCGCCGAATTTCCAGCGAGGCTGCGATGAGCGCCGCCAAAGCAGGTGTAAAGTCCGCCGAAGCCGAGCTGGAGGCGACCCGGGCCGGAATCGAAGCAGCCGCAGCCGCAGTTGAAGCCGCGCAGCGAGAGGTCGGACGCCTGACCATCAAAGCCCCGTTCAAGGGCCTGCTGGAAAGCGACACCGCAGAATTGGGCAGCCTGATGCAGCCCGGATCGCTGTGCGCAACCGTGATTCAGCTTGATCCGATCAAACTGGTCGGGTTCGTGCCGGAAACCGAAGTCAACCGTGTTCAGGTGGGGTCCGAGGCATCGGCAACGCTGGTCACCGGTCGGCAGCTTGGCGGCCGCGTCACGTTCCTCAGCCGGTCGGCTGATGAAACAACGCGCACGTTCGAAGTTGAAATCACGGTTCCGAACCCGGATCTGACCATTCGCGACGGTCAGACCGCGACCATCAGCATCGCAGCCGAAGGCACAAAGGCACATCTGCTGCCGCAATCCGCCCTGACCCTAAGCAACGAGGGTCAATTGGGTGTCCGTACTGTCGGCACCGGCAATGTGGTGGATTTCCTGCCTGTCCGCATTCTGCGTGACACGGCAGAGGGTGTCTGGGTCGACGGTCTCCCCGAAACAGCCGACATAATCATTGTCGGACAAGAGTTCGTGACACGCGGTGTGACCGTAGCGCCGACTTATCGGGAAGCGTCACAATGACCGGTGTTGTCGCATGGGCCGCTGATCGAGCCCGCATGGTGTTGGCATTTATCGCGATTTCGCTGGTTATCGGCGGATTTGCCTATGTCTCGCTTCCGAAAGAAGGCGAGCCGGATATCGAAATCCCTGCCCTGTTTGTATCCGTGCAGTTTCCCGGGATTTCCGCAGAGGATTCCGAAAACCTGCTCATCAAGCCGATGGAGACCGAACTGGCGGATCTCGACGGGCTCAAGGAAATGACATCGACCGCTGCCGAAAACTATGCGGGGGTCGCGCTGGAATTTGACTTCGGCTGGGACAAGACCGCGATCATGGCCGATGTGCGTGACGCGATGAACACAGCTCAGGCGGACTTTCCCGAAGGCGCAGAACAATATTCCCTGACCGAGATCAACTTTTCCGAATTCCCGATCGTCATCGTGAACCTGACCGGTCCCGTTCCCGAACGCACGATGGCCCGTGTCGCCAAGGATCTACAGGACGATCTTGAGGCTCTGGATTCCGTTCTCGAAGCCGGTATCGCAGGCAATCGCGACGAGATGCTCGAGGTCGTGATCGACCCGCTGCGGCTTGAAGCCTACAACGTGACGGCGGACGAGCTGATCAACGTGGTACGGAACAACAACCAGTTGATTGCAGCCGGTGAAGTTGAAACCGCGCAGGGCACCTTCTCGGTCAAGATACCGTCGTCGTTCAAAACCGCACAGGATGTTTACGGCCTGCCTATCAAGGTCAACGGTGATCGGGTCGTCACCTTGGGGGAACTGGCACAGATCAACTACACTTTCGAAGACCGCGAAGGGACGGCCCGTTTCAACGGTGAACCGACCGTCGCGTTGCAGGTTGTCAAGCGCAAGGGCTATAACCTGATCGACACCGTCGCGCAGGTGAAGGAAACCATTGCGCATGCAAAGACCAAGTGGCCGCCCGAGCTTCAGGCGGCGGTTGATCTGGGTACATCGAACGACCAGAGCCGCATCGTCGGCTCGATGGTCAGCCAGCTTGAAGGCTCGGTATTGACCGCGATTGCGCTGGTGATGATCGTGGTTCTTGCCTCGTTGGGTACGCGGGCCGCCCTGCTGGTCGGTTTTGCGATCCCGACCTCGTTCCTGCTGTGTTTTGCGTTTCTGGCGGTCATGGGTGTCAGCATCTCGAACATCGTGATGTTCGGCCTCATCCTGGCGGTGGGGATGCTGGTGGATGGCGCCATCGTCGTGGTGGAATACGCCGACAAACGCATCAAGGAAGGCGTGGGCCCGATGCACGCCTATGTCGAGGCCGCCCAGCGCATGTTCTGGCCCATCGTGTCCTCGACCGCAACGACACTCTGCGCGTTCCTGCCCATGCTGTTCTGGCCCGGTATTCCCGGCGAGTTCATGGGAATGCTGCCGGTCACGCTGATCTTCGTTCTGTCGGCGTCGCTGATAGTTGCGCTGATCTATCTGCCGGTCATGGGCGGTGTGTCCGGCCGCCTGAGCCGCCTCTTCGATCGGTCTTCGACCTGGTTGCGGGCGCGCACGCCATGGTGGGTCCGGGTGCTGATGGTGCCGCCGTCGCTGTACATGATCTTTCTGGGTGCGATGCAGGTTCTGAACCCCAACTACCTGCTGCCCGGTGGCTCGATCGCCGGGGCGCTGCTGTTCCTGTTCGGGGCGTTTGCCGGGTCCGTAACGCTGAGCGCGGCCAAAATGGTACGCGCCGAAGAGGACCACGTTCATACAGCGGACGAACACACGTTTTTTGGCCACGTCGTTCGGTTCCTTGTCGGCAATCCGATCATGCCGATCGTTTCCCTGCTGACGGTTTTCACGGCGGTGTATTTCGTGGCCTTCGTCTGGTTTCCTCAGGAATCCCGCGGGGTTGAATTCTTCGTGGAAAGCGAACCTGAACAGGCCACCGCATATGTGCGTGCCCGCGGGAACCTTTCCCTGGCGGAAAAAGACGCGATGGTTCTTGCCGCCGAAGAAATCATTGGAACTCACCCTGCGGTCATCAACGTCTTTGCCTTTGCGGGCGAAGGTGGCCTGAACCAGAACAACGGTGGCGCTCAAGCGCCGGCCGATACAGTGGGCCGGGTTCAGTTCGAGATCATCCCCTGGGAAGACCGCCCCAACGTTTCGGAATCGGCCCTGTGGGGCCTGTTCGAACGGCACTTCGTGGCGCCCGAATATGATGGCGACTTCGTGATTGATGAGCTGAATGCCCAACTTGCAACGATCCCCGGCATCATCGTCGAGATTTTGCCGTTGGAGCAAGGCCCTGCTTCGGCCAAGCCTGTGCATCTGCGCATCAAGGGTGACGGGTGGGAAGACCTGACCTCGGCAGCGATCACCGCCCGCGAGGTTTTCGACACCACGCCGGGCCTGATCAAGACCGAAGATACCCTGCCCCTGCCCGGCATCGACTGGCAGATTGACGTGGATGTCGCCAAGGCCGGTCGGTTCGGAGCCGACGTGGCAACCGTCGGCGCCATGGTCCAGTTGGTCACGCGCGGTATATTGCTGGGCGAGATGCGCCCGGACAGCAATGACGAAGAGATCGAAATTCGCGTTCGCCTGCCCGAAGAAGACCGCGTTTTGTCGACACTGGATACACTCAAGGTCCGTACCCCGGACGGTTTGGTGCCCTTGTCGAACTTCGTAACGCGCAAACCCGTGGCCAAGCTGGCCGAGATCAACCGCGTCGACCAGCAGCGATACTACGACGTCAAAGCGGATGTCGAACCGGGGCTGAGCAAGGTTGTGACCGAAGGCCCCGATGGAAAACAGGTGCGGCTGGCCGTCATGCGTGAAGTGACGGAAGGCTACACACCGACCGACACCGTTCTGAATGGTACGGGTGGAAAGTCGTATGAACTGGTTCAACTGACCGGCGCAGAAAGTGTCGACCAGCTGCGCAGCGCAATCGAAGACGGGGATGCTCAGTTTGCGCTGATTAACCCGAACGAGCGTATTGCGGTGCTGACGGAATGGCTGGAAACCGGCCCGTTCGCCAACGCGATCAGCTGGGAATGGACTGGTGATCAGGAAGAGCAGGAAGAATCCGGCGCCTTCCTGGTGAACGCGTTCATGGGCGCCCTGGGGCTTATGTTCGTGATCCTGCTGGCGCAGTTCAACTCGTTCTACAATTCAGTTCTCGTGCTGCTGGCGGTGGTTCTGTCCACCACCGGGGTTCTGATCGGCATGATCGTGATGGAACAGCCCTTCTCGATCATCATGACCGGGACCGGCATCGTGGCCCTGGCCGGTATCGTGGTGAACAACAATATCGTTCTGATCGACACCTATCAGGAATACAGCAGCTATATGCCGAGAATCGAGGCGATCATCCGCACCGCGGAATCCCGTATCCGCCCGGTTCTGCTGACCACGCTGACAACGATGGCCGGTCTGACGCCGATGATGTTCGGCCTGTCGCTGGACTTCATCAATGGCGGCTATTCCATCGACAGCCCCACCGCACTGTGGTGGAAACAGCTGGCCACAGCGGTGGTCTTTGGCCTGGGCATTGCAACTGTTCTGACGCTGATCGTCACCCCATCGCTTCTGGCCTTGCGGGTCTGGGTGACAACCTATGCGATCTGGCTCAGCCGAGTTCTGGCCCGTGTAACGGCAGGCCGGTCCAGCCAGATCGCGCAGGACATGGCGATAGGGCGCTCTGCCCGGCAGATGCAGGCCACTGAAATTGTGTGGGAGGACGACTCGCGTTTTGAAGGATCAGAACAGGACAGTCGATCAGATCAGTCTGGTCGCCCCTCTGGCCCGCCGCTGAAAGCTGCTGAATAAACGAAAAGGACCGGAACTCCCGGTCCTTATTCATTTGGCCATCATCACAACCGGGACCACGTCTGATGCGCGCAAATCGCATGTTCGCATCCTTTGACCAGCAGCTTGTCCCCCTGCAACGTCATCTGTGGCACCGCATCCACGTTGATCAACGGGACCCAGAATTCGCCGCCGCCGTATTTTCCTCCGCCTTCACCGGCCACGTCCCAGAACAGTTTCTTACCGATATTCGGTGTTTGGACTTCCTTGCCTGAAGAGTCATAGGCCGAAAGGATCCGACCGCAGAACTTATCCCCACACGCCGTGATTTTGATGTGCGAAATCAGGTTCTTGCGATCAGGTTCAGTCTTCCAGACACCCACGATGGGATCGGCCGCCACAATGACCGGCAGACTAATCGCGATCGCAATAGACGATAGTCGTGACTTCAATCGCTTCATCATGACAGGCACCCTTCTGGTTTTTTTTTGTATTCTACCCTGTTTCGCTCCATGTTTGGATCTTCAGGCCGCTTCCCCGTCCGATTGCTGCCGGTTCCACAATTGGGCATACCGCCCCGACCGCGCCAGCAACTCGTCATGCGTGCCCTGTTCGATGACCTCGCCTGCTTCCAGAACCACGATCCGATCAGCTTCGGCAATGGTGCTGAGGCGATGGGCAATGGTGATAACCGTACGACCCTCTCCTGCGCGCGCCAGCGCATCCTTGATGTCCTGCTCGGTATCTGTGTCCAGGGCCGAGGTCGCCTCGTCCAGCAACAGGATCGGCGGGTTCTTGAGCAAAGTCCGCGCGATGCCGACTCTTTGTTTTTCACCACCTGACAGTTTGAGCCCCCGTTCACCGACCATAGTGTCATAGCCTTCGGGCAGCGAGGTGATGAAATCGTGAATTTGCGCAGCTCGGGCTGCGGCCTCGACCTCCTCCGGGGTGGCGTCGTCACGGCCATAGGCAATGTTGTACCGGATGCTGTCGTTGAACAATACCGTGTCCTGCGGCACAACGCCGATGGCCGCGTGCAAGCTGGACTGCGTCACATCCCGCACATCCTGTCCATCGATCTTCAAGGATCCTTTGGTCACATCGTAGAACCGGAACAGCAGCCGCCCGATGGTTGATTTGCCAGACCCGGTTGCCCCCACGATGGCCACGGTCTGCCCGGCAGGAACGGTCAACGAAACACCTTTGAGGATCTCCCTTTCAGGGTCATAGCCGAAATGCACATCGTCCAGCGTGACTTCGCCGCCATTCACCTTGAGGTTGGGCGCACAGGGTTTGTCGGTGACTTCGGCGGGCTGTTCAAGCAGATCGAACATCTGGCCCATATCGACCAACGATTGCCGGATTTCCCGGTAGACCGTCCCCAGAAAGTTCAGCGGTACGGTGATCTGAATCATGTAAGCGTTGACCATGACGAAATCGCCCACTGTAAGGTTTCCGCTCTGAACCCCGATGGCAGCCAGAACCATCACACCGATCAAACCACAAGTGATCAGGAATGACTGGCCAAAATTCAGAAATGCCAGCGAATATGCCGTTTTCAGCGCCGCCCCGGCATAGGCTTTCATCGACACATCATATCGCTCAGCTTCGCGCGCTTCGGCATTGAAATACTTGACAGTTTCAAAATTCAGCAGGCTGTCGATGGCGCGCTGATTGGCTTCGGTGTCCTGATCGTTCATCTCGCGCCGAAGCTTCACCCGCCATTCGGTCACGGCAAATGTGAACCAGATATACAGACCGATTGTGACGGCGACGACCACCAGATACCAGACATCGAACAGCCACATCAGGATGATCGCCACCAGCAGCAGTTCCAGGATCAGCGGCCCGATCGAGAACAGCAGAAAGCGCAACAGGAACTCGACGCCCTTGACACCCCGTTCGATGATGCGGCTCAGCCCTCCGGTACGGCGGGACACGTGGTAACGCATCGAGAGGTTGTGAATGTGCCGAAAGGTCTCAAGCGCCAACGCCCGCAGAGCCCTTTGCCCTACGGGCGCAAAGGCCGCATCCCTCAGTTGTTGGAATCCCACGGTCAGCATCCGCGCCACGCCATAGGCGACCGTCAGCCCGACCGCGCCCAGCGCCACCGGCGGCACGCCCTCACCTGCCAGCGCGTCAACGGCACCTTTGTAAAGGATTGGCGTATAGACCGCGATCAGCTTGGCCAGAACCAGCATGACCATGGCAATCACCACGCGGCGCTTTACCCATGGTTCATCCTGTGGCCAAAGATAGGGTGCCACTTCGCGGATCGTGCGCCAGCCCGAGCTTCGCTCGTCACGCGGCACCGTATCGTCCGGGGTCGTAGTAGGTGTTCGTCTCATCACGTACCTTAACTGCGGTCAGAGATTGACCCCGGCCCGCTTGGGCCAGAGGCGATGCTTATTCAGGTATGGTGAAGACCTGCCCCGGATAGATCAGATCCGGATCGCGGATCAGGTCGCGATTGGCCTCGAACAGCCGTACATACAGGACCCCGTCGCCAAACCGGTCGCGCGAGATGGCCCACAGCGTGTCGCCCCGTTGAACCGTAACCGAACGGATGGCAGCTGCTTCGCCCTGCGCGTTGGCCTGAGTGGCCGCGACGGCGGCATCCAGTACTTCAACCGGCTCTCGCTTGAACGGGGTTTCGACCCGGCTGAGCACCGTCCCGTCCGTATTCACCGCGTCCACGCGCAGCGTGTAGACACCCGGATCAATCCCCTCCAGATCGCTGCGCCAGGATCCATCCTCTTTCGGGTCGAGATCGGCGATCAGGCGATTGTTCAGGTACAGTCGAACGGCTGCACCGTCCTGCACACGCCCCGTCAGCTGGACATTGCCGGTATCAGAGTACCCGATGGTATCCAGTGCGATCTGATCAGGGGGCGTATCCCGCACCACAGGCGGCTGCACCAGTTCAACCCCTTCTTCGCCGGACCGCAGCACCGCAATCTGCTGATCCGGTTCGGGTGTCTGCGGCGGCGAGTCGGCGGTTTGCGTTTCCTCGGCCTCCGGCACGGTGGTTTCGGTTCCGGTCACATCAGTTTCTGGCGCTGGAACTTCGGTCGCCGTTTCGGGCTCAACGTCTGCATCGGCTGTCGCGATCGTGGCGTCTTCGGCGTCGGCCGTCGTGTCCGGATCGGATGCTGGCGATTCTTCAGTTACAGGCGCTTCTTCGACCGGCTTTGGCAATGCCGCAATCAGATAGTCGTCGGACTGTGTGATCCGTTCGCCATCCTTGCTTTGCAGGACCAACCCCTGAGCCGCGTCGCTGAACGGGATCGAAACAAATTCGGCAAACTGGCCGCTGCCGTCCACGGTAAAGCTGTGCAGGGTTTCGCCGTTCAGCAGCACCTCGATCCGGCTGCCGGGCTCGGCATCGCCGGACAACAGCGCCGTGCCATCTGGCTCAACAAAAATCTGATCCAGGGCCGGAGGGGCCGCTGGCTGGGGCGCGATATCTTTCGTCTTGGCAACGGCGGTGTCCGCGTCAGAGGCGTCAGCCGTTTCACTAGTGTCCTCGGCAGGCTCGGTCGTGGGCCCTTCATCCGCGGGAGCCGCCTGTTCAGCCACTTCCGGTTCCGAGACCTGCGCATCCTGCCCTACAGGTTCCGGGGCTACGGCAGAGGCGGTTTCCTGCGGGGCGCTCGGCTCGGGCGTTTTGGTGAAGACGCCAGACAGATACAATCCACCCGCGCCCAATATCGCAACAAGACCCGCAATCACCCCCCAGATGAAATTGCCCGAGCTTCCGTTTCCCGATTTGGCGTCCATTATTTTCCTTTCACTCCGCCGGGTAAAAGCTGTGCGTTGAAAAGCTTTCCGACGGACAGTTGAGCCAATCTATCAATCCCGCTATCACGGGTCAAAACCCCTGACACAACCCCGGAGCCCCCCTTTGATGTCTCAGAAATCAGTCTGTGTGTACTGCGGGTCACGCAATGGAGCCGAGAAGGCTTATTCTGAAACTGCACGGCAGTTTGGCAGCCTGCTGGCGCAGGAAGGCTGGCGGCTGGTCTACGGAGCCGGAGATGTCGGTTTGATGGGTGAAGTGGCCCGCGCCGCGCAGAATGCCGGTGGTGAAACCTTCGGCGTCATTCCGGTGCATCTGGTCAAGCGCGAGGTCGGAAAAACGGATCTGACCCACTTCGTGATCACCGAGACAATGCACGAGCGCAAGAAAGTCATGATCATGAACGCCGACGCCGTCGTGGTCCTGCCGGGCGGTCCGGGGTCGCTGGACGAGCTGTTCGAAGCGCTGACATGGCGCCAGCTTGGCCTGCATGACAAGCCAATCGTCGTGGTCAATGTGAACGGCTATTGGGACGCGTTGCACACATTGTTGGATCAGGTGATCGGGCAAGGCTTTGCCGACACGTTTTTGGCGGATTTCATCACCTGGGTCGAAGACGCCGATACAGCCATGATCGCCCTGCGGGACAAGCTGACCTGAGGATGGGAAACCGTGCGGGCGGTTGAACCGCCCGCCGTATTCATCAGGCAAGTCTGGCTTTGGGTTGCAGACTGAGGCGCACCACCTGCTCGACCTTGTGCAAAGGATGATTGGTCAGGGTCTTGTTGACCTCGGCCACGACCTTTCCCAGCACCTCGCTGTGTAACCGACGCCGCAACAGACCCAGAACATGGGGGCTGGCCACCAGAACCAGCCGATCATAGGCGCCTTTCAGCCCCTTGCGATTCAACAGGTTCGCCAGATCCTGCACGAACAGAGATTTTGCGTGCGCCTTCCACGTGGGTTCTTCAATTGCCGATTTCTGTTTTGGTCCGCCGTCGTTGCGACGACCTGCGCGGTCCGTCGGTTTTCCGGTCGGGCCGTCTTGTTCTTCGACAGCGACGACGACAAAATTGGGATCGTCGGCATCGGTGATATTCTCCATCACCAGCGCTTTCTCTCCATCTGCAACAATAACCCAAGTTCCCTGTGTAAGTGCGACCATTGCGATCTCCTGATTAGGTTGTGTTCTGGGTATCCCTCGACCTGCTGGACATGCGGGTTCGTTGACGCACGAACAGTGCGCAGCCCGATCATTGTTTGAATTGATATGCAGTTTCTCCCTCTACCCTACAGAGATGTGCACTGGAAAACAGCAAACAAGATACCGTCACGCAGAAAGGGCACGTATCGGCGGGTTTTCACCGGCTGGTCATCAACCCTTTAGGCGGACATCTCGACAACGGTGATTTCGGGCGTCACGCCCAGACGAACCGGCAGGATCGAACAGCCGATACCGCCCGAAACGACCAGATCGCGCCCATTTTCGCGTACATGGCCATAGGCATAGCGATTGCCGAATTTCGATGGCACCACGGGCGACCAGCCGAACAGGCGCACTTGGCCACCATGTGTGTGCCCTGAAAGGGTCAAGGCCACCCGCCCGGGCACAGTGGGAAACACATCGGGCTCATGCGCCATCATCACAACCGGAGCGTCATCGGTGATCTGCGCCAGAGTACCTTCCAGATCGTCCAATCCTTGCGGCTTGCCGTTGCGCCAGATCGCCAGCTGATCCTCGAGCCCGGCAAGCCAGATGCCCTGAGCTTCGAGTTTGATTGCGGCATTGGACAACACCGAAATGCCGTTCTGTTCCAGAATTTCGGCATAGCGATTGGGCCCGGACCCGCGCCGCTGTGCCGACCTGTCATCCCACCAGTCGTGATTGCCCAGAACGGCAAAGACACCATTCTTCGCCTCAAGCCCGGCAAGCACAGGGGCCAGGTCCTGCATCTTGACCGTGTCCGAGACACCTTTGTGGCTTGCAAAGAAATCACCCAACAGCAGGATCACGTCCGGAGCCAGCGCATTGGTTCGGCGGACCACCTGCCTTACGCGGTTCAGGCCGACATAGGGCTCGCCCACATGCATATCGGACAGTACGGCGATTCTGAGCGGCGGCGCTGTCCAGTCGTCCCGCTGAATGCGCCATTTGCGCACGCGCAGCCGAACCGCGGGTTCAATGATGAACCCGTAGGCGGCCGTGACAAGGCCTGCCAGCGTCGCCGCCAGCAGGCCCTTTATGAACCGACGTCGGTTCAATACGTTACATCCGCGATGCGACGTTTTCCCAGTTCACCAGATTGTCGAGGAAGTTCGACAGGTAGGCCGGGCGCTTGTTGCGGAAATCGATGTAGTAGGAGTGCTCCCAAACATCGCAACCCAGCAGCGCGGTTTGACCAAAGCACAGTGGGTTCACGCCATTCTCGGTTTTTGTGACGGCCAGCGAGCCATCGGCGTTCTTGACCAGCCACGCCCAGCCCGAACCGAACTGACCCGCACCGGCGGCACTGAATTGCGACTTGAATTCATCCACCGAACCGAAGCTTTCGGTCAGCGCCTTTTCCAGCTCGCCCGGCATCTTGGACTCGCCCGGCCCCATCATTTCCCAGAACTGGTTGTGGTTCCACAACTGGCTGATGTTGTTGAAAATACCGTTTTGTGCCACGGCGTTTGCGTCGTATGTACCAACGATGATCTCTTCCAGCGACTTGCCGTCCCATTCGGTGCCGGCGATCAGCTTGTTGCCGTTGTCGACATAGGCCTTGTGGTGCAGGTCGTGGTGATATTCCAACGTTTCCGCGGACATACCCTTGGCTGCCAGCGCGTCATGTGCATAAGGAAGATCAGGAAGTTCAAAAGCCATGTCGGCCCCCTGTTTAAATGTAAGTTGCGGTTCCCAAGGTTAAATGCTTTGGCAACCGCCGCAGGTCAAGGGGCGTGGCAAGAAAACCCGGAGGCAGGCGATGCTGACACAGGCGCGCAAGATGTTCTATCGCGCCCGCGGATATTATGCGGGCAATCTGAACGGCGAGCCGTTTCGTCTGGACCCGTACCATTCGAAATTCTGGCGCAAGGCCACTGCGGGCGCTTGGGAGCCTGAAACATTTGCAGTTCTTGACCGGTTCCTGTCCCCTCAAAGCGACTATCTGGACATCGGCGCGTGGATTGGCCCGACGGTGCTGTACGGTGCGCGAAGGGCACGGCATGTCTGGTGTTTTGAGCCTGACCCGACCGCGTTTCGGCATCTGGCATGGAATCTTGATCTGAACGGCATTCAGAACGTTTCGGCATTCGGGGTCGCCCTGTCAGATCGATTTGGCGTGGCACGCATGGCCTCTGTGCGCGGTGAACCCGGGGATTCCACCAGTTCGCTTCTGCACGACGGGGCGCATGGGTCTGATGCGCTGACGATCGCCTGGGACCAATTCGAAAAAACAAACGACCTGTCACGGGTTTCGCTGGTCAAAATGGACATCGAGGGCGCGGAATTCATTGTTGCCCCCACTTTGTCCGCGTGGCTGAAGGAACGCCGCCCCGCCCTTCTTCTGTCTCTTCACGCACCTCTGCTTCCGGAAGACCAGAGGCACGAACGTGTCAGCGCATTGATGGATGAACTGGGTTATTACGCAAACCTGTCGGATGACAAGTCACAGCCTGTAGAGATTTCGGACTTGCTGACCGAAGATGGCCTGAGCCGTTTTCACACCGTTCTCTTGCATGGGTAGAACGTCTGGCATTTTTTTCTTCGTTCACGCGAGGTCCCGCTTGCGGCATTGAGGTGTATCAGTTTGATTGCACACACCAAGAATCATGCCCAAGTGGATAAAATGAAAAGACTTTTACCAATTGCAGTCGCCGCATTTCTTGCACATACCGCTGCGGCAGAAACGGTTACCTATCATTGCAAGATGACCAAACAGGACGCCCATGGCTGGATTGCGCCAGAGTATGCGTTCCGGATCGACCCCGCCGCATCTTCGGCGATGGCCGCCACTTCGTACCAGGATTGGGCCAAGGCAAAATTCAAAGACCGCGGCGCCAAGGGATATCGTATTATCTGGAAACTCGATCAGAAAATGGTTGCCGGCGGCAATGTCCGCGTTCGATATCAGGCGAACCTGAAAACAACCGACAATACGGTCGCCGTCCGCATGGCATTCGTTCAGGGAAATTTCGCGAACAAACCTTTCGGAGTCGGGACCTGTTCGACAGTCAAGTAAGAAAAAGCCCCGGATGAACCGGGGCTTTTTTTGTTCAGTAGATCCCAACCTCACTGCCGGGCTGTGCTGCCACCTTGAGCAGTTTGAACACGTAATCCGCAGCGGAACGGAAGCAGACCACGCGGAAGGTCTGTTCATCATCCATCCAGAAAGCACCGGCCACCTGCGCCAGACGCGTGCGGCGAATCTGGCCGGGCTGGAAAGCATCCGCTGACAGATCGACGGGCGCGACCTTGCCCAGCACCTCTCTTGCGCTGGCACCAGAGACGCTGAAGACGGCGCGGGCATCCGAGACATTGACCGCCAAAGCATGGGTGCCGCTCAGGGCACCGACCATGTCGGCCAGTTTGGCTTCGACCTCGGCATAAGGCACCAGAACCAGCAACTCGTCGGTCGACATCCAAGCCACGCCGGTATCGCCGGTCAGAAGCACCTCGCGCTGACCCGGCACTTTCTGACCGGTTGCATCCTTGACAGCCTTGGCCAGCACCTTGTCGGACAGGTCGCCGCGCAGGGTTATCATGCCTTGCAGGCCGCATTCCTGGACCTTGGCGATGCCGTCATAGCTGGCGTGGTTCAATGCGCTGATGGGTTCAGACATTCTGCTTCTCCCCGTCCTTGTCATAAAAGATCGGGTCCACGATCTTGGCTTTGTAGGTTTTGCCGTCCGTGCCCGGGAACTCGACGATCTCGCCCATGCGGTCGGGGCCGTGTTTGATCAGCCCCATGGCGATCCCTTTGCCCAGATTGGCCGAGTAATATGTCGACGTCACACGGCCGATCATGTTGCGCTGACCGTTGGCATTGACGCCATCGCCCACCGCGTAAGCACCATCCGGCAGAACCGATCCGTCCACAGTCTCGAGACCGACCAGTTTCCAGCGCTCGGGATCCGCCATGTGGGTCCGCGAATGGGCGCGTTTGCCCAGATAATCCTCTTTCTTCTTGGACAGTGCCCAGTGCAGCCCCAGATCCTGCGGGATCACGGTGCCGTCGGTCTCGTCCCCGATCATGATAAAGCCCTTCTCGGCCCGCAGGATGTGCAGACATTCGGTTCCGTAAGGCATCACGCCGAACTCTTTGCCTGCTTCCATCAAGGCATCCCAGAACGCCTGCCCCTGGCTGGCCGGAACGGCGATTTCATAAGACAGCTCGCCTGAGAACGAAATGCGGTAGGCCCGGCAATCGAAGCCTCCGATCTTGCCATCGCGCCATTCCATGAAGGGCAGCGCCTCTTTGCTGACATCCATGCCGCCCAGCTTTTCAAGCACCTTGCGGGCATTGGGGCCGACCACGGCGACCTGCGCGTATTGCTCGGTCACGTTGGCGACATAGACTTTCCAGTCCCACCATTCGGTCTGAAGCCATTCTTCCATGTGACCATGGATACGCTCGGCCCCGCCGGTGGTGGTGTGGCACAGCCAGGTGTCTTCATCGATGCGGGCGACAACGCCGTCGTCGATCAGAAAGCCGTTTTCCGAACACATCAGGCCATAGCGGCATTTGCCGACCTTCAGCGTGGACATCATGTTGGTGTACAACATGTCCAGAAACTTGCCGGCATCCGGGCCTTTGACGATCAACTTGCCCAGCGTCGATGCATCCAGCAGGCCGAGGTTCTCGCGGGTGTTTTTCACCTCGCGATTCACCGCGTCATGCACGGATTCGCCGGGGCGGACATAGGCATAGGTCCGGCGCCAGTGGCCGACCGGCTCCCAATCGGCGCCGTTCCTGTCGTGCCAGTTGTGCATCGGTGTCCGACGGATCGGCTGAAAGACCTCACCCCGTGCCTCACCACCGATCGCACCCATCGAGATGGGCGTATAGGGCGGGCGGAAAGTGGTTGTCCCAACCTTGGGAATTTCGGATTCCAGAGCATCAGCAAGGATCGCCAATCCGTTGATGTTGCTCAACTTACCCTGATCGGTCGCCATGCCCAACGTGGTATAGCGCTTGGTGTGTTCGACGCTTTCATACCCTTCGCGCGCGGCCAGTTGGACGTCTGAAACCTTGACGTCGTTCTGGAAATCCAGCCAGGATTTCATACGCAATTGGACTTCTGCATTTGCCGGCATCAGCCAGACCGCTTCCATCGGCGCTTCGGCGGTTGTGTCCCCTGCGGGCGCCTTGGTGTTCTTGGGCTTGAAGCCAGCCGCCTTGGCGGCCGCCTTACCGGCCGCATGGGCGTCTGTCAGAACATCCTGCAACGCCAGAGGGCCGTTGGACGCGCCAGCAGCAACAACGAACCCTTTGCCGTCCACCCCCAGCGGCGGACGCTCGGGATCCGGCCGGAAATGCGCGTTCGCCTCATCCCAGATCAGCTTGCCCCCGCAATGGGACCACATGTGCACGACCGGAGACCAGCCGCCGGACATGGCGACTGCATCCGCCTCAACCTCTTCACGCGCGCCGCCGACGCCCTCTTGATTGCAGATGGCTACCTTTTTGACGCGCTTGCCGCCTTTGACCTTGGCAATGGCTTTGCCCGGATCGACGCGGATACCCAACTGGCGGGCTTCTTCCGCCAAAGGTCCGGCCGTTGCCCGGGCGTCAACAATGCGCAAAACATCCACACCTGCCTGTTTCAGGATAATCGCGGTACGATAGGCGTCGTCATTGTTGGTGGCGACGATGACACGTTCGCCCGGGGTAACCCCCCAGTTCACGACATAGTCGCGCATGGCCGATGCCAGCATCACACCCGGAACATCGTTGCCAGCAAAGGACAATGGTCTTTCAATTGCACCCGTTGCCGTTACAATTTGCTTGGCGCGAATGCGCCACAAACGATGGCGCGGGCCCTGCACGCCCGGCGTGTGGTCCGTCAGACGTTCGTATCCCAGCACATAACCATGGTCATAAACACCCGCTCCCATGCAGCGCGTGCGCATGATGACGTTGTCCATTGTTTCGAGTTCGGAAACCAATTGTTCCACGAACTTATCCACAGGCTCACCATCCACGGTGCCGCCGTCAACCGGCGCGCGACCTCCCCAATGCGCGGTCTGCTCGATCAGCAGAACCCTGGCACCGGATTGTGCCGCCGCCTTGGCTGCCTGCAAACCAGCCACACCGCCGCCGATCACCAGAACATCGGTAAAGGCGTAGAAATGTTCATAAGTGTCGGCATCCCGGTTGTCTTTGTCGGGCGCCTTGCCCAATCCCGCCGACTGCCGGATGAACGGTTCGTAGACGTGTTTCCAGAAGGGTTTGGGGTGGATGAACGTCTTGTAGTAGAAGCCGGCCGGCAGAAACCGGGCAAAGGCCGTGTTCACCGCACCGATATCATATTCAAGGCTTGGCCAATGGTTCTGTGAAATCGCGGTCAAGCCGTTGAACACCTCGGTCGTCGTGGCGCGCTGGTTCGGCTCGAACCGGTTGCCCTGCCCCAGACCGACAAGCGCGTTCGGCTCTTCCGCACCGCTGGCGACAACGCCGCGGGGACGGTGGTATTTGAACGACCGGCCAACCATCATCTGGTCATTGGCCAACAGGGCCGAGGCAAGCGTATCCCCCTCATAGCCCTGCATCGAGGTTCCGTTGAAGGTGAATGTGACCTTTTTCGACCGGTCAATCAGCCGGCCTTGTTTTGCGAGACGGGTGCTCATTGTGCGGACCTTTCGCATGTGGAGGCGTCAAAGCCTCCGGCGGGAGTATTATTGAAAAAATGAAACATCAGGAGAACTCTCTCCACGTCCAGCCGGGCCGTTTGGCAGTGATGGCATCCTTGATGTCTTGCGGCGGTTCGGAGGTCTGAGCCGTGTAGGTTCCGAACACTTCGAGTGTCTGCGTGCAGCGCGCGGCGTGGAACCACTTGCCGCAACCATTGGCGTGCCGCCAGCGCTCGAAATGAACACCTTTCGGGTTTTCACGCATGAACAGATAGTCGTGGAATTCGTCATCGGACGAGCCCGGGCCGAAACGCTTCAGATGCGCTTCGCCACCGGCGGCCAGTTCGGATTCTTCGGCGTCTACGCCGCAATAGGGGCAATTCAGGATTAGCATGTTGTCATCCTTTTGGCGGTCGGTCAGCGCGGGGGCCGACCTGAATTCTGTTTTCTGGCACCTTCGGGAATCTCCCTAGTGCGCCACCCCGGCGGCCACGCTTTCGTCTATGAAGCGGCCTTCTTTAAAGCGGTCCATCGAGAAGGCTTCGGTCAGCGGTGAATGGCCCGTCGCCATCAACTGCGCCATCCCCCAGCCCGAGCCCGGAATCGCCTTGAAACCACCGGTGCCCCAGCCGCCATTGATAAAGCAGCCCTGCAACGGTGTTTTCGACAGGATGGGCGAGCGGTCACCGGTCATGTCCACGATCCCGCCCCACTGGCGCAGCATTTTCAGGCGCGAAATCATCGGGAAGGTTTCGACCAGCGCCCGCACCGTTTCCTCGATATGATGGAAAGACCCGCGCTGCGTGAAGTTGTTGAACCCGTCGGTTCCCCCGCCGATCACCATTTCGCCCTTGTCGGATTGCGACATATAGCCGTGGACTGTGTTCGCCATCACGACCACATCCATGCAGGGTTTGATGGGCTCGGACACCAGCGCCTGCAACGCGACGGCTTCCAGCGGCAAGCGGAAGCCCGCCATCTCGGCCAACTGACCCGAATGGCCGGCGACGACGATGCCCAGCTTGTCACAATCAATGGCACCCTTGGTGGTATCGACCCCGACAACGCGCCCGTTGTCCGAGCGCACACCGGTGACTTCGCATTGCTGGATGATATCCATACCCATCGCCGAACAGGCACGCGCATAGCCCCACGCCACCGCATCATGGCGCGCAGTGCCCCCGCGTTCCTGCCAAAGGCCGCCCAGAACCGGATACCGGGGGCCATCCAGATTGATGATTGGCACCAGTTGCTTGACACGCTCAGGCGTAATCCATTCGGTTTTCACGCCCTGCAAAGCGTTGGCATGGGCCGTGCGCTGATAGCCGCGGATCTCGTGCTGGGTCTGCGCCAGCATGATGACACCGCGCGGGCTGAACATGATGTTGTAGTTCAATTCCTGGCTCAGGTCCTCGTAGAGGCTGCGCGCTTTCTCGTAGATCGCCGCCGACGGATCTTGCAGATAGTTCGAACGGATGATCGTCGTGTTGCGACCGGTATTGCCGCCGCCCAGCCAGCCTTTTTCGATAACCGCGACATTCTGGATGCCATAGTTCTTGCCAAGGTAATACGCGGTCGCCAGACCATGACCGCCAGCACCAACGATGATGACGTCATAGCGCTTCTTGGGTTCGGGTGAGCGCCAGGCGCGCTCCCATCCGGTGTGATAGCGCAGAGCTTCCCGCGCCACAGCAAAGGCTGAATAGTGTTTCATGTGCGAATCCATCCGGTTCGGTGATTGGGCGCAGATATGCCGTGTGACGGCATTTTAACCCTGCCGTGCAACGCCGCAATATCGCACTATTGCGACATGTCGCTCATTCGCGGCCATTTGTCCCTTTTGTCGGACGCCTCACAGGTCTAAGTCAGGGCAGCATCCTCGGAGGGACCATGACGTTCTGGGTTCTGATTTTTCTTGTCGCGCTGCTGATCGCAGCTTTTCTCAGCTTTACCCTGCTGCGCAAACGCCGTGGGGATGAACCCGCGGCGGCATACGATCTGCGGGTTTATCGCGAACAGTTGGCCGGTGTGGACCGGGATCTGGCGCGCGGTGTCATTGGCGAGGCCGACGCCGAACGGGTGCGCACGGAAATTTCCCGTCGCATTCTGGCCGCAGATGACCAAATGAAGAAAGAGGGTGCCGGCGCCGGGCCATCTCGTGCGGTTTCGGGGTTGTCGATCCTGGCAATATCGTTGCTTCTGATCGGTGGAGCGTTGGCGATGTATCATCGCACCGGGGCCGTGGGTTTGCCTGACATGCCGCTGACCGCACGGCTTGAACTGGCCAAGGAAGTGCGCGCCAACCGGCCATCCCAAAGCGCCGCGGAAGAACTGGCGACCCCACCTCGACCTGCGCAGCTGGAAGAAAGCTATGCCAACCTGCTGAAGCAGTTGCGGGAAACCGTTGCGAGCCGGCCGGACGATTTGCAGGGTCAGATGTTGCTGGCGCAACACGAGACGAATGCGGGCAACTTCAAGGATGGGTACACCGCGCAGCAAAAGGTGATCGAGCTGTCCGAAGACAGCGCCACGGCTGATACCTATGCGGACCTAGCGGAAATGATGATTCTGGCCGCAGGTGGGTATGTCTCACCCGAAGCGGAACAGGCGCTGATCGAAGCGCTGAACCGTGACCCCCGTCACGGCCCGGCGCGCTATTATTGGGGGCAGATGCTGGCCCAGATCGGGCGGCCGGACCTTGCCTATCGCATGTGGGTCGAAACGTTGCAGGATTCCCCCACAGGTGCGCCCTGGGCCGAAGCAATTCGGGCTCAGATCGATGAACTGGCCTTTAGGGCCGGCGTTTTCAATGCACCGGATCTGAGCACCGCACCCGGCCCCAGCCAGGAAGACATGGCCGCCGCCGCAGAGCTGAGCCCCGAAGAGCGGCAGCAGATGATTCAGGGCATGGTGGACCAGCTGTCTGATCGGCTGGCGGCAGAGGGCGGATCCCCCGAGGAATGGGCCCGCCTGATCGCGGCCTTGGGCGTTCTTGGCCAGGGTCAGCGCGCCATCGATATTCGCGATGAGGCCATGGAAGTCTTTGCCGGCAATTCAGAGGCGTTGCAGATCATCGATGCGGCGGCCCTTCAAGCCGGGATCGCTCAATGATCCATGACACTATCGAAGAATTTGCAGCCGCGCTGCAACCTATGAGTGCCCTGATGGGGCTGGACCTTGGGGAAAAGACAATCGGCGTCGCCGTGTCCGACCGGATGCGCGGTGTCGCCAGCCCGCTGGAAACGGTACGGCGCAAGAAATTCACGCTCGATTCCGCGCGCCTGATCGAAATTGTCACCGATCGCGAGATCGGGGGCATCTTGCTGGGCCTGCCCAAGAACATGGATGGCAGCGAAGGGCCAAGATGCCAGTCAACGCGGGCATTTGCGCGCAATTTGTCCCGCCTGACCGATCTGCCCATCGGGTTTTGGGACGAACGGCTTAGTACCGTTGCGGCAGAAAAAGCACTACTTGAGGCGGATACGACACGAAAACGTCGCGGACAGGTTATTGATCACGTTGCGGCCAGCTATATCTTGCAAGGCGCGCTGGACAGGCTGCGCTTTTTGTAACGGGTCGGAGACCAGTGATGACGAATATGGTTTGGAAAAGGAATGAGGTCGAAAGCCCTTGTGTCCAGATCTGTGTCGTTCACCCGACTGAACGCATCTGTACCGGCTGCTATCGCACGATTGACGAAATCACCCGTTGGTCCAAGATGGACAGCAGCGAACGCGCCGAAATCATGGAAGATCTACCAACCAGAAAGCCGCGCCTCAGCAAACGCCGAGGCGGGCGTGCAGCGCGCATAAAAGGTTCCTGAAGTCAGCCAGCCTGCTTTGGGGACGTATCCCTGTGGTCATTGGATTCGTCGCGGGCCGACCTGTTTGTGTCTTGCCCGCGCAGCTCTGACTCGAACAGAGCTGCGATTTCGGATCTGCTTGTTTTTGCAGTCCCGTATTTTTTCGCTGCACGTCGGACACGCTTCGTTCCGGTCTTGTCCGCCTTGAATACTGGCGTCTTGCGTGCCGCAAATCTTTCCATCAATAACCTAAGTGTCATCGCAAACTTCCCGCTTCCAATAACTGTGCCGCCGCGGGCCGAGTTCGAGCTCCTAAAAGGGGCCAGCTCATGAACGCATCTGTTCAACGTGAGTGGAGGCCCGCAGCGACACGGCGTAGGTAAGGGCATTTCCGGTCAAATTTAGGGGGAAAACACGCGGTTTTTGGTCCGTGTTGACCTTAAGGTCAGAAATTCCACGGAAAAACCCACCAGTTCCCTTACGTCACAATTCTTGACCGGCACGGTATCAAGACCGGTTTCAAGACATGTGGTGCGTGTCGTTCCGCGAAATAAGCCAATCAGGTTTGGTCAATTCATGCTCAAGGGTGCTTTGTTCTGACCAGAGAACAAAGCACGCAAGCCGCCTGTTGGCAGCAAGATCACAAGATGCAGGTTGGCACGCAGAGCAGATCCTTACCCGGCAGCCAGCCAAGTTTTGGCGTTTTCGATTTCCTCGGACGGAAAGAACTGAGTCCGTGTGCCCAATACATGACTGGCGACACGTTGTGCCATGTGCTGCCAGCTTTTGTCCCCGACGATGGCCGCGCGATCCAGTTGTCCGATGTGGCGGCTGGCCAGACGAAAATGTGCAGCAAGAGCGGACAACCCCTGCCAGCCGTCGAATTCCCGCAGGTCGATCAGCAACCGAAATCCGGATCGATCATGCAACAAAGCGTCCAGGTCGCGTTCGGCTTGCTTGTACTCCTCGGGGTCCAGTTTTCCCAAAAGGCTGATCTGCACACATGGGCCCTCAAGATCGGTCACGTGAATGGATCCCAGCGACTCGCGCATCCAGCGCCGGGCGGCCTCAAGCTCGGCCAATTCAAAGACCTGAACGGGGCATGGCAGGATCGGGGCGGCCAATCGGATGCTGGTTTGCACCCAGCCCTGATCGGCAACAACCGCGATCCGGTCAAACCCCCGCCAGTGGCTGAGCCCCAGCTTGGTGTCGGACCAGGCCGCGCCCAAATCATACCCCTTGAACTCGGGCTGCACGATGGCCAAAAGCCGAACGGAATCATGTTCGGTCAGCGCTGCTTCGATTGCAGGAACCAGGACATCGGCATAGTCGGCGCTGGTGACTTGCCCCGACAACTCCACTTCTATCAACGCACCATCAGAATTCGTATGGACCGTAATCATCGGTCAAAACCTCCAAAGCCAAACAATGACAGGAGGTTAAGTGGATTCGATCCATTCCGCCACACCCCCGGCGCATTCCGGGCGGAAATAGGCGATCATCCGTCCATCCGGCCCTGCGCTTGCCGTTTCCGCCCAGGGGGCAACCCCGTGCAGGCAGTGGCGGTGCAGCACGTAAGCCTCGCCCGGTTTTGCAGGCAATTCGATTCGCGGGCAGGTTTCGAAAACCTCGCGACGGACAGATTGGTAGATATCCGTAACATCGACTTCATGCAGGCGCTCTTGTGGCGTCCCCGCAAGGGCGCGCCTGAAAGCCGCACCCAGGATATGATGGCTGCCTTCCCACAACACCATGGGCGACGCATCCGGGCTGGCCTCGGTCAGCGGTATGCCCAAAACCCACGCATGCGGTTCATCCACCCGGCGGCGACGATCCGGCCCCATCGGGCGCAAACCGTCCACATGGGCCGCGTCCCGATTTCTGCGATACCGCGCGGCGGCTTCGTTTTCCCCCCGGCGCGGGCGTGGATACCCAGGATGCGTGACCGAGACTTGGCCTTTGTGAAGCGGCAACTGCCCGTAACGCCCTGCAATGAATGACATGGCGGTTCCGGCCAAAGGCCCCGATTGGCCAACCCTGCCCTGCGCGTCATTGGGCAACGCGTCAACACCGATGAACCACGTCCCGTCACAATCCAGCCAGTCAGCATGGGCCGGGTCCGTTACCGCGGCCCGTGCGGCAGGCAGCGCATGTCCCACCCAGGCCGCAAGCACTGGATCATACGGGAATTTCACCCACCCCCTGACGTCAAAATCCTTCACAAACCCACCGCCTTGCGCAGCATATTGAGCGCCACCAGCGTAAGGAACACTGCGAATACGCGCTTCAAGGGTTTCGGATCCATCGCATGGGCCAGCTTCACCCCCCAGGGCGCGGTGATCATCGTCATTGCCACGACGATACCGAAGGCCACCAGATTGACCGCCCCAATGGTCAGCGGAGGCCGGTGTTCCGGTGCGATATCCAGAAACAAAAACCCGATGACCGAGGGCACGGCGATAATCACACCAAACCCGGCGGCGGTTGCGACGGCACGATGGATCGGCGTGTTGTAGAGGCTCATCAGCGGCACACCAAAACTGCCGCCGCCGATTCCCATCAGAACCGAAAGAAACCCGACCGCAGGAGACAGGATGGCCCGCTTTATTCCACCGGGCATGACATCACCCAGCCGCCATTCCGAACGACCCAGCCCCAGATAGGCCCCGATCACCATTCCCAATATGCCGAACAGCGCCTGCAAGGCTTCGGTCCGCAGGGCCGAGGCAACCAGAACTCCGATGATCGCACCGACGACGATCCCCGGCCCCCAACCGCGCAGAATACCCCAATCCACCGCACCCTTTTTATTGTGCGCCAGAACGGATCGGACCGATGTCACGATGATCGTGGCCAGCGACGTGGCCAGACACAGCTGCATCAACTGTGGGCCGCCATAGCCAAGAGTTTGAAACGCATAGAAAAAGGCAGGCACCAAGACGATTCCACCGCCGACCCCCAGCAATCCGGCAAGCACGCCGGCCAGCGCTCCGATCGCAAGCAAAAGGCCCAGCATCTGGGCCAGCAACATCGTCTCGGGCATAGTTCCCCCTGCCGCTTAAACTTCTGCCATGGGCGCCACATGATCCAGCGCCCGCAGCATCACCTCGGGTCCGGCCCCATCCTGCACAGCCCCTTCCGACAAGGCGCGCCGCCATGCGCGGGCTCCGGGACGACCTGCGAAAAGGCCCAACATATGACGCGTGATCTGGTGCAGACGCCCGCCATTGGCAAGGTGCCGTTCCACATAAGGTACCATATGTTGAACGATCGCGAACGGATCACGCGTCGTTCCGGTACCAAAGATGCGTCGGTCAGCATCCGACAGGACATCGCCCGGCTGATGATAAGCGGCCCGGCCGATCATCACCCCATCCAGACCGGCTTCCAGATGTGCGGCTGCCTCGTCCAGAGTGTTGATGCCGCCATTGATCGATATGTGAAGATCCGAAAACTCATCCTTCATCCGATGCACAAGGTCATAGTCCAAAGGTGGGATATCCCGGTTTTCCTTTGGGCTCAGCCCTTGCAGCCACGCCTTGCGGGCATGGATTGTCACCCTTTGGCAACCTGCCGCGCTGATGTGCTCAAGAAACGCGGGCAATACATCTTCGGGCTCCTGATCATCGACTCCGATGCGGCATTTAACGGTGACATCCACATTCGCCGCTTCGCGCATGGCAGTCACGCAGTCGGCAACGCGGGCCGGGTCTTTCATCAAGACCGCGCCAAAAGTGCCGGATTGCACTCGATCCGACGGACAGCCGCAGTTCAGATTGATCTCATCATACCCGGCCTCAGCCCCCAGTCTCGCGGCCTGCGCCAGTTCTTCCGGGTCGGAGCCGCCGAGTTGCAAAGCAACCGGGTGTTCCTCGGGAGAGTAGTCCAACAGATGCAACGCCCCGCCCCGCACGAGCGCCGGCGCCGTCACCATCTCGGTATACAGCAACGTTTCCGCGCTGAGGAGCCGATGAAAATAGCGGCAGTGGCGGTCTGTCCAATCCATCATGGGTGCCACGCTTAAACGCGCAGCCTGTGTTGCCTTGCATGTCACAGCAACGCCTCCGTCCTGCTATGCTTCGAAATCCGATGGACTGTCAGTGGCTTTGCCCACCCGAATCAAGTCGAAAAGCCCTAACACATTCCTCTGACGACGTCCCGACTGCGACCATCATCAGTGAGTTGCTATCGATTAGACACCATATCGGCTCATCACCATCTGGACACTGCTTTCGATCGTTTCCGTCATCTCGGCTTCGCTGAGCGCCCCACCCGTAAACAGCAGTGGCCAGAAGGCGCGCGCCTTGATCAGGCCGATGAATTCGCGCCCGGCCCGTTCCGGATCATCGATCCGAAGCTGCCCATCCTCTGCCGCATCTTTGAGCATGGCAATGAATGTCGCTGTCTTGTCCAGCTTGCCCTGCGCTTCCGCCGCAAGCGTCGGGTTGCGCAAGGTTTCGCTGATCACCATCCGGGCCATCGCGATAACATCGGGCCGCATCAGAATGCGCCCTTCGGCCCAGGCCAGTTCAGTCAGTTGCGTACGAATATCGCGACCTTTTTCATACCGAATTTCCAGCACTTCAGCAAAGCGGCTGGACAATTCGACCACGATGGAGCGGAACAGGTTTTCTTTACTTTCAAAGTACTTGTACAGCGTACGCTTGGACACTTCGGCCCTTGCTGAAATGCGATCCATACTGGCCGCGGCAAAGCCCTTTTCCTGGAACTCGGCCACGGCAGCTTCGATGATCTGTGCGCGCTTGGACGCATTCTGTGCGCTGCATTCGTTCATGTCAGAGCTATAGACCTATTGACGTGCCCTGGTCAAACACTAGGTAAACGCAGGAGTTTACAGAGGCAAAACCATATGCCATAAGTAAACCTGCGAGTTTACCAGTTACGGAAACCAGCACCAACAGGAGACCCCCTCATCATGGCTCTTAAATTGAACCTGAACGGCACGACCCTCGACGTTGATGCCGAACCCGGAACGCCTCTTCTCTGGGTGATCCGAGACGAACTGAAACTGACCGGCACAAAATTCGGCTGCGGCGTGGCATCCTGCGGGGCCTGCACCGTGCACGTGAATGGTGAGCCCGTCCGTTCCTGTCAGACATTCATTGAAGACGTCGAAGACGCCAAAGTCACGACTATCGAAGCTGTCGGTGACGACAAGATCGGTGCTGCCGTACAACAGGCCTGGGTAGAACTGGATGTCGTCCAGTGCGGCTATTGCCAGTCGGGTCAGGTGATGTCGGCTGTCGGGCTGTTGTCCGAGAACCCGAAGCCGTCGGTCCAGGAGATTGACGAGTACATGTCCGGCAATGCCTGCCGCTGCGCCACCTATCAACGCATCCGCGCCGGCATCCAACGCGCGTCTGAAATTCTGGAGGCCTGATCCATGACCATCAACACCTCTCGCCGTGGATTTCTGAAAGGCGCCGCCGCTGCCGGTGCCGTCCTGCTGGTTGGCGCCCGTCCGGACGGTGCGCTGGCCGCGGCCTCGTCCGAGACCGCGCAGTTCAATCCATTTGTGAAGATCGATGCCGATGGCACCGTAACCGCCATTGTCAAACATTTTGAAAAAGGTCAGGGCCCGGCGACCGGACTGCCGACGCTGATTGCCGAAGAAATCGGCCTGACCATGGATCAGATCGAGTACGAGTTCGCCCCCTCGGATCCGAATGTCTACAACAACCTGCTGTTCGGCCCGTTCCAGGGCACCGGCGGTTCGACCGCGATGGCGAATTCGTGGCTGCAATACCGTCAGGCCGGTGCTGCCGCGCGCGAAATGCTGATCAACGCCGCCGCGCAAAGCTGGGGCGTGGATTCATCTGGCATCACCATCGAAGACGGCATCGTGAAGGCAGGCGACAAGTCGGCTCCGATCGCTGAATTTGTGTCTGCTGCGTCGCAACTGGACGCTCCATCAGAGCCACGCCTGAAGGACCCGTCCGAATTCCGTCTGATCGGAAATGAAACGGTGCGCCGCAAGGATACGGCAATCAAAAGCAACGGCCAGGCGATGTTTGCCATGGACGTTCACCTGCCCAACCAGATGATCGCCATGATCAAACGCCCCGAAGCGAAGGGCGGCATCGCGCTGGGCTTTGATGACAGCGCATCGAAAGAGGTCAAAGGCTATATCAGCGCCGCTGTTCTGCCCAATCAGGCGGGCGTCGCGGTGTACGCCGAGAACACCTGGGCCGCGATTCAGGCACGCGATGCGCTTGAGGTCGAATGGGACATGTCCGGCGCGGAAACCCGCAACTCGGACCAGATCAAGGCCGAGATCATGGACGCGCTGGAGGCTGAGCCCACGTATAATGTCAACAAGGCGGATTTTGCCGCTGTGGCAGCCGCCATCGACGGAGCGGACAAGGTCGTCGAAAAAACGTTCTACTTCCCACTGCTGGCCCATGCCCCTATGGAACCGCTGAACTGCACCATCGAGCAGACCGCAGACGGAGACATCGTTCTGCATGACGGGGCACAGATGCCGACGGGTCCTCATATGGCCTACCAGCAAATCTTTGGCCTGCCCGCCGAGAAGATCCACATCAAAACCATGCTGGCAGGCGGGTCTTTCGGGCGCCGCGCCACCCCGGATGCGGATTATCAGGTCGAGGCCGCCCTGGCCTTTGTCGTCACTGACCGCTCTCGCCCGGTGAAACTGGTCTGGACGCGCGAAGACGACATTCGCAGCGGGTATTACCGACCGGCCTTTGGCCACAAGGTTCGTGTGGGTCTGGACGCCGAAGGCAACATCGTCGGGTGGCAGCACCAGATTGCCGGCCAATCCGTGATCAAGGGCACCCCGTTCGAGGCTGTTCTGGTTCATGACGGCATCGACCACAGCTCGGTCGAAGGCGTTTCGGACAGCCCCTACAGCATCCCCGGCATGGCGGTGGGTCTGACCGACACGCCAAAGGCGACGACGGTTCTGTGGTGGCGCTCGGTCGGGCACACCCACACCGCCTATACGATGGAAACCATGATGGATCTGGTGGCCGAGGCCGCCGGTCGTGATCCGGTGGAATTCCGTCTGGCCCATCTTTCCGACAGCAGCAACCTGGACCAGCAGCGCAAAGCAGCTGTTTTGAAGCTGGCGGCCGAAAAGGCAAACTGGGGCAATGCGCCAGAGGGCCGGTCGCAGGGGATTGCCGTTCACAAGTCCTTTGGGTCTTACGCGGCTGAAGTGGTCGAAATCTCGGGCGATCCGGAAAATGGCATCAGGATTGAAAAGGTCACGTGTGCCGTGGATTGCGGTATCGCCGTGAACCCCGATATCGTGCGGGCCCAGATGGAAGGCGGCATCGGCTATGGCATTGGCCATGTGATGCGTGACCAGATCACCCTGACAAGTGGGGCGGTGGATCAATACAACTTCCCGGATTACGAACCGCTGCGCATCGGGGATATTGCCGCAATCGACGTGCATGTCGTGCCATCGGCCGAAGCACCGACCGGCGTCGGAGAACCCGGCACGCCACCGTCAGCACCGGCTTTGGCCAATGCGATCAAAGCCCTGTCAGGTTTGCATGTGGCGCAATTGCCCATGGAAGAACATGGCGTAAGCTTTGCCTGAAAACAGCTCTCCGCGCCGGTCTATACCGGCGCGGGGCGTTCCTTGAAAACCCAAGCCAAAATTTGATCAAATTTGGTGACAAAGCACATCCATTGAAGTAAATCACTGGGGAGTTTCACCGACGGAGCCCCCAATGGATCTGAGAGCCCTGCACAATTTTCGCGTCGCCGCATGTGACCTGAACGGTCAAATGCGTGGCAAACGCGTGCCCCCTGGCTATGCCGACAAACTGGGAAAAGGCGCCGTGCGAATGCCGTTTTCGGCACTGAACGTAGACTTGTGGGGCGCTGATATCGAAGGAAGCCCGCTGGTCTTTGAAACCGGCGACGCAGATGGGGTGCTGCGCCCGACCGAACGCGGTCCGGTCCCCGTGCCCTGGCTGGATACGGAAACAGCGCTGGTTCCGATGTGTCTGTATGATGATGACGGCGTGCCCTTCCCGGGCGACCCGCGGCATGCCCTGTCCGCCATACTCGACCGCTATGCGCAACGCGGCTGGTCCGTTGTTGCCGCGACAGAGTTGGAGTTCACACTCGTTGACGCTTCTGGCGCGCAGCCGCAACCACCGGTGAATCCGATCACAGGGCGGCGCCTTGCGGATGAGGCCGTTCTGTCGGTTGCCGAAATGGACGCGTTCGAGGCGTTCTTTACCGACCTGTACGATGGCTGCGCCGCAATGGGCATCCCCGCGCAGACGGCGATTTCCGAAAGCGGCATCGGCCAGTTCGAGATCAACCTGAACCATCAGGACGCCATGCGCTGTGCCGATGATACGTGGTTTTTCAAGGCATTGACGCGTGGGTTGGCGCGCAGGCACGGATTTGCGGCCACCTTCATGTCCAAACCTTATGCCGATGACGCAGGCAACGGAATGCATGTGCATTTCTCGGTGGTGGACCAGAACGGGCACAATGTGTTCGACAACAACGGGCCGGAAGGCACCGAGATATTGCGGTCTGCCGTAGCTGGCTGTGTCGCAGCCATGCCGGGCAGCTCGCTGATATTTGCACCCCACGGCAACTCCTACACACGGCTTATACCGGGTGCACATGCGCCCACGGGCGCCTGCTGGGCCTATGAAAACCGAACCGCTGCCATTCGCATCCCGGGCGGGGCCCCGGCCGCACGGCGCATCGAACACCGTGTCGCCGGCGGGGACATAAACCCGTATCTGATGTTGACCGCGGTTCTGGGCGCGGCACTTGTCGGCATCGAGGACGGCTTGATCCCCCCTGCCCCGATTACGGGGAACGCCTATGACATCGCGGACCTGCCTCAACTGATGCCGGATTGGTCGAGCGCGATTGACAGGTTCTCCACGGATCCTTTGGTGGCCCGGCTGTTCCCCGCTGACCTGATCCGCTATCTGACCATGACCAAACGACAAGAGATCACCCGATTTGCGAACATCCCGCCCGAGGATCACTGGTTGAGCTATCTCGAGACGGTTTGACCCCCTTGCCGCGTCAACCAGTCTCGGCTAGGATTAATTTGATCAAATTTGGTGACACATGAAAATCGGTATCCTACAAACCGGCCACACCCCCGAAGTGCTACAGGAAGAATTCGGGGATTATAACGAACTTTTCCCCGCGTTGCTGCGTGACAACGGGTTCGAGTTCGTGACCTTCGCCGTCGTGGACGGCACCTTCCCCGATGGTGCGGATGATGCGGATGGATGGATCATTACCGGATCGCGCCACGGGGTTTACGAGGACCTTCCCTGGATCGCCCCGCTGGAAGCGTTGGTGCGCGAGATCTGGGAAAGTGGAAAACCCCTGATCGGCGTTTGCTTTGGCCATCAGATCATTGCTCAGGCACTGGGTGGCAAGGTCGAGAAATTCTCGAAAGGATGGGCCGTAGGTCGTACGGAATACGAATATGACGGCAACAGACTATGGCTGAATGCCTGGCACCAGGATCAGGTTGTCGAATTGCCGAAAGAAGCGCGGGTTCTGGGCCGGAATGCCTTCTGCAAAAACGCGATGCTGGCTTATGGGGATACAATCTGGACAGTTCAGGCCCACCCGGAATTCAACAACGGATTCGTGGCAGGCCTGATGCGGACACGGGGCAAGGGCGTGGTACCCGAAGACCTGATGCGCGAAGCCGCAAATCGCGAGACGGCCCCGGACGACAACGCCAAAATTGCGCGCCACATGGCCGAGTTTCTAAAGAAAGAGAGAGCCTGATGGCTGATTGGACTGATAAACTGCCGGAAGCCGCAAAGGCATATTTCCATGGGCAACGACTGGACGAAGTTGAATGCATCATTTCGGACCTGCCGGGTATTGCGCGCGGCAAGGCGGTGCCTGCATCAAAATTCGCAAAGCAATCCTATTTCCACCTGCCCGACAGCATCTTCTACCAGACCATCACAGGGGGCTGGGGCGAAGCTGCCGGCGATGACGGGTTCATCGAAAAGGATATGATCCTGAAGCCCGATTTCTCGACCACTTCCGCTGCGCCGTGGACGGGGGATTGGACATTGCAGGTGATCCACGACGCCTACGACCGGGATGACAATCCGATCCCTTACAGCCCGCGCAACGTGCTCAAGCGTGTTGTCCAGCTTTATCATGACAAGGGGTGGAAGCCGGTTGTTGCACCAGAGATGGAGTTCTTTCTGGTTGCCCCCAACGTGGATCCGGCGCAGGGCATCAAACCCATGATGGGGCGTTCCGGCCGCCCGGCCGCGGCGCGGCAGGCCTATTCCATGACGGCCGTGGACGAGTTTGGCCCGGTGATCGACGACATCTATGATTTCGCCGAGCATCAGGGGTTCGAGATCGACGGCATCACGCAGGAAGGCGGCGCCGGGCAGTTGGAAATCAACCTGCGTCACGGCAATCCGGTGAAACTGGCCGATGAAGTCTTCTATTTCAAACGCCTGATCCGCGAGGCCGCGCTGCGCCACAATTGTTTTGCCACCTTCATGGCCAAACCGATCGAGGAAGAGCCGGGTTCGGCCATGCATATCCATCACTCGATCATCGATATGGAAACCGGCCAGAACATCTTTTCTGGTCCTCAAGGGGGTGAGACGGACGCGTTTTACCACTTCATCGCCGGTCTGCAGAACCACCTGCCCGCTGGTCTGGCGGTTATGGCACCCTATGTGAATTCCTACCGGCGCTATGTGAAGGATCACGCGGCACCGATCAATCTGGAATGGGCCCGTGACAACCGCACCACCGGTATTCGCGTGCCCCTGTCCGGCCCTGAATCGCGGCGCGTCGAGAACCGCATCGCCGGGATGGACTGCAACCCGTATCTGGGCATCGCTCTGTCGCTTGCCTGCGGCTATCTTGGCCTGGTCGAGCAGGAACGCCCACGTCGTCAGTTCTATGGCGACGCTTATGAAGGCGAGGGCGATATCCCGCAGGTCATGGGCGAAGCGCTGGACCTGTTCGACGAGGCCACTGCCCTGCACGAAGTTCTGGGCCCCGAATTCGCCCGCGTTTACGGCATCGTCAAACGGGCCGAGTACGAGGAGTTCCTACAGGTCATCTCTCCGTGGGAACGTGAACATCTGCTGATCAACGTCTGAGACCTTCCGTGAACCTGCTCTATTCCAATGACCGCAAGGGCCAGTACCCTGACAGCTGGTATGCCGCGACGGCACATCCGATGGATCGCTTTCCCGCGTTGTCAGAAGACACCAAGGCGGATGTATGCGTTGTCGGTGGCGGTTATACGGGGCTGTCCGCGGCCCTTCATCTGGCCGAAGCCGGATTCGACGTCGTGCTGCTTGAAGCGCACCGCGTCGGCTTTGGCGCGTCGGGCCGAAACGGCGGCCAGTTGGGCAGCGCGCAGCGGATGGACCAGGAAGACCTCGAGCGTCTTGTAGGCGACGCTGACGCCGCCAAGCTGTGGGAGTTGGCCGAAGACGCCAAGGATCTGGTCAAATCCCTGATTGCAAAACACAAGATCGCCTGTGACTTGAAACCCGGTGTCGCCGTTCTGGGCCTGAGCAAATCCGAACAAAAAGAACTGCATGACCATGCCGGCCATCTTTCCGAGCGGTACGGATACGACCAGATCGAGCTGTTGGACGAAAACGCGGGTCATTCGCTGTGCCCGTCGCCCGCCTATCACGGGGGGTATCTGGATATGGGTGCGGCGCATCTGCACCCTTTGAACTTTGCGTTGGGATTGGCGCAAGCTGCGGCCAAAGCGGGCGTTCGCATCCATGAAAGCACCGAAGTGACCGGGATCGACGAGGGCCAGACGGCAGTGATCCGAACTGCACACGGCAACGTTCGGGCCGAGCACGTCATTCTGGCCTGCAACGGGTATCTGGGCGACCTCAATCGTTCCGTCGCCGCCAGGGTCATGCCCATCAACAATTTCATTGCGGCCACCGAACCCCTTGGAGAGGACGCCGCCCGGGTTTTGACCCGGGATGTGGCGGTTGCGGATACGAAATTCGTGGTGAACTATTTTCGCCTCAGCGCCGATGGCCGCCTCTTGTTCGGAGGCGGCGAAAGCTATGGCTATCGCTTTCCATCAGATGTCGCCGCCAAGGTCCGCAAACCGATGACCGAGATTTTCCCGCATTTGCGGGATGTGAAGATCGATTATGCCTGGGGCGGAACGCTGGCCATCACCATGCGGCGGATGCCGTATCTGGCCCGTGTCGCACCCAATATTCTTTCGGCTTCGGGATATTCCGGTCACGGTGTCGGCACTGCGACCCATGCCGGACAACTCATGGCGATGGCGATTCAGGGTCAGGCCGAAGGGTTTGACACGATGGCACGGGTGCCCGCGCTGTCTTTTCCAGGCGGCCCTGCCCTGCGCAGCCCGCTTCTGATGCTGGCCATGACATGGTTCGCACTGCGCGACCGGCTTGGGGTCTGATCCACGTAAATTGCGACAGATTGGTGAATTTTCGCCTGCCCGGCGATTGGGGGCTTGGATTGCCTCCCGATTATCTTTATCTTTCCCAAAGATAGAATTCGGGAATTCCAAATATGACGCTGCCCCCCAACGTTCACGACGCCGAACCCATCCCTGCCGCCGCCAAGGACGCGATCGAGGCCCTGATGCAATCAGGTGACCTGTTCCGCTATACCGCACCGCAGGATGCCCCGGTGGCCCTGCTGGAAGCCGAGTTCGCGGAACTGTTGGGCACGAAATACGCCTTGGCGGTATCGTCCTGCTCGGCCGCGCTGTTTCTGTCGCTCAAAGCACTGGGCCTGCCCCGCGATGCGCGTGTTCTGATCCCCGGCTTCACCTTCGCGGCCGTGCCGTCATCGGTCGTCCACGCCGACTGCATTCCGGTTCTGTGCGAAGTGGGTGAAAACTATCGCATCGACATGGCCGATTTCGAGGCCAAGCTGGACAGCGTTCAGGCAGTCATCATCAGCCACATGCGCGGGCATACATCCGACATGGATGCGATCATGGCCTTGTGCGACGCACGAAACATTCCGGTGATCGAGGATGCCGCGCATTCGCTGGGCACCACATGGCATGGCCGCAATATCGGTACGATCGGAAAGGTCGGATGTTTCTCGTTCCAATCCTACAAGATGATCAATGCCGGCGAAGGTGGCATCCTGATCACGAATGATGCAGATCTTGTCGCGCGTGCCGTCATCATGTCGGGCGCGTATGAACACAATTGGAAGAAGCACAAAGGTCCGCAGGGCGACAACTCACCCGAACTGGAAGAGGCCTTTGCCCGCTGGCAGAACAAGCTGCCGCTGTACAACCTTCGCCTAAGCAACCTCAGCGCCGCCGTGATCCGCCCTCAACTTCCGGAACTGGCACGCCGTGTCCGCGATGGCCTGGCAAACCACGATTACGTGGCCGGTCGCCTGAACACCTCGTCTCATATCGAAGTTCCCGCCCCCCTGCCCCCCGAGCAGCGTGCGCCGGATTCAATCCAGTTCAATCTTGTCGGAATGCAGGAACATGAGATCCGCGCCTTTGCCGCAGCGTCCGAAGCACGCGGCGTCAAGGTTCAGGTTTTTGGTCTGAGCGAAGACAACGCCCGCGCTTTCTGGAACTGGCAATTCCTTCCGGAAACTTTCGACCTGCCCAAGACGCGCGACATGCTGATGAAGGCCTGTGACGTGCGCCTGCCCGTCCGCCTGACCCGCGAAGAGCTGGACGTGATTGCAGACATCCTGCTGGCATCGGTTGGCGAAGTGACCGGTCCGATGCCGGTTTATGGCACTTAAGACAGCGGCACTTTGAACAAGAAAGGCCCGCACGATGCGGGCCTGATTCTTTGTTCGGAACGGATCAGTTCAGCTTGGACAGTTTTTGCTGCAACTCGGCCAGCTGTTTCTTGATGTCGTCCAGATCCTCTTTCGGTTCGGACTTGTCCTCTTCCTTTTCCGGGCTGGACCATCCGCTGGACAGCCCGCTGGTCATCGCCTTCAGGAAAGCCTGTTGCTGCGCCTGCAACGCGTCAAAACCCGGCATCTGAGACATCGGATTCATCGCGCTCATGTTTTCCATCATCTTGTTTTGGCTTTCGCGCAGCATCTCGAACGAGCTTTGCAGAAACTGGGGCATCACCCCCCCGCCCGGCAGCATGTAACTGCGCACCAGATCATTCAGTACATTCACCGGCAGCACATTTTCACCCCGGCTTTCATGTTCGGCAATGATTTGCAGAAGATACTGGCGAGTCAGGTCATCGCCGGTTTTCAGATCAATGATCTGCACTTCTCGCCCGTCGCGGATGAAGCCCGCGATATCTTCGAGCGTCACGTAATCGCTGGTCTCGGTATTGTATAGTCGACGGCTGGCATAGCGCTTGATAAGCAGCGGTTTTTCTTGGTCCGACACCGGGTTCCCTCCCCAAGGATGATGCGTTGCAGCACAGGTTATGCGAGTGCAGCACAAAAAGAAAGGGCAGGTCAATGGACCTGCCCAACGCGATTGCACCTAATGGGAGGGTTGGGTGCGCTTCGCGGACGTTTCTTACTTTGCAGTTGCAGCTTTCTTGGCTGCGGTGGTGACCTCGTTGGTCGCCTTTTTGACGGCAGCGGTTGCTTCTTCCGCGGCGTCTTTGCCGGCAGCCATCAGCAGCTCGACGGTTTCGGTCTGAACTTTTTTCGCGATTTCAGCGAAAGCGGCCAGGTTTTCGGCTGCAACTTCAGCCGACGCGCTTGCGAAGTCGGTTGCGGCTTTTGCGTAGTCAGCAGGCTCTGCCTTGGCTTTCGACATCTCGCTCAGCTTGGCCAGGGTGTCCTTGGTCCATTTGTTCGAGATCTCGGCCGATTTCTCAGCAGCGTCCAGAGCAACGCCCGACAGCTTCTCGTTCAGCGAAGCGGTCGATTTGAATGCGCCTTCCATCGCGGTGGTGTCCACCGGAAATGCACCCATCATGTCTTTCATGATCGCGGTAAAGTCTTGGGTCTTTGCCATTGTCCTAATCCTTTTAGCCGGTCCGGGCCCACCCCGGGTTTCATCAGCTTGAGGACAATATGATTGCTGCACCGCAGCATTGCAAGTTTTTTCTTGCTGCGGCGCAGAATTTTTAAGTTTCAAAATGAAATCAGTCGTTTGGTTTCGCCACAACATAAGTCCCGGGTGCGGATGCAAGGCTCGGGTGCTTCGAATCACCTGGCTCACGGGCCGGAACCTGCTTGCCAGACCGCTTCTTCAACCACGCGTCCCACAAGGGCCACCAGGATCCTTCGTGAAAATCAGCTTCTTTCAGCCAGGTGCTGGCGTCCGACTTCATATCCGGGCTGGTGTAGTGGCCATATTTCTTCTTGCTGGGCGGGTTCACGATGCCCGCAATATGACCCGATTCTGAAACCACGAAGGTTTTGGACCGCGAGCCCATTTTCTGCACGCCGCGGTAACAGTCTTTCCAAGCCGCGATGTGGTCGGTTTCGCAGGTTATGGCCATCAGCGGCACATCCACGTCTTCAAGTTTCAGCTTGTGCCCCATCAACTCGAAACCGTCGGTCGCGAACTCGTTGCGCTGGCAGAGGCCTCGCAGATATTCCACGGCCATTTTTGCTGGCAGGTTTGCACCATCGCCGTTCCAGTAGAGCAGATCAAAGGCCGGAGGCACTTCCCCCATCATATAGCTGCGAATGGCCGGACCATAAATCAGGTCGCGTGATCGCAGGAACGACATGGTGCGCGCCATGATCCACGATCGCAGAACGCCTTCCTTTTTTACTTCCTCTTCGATTCCGTCGATGAAGTCGTTTTGCAGGAATGGCGTAAACTCACCCTGATCGGAAAAATCCGTCAGTGCCGTGAACAGCGTTGCGGATTTGACCGATTTGTCGCCACGCTGTTTCAGCAAGGACAGGGTCAGGCTCAGCGTCGTGCCCGCGATGCAATAACCCACAGCGTTGACCTGTTTGACCTTGCAGATCTTCTTGGCCGTTTCGATTGCGGTCAGGAAACCGTCCTGAATATAGTCTTCCATGCCGGTTTCGGCATAGCTTTCATCCGGGTTCACCCAGCTTACGACAAACAGGGTATAGCCCTGTTCGGTGATCCATTTGATCATGCTGTTCTGGGCTTTCAGATCCAGAATATAGAACTTGTTGATCCAGGGCGGGTACAGAACGATGGGCGTCTCATAAACCGTTTCAGTCACCGGCTTGTATTGGATCAGCTCCATCATCCGGTTGCGATATATGACCTCGCCCGGCGTTGTCGCCAGGTTTCCACCAACCTCGAACGCGCTTTCATCCGCCAGTTTGACGACCAACTCGCCATCATTGGCTTCGAGGTCTGAAACAAGGTTCTCCAACCCTTTTATCAGCGACTGACCTTCGGTCTCGACCGCCTTTTGCAGGGCATCCGGGTTAGTCGCCAGAAAATTCGTGGGCGCCATCATGTCGATGATCTGCTGCGAGAAATACTGTAGGCGTCGTTTGTCTTTGGCATCCAGATCATCAACCGACGAGACAGCCTGCGCAATCGCTTCCGCGTTCGTCAGGTATTGCTGCCGGATCAGTCGGAAATAAGGGTTTGTCTCCCAAAGGGGATTGGAAAAACGCTTGTCACCGGGCTTGGTTTCCTCGGTTTCCACCTCTCCGGTCGTCAGCGCTTTCTGCGCTTCGGCAAAGTTGAGAACCGACTTGCCCCAGAATTCTATCTGTTGCTCCAACAACTTGGCGGGATTTTGCCATGCCTCGGCCCAATAGGCTGTTGCTGCTCGTGCAAAAAGCTCTTGATTCGGGCCGTCCAGCGCGGGCGTGTGCGACTTTTTTGACGCCATGATCTCGACCAGGCGCTTCGCGAGCTGCTCGACCCTTTCCATATTTTCTTTAATGCGTTCAATATGTTCTTCGGACACGTCCGGCATTTGGTCTTCACTTGTTGTCATTTTAACAATTCCACCCTAACCTCGCTGCCATGCAGAATAACGTCGTGGGTGCTGGGGGGCAAAGCGGCGAATGGTCCGAACTCTCAGGCTGACACTCAGGAGGCCCCATTTATGCGCTACATGATGACCTACGACCTTATGGAGTCCATGCGTAACACCAACCAATGGCTTGGTGCAACCGCAAGCGCGATGGCGTCCTACCCCCTGTTTTCCATGACACCTAACCCGGCGTTCAGCTGGATGGCCGCATGGGGTGAAGTCACCGAACGGACCTTCCAGCGAATGGTCGTCAAACCTGACTGGGGCATTCGAACCTTCACCTGCGAGGACGGCAAAGACCATCTGGTCGAGATTACGACCGTTCTGGAACGCCCCTTCGGCGATCTGGTTCATTTCCGTGTCAACGGCCGGGAAGAACAACCGCGCAAGGTCTTGCTGGTTGCGCCCATGTCCGGCCATTACGCCACGCTGCTGCGTTCGACTGTCAAAAGCCTGCTGGTCAATTGCGAAGTTTACATCACCGATTGGCATAATGCGCGCGATATTCCTGTGTCTGCCGGCAAGTTCGATGTCGAAGACTACACGCTCTACCTTGTAGATTTCATGAAGGAACTGGGGCCGGACACGCATGTCGTGGCGGTTTGTCAGCCGGCCCCGCTGACATTGGCAGCGACCGCCTATCTGGCCGAAGTCGAACCCAAGGCTCAACCCAGCACTCTGACACTGATTGGCGGGCCGGTGGACCCGGACGCGACCCCGACCGACGTCACCGACTTTGGACGACGTGTTACGATGGGTCAGCTGGAAGAAACCATGATTCAACGGGTCGGATTCAAGTACAAAGGTGTCGGGCGTATGGTCTATCCCGGCCTGCTGCAACTGGCGTCGTTCATGTCGATGAACGCCGATCGCCACTCCAAGGCGTTTTCCGATCAGATTCAGCGTGTTATCCGCAACGAAGCCTCGGACCTGGATGCCCATAACCGTTTCTATGACGAATATCTTGCGGTGATGGACATGACGGCCGAGTTCTATCTGTCAACTGTCGAACGCGTGTTCAAGAACCGCGAGATCGCACGAAACGAATTTGTTGTCGCCGGCCACAAGGTAGATATCGGCAAAATCACCGATGTTGCCGTGAAATCGGTCGAAGGTGCGAATGACGATATCTCGGCGCCCGGACAATGTATTGCTGCACTGGACCTGTGCACCGGTTTGCCAGACAGCAAAAAGGCCAGCCACGTAGAACCCGGCGCGGGCCATTACGGCATTTTCGCGGGCCGCAGCTGGCGCGACAACATTCGGCCGCTTGTGATTGATTTCATGAACGAAAACAGCCGCAAGAAACGTCGCCGCGCTGCGAACACCAACAAGGTCGCCTGATGAACATGGACGGGCCATTACATGGTGGCCTCGCCTTTTCCTGCTGTTGCGGCCAGTTGAAGGGTCAAATCTCGGACCGGGGCGTTCGGCTTGGAACCCATGTCGAGTGTTTTTGTCATGACTGCCGTGCGGCGCAACTGTATTTCGGGCAGCCCGACCCGGCGCCCGGCCCGGTGGACATTTTCCAGATGGCACCGGATGAAATCGAAATCACCGCCGGGAGCCAATTCCTTTCGGCCATGAAACTCAGCCCAAATGGTATGCTGCGATGGTATGCCAGCTGCTGCAACGCCCCGCTGGCGACAACGCCACAGACTGCACGTTTGCCCTTTGCAGGGTTTATCGTCGGCAGGATTACCGGTGATGTTTCCGCATTGGGGCCGGTGACGACCCGTGGGTTTGTCCCTCGACCCGATGGAAAACAAAAACACGAAAAGGTCAGGTTTGCGGCGTTTGGCCTTTTGCGCCGCGCCCTGCAATCGCGCCTGTCAGGACGCTGGAAGAATACGCCGTTTTTCGACCCCGAGACCGGCGATCCTGCGGTCGTACCGAATGTCATTTCGAAAGACGCGCGGGCGGCGCTTTACCCCTAGACAAACTTTTGCGGGGTATTCAGCCAGGTTTCTAAGGCTTTGTTGACGGCATCGGGCGCTTCAAGCGGCAGCAGATGTCCGGCATTTTCGACGATCTCCAATGCGGCCTCTGGTATCAGGTCAGACATGAAAGAGTGCCGTTTGACCGGGGTAAGCGTGTCATGGGCACCGCCCATGATCAAAGTTGGGACTTTGATGCGGCGCAACGAACCCTGTTGGTCTGGGCGGCGCTGCAAGGCACGCATTTGACGCACGAATGTCTCGGCGCCCAGATCATTCGCCATTGCCAAAAGATCATTCAGAATGGGGATTCGCCGGGGCCCCGGCGCCAAAGTATCGGTGCCAACCAGTTGGCGCATGACCTCTTCCAGCCGCCCGCCCAAGGCCCCAATGATCAGGTCCTCGCGACTGGCCGCGATTTGAGGTGTATCCGCCAGTGCGTCCGTCGACATCAGGCACAGGCGCGTTACCCGTTCCGGTGCCCGCCGGATCAGTTCCAGCCCCACAACACCGCCCATGCTCAGGCCCGCCAATGCAAACCGATGCGGAAGCTGATCCAACAGCCCCGAGGCGATCTCTTCAATGCGCTCGCCTCCGGAAACAGGTGCAACAGTGACAGGCCGTGACCGTGACAACACCTCGATCTGAGGTCGAAACAGCCGGGCATCACACATCAACCCAGGCAACAACACCAGCGGCTCGATCACGCGGGGGTCTCCATCTGCTCGGTTTTCCGAGTCCTTCCAGTTGTTGTCAGGATGAGAGTTTTGCCAAAGCCGGGCAAGGAAAACTTCACGGGTAGGCGATGGCCCGAAACGCCGGGAAATCGGCGTAACGGGATTGCCGGGCCGCAAGGTCTTCACCGGGCTCAGCGCCGGGCCTCAACAGACACCCACGCGGAGCAATATAGCTGTCGATCCGGCGTTGCGGCCTGGGCCGCCACACAAGGTTGAACGCACAGAGCTTGGGAAAGAACCAGATTTCGGAATACTCCAGATAATCGTGCATCCACCACGCCAGATCCCGCCAGTCCCTGCCCTGCGCATATTGATCCGCGAACCACGGGATGACGATGGATGCCCCGGCGATCCGCGCATCCCCTTCCCCGCGATCCCAGATGTGGCATTCCAGCGGGTGATCGTTTCGGGCGCAGTTCAGCTTGTTTTCATTGCCAAACCGGTTCAAGGACGATGAACGATAACCCGACCTGACCGCGACCCGGCCAAATGTCTCCTCCAAAGGGTCAAGAAGAGTTTCGCAAAAGGCGCGGCCTGTTTCGATCGCCAGATCCGGGTTGTCCGGAATATTCTGCTTTTGGTGGAAGTTGCCGATTTCCGAATACAGAAAATCGCGCATGAAGAAGTGCCGGGACAAGCGGACACGACCCAAGGTCTCTAGGCTCCACATACTGCCCGGCTTACGCATCTTGCATCCTTTTTTCCGATCAGGGTTTATTCCACCCCCAAGCCCTTGAGCCACTCCAGAATACCAGCAACGGTGGCATCGGTTTGACCCGGCGACATCAACCGCCCCGCGACAACATGTGAAGACGGATCGTCACCCGGCCCCATCGTCACCAGCTCGACCGTTGCCGGAGCGCCCCAGGCCTCGGCCACTTTGTGCGTCCGGTCCGGCCGCACAACCTGATCATCATCCGAAAACCAGAACAACGCAGGTATCATGGCCTCAGAGAAATCCAGCGCATAGACCGCATCCACCAGCACGGACATCGGCACGACGGCTTCCCACGGGTAGACCGACGTCCAGTACCTGTTCTTCTCGGGGTCCGGCCCTGACACATCGCGTTCTTGCCCCATGAGAACGGGCAACCAACTTCTGGCCCAAGGCAACGAAGGCACCCACGCCGCGACGGTATTCACACCAAAGTTCGGCGAGACAAAAACCATGCCGACCACATCCTGGCTGAGGTCGGCATCCAACGCAGCGGCCGCCGCCAGCGTTCCTCCGGTCGAGGTGGAAATGACGATCACCTTTTCCCCGACCGCACGCGCCGCTGCCAGCCCTTCGGAGGTGTCCTGCATCCAGCCCGAGGCCGTACCCTCGGCCATCGCCGGCCCATCCCGACCGTGACCTTGCAACCGCGTGTAGACCAGATTGGCGCCCAAAGCGTCAGCCACCAGATCAGGAACAGGGCGGATTTCCTCGGAACTTGCTGAAAAACCGTGGATGTACAGAACAGAATACGGCGTGCGCTGTTCCTTGAACCCGTCCTGCCAGATCACGCGCTTTTCGACACCCGGAACGATGTCATCATAGGCAGACTCGGTGCTTTCAAAATAAACCTGAACACCTTCACCAAATTTCCGAGAATCAAAAGTCGGGTGCAGGTTCACTTCCTCGCGCGGGCCGAACCAGTAGACCAGGCCGCCAAGAACAACCAGCGCCAGAAGAGCGCGCCCCAGAAACCAACCAAAGCGCCGCATCAGGCTTCTCCCAACACATCAAGTACCGCGGTCTCGATCAAACCCAGGCACTTCTCGTCCGAGAAGCGATGATCAGCCCCCTTGACCAACAGCAGCCGCATGTCAGGACCCGCAGCATGTTCCAGCAGCCGCACGGCTGTTTCGGTCGAAACCGCCGTGTCTGCGGTGCCTTGCAGAAACCGAACCGGGAACGGCAGATCCAGAGCGCCCCGCAGAACCAAATTCTGGCGTCCGTCTTCGATCATGCGCTTGGTGATGATATAGGGTTCCATATAGTCGGACGGCAGCTCGACATGGCCGACAGTGTCCAGCGCAGCTTTTTGTTCGTCGCTGAACGAAGCCCAGTACCCGTCCTCGGTGAAATCCGGCGCGGCGGCGATTGTGACCATGCCCGCAATTCGCTCGGGCATGACCTTGGCCAGCAGCAATGCCTGCCATCCTCCCATTGATGAGCCAACCACGATCAAAGGTCCGTCCGTCAATGCCTTTACCGCAGCCAATGTGTCCTGATGCCAGTCACCGATACAGCCCTCGGTGAACGCGCCCGAGCTTTCGCCGTGGCCGGAATAATCGAACCGCAAGAACGATTGCCCCCGCGCCTGTGCCCAGGCTTCCAGATGCACGGCCTTGGTGCCTTCCATGTCCGATTTGAGCCCGCCCAGAAAAACGATGGTCGGTCCTGCCCCTTCGGTCTTGTGATAAGCCAGTCGCCGCCCCTGCGGCGTCTCCAGAAAATCCGTCGCTGCCATGAAACCCTCTTTCCTTTTCCTGCATCATGCACGCCCCACCCCCGAGTGCAATTCCGCCCACTTCATCTTTTTCCAAATACTCCGGGGAGCGCGAGGGGCTGGCCCCTCGCCCCCACTCTTGACACAGGCCCATCCACCTGCCACATGGGCCGAACACACATAACCCGCAACCGGGCGTTCAGTGGGCGCCAAACCGACGAGGAGAGCCGATATGGCCTTGGATTCTCAATCCGTCTCTCTCACCTTTCCCGATGGCAATGCACGCACCTATGCCGCAGGCGTCACGCCCGCGCAGGTGGCTGCCGACATCTCAACCTCGCTGGCCAAAAAGGCCATCTCGGCCACCGTTGACGGCCAGCACTGGGACCTGCAATGGCCCATCGAATCCGACGCGCAGATCGCCATCCACACCATGAAGGATGAGGCCCAGGCCAATGAGCTGATCCGCCACGATCTGGCCCATATCATGGCGCGCGCGGTTCAGGAGATCTGGCCCGCCACCAAGGTCACCATCGGCCCCGTCATCGAAAACGGCTGGTATTATGACTTCGACCGCGAAGAGCCGTTCACGCCGGAAGATCTCGGCCTCATCGAGAAAAAGATGAAAGAGATCATCAACAAGCGTGATCCCGTCACCACCGAGGTCTGGGACCGCGAGCGCGCGATCGAATTCTACAAGGCCAACAACGAGCCCTACAAGGTCGAGCTGATCGAGGCTATTCCCGGCGACGAGCCGCTGCGCATGTACTGGCACGGGCACTGGCAGGATCTGTGCCGAGGTCCGCACCTGCAACATACCGGGCAGGTTCCGGGGGATGCGTTCAAGCTGATGTCCATCGCGGGTGCCTATTGGCGCGGCGACAGCGATCGCGCGATGTTGCAGCGCATCTACGGCGTGGCCTTTACCGGCAAGGAAAAGTTGAAAGCCTACCTGCATATGCTGGAAGAAGCCGCCAAACGCGACCACCGCAAGCTGGGCCGCGAGATGGACCTGTTCCACATGCAGGAGGAAGCGCCCGGTCAGATCTTCTGGCATCCCAACGGCTGGACCATCTACACCCTGCTGCAGGACTACATGCGCCGACAGCAGCGCAAGGGCGGTTATGTCGAGGTGAACACGCCGCAGGTCGTTGACCGCAAGCTGTGGGAACGGTCCGGCCACTGGGACAAGTATCAGGAGAATATGTTCATCGTCGAAGTGGACGAAGAACATGCCCGCGAGAAAGCCGTTAACGCGCTCAAGCCGATGAACTGCCCCTGCCATGTTGAAATCTTCAAACAGGGCCTGAAATCCTATCGCGATCTGCCGTTGCGTATGGCCGAATTCGGGTCGTGCAACCGGTACGAACCCTCGGGCGCATTGCACGGCATCATGCGCGTGCGCGGTTTTACGCAAGACGACGCCCACATCTTTTCGACCGAGGAACAGATCGAGGCCGAAACCGCCGAGTTCATCCGTTTCCTCAGCGTGATCTACAAGGATCTGGGATTCGAAAAGTTTGCGGTGAAATTCTCGGACCGTCCTGAAACGCGGGCTGGTTCAGATGAGGTCTGGGACAAGGCAGAATCCGCCCTGCTCTCTGCAACCCGAGCAGCCGGGATCGAACCCGAACTGAACCCGGGTGAAGGCGCCTTCTACGGTCCAAAGCTGGAGTTCGTCCTGACAGATGCCATCGGTCGCGACTGGCAGTGCGGCACCTTCCAGGTGGACTTCGTTCTGCCTGAACGCCTGGACGCCACCTATATTGGCGCCGACGGCGGCAAACACCGCCCCGTCATGCTGCACCGCGCGACGCTGGGATCCTTCGAACGGTTCATCGGTATCCTGATCGAAGAACACGCGGGCAAACTGCCGTTCTGGCTGGCCCCGCGTCAGGTCGTCGTGGCCTCGATCACCTCCGAAGCGGATGAGTATGTTCTGGAAGTGGTTGAAACGCTCAAAGCTGCGGGTGTCCGCGCCGAGGCGGATATCCGCAACGAGAAGATCAACTACAAGGTCCGCGAGCATTCGGTCGGCAAGGTGCCGGTCATTCTGGCCGTGGGCCACCGCGAGGTTGAAGAGCGCACCGTCAGCGTCCGACGTCTGGGTGAAAAACAGACGCAGGTTCAACCGCTTGACGTTGTAACAAACGAGCTGTCGCAGGCAGCCACCCCACCGGATTTGCTGTAACAATCGGCACCATATTGCTGGGAATCTGGCCCCCGAATTGGGGCCAGATTGAAACAATTCACTCTTTCTTCATCAAAAACAATGCTTTACGCTGCAAGAGGGCACGCCGCCCTTTGACGTGCTTGTGAGACACGGGCTCGTGAATTCAACTCTGTCTACCAAGCTACTACCTTTGTCATTGTCACAAGCAGACATACCCAGTCATCAAGAGGATTACCGAGATGTCGAACACAGCCAAGTCCCTGGTTATCGCAACCGCAGTCGCAGCCGCCGTATCGGGCGCCGCAACCACTGCATCCGCTCAGGCAAAGGAAAAATGCTATGGCGTATCGCTGGCCGGTCAGAACGACTGCGCCGCGGGCCCCGGCACCACCTGCGCGGGCACCTCGACCGTTGATTATCAGGGCAATGCATGGACCCTGGTTGACGCAGGCACCTGCGCGGATATCGAATTGCCCGCGCAGGCAGACGGCAGCCCGCGCAAAGGCTCGCTGGAAGCCCTGGATCGCGATCTGCCCGCATAAGAACGGCCTGACGAATTCAGGGGCGGGCACCATCGCCCGCCCCTTCCCTTTCGTGATCAAGGAACTGACCCATGCTGGATGATGCCCACCGGTCGAACCGTCTGCCCGCAGCGCCGGGCGTTGGTTACAAGCCGCAACACTTCGCTCAGATACTTGAACACGCACAGCCCGTCGCATGGTTGGAAATCCATGCCGAGAACTACATGGGCGACGGCGGGCGGCCTCTGGCGCAGCTGCGCCACCTTTCCGAACAATTCCCGATCTCGGTCCATGGCGTTGGCCTGTCCATCGGCGGCGAAGGCGCGCTGAACCCTGATCACCTGGCCCGGCTGAAACATCTGGTGGGCTGGCTGAATCCCGCCAGCTTTTCCGAGCACCTGGCCTGGTCCACACATGACACCCATTTCTACAACGACCTGCTGCCCTTGCCCTATACCGACGCAACACTGGCGCGCGTTTGCGATCATATCGATCAGGTTCAGGACACCGTCGGACGGCAGATGCTGTTGGAAAACCCCTCAAGCTATTTGGCTTTTGACGAAAGCACCTGGTCCGAGCCGGACTTTCTGCGCGAAATTGCACGTCGCACCGGATGTGGCTTGTTGCTGGATGTCAATAACGTCTTTGTCTCTGCCACCAATCTGGATTTCTCTCCTCAGGGTTACATCGATGCCTATCCACTTGAAAAAGTTTGGGAAATTCACCTTGGAGGCCATGACGAGGATGAAGACGATCACGGCCACCCGCTGCTGATCGACAGCCACGGGCGTGAAGTCGTCGATCCGGTCTGGGCGCTGTTGGATTACGTGCTGGAACGTACGGGGCCGAAACCCGTCCTGATCGAGTGGGATACCGACGTACCGGACTGGTCCATTTTGCGGGAAGAAGCCGTTCGCGCGCAGACCGCCCTGGAACGGATCCCGGCATGAGCGTTTCGCAATCCGAATTTCGCGCGGCCATGATGGATGCGTCAGCCCCTGTCCCCGAAGGTTTGCTGGACGCTCAGGCGCAGCCAGCCGGTCGTCGGTTCAGCGTCTATCGCAACAATGTCGCCGTGTCCTTGACCGAAGCGATGCATCAGGCGTTCCCAGTCATCACCAAGTTGCTGGGGCCACAGAACATGGACGGGCTGGCCGGAATATTTCTGCGCCAGCACCCGCCATCATCACCGCTGATGATGTTCTACGGTGAAGCCTTTCCCGAATTTCTGGCCGAAATGCAGCAGCTTTCCCATCTTGGTTACCTGCCGGATGTGGCGCGGCTGGAACTTGCGTTGCGCAAGTCGTACCACGCCGCCGACAGCCAACCCGCCCCGGCAGACGCGCTGGCAGTAGACCCCGAACAGGTCATGCGAACCCGGCTGCGTTTTGCCCCGGCCATGCGGGTGGTACGCTCGGACTGGCCCATTCACGCGATCTGGCGTTTCAACACCGAAACCAACGCGCCGAAACCAGATGCGCGAGCTGAGGATGTTTTGATCACACGCCCGGAATTCGACCCGGTTGCCCAGCTGCTGCCAGCCGGCGGCGCCGATTGGATCGCTAATATGCAAGGCGGCGACACGATCGGCGAAGCATTTGAAAAAACCGCTGCGGCGCAACCGGAATTTGACCTTGGAACCACTCTGGCACTGCTTTTGCAGGGCGGTGCAATAACTTCTGTGACTATCGAAAGGCTGGAGACATGACTGCCCTGATCTCACTTCACAACAACGTTCTGGGAAAAGTGGACCTGGCGTCCAACTGGCTTACACCCACGCTGGCGCGACTGGTCTTTGTCGCGGTTCTTCTGGTCTATTACTGGAACTCGGCGATGCTGAAGATCGACGGCTCGATCTTTTCACCTTCGGCCGGTGCCTTCGGTCAGATTTTCCCCAAAGCAGCCGAAGCCGTCCTTTACGACGTATCCCAAATGACGCTCTTTCAACGGGTCGTCATTTTCTTTGGCACGGTTGCAGAATTCGTCCTGCCTGCGCTGCTGCTGGTCGGTCTGTTCACCCGCCTGGCTGCCTTGGGCATGATCGGTTTCATCTGGGTGCAGACCCTGGTCGATGTCACCGGCCATGGCGTGAAACTGGGCAGCCTGTTCGACGCGGCGCCATCCATTATGGATCAGCGCACGATGTGGACGTTCCTGATGCTGGTGATCGTAATCAACGGTGCGGGGCCCATCTCACTTGATCGGATCCTGCGCCTGAAGTGACCTAGAAATGCGCTTTGGGCTGGTCCGGTTTACCTGCTGCCAGCCCAAGCACCCCGGCAACCCCGGCAAACGCGATCGGGAACATGGTGAACACACCGAATCCAAATGCATAATACATCGCCCCCGCCGAAATCAGCAGCAGGATCCCCGCAACAAGAGCGCGCGCGGGCGCCATCGCCCCCCCGGCAATGGCCAACAAAGGCGCAATGATCGACACAGCCTGAATCAGATCAGGGTTGTCTACCTGCCTCAGAACGCCGTCTATCTCGCCGACGTGATCGATCACGACCACCTTCGCATACCCGAAAAAACCGACGATCATCCCGATCAGCCCGGCAATCACGCCCAAGATCATGGCGGCATTACGCATTGAACGTCCTCACTGTTGCTTGCAGGCACATAAGCATTTCTCAAGAAATACCAAGCTGCGTGCGAGTTTCCGCGGTCCAGCCAAGAAACAGCTCTCCGTCTTTCTCGATCAACGGGCGCTTCATCAGGGTGGGATGCTGTTTCAAAAGCTCTAAAGGTGCTTTCGCGCGCTGGTTGTCATCCAATCCGCGCCATGTCGTTGACCTGGTGTTGAGCAAAGCCTCGCCGAAGCCAGCAAGAGCCTGCGACAGCACAGCATCCGGCACGCCATCACTGCGGACATCCACAAACTCTGCGTCTGGTAACGTTTTCAATGCTTTGCGACAGGTGTCACAGGTTTTCAATCCATAAAGGCGCATGTTTTTACTGCTCCTGCATTTGATTGCATTTTAGGCAAACTTGCCAGTTTCCGGCGGTTATTCTTGATTTTTTACTTCACCGTGCAATGTTGAAAAAGGCGAAACACACGAAACGGACTGTTCAGAAAGTGCCAAACAGTCTTTTTTGTGGCGACGCTGACCACAGCCCCCACCAATTTGTGGGACAATGCGCAAGTAGAAGGAGACACGGGACATGCCAACCGGCACCGTGAAATGGTTCAATACCACTAAAGGTTATGGTTTTATTGCCCCTGATGAAGGGGGCAAAGATGTGTTTGTACATATCTCGGCCGTAGAACGGTCCGGCCTCACCGGACTCGCAGACAATCAGAAAGTCTCGTACGAGTTGCAGGACGGGCGCGACGGCCGACAAATGGCTGCGGAATTGAAGCCGTTGTAACGACATCCCCGCTGATTGCGGGATGAATCCATTAAGGTTGGCGGCCAATTTCCGGCCGTCAACCACCCCCTACCGGGCCTGTTCCATTACCCGCGCGCGGATTGTTCATTTGCGCGGCGTCAATGGTGTATATCCGTTGCAGTGGTGTCGGATACCCCGGTTTCCCGCAACCAGATCCCAGCCCCGCCCGCAAACCGGATTTCCCAGGCTTTCATTGTGCGCTCGGGGCGACGCTGGCACGTTGCGACGCCCTTCGTTCCGGTTTCAGGTCATCGTGCATGCGTGCAAAAGCCCACACTCTGCTTAGGCGATGGATCGCTTGGCATGACAATCCGAAAAAAATAGGCGCCCGGTAATTCGAATTCTATTTGCGAATGATCTCTTCGAACTCACGCCACTCCCGAGCCGTCATGCCCGAGCTTTCCTGCGTGACGTCCTCACCCGCCAGCATGCGGCGCAGGCTTTCAACCATCTGAGCCGACAGGTTGACGGCCCCAAGACGGTAATCCTCGAAGGCTTTATAGGCAAAGGGCACCCAGTCGGCGACGATCTTGCACATCGTATCAGCGTAGACGCGGATCTCATATTGAGCATGAGGGTCAGCGCGCAGCCGCAGAAAATGGAACAGGTTGTGCAGGTCGACCTTCCAATACCACTGCGTATAGATGTTTGCGGGCAGGTTCATCCGGGCCAATTCTCGTGCCAGCCCCTGTTGCCCGTCCTGGCTGATCATCGACTCGTAATTGTCATAGCACCGGGCGCTGTCAGCCTTGAGGATGTCCAGAACACGCGCGGCCTCTTCACCTTCCAGAGCAGAGCCACGGCCTTGATTGTTCACCTCTGATTGGGCGGCCACATGTTCGGGTGCGGGAATATAGAATTCACGATCCAGAATCGAATATCGCGCCGAGTATTCATTCACATTGGCCGTACGGTGCCGAATCCACTGCCGCGCCACGAAGACCGGCAGCTTTACATGCAGTTTGACCTCGCACATTTCGAAAGGGGTCGAATGCCAGTGCCGCATCAGGTACCGGATCAGACCTTCGTCATTCTGAACCGATTTGGTTCCTTTGCCGTAGGACACACGCGCGGCCTGACAGATGGCCGCATCATCGCCCATGTAATCAATCACGCGGACAAAGCCGTGATCCAGAACCTGATGCGCGGTGTACAGGTGATCTTCCATTCCCGCTGAAACGACGCGACGAGTGGGATGCGATTGCGCACGTTGCGCTTCGATCTCGGCCTGTTGGTCAGCGGACAGCGGCATCAGGTTTTCCTTTCTGGCAATGAGTCGCCCCCTACTATATCTCGCCAGCCGCAACATCGAAACCGCGATATATGCCGCAACCCACGCAAATTTCAATTCGCCAGACCCGGCGGTCTCGACACATTAGGTCGGCGCGCTAAGCTCAATGCAAACTGAGTCGAAAAGGATGGCCAAAATGGCGCTGACATATCTTCACACCATGGTCCGCGTGAAGGATCTGGAAAAATCCATGGCGTTTTACAAGCTTCTGGGACTGAAGGAAACACGCCGCTATGACAGCGACGCCGGGCGGTTTTCACTGATTTTCATGGCCCCTCCGGGGCAGGAGGATGCGCCGATCGAGCTGACCTACAACTGGGACGGTGATGACGGCCTTCCCAGCGACAGCCGCCATTTCGGTCACCTCGCATACGGCGTCGACAACATCTACGAGGTTTGCCAGCACCTTCAGGACAATGGCGTCACGATCAATCGCCCTCCGCGTGACGGTCGCATGGCATTTGTACGCTCACCCGACAATATCTCGATCGAGCTTTTGCAAAACGGCGATGCTCTGGAGCCGAAGGAACCCTGGGCCAGCATGGAAAGCGTTGGCCACTGGTGATCCGGTGGGTCATAACGCTTGGGCTGGCCGCGCTGGCCAGCCCGATCAAGGCCGAAACGTGTCGTTTGGCCCTTGCATTGGCCATGGACATTTCAGTGTCGGTCGATGAGGCCGAGGACGTGCTGCAACGGCAGGGTTTGGCGGCTGCGCTGATCGCACCCGAAGTGCAGGAGGCCTTTTTTTCCTCTCCCATGCCGGTTGCTTTGGCTGTTTACGAATGGAGCGGTCGTTCCACCCAGCACGTCATTTTGAATTGGATGCTGATAGAAGATGTTGCCGACCTGCTTTTCGCCTCCGGTCAGATAAGTGCCTCTGTGAGATCAGATACCGGATCAGCGACCGCCATGGGCTATGCCCTGGCTTACGGGTCAACCTTGATGAACCAGGCACCCGACTGCTTGTTTCAAACGATTGACCTGTCCGGAGATGGTTCCAACAATGATGGCTACGGACCACGGATAGCCTATCGGCACTTCGCTTTTCAGAATGTGGTGGTCAATGGCCTCGTAATCAACGCGGCGGATTTTGAAGGCGAACTTTTTCTGATCCCGTTTTTTGAAAACAACGTCCTGCATGGTCCCGGTGCCTTTTTGGAGGTCGCTCAGGGGTTCGAAGATTTCGAACGGGCCATGCGGAAAAAGCTGAAACGGGAATTGAGCGGTTTGCAGATTGGTGCGCTTGATGAAGACCCGCAATAAATCCGCGCCTGAGTGCTGCTTTTGCGGGCCTGCTTTCTGGACCCGCATTTGAACAAGGCCGCCAGGCCTGTGCATCAGTGCAGGACGGATTTGGTTCTGCGCGACGCACAGCTGCGGTCAGTAGATGTATCGGATCTGGTCGGTCCAATATCGCTCCACCCGGCGCAGCGACGTGGTGATGTCTTCGATACCTTCCAACTCCAACACGCCTCTGCTTTGCAATCCTTCGGCGTGACGCGCAAACAGGTCGGACACGATATTGCGGATTTCCCCGCCTCGTGGAGTCAGACGCACGCGGACAGAGCGGCGGTCAATCTCGCATCTCTGGTGGTGCATATACCCCATCTCAACCAGCTTCTTGAGGTTGTAGCTGACATTGCTGCCCTGATAGTAGCCGCGGCTTTTCAGCTCACCCGCCGTCACTTCGTGATCGCCGATATTGAACAGCAGCAACGCCTGTACCGCGTTGATTTCCAGCACGCCGACGCGCTCGAATTCATCCTTGATGACGTCCAGCAGCAACCGGTGCAGCCGCTCCACCAGGGCCAGCGCCTCAAGATAGCTGGTCATGAACCCCTTGGCTCCCAGCCCGGAGACCTGCATTTCGATACTCATCCGACCCTCCGATTCAGTCGTGCTGTTTGAGACACGATGACCTGAAAGTCCGAAAAATCGGTTAAGCCGGTATTGTCTTATTTCTGAAAGGTCTGCGCGATGTTTGAAATCAAACTGGCAAACTGCGCCGGCGGCTGCACCTGACCTGTGACCCATTGATACAGGTCCTGATCGTTTTCGTGCAGCAGCGCGTCAAAGACATCCAGCCCGGCGGCATCCATATCGGCCAGGTTGCGATCGGCATAAGCGGAAAGGATGATGTCCATCTCTTTGATCCCGCGCCGCATGGATCGCATTTTCATTCGCTTGATGCGTACGTCCCGGGGTTCACTCAATTCTTCTGCTCCAGCATCAGACGCATTTTCTTTTCCAGTCGCGCCGCACGTTCAGCGCAAACCCGCATCTCTCCTCGGATGGCGCGCAATTCGGCCACCGCGGTCGACAGTTCCATTCCACCTTCGCCCTCTTCCACCGGGGCATCCATGCCTTCGCCCTCACCGGTCAGCAGCCACATGATCGAGACATTGACCAGCCCCGCCATCATCGACAACCGGTTCGCACGCGGCTCGGACAGATCGTTTTCCCAATCGACAATCGTCGTCTTCTTGACGCCAAGGCGGCGCGCCAGCTCTGCCTGGGTCATTCCGGCCGCTTCGCGCGCGCCTGCCAAACGGTCCCCGAATGTCGCAGACTCAGGTCCATACCAGTCATTTTCATCATTCATCGGGGTCTCCAATTCACTTTGTCCATACGGCTTGATCGTCATTCCGGCGCACCCTATGACAGTCGGGTTGAACATACAAACCGAGGCCATCCATGAGTTTCCTGTCTGCGACACTGTCACGCGTCAAACCATCGCCCACGATCGCCATGACAGCCAAGGCCGCCGAGTTGAAAGTTGCCGGGCGCGACGTGATCGGCCTGAGCGCGGGTGAGCCGGATTTCGACACCCCGCAAAACATCAAGGACGCCGCTGTTGCAGCGATTGCAGCCGGAAAAACCAAGTACACCGCACCGGACGGCATTCCGGAACTGAAGCAGGCGGTTTGCGCCAAGATGAAGCGCGATCATGGGCTTGACTACACGCCCGCGCAGATCTCGGTTGGAACGGGCGGCAAGCAGACGTTGTACAACGCCTTGATGGCAACAATGAATGACGGTGACGAGGTGATCATCCCCGCGCCATATTGGGTAAGTTACCCCGACATGGTTTTGCTGGCAGGCGGGACGCCGGTTGTTGTTGAAACGACGCTGGCCAACAACTTCAAGCTGACGGCAGAACAACTGGAAGCCGCCATCACCCCAAGGACAAAGTGGTTCATCTTCAACTCGCCCTCGAACCCGACAGGCGCAGGGTACAGCCGGGATGAGCTCAAGGCCCTCACCGATGTTCTGATGCGCCATCCGCATGTCTGGATCATGTCGGACGACATGTATGAACACCTGGCTTATGATGGGTTTGAATTCTGCACGCCTGCCGAGGTGGAGCCCGGCCTGTATGACAGGACGCTCACCTGCAACGGTGTTTCGAAAGCCTACGCCATGACCGGCTGGCGCATCGGTTATGCGGCCGGTCCGGTCGAACTCATCTCGGCGATGCGCAAGATCCAGTCGCAATCCACCTCGAACCCCTGCTCGATAAGCCAGTGGGCGGCAGTGGAAGCGCTGAACGGAACACAGGATTTTCTGGCCCCGAACAATGAAACGTTCAAACGCCGCCGTGATCTGGTGGTGCGGATGTTGGACGAGATTGACGGCATAACCTGCCCGACACCCGAGGGCGCGTTTTATGTCTACCCCTCGATCGCCGGGCTGATTGGCAAAACAACACCCGCGGGAACCGTCATCGAAAACGATGAAGCCTTTGCCACGGCCCTACTGGAAGAGGCGGATGTCGCCGTCGTGTTTGGCGCGGCCTTCGGCCTGTCACCCAACTTCCGGGTCAGCTACGCGACGTCCGACGCAGCCCTGACCGAAGCCTGCGCTCGTATACAGCGCTTTTGTGCATCGCTGAGGTAAACATGTCTGCCGACCTGCCCGAATACTATTTTCGCATCCGTGAAAACGGGGCCGCGGTGTTTCGGATCGATACGGAAAACCGCCAGCGCCGGATCGAGATGGACCAGATCGCCGTTATCAACATCCGCAACGGTGAGGTCAAGCCACACGGGCAACGGGTTTTGTCCGAACGGGATCAGGCAGAGATCGCCCAATGGATGGACGAGCGCCGGGCCATATTGGCCCAGCGCGACATTGACGACATTCACCGCGCTGTCGACTATTTGAACCTGACAACGCAATGGGCGCAGTCCAAGGCAAGCGACGAACAGCTTGAGGATGTAACCGACAGATTGCTGATGGCGATGCACGATCTGCGCACGGTTCTGGTTCGGAAAAAGGCCGACCGGTTGAGCAAAGACTAGGCCGGTTCCGCCGGCGCCTGCATCTGCCGCACCGAATGCATCCAGAACCGGGCCATCAGCAGCACCGCCGCGAAAGCCAGGCCAAGCACCAGCCCCAGCCAGACACCGATGCCGTCCATCTGACGGACGAAGCCGAAATAGTAGGACGCCGGAATTCCCACCACCCAATAGCTGAGCGCCGCCATAACCATCGGTATCTTGGCATCCTGCAAACCACGCAGCAGTCCCAGCGCAATCACCTGCGCACCGTCGACCAGTTGGAACAGGGCAGCCATGGCCAGCAATCCTGTCCCGATAGCCAGAATTTGCCCGCGCTGCGGATCATCGGCCTCCATGAACAGGGAAATCAGCGGCTCGGCATATGTCAGGAACAGGATGACGGTCACGACGGACATGACCAGCGACATGCCTGTCACGGCAATCGCACCTTTCTCCAGATGCGCCTTGTCACGGCGGCCCAACGCGTTGCCGGCCCGGATGGTGGCCGCATTTGACAGCCCCAGATGCACCATGAATGTGGCCGACGCCAAATTCAGGGCGATCCCGTGCGCGGCTAGCGGGACCTGACCCAGCCAGCCCATCATCACGGCGGATGTTGCAAACAGCGACACCTCGGCCAGGGTTGTCAGGCCAATGGGCACGCCCAGTTTCCACACGCTGATGAACATTTCCCAATCTGGACGCCAGAAGCGCTGGAACAGGCTGTGTTCCGGCAAGGTCCGGACGACATAGACGACAACCGCGACCAGTGAAACGACCTGTGTCGCGATCGAAGCGATCGCAGCGCCCATCACACCCAGTTCCGGCGCGCCCCAGTTGCCAAAGATCAGCGCATAGTTGGTAAACCCGTTCACAACCGCCGCCGTAACCGTGATCCACAGCACGATCTGGGTTCGCTCCAGGGCCGCAAGGTAGGATTTCAACACCATAACGATGAGAGCCGGAAACAATCCCCAACCGGCAATGCGCAAATATTCCGACGCGGTTTCGGCGATATGCGGCTCTTGTTTCATGGCGATCAGGATCGGATAGGACCACCACAACAACGGCATGACCACCGCAGCGTATAGCAGTGACAACCACAGCCCCATGCGGGTCGAGCGGCGAATGCTGGTTTCGTCCCCTTCTGCCGCTGCGGTGGCAACCATCGGCATGACGGCCCAGCCAAACCCCGCACCAAACAAAAACAGAACGAAATAATAGCTGCTGGCCAGGGTAACCGCTGCCAGCGCCTCGACCCCGTACCAGCCCAGCATGACGGTGTCGGTCAGGCCGATGGCAAACTGCGCCAGATGGCCACCGATCAACGGCAGGCCAAGCACGGCAATTGCCCGAAAGTGGGCCGGATATGTCATCACTTTTGTCATCGCACCAGCCATATGCGCGGGCTTGGCGCGAGACAAGAGATGATCGCTAAAATGTCAACATGATACCTCGGTTCCCGCTTGCACGGTCCAGGCGGGCACCGGCGTGATTAACGAGCGTCCGGATGCAGTGTCGTACCCAGAATATGCTCGGAGCGGTGAATCACGTGATGCGCCTGCCCCACGATCAACGGATCGGGTTCACCCACAATGTCGTGATCCTTGCCCGGATAGTCCAGCGTCGACAGGAAATGGCGCATACAATTCAGCCGCGCGCGTTTTTTGTCATTCGACTTGATGATCGTCCACGGCGCGTCCGCGGTATCGGTGTAAAAGAACATGGCCTCTTTAGCTTCGGTGTAATCGTCCCACTTGGTGAGGCTGGCCTTGTCAATCGGTGACAATTTCCACTGTTTCAGAGGATCCGTCTCGCGACTTTTGAAACGACGCTGCTGTTCTTCCTGCGTGACCGAGAACCAGTATTTGTAAAGCTGGATGCCCGAACGTACCAGCATCCGCTCCAACTCTGGCGTCTGCCGCATGAACTCCAGATATTCATTGGGAGAGCAGAAGCCCATCACCCGCTCGACACCCGCGCGGTTGTACCAGGACCGGTCGTAGAACACCATTTCGCCAACTGTTGGCAGTTCCTGAATATAGCGCTGGTAATACCATTGCCCCTTTTCCTCCCAAGTGGGTTTATTCAAGGCCACGACCCTGGCCTGACGCGGATTGAGGTGCTCCATGAAGCGCTTTATCGTACCGCCCTTGCCGGCAGCATCGCGCCCTTCGAACAGCAGAACGAAACGCTGCCCGGTTTCCTGCGCCCACAACTGAACCTTCAGCAACTCTGCCTGAAGCTTGGCCTTCTGTTCTTCGTACACCGACCGCGCCATCTTGCGGCCATAGGGGTACTTGCCGCTTTCAAACGCCTGCCGGATCTTTTCAGGGCTGGGCTCTGCGACGTCTGCAACCGGCGTCGGCCCGGTCTTGACCTGAGTTGAATTTGTTTCGACCCGAGCAATGGCTTCCATGAAATCTTTCCTTTTCTGTTGTGCCGGAAAGGAGCTAGCAGAGAGGCCATGGATGCGCTTTGATTGGGGTCAAATTGATGCCTCAAAAACCCACAAATTCCGCACTGGATACAAGGGTCCGATACAAACGTCGTTTTTCAAGCTATGCCCGAGCGGCCCTTGCCTGAAACCTCAATAGGATCGTCTAATCGACCTCGGCCAACATGGCCAAAGCTGGCGCCCGTTTGGCGCACCGGATCGCTGATCCCCTTGTTTCAGGTTTCATCTATGCCCCCAATCGTCAGGGTTGTCAGAGTTGTTGGGCGACAGACCCAATTCGTCGCCTTCCGTCGAGCATCCCAGCCCCAGAACCGTGCGGTTCGCATAAGAGAAGTAGGAACAGACCTGATTGATCTCGAGGATTTCTCCATCATCCCACCCTGCCGTGCGCAGCGCGATCACATCCGCTTCGACCAGATCGCCCGGATCCTCGGTCAGTTTGCGCGCATAGGTCATGGCCGCCACCTGCGCTGCATCCAATGGCGCGGCCGCCGGATCGCGGGCTTCGATCGCCGCCCGGATCGCGTTTCCCCGTTCTTCGTTGGCCAGCAACCGCTGCAACCCTGCGAAATGGTGTTCGACGCAATATCCGCATCGGTTCAGAGAGCTGACCCACACGCCCAGCACCTCAAGAAACCATTTCGGTGTCTTGTTGCCCGAGTGATGCAGCACCGCCTTGTAGATCGCCATGTGCCCTTCCATCGAATGCGGGCGCAACGAATGCGCCATCATGATATTGTCCACATTGTTGCCCGGGCCCGTGACGCGGTCATAGAGTTTCTTCAGCCTGCCTGTGGCTTGCTCGAAGGGGATGGTTCTGATCCAGCTCATTTGGCTTCCTGTTGACGTGATTGCCTGTCGTTCAGAGACTAAAAGCGCTTTGAGCCCGAGGCGAGACGAATTCGACACCCCGTCAGAAAGAACCCGAACCAGAGCAGACCGCAATTTGAACATCGGCCCGGTTTTCCGAAACACCTGCACGGCCTGTCCAGTCAAAGCCCTGCGAGCATTCGTCCTCAACCACCAGCTGTTCGGCAACCCGGTCAGATTGGGCTAGACGCCCTCTATCTCCATGGTGCGGAACTCATTCTTCAGCCAATTGTGCCGGGCACACATCGGTCTTGTGAAATGCTGACGTATCAATTTGCTCATGGCCTTCTGGATCAGCTCCGACGTCGTTGCCGGGTATACTTCGGTTGTAAACAGCGACACTGTGCGAACGAAGTTGCTGCCGGGAAAGGGCATGGCCTTTACGCTGTTGTGAAACCTCTGCGTTCGGTGAAAGCACGCCGCGGTAGTGATTGCCCAGCCACTGCCCTGCGCGACCAGGCCGATGATGGATTGGTTGCACTCCAGTTCAAACCGGTTGGGCAGGCTGAACTTGCTTCGGGCCAGTTGAGTTTCAATCTGCTTGCCGATCACATAGTCACGCGAATACCTCAACAATGGCAAATCGGCATCCGGGTTGAACAGCTCGTCCGGGGATCCTTCGAACTTGTTGGGAACCACGACGATGAAGGGGTCTCTCATCAACGGGTATTCGATCAGCCCCTCGGTACGACCCAGCGGTCGTGTGGCGACGCCCACGTCAAGCTTGTGTTCCTGAAGTTTGGCAAGAATTTCGTGGCTTGGGCGCGTGAAATGGCGGAAATTGCACCGCGGCAGAGCCTGCGCCAGAAAACGAACAAGGTCGGGCGCGATCTGGTTGTCGAAGTCATCGATCAAAGCCAGCCGCAGATCCGTCGCATGCTGCCAGTTTCCCGTTCGTATCTCAGCCTCACCGCGCTTCAGCACAGTCAGACCCTCACGCACATAGCGGGCAAACACCTCGCCCGCCGGCGTCAGGCCCATCGGGCGACGCCCATGGTCGACCAATTCAATCCCCAACGCGCGTTCAAGGCTGCGCAGGTGGTTCGAAACCGTGCTGATCGACAAGTCTGTTTCTGATGCGACTTGCTGAATCGATCCGGATTTGGCGATCAACTGAAACACTTCCAGCCATCGAAGACTCAGAGATTTGGACACGGCAACCGACCATTGTTTCGATTTGTTCGAAACTAGCGAAGCAAAGTTTTGCCCATGCGGCAATGAAGAAGTTGATCGAAACGGTCGATTCTAGGCTTTCATCCGCATAAAATCCGGGTCGTACGGGCTTGGGCTGATAACCGTCGCACCAATCCGTTTCCCGCAGCTGTCCAGCTCCATTTCGCGGCCAAGCTGCGCCAGGGACGGATGAATGAAAGCGTGCGCCAGATTCAGCCCCGTGCGATACCCCCATTCGCCCGACGTGATGGTGCCAACGACAGTGTCATCCTGCATCAGTGATGCGCCGGGATGCGCCGGGCCAAGGGTTGAATCGATGCGCAAGGGGACCAGCTTGCGTCGTTGTCCTTCGGACTTCCGTCTCAACAGGGCATCACGCCCCACGAAGACGACCTTGTCCAGTCGGACAAACCGATCCAGCCCGGTTTCAAAAGGATCAAATTCGGTGATCAGATCGGCTTTCCAGTGCAAAAAGCTCTTCTCCATGCGCATGGATTCAACGGCCCTGGCACCGAACAGTTTCAACCCGTACGTTTCGCCGACCTCGCGCAAGGCAAGATAGGCCGCATAGAGCGAGGCATTTGGAACATGGATTTCATAGGCCAGCTCGCCCGAGTAACTCAGGTTCATGACCGTCGCCGGAGCAATACCGACAAAGCACTCGCGCACGCTGAGCCACGGGAACGCATCTGCCGACCAATCTCCTCTGGCGCAGGCTGACAAGACAGAACGCGACTTCGGGCCAGCCAGAACCAGATTTGTTTGATCATTTGTCAGGCTGCGCAACTGAACGTCCTCATCGCTGCGCAGATGCAGGCGCAACCAATCCATGTCGTGAAACTCGCTTGCCGCGGCGGAACCATACCAAACGCGGGCCGCCCCCCTGTGGCTGGCGGGCAGATTGGCAATCGTCGCCTCTGCCTTGATCATACCCTGGTCGTTCAACAGGTATCCCAACCCGACACGCCCCTCACGCCGAGGAACAAGCCCGCAAAACAACCGATCCAGGAATGCGTGCCTGTCCGGTCCCGTGATCTCGATACGGTTGAACCCGTTTACCTCTGCAAGCCCGACGCCGGTTCGAATGCTTTCGACTTCGGCGGCCACCAAATCGAAGGTTTCGTCAAAATCGAAACTGAGCGTTGGCGAGAAATCGGGATCGGGTTTGAAATAGTCCACCCTTTCCCATCCGTTGACCACAGTGAACTCGGCCCCTTCGGATGCCAGAACAGGCGTCAGAGGGGTCGTTTTGGCGGGTCGGCCCGCGGGGCGATGTTCATGCGGAAAGTGGAACCTGAATTCGTTCTGATAATCTTCAATCGCCTTGAGCGCGGTGAGTTCCACATTGGCATGACCCGAAAACCTCCGCGGGTCGAGGCACCACGTGTCATAACATGCATCGCCATGCACGATCTGCTGTGCCAGCAACCACCCGTGACCGCCACCTTCACCCAGCCCGGCCCGCAGTCCAATGATGCAGTACGCGTTGCGCTTGCCCGGAATCGGACCGACCAATGGGGCACCATCAATGGTATAGGTGATCGGTCCGTTGACCACGGTGTGAATACCAACTTCCATCAAGGCGGGCATGCGCGCAAAGGCCCCTTCCAGCACATCGGTCACGCGGTCCAGATCATCCGGGCACAATGCGTTCACGAAGTTCGGATCAATCCCGTCCATACCCCAGGTTTTGCACCCCTGCTCGTAGAACCCTAGCAACAGGCCGTTCTTTTCCTGCCGGCAATAGTAATCGCTGATCGGGCAGCGCAGCAGCGGCATCCGGTGTCCGGCATCCCGGATGGCCTCGATTTCTTCGGTCAGGAAATACTGATGTTCCATGGACGACACGGGATGATGAACACCCATCATGGCGCCGACCTCGTTGACCCTGTAGCCGCAGGCGTTGACGACGACATCACAGTCGATATCCCCGTGCTCGGTATGCACGGTCCAGGTGTCATCGCTGTGCTGTGTCAGCGCGGTCACCGGCGTATTTCGATACACCTCGGCGCCCGCCTTGCGTGCCCGGCGCGCAAGGGACTGGCACAATTGCGCCGGATCGATGTCGCCGTCCAGCGGATCCCAAAGCCCACCGATGAGATTGTCGGTCGAAATCAACGGGTGTCTCCGGGCACATTCATCCGCGTCTATCACCTCGAAATGTACGTCCATCCCCCGCGCCATGGACGCAAAGTGACGATAGCCCTGCATCTGCCCTTCGGTGTTGGCCAGACGGATCCCACCGTCTGCGTGATGATAGTTGATCGGGTAATCCGGATCGTCAGCCAGCTCCTTGTACAGACGGATCGAATGCGATTTCAGGCCGACCATCGTCTGGTTCATGCCGAAATTGGTGACCTGCGCCGCCGAATGCCAAGTCGTGCCCGAGGTCAGTTCATTCCGTTCGACCAAAACCACGTCGGTCCACCCTTCCCGGGTCAGGTGGTAGAGCGTCGAACATCCGGCGATCCCGCCCCCTATCACAACGGCTCTGGTACGCGACTTCATGGCATTGCTCCTTCAACTTCGGCACCAGTCTTGCTGAATAACGGGATGCGCAGACAACAGGGCAGATACGGGTGCCGGAAAATCGAAACCGCGATTTCGGATTCTGAAAACGGCACTTCTTCTTTGATACCGGGACAACTTGGGTCCTACGGTGCAGGAAAACGCTAGGTGACGAAAACACATGCCATCCGACAGCATCAAACGAAGCGGACGCAAAGCACGGCATGCACAGCGTGCGGCCAAGCCCGTCATTGATCCTTGCCCTCCCGGTCAGAAAGGCGGGGCATTCAAGCCCTTGAGCATATCGGAAATCGAGAAGATCTATGACACGGCGCTGCGTTTGCTGGAAAAGCTGGGGATGGGAGACGTGCCGGACAGGCTGGCCTTCGACCTCAGGGCGGCGGGTGCCCAGGATCGGGAACAGAACCGGCTGGTTTTTCCCCGTTCAATGGTCAAACAGGCCATCGCCTCGGCCGCGAAGAGCTTTACCTTTCATGGCCGGGATGAAAAACGATCCATCGAGGTGGGTGGCGACCGCGTGTATTTTGGCACCGGCGGTGCTGCGGTTCAGACCCTTGATATCAACAGTGGGCTTTATCGCCCCTCCACCCTGGCCGATCTGCATGATTTCACCCGGCTACAGGACACGCTGGCCAATGTCAGTTGGTTCACCCGATGCTGCGTGGCAACCGATGTCTCGGATGTGTTCGATCTGGACGTCAACACCGTTTACGCTTTGGTACGCAACACAACCAAGCCAATGGCAACGTCTTTCACGTTGGCGGAACATGTCGGCCCGATCGTCGAGATGCTGGACATCGTCGCCGGAGGGGCCGGGGAATTCGCCAAACGCCCCTTCCTCAAAGCGCATATAAGTCCGATCATTTCGCCAATGCGATACGGCGAGGATGCAGTGGATGTGGTTTATGAATGCATCGCCCATAACATTCCGATGTCCTGCATCACGGCCGCGCAGGCGGGCGCAACCGCCCCGGCAACTCTGGCCGGATTTCTGGCGCAGTCACTGGCCGAAACGCTGGCCAGTCTCGTGATGGTCAATGCGATCAAACCCGGCTTTCCGATGATCTTTTCCAACTGGCCCTTCATCGTGGATCTCAGGACCGGCTCTTTCGCAGGGGGCAGCGGTGAGACCGCAATCCTGAATGCGGCGTCGGCGCAAATCACGAACTGGCTGGGTTTGCCGTCGGGTGTGGCCGCCTCGATGGCGGATGCCAAGGCCATCGACGCCCAGCATGGCGCAGAAAAAGGCATCACATCGCTGGCGGCAGCGCTGGCAGGAGGCAATCTGATCTATGAAAGCTCGGGCATGACGGCATCTCTGCTCGGGGTCAGCTTCGAGGCCTTCGTTCTGGACAACGAAATGCACTCGCACACGTATCGTGTCTTGCGCGGGATCGAGGTCACCGAAGCGAATCTTGGCTTTGACGCCATATGCCATTCGGTTCTGGGCGATGGGCATTTTCTGGGCAGCGAGCAAACCTATGAAGCCATGGAACGAGACTATTTCTATCCGAAACTCGCCGATCGTCAGGAGCCCCGCACCTGGCAAACCGATGGTGCGATGGATGCGTGGTCATCCGCACGGCGCGTCGCTCAAGAGGTGTTGAGCACGCATTACCCCAAATACCTCACCCCTGAACAAGACGCCGAAATCCGCCAGCGTTTTCATATCCTGTCTTGAAGAGCGGCGGGCATTTCCAGCCCGGTCCTGAACCGTTAGGGTCACTGAGGAAACTTGCAGAGGATGGGGCATCATGGCCGATTCATTTTTTCAACCGGTATCCGCCATGGAACTGGCCCGATTTGCCGGCATTCCCGCATTCATGCGCCTGCCCATGCTGGATCTGGCGCACGAACGGATCTCGGAGGTCGAACTGGGCATCGTCGGTATCCCTTGGGACGGCGGAACCACCAATCGCCCCGGCGCCCGGCATGGTCCGCGGCAATTAAGAGATTATTCCACCATGATCAGGGCGATGAACCCGGTTACGGGTGTGGCACCGTTTTCAATGGTGAACTGCGCAGATCTAGGAGACGTCGCCCCCAATCCCGTCGACATAGAAGACACGCTGGATCGGGTCACGCGTTTCTACACGGATCTTCAAACCCGCAACATCACACCATTGACCGCCGGAGGGGATCACCTGACCACCCTGCCCGTCCTTCGTGCCTTGGCCGCTTCGGGTCCGGTTGGCCTGATCCAGTTCGACAGTCACACGGACTTGTTCGACACTTATTTCGGAGGTCACAAATTCACCCACGGCACCCCGTTCCGCCGAGCGGTCGAGGAAGGGTTGGTGGACCCGAAGCGTTTTGTACAAGTCGGGATTCGCGGCACGGCCTACAACACTGAAGATATCGAATGGGGCGAGGCGCAGGGCATCCGCATCATCCGTATCGAAGAACTGTTCGACAGGGGCATGGACGACGTTATGAACGAGGTACGCGATATCGTTGGCATGCAGCCGACCTATTGCACCTATGACATCGACTTTGTCGATCCAACTTACGCCCCCGGCACAGGAACACCTGAAATCGGCGGGCCCAACAGCTTTCAGGCCCAGCAGGTCATTCGCAGGATGTCCGGCCTGAACCTTGTTGGCGCCGATCTTGTCGAAGTGTCACCGCCATTCGACCCCCAAGGCGGGACGGCGTGGCTTGGCATCTCGCTGATGTTCGAGTTGCTGTGTGTTCTGGCACAGGCGATCGACGCGCGGCGCTAGGCCCGCGCGACGTTCTCGGCGATCATCGAAATCATCTCGAACATCACCGCCGCCGCCGTCAGCGCGGTGATGTTGTTGGGGCTGTCCTTGGTGGGCATCATGCAGACCACATCGCCGCCGATGATGTTCAATCCGCGCGTCGCGCGCAGGATGCCGACCGCCTCATCTATGTCAAACCCCTTCTCACCCGGTTCCAGATTGGACACGGCCGGCGCGACGGTTGGGTCCAGACAGTCCAGATCGAAGGTGATGTAAACCGGGCGGTCACCCAAAACCTCTTTGGTCTGCGCGACCACATCGGCCAACCCGCGCTGTCGGAACTCTCGCATGGTGACGATATTGTACCCGTAGTCATAAGACGGTTGCAGCCAGTCCAGGCTGCGTGGATGGCCCCGCAGACCGATCTGCATCGACCGGGTTGGATCCACCTGCCCCTGATCGGCCAGATAGGCCCCCCAGTGGGCCGCGGATTTCTTAGCGCCAAGAAAGTGATCAACCTTGGTGAAGACATCCGTATGCGCGTCCAGATGCAGAAAGCTGACCGGCTGCCCGCCTGCAAGCTTGCCGTTACCCAAAGCCTGAACAATGCCACCGGTGATGGAATGGTCGCCACCGACGGAAACGGGGCGCGCTCCGGCCGCGTCTATGGTCTTGTAGAATTCAGTGATGCGTTCGATGCAGTCTTCGTTGTCGTTGGCCTTTGGAAAAGGCACATCACCCACATCGGCGATCCGCGCACTCTGCCAGGGATCAATTTCAAAGACCGAATGCACTCTGCGTTGTACGGCCGAGACATGCCGCAACGCGCGTGGTCCCAGGTGCTGGTCCCTTTCGGTCGTGCCGTTGCCCGTCGAATGCGGCACGCCCGCCAGTGCGATATCCTGCCCTTCGGGTCCGACATTGGGACACCGGAACAGTGTGGGCACGCCCCACCAATACAGGTTGTCCATCATCGATTGTTCATACGGGTCTGTCATGGTTTCCTCGGATCAAAGAAAAGCGCCCCCGATCAGAACCGGGGGCGTTTGCGTTCAGAGTTTTTCGTCTTCTCGTCGGAACGCGCCCTGCACGATCCGGTCCATGACCATGGCAAGGAACAGGATCGCAAAGCCCCCCAGCAGGCCCGGCCCCTTGGCCGCGTATTGCAGCGCCTCGAGGATTTCCTTGCCCAAACCGCCCCCGCCGATCAGTGAGATGATCACGACCATGGACAGGCACATCAGGATCGTCTGGTTCACACCGGTCATGATCGATGGCAGCGCCAGCGGGATTTCAACATCCTTCAACAGTTGCCATTTCGACGCGCCAAAGGCGACGGCAGCTTCTTTGATGCTTTCAGGCACCCCCCGCATTCCCAGTGCCGTAAGGCGGATCACCGGCGGCATGCCAAAGATGATGGTGGCCAGAATCCCCGGCGGGTTGCCGGTGCCGAAGAAGGCGATGATCGGGATCAGGTAGACGAAGGCGGGAAGCGTCTGCATCAGGTCCAGAACCGGTTCCGCCGCGCGATAAGCGCGCTGCGACTTTCCGAACCAGATACCCAGCGGAATGCCGAAGACGACGCACAGCAACACCGCCGCACCGACCAGAGCAACCGTTTCCATCGCCACGTCCCAATACCCCAGCAACGCGATATAGGCCAGGGAAGACGCGGTGAAGATGGCAACCCTTGGTCCCGCCGCACGCCAGGCCGTCACACAGATGACCAGCATGACCACCGGCCAGGGCGACCCGATCAGTGCAATCGTCAGCGCATCAAGCACCGATCGCACGCCCGCCACGATCCCGTCAAAGATGTCGCCGCCCGCCGCAGCGGCCGCATCAATCCTGGCCTCCATCCAGTTTGCCAGGCTCGAGAACAGCGTGCCGTTGCCTTCGCCAAGAAACATCGCAGACACTTGCTGTTCCGGGAACGCGTCCAACAATGGAAGGGATGCGTTCACGGTGAACTTGTACACAATCAAAGGTCCGATTGCTGCGACAAGGATCGCACCCATGACGATATTACGGGTCGAACGCCCGCTTTCAGTGCTGTCCGGATCGATGCGCCAGTTCGAATACTGTTTTTCGTAGACGCGGTCAGCGTAGAACCCTTGAACCAACTTGAACACCAGCAACATCAACAACCCGGTAATCAGGATTCCTGCCGCCTCGGACTGGGCAGCGGCAGCCCTTTCCAGACTTGTGGCCGCTGCTTTTTGTATGTTCTCGGCCAGTTTGGTGAAACGGTCGATATCGGCCTGTTCCGTGGCATCCGCTGCGCGCGCCAACAGTTCGGCCGCGCGTTCCTGCTGACGTGCGGCGCGCTCGGCGAAATCCGCGCCGGGATTGCCCCACGCGCCCCTGCCGATCTGGACCCACGCGATGATTTCAAGGATCAGAAAGGTCCAGAACATGCCCCAAATGGCGCGTGACGCAGACCAGAATGGCCCCAGCACCGCGGCCCACGTGTTGAACGTGTTGGGAATCGCGCTGGTCGCATCATGAATCCTGTGGAACGCGCTGACATAGTAGTCACCGTTCGGACCCGCGAACTCTTTGATGGAAAGGTCCAGGGCCTCGCGATCGACCTCGATATCAGAGGCGGCCGTTACTTTCATCTCTGTTGCTGCATCAGTCATTTTTGCCCCCCTGGATACCGCGCAACAGGCGCGGCTTGGTCACGACACCCACATCGATACCCGCATCCGTGATGACGACCGGCAGATCAGAATTCACGGCCAGGTCGATCAGCTGATCCAGATCCGCGCCCTCGTCGGCTCGGGGCGCACCGTCAAGTGGCCCTGAATAACTGTCCAAAGGCTCCATGATGGAATGCGCCTTGACCAGTTTGAGTTTTGAGATGCCCTGAACAAATTCGCGCACGTAATCGTCGGACGGGTTCATGACGATGTCTTCGGGGGTTCCGATCTGTACGATGACGCCATCCTTCATGATCGCAATCCGGTGGCCGATCCGAATGGCTTCGTCCAGATCGTGGGTGATGAACAGCGTGGTCTTTTTGAGCTGCGCCACAAGTGCTTTGAACTGGTCCTGCAACTGCAGGCGGATCAGCGGATCGAGCGCAGAAAATGGTTCATCCATCAACAGGATTTCCGGGTCCGAGGCCAGCGCCCGCGCGATCCCCACGCGTTGCTGCATCCCGCCCGAAAGCTCTTTGGGCAGGCGGTCCTCGTAACCTGTCAGATTCACCAGGCTCAGCGCGTGATCCGAGACGGCCCAGCGCTTTGACTTGGACACCTTTCGGATCTCCAATGGATAGGCCACATTATCGCGCACGGAACGATGCGGCATCAGCGCCATGTGCTGAAAGACCATCCCGATTTGCTGGGCGCGAATGCGGCGCAACTCGGATTCCGACAGTTTCGAAACATCGTGACCCAGAATCTCGATCCGACCCGCCGTGGGTTCGATCAATCGATTCACATGTCGCACCAATGTGGACTTGCCCGAGCCGGACAGCCCCATGATACAGAAAATCTCACCCCTCGGCACTTCGAACGTGGCGCCCTGAACGCCGACAACACAGTTGAACCGCTCCAGAACCTCCGGCTTGCCTATGCCTTCGTTTCTGACCGCTTCCATTGCCTCTTCGGCACGCGAGCCGAAGATCTTCCAAACGTTTTCCAATTTTACGACAGGTTCGTCCATTTATCTCCCACAGGGCGATGCCCTGCCCGACAGAAAAAGGCCGCCGCGGTTTTGCGCGACGGCCCAAAGAGTGGTGATTTAGTTGGTCAGCCAGCCGATGACGGTGTCTTCATTCGCAGCCACCCATTCCTTGGCGAAATCCGCAGCTTCGATGTTGTCGACGGCCAGCGCCTTACCCATCGCGCTCAGATCGTCGCCTGTCATCTGGTAGTTGCTGAACAGGGCGGCCACTTCGGGATAGCTCTCTTCCAGTTCCTTGGCGTAGTGCAAGTGAAGCGTTGCTCCGTTCCAGGCCGAGGACGCCTCGGACTTGGACAACCAATCTGGATCATCCGTGGGCTGAACGATTGTCCAGGTGGCCGGATCATGAGGCGGTTCTTCCAGAACCGTCAAATCCTGGGTCACGAAGATATAGTGGGGGCTGTAGCAAAACCCGATCCACGGGTCGCCCGCTTTGGTCGCATTTGCCAGATTGGCATAGGCGATGGTTTCCTCGTATTCCGTCAAATCGAAGATCTGGTCATAGCCATAGGACTTGGCCCGGATCTTCTCGACAACGGTCGACGCCCAACCCGGCGCACCGATCCATACCTCGGGTGTTCCGTTGCCATCGGTATCGAAAATCGCAACCTTGTCGGGGTCGCTCAGGTCATCGATCGATTTGATGTCGTACTTTTCCGCGATATAGGTCGGCACGCACATGCCCTGTTCCGCCTGAACCGGGTTTTGGTTCATGACGACGGTGCCGTTTTCCTTGACATAGGTATCGTGAAGGTTTTGCTGATTGGGCATCCACACTTCCGGATGGACATGCATCGAACCGCTGTCCATGGCCTCGAAGACAATCGGGTTGGTGCCGTTTTGCAATTCCACGTCCAGGCCGAGGTTCTCTTCGATCACGACCTCAAGAATATGTGCCGTGGCGTTCACCGAGGCCCAGTTGGGCACACCGATCACGATATCCGCGGCCATGACCGGCCCGGCAATCGCGAAAGACGCGCTTCCAAGTAGCGTTGCAGTTTTTTTCATCTGATATCTCCGTGTTGGGTCGTTTCCGCGCTTGTTTTTCTCACCCTCTGGGTAGTGGTGCGCTAAGTTTTTTTTGTGTGGAAAGGCCGTGCCTTTCGGTTTTTTTTGGGCCAGCAAAATCACAGGCTTACATGGCTCCAAAAGTGAAGCATGCGGATGCGCTGCCCTTCAAGGAATACGTTTTTATACCTCTTGAATGCGGTATTTTCGCAAGTTTGTTTCGACTTCCTGCAATTCAACATTGCCCCTCCGAAACCTCAGAATCCGAAAATTCCCGCTGGTTTCTTGAGCACCGAAATGCCCCGTGCAGAAGGCACAACCAGTTTCGAAACGGGTGGTGAAGCTGTCCTTTCGCACGAAGCAATTAATATCATTCAGATACTTAATGCGCCTGATCTTGCGTATCGCACCCGCCCCCAAAAAAGGCGTGGTACTTCTTCCCGGCAATTGCGTCACCTAACCGTGGAACCAAGCCACACTGACAAGAAACCGTTCAACACTCTGTGTAAGGTGTCGCCTATACCAACATTTCAGTTGGCATTTGCCTACCTATTGGTAGATAGTCATCCTTACTGCAACCAAGGAAGAGAACTGACCCCATGGAAATCAATTCGGACTTCTCTGACCGCGTTGTCGTTCACTCGGACCAGCTGGAATGGCAGGCCTCACCCATGAAGGGTGTGGATCGCAGGATGCTGGACAGGATCGGAGGCGAGGTCGCACGGGCCACCACTATCGTACGTTATGCGCCGGGCAGTCATTTCTCTGCCCATACCCATACGGGTGGCGAGGAGTTCATTGTCCTTGACGGTGTATTTCAGGATGAACATGGTGACTATCCGGCGGGGACCTATGTACGCAACCCGCCAACCTCGCAACACACACCGGGGTCGGAACCGGGATGCACGATCTTCGTCAAGCTTTGGCAGTTCGACCTGAACGACCGAACCCAGTTTCGCAAAAACATGGTGGATGAGCTGCGCGCACCCGCAAACGGTATCGCCACCGCAGTCCTGCATGAGGATGCGCGCGAGATCGTGACCTACGCCCATCTGGACGCGGGCGCGACGCTGCGCTCGGACGCCCCCGGCGGGATCGAGGTTCTGATCATCGACGGGTCGGTCACCGAAGGCGGGGACGAACTGGTCAAAAACGATTGGCTGCGCCTGCCTGAAGGCCACAGCCTGACGGCCGTTGCTGGGGCGGACGGAGCCAAGATCTGGATGAAGACAGGCCACCTGCCTTACGCCCAACCGCCGGCGGTGTAACCGATGTCTGAACAAAACCCTGGCGCAACAACCCCGGTCGAGTTGGGCCCAAAAGCTGGACCTGCGTTCTTCAACTGAGGGGGTTTGACCCATGCGCACTGATACGCTCATCATCGGTGGCGGACTTTCAGGGCTTGGCCTGGCGACACAGCTTGTGGATCAGGGTCAGGAGGTGCTGGTTGCTGAGGCGCGCAGCCGTCTGGGCGGGCGCATTCTGACCGAGCTTCAGGGGGGCGCCCATCTGGACATGGGGCCGGCTTGGTTCTGGCCCGGGCAGCCACGTATCGCAGCGCTGACAGACCGACTGGGCCTGCACCGGTTTGACCAATTCAGCTCCGGCGCGCTGAGCTTCGAAGATGAACAGGGCCGTGTTGTGCGGGGCCGCGGGTTTTCATCCATGGAAGGGTCTTATCGCCTGGTCGCGGGGCTCGCTGCTTTGACGGATGCGCTGTCGGCACGGTTGCCGGATGGAGCAATTCACCTGTCCACGCAGATCACCGCCTTGGCCCGCACCAAAGGCGGAGTTCGGGTCACCTCGCAATCTGGACAGCATATTTGGGCAAGCTGTGTGGTACTTGCCATGCCCCCACGTATCGCGGCCGAGTTGACCTATGAGCCCGCCCTGCCCGATGGCACGTTGTCAGCCATGCGGCACATCGCGACCTGGATGGCCGGTCAGGCCAAAGCAGTTGCGGTCTATGACACTCCGTTCTGGCGCAAAGACGGATTGTCAGGGGATGCTATGAGCCGGCGCGGTCCCATGGTGGAAATCCACGACGCGTCGCCTGCCAGCGGTGGTCCCTTCGCGCTGTTCGGTTTCATCGGCATCCCTGCGCAAGCTCGCCGGGATGAAGGGGCGTTGCGGCAGCAGGTTCTGGCTCAGCTGGGGCGATTGTTCGGGCGCAAGGCGACCAGCCCCAATGCGCTTTTGTTAAAAGACTGGGCGTTTGATCGCTTCACAGCAACCAACCTGGATCTTCAGCCCGTACATGCCCATCCGCAATACGGCATGCCCAAGGCCATGACGCGGATCTGGGAAGACCGGATCATCTTCAGCGGCACCGAAACAGCCGCGCAATTTGGGGGATATCTGGAAGGTGCATTGGAAGCGGCAGAAAACACCGCGGCATTGTTGAGCGCAAATAGGATGAACGTGGCATGGAAATAGATACAAAAACCGCTTTGCTGAATTCTGCCGAATTTGCCGTACGCAGCAAAGGCTTCGACGGCTTCAGCTATGCCGACCTTGCCAATGATGTGGGCATCCGCAAGGCATCGATCCACTATCACTTCCCGACCAAAGCCGCGCTTTCTGCAGCTTTGATGACACGCTACCATACCGAGCTTACCGGACGCTGCGTCGAGATCGAGGAAACTTGCGAAACGGCGGGCGCGCGCATGCGTGCACTGATCGCGCTGTATCGCGCGGCTTTGAACGGCGGAAAAACCCTATGCTTATGTGTGTCGCTGATCATCAGCCGGGAAAGCTTGTCAAATGAGGTCACCGACAAAATCCGCGAGTTCCGGCGCATGTTGACCCGGTGGATCGAGAATGTCTTTGCGCTTGGCAAAACAGATCATTCGATCACGGGCGTTGAGGATCCGAAAGCAGAAGCACGCGCGGCATTGGCCTTGCTGGAAGGCGCTCATCTGACGGCTCGGGTCGAGAAGAGCACCCAAACCTTTGACGACGCCGTGGAGGTTCTAACTGCGCGATGTTTGTGACACGGCCCAAGCTTGCGCATACAGAATGGCCGCGTCGATTGTTGAGGCGCCTGCCCGCCTCCCCTGCCCCAGCCCCATTTCGGGTGATCATTCGGGGCGGTCTTTGTAGATGTCGATATTGCCTGCGATACAGCGCAGCAAGCGAATTGGCCGAGGCTGGATGTACTGACCACCAGATTGCGTCCACCACAGGTCACAAAGAAATTTCTCCATGGCTCAAGAACACTCGAAAGGTGCCGGCGAAAAGCGACTCGCAAAGCATGCTCAGACCAAGCGGGGACTAGAACACGAACCAGACATGGGAATTTTCTGAAGAAACCGTAGGTTCGTAAAATACGGGACGTGGTCAGCGTGTGGTCGGATTTGCCATTTTTATGGCGGGGAGACAGGGATTCGAACCCTGGGGACGCTCTCACGCCCAACGGTTTTCAAGACCGCCGCATTCGACCACTCTGCCACCTCCCCGTCGAAAGCAGGGTCTAAGGCGAAGTTCGACCAGAGGCAAGTCGAAATCGGGAAATCTTGCCGAAGCCTGTGCAGCGGTCTTTCCATGACACTTCAGCCACGTTATGATCCGCAGGAAAGACCGCAACAGGCTGGCATCCAGAACCAGCAGACCGGCAGTGGGGTTCGGAAAACGAAACCCCTTCAGGCAAGGGAAAAGCAGATGAAGCGAGCGATCGAGACACGCCCGGGGCCTAAACGGCTGGCGTATCTGGCGTTGACTTTGACGATACTGGCCGGATGCGAAGAGGTTTTGTCAACTTCTGACTCGGCTGAAAAACCGGAAGACAATTCGGGCAAGACGGAACTCCTGCCCGAGGTGGCCACCGGCTCTCAGCGTGATATCGAGGCCCCTGAGGTTTTTCAGACAACCGAAGCAGGGCTTTGGGATGGCCGGCCGTCTCTTGGCGGGATATGGGTTGCGCACCCGGATGCGTCCCAACCTGAACGTGTCGTGATCAAAAACACGTCCAACAACAAATCGGTGACCGGCGCCCTGTTCCGGCGCGAGCGCAACCTGCCCGGGCCTGCGCTTCAGGTCTCGTCCGCTGCCGCGAAAGAGCTGGGAATGCTTGCGGGGGCGCCGACAAAAGTCAGTGTCGTCGCACTGCGCCGGGAGAAGCTGGAAGAACCGTCGTCGGAAGATGCGCCAGAAGCAGAAGAATCGGCCGCCGAAACCACGGCTGCGGTTGCTGATGGAGCTTCCGACACGCAAGCGTCCGCAGAGCCGGAAAAACCGGTCAAACGGAAGTGGTGGCAGAAAAAGGAACCAGCCGCCGCCGCGGCTGGTACGACTGCGGTTGCAGCCGGTGCAGCCAGTTCATCCGATGAAACGGCTGAAGACGTCGAGCCCGCAAGCGAAGATGCCGAGACGCCTACATCAGCCGACGATCAGGTCGAAGCACCTGCCGATAAACCCGCCAAGCGGAAATGGTGGCAGAAGAAAGCCCCCACAGCTGCGGCTGCGGGAACTGCCGTGGCCGCGGCAGATACAGCGACCGACAGCGCAGACGTAGCCGCCGAAGCCGCTGCGGCCGTGGCGTCGCCCTCTTTGTCGGATGCACCGGTCACGCCCCCTGCCGAAAAACCTGCCAAGCGGAAATGGTGGCAAAAGAAAGACCCTGCCGCGATCACCGAAACACCGCTGGACCCGGTAGAAGGGGCCACAGCAGCAATTGATGCGTCAGACGCCACGCCTGTTGCAGCAGCCACAACGTCGGCGACATCTTTGAGTAAGCCGTATGTTCAGATTGGAACCTTCAGCGTTGAGGCAAACGCCAAGTCAGCAGCCCAAAAGGCGCGTCGCAACGGAATGCCCACGGTTGTTCGGGAACTGAAAACAGCGAATAGTACAGTGTGGCGCGTGCTGGTAGGCCCCGCCGCAACAAGGGCCGAGCGCAAAGCCTTTCAAAAGGACGTGAAAGACCTTGGCTTCAAAGATGCGTTCACGGTAACCGACTAATTCAGGGAGGCTTAACATGCTGTCCTCAATACGAACATCTGTTCTGGCTCTTGGGCTTGCCGTTCTGGCGATACCGGCCCAGGCTTTTGATACATCCGCCCGCGCGGCTTACGTGATCGACCAAACCACCGGTACCGTGCTGCTGTCGAAAGAAGCCGACCAACCGTTGCCGCCTGCGTCGATGTCCAAGCTCATGACGCTTTATGTTGCGTTCGAAGCATTGCGGGACGGGCGCTTGACGCTGGACGAAACTCTGCCTGTTTCGGAACACGCGATGAGCTATGGCGGCTCGACGATGTTCCTGAATACGCAGGATCGCGTACGTGTCGAAGATCTGCTGCGCGGCATTATCGTTTTGTCGGGCAATGACGCCTGCGTCGTCATTGCCGAAGCGCTCAGCCCGGATGGCACCGAAGCAGGGTTTGCGCGATACATGACCCAGCGGGCCAAGCAGATGGGCATGAACAATTCGAACTTCGCAAATTCAAACGGCTGGCCCGCCGCCGGGCACATGATGTCAGTTCATGATCTGGCCGTTCTTGCAGACCGGCTGATCACTGACTTTCCGGAATACTATCCCCTTTTCGCCGAAGAAGTTTTCGAATTCGATGGCCGCGCGCCCTCGAACGCCCGCAACCGCAACCCGTTGCTGCGGCTGGATATCGGCGCAGATGGCCTGAAAACCGGCCACACGCAAGAAGCGGGCTATGGCCTTGTCGGGTCCGCCAAACAAGGCGACAGGCGTGTGATCTTTGTGCTGACGGGGCTCGACAGCACCGGCCAACGGGCAGAGGAGGCTGAGGCCGTGGTTAACTGGTCGTTTCGAAATTTTGTCGAGAGGACAGTTGCCACTGCGGAAACGCCGATAGCCGAAGCCAAACTGTGGATGGGCGAGAAAAAGACAGTGGGCCTTGTTCCCGAAGGTGATCTGAATGTGCTGTTCCCGGTTCTGGGCACACAGAATGTCGAGGCCGAAGTGGTCTATGAGGGCCCGATCAACGCGCCCGTCAAGAAAGGTCAGCAACTGGCCGAACTGGTTATCAAGCCCGAAGGGCTGCCGGAAATCCGGCGCCCGCTGGTGGCAGCCGAAGATGTTGCGATTGGCGGGTTTGTGGTGCGCATGCTGACCGTCGGCGGTATCGTATTGAAAGACGTGATCAACAACCCGCTGGAGTCGATGTGACGAAAGCGGGGTTATTTCTGACCTTCGAAGGCATTGACGGTTCAGGCAAGTCAACACAGGCGCGGATGCTGGCGGAACATCTGCGCGCGCAGGGTCACGAGGTGGTACTGACGCGCGAACCCGGCGGTTCCGCGGGGGCTGAGGAAATTCGCAGATTGGTTTTGGAGGGCGACCCGGATCGCTGGTCGGCCGAGACCGAGATTCTGCTGTTCACAGCAGCCCGCCGCGACCATTTGGAGCGTACAATCGAGCCGGCTCTGGCGGCAGGGAAGGTTGTGATCTGCGACCGCTTTGCTGACAGCACACGTATGTATCAGGGCTTGTCCCGGGGTGACCTGCGAAATCTGGTGGATCAGTTGCACAGCCTGATGATCGGGCGCGAACCGGACATGACGCTGCTGATCGACATGGACCCCGAAACGGGCCTGGCACGCGCCAAGGGGCGACAAGGCACCGAAGAACGTTTCGAGGACTTTGGCCCGGATTTACAAAAGAAAATGCGTGCCGGTTTTCTGGCGCTGGCCGATGAGTTCCCCGACAGGTTTCACATCGTGGATGGCAACAGGGACATGGACAGCGTTGCGCAGGATGTGACAGAAATTGTCCAGGCAGCACTGCGGTAGACGATGAGCGACGATATCCCTTCTCCGGATCAGGTGCAGGGCGCACCACATCCGCGCGAAACCGTTCGGCTTTTTGGCCAGGACGCGGCTGAACAGGCATTCCTGACCGCCTACACCTCGGACCGTTTGCATCACGGTTGGCTGCTGACTGGGCCACGCGGTGTCGGCAAGGCGACCCTCGCCTGGCGAATTGCAAGGTTTCTGCTTTCCACTCCGCCGACCGAGGATGGCGGGTTGTTCGGCGCGCCGCCTCCGCCCGAGACGCTCGATATCGATCCCGATCACCCGGTGGCCCATCGCATTCAGGCCGGGGCGGAACCGGGTTTGGCGGCAATAACCCGGTCACTGAACGATCAGGGACGGCTGCGCGGTGAGATCGTCGTGGATGACATCCGCAAGCTTGGAAAGTTTTTTGGCCTGTCCTCCGCGGACGGCGGCCGCCGCGTCGTGATCGTGGATTCAGCAGACGAAATGAACGTCAGCGCCGCCAACGCGTTGCTGAAAATGCTGGAAGAGCCGCCTGCCCGCACCACCCTTTTGCTGGTATCGCATCAACCCTCGCGCCTGTTGCCAACCATCCGTTCACGCTGCCGCACGCTGCGCCTCGGCCCGCTGAACGCGCAAGACGTGCAAGCCGCCCTGTCACAAACGGAAACCGAAATTCCCGCGCAGACAGAACACCTTGCCGCGCTTGCAGCGGGTTCAGTCGGAGACGCCGTGCGTTTGATCAATCTGGGTGGTCTGGACATCTATGCCGAACTGATCGCCATTCTGGGAACCCTGCCCCGTATGGACCGCCAGCGCGCGCTGGCCCTGGCCGAAGCGGCAGCACAGCGTGGTGCGGCGGACCGGTTCGAACTTTTGCTTACCCTGATCGACATCGCTCTGTCACGGCTGGCACTGACCGGGGCAACGGGCACGCCCCCGCTGCCTGAAGCCGCCCCCAACGAGGGTGAAACACTGGCGCGACTGTCAGCATCGCCAAATCAAGCCCGTCGCTGGGCCGAGGTCGCCGCAACGATCACAGCCCGAGCGCGACATGGTCAGGCAGTCAACCTTGACCCTGCCGCTCTGGTCCTAGATACGGTGTTCAAGATACAGGAAACTGCCGGTCAGAACAGATGAGCGACACCCCCCAGATTACCGACAGCCATTGCCATCTGGACTTCCCGGATTTCGAAGGCCAGTTGGACGACATCATCGCGCGTGCTGCCCAGGCTGGCGTGACCCGGATGGTGACGATCTGCACTAAACTGCGCAACGAACCCGCCGTCCGTGCGATTGCCGAAGCCCACGCGCCGGTCTTCTATGCCGCCGGCACACACCCGATGAGCGCCGCGGACGAGCCATTGGCCTCGGTCGATGATCTGGTCGCCCTGACACGGCATCCTAAATTCGTCGGTATCGGTGAAACCGGCTTGGACTACCACTATACCGCCGACAGTGCCGAAGTGCAGAAACAGTCACTTCGCATCCATATCGAAGCGGCCCAGCGCACCGGGTTGCCCCTGATCATTCACGCCCGCGCAGCTGATGAAGATATGGCCCGCATTCTGGCTGAAGAATATCGCAACGCACCCTATTCCTGCGTGATGCACTGCTTCTCATCGTCTGCTCAATTGGCCAAGGCCGCGCTGGAGCTGGGGTTTTATCTGTCCATGTCCGGCATCGCAGCCTTTCCCAAAAGTCAGGAGTTGCGCGATATCTTCGCAAACGCCCCGGTGGACAGGATTCTGGTGGAAACTGACGCGCCCTATCTGGCCCCGCCGCCCTATCGCGGCAAACGAAACGAGCCGGCCTATACTGTGCACACGGCCCAAAAGGGGGCCGAAATCTTTGGCATGGACTATGCCGCCTTTGCTGATCAGACACAGACGAACTTCGACCGGCTGTTTACCAAAGCGGCATCATACAAGGCCGCCGCATGACCGGCTTCCGATTTACAATTCTGGGCTGCGGGTCCTCTGGCGGCGTGCCGCGGCTGGGCGGTCAGTGGGGCGATTGTGACCCTGCGAACCCCAAGAACATCCGGCGCCGCTGTTCGATGCTGGTCGAACGCGACGGGCCAGATGGGACAACCTCGGTTCTGATCGACACAACGCCAGATATGCGCAGCCAGTTGCTGGATACAGGTACAGGGCGGTTGGACGGGGTCGTCTATACGCACTCTCACGCAGACCATGTGCATGGAATCGATGACTTGCGCATGATCGTGTTCAACATGAAAACCCGCGTTCCCGTTTGGGCGGATGGCGACACCCAGAACGCCTTGTTGGGGCGGTTTGGATACGCGTTCATTCAGCCGGAAGGCTCCCCTTATCCTCCGATACTCGAGCTCAAGTCTATCGACGGTCCATTTGAAATCGACGGCCCCGGCGGCCCGATTCCATTGCGTCCTTTCAAAGTGAATCACGGTTCGATCGATTCCCTTGGATTCCGCATAGGGCAACTCGCCTATCTTCCGGATGTCGCCGAGATCTACGACGACGCCTGGCCCGAAATGAAAGGGCTGGACTGCCTTGTCATCGATGCCCTGCGCCGCTCGCCTCATCCAACGCATGCGCATCTGGAAAAGACGCTTGGGTGGATCGAAGAACTCCAACCGAAGCGCGCGGTTCTGACCAACATGCATATCGATCTCGATTATGCCACCGTCGATGCTGAAACCCCCGACCACATCACCCCCGCCTTCGACGGGATGGTGATCCATCAGTCGCAGTAGGCCGCTGCCCGTCGCCCGCATGATATCGCAGCAGGCCCGTCGCACGGGGGCCACATGCTGCAAAGCCTGATCGACGTCATTCTTCCGGTTTTCCTTGTAATCGGGGCCGGGTATACGGCAACACGCACGGGGTACTTCAAAGAAGCTCATGTCGATGGGCTGATGAAGTTCACCCAAGGCTTTGCGATTCCCTGCCTTTTGTTCCTGGCCATCGCGCATCTGGACCTCAGCGCCAGTTTCGACCCCCGGCTTTTGGCCAGTTTCTATTCCGCTGCCGCCCTGTGTTTCACAGCAGGTCTGTTCGGCGCACGCATCATTTTCGGGCGCGATTGGGAAGATTGCGTTGCCATCGGGTTTTGTTGCCTGTTCTCAAACTCTGTCCTGTTGGGTTTGCCGATAACCGAACGCGCATATGGGCCCGAGAACCTGACCGGCAACTACGCGATCATCGCCTTCCATTCTCCGTTTTGTTACGGCGTCGGGATCACGGTGATGGAGGTCGTGCGAAATCGCGGTCATGGTGGCATGCGCATGGCACGGTCTGTATTGTCTGCAATGTTCAAGAACGCGCTGATCCTTGGTATCGCCCTTGGGTTTCTAGTCAACCTGTCCGGCCTGGCAATCCCTGCGGTGGTCGACGAAGCACTGGGGTTGATCACCCGTGCTGCCCTGCCCGGGGCGTTGTTTGCCTTGGGCGGTGTGCTGGTCAAATACAAGCCCGAGGGCGACCTGCGCACCATTGCGTATGTTTGCTGTATCTCTTTGATGCTGCATCCCAGCCTGGTGTGGGTGTTCGGCAAATCCACGGGCCTGCCGCAGGATCTGTTTCGGTCGGGGGTTTTGAATGCCGCCATGGCTCCGGGTTTCAACGCCTATATCTTCGCCAACATGTATGGTCGCGCAAAACGGGTCGCAGCGTCGGCGGTACTTATCGGAACGGCCTCGTCCATTCTGACCGTCTGGCTATGGCTGACACTTTTGGGCTAACTGAGGTGTTGACTTCAGGTTGATGTGAAACACCTATCGCGCAACGCTGCAGGAGATCCGCATGTCACATGCCATAATTGTCGCTCATGGCCAACCGTCAGACCCGGAACCGGCCGAAGCTGCACTTGCGGCATTCGCCGCCAAGGTCAACGCGCTTACCGGGCACATAGCGGTGGATTCGGCCACTCTGGCAGCGCCGGGTGCGTTGGAGTCGAAGCTTGACCGCGCGCCCGAAAACTCGGTCATCTATCCACTTTTCATGGCAAAAGGGTGGTTTGTCACCAGCGCTCTACCCAAACGGCTTGGGCACCATCCGGCACGGATTTTGGACCCGCTTGGAATTGACCCGGACCTGCCGGCCCTGACCGCAGAGGCCCTGCGATCGGAATTGTCCGACAAACACTGGGCTGCTCGGTCCACCGATCTGGTCATTGCCGCGCATGGTTCCGGGCGCAGCCGGAACCCGTCGACCGTGGCGTTGCAGTTTGCGAAACAGCTTGCGGGACTGGTGGCGTTCAAATCCGTTCGCGTCGGTTTCGTCGAAGAGCCACCTTCCATATCTGACGCTGCAAACGGTACCGAAGATCAGGCGCTGTGCCTTCCGTTCTTTGCCTGTGCCGGAGGGCATGTGCAGGAAGACGTCCCGCAAGAGCTGGATCGCGCGGGGTTTTCAGGCGTGGTCCTGCCGGTGGTGGGAGAGTTGCCTCCGATCCGGCAACAGATTGCGAAAAAGATAAATGCGGCATTCGATTCAGCCTGAAGCCCCGATACGTGCCCATCGTGTTTTCTGAACGAATTCAGGTTTGCGCCTTGCTCAACGCTGAATACATGCGATGGCAAGACCGGCCGTCGCGCTTGGCCTGATAAAGGGCCAAGTCTGCTGCGTGAAGAATGTCGGCGGCGTTGGGGCAGTCGAACTGCGTGGACAAGGCAGTGCCAATACTGGCCGAGATCGAACAACTCTGATTCTGAAACGTCATCGGTTCATTCAACCTTGATATCAGACGCCCAGCAATGCAGGCCAGAGTATCTTCCCGAGTCAGATCCTTGAAAACAATGACGAATTCATCCCCGCCGACCCGGGCCACAGTGTCGTTGCTTCGTGTCTCCTGTTGCATGATGCGGGCGGCCTGCTGCAAGACGAAATCACCCGCGGCATGGCCCAGCTTGTCATTTACAGATTTGAAAAAATCCAGATCCAGATGCATGAGCGCGAAGGTGGAATTTCCCGAAATCAAATGCTCGAGCAAGTGATCCATCGCCCTGCGGTTCTTCAGTCCGGTCAATGTGTCGGTAAAGGCCTGCTCTTCGGCTGCAAGCATCGCACCCTGCAGCCGAAGGTTGAGAGAGCGGGATGCCTCCATCGCGGCGGATTTGGCTTCGACCAGATACAATAGCTCAATCGCCAGATCCGTGCCCGAGAAATCAGCACTTGTCAGCGCATAGTCCCGCACCGCATCCAAAATCGAGATACCAAATGACAGATTGATGACCGCACCACCGGAATGCGGCAAAGGAGCGACCAAGCCTTTCAGGGTTGTGCGGGGTTCATCATGAAACCTCAGATGCAGCTTCGCCCCCGCCATTGACATCAGGGCGGGAATGGTGGTGATCGTTCTGGGGCGGATCAGTTCAAACACATCCAGAAATCCCTGCCCCACCAGCGGCAGTTCAGGTCGCAACTTTTGCAGGGTCGGACCTGCCTGCCGAATATGCCCATTTTGGTCCACCAACAGGAACATCGGGCAAAGCGTTTCCAGTAGACCAGCCAGTTCTTGGGTGTCTGTCATCCGTTCCGAGCCCCCAGATCAAAATGCCGCCCCTCGGCAAAAGCGCTTTCAACCAACATGATGGAAATGACATCACTGCCTTGCTGCTGCCCCTCGTGTGACAGCATCACCAGCGCACCATAGTCATCCGCCATTGCGCGCAGGACCCCAACCATGACATTGGAATACCCTGGCAGGCCTGGAGAGCAACTCAGCTGAAATTCCGTGGCTGACAGCTCTCTCAATTCCAAGGCCGGCAGGGTCAAATCAGACACGGCCAGCCGCACGCGGTCCGCCAGATCGTCGAGCGAATGAAGAAATTCCACGTAGCTGACACCGCCGAACCTGAGAAGGCGGCGCAGCCCTTCCATATTCGGATGAGATACGAGGTACGTTCCCAGGTCCTCAAAGACTTCGGCTGGCGGTCGATCAAGGTCTGCGCTCAGCGCCTCCATTACCTTGGACGTCATGTCATCGTCATAGACGAGCATGGCCTCGAACTCGACAAACCCCAGCCGCGCGGCTTCGGTCACGCGCAACCAGCAGGATCGCCCGTAGGTCGCACAGACAAAGGACTGTATCGCCCGATTGATCAGACCATGCATCAGATGCCCCAGTTTGGTGTCCTGTGCACTGTGGCCGGAAAAACCTTAACAAATAGCCAAAATCCACCCTGAGTTATAGCGAATTCAACCGAGTATCAGCTCGAGACCACCTGTCCGATCAGAAATCCGTGGGCGCGCCGCCTTCCGCTTTGCGGCGTTCGACAAAAGCGGCCAGTTCCTCGCGAATGCCTTCATCGATCGGGGGGGCGTCAAAGCTCGAGATAATCTCCTTGAACATGTGATGCGCGCGTTCTGCCGTCCAGATGCCGCCGGCGACCTCCCATCCTTCATAGTTTTTCCAATCACTCAAGAAGGGTTGATAGAAGGCCGTGGTATAGCGATCCTGCGTATGCTGAATGCCAAAGAAATGACCGTCATTGCCGACTGCCCGGATCGCATCCAGTGCAATCTCGTCCGGCCCTGTGGCGGTCAACTCGGGGTTCATATAGCGTTGAATTTGCTGTAGGATTTCGCAATCCATGATAAACTTTTCCGGGCTGGCGATCAGACCGCCCTCAAGCCAACCGGCTGCGTGGTAGACCATATTGGTGCCCGATTGCACGGCGGCCCAAAGCGAGTTCGAAGTCTCCCACACAGACTGCCCGTCCGGCACATTTGCCGCACAAACACCCGAAGACCGCATGGGCAAACCATAGAACCGCGCCATCTGGCCGGTCATCTGGGTCGAACGCATGTATTCCGGTGTTCCAAAGGCGGGCGCGCCGGATTTCATATCCACATTCGACGTGAATGTACCGATCACACAGGGAATACCGGGGCGCACGTATTGGAACAGCGCAATGGCGCACAGCGCCTCGGCCAAGGATTGCGCCACGGCGCCTGCCATGGTTACGGGGGCCATCGCACCCGCCAGCGTAAAGGGCGTGACAACAATCGCTTGACCGCGCCGCGCCAGGCGCAGACACCCGTCGATCATCGGGTGATCGTGTTTCAGCGGCGAGGTAGAGTTGATATTGGTATACATGCGCGGCGCGGCCTCGAACTCCTCATGGCTCAACCCTCCTGCGATGCGCACCATTTCCATGACATCTTCGACGCGTTCCTTGCCCAGTGAATAGGCGTGCATGGCCTTGTCGGTCAGGGTCAGCTTGTCGTACAGCACATCCAGATGGCGAACGCTGGCGTGGATATCGACCGGCTCGACCGGGTATCCGCCCGCGAAATGGATGCAATTGAAGTATTGCGTCAGCTTCAGAAGGTTCCGGCACATCTCGCGATTGCCCGGAACTTTTTTCCCGATCTCCATGTCCCAGTAATTCGGCGGGGAAGAGACGTTGCCGAACAGGATGTTCTTCCCGCCGATTTCGATCTTGCGATCCGGATTGCGAGGGGTGATCGAAAACCGGCTGGGAGCCTTGGCGATCATCTCCATGACAAAGTCCCGCCCCATGCGTACATTGTCGCCGTCGATGGTGCAACCGGCTTCGCGCAGGATGCCTATTGCCTCTTCGTTGTAAAACTCGATCCCGATCTCTTCGAGGATGCGCATCGCCCCTTCATGGATCGCTTCGATGCCGGCCTGATCCAAAGGTTCTGTGGGTCGATCGATGTTGACCGGCGGATCCCAGGGCATCTGGTCAATCGCTGCACTGCCCCTGCGCGCAGCCGCCCCTGCGCGCCCTCCTCCGCGGCGCTTGCGTGTTTTGGTCTCGGCCATCGGTGCCTCCTGTTCTTGCTTTCGTCAAGCAAGCCCCGAAGAGACGCCTATGGCCGCTCCGTATGCGACAGAATATGTCGGTTTTTCATTCCGTTTTGTCGAATCCCGGATTTGAAAATCAGATTTTGGCCAACCATTCGGGAATATGACCGATATCCGGCAAAATCACATCCGCCATCGGAGCCAAAGCATCGGCCTCGGCCAAACCGGTCAAAACACCGATCGTGGTCATCCCCGCCGCGCGCCCGGCCTGCAAGTCATGAAGACTGTCACCCACCATCGCGATACGAGATGGCTCGACCCCGATATGGGCGGCAAAGGCCAGCAACTGGCCCGGTCCCGGCTTGAACCCGTGACCACTGTCATACCCGGCGACGAAATCGAAATGCCCCCTTATCCCGACAGATTCGAGATGCTGCAAAGCGGGATGTTCGCTGTCATTCGTCGCAACGCCCAGCTTGATTCCGGCATCTTGCAGACCTTCCAGGAAAGGAACCAATGGCACGGCGGGCACCTGCGGGGCCGAGGCGGCCTCGGAGTTCATCAAATCGATGATCTCATGTAAGGTCGCGCCATCGACATGGGCAATCAAGACTTCTGCGATTTCCTCGACCGTGGCGGCGATTACAATGCTGTCTTCGGTATATCTCCCTTGCTCGAAATCATATCCGATGACACGGCCAAGCTCGGTGGCGCGATCTTCGTCCCCGTTGGACAGGCGCAACAGCATGGAGCGCCCGAACCCTCCCCACGTATTTGCAAAGTCAAACAGCGTGCCATCTTTGTCAAAGATGATCGCATCTATCGGCATCCGGTGCTCCTGCGGAAAATATGGCTATGTCCAGTGTATCTCAGCGCCGCCAGACAATACCGCCCTTGCCTGGGCGGGAAGATCATAGGCGAGTGAATTGGCGTCACAAAACGCCATGACCCACGAATCGTCAAGCACCAGAAAATCAAGAACCGACGCCAGAAACTCGGGATCGCTTGCCCGATCGCGGACATCCTCGATCGATGCGCCCGTAGAGCCCAGAAAAACAGGCAAAAGCTCGTCATTGCTGACCAGCCAGGCCAGGGCCGTCAGCGCAAGAGTTTGGGCGGAATCAGAGGATATCGGCATAAACTTGGGTCAGATCCGGTCTTGGAAAGGGTTTGTTAACCAGAGTCATAAACACTTTGTTCACGCATGCAATCAACGGTGAACAACTATGTCTGTGCAGGGAACCATCCTTGTCCTCGACGGGGTATCGACCAATCGCATCATGCTGAAGGTACAGCTGACGGCGGCCTGGTATCACGTGGTGCAGGGCGAAAAGCTTGAAGGGTTGCCCGCGCTCGTGCGGCGTACGCAACCGGATCTGGTTCTGACGGCTCAGACGTTGCCGGATGGAACGGCTGCGGATGTGAAGAAGGCGATTGTGAAGGAACCCGGCCTTGACGACGTTCCGGTCGTGGCGATTGCCGCGCAAAATGACCGGGACGCCCGGCTGCGGGCGTTAAAGGACGGGCTGGATGATGTTCTGACGCACCCGTTCAAAGACACCTTATTATTGGCGCGCATTCGCAGCCTTTTGCGTGCTCGTGCGGCCACTCAGGATTTGCAGGTCAGCAACGGATCGCAATCGATTGGCTTCGCAGAGCCGGTCCAACCCATAATCAGACCGTCCAAAGCAGCGCGGGTTGATATCCTGACCCACACGGCCCGAAACGGCACGCTTTGGCAAAAGGCTCTGGAAGATCAACGTCAATTTGATTTGAACTGGCATCTTCAGTCGAACCTGCGAGGTGTTTTGTCCGGCTCTGTTCCCGATGCGATCGTGGTTGAACTGGGCTCGAACCCTGCCGGCCTCAATATCCTTGCCGATCTCAGATCACGCGGCGTGACCCGGCACACGGTTTTGATCGGGGTGCTGAAAGACGAAGACGCCGGACAGGCTTCGGAAGCTCTGGACCGAGGGGCCGATGCTGTCTGTCTGGGCGGGTTCTGCGCACAGGAGATCCTGCTGCGGCTTGAAAACCAGATTGCCCGCAAAGCGCGACTGGATCAGATGCGGGTCTCTCTCAAAAGAGGCATCGCGGAATCCTGGATCGATCCGTTGACTGGGCTGCACAATCGCCGCTACGCCATGCGCGCGCTGGATCAAATCGCGCGCCAATCCGCCAGAACGGGGCGCAGTTTTGCGATCATGCTGGCCGATCTGGATCACTTCAAGGCAATCAATGATGGCCATGGCCATGCAAGCGGCGATTATGTTTTGACGCAAGCGGCGGAACGTATGCAACATGCCTTGGGATCCCGTGGCTTTGTCGCCCGCATCGGGGGGGAAGAGTTCATGATCGGCGTGCCCGATGTATCGCCCAAACAGGCGTTGAACCTGGCCGAAACCGTTTGTGACAGCATCTGTCAGTCCCCGTTCCTGTTACCGGACCATGGGGCACAAGTTGATGTGACGGTCAGTATCGGGTTGAAGTTGTCTCAGGTCAGTTTCGCCCGGCAAGACTATGCGGCTGAAAGCGTGGAAAACCTGATCAAATCCGCGGATAAAGCGCTGTATGCTGCGAAGAAGGCAGGGCGCAATCAGGTGAGTATCAGGCAAAGTGCGGCCTGATCTGTTCAGTCTCTTTTCTTGTGCCCATGCGGCCCGCGTTTGACGACCTCCTGCAATCGGTCTGCATAGGCCTGCCGTTCATCATTGCTCATGGCGGTCACACGTGCCAGCCATTGCGTTTGCAAGGCATGCTGCAAATCGGCGGTGGCCTGAGCTTGTTGTTGCAACAGAACCTGAACGGCGACCGGGTCGAAGGGCGTTGCGCGCAATGCCTGACTGAGCGCTTCAAAATCCTGAGCACGACCCTTGGATCCTTTTTTGTGCAGGCCCGTCAACTCGCCCCGCATCGCCTTTCGATCATCCTTGGGCAGGGCCCGGTACAACGCGGGGCCGAAGCCGGGCGGTGATTTGGCATGATCCCCACCTCTCAGGCGCAATACGGTGCCCACAGCGACACCGACAACCAGCAGGTTCAGCGCCAGTGACAAGGCCAGGACGACAGGCACCCACTTGCGTTTGGGCTTGGGATCAGCGTTCATTCCGTGCTCTCCAGAAAACTCGAGTCAAATCCAAGGTCAGCCACGAGGAAGGATGTCTCCTCTGACGTCAACAGGCTGGCCGGGTCCGGCAGAAAGGCCGGTGCGGAAAACCCGATCCAGACCCCGGCAGCGCTTGCGGCAACAAGCCCGCCAAGGCCCTGCCATCCTCCTACATTGCTAATCAACCTGTTCCATATCGAAGGCATCGGCTGCGGTGCAGGCGCAAGACGACCGAGGCGAACAGTTTCAGCATCCGTCTGGATGCGCACGGCAAGATCGTCCGGCAGTGCCGGTCGCTGCCGCTGTGCCTGTGCAAACAAATGATCAAGTTCCAGGTCTTCATCCGCCATTGTCATACCCCAGTTCTTCGCGTCGTCCAGCCAAGATCGCGGTCAGGCTGCGCTTGCCTCTTGCGGTCAGGCTTTCAACTGCTTCTACCGAAATGCCCATTATCCCGGCAATCTCGGGGTTGGGCAGCTCTTCAATATGGCGCAGCACGACCGCTTGTCGCTGCCGCTCGGGCAGCTCAGCCAAAGCCAACTGCAAGGCATCCTTGCGCGCCTCGTCCTGCATGCGGTCAACAACGCTGGCCTTGCCATCTTCGGGTTCGGGAACGTCCGACAACCTGTCGGGTGTCTTCTTGCGCCTGATGTCCACGCACAGGTTCAGCGTCACCCGATACAGCCAGGTCGATACCTTGGCCTGACCCGAAACCCAATTCGGCGCCATCTGCCACAACCGCATCATCGCATCCTGCGTCACGTCTTCCGCCTCGGCCCGATTGCCCAACATGCGCAAAGCAACCGAGTAACAGCGTGGCCCCAAACGATCGGTCAGGATCCGTGCCGCCCCCGCCTCACCATCAGCGAATTGCCTCAGCAACGCATCGTCGCTGAGTGTGTTCGCGGCGCAATCCGCGCCGCGAACATCTTGTGGGTGGGAGGTCAGATCCTCCATCCTGCATCAGTTATCGCTTGTATCCGATTTTTGATGCTTTTTCTTATGGTGCCGTCCCATCCGATCTTTGGCATCGGCAAATTCCTGTTCCGAGATTCCGCCACTGTTGTCCGCATCCATCCGATCAAACATCTTGTCAGCCCGGCGCGGTTTCGGCAACTCATCCTGGCTGAGGAAGCCATCTTTGTTCGCGTCGTTGTTTTCGAACATCCTGGCAACCCGATCACTGGCTTTCTTCTGGGCGGCAGCCTGCATTTCTTCCTGGCTCAGCTTTCCATCCCCATTGGTGTCCGCCTCGGTGAAACGAGCGGTTCGGTGCGCCTCCATCTCTTGTTGCGTCACCTGACCATCGCCATCGGCGTCCAGTTCCTGAAAAGACACCGGCTCGCGGCCACCCGAGCCAGCGGCCAAAACAGAAGTACCGGTAATCGCAACCGCCGACATGACAATGGCCGAGATGAATGTAACGTTTTTCATTTCCGTTTCCTTTTGTTGACGCGGCCCGAGTGCCGCCGCTCATACCCATTCAAACGGGCCGCGCCAGGAATTCCGTCGCTGAATTCGATATTATTTTTGAAAGGTTCGGGACCGCCCCAAGACGAGGTGCCGGGCAGACGTTGCAAAGCGACGCACCCCCCTTTTAAATTTCCACGATCAGGCCCATTATCCGCAAAAGATTACTGCGCGAGTTACATTATGACGGATCAGACGATCGAGACGACCTCTGAAGATGAGCGTGAGACATGGCCAGCCCTGGTCAAGGGGTTTCGCTGCAAATGCCCCAACTGCGGGGAAGGCAAGCTGTTGCACAGCTATCTCAAGGTCAATGACTCCTGCTCGAACTGCGGGCAGGAGTTGTTTCACCATCGCGCAGATGATGGGCCCGCCTACCTGACAATCCTGCTGGTCGGCCACCTGCTGGCGCCTGCTCTGCACGTGTCGTACGTGCATTGGCGGCCCGATCCGTGGACGATGGCCATCGGCTTTTCCGTCGCCTGCGTCGCCCTGTCCCTGTACCTGTTGCCACGCCTGAAAGGTGCAGTGGTGGCGTATCAGTGGGCACGCCGCATGCATGGCTTTGGAAAAACCGCGTGACCCGACCCAGTTGACCAGTTTGGACATGACACCCGACAAAACCGCCATCCGGGACGCAGCAACGGTTATCGTGCTGCGGGACAGATGGACAAACCCCTCGATCCTTATGGGGCAGCGCGGGTCCAAAGCGGCCTTCATGCCGAACAAGTTCGTCTTTCCCGGTGGCGCGGTTGATCCGGCTGACGCGGATGTTCCATTGGCAACGGATTTGCCGGATCTGTGCTTTGAACGTTTGGGCGAACAGGCCGAGCCGGGGATTCAACGCGCCCTCGCCGCGGCCGCCATACGCGAGCTTTGGGAAGAAACCGGTCTTGTTCTTGGCCAGCCGGGCACATGGCCCGGTCATGTCCCTGACGATTGGCAGAGCTTTGCCGCGTTGGGTTACCTGCCAACTGCCGCTGCGCTTCAGTTCGTCTTTCGCGCGGTAACTCCGCCTGGCCGGCCCCGCCGGTTTGATGCGCGGTTCTTTCTGGTCGACGCCGACGCTCTGCAAGGTGATGTGGATGATTTCAGTCACGCCTCGGATGAGCTGTCGCACCTGCAATGGGTGCCACTGGATCGGGCACGGGATCTGGATCTGCCGTTTATCACCGAGGTCGTTCTGGCGGAAATAGCGGCCCGGGTTACGTCCCCCGAGCCGCCATCGTCGGTTCCATTCTACAAAAACAACGAAGAAGCCAACCTGTTCCTGCGTCTCAGGGGCTATCCGATGCCAACCCACGACTGACGGATCGGTTTCACCGCATCCGGCTGACCACCACCGTCACTTCGGGCTTTTTGCCAATTTCGGCTTTGGCTGTCTGCCGCACGATGCGGCGCATTTCTTCTTCCAGCTTGTCGTCATCGCGCAGGGTCTTGGCGGCGGCCCGCATCAGGAACTGGTTCAGGTCCTCTTCCAGAACTTCGACCAACGCGGCACGGGACGTGCCGGTTTCGGGCAGCCCCATGGTATCGCACCACGGCTCGCCCAGCGGTTCGTCTTCTTCGTCCAGAACCACCGTCACCGTAACATGGCCGTTCAAAGCCATGCGGATACGATCCCGCACCACGCCGTCAAGGGCACCGATCTTCACTGTACCGTCCAGATATGTGCGACCGGTTTCAACATAATCGACGACTACAGGCGCATTGCCGCTGAGATCCAGCATGGTTCCGTTCACCGCCAGCACTCCGGTTCTGCCGCCCTGCTCTGCCAGTTTGACATGCTCGCGCAGGTGCCGGTGTTCGCCATGCATCGGGATCACGAATTGCGGATCGGTCAGTGCATGCACTTTCTCGAGGTCCGGCCGGTTCGCATGGCCCGAGACATGATAGAGGCCCGAACTGTCATCGACGACATCCACGCCCTTTTCGCTGAGCTGGTTCATGATAAAGATCACGCCCCGCTCGTTCCCGGGAATGGTTTTCGAGGAAAACAGGAACAGATCGCCTTCGGCCAGCTCCAGACCACGGTACTTGCCACGGGCCAGTTGGGCGCTTGCGGCCCGTCGTTCCCCCTGGCTGCCGGTCACGATCAGCATCAGGTTCTGGCGCGGAAGGTCCAGAGCCTCTTCGGCGCTGATCACCTTTGGAAAATCCGCAAGAATACCGGTTTCGGTCGCGGCTTCGATCATCCGACGCATCGCGCGCCCCAGCAGAACGACGGAACGCCCGGCCCGCGCACCTGCTTCGGCCAGCGTTTTGACCCGCGCGACGTTTGACGCAAAGGTGGTCGCCACGACCATACCTTCCGCGCTTTCGACCAGCTTGACAATCTCGGGGCCAACTTCGGATTCTGAACGCCCCGGATGGGTCGAAAACACATTCGTACTGTCACAGACCAGCGCCTTGATGCCGGGCTTGGCAACCTCGGCCCACAGGTCAGGGTCAAAGGCCTCTCCAACGACGGGTGCAGCATCCAGCTTGAAGTCGCCCGAATGCACGACACGCCCTGCGGGTGTGTCGATGACCAGTGCGGCACTTTCGGGAATCGAGTGCGAAACAGGAAGGAAGCCAACCGTGAACGGCCCGACGGACACCTGTTCAGGCCAGGCGGAAACAGTCGTGACCGCCTCGGTCGGGTGCGCGTGTTCTTCCATCTTACGGCGCGCGATATTGGCCGTGAAGGCGCGCGCATAGACCGGCGCGCCCAAAGCTTCATAACAATGGGCCACGGCACCGACGTGGTCTTCATGGGCGTGCGTGATGAAAACACCATCCAGCCGGTCGGCACGCTCTTTCAGCCAAAAGATATCGGCATGGATAAGGTCAACGCCCGGCGTTGTGTCCATATCAGGAAAAGTGACGCCCAGATCCACAAGGATCAGGCGTTCCTTTCCCGGTTCACCGTAGCCGTACGCATAGGCGTTCATGCCAATTTCGCCCGCGCCACCCAGCGGCAGGTAGATCAATCTTTCACTGCTCATACGGAGCCATTATCCTTGTTGTAGCGATGGATCACGGTCAGGCCGTGCATCGTCAGATCATCTTCGATTGCGTCGAACCCCACGTCGGCCTGATCGAACAAGGGGGCCAGCCCTCCGGTTCCAACGACTTTCATCGGCATTCCATACTCGGCCTTGATCCGGGCGATCAGCCCCTCGATCAAACCGGAATATCCCCAATACACGCCCGATTGAATACAACCAACCGTATTTGTACCGATCACCTTCTCGGGACGCGTGATGTCGATATGCGGCAGTGCGGCTGCGCCCTGATGCAAAGCCTCAAGGCTGAGGTTCACACCCGGAGCGATAACGCCCCCCACATAGGCACCGTCCGCGGCGACAACGTCGAAATTTGTTGCGGTACCAAAGTCCACGACAACCACATTGCCACCATGGCGGTCAAAAGCGCCCACGGCATTGGCCAGTCGATCCGGGCCGGGCACCGTGCCTTCATCCACACGCGGCGGGACAGGCAACAGGCAATCGGGCTTGCCCACAACCAATGGTCTGCAACCAAAAAAGCGATCGGCAAAGATGCGCAGGTTGAACACGACACGTGGCACGGTCGAGGCAATGATGACATCCGAGATATTCGCCTCGATCCCATAATGTTTCACCAGCGTCGAATACCAGGTGAAATACGCGTCTGCCGTGCGCGCATGGTGGGTCGAGGTGCGCAGGGTGCACAGAAATTCTTCACCGTCCCAGATCGAGAAGACGGTATTGGTATTGCCGCAATCGATGGCCAGAAGCATCCGCGCCCCTCTCAGAAATAGACATCCGCCGCAGGAATGCTCACGCGGCCTTTGGCGGTGTTTAAGACAAGGTTACCACCTGCGTCCACCGTTTCGAAGGTACCAACCGTTTCTGACGTACCGGTCCGCGCGGTGATGACCTCGCCCAACCGGGCCGCGCGGGACAGCCAGGCAGTGCGGATCGGTTCGAACCCATAGGTGACGAATTGGGTTTCATACCCGGCATAGGCCGCGGCCAGTTCGGTCAGAAAATCCTCGGGCGAGACATGTGCCCCGGTTTCCGAAAGAAGTGAGACGGGACGAACCGCGCCGGGCTCTACCGCGTCCGCATCCGGGGCATTGGCCAGATTCACTCCGATGCCGATGGACAGATGCGCCACGCCATGCCCCTGCCCCGTGCTTTCCAGCAGGATACCGGCAAGCTTGCCGCCGTTCAGCAGCACGTCATTGGGCCATTTCAGCGACAGTCCGGCAGCCCGCCCGGTAACGGCGACACACGCGTCAAAAAGGGCCAGCGCCGCCACGAAACTGCGCAAAGCCGCCTGTTCCGGCGCGCCCTGAGGACGCATCAGCAAGGTCGCCGCCAGGTTGCCCATCGGGTTGGCCCAGCTTCGTCCGCGCCGCCCGCGCGCCGCCGTCTGGTGATGCGCCATGATCCAGACGGGACCACGCGCATTCGGAGCAATCCGCGCCGCTTCATTCAGCGTGCTGTCGACTTCCTGCACCTCGTGCAGGCCATAGCCTTGGGGCCATTTTGTCATATCAAAAAGGCCCGGTCGCGCGACCGAGCCCCTCTTTCCGGATGTGTGAAACGATCAATTGACAAGCGTGGCCGCCGCGGCAGCTGCCGCGCCCTCGACGCCGAACTGATAGAAGATGCCGACCAGCATTAGGGCCGCAGACCCCATCAATGCCACCCACAGAACAGGGGTCGACCGGGTTTCGATCGGCTCTTCGTTCTCGGCCCCGAAATACATGTAGAACACGATCCGCAGGTAATAGAAGGCACCGATGACCGAAGCGATGGCCGAGACGACGACCAGACCGGTCAGACCCGCACTGACGCCCGCCTGCCAGACGCCGAATTTCGCAAAGAAACCAAGCATCGGAGGCACGCCCGCCAGGCTGAACATCAGGATCAGCACCGCCAGCGCCTTGCCCGGATCACGCTTGGAGTATTGCCGCAGAGCGTCAATATCGGTGATGGGTTTGCCGTCACGTTCCATCATCAGAATGAAGGCGAAGGTGCCGATATTCATGGTCACGTAGATGGCCAGATACATGAGCATGGCCTTGATACCCAGCTCGGTACCAGCGGCCAGGCCAATCAGCGCATAGCCCATATGGGCAATCGACGAAAACGCCATCAGTCGCTTGATGTCGCGCTGCCCGATCGCGGCCACGGCCCCCAGCAACATCGACAGCACGGACAGCAGGACAATCACTTGCTGCCAGTCTTTGACAATGCCGCCGAACGCGTCATGCAACAGGCGCGCGAACAACGCCATCGCCGCAACCTTGGGCGCCGTGGCAAAGAAAGCCGTGATCGGTGTCGGAGACCCCTCGTAAACGTCCGGCGTCCACATATGGAACGGTACGGCCGAGACCTTGAAGGCCAGACCTGAGATCAGGAAGATCAGGCCAAACAGCAGCCCCAACGAAACATCGCCATGGTGAACTGTCTGGATGATGCCCGAGAACAACGTGGTGCCGGTGAAGCCATAGACCAGCGACGCGCCATAAAGCAGCAGACCCGAGCTCAGCGCACCCAGCACAAAATACTTCAGACCTGCCTCGGTCGATTTCGCGCTGTCACGACGCAGAGCGGCCACGACATAGAGCGACAGCGATTGCAGCTCGAGCCCCATGTAAAGCGACATCAGATCGCCTGCGCTGACCATCATCATCATCCCCACGGCGGCCAGTGCCACCAGCAAAGGATATTCAAAACGCAGCAGATCGCGGCGCGCCATGTATTCCTGGCTCATGACCAGTACTGCACCCGCCGACAAAAGGATAGCAACCTTGGCAAAGCGGGCAAAGCCGTCATCGACGAACATGCCGTTGAAGGCCACGTTTGTACCCCCGCCCTGAGTTGCAATCCAGATTGCCAGAAGGGCCATAAGACCTGCCGTGGTCCAGACCAGCAAAGGCGCTAGTCCGTCCTTTGTCGTGTAGACAGCCCCCAGCAGCGCCGCCATCGCATAAAGCGCCAGAACGACTTCCGGCAGGATGATTGTCAGATCAGCCTGGATCATGTCTCCAAAGCTCCCTTAATGCGAAGCGGCTGTCTGGGTCGCAGCCTCAGCCGCGGCCAGAGCCGTGTCATAGTTCGAAATCAGAGCCGCTGTGGATTGCCCGATTACATCGGTCACCAGCGACGGGTAGACACCCAGCAGGATGGTCATCACGATCAGCGGGGCGAAGATCAATCGCTCGCGCGAGCTCATGTCGGTCATCGCCTTAAGGCTTTCCTTGATCAGATCGCCAAACACGACCCGGCGGTAGAGCCACAGCGCATAAGCCGCCGAGAAGATCACACCGGTCGCTGCCACCGCCGTTACCCAGGTGTTGACCTGGAACGCGCCCATCAGGGTCAGGAATTCACCGATGAAGCCACTGGTGCCCGGCAGGCCCACATTGGCCATTGTAAACAACATAAAGACCAGCGCGTAGGCTGGCATCCGGATCACCAGACCGCCATAAGCCTCGATATCGCGGGTGTGCATCCGGTCATAGATCACGCCAACGCACAGGAACAGCGCGGCCGAGATGAACCCGTGGCTGAGCATCTGGAAGATCGCGCCATCGATGCCCTGCTGGTTTGCCGCGAAAATACCCATGGTCACAAAGCCCATATGCGCGACCGAGGAATAGGCGATCAGTTTCTTCATATCCTCCTGCACCAGCGCCACCAAAGAGGTATAGACAACCGCGATGGCAGACATCCACAGCACCAGATCGGTCATCACGGCCGAACCCACCGGGAACATCGGCAGGCTGAACCGCAGGAAGCCATAGCCGCCCATCTTCAGAAGGATCGCGGCCAGTACGACCGATCCCGCCGTGGGCGCCTGAACGTGGGCGTCCGGCAACCAGGTATGCACCGGCCACATCGGCATTTTCACCGCGAACGAGGCAAAGAAGGCCAGGAACATCAGGGTCTGCATGCCACCGACAACATAGATGCCCAGCACGCTGAAGCCCTCGGACGAGAACTGGTGCGTCATCAGCGCGGCAATGTCCGTGGTGCCCGCATCCGCATACATTGCAACCATGGCGACCAGCATCAAGACCGAGCCGAGGAAGGTGTAGAGGAAGAACTTGAAGCTGGCGTAGATCCGATCCTTGCCGCCCCATATCCCGATGATCAGGAACATCGGAATAAGACCCGCTTCGAAGAACAGGTAGAACAGTACCAGATCAAGCGCCATGAAGACGCCCAGCATCAGCGTTTCCAGCAGCAGGAAGGCAACCATGTATTCCTTGACACGGTCCGTGACATTCCAGCTGGCCAGAATGGTCAGCGGCATGATGAAGGTCGTCAGCAGAACGAACAGGACACTGATGCCATCAACACCCATCTTGTATTTGAGGCCCATCAGCCACTCACCCTCTTCCACCATCTGGAAACCGGGGTTCGACGGGTCAAAGCCTGTATAGATGCCGATGGAAACCAGGAAGGTCACAGTGGTGGCCAGCAGAGCAATCCACTTGGCGTTCCGCTGTGCCGCCGCATCGTCACCTTGCAGGAACAAGGCCAGAATGCCTGCGGCGATGGCGGGGATAAACGTGACGATCGAAAGGATATAATCCATTACTGGGCCCCTCCGCCGATCGACATCCAGGTGACAAGGGCCGCGATGCCCAGCACCATCCAGAAGGCATAGGTAAAGATGTACCCGGTCTGCGCCTTGCCGGCGAGGCGGGTGAAGAAGGGAACAACGCCCATTGCTACTCCGTTCAGGAAGCCATCGATTGTATTGCCGTCACCGCGTTTCCACAGGAAGCGGCCAAGCGCCACAGTGGGTTTTACGAAGACCGCATCGTAGATTTCGTCGAAATACCACTTGTTCAGAAGGAACAGGTACAGCGGACGCTGATTTGCAGCCAGACGTGCCGGCAGCGACGTATTCACGATGTAGAACCAATAGGCCACGACAAAGCCAAGCAACATGGCGACGAAGGGTGAAACCTTGACCCATTTCGGAGCCGCATGCGCATCGTCCAGAACATGGTTGTCCGGCGCCATGTAAAGCGCGCCCTCGCCGGGCTGGCCCGCAAAGACATAGTGATGATCGCCACCCTTTGCATCCTTCTCACCATGACCTTCATCGGCATGACTGTCAGCCGCGTGGCTTTCATCCGCATGGCTGTCTTCACCGTGCGAAGCATCCGCCGCCGCATGATCACTGGCCTCGGCATGTTCTGACGCTTCGGCAACCGGAATACCGTAGAACTTGCCGACCTTGTCCGCATGGCCAAAGAAATTGCCATACCAGATCATCCCGGCAAACACCGCACCCAGCGACAGAACGCCAAGCGGCACCAGCATGGTCATCGGGCTTTCATGTGCGTGGTCATGCGTATGCTTGTCGCCACGCGGTTTGCCATAGAAGGTCAGGAAAATCAGACGCCAGCTATAGAACGAGGTGAACATCGCCGCGATCACCAGCATCCAGAAGGCGTAGCCGGTTCCGCCCGCATAGGCGCTTTCGATGATCGCGTCTTTAGACAGGAACCCGGCAAAACCGATTGTGGTAAGCGGAATGCCGACACCTGTGATGGCCAGCGTTCCGATCATCATTGCCCAGAAGGTGTAAGGGATCTTTTTGCGCAGACCGCCATATTCCGTCATCTCCTGCTCGTGATGCATGGCGTGGATCACGGAACCGGCACCGAGGAACAGCAGCGCTTTGAAGAAAGCGTGCGTGAACAGGTGGAACATCGCCGCCGAATACATGCCGACGCCCGCGGCCACGAACATGTATCCCAGCTGGGAACAGGTCGAATACGCAATGACGCGCTTGATGTCGGTCTGTACCAGACCCACGGTCGCCGCGAAGAACGCTGTCGAGGCCCCAAGGAAAGTGATGAACCCGGTCGCACCCGGCGCGAACTCCATCAGCGGCGACATGCGGCAGACAAGGAACACGCCCGCTGTCACCATGGTGGCCGCGTGGATCAGGGCCGACACCGGCGTCGGGCCTTCCATCGCGTCCGGCAACCAGGTGTGCAGGATCAGCTGCGCGGATTTACCCATCGCACCGATGAACAGCAGAACACAGATCACCTCGACCGCGGTCCATTCGCCCCACAGGAAATGCAGCTTTTCTTCTGCAAGCGCGGGTGCCGATGCGAAAATGTCCGAAAAGTTGATGCTGTCGGTCAGGAAGAACAGCGCGAAGATGCCCAGAGCAAAGCCAAAATCGCCCACACGGTTGACGATGAACGCTTTCATCGCCGCAGCATTTGCCGACGGCTTGCGATAGTAGAAGCCGATCAGCAGATACGAGGCAACACCCACGCCTTCCCAGCCAAAGAACATCTGCACAAGGTTGTCCGCCGTCACCAGCATCAGCATCGCGAAGGTAAAGAAGGACAGATAGGCAAAGAAACGCGGCTTATAGCTTTCGCCTTCGCGCCATTGCGGGTCGTGATCCATGTAGCCAAAGCTGTAGAGATGCACGAGCGCCGAAACCGTGGTGACCACGATCAGCATGATGGCGGTCAGCCGGTCCAGACGGATGGCCCACGAGGTCGAGAGCGACCCGCTTTCGATCCAGCGCATGATCTCGATCTGTTGTGTGTGCCCGTCGAACGAGAAGAACACGAGCCATGACAGCAGACAAGCCAGAAACAGCAGGCCCGTGGCCGTCCACATGGCGGCTTTCTCGCCAATGAACTTCCAGCCGAACCCGCAGAGCAGCGCGCCCACCAGCGGGGCAAAGAGGATGGTGGTTTCCATGTTCCCTTACCCCTTCATCATATTGACGTCTTCAACCGCGATGGTGCCGCGGTTGCGGAAGAAGCAGACCAGAATGGCCAACCCGATCGCCGCCTCGGCCGCCGCCACGGTCAGAACGAACAGCGTAAACACCTGCCCGACCAGATCGCCGAGGAAACTGGAAAACGCCACGAGGTTGATATTCACCGCCAGCAGCATCAGTTCGATGCTCATCAGCAGGATGATGACGTTCTTGCGGTTCAGGAAGAGACCGAAGATGCCGATGACGAACAGCGTCGCCGCGACCGTAAGATAGTGTTCAAGTCCGATCATGGTCTCAAAGTCCCTGCCCCGGTTTTACGTCCTTCAATTCCATCGCCTTGGCCGGGTCGCGCATCATCTGGCCGACGATGTCCTGACGCTTGATGTCCTGACGGTGGCGCAGCGTCAGAACGATGGCGCCGATCATGGCCACCAGCAGGATCAGACCCGCAAGCTGGAACAGAAGGAAGTATTGATCATAAAGGATGACGCCCAGCGCCTCAGTGTTGTGGCGGTCCGCTGGCACTGGTTGTGCCAGATTGGCCGCGGCACCCTGTGCGCTATCCCATGCCCCGAAGGCCATGACGAACTGCATCAGGATGACCAGACCGATCAGCAGGGCCAGCGGCATATAGCGCGCCATTTCGGCCTTGAGCTCGGCAAAGTCCACGTCCAGCATCATCACCACGAACAGGAACAGCACCGCGACCGCGCCGACATAGACGATTACCAGCAGCATCGCCACGAACTCGGCCCCCAGCAGCACGAACAGCCCTGCAGAGGACAGAAACGCCAGGATCAGCCACAGCACCGAGTGCACTGGCTGGCGGCTGATCACCGTGAACAGCCCGCCGGTAATGGCGCTGATGGCAAACAGGTAGAAGGCAAAGACGGTCATTGATCCTCATCCTCGTTGTCGTCCATGACCTCTTGCGCCAGATCCAGCGCGCGGGTCATGGCCGGGATGCCGGCAAAGACCGACATCTGACCGATCGTTTCCACGATCTCTTGTTTCTTGGCACCCGCCTCCAAAGCGTGGCGCACGGTCTGACGCACCGCCGAATCCGCCTGCGCGCCCTGGCAGGTCAGCCCGGCCAGCGTCAGCAGCAGGCGGGTCTTGGCATCCAGCCCGTCCTTGTTGACGGTGTTGCCGAACATCATCTCCATGACCTCTTTCGGCATGGTCGGCCACAACGCCTCGAACCCCTTGGGCGAGAAATTCTCCATCGCCGGGTTCATCGCCTTGGCCATGTCCTGAGCCTGCTTCATCATCAGCTCGAACGGATTTGTCGGGCTGTCACTCATCGGTAAGGCGCGTCCAGTTCCAGATTGCGGGCGATCTCGGCTTCCCAGCGATCGCCGTTGTCCAGCAGTTTCTGCTTGTCATAGAACAGCTCTTCGCGGGTTTCCGTTGCGAATTCGAAATTCGGGCCTTCGACGATGGCATCGACCGGGCAGGCTTCCTGACAGAAGCCGCAATAGATGCACTTGGTCATGTCGATGTCATAGCGCGTGGTGCGGCGGCTGCCGTCCTCACGCGGTTCAGCGTCGATGGTGATGGCTTGGGCCGGGCAGATCGCCTCGCAGAGTTTGCAGGCGATGCAGCGTTCCTCGCCATTGGGATAACGGCGCAGGGCGTGTTCACCCCGGAAGCGCGGAGATAGCGGGCCCTTTTCGTGAGGATAGTTCACCGTGGCCTTGGGGGCGAAGAAATACTTCAGCCCCAGTTTCATGCCTACCCAGAAGTCTTGCAGAAGGAAGTATTTGGCAGCGCGGGTATAGTCGATTTGGGTCATATCAGCCTCCTACGCTCCAACGGGCAAATGCGCCCCAGAACCAGTCGAATTTCGCCGCAAAGGCCACGAAAACCACCCAAGCCAGCGAGAATGGCAGGAACACTTTCCAGCCCAGCCGCATCAGCTGGTCATAGCGGTAGCGGGGCGTGATCGCCTTGACCATTGCGAAGATGAAGAAGAAGAACGCCATCTTGGCCACCATCCACAGAACGCCGTCCGGCAGGCCCGGGATCGGGGACAGCCAGCCGCCGAAGAACAGCAGAGAGGTCAGCGCGCACATCAGGAAGATGGCGATGTATTCGCCTGCCATGAACAGTAGGAAAGGCGTGGCCGAATATTCGACCTGATAACCGGCGACCAGTTCCGATTCCGCCTCGGGCAAGTCAAACGGTGGTCGGTTGGTTTCGGCCAGGGCCGAGATGAAGAACAGGAACACCATCGGGAAATGCGGCAGCCAGTACCAGCTGAAGAAGCCGAACGAGCCGTCCTGAGCGCGCACGATGTCGCCAAAATTCATCGAGCCGGTCGAAATGATCACACCGATGATGATCAGGCCGATCGAAACCTCGTACGAAATCATCTGCGCGGCCGAGCGCAGCGAGCCCAAGAACGGGTACTTTGAGTTCGACGCCCAACCGCCCATGATCACGCCATAAACCTCGAGCGAGGACACCGCGAATACATAGAGGATCGCGACGTTGATATCCGACAGAACCCAGCCATCGTTGAACGGGATCACCGCCCAGGCGATCATCGCCAGAACGAAGGATGTCAGCGGTGCGAGGATAAAGACCGTCCGGTCGGCGCCCGCAGGAATGACGACCTCTTTCACCACATATTTCAGGGCATCCGCCACCGATTGCAGTAAGCCATAGACGCCCACCACGTTGGGGCCTCGGCGCATCTGGACAGCGGCCCAGATCTTGCGGTCCCCGTAAACAAGGAACAACAGTGAAATCATCACAAAGGCAACAACGGCAAGCACTTGCGCCAGAATGATGATGGCTATTCCGCCTGGGGTGTTAAAGAATTCAGCCATTGGTCCTCACACCGTGGGTATTCCGTTTTCCGCGCGCGATGCAAAGGCCAGAAGCCTGCGCAAACTGCGGCTGGGTCGGCGCGTTGGTGTAAACAGCATCTGCCGCCATTGCGCCACCCTTAATATTCGGTTTCACACGCAAATCAGGCGCGGCCAACTGCCGCCCGGCACCGGATGCGCCGATCTGCGATATGAAAATGGTCTGGGTCATTCCGCCGCGATCTTCTCGGATTTGCGGGCCTGCGCCTGTGCCGAAAGCTCGGCCATCAACTGTGAAGCCCGTGCGATCGGGTTGGTCAGGTAGAAGTCCTTGATCGCATAGCGGAAAGCTGCGTTGCCCAGAGTACCGGCGTCGAGAGCTTTCACATCGTTCTCGATCACTTCGTCGATACGGGCCAGATGCGGAACCGCCTCGATCAAGGCCGTGCGCAACTGTGCCAGAGAGTCGTAGGGCAGTGTTGCGCCCAGTTCGGCCGACAAGGCGCGCAGGATGGCCCAGTTTTCCTTCGCCTCACCCGGCGCAAAACCGGCCCGCATCGCCAGTTGAGGGCGACCTTCGGTGTTTACGAACACGCCGTTTTCCTCGGTATAGGCCGCGCCTGGCAGGATCACATCGGCGCGGTGTGCACCCCGGTCACCATGGCTGCCCTGATAGATCACAAAGGCGCCTTCGCCGATCTCGACCTCATCCGCACCAAGGTTGTAGATCACGTCGGCGGCGCTGATCGCGTCCATTCCGCCTTCGTTCGTGGCACCCACATCCATCGCACCAACGCGCGATGCCGCAGTGTGCAAAACGATCAGACCACTTTCTGTATTGGCCGCGATGGCTTGCGCAGCAGCCAGCACGGCGGCGCCGTCCGCTTCCTGCAAAGCGCCCTGACCGATGATGACCAACGACCGTTTTCCCTTGATCTCATCATCTCCGCCCATGTCGACAACTTTTTGCAGCGCTGTTCGATCATCGCCAACATGCTGATACTCATATGTCAGATCGACCGCAGGACCGACCAAAGCGACTTCGGCCCCATGCGCCCACGCCTTGCGGATGCGCGCGTTCAGGACAGGCGCTTCGTCACGTGGGTTGGTACCGATCAGCAGGATACGTTCCGCGGTGTCGATATCTTCAATCGCGGCGGTGCCAGCGTAAGCGCCACGATTGCCCGCCGGAAGCTTTACGCCATCGGTACGGCATTCGACAACACCACCCTGCCCTTCGATCATCTGTTTCAGCGCAAACGCCGCCTCGACCGGAGCCAGATCGCCCACGATACCGGCGGGTTTCTCGGCGCCTTTCAGCGCCTCTGCTGCCTTGGTCAGCGCCTCGGACCATGAGGCCGGGCGCAGCTTGCCGTTTTTACGGACATAGGGCTTGTCCAAACGCTGACGGCGCAGGCCATCCCAGACAAAGCGGGTCTTGTCGCTGATCCATTCCTCGTTCACGCCGTCATGATTGCGCGGCAGGAAACGCATGACTTCACGGCCTTTGGTATCGACGCGTATGTTCGATCCCAACGCATCCATCACATCGATGCTTTCGGTTTTGGTCAATTCCCACGGACGTGCAGTAAAGGCGTAGGGCTTGGAGGTCAGCGCCCCGACAGGGCACAGATCGATGATGTTGCCCTGCAAATTCGAATCCAGCGTCTGGTTCAGATACGAGGTGATCTCGGCATCCTCACCGCGCCCGGTCTGACCCATCTGAGTTATCCCGGCAACTTCGGTGGTGAAGCGCACGCAGCGCGTGCAGCTGATGCAGCGGGTCATTGCGGTGCCAACCAGCGGGCCAAGATCCAGATCATCGACCGCCCGCTTTGCTTCCTTGAAGCGGGATCCGGACATGCCATAGGCCATCGCCTGATCCTGAAGGTCGCATTCGCCACCCTGATCGCAGATCGGGCAATCCAGCGGATGGTTGATCAGCAGGAACTCCATCACGCCTTCGCGGGCCTTTTTGACCATGGGCGAGTTCGTCTTGACCACCGGGGGTTGACCTTCAGGCCCCGGACGCAGGTCACGCACCTGCATCGCGCAGGAGGCCGCAGGTTTCGGCGGCCCGCCGACGACCTCGACCAGGCACATCCGGCAATTGCCAGCGATCGACAGACGCTCGTGATAACAAAAGCGCGGCACTTCGACCCCGGCTTGTTCACAAGCCTGGATCAGGGTCATCGCGCCATCGACTTCGATTTCCTGTCCGTCGATATTGATCTTGCGGAGGTCAGACATGGCTTTCAATTCGCCCTCAAATAAACGCCAATGGCGCTGTTTCTTTGGATTTCTTTCTGCCCCAGAGTGCAGAATGTGTTGGGGTTGTCATAGGTCACGCCATTCGAAGCCAGATACGCCTCGCCCTTGGCGCGCATCCGGTCTTTTTCAGCATCCGATTCGACGTAAGAGCGGATTTCGGTGTCCGTATACCCCAGTTTGTTCGCCTTGGAGCGCAGCCCCCACATCACACTGATCGCTTTCAATCGACGCCCGCTGATCGAGGGGCAATATTCCGAAATTTCATTTGCGATCGCGATGTAATAGAGTTCGTCGTCGATCTCTTTGACATCCCTCAAGGGCGGCTTCGCATTTGCAACGGCAGGCAATGTGACCAAGGTAGCCAGCGCAAGTGATTTGGCAATAGACATGGATTTTCCCTTCGTTTTGGACGCACCAAAACGAACCGGTCCGGTCTTGCTAGGCAATAGCGGCCGGCAATCCGTGTCGTGATATGCAAAACCGCGCGTCATGGCCGTTGGCATTTTCCCGCAAAGGTCAATTGATCATCACTGATGCGCAGGTTTTGCGGTTCGGTGTCCGGCCCCACTTTCCAATCGATCCGCGAAGACCCGAAATTCTGCACGCAAAACTTGGTTCCTTCATGACGGCCGGCCTCACGTGCGCCGTCCAGCGATGCGGACGCACCCTTTACCACAACGGTAAAGTCCGTTGGCGATGCTTTCTTGTCGACCGCCTTCGCCTTTGCCTTGAACGCTTTTCCATCGAACAGAATACGATCTTCCGACGGCTTGATGATGCCGCAGGCGGACACGCTTGCCAGTGCCAGCAGGACTACAAGGGTTCTTGAGGCCTTCATACTATCCCTCTTCGTGTTCTCATCTGCCGGGACGCCATCAGAAAGCCGCCACCAATGCCATAAGCCCAATCACAAACATGCAGGCCCAGCCCAATACATACAGCACGGACCGAAGGCCACTGTTCGGCTTGCCTATGCCTTTGATGTGCACCACCAGCATCACCAACCGCGCAACCAATGCGACAGACGCCAGCAGATTGACCCAGACCGGGCTGACGCCCAGCAATACCGCCGCAGTCACAACAGCCACAAACGCCGGAAGCGTTTCCGTTCCGTTCAGATAGGCCCGGTTCAGTCGATAGGCCTGGTCGGAATAGTCCTGCTCAGGGGTCGCCCCAGGCGCGAGGCCTTTGCCCTGCTTGGCCAGCGCTGAAAACGGGGCCAGGAACAGAACCACCAGCGTGAAAAGCACAACCGATGAAATCGCGTGGCTGTATTCTGCAAACATGTCCATCCCGATCACTCCGCCGCCATCGCACCCATACGGCCCGATTTCTGAGCCTTGATGCGGTCTTCGATTTCTTCACGGAAATTCCGGATCAGGCCCTGGATCGGCCAGGCGGCCGCATCGCCGAGCGCGCAGATCGTGTGACCTTCCACCTGTTTGGTCACATCAAACAGCATGTCAATCTCTTCCAGCTCGGCCTCGCCGCGCACCAGGCGGTCCATGACCCGCATCATCCAGCCAGTGCCTTCGCGGCAGGGCGTGCACTGGCCGCAGCTTTCGTGTTTGTAGAATTTTGACAGGCGCCAGATCGCCTTGATGATGTCGGTGGACCTGTCCATCACGATCACCGCCGCCGTTCCAAGCCCAGAGCCGAGATCGTTGCGCAGATAATCGAAATCCATGATCGCGTCGCGCATGTTCTCACCGCGCACACACGGAACCGAGGATCCTCCGGGGATCACGGCCAGCAGATTGTCCCAGCCACCGCGAATGCCGCCGCAATGGGTCTCGATCAGCTCCTCGAAGGAAATTGACATCGCCTCTTCCACGACGCAGGGGTTGTTGACGTGACCCGAGATCGCAAACAGCTTGGTGCCCGCGTTGTTCTGGCGGCCGAAACCTGCGAACCAATCCGCCCCACGGCGCAGGATCGTAGGTACGACGGCGATGGATTCGACGTTGTTCACGGTCGTCGGGCAGCCATACAAACCCGCACCTGCCGGGAACGGCGGCTTCATCCGCGGCATGCCCTTTTTACCTTCGAGGCTTTCAATCAGCGCGGTTTCCTCGCCACAGATATAGGCGCCCGCCCCGTGGTGCAGAAATAGGTCGAAATCCCAGCCCGAGCCCGCGGCATTCTTGCCCAGCAGACCCGCGTCATAGGCCTCGTCAATCGCGGCCTGCAACGCCTCGCGTTCGCGGATGTACTCACCACGCAGGTAGATGTAGCAGGTGTGGGCATTCATGGCGAAAGACGCGATCAGGCAGCCCTCGATCAGCGTATGCGGATCATGGCGCATGATCTCGCGGTCTTTGCAGGTGCCGGGTTCGGATTCGTCCGCGTTGACCACCAGATAGGACGGGCGCCCGTCGCTTTCCTTGGGCATGAACGACCATTTGAGACCGGTCGGGAAACCCGCGCCGCCGCGTCCGCGCAGCCCGGAATCCTTCATCGTCTGGATGATCCAGTCGCGCCCTTTATCAATCAGGCCAGCAGTGCCGTCCCAATGCCCGCGGGCCTGCGCACCTTTCAGCGTGCGTTCATGCATCCCGTAGATGTTGGTAAAGATCCGGTCCTGATCCTTCAGCATCGCGTGTTACCTTCAGCTGTCCTGACGCATGCGCCAGAGTTGAAAAATGTTGACGCCCGCATAGATGAATCCCGCCAGAGCGGCGAAATCAAACAGCAGCGCATGCCGGGTTGTCAAACCCAGCGCGGGGCCAATGAACAGGTTCATCGCAAGCCAGATCAGCATGGTCACGGCGATGACCACCCCGATATGTCGGCCCTTGCGGGCTATGGCCTGTTCCTTGTCCTTGTCCATCTTCCCCCGAAGCCCGGAACGGGCATCCGTCTAGTCTTCGTATGTGCCCTCGGATTTGGCACGTTTGGCGAATTCGGTTTCCTCACCGGCAGCAAGCTTGGTCGCCTGCTCGATCCAGCCATCGCGTTCGATCCGGCCTTTGAATTTCAATCGCGCATCGACCCAGGCCACATGTTCGGGCGTCCAGGCCGCGATCTGGTCATAGTGATAGAAACCCAGCTCGTTTAGCGTTTCTTCCAGCTTGGGGCCGACGCCTTTCAACAATTTAAGGTCATCCGCCTTGCCGTCACGTGCCGCGGTTAGAGTGTTAGGCTGGGTCTCCTGAACGTCTGGGCCATCCGTCTTTGCCGCAGCGCCCTCGGGAGATGCCGGTTCGGTATGGGTAGATTTTTTGGTTCCACTCTGTTGTGCCGCCGTCTTGCCGGGCTCCGGCTTTTTCGGCGGTTGAGGAGCGGAACCGGAAGCTTCGGCTTTGCCATCCTTACCAAGCCAAGGAGTCAGGATCGGAACTTCGGTTCCGTCGATACGCTTGACCGTGTCCCCAAGCTCTGTCGCCAGTTCAACACTCGCGTTGTATTTCGGCTTGCCGGCTTCATATTCGGACAGGCTGGAAAGCCCTTTCAACGGCTCGGCCGCGTAACGCCCATTCTGAGGACCGGGCGTCGGCACCTTGCCCGCCACCAGATCGTCGAGGATCCTGCCAAAGCTCTCGGCGGTCAGGTCCTCATAGTAATCCTTGCCGATCTGCGCCATCGGCGCATTGGTGCACGATCCCAGGCACTCGACCTCTTCCCAGCTCAGCTTGCCATCGGCAGAAAGTTCATGCGGCTTGGCAGCGATCTTTTCCTTGCAGACCGCGATCAGATCCTCGGCCCCGCAGATCATGCAGGACGTCGTGCCGCAGACCTGAATATGCGCCACAGATCCTACTGGTTGCAGCTGGAACATGAAGTAGAACGAGGCGACCTCGAGCACGCGGATATAGGCCATGCCCAGCATATCCGCGACCGATTCAATCGCCGGACGGCTCAGCCATCCCTCTTGTTCCTGCGCACGCCAGAGTAGCGGGATCACCGCGCTGGCCTGACGCCCCTCGGGGTATTTGGTAATCTGCGCTTTGGCCCATTGCTGGTTGGCAGCGGTGAAGGCAAAGCTTTCGGGTTGTTCGGGGTGCAGACGGCGCAGCATTAGCAGGCATCTCCGATCACGATGATATAGGGGGCGTCCTGATGCGCGCGACCTTGTTCGACAAGGAAGGCAATCAGATCAGGCGTTTCGGCCTGTGTAAAACCGGCGGGGCGCAATTTTATCTCGGCTTCTTCTTCGACCATACGGCACCCATTCAAACGCACGAAGTCAAATAAGGCGTCGGCACGCCTTGCCGTATCCTCGGGCGCAAGTCCATGCGCACCGCAAATCGCAGGCGCAATCTCGAATACGGGACCGTCCAGACCAGCCAACCCCCGTTCGGCCCAGGAATTGATCACGGCGCTGACATCCTCGGGGCGCAGGTCACGCGCAGAAAAAGCCTCCTCGGTTTGCGAAATATCCAGCCGACAGCCGTTTTCCCGCATAACCTCCAGCACTTTTGCCGTCGGGTGAGTCGATGCGGCCTGCGCCGGTAGGGCAGCCACGAGGGCCAGAATCAGGGCAAAGCATCTCACCGATCAATCTCCCCAAACACAACGTCCATGGTGCCGATGATGGCGGCGACGTCGGCCAGTTGGTGGCCTTTGGCAACGTGGTCCATGGCTTGCAGGTGCAGGAAACCGGGCGCGCGCAGTTTGGCGCGATAAGGCTTGTTGGTGCCGTCGGCGACCAGATAGACGCCGAACTCGCCCTTGGGGGCCTCGACGGCGGCATAGACCTCACCAGCCGGCACGTGGAAGCCTTCGGTATACAGTTTGAAGTGATGGATCAGGCTTTCCATCGAGGTCTTCATGTCCGAGCGTTTTGGCGGGGTGATCTTGCCGCGCGCCAGAACGTCACCGGGGCACTCGCGGATTTTGGCGATGGCCTGACGGATGATCAGCAGCGACTGGCGCATTTCCTCCATGCGGACAAGGTAGCGGTCATAGCAATCGCCGTTCTTGCCGACGGGGATTTGGAACTCGAACTCGTCATAGCATTCATAGGGCTGCGCGCGACGCAGGTCCCAGGCCAGACCTGATCCACGCACCATCACGCCCGAGAAGCCGTATTTCTGGATGTCATCCTCGGTCACGACGCCAATATCGGCGTTGCGCTGTTTGAAGATGCGGTTTTCGGTCAGCAGACCGTCAATATCATCGAGAACGGCGGGGAACTCGTGGCTCCACGCCTCGATATCGTCCAGCAGTTCCGGCGGCAGGTCCTGATGGACGCCACCGGGGCGGAAATAGGCGGCGTGCAGACGGGCACCGCAGGCACGCTCATAGAACACCATCAGCTTTTCGCGCTCTTCAAAACCCCACAGCGGCGGCGTCAGCGCGCCCACGTCCATCGCCTGCGTGGTCACGTTTAGCAAGTGGTTCAGGATGCGCCCGATCTCGGAATACAGAACCCGGATCAGCGAACCCCTACGCGGTACGTCAACCCCGGTCAGCTTTTCGATGGCCAGACACCAGGCATGTTCCTGGTTCATCGGCGCCACGTAATCCAGACGGTCGAAATAGGGCAGGTTTTGCAGATACGTCCGGCTTTCCATCAGCTTTTCGGTGCCGCGGTGCAGCAGGCCGATATGCGGGTCGCAGCGCTCGACAATCTCGCCGTCCAGTTCAAGCACCAAACGCAGAACCCCGTGCGCCGCAGGGTGTTGCGGGCCGAAGTTAATGTTAAAGTTGCGGATCTTCTGTTCTCCGCTCAGCGCGTCCGTGCTGCCGTCATCGTATCTTGAGCCGTCCATCAACGCCCTCGTTTCTTTTTCGCATCGGCCCGAACCCGAACCTTTTCCGCCTCGGCCGCTTTGGCAGCAGCCCCGGCCAGCAGAACCCCCAGCGCCCCCAACGCGATCAGTTCCCCCAGACCCATCAGCGGCGCTCCAGCTCTTGCAGTTTAAGCCCGACCCACCACAGCAGGGCGATCGTGCCAAAGGGAACCAGACACAGCAGGCACCAGTATTTGTTGATCCCGAAGAACGGCAATATCTTCACCATCGGAATGATGGTCAGCGCAGACAGGATCAGCCACCAGATGCCACCCATTATTCGGTCTCCTGTTTCTCATCCCCCGGCAGAATGTAGTTCGCACCTTCCCATGGGGACATGAAATCAAACTGACGGTACTCCTGCACGAGACTGACCGGCTCGTAGACGACGCGTTTCTGCGCCTCGTCATAGCGGACCTCGGTATAGCCAGTGGTCGGAAAATCCTTGCGCAGCGGATGACCGCGAAAGCCATAGTCGGTCAGGATGCGGCGCAGATCTGGGTGGCCCGAGAACAGGATGCCGAACATGTCGTACACCTCACGCTCGAACCAGTTGGCCGAGGGGTGAACATCGACGATCGAGGGCACCATGTCATCCTCGCGGATCGACACCCGCAGCCGGATGCGCTGGTTCTGGTACATCGACAGGAAGTGATAGACGACATCGAACCGTTTGGCGCGTTCGGGGTAATCCACACCCGTGATATCTACCAGCGACGAGAATTTGCTGCTCTGGTCGGATTTCAGGAATTCGACGAATTCCACAAGGTTTGACGGCGCCACATCCACGTTCAGTTCGCCATGGGTCACGTCCCATGACAGAACGCAATCAGATCGTTTGATTTCCAGCTGCGCGCCGAGTTCCTTGAGTGCTTCGCTCATCAGCTCTCTCCTCAGCGGACAATTGTGCCGGTACGGCGGATTTTGCGTTGCAACTGCATCAGACCGTAAAGCAGCGCCTCAGCAGTCGGAGGGCATCCGGGCACGTAGATGTCCACCGGAACAACCCGGTCACAGCCACGTACGACGGAATAGGAATAGTGGTAATACCCACCGCCATTCGCGCAAGACCCCATCGAGATCACATAGCGCGGCTCGGGCATCTGGTCATAGACCTTGCGCAGCGCGGGCGCCATCTTGTTGGTCAGGGTTCCGGCCACGATCATCACATCCGACTGACGCGGAGACGCTCGGGGGGCAATGCCAAACCGTTCCGCATCATAACGCGGCATCGAGGTATGCATCATCTCAACTGCGCAGCAGGCCAGACCAAAGGTCATCCAGTGCAGCGAGCCGGTACGGGCCCAGTTGATGATGTCTTCGGTCGAGGTCAGCAGGAACCCTTTGTCCTGCAGCTCGGCATTCAGGGCCTGGGTGGCGACTTCTTTGTCGACGCCAGCGGTGTTTGCACCTGTCATCACTCCCATTCCAGCGCCCCTTTCTTCCATTCATAGGCAAAGCCGATGGTCAGAACACCCAGGAACACCATCATGGACCAGAACCCGGCATCGCTGATGTCCTTGAAGCCGACGGCCCAGGGAAACAGGAAGGCAATTTCAAGATCGAAGATGATGAACAGAATCGAAACCAGATAGAATCGGACGTCGAATTTCATCCGCGCATCGTCGAAGGCATTGAAACCACATTCATATGCGCTGACCTTTTCGGGGTCGGGATTGCGGACGGCCAGTACGACGGCGGCCAGAATCAAGACGATCCCAAGGCCAACGGCAACGGCCAGAAACACCAGAATCGGGAGGTACTCCCGCAGCAGGTCTTCCACGAATAGCTCCTTTCCTGCGCATGCCCCGATCCGGGTGCGCCGTCAATTGGCGTGTTGACTGGACATTCTCTATCCCCGCGGGGTCAGAGGGTCAACCGAACACAGCCCCCTTCGCGATCAAACCTGCGCTTGACAGCGCGGCATAGAATCGCAGCACCGGCGTTTGGCATTGGCATGGCGGAACCTTGTAAAACCTACTTATTCCATGCAGGTTTTCGTTTTTCAAAAAACGCCGCGATCCCTTCGCGTGCCTCGTGTGTTTCCCACCGCTCGACCAACTCGCCTATGGTCTGATCGATCACGGCATCGTCGATGCGCGGCCCCAAAGCGCGCACCAGCGCCTTGGCAGAGGCAACCGCCCCGGGCGCGCAAGACAAATAGGGGCGAATTTCGTCCTCAACGGCCTCCGAAAGCCGATCTGCCGACACGGTTTTCGCCAGCAGGCCCAGATCAACGGCCTCGGACGCATCGAACAGACGGGCCGACATGAAGACCCGGCGCGCGCGGGCTTCGCCCATGCGGGCGATGACATAGGGGCCAATTGTCGCGGGGATCAGCCCCAGGCGCGTTTCGGTCAACCCCATCATCAGACTGTCGACCCCGATCGCGACATCGCACACGGCCGCCATGCCCACCCCGCCCCCAAAGGCATTGCCCTGCAACGCCCCGATCAGAGGCTTTGGCATCGTGTTCAGAGCCTGCAACATCTCGGCCAGTTTGCGCGCCTCGACAAAACGCGTCTTTTTGTCAGCCGCCATCTGGTCCTGCATCCACCCCAGATCACCGCCGGCACAAAACGTCCTGCCCGCCGCGGCCAGAACGACCGCCCGGACCGCGTCATCCTGACCAAGTTGCGATGCGGCGTCGGTCAATTCCGTGATCATCTGCCCCGACATGGCATTGTGTTTTTCCGGCCGATTCAGGGTGAGCGTCGCGACACCACGCCTATCCGTCGAGATCGTGATCGTTTCAAACATGTCAGCCCCTCAAAGCCCTGGCCATCTGCGCGGCCTCTTCAACAACGTCGATATCCAGGCCAGTTTCGTATCCCAGCCGATGCAAATGTGCCGCAACCTCCTCGGTCGCCACGTTACCGGCCGCACCCGGGGCGTAGGGGCAACCGCCCAACCCTCCCACTGCTGCATCGAACACCCGCACGCCCAGCGCCAATGCCGCATCGATGTTGTCGATCGCGCGCCCGTTGGTGTCATGGAAATGCCCCGCCAGCCGCGTCACTGGAACCCTCTCGCGCACTGCCAGAAGCATATGTGCAACCTTGTCCGGAGTCCCCTGCCCTATCGTGTCGCCCAGCGAAACCTCGTAACAGCCCAGCGCGAAAAGCCGATCAGCAACCTCAGCCACTTTTTCGGGCGGCGTCGGACCGTCATATGGGCAATCCGTAACGCATGAGACATAGCCACGAACCGGCAGGTCGATATGGCGCGCCGCCTCCAGAATCGGCGTGAACCGCTCGATCGACTCGGCGATGGAGGCATTGATATTGGCCTTCGAGAATCCTTCGGAGGCCGAGGCAAACACGGCAATCTCGTCCGCCCTGGCCGCCAGCGCGTCGCCATAGCCATGCATGTTCGGCGTCAGCGCGGCATAGCGCACCCCATTCGCACGCGTGATCCCCCCCAGCACCTGAGCGGAACCCGCCATCTGCGGCACCCATTTCGGGGACACGAAGCTTGCAACCTCGATCCGGCGAAACCCCGCCCGGCTGAGACAGTCGATCAAGGCGATCTTGTCCGCGACCGGTATTTCGCGTTTTTCGTTTTGCAGCCCGTCGCGCGGCCCGACCTCATAGATTTCGACCAGCTCACCCATGTCCGCCCCCCTTCTGGATTGTCGTCGTTTCAAGCAAATGTCGTCTGACCTTGGCACGCCGCGTTGCGCGGGTACAGATCAAGCTTCTTCCTCCAACCTCACCAAGGCAGCCCCGGCTTCGACCTGCGAACCATCCCCGACCAGCACTTCGGCAACGATCCCGTCCCGCGCCGCAAGCAGCGAATGCTCCATCTTCATCGCTTCCAAAATGGCCAGACGATCGCCTTTCTGTACGGTTTGTCCCGCTGTGGCAAAGACGGCTTTGACCAGACCGGGCATAGGCGCCTCGATCACATTGGTGTCGCCGGTCGCGCTGGTATCGCGGTCCAGCGGATCGATGACGTCGAAGCTCTGACCGTAATCGGTGAAAACCGTCAGGGTCCCGTTATGTGCAGCAACGCGAGGCATCGGCGTGTCGTTCAACATCCAGCGCCCGGCGGTGCGGTCCGCAACGACGCGGTTTTTGCCAATCTGCCAAATCTGGCGATCCGGCCCATCGACCTGCACATCCAGATCCGGCACGTCGTCGCGACGGGACAATTGCACGGCACGATGCAGCGGCGCCCACAGCGAAAACCCGGTTTCCGGATCGACATCCACCAGATCCAATGCTGTCATCGCAGCCGCGACCGCGGTAACATCCGACGGCTCGGGTTCCTGCACCAACATTTCAAGGTCCCGCCCGATCAGCCCCGTATCGACATCGCCCGAGGCAAATCCTTCGTGACGCGTCAACGCGCCCAGAAAGGCCAGATTGGTAACGGTACCCGCAACTTCGGTCTGTTGCAGCACCCGGTTCAACGTCTCAAGTGCAATGGCACGCGTCGATCCATGCACCACCACCTTGGCGATCATCGGGTCATACCACGGGCTGATCGTGTCCCCGGCGCGAACCCCGCTATCGGCGCGACAATTGCCGGGGAAAACCAGATGAGTCAGCGTTCCCGTCGCGGGCAGGAACCCTTTCGGCACATCCTCGGCATACAGACGAGCCTCGAAGGCATGGCCAGAGATCGCAAGATCATCCTGTTTCTTGGGAAGGCTCTCGCCTGCGGCCACGCGAAGCTGCCACTCGACCAGGTCGATCCCCGTGATCGCCTCTGTCACCGGGTGCTCCACCTGAAGGCGCGTGTTCATTTCCATGAACCAGAATCTGTCGGGGCGCAGCCCGTCCGAGGCATCGACGATGAATTCGACCGTGCCCGCGCCTTTATAGCCGATCGCCTCGGCGGCCCGCACGCCGGCCTGACCCATAGCCTCGCGCATCTCAGACGTCATGCCCGGGGCGGGGGCTTCTTCGATCACCTTCTGATGGCGGCGCTGCAACGAGCAGTCCCTTTCGAACAGATGCACGGCATGAGTACCATCGCCGAACACCTGCACTTCGATATGGCGGGGTTTGGCCACGAATTTTTCGACCAGCACGGCATCATTGCCGAAGGCGGTCCGGGCCTCACCCCGCGCGCTGTCGAGCGCGGTCGCGAAATCCTCGGGGCGTTCGACTAGGCGCATCCCCTTGCCGCCGCCGCCCGCAACGGCCTTGATCAGAACCGGATAGCCGATGGCATCCGCCGCACCTGCCAGATGCTCGGGGTCCTGATTGTCGCCGTGATAACCGGGCACGACCGGAACGCCGGCCTTCTCCATCAGAACCTTGGCCGCGTCCTTGAGGCCCATCTTGCGGATCGCATCCGCCGAGGGGCCGATGAACGTCAGCCCCGCCGCCTGCACGGCATCCACGAAATCGGGATTCTCGGACAGAAAGCCATACCCCGGATGGATCGCCTGCGCGCCGGTGTCCAGCGCGGCCTGAATGATCACATCACCCTTCAAATAGCTGTCCGCCGGGGCCGGGCCGCCAATATGAACTGCCTCATCCGCCATCTGAACGTGTTTTGCGGCTGCATCCGCATCGGAATAAACAGCAACGCAGGACACGCCCATGCTCTGAGCCGTTTCCATCACCCGGCAGGCGATCTCACCCCGGTTGGCAATCAGAATTTTGTTGAACATAGCCTTCACCCTTCCAATGCCAGATCTTCGACGAGACGGAACCGTTCGCACACGAGTTTCATCTCGGGATCAAAGCCGCCGTTTCGTTGGAAATATCGACGATGATCTTCCCGCCATCCTTCAAGCGTTTCATTTTCACCTTCCGCCAAGGCGAATTCCTCGGTCACATCGCAGTAACGCTGGATCGAAATATCAACGGTTTCAATGACCAACGCCGGAGTGTCATCCCAGTTCAGCGCAATATCGCGGCGACCGGACTTGGGCATCTCAAGGCTGTCATCAGGATAGTTTCTGAGCGCGTCGCAGGTCGCTGTTTTACGGCCAGAACGGACCAAGGCCAGAAGCTCTGAACTCAGCACGGGGTTGTCGCCGAATTTGAAGGTTTGTGCACCGGGATAACGGGCTATTATGTCTTTCAAACTCTCGCTCATCTCACATCCTGAACACGCCGAAACGTGTCTCCTCGATCGGGGCATTCAGAGCGGCGCTGAGCGACAGGGCCAGCACATCGCGGCTCTTGCGCGGGTCAATGATGCCGTCATCCCACAGTCGGGCCGAGGCATAGAGTGGATGCGACTGTTCCTCGAACATATCCAGCGTCGGGCGTTTGAACTCGGCCTCCTCTTCGGCGGACCACGTGCCACCCTGCCGTTCTATCCCGTCGCGTTTGACGGTGGCCAGAACGCCAGCGGCCTGCTCGCCGCCCATCACCGAAATGCGCGAATTCGGCCAGGTCCACAGAAAGCGCGGCTGATAGGCGCGACCGGCCATGCCGTAGTTTCCAGCACCAAACGAGCCGCCGACCAGCATCGTGATTTTGGGCACCGAAGTGGTCGCCACGGCCGTCACCATCTTGGCGCCATGGCGCGCGATGCCTTCGTTCTCGTATTTGCGGCCCACCATGAAGCCGGTGATGTTTTGCAGGAACACAAGCGGGATTTTGCGTTGCGAACACAGCTCGACGAAATGGGCGCCCTTCTGCGCGGCTTCGGAAAACAGCACGCCGTTATTGGCGATGATCCCAACCGGACAGCCTTTGACATGGGCAAACCCCGTGACCAGCGTTTCGCCGAAGCGCGGTTTGAATTCGTCGAACCGAGACCCATCGACCAGACGCGCAATCACTTCACGGATGTCATAGGGCGTGCGCAGATCAGCAGGGACAACGCCCAGGATTTCCTCGGGGTCATAGGCCGGATCTTCGGGGCTGGCCCAGTCCACCGTCTGCGGCTTGTGGCGGTTCAGCGACCCAACCGCCCGGCGGGCCAAAGCCAGCGCGTGGGCATCATCCTCGGCCAGATAGTCGGCCACGCCGGACAGGCGCGTGTGGACGTCGCCGCCGCCCAGATCCTCGGCGCTCACCACCTCTCCGGTCGCGGCCTTGACCAGAGGCGGCCCGGCCAGAAAGATCGTACCCTGCTCCTTGACGATGATGGTCACATCTGACATCGCAGGCACATAGGCGCCACCGGCCGTGCATGACCCCATGACCACGGCGATCTGAGCGATCCCCTTCGCGCTCATCCGCGCCTGGTTGTAGAAAATGCGGCCAAAGTGATCGCGGTCGGGAAAGACCTCATCCTGATTGGGCAGGTTCGCGCCACCGCTGTCGACCAGATAGATACAGGGCAGATGGTTTTCCTCGGCAATCTCCTGCGCCCGCAGGTGTTTTTTGACCGTCATCGGATAGTAGGTGCCGCCTTTCACGGTGGCATCATTGCACACAACCATAACCTGCTGCCCCTGCACAAGGCCAATGCCCGCAATCACCCCAGCACAGGGCGCGGCACCGCCATACATCCCATGTGCCGCTGTCGCCCCGATTTCAAGGAACGGCGACCCCGGATCAAGCAGGTTCGCCACCCGCCTGCGCGGCAACATCTTGCCTCGGGATTCATGCCGCGCTCGGGATTTCTCACCGCCCCCCATGCGGGCTGCTTCGGCTGCGGCAGAGATTTGCGCCAGCGCGTCGAGGTGGGCTGCGCGGTTGGCTTTGAAGCCCTCAGAGGCGGGCATAGCTTTGGATGTGAGTTTCATTTGCATACCTCTATTTTCAAAGACCGATTGGCAATTGGAAGAGCTATGAAAACCACAGCAATGCCAAACAATATTGATTTTCCTAATAGTCCAATCGGCACCCAACTTGGGAACAGTGACACGCCGTCGACGCCGAACAAGCCCATCATTCCAAAGGCGAACCAAAAAACGGTCACGAGGGTGCAAGCTATTATTGCGTGGATGAGACCAGAACCGCTCGCGACTCTGAGCTTCTCATTGCATTTTCCACATTCGACGAAAGGTATGTAGCCCTCACTGCCCTTCGCTGTATTTGCGATATTCCACGTGACAGGTGCGTCGCAACAAGGACATCGGAGCCCACTAATTCTATCGAGTACTTTCATTCCCCTACATCTTCCCCCGCCGCCCGCGCCTTCAACTCCTTGCGGATCACCTTCCCGGTCACGGTCATCGGCAGTTCCTCCAGAAATGCCACCTCGCGCGGGTACGAATAATGCGCCAGACGGTCCTTGACCCAACCCTGCAACTCGGCACCCGTGGCCTCGGCCCCCGGTTTCAACACCACATAGGCCTTGACGATCTCGGTCCGCAGCGGGTCGGGCTTGCCGACCACGCCCACGGTGGCCACAGCCGGATGGGTCAGCAGGCAATCCTCGATCTCGGCCGGACCGATGCGGTAACCGGCCGAGGTGATCACGTCATCATCCCGACCGACAAAGCGCAGATAGTCGCCTTCCCACACGCCGCGGTCTCCGGTGATCAGCCAGTCACCCCGGAACTTCTCGGCCGTCGCTTGCGGATTGTTCCAGTATTCCAGCAGCATCGAGGCCGAACCCCGCCGGATGGCAACATCGCCTTCCTCGCTGGTCGGGATGCCATCCTCGTCGATCACCGCGACTTCATGCCCAGGCACCGGCTTTCCGATACAGCCGGGTTGAACAGGGAAATCCTCGGCGCAGGAGGATACGACCATATTGCATTCGGTCTGGCCGTAGAATTCGTTGATCGTCAGACCAAACGCACCGTGGCCCCAGGCCAGCATCTCGGCCCCCAGCGGCTCACCCCCGGACGCAACCGAGCGCAAACCCGGGATCGCCTGATCCGCCGCCTTGAGCATCCGCAGGGCGGTCGGCGGAAAGAACACATTCCGCACCCCGCCCCGCGCAATGATCTCGGCGCAGGCTTCGGGAGTGAACTTTTCAAGCCGTGCCGCGACAACCGGAATGCCCAGCGCAAGGCCCGGCATCAGCACATCGAACAACCCGCCGATCCACGCCCAATCCGCCGGGGTCCACAGGCAGTCTCCTTCGCGCAGGTGATTGTGGCTGATCGAGACACCCGGCACATGCCCGGTCAGAACCCGATGCCCGTGCAGTGCGCCTTTGGGGCTGCCGGTTGTACCAGAGGTGTAGATCAATACGGCAGGATCCTCGGGCCCTGTCGCGGCATAGGGCAGCGCAGGACCGGCCACGCCAATTTCGGATGCGATCAGAGGTTCAGCCAGATCGCCCAGCAAATCCACCCCTTCAGCATCAGTCAGCACGATCTGAACGCCTGCATCGCCCGCCCGCGACCGCAGCGCATCCCGTTTGAATAACTTGAACAAGGGCACCGAAATCGCGCCGATCTTCCAGATCGCCAGATGAGCTGCCGCACACCAGGGTGACTGGCTCAGCAGCACTCCGACCCGATCACCGGGCCGGACGCGGGCCAGCAGGGCGCGGGCAATCCCATCAGCCATTTGCGCCAGTTGCCCATAGGTTGTCAGCCGCTGCCCTGATCCGGTCAGATCAATAAGCGCCACCTGATCACCCGGATGGTTCAGACATTGCTGCGCCATGTTCAGCCGGTCCGGTATGTCCCAGCCTCCTCCTGAGCGCAAACCCGGTATGCGCTCAGCGTGCAACAACGCGAATTCCCCTTGTTTTCCTGATGCTTCGCGACCTGACCTTGGGCGGACACATCACACAAACTTGATGCAGATCAGAGTGGCCGGACACCGCCTTTGCGAAACCAAGAGCATCAACATAACCAAAGGCAAGAATATGACAAAGAAACTCGCCGCTTTGACACTGTCTACCGCGCTGGTCGCCCTGGCGGCTCCGGCTTTGGCCCAGTCGCAAGGGGACTGGACGCTGGGTATCGGTGTTGGCTATCTGGATCCGAAATCCGACAACGGCACGCTGGCCGGTGCGGCAGCGACGATCGACGCGGACACCCGCCCGATTTTCACCGCCGAATACTTTATTCGCGACAACCTGGGCATTGAGCTTCTGGCGGCGACCCCGTTCAAACACACCGTGGCCCTTGGCGGTACGGACGCGGCCACGGTCAAGCACCTGCCGCCCACCCTGTCGCTGAATTATCACTTCCCGACCAACAGCGCCTGGAAACCCTATGTCGGCGCCGGTCTCAACTATACGATCTTCTTCGACGAGCAATCGCCCCTGGGCAACATCAAGGTCGATGACTCCTTCGGCGTCTCGTTGCAGGCCGGTCTGGATTACATGGTCACCGACAACGGGGCGATCCGCCTGAACGTGCGCTGGTTCGACATTGACTCGGACGTCTCGCTCAACGGCGCCCCCATCGGCACCGCGGAAATCGATCCCTGGCTGGTCGGTGTTTCCTACGTCCATCGGTTCTGATCCCGTTTCCAAAGCGCCCTGCGGTTACCTCGTCCGCAGGGTGTTTTTTCTTTCAGAGCATTTCATTCATCATTTCGCGGCCGATCAGCATCCGGCGAATCTCGCTGGTGCCTGCACCGATCTCCATCAGCTTGGCATCCCGGAAAATCCGGCTGACCGGCGCATCCGACAGGAAGCCCGCCCCGCCCAGCGCCTGAACCGCCTGATGGGCCTGAACCATCGCCTGTTCCGACGCGTAAAGGCAACACGCTGCCGCATCCTGCCGGGTCACGTCACCGCGGTCACACGCCTTGGCGACTTCGTAAACATAGGCCCGCGCCGAGTTCATCGCGGTGTACATGTCGGCAATCTTGCCCTGCATCAACTGAAAGCTGCCGATGGGTTTGCCGAACTGCTTGCGTTCAGCCAGATAAGGCATCACTTCGTCCAGACAGGCGGCCATGATGCCGGTCCCGATGCCTGCCAGCACGACCCGTTCATAATCCAGCCCCGACATGAGCACGGCAACACCCTTGCCCTCTTCGCCCAACACGTTCTCGAACGGAACCTCTACATCTTCAAAGATCAGCTCAGCCGTGTTCGACCCGCGCATACCCAGCTTGTCGAAATGGGGCGAGGTTGAAAAACCCTTCATCTCTTTTTCGATCAGAAATGCGGTAATACCCTTTGATCCGGCATCGGGGTCCGTCTTGGCATAAACCACCAGAGTATCCGCATCCGGCCCGTTGGTGATCCAGTATTTGTTGCCGTTCAGACGGTAATGGTCGTTCCGCTTTTCGGCGCGCAGCTTCATCGACACCACATCCGACCCGGCCGAAGGTTCCGACATGGCCAGCGCCCCCACATGCTCGCCCGAGATAAGCCTCGGCAGGTACTTTTGCTTCTGTTCTTCATTGCCGTTCAGCTTGATCTGGTTCACGCACAGGTTCGAATGCGCCCCGTATGACAAAGAAACCGAAGCTGAAGCGCGCGCGACCTCTTCGACGGCGATCGTATGCGCCAGATAAGACATGCCTGCACCGCCGTACTCTTCCGGCACGGTAACACCCAGCAGACCAAGGTCTCCCATCTCTTTCCACAGCTCATTCGGAAAGGCATTGGTGGCGTCGATCTCGGCCGCCATCGGTTTGACACGCTCCTGCGCCCAGCGATGCACCATCTCGCGCAGGGCATTCACATCCTCACCCAGATCGAATTTCATCGTGGCCATGAACATCTGCGTCTTCCCTCCGCTTTAATGAACAAGTGTTCAATAAATCTCTAGCAGCGAATCTGCCGCCGGTCAATCTTTGTGGCAGCGCGTCCGAAACAGAAAACGCCGCCCCGAAAAGGGCGGCGTTTTAAAAGATCGAGCGTGCGCCGCAGGCGCACTCCGCTTGGTCAAGACTGATAAACCGCGCTCACCTCAGCCCGGATGATCCGGGCGATCAATCGACAATCCTCCAGGGAAAACGTCAAAGGCACGCGCATATCCATAACGCCGGCCAGAACGCGGTCACTTTCAGGCATCCGCTCGCTATCGAAATATCGCCAACTGTCATAGCGCGACGTGAATCCTGTCGGTTCGGCACCGCCGAACCACTTCAGCTCAACCCCACGCGCTGCGCAACGGCTGATGACTTCGGCTATCCGTTCAGGCACCCAATCCAGCAGCAAGAACTGAATCGAAGACCCGACATAGGTTTCTTCTTCGGGCCGTTCGACGATCGTCAGTCCCGGCGTGCCCCGCAACCCGGCTTCGATCTCGCGATAACGTTCGTTCCACCGTTCCACCTGCCGGTCCAGATCCCGCAATTGCGGGCGCAGGATGGCGGCGCGCAAATTGTCCATCCGGCCCGAGACGTTGGGCGTGGTGTATTTGATCCGTTCGAACACGTCCGGCCCCGGCGCCGCAAGATGGCGTTCGTACAACATGTAGGACCCCGACAACATCGTAGCCTTGGCCGCCAGTTCCTCGTCATCGGTGACCAGCAAGCCCCCTTCGCCCGAATTGACATGCTTGTAGGTCTGGCAGGAATAACACCCGATCGCGCCCTGCCGTCCTGACAACTGACCGCGCCAGGCTGCACCCATCGTGTGTGCGCAATCCTCGATCACGATCACCCCGGCCGCGTCACACATCTGCATCAGCCGGTCCATATCACACAGATGCCCACGCATATGGCTGAGCATCAGAACACGCGCTTGATCTAGCTTGCCCTCTAGATCATCCAGATCGATGGTCAGCTCTTCCGTCACTCCGACAAAAATTGCCCGCCCTCCGACCGAGGCAATCGACCCCGGCACCGGCGCCAGCGTAAACGCATTGGTCAAAACCGGGTCGCCCGGCTGCACGCCAACCGCACGCAGGGCCGTGGCCAGAGCGTAACCGCCAGACGAAACCGCCAGACAGTATTTGGCCCCCATCTGCGCCGCAAATTCCTGCTCCAGCAGGGCCGTTTCCCCCAACTCTCCGGGGACGACATTGTAACGATGCAGACGTCCATGGCGCAGAACGGCCAGTGCCGCTTCGATTGCTTCTTCCGGAAGGGGTTCCTGCTGCGTAAAGCTGCCAGAGAATACGTCGGTCATGGTCTTGTTCTGAGGCTCCGAAAGGGTCCGGTCAAGGTTTCAGACTGCCGCACCGATCAGATCAGGCACAAGGCCGGGCAAGTCATCAAAATGATGCAGAAGGGCTTCGGGTTCCAGCGCCGCCATGTCATCCCCCGATGGCCCGAAGGTAACCAGCACCGAAGGAACGCCCGCCGCCCTGGCGGTGTTGCGGTCGGTATCCGAGTCTCCGACCAGCACGCACAAGTCCGGATCGCCCCCGGCACGGCGCGCGGCTTCACGCAACGGCGCCGGGTCCGGTTTGCGGACCGGCAGCGTATCTGCCCCGACCAAAGATGCAAAACGGTCCCGCACCCCCATGCGTGTCAGCAACAATTCGGCCAGATGTTCCGGTTTGTTCGTGCAAATGCCCACACCATAACCCGCGTCACTCAGCATCTCGACCGCCTGTAGTGCGCCGGGATAGAAACTGGTGTGGGTGTCGATGTCCTGCGCGTAGGCCTCAAGAAGAACCGGGTAATAGGCCTGCACCGTATCCTCGTCATAGGCCCCGACTCGTTTCAGCCCGTGGGTCAGCATCATGCGTCCACCTCGCAGCGCCACACCGGAATCCGGCCCGTGGACCAGTACATCCCCGTGCCCCATCTTGCGGAAACAATGGTTCGCGGCCGCCAGCAAATCGCCGGATGTATCCGCCAAAGTGCCGTCCAGATCGAAGATGACGGTGCGCACTTCGCCCCCTTGCTCGGCAGGTTTTCGCCGTGTCCTGTTTCAATCGGCAATCTTGTTTGATGGCCGAACGGCTTGCGCCTTTGACCTCAGCGGATAAAACGGACCGCAACAAAACACAAAGAGAAAACGAATTCATGACCACTGCCCTTGTCATCCTTGCCGCCGGAAAAGGCACCAGGATGAATTCGGACCTTCCCAAAGTTCTGCATCCCATCGCTCAGGTTCCGATGCTGATCCATGCGATGCGCGCCGGATCTGTCCTGTCGCCCGAACATACCGTGATCGTCACCGGCCACGGGTCCGAAGCTGTGGCAAAGGTTGCACGGGCCGAGGATGAAGGGGCGCAGATCGCCGTGCAGGAAGACCAGTTGGGTACGGCCCATGCGGTCGCCCAGGCCCGAAGCGCATTGAGCGGGTTCGAAGGTGATGTGGTTGTTCTTTACGGCGACACCCCGTTCCTGCAGCCCGACACGCTGGAAAGGATGATCGAGGCACGGTCCGGGAATGACCTTGTTATTCTTGGCTTTGAAGCAGCCGATCCTGCCCGTTATGGCCGGCTGGTCATGAATGGCGACGTGCTGGAACGCATTGTCGAATTCAAGGATGCGTCGGATGAAGAACGATCCATAACATTTTGCAACTCAGGGCTTTTGGCCTGCAATGCGCAGCTGCTGTTTTCGCTGATCGACGAGATCGGAAACGACAACGCTTCGGGCGAATACTATTTGACCGACGTGGTTGAAATTGCGCGCCGCCGTGGGCTGAACGTGACCGCAGTCGCGTGCGACGAGGCGCAGACGCTGGGCGTGAACTCTCGCGCTGATCTGGCGGCCGCCGATGCCGTATTTCAGACGCGCGCCCGTGCCGAGCTGCTTGACCTGGGTGTCACCTTGATGGCGCCTGACACGGTGTATCTGGCCGCGGATACGGTGGTCGGGCGCGATACGGTGATCGAGCCAAATGTGGTGTTCGGACCGGGCGTCACGGTCGAAAGCGGCGCAACGATCCGCGCCTTTTCGCATCTTGAGGGCTGCCATGTCAGCCGGGGCGCTGTCGTCGGCCCCTACGCGCGCCTGCGCCCTGGTGCCGAACTGGCCGAAAACACGCGGGTCGGCAATTTTGTCGAGATCAAGAATGCCGAAATCGCCGAAGGCGCGAAGGTCAATCACCTCAGCTATATCGGGGACGCTTCGGTTGGCGCTGCGACCAACATCGGCGCAGGCACGATCACCTGCAACTATGACGGCGTGATGAAGCACAAGACCACGATTGGGGAGAATGTCTTTGTCGGCTCGAACACCATGCTGGTGGCGCCGGTCACAGTGGGCGACGGCGCGATGACCGCGACGGGCACTGTCGTGACCAGGGATGTGGACCCTGATGCGCTGGCTGTTGCGCGGGCCAAGCAGGAAAACAAGCCCGGATATGCGCGAAAACTGTTTGATATGTTGAAGGCGAAAAAGGCTCGCCGCGATAAAAAGGCCTGAGATATGTGTGGAATAGTAGGTGTTTTGGGGCAGCACGAGGCCGCCCCTATTCTGGTAGAAGCCCTGAAACGGCTTGAATATCGCGGCTATGACAGCGCCGGGATTGCAACCGTCAACGACGGCGCATTGGGCCGGCGGCGCGCGGTTGGCAAGCTGGTCAACCTCAGCGATCTTCTGGTGCATGATCCTCTTCCCGGAAAATCCGGCATCGGCCATACCCGCTGGGCCACGCATGGCGCCCCGTCGGTCAACAATGCACATCCGCACAAGGCGGGCCCGGTGGCCGTCGTTCATAACGGCATCGTCGAAAACTATCGCGACCTGAGGGCCGAACTGGCCGAACATGGTGTTGATTTCCAAACCGAAACCGACACGGAAACGGTCGCCCTCATGACGGAACACCACCTGAACTCGGGCCTGTCCCCGGTTGAGGCCGCGTTCAAGACGATCGACCAGTTGGAAGGCGCCTTTGCGCTGGCCTTTCTGTTCGACGGAGAGGACGACCTGATCGTGGCGGCCCGCAAGGGATCACCGCTGGCCATCGGACATGGGGATGGTGAGATGTATGTGGGCTCTGACGCCATCGCCCTGGCGCCTCTGACCAACCAGATCACATATCTGGAAGAAGGCGACCGCGCGGTTCTGACGCGAACGTCGCTTGAAATCCGCAACGAAGCCGGTGAGCTGGCCAACCGGGAAAAGCGCAAGATCAAGTTGGATCATACGCGCGCGGACAAGGGCGAGCACAAGCATTTCATGGCCAAGGAAATCGCTGAACAGCCCATCGTTGTGGCAGAGGCGATCCGGTCCTACCTGCCCACGGGCGGTGACCGCGTGGCACTGCCCGATGCCGATCTGGATTTCAGCAAGCTGGACCGTCTGACCATGGTGGCCTGCGGCACCGCGTTTTACGCCTGCCTGACCGCGAAATACTGGTTCGAGCAACTGGCCAAGATGCCGGTAGAGGTCGATATCGCCAGCGAGTTCCGCTATCGCGAGCCTCCGATCACGGATCGAACACTGGCGCTTTTCGTCAGCCAGTCGGGCGAAACCGCCGACACGCTGGCCGCGTTGCGGTACTGTGAGGGCAAGGCAGACAAGATCGTTTCGGTCGTCAATGTCCCCGAAAGCTCGATTGCAAGGGAAAGCGATATCGCCTTGCCGATCCATGCCGGTGTCGAAATCGGCGTGGCTTCGACCAAAGCCTTCACCTGTCAGCTGAGCGTGCTGCTGATGCTGGCGCTCAAGGCCGCAGCAGACCGGGGCACGATGACGGGTGAGGACATCGCCGATCATGCCGCCGCTCTGCGCGGGTTGCCGACCGTGCTGAACGCCGCGCTCGATCAGAACCGGGCGATCCGCAAAGCCGCCCAACGCCTGTCCGAGGCGCGCGACGTCCTGTTTCTGGGCCGTGGCCTGATGTATCCGCTGGCAATGGAAGGCGCGCTGAAGCTCAAGGAAATCAGCTATATCCACGCCGAAGGTTATGCGTCAGGAGAGTTGAAACACGGCCCCATCGCCCTGATCGACAAGCATATGCCCGTGGTCGTCATGGCACCCCGTGACACCGTGTTCGACAAGACCGTGTCGAACATGCAGGAAGTGATGGCGCGCAAGGGCAAGGTGATCCTGGTCTCTGATGATGACGGCATTGACGAGGCCGGCGACGGAGTCTGGAGCACCATCCGCATGCCGCATGTTCACACCAGTCTTGCACCGATCCTGTATTCGGTTCCCGCGCAATTGCTGGCCTATCACACGGCGGTTGCCAAGGGCACCGATGTGGATCAGCCGCGCAATCTGGCCAAGTCGGTCACGGTGGAGTGAATTATGGCCAAGCAGTTCCCCCAGCTTGAGGAAGCGCATCAAAAGTTCATCGAAGATCAGCATATGTTCTTCGTCGGCACCGCCGGGGCCGAAGGTCGTGTCAATATTTCCCCCAAGGGAATGGATTCGCTGCGGATATTGGGGCCGAACCGCATCGTCTGGATGAACCTGACCGGCAGTGGCAATGAAACGGCGGGGCATCTTTTGCAGGTCAACAGGATGACGCTGATGTGGTGTTCCTTCACCATGCGCCCGATGATCCTGCGCACCTATGGCACGGCACGTTGCCTGCATGTCGGGGATGATGGATGGGACGACTTTGCCGGCCTGTTCCCAAATCACCGAAGCGCACGGCAGATCTATGACCAGACGATCGACATGGTGCAGACCTCTTGCGGCTATGCCGTGCCTTTCATGGAATTCCAATCCGACCGCGATACGATGCAGAAATGGGTGGATGGAAAATCAGACGAGGACATCCGCTCGTATTGGGTGGAAAGGAACAGCCATACGATTGATGGAAAGCCAACCGGCGTACCGATGTGAGCCCGATGCTGAGTGGATATCTAGATCAGATCAAAGCGCATGGTGACCCCGAGCGGGCGACCCAGATGGCCAGCTACCACAAGGCGGATCGCATATATCTGGGCGTCGCGAACCCGGTTCTCAACGACCTGACCAAGGCGTGGCGGAAAGAATTGGACGTACCGGCGCGGGTCGCATTGGCGGACGGGCTATGGCAAAGCAACATCCACGAAGGGCGGCTTGCTGCATCCAAGCTTTTGACTCAGGCACGCATCCGACCGGATGGGGCGGTTTGGAATTTGCTTCAAAGCTGGCTGCCGGATTTCGATGCCTGGGCCGTTGCGGACCATGCGTGCATGGCGATGCAAAAACGGCTTTCAGCAGATCCCGAACGGTTGGACGAGGTTGAACTGTGGACCCGGTCCGATCACATGTGGACCCGGCGCGCGGCCTTGGTCGCAACCCTGCCCTGGACCAAACAGAACCACCCCAAGCCTGACGATCTGCACCGCCGTGACCGCATCCTTGGCTGGGCTGCGGGATATGTTTCGGACCGCAACTGGTTCATCCAGAAATCCATAGCCTGGTGGCTGCGCGAACTGTCCAAACATGACCCAGAACGCGTGATCGCCTTTCTGAACCATAACGGTGATGCCATGAAGCCGTTTGCCCGCCGTGAAGCAGGCAAATACCTGAAAAATCAGTCCACATAGACCTCAAGCTCGACAAGTTCGTCGAAGGGCACCAACAGGGCCCTCATGGCGTCCAGTGACAAGCGGCTGCCGCTGCTGTCCGGACCGGGAACCGGGACCAACGTAATATAGGCCTGCGCCCCGGTTCGTGGCACGACGACACGTGCCGTAACTTCGCTGTCCACCAGCGGTGTCTGCATCCAACGCCCCGGAGTGGTCGGATCCCCAAGCCCGGCGATGGTGGTTTTCGCCCCAACCCAGTTCGGGCGCGCGGAAACCGGTTCGGGCTGCAACACCTCTTCGGCAACTGCGGTGCCGGCTTCCGTGTCAGGCACCGTTTGGGCGGGCGCGTCGCCCCCGCCGAACACTCGGTCAGTCGTTGACTGCACGGCATCGCATCCGGCCGTCATTACGCATGTCAAAACAAGTATTTTCTTCATGCCGGAAACCTACAACCCTGCGCCCAGCTGTTCCAGCGCAAAGCACAGTTCGCCCTTGTCGCGAGCATGTTCCAGCTTTACCTATAATGGCATGACAGCTCCGCTAATCGACCCGTTTGCCCGCGCCATCACGTATCTCCGCGTCTCCGTCACGGACCGCTGCGACTTCCGCTGCGTGTATTGCATGTCCGAGAACATGACCTTTCTGCCCAAGAAAGACCTGCTGACTTTGGAGGAACTGGACCGGATGTGTTCGACCTTCGTCAGAATGGGGGTCGAAAAGCTGCGCATTACGGGTGGTGAGCCTTTGGTGCGTCGCAACATCATGACGTTCTTCAATTCGATGACACGTCATCTGGACAGCGGTGCATTGAAGGAGTTGACGCTGACAACCAACGGATCGCAACTGCACCGATTTTCCGATGATCTGTATGCGGCCGGTGTGCGTCGGGTGAATGTCTCGCTGGACACTCTGGATGATGACAAGTTCGCCAAGGTGACGCGCTGGGGTCGCCTGAAACAGGTTTTAAACGGAATCGACGCCGCGCAAAAAGCTGGCCTGCGGATCAAGATAAACGCCGTTGCCCTGAAAGGGTTCAACGAGCCCGAACTTCCCAAAATCACGGAATGGTGTGCCCAGCGGGATATGGATCTGACCTGGATCGAAGTCATGCCCATGGGTGATATTGGCAACGAAGACCGCCTGGATCAATACTGGTCGCTCAAGGACGTCCGGAAAGAATACGAAAACCACTATTCGGTCACCGATCTGGCCGAACGCAGCGGTGGCCCGGCCCGTTACGTGCGGCTCGAGGAAACCGGCCAAAAAATTGGCTTCATAACGCCGCTGTCGCACAATTTCTGTGAAAGCTGCAACAGGGTTCGCCTGACTTGCACGGGCGAGCTTTACATGTGCCTGGGTCAGGAAGACATGGCCGACCTGCGCGGCGCCCTGCGCGATCATCCCGATACCGAACAGCCACTTGAAGACGCAATCCGATCTGCGATCAATCTCAAACCCAAAGGGCATGACTTCGACTATTCCCGCCAAGCCGTCGATGGCCGGATGAGCCGTCACATGAGCCATACAGGCGGCTGATATGCCGGATCATGACGGCCGCCCCACGGCGTTGTACCATGTGTACTGCGCCCTAACGTCTCTGGCCGCGCCTCTGATATGGCGGGTCGTTCGGAACAAGCTGCGTGCAGCCAACGTACCTGATAAGCGGCAACAAGAACGCCTTGGCCATGCCAGCCTGCCCAGACCAAATGGGCGTTTGATCTGGTTCCACGCCGCCAGCGTCGGTGAAAGCCTTTCGGTCCTCAGCCTGATCAGACGGCTGGCAGGCCGCCTGCCCGAGGCCGAGTTTCTGATCACCTCCGGCACCCCGACTTCAGCGGCTCTGATCGAAAAACGCCTGCCGCCCCGTACACGGCATCAATTCCCGCCGCTTGACACGGCAGGCCCGGTCCGGCGCTTTCTGAACCATTGGCAACCAGAGGGCGGGGTTTTCGTCGAAAGTGAGATTTGGCCGCGTTTGATCGTCGAAAGCGCCAGACACGCCGTTCCGCTGGCCCTTCTGAATGCACGACTGTCGGACAAGTCCGTTGCCGGTTGGAAAAAACGCCCCAGAACAGCGCGGTTCGTATTGAACAAGTTCAACCTGTTCCTGACGCAAAACGACAAAACCGCAGCCAACCTGACAGCCATGGGTGCCCCTGCCGGCCGCGTCCGGCCCGGCACCAATCTCAAGGCCATGTCAGACCCTCTTCCCATAGACCACGGCACGCTGGATGACATCGGTTCTCAGATTTCTGGCAGACCTGTGTGGATCGCCAGTTCAACCCATGCCGGTGAAGAGGAAATCGTTCTGGCCGCGCATCAATCACTTCTGGAACGCTGGCCCGATCTGCTGCTGCTGCTGATCCCCCGCCACCCAGAGCGCCGTTGCGATATCGCAAAACTACTGGACGCCTCCGATCTTAGCGCCGCGTTCCGATCAGAGAGTTCCCCGATCGAAACCGAAACCCAGGTATATGTCGCCGATACATTGGGCGAGACCGGCACATGGTACGCTCTGTCTCCCATCGTGTTCCTGGGCGGTTCCCTGAAAAACATCGGCGGCCACAACCCTTTCGAACCGGCCCAGGCCGGAGCCGCCGTGATAACCGGCCCTGGATACTTCAATTTTGCTGAAACTTTCGCGCCGATGATCAAAGCCGGTGGCGCCATCGAGGTTCGAACCGAAACAGATCTCTCTGCGGCGGTCGACCTTTGGCTTTCAGACGATCAAGCCCTGACCCGGGCCCGCAGCGCCGCCCAATCCTGCGTCCAGACGCAAAGCAACGCACTGGACTCCGTCGTGGAAACGCTTTGCTGTTCGCTCAACCTGACGTGATCAGGCGGGATCCCTCTTCATCTGGCCAAAAATATCCCGGGGGTGTGGGGGCAGAGCCCCCACCCGCCCCATCAGGCCGCCGGCATCCGCTGCTCGACGATCTCTGCCCACCAGCTGCACCCGGCGGGAATCGCCTCATCGTTGAAGTTGTATTCCGGGTGGTGAACCATGGCCGTATCGCCGTTACCCACGAGAATATAGGCGCCAGGGCGCTCCTCCAGCATAAAGGCAAAATCCTCGCCGCCCATGACCAAAGGCGCATCGTCGCAATCGCCGGATACCGACCGGGCAACAGCTGCGGCAAACTCAGTCTGCTCTTCACTGTTCACCATCACCGGATACCCACGGATGTAGGTCACATCGGCGGTGCCTCCGAACGTTGCCGCCACACCATTGCAGATCTCATTGATCCGCTTTTCGGCCAGATCCCGCATATCCTTGCTCATGGTGCGCACGGTACCCTTGATCTGAACAGTCTGCGGGATCACGTTGAACGCTTTCGACGAGGTCTCGAACGACGTCACCGACACCACGACCTGATCGATCGGATCGGCATTGCGCGAGGAAATCGTCTGAAGCGCCAACACCGCCTGCGCGGCCAGTACCGTGGTATCTACTGTTTCATGCGGCTTGGCAGCATGACCGCCGCGCCCTTCAAAAGTGATGTCGAACTGATCGGTTGCGGCAAAGAAAGAACCGGGGCGGATGGCGAACTTGCCCACAGGTTGACCCGGCCAATTGTGCATGCCGTAGACTTCCTGAATATTCCAGCGGTCCATCATGCCATCTTCACACATTTCACGACCACCGCCGCCGCCCTCTTCGGCAGGCTGGAAGATCACAACAACCGTGCCATCGAAATTGCGGGTTTCAGACAGGTACTTCGCCGCACCAAGCAGCATCGCCGTGTGGCCATCGTGGCCGCAGGCATGCATTGCGCCCGGCGTTTTCGAGGCATATTCCAACCCCGTCGCCTCATGGATCGGCAGCGCATCCATATCTGCGCGCAGGCCGATCACCTTTCCCTTGCTGTCCGACTTGCCTTTGATCACCCCCACGACACCGGTACGTCCGATACCGGTCACCACCTCATCGCAGCCGAACTCCTTCAGCTTCTCGGCCACCTTCGCGCTGGTGCGGTGGGTCTCAAACAGGATCTCTGGATTTTCGTGCAGATCCCTTCTCCATTCCGTGATTTCATTCTGCAATTCGGCAAAGCGGTTTTTGACTGGCATGTCTGTTCTCTCCTAATTCAGTTCAAGCCGCCGGCATTCGGCGCTCGACCATTTCTGCGAACCACGAACATCCGATCGGGATGATCTCGTCGTTGAAATCGTATTCAGGGTGGTGCAACCCGGCGCTGTCTCCGTTGCCCAGAACGATGAAAGCTCCGGGCCGTTCCTCCAGCATGAACGAGAAATCCTCGCCCCCCATCACCATCGGCGCCTCGATGCAGCTGCCCCCGACCGAGACTGCGGCTTCTGCCGCGTATCCCGTCTGAGTTTCGGCATTGATCGTCACCGGAACGCCGCGCGAGTAATTGACGTTCACGGAACCACCGAATGTTGCTGCAATCCCTTCGGCGACCTCTTTGAGGCGCTGTTCGATCAGATCTCGCATCTGGTTGGAATGGGTTCGGACCGTGCCGCGTATCTGCGCCGATTGCGGGATCACGTTGAACGCTTTCGATGACGTCTCGACAGACGTCACCGAAAGCACGGCTTGCAGGATCGGATCGGCATTGCGCGACACGATCGTCTGCAACGCCACGATCAGTTGTGACAGCATCACCGTCGTATCGACCGTTTCATGGGGTTTTGCAGCGTGACCGCCGCGCCCTTCAAGATGGATATCAAACTCGTCCGCTGCGGCCAGCAAAGGGCCCGAACGGATGGCGAACTGCCCGGTCGGCAGGCCCGGCACGTTGTGCATCGCATAGACTTCCTGAATGCCGAACCGGTCCATCAGACCGTCCTTGCACATGGCCTCGGCGCCATTCCCGCCCTCTTCGGCAGGCTGAAAGATCACGATTGCAGTGCCATCGAAATTGCGCGTCTCAGAGAGGTACTTTGCCGCCCCCAAAACCATGGCGGTATGCCCGTCATGCCCGCAGGCATGCATCGCGCCTGATGTCTTCGAGGCATAGTCCAGCCCGGTCTGTTCCTGCATCGGCAGCGCATCCATGTCGGCTCGCAGGCCAATCACCCGGCCCTGCGTGTCGCTCTTTCCCCGAATGACCCCGACCACGCCGGTGCGACCGATGCCTGTAACGACCTCATCACAGCCGAATTCCTTCAGCTTTTCCGCCACCAGCGCGCTGGTGCGATGCATGTCGTACAGAATTTCCGGATGTTGGTGAATGTCACGCCGCCAGCCTGTGATCTCTTCGTGCATCTCTGCAAGGCGGTTTTTGATCGGCATGTCACTCTCCCTCAAATTATGCCACGGGCAATCGTCGTTCCACGATCTCGGCAAACCAACTGCAACCGGCGGGAATCGCATTGTCGTCAAAATTGTATTCCGGGTGATGGCACATGGCCGTGTCCCCGTTCCCGATAAAGATGTAAGCTCCGGGCCGTTCTTCAAGCATGTAGGCGAAATCTTCCGACGGCATGATCGGATCAGTGCTGTCATTGACCTTGCCCGCCACGGCCTCGGCCGCCTCGGCAGCGTATGCCGTCTCAGCCTCGGAATTCACAGTCACAGGATAGCCGGGCGACCAGACGACATCTGCCTTTGCGCCGAAGGCCGAGGCCGTATCCTCGGCGATCCTGCGAACGCGCTCTTCTGCAATGGCGCGGTATTCGGGGTCGAGCGTCCGGACGGTCCCCTGCAAGCGAACGGTATGCGCGATCACGTTCGACGCGACACTGTCCGTTTCAAACGTACCCACCGTCAGCACCACGCGTTTGATCGGATCGACGGTGCGCGCCACGACGGATTGCAACGACACGACGATATGCGAGGCCACCAGCGTGGTGTCTACCGCGTCATGCGGTGCAGCCGCGTGTCCGCCCTTGCCGGTGATCGTGATTTCGAATTCATCAGATGAAGCCAGCAATGCGCCGGGTCGGATCGCGAATTCGCCCACCGGCAACCCCGGCATATTGTGCATGCCATAGACCTCATCAATGCCCCAGCGGTCCATCAGGCCGTCCTGACACATGGCCAGACCGCCTGCGCCACCTTCTTCGGCGGGCTGAAAAATCAGAACAACGGTGCCATCGAAGTTTCGGGTTTCAGCCAGGTACTGGGCGGCCCCAAGCAGCATCGAGGTATGCCCGTCATGCCCGCAGGCGTGCATCTTGCCCGATACAGTCGAGGCATAGTCCAACCCCGTCGCTTCTTCGATCGGCAATGCATCCATGTCAGCGCGCAATCCGATCACGCGCCCGGTCGTATCCTGCCGTCCCCGGATCACAGCCACGACACCCGTCCGGCCAATTCCCGACGTGATCTCATCCACACCAAATTTCTTGAGACGCTCGACAACGAAAGCAGCCGTTTCATGCACGTCATACATCAGTTCAGGATGTGCGTGCAGGTGGCGGCGCCACTTGGTAATATCGCCATGCATCTCTGCAAGTCTGTTTTTGACTGGCATCTCAAGACCCTCCCCTGAACCACTGAGGCCACGTTGAATGTTACGCCGCGCTCAGCCTTTCAACCAATCGCTGCATGAACCCATGCCCAGCTTCGAACTGCGCGATCGATATGAACTCGTTCGGCTGATGAGCCTGCGCGATATCGCCGGGGCCGCAAATCACGGCTGAATACCCGGCCGCCTGAAACTGCCCTGCCTCGGTCCCATAGCTGACGACGTGACTTGCGTTGTCCCCGGTCAGGGCGCGCACCAAAGCTTCGGCTTCTCCGTCCTGTTCGGGCACCAACCCCGGGATCGCGAAATGTTCAGACAGTTCGATGCGCGTATCGGGGTGAACGGCCTGCATCCGAGCTTCGACCTGGCGGACCTGTTCGATATAGGCATCGCGCCATTCAGCCTGCGTTTCGTCCGGCACCGTGCGGAAATCCATCATGAAAGTGCAGTCTTTGGCGGTGATGTTATGGGCTGTCCCGCCTTCAATCATGCCGACATGACAGGTTGTCCACGGCGGGTCAAATACGGCTGCGATTTCACTCGGCTCAGCAGCCATGCTTTCGGCATTTCGGTGATTTGCCCAATCAATCAAAGGCGCCGCCGCCATGATCGCGTTCACGCCAGTGTGCATGATCGAGCTGTGCACTTCGAACCCGACGATATGTGTATCAATGCCGAACCCGCCCTTATGCCCCGTCACCGCCTGCATCATCGACGGCTCACCCACTATTACTGCCGATCCCTTGGGCAGAACCTGTTGCATTGCTTCAATCATCGGCGGCGCACCGGTGCATCCGACCTCTTCGTCAAAGCTGAGCGCCAGCTGAAGCGGCCGGCTGATATTGGCATAGTGTGCTTCGACCAGAGCCCAGATGGCCAGGGCGTCAAACCCCTTCATGTCGCAGGTGCCGCGACCGAAGTACTTGCCGTCTTTCTCGGTCACCGTGAAAGGATCAGTGTCCCACGGCTGACCGTCCACCGGCACGACATCCGTGTGACCGGACAGAACCACCGCACCTTCTTCCAATGGACCAACATGCGCAAAGATCGCGGCCTTGTGCGGTTGGTCCGGATCTGGCCAGCGGTGGCTTTCGATTCCGTGGCCTTGCAAGTAGTCCTGAACCCAATCCACCAGCGGCAGATTGGAATCACGGCTTACGGTCGGAAATGAGATCAGCTGTGTCATGATCTCAAGCGGAGTCAGGCATTTCGCCATTTGGGTCAATACCCGCTGTCCGTGGTCAGAATGAAGTGCCCTGCCTCAACCTCTTGATATTGCGAAGGTTCCGGCGTGTAGTTGGTGGGATGAATAGGAGAAGGGATCGGTTTGAAATTCAGATCCTTTTCCGATTTCCGCTTGTTCGGGTCTGCGATCGGAACCGCCTTCATCAGCGCCTGCGTATAGGGATGTTGCGGGTTCTCGAACACCCGCGCCCGGGGCCCGAGTTCGACAATGCGCCCCAGATACATGACCCCGACATAGTGGCTGACGCGTTCGACAACGGCCATGTCGTGGCTGATGAACAGGTATGACAGGCCCAGCTCGGACTGCAATTCCATCATCAGGTTCAGAACCTGCGCCTGCACCGACACGTCAAGGGCCGAGACCGCCTCATCCGCAATGATCAGCTTGGGGTTCAGGGCCAAAGCGCGGGCAATTGCAATCCGCTGACGCTGACCGCCCGACATTTCATGCGGGAAGCGACGCATGAAGCTGCGCGGCAATTGCACCTTGTCGAACAATTGTGCCACGCGATCCTGAAGTTCGGATCCCGATGCCACACCATAATTGCGCATCGGCTCGGCCACTTGGTCGACCAGCTGCATCTGCGGGTTTAGCGACGCGAACGGGTCCTGGAAAATCATCTGCATGTCCAGCCGCGCCTTGCGCAAACCAGATGGATCAAGCTTCATGATATCGACACCGTCCAGATCAATCTCGCCCGCCAAAGGCTCAACCAGCCGCAGGATCGAGCGCCCAGCCGAAGACTTGCCGCACCCGGATTCCCCTACAAGACTGAGCGTCTGACCTTTGTTCAGAGTGAACGAGACATCCTCGACCGCATGAACGTTCGAAATCGTGCGCCGCAAAAGCCCGCCTTTGACCGGGAACCGTGTTGTCAGGTTCTTGACGGTCAGCAGAACCTCTTCCGTACCCGGAATTGGTGCAATTTTCTGCCCTTCGACCCCCAGTAGCTTCATCGGCTCGGGCGCAGATTTACCCTGCATCTCGCCCAGTTTCGGCACCGCGGCCAGAAGCGCCTTGGTATAGTCGTGCTGCGGGTTTTCAAAGATTTCCTTGACCGTGCCTTCTTCGACCTTGTTGCCGCGGAACATCACCACCACGCGGTCAGCCATCTGGGCAACCACGGCCATGTCGTGGGTGATGAACATCACCGCAGTTCCGGTTTCCCGCTTGAGGCGGTCCATCAAGGCCAGGATCTCGGCCTGAATGGTCACATCCAGCGCCGTGGTGGGTTCGTCGGCGATCAACAGGCGCGGCTCACAGGCCATCGCCATCGCAATGACAACACGTTGGCGCATCCCGCCCGACAACTCGTGAGGGTATTGTTTCAGACGGCGCTCGGGCTCTGGGATACGGACCTGACGCAGCAGTTCCAGCGCCCGTTGCTCGGCCTGCGCCTTCGTCATGTCCTTGTGGATGCGCAGACCTTCGGTTAACTGCCGGCCCACGGTGAAAACGGGGTTTAGCGCGGTCATCGGCTCTTGAAAGATCATCCCGATCTCGTTGCCGCGAATCTGTTTCATCAGATCCTGATCGGCCTTGGCCAGGTTCATTTTTTCGCCATCGCGGCGATCAAACAGCAGTTCGCCGCCCGCGATTTCGCCGCCACCAAACTCGACCAGACGCATCAAAGACAAAGATGAAACCGACTTCCCCGAGCCCGATTCGCCAACGATACAAACGGTTTCGCCTGGTTTGACCTCGAACGAGACGTCCTCAACACCAACAACGGGACCGTCCTTTGTCTGAAACTCCACCCGCAGTTTTTTGATTTGAGCAATAGGCTGATCCAGCACGTGCGCGCTCCCTTAACGAGGTAATTCTTGTTCTGAGTGCCGAACGCTACGGCGGGCCACCGGGAAAAGTCAAACCCATTACACATTTTCGCGACGGCACCACTTGCATTTTTCTCAAGTTCTGTTTCGATACCCAACGTAACCGCCTTGGGGAAGCAGCGCCGACGGAATCCGTTAGCGCTATTATCGTGAATGATCAAAACCTTACCCCGAAGCGGCAACGCCAAACCCGCAGGCCTTGCGGAGATAATCGAGACACGAACGTGTCCAATTCGGGAGTGACTTATGAAAATCAAAACCCTTTTGCTTGGTGCGATCGCAAGCACGGCAATGGCCCCGATGGCCTTTGCCGAGCGCGGTTCGGACGGCAATGTCAGCATCATCTATTGGCAGGCTCCGTCGATCCTGAACCCGTTCCTGTCCGGCGGTACGAAAGACGTGGAATCAGCCTCGCTGGTGATCGAGCCACTTGCACGCTACGACCAGGACGGCAACATGGTGCCATTTCTGGCGTCTGAAATCCCGACCGTGGAAAATGGCGGTGTCAGCGAAGACCTGACGTCGATCACATGGAAAATCGCGCCGGGAATCACGTGGTCTGACGGCTCTCCGTTCACCGCTGCTGACGTGAAGTTCACCGCTGATTACTGCATGCACCCGGAAGGTGGCTGCGCACAGGTCACCAAGTTCGAAGGCGTCACCTCGGTCGAAGCTGTTGATGACCTGACCGTCAAGGTCACTTTCGACGCACCGACCCCCTTCCCCTATGGCCCGTTCGTCGGCGGTGAAAGCCCGATCCTGCAAAAGGCCCAGTTCGAAAACTGCATGGGCGCCAAAGCCCCCGAATGCACCGAGCAGAACTTCAACCCGATCGGCACCGGCCCCTTTGTCGTCACCGAGTTCAAGCCGAACGACGTGATCACCTTCAAGGCCAACGACAACTATCGTGATCCGGCAAAACCTGCCTTTGCGACCGTGACCTTCAAAGGCGGCGGTGACGCGACAGCTGCTGGTCGTGCTGTCATGGAAACTGGTGAGTTTGATTATGCCTGGAACCTGCAACTGGCTCCGGAAGTGATCGCTCAGATGCAGGAAGGTGGCAAAGGTACGCCGGTTGCAGGCTTCGGCCCGCTGGTCGAGCGCATCATGCTGAACCAGACCAACCCGTCGCCCGAGCTGCCTGAAGGCGAGCGTTCGACAGCAAAGCATCCGCATCCGTTCCTGAAGGACCCGGCCGTTTACAAAGCCATGTCCATGGCCATCGACCGTCCGCTGTTGGTGGAAATCGGCTATGGTCAGGCTGGTAAAGTGACCTGCAACTGGGTTCCGGCCCCTGCTGCGTTCAACTCGACCTCGATGACCTGTGACACCCAGGATATCGAAGGCGCCAAGAAACTGCTGGATGATGCCGGCATCGTCGACACCGATGGCGACGGCGTCCGCGAGAAGGATGGCGTTCCGCTGAAGATCGTCTATCAGACCTCGACCAACGCCGTCCGTCAGGACTTCCAGGCGCTGATCAAGGAATGGTGGAGCCAGATCGGCATCGAAACCGAACTGCGCAACATCAACGCATCGGTCTTCTTCGGTGGTGACCCGGGCTCGCCCGACACGTTCCAGAAGTTCTATGCCGACGTTGAAATGTACGCCAACACCTTCAACGGCACCGACCCGCAGTCCTATCTGGGCAACGGCCTGTGCGACAAAGCTCCGCGTCCTGACTCGCAGTGGCAGGGCGAAAACATCAGCCGCTTCTGCAACGAAGAGTTCGACAAGCTGCACGCTCAATTGGCCGAAACCGCTGGTCTGGAAGCGCGTGCGGAAATCGCCAAGCAGCTGAATGACATCATGGTTCAGAATGGTGGTATGATCCCGCTGGTTCACCGTGGTCGCCTGTCGGCGCATGCAAACACCCTGGGTGGCGTTGTCCTGAACGTTTGGGACAGCGAGCTGTGGAACATTGCGGACTGGTACCGCAAGACCGGTTCCTAAGCACTGACCTTGCAAAACCGCGCCCCGATCGTTATCGGGGCGCGGTCATTTGCATCCCACCCCAACAAGAAGACGCATATAAAGGCGCCTCTTAATGCTTAATTTCACAATCAGACGACTGGTGCTGGCCGTTCCAACGCTGCTGTTCATCAGCCTCGTCATCTTCCTGCTCCTCGAACTCGCACCCGGCGATCCGATGGCGCAGGTTCCGCTCACCGTTCCCCCCGAAGTCAAGGAAAAGATGCGCGAGGCGCTTGGCCTTGGCCAGCCGATGCATATCCGGTTCTGGAAGTGGATCGTGCAATTCTTCTGGATCGAACCGCAGGTTCTGATAGACCACATCTTCGGCACCAGTTTTTCCGCAGGCGACCTGCGTGTAATATCCTGGCAGACCCGCTCGCCCGTCATGGACATCGTCGTTCAGCGTATCCCGCAGACCCTGTGGGTTGTCGGCACCGCCTATGTTGTCGCCATCCTGATCGCGCTGCCCATCGGCATCTATTCGGCCTATCGCCAGTATTCCTGGTTCGACCAGATGGGCACCTTCGTGTCGATGGTCGGCTTCTCGGTCCCTCCGTTTTTCTCGGGCGTTCTGGTGATCGTGATCTTCTCGGTCCAGTTGGGCTGGTTCCCGTCGATCTATGACACGACCCATGTGGTCAACAGCTGGGACAGCTTCGTCGTGCAGCTGAAGCAGATGATCATGCCGGTCATGGTGCTGGCGTTGCAGATCACGGCACAGCTCAGCCGTTTCATGCGCGCCTCAATGCTGGACAATCTCAACCAGGATTACGTTCGCACCGCCCGCGCCAAGGGGCTCAGCGAATACACGGTCGTCATGGTCCACGTCCTGCGGAACTCGATGATCCCCGTGGTCACGGTCATTGCACTGGGCATTCCGGCCATCTTCGGCGGCGCCATCATCACCGAGCAGGTATTCAAGGTGAATGGCATCGGCCAGTTGCTGATTGGCGCCATTCAGGCCAATGACCTGCCAATGGTGCAAACCCTGACCTTCATCTTTGCCGTGTTGATCGTGTTGTTCAACCTGATCGCCGACGTCCTGTATGGCATTCTGGACCCGAGGATTCGCTATGACTGATCACGACAAATCAGACACGCTGATCCCCGACGAAGGTCTGGCCCCGGCATCCACCGCGCTGCCAACCGCTGATGTGATGGAGGAACTCACGACCCCGCCGCGCAGCCAATGGCGCGACGTCTGGGATCAGTTCAAGACGCACAAGGGCGCCATGGTGGGTGCGGTGCTGTTCATCCTGATCGTGGCGGGCGTCTATCTGGGCCCCTATCTCTGGAGCATCGATCCAACGCAGATCGATATCCGGGCCCGCAATCAGGGGCCAAGCTGGGCGCATCCCTTCGGCACCGACCAGTTGGGCCGGGATATTCTGGCGCGCATGATGTCGGGCGGTCAAACCTCGGTATCGGTGGGCATCACCGCGATGCTGCTGGCACTGTTCCTGGGATCGTTCATCGGCGTTCTGGCCGGGTTCTTCAAACGGCTGGATGGTCCGCTCATGCGTCTGACAGACCTGTTTCTGGCCCTGCCCCTGCTGCCCTTGCTGCTGGTCATGATGCTGCTGTTCCGCGAGCCCCTGTCGGCCGCGTTCGGGTTGGAGCGTGGGATCTTCATCCTGATCGTCTGCGCCATCGGCATCACCTCATGGATGCCGACCGCACGGATCGTGCGCGGTGATGTGCTGGCCATCAAGGAACGCGAATTCGTTCTGGCGGCACGCTCCATCGGCACCAGTAACAGTCAGATCATCACGCGGCACATTCTGCCCAACGTGCTTTCACCGATCATGGTGTCCGCGACGCTGGGGATTGCCACGGCGATCATTACCGAAAGCGCGCTTTCCTTCCTGGGTCTGGGCTTTCCGCCCGACTTCCCGACATGGGGCCGCCTGCTGTTCGACGGAGTCGATTACCTACAGCAATACCCCGAGCGTGTGTTCTGGCCTGGTCTGGCAATCTCGCTGACTGTCCTGAGCGTCAACTATCTGGGTGACGGTCTGCGCGATGCGCTGGATCCCCGCATTCGCGGTCGTTGAACATTCTCAGCCGGCGCGCTTCATCGCGCCGGCCAACAACACGATCAGAACGGCCAATGGCAGCAGCACGGCGAATGCCAGACGCAGGCTGAACACTTCCGCCAAAAAGCCAATCAACGGCGGACCGATCAAAAGCCCCCCATACCCCAATGTCGCCACACTTGCGATGGCTTGCCCCGGTGGCACATTCGGATCGCTGGCCGCCCGGCTGAATGCCAGCGGCATGATCACGGCATACCCTATTCCCATCAAGGCAAAGCCGGCCAGCACGGGCAGGATCGTTGCTGTTGAAACCACCGTGAAAACCCCAAACGCCGCGCAAATACCGCCAAACCGGGCGGAAACGACCGGACCGAACCGGGTGATGACAAGCGCGCCTGCAAGTCGAAAGGCCACCATGGTCACTGAAAACACCGCATAGCCCAAGGCAGCGACGCTTTCGGACGCCCCTGTGATGTCACGCAGATATATCGCGCTCCAGTCCGCGACGGCCCCTTCGCCCAATGCTCCGCACAAGGCGGCTATGCCGACCAGTATCAACGCCCCGGATGGCAAGGCGAAAACCGTACTCTGAGGCCCTTGGGATTGGCGCGAGGTCCAGCTTACCCAGGATGACGCAAGCGCAAGGCCAACAACCACGCCACCCGCCAACAGAAAGTGCACAAGAACCGTCAGCCCCATCTGAACCGCGGCATAACCGCTGAGCGCGCCAAGTCCGGCCCCAAGGCTCCACATTGCGTGGAACGAGGACATAACGGGTTTGTCATAAGCCTGCTCTACCTCGGCGGCCCATGCATTCATTGCAACATCCATCGACCCGTGAAAGGCGCCAAAGACAAAAAGGAACACTGCCAGCCCCCAAAGCCCATCAGCCATGGCAAGCAGGATCAGCGACCCCGTGTACAGAACCGCAATGATCCGGGTGATTGCAACTGCGCCGAATCGATCCGTAAGCCGCCCGGTTATCGGGAAAGAGCAGACAGCCCCCGCAGCCATGAACAACAGGCCGTATCCAAGCGCCTCATGGGACAATTCCAAGCGGTCACGTATGGCGGGAATGCGCGACGCCCAGATTCCGAACAGGGCACCATTCAGAATGAACATGGCGGCGACAGCGCGCCATGCTGCAACTATGCTTATCATTCCAAGCCCTCGCTCTGCTTGCCCAATGCCCCTGTTCTACAGATCAGACGAACACTGGCAATTGCTGCTCAACCGAGCCGTTTGCGAATGCGTCGCACCGAGTACCACACCCCGGCGACAACCGGGATCGTAACCGCCGCCGTCAGCATGCCCTTGCTGATGCCCGAGGCCGTCAGCGGATACAAAAGATAGCTGACCAGCGAAACCGCGTAATAGCTGATGGCAACCACGGAAAGCCCCTCGACCGTGTGTTGCAAGCGCAGCGCCAGATCGGCCCGACGATCCATGCTTTCCAGCAACGCCTGGTTTTGCGCGCTGCGTTCCACATCCACTCTTGTCCGCAGCAACTCACCGGCACGGATCGCCCGATCCGACAAGGCCTGAAGCCGACGCTCCGTGGATTTCACGGTGCGAATTGCAGGGTCATATCGGCGCATCATGAAATCGGCGAAATTCTGACCACCCTCGAAACGTTCTTCTCGCAACACTTCGATCCGCTGGTTGACGATGGCCTCATACGCCCCCGTAGCTCCGAACCGGAAAGAACACCGGGCCGACAATGTTTCGAGCTCGATCGACGTTGCCAGCAAATCCTGTAACAGCACGTCAGGCTGCGCCGAGTTTCCGGTCATCTGCCCCATCAATCGGGTGAGTTGCCCGTCCAGCTCTCCGATACGCGGCATCAGTTGCTTGACTCGCGCGAAACCCAGCATCGACATCGCCTTGTACGTTTCAATTTCGCAAAGACGCTGGATAATGCGTCCCGTCCGGCGCCGTCCGGTGCCCTCGGCCACGAACAAGGCAAAGCGCATGTGACCTGCCGGATCGATCCGAAAATCACTGGCACAAACCGCTGCATCGTCCAACACCCTGGACACGGCCAGGCTTTCCGGCTCGAACCAATCCAGCAGTTTCGATTTCACCACGTCGTCACTTTCGCGTTCAACCACGCGCACCAGAACCGACGTAACCCTTTGACCCGGACTGGCCATCAACCAATCGGGCGGAAAGACCTCAAAGTCAGCCGGATCAAAGGCGCGATCACTCACATTCTGCGCGATCGCCGTGTAGGTCACGAATTCGGTATGCTGCTCCCACTTCAACCAATGGCGGCCAATCTGACCCGCGTAATGCGTGGCGTCCGGCCGAGGGTGCTGCGCACCGTGGCGATCCAGCAGGTCGATCAAATGAGCCAAATCCTCACGTCGATCGCGCGCCACGGCGGCCTCGGGCTTTTTGATCGCAAGAAAGACCACCGTACAGGGCATTGACGCGACCGGAAACGGTCGAGCATGCAGTTCATTGGCCAGCGCATAGCGAAGGGGATGGTCATCTATCGGTGTCATGTGAGGCTCCGCATCGTCACGCGCACTATACGGCACATAATTGACACATCAATTCTCTTTTTATTTCACGTACTTAGAGGGGTACAACGGTATACAACCCTGCTATCTCATTGATTTGGCTGCCACAGCTCGATGGGGTTGCCTTCCGGATCATGGATGCGGGCAAATTTTCCAACTTCGCTGTCCCAGTCAGGATTGGTTTCCACCGTGATTCCAGCCTGCTCAAGCTGCGCCGTCAGCGCGCCCAGATCATCGACACGAAAATTGATCATCCACTGCTGATCGGCCCGCCCGAAATACGCGGTGTCCTCCGCGAATGGCGCAAAGACCGTATAGCCTTCACGCTGCTTCCAGGGCACGGGGTCATAATGATTGACGCCCAGGTGCTTCTCATACCAGGCGCTCAGCGCTTTAGGGTCACGGGCGCGAAAGAACACTCCGCCAATACCATTCACTTTCTCCATCCTCGACCTCCTGCCATCTGGGCCGCCACCCCAGACTACCACACTCCGCCTGCTTCATCTGGCTGGAAATATCCTGGGGGTTTGGGGGCAACGCCCCCATACAAACTCAAAAAAGAAAAGGGCGCCCAAAGGCGCCCTTTGCAATCGGATCCAACGCGACGATCAATCGATCATCGGCAGCAGCTTGTCCAGCGACTCCTTGGCGTCGCCGTAGAACATGCGGGTGTTCTCTTTGAAGAACAGCGGGTTTTCGATGCCAGAATACCCGGTGCCCTGACCACGTTTCGACACAAAGACCTGCTTGGCTTTCCAGCATTCCAGAACCGGCATGCCGGCGATGGGACTGTTGGGATCTTCCTGTGCCGCAGGGTTCACGATGTCGTTCGAGCCGATGACGATTGCCACATCCGTGTCCGGAAAGTCGTCGTTGATCTCGTCCATTTCCAGAACGATATCATACGGCACCTTCGCTTCGGCCAGCAAAACGTTCATGTGGCCCGGCAAGCGACCCGCCACAGGGTGGATTGCGAAACGAACGTTCTTGCCCTTGGCCCGCAGCTTGCGCACCAGTTCGGAAACCGATTGCTGCGCCTGTGCCACAGCCATGCCATAGCCCGGAATGATGATCACGCTGTCCGCGTCGTTCAAGGCTGCAGCAACGCCATCGGCCTCGATTGCGATCTGTTCGCCTTCAACGGCCATCTGTTCGCCCTGCGGGCCGCCAAAACCGCCAAGTATCACGCTGACAAAGTGGCGGTTCATCGCCTTGCACATGATGTAGGACAGGATCGCACCAGACGAGCCCACCAGCGCACCCACCACGATCAGTAGGTCGTTGCCCAGCGAGAAACCGATCGCCGCAGCCGCCCAACCCGAATAGCTGTTCAGCATCGACACAACCACCGGCATGTCGGCACCACCGATGCCCATGATCAGATGATAGCCGATGAACAACGCTGCCAGCGTCATCAGGATCAGCGGGAACAGACCCCCTGTCGATGTGTACCAGATCAGGCAGATCAGCGAGAGACCCGCCGCCGCCGCGTTCAGCGCATGGCCACCGGGCAGCTTTGTCGCTGCCGAGGTCACCTTGCCCGCCAGCTTGCCATAGGCGACGACCGACCCGGTAAAGGTGATCGCACCAATGAAGATGCCCAGGAACAGTTCCACGTGCAGGATTGCCAGCTCGGCCGGGGTTTTCTTGGCAATCAACGTGGCAAAAGACCCCAGATCGGACAGATCCGCCTGGCTGGCACTGTCCGCAATGGCCATGACCTGCGCCACGTTGCCGATCTCGAAATGCGCGTTGAAGCCGACGAACACGGCCGCAAGACCGACCAGCGAGTGCATCGCCGCAACAAGCTGCGGCATCTCGGTCATCTGCACGCGCTGCGCAACATACTGGCCGATGAAACCACCGCCCGCGATCAGCAGCAGCGACAGAAGCCACAGACCCGAGCCCGGGCCAACCAGCGTGGCGAAAACCGCCAGCGCCATACCGACGATGCCATACCAGACCGCGCGCTTGGCGCTTTCCTGGTTCGACAAACCGCCGAGCGAAAGGATGAAAAGGACAGCCGCAACAACATAGGCGGCAGTGGTGAAGCCATAATCCATGTGCCCGGCCTCCTTAAGATTTCTGGAACATGGCGAGCATGCGCCGGGTTACGAGGAAACCGCCGAAGATGTTGATCCCGGCCATGAAGACGGACAGTGCCGCCAACAGAATGACCAGGAACGACCCCGATCCGATCTGCATCAGGGCCCCGACGATGATGATCGACGAGATCGCGTTGGTGATCGCCATCAGCGGAGTGTGCAGGCTGTGTGCGACGTTCCAGATCACCTGGAAGCCCACAAAAATGGCCAGCACGAAGACGATGAAGTGCTGCATGAAACTGGCCGGAGCGATCAGCCCCACCAGCAGCATCAGCACGCCACCAACACCCAGCAGGGTGAACTGCTGCTTGGTCTGCGCCTTGAAGGCCGCAATTTCCTGCGCCTTCTTTTCTTCCGGGGTCAGTTCCTTGACCTCGGGCTTTTTCTGCGCCGCGATTGCCTGCACCTTGGGTGGTGGCGGCGGGAAGGTGATCTCACCCTCATAGGTCACGGTCGCGCCGCGGATCACGTCATCTTCCATGTCGTGATTGATCTGGCCGTCCTTTTCAGGCGTCAGATCGGTCATCATGTGACGGATATTGGTCGCGTACAAAGACGAAGACTGCGCCGCCATCCGGCTGGGGAAGTCGGTATAGCCGATGATGGTCACGCCATTGTCGGTCACCACCTTTTCGTCCGGCACGGTACCTTCGACGTTCCCGCCGCGTTCGGCCGCAAGGTCAACGATGACCGAGCCCGGCTTCATGGCCTTGACCATGTCTTCCAGCCACAGCTTTGGCGCCGGACGGTTGGGGATCAGTGCCGTGGTGATGACGATATCTATTTCCGGGGCCAGCTCTCGAAACTTGGCCAGCTGCGCATTGCGGAACTCTTCTGACTGGACGGAAGCATACCCGCCGGTGGCCGCACCATCCTGCTGTTCTTCTTCGAAGTCCAGATAGACGAACTCTGCCCCCATCGATTCGACCTGCTCGGCCACCTCGGGGCGCACGTCGAACGCGTAGGTGATTGCACCCAGCGAGGTCGATGTACCGATCGCGGCAAGCCCGGCAACACCGGCCCCGACGATCAGAACCTTCGCAGGCGGCACCTTGCCAGCCGCAGTCACCTGACCGGTGAAGAAACGACCAAAGTTGTTGCCCGCCTCTATAACGGCGCGGTAGCCGGCAATGTTGGCCATCGACGACAATGCGTCCATCTTCTGCGCGCGAGAAATACGCGGCACCATTTCCATGGCGATCACGTTTGCGCCCTTGGACTTGGCAAGGTCCATTCCTTCTTCGTTTCCGGCAGGGTTGAAGAAGGAAATCAGCGTCTTGCCCTTGGTCAGACGCTTCAGTTCCGTCTCGGTCGGGATTCGAACCTTGGCGATGATATCTGCGGCCTTCCACAGCGATGCTGCGGTCTTGACAACTTCAACGCCCACGGCCTCATACGCCGCGTCCGAAAAACCGGCGGCAGCACCTGCGCCTTTTTCGATCAGGCACTCATAGCCCAGTTTTTGCAGTTGCACGGCCGAGTCCGGTGTCATCGCGACCCGGTTCTCGCCGTCCAGTATTTCCTTTGGCGTGCCTATCTTCACTGGCAGTCCCCCTAATTCTTACTCGTTCTGAGCGGGTGATCGGTATTCTTTGTTAAGCAAAGATGTATCCTGCGCAACATTATTTCGCAAGCGCAGCATTTTTGACGTGATGTCATTGCAGAATCCACACTAGATCCAGCGCCGTGTCTTGCGTTCGTAGCGAGCGTAATCAGCGCGAAAGGTACGACGCAGGCGGTCTTCTTCCGGCAGGATGAACCGACGCTCCAACACCCAGACAAAGACTGGCAAAAGAACCAGGGACAGCACGGCATCAAACCGAAGGATAAGACCCGCAAGAATCAGAACGTCGCCCACATAGATCGGATTGCGACTGCGCTTGTAAATGCCGGACTGCACCATCGACGACGGGGTTTCATGTGGGATGACGGTTGTCTTGTGACGGCGGAATTCGACCACTGCCAGAACAGCCATCAGGATTCCACCTCCGATCAACACCCCGCTCAGAAGATCCGTCAAACCACCCTCAAGCGACAGGCCCAGCTTCAGATACCTGGCCTGCAACCAGGCAAGAGCCGCAAAAGCAACCAACCAAACCGGCGGAACGTCCATCCAGCGCATGCAAAGCCCTCATTGAATGACGACAAGATCAAGCACATGTCGCTTCTGCGCGATGTCCTACCGCTTTTGAGCCAAAATGGCAAAAGACCAGTATGTCGCATCGCATGGACTCATTATCGCGGATCGACTACCTCAATAGCAATCACCGACGTTCACACGAGTTAGCGAGCCTTCATGACTGATTTTGCGGCAACCAAAGCCATGTTCGACCTGCCAGAGGGCGTCATCTATCTGGATGGCAATTCTCTGGGCCCCCTGCCGAAATCGGCCGGTGCCCGAGTGCAACGGATGCTGACGGACGAATGGGGCCAGATGCTGATCACCGGATGGAACAAGGCTGGTTGGATGGCCCTGCCCACCGCGCTTGGTGACCGGATTGGCCGCCTGATCGGAGCTGAGCCCGGCAGTGTGGTGACCGGAGACACCTTGTCGATCAAGGTCTATCAGGCCGTGGCCTCGGCCCTTGAACTGAATCCGGGTCGCAAAGTGGTTCTGTCGGACAACGGCAACTTTCCTTCGGACCTGTATATGGCGGATGGCTTGCTGCGCTCGCTTGGGGACGCGTATGAGTTGCGCGTCGTTGATCCCAAAGCCGTGGCCGGTGCAATCACCGAAGAGGTCGCTGTTCTTATGTTGACCGAGGTGGATTATCGCTCGGGTCGGATGCACGACATGAAGGCACTGACCGAACTGGCGCATGCCAACGGCGTGATAACAGTCTGGGATCTGGCACATTCCGCGGGGGCCATCCCGGTGGACCTTTCAGGGTGCAACGCCGATTTCGCAGTCGGGTGCACGTACAAATACCTCAACGGCGGCCCCGGCGCGCCGGCCTTCATCTATGTCGCGCCGAGGTTGGCGGAACACGCACGCCCCGCCCTGTCCGGATGGCTGGGGCACGAAGCGCCGTTTGCCTTCGATCTCGACTACCGCCCCGGCAGCGGCATTGAACGGATGCGGGTGGGAACGCCCCCCATCATCCAGATGACGGCCTTGTCGGCTGCGATGGATATCTGGGATCTGGCGGACATGACCGACGTCCGGGCCAAATCGATTGAACTGACCGAGCTTTTCATAGAACGCGTCGAGGCAACCTGCCCGGATCTGCAACTGGCCAGCCCCCGTGATCCGCAGCAGCGTGGCAGCCAGATCTCGTTCCGTTTCAAGGAAGGGTATGCCGCCATGCAGGCCCTGATCGCCCGAGGCGTGATCGGAGATTTTCGAGCACCCGACATAATGCGGTTCGGCTTTACACCTTTGTATATCGACGAAGGCGATGTCGAACGCGCCGTCGGGATTATGGCCGATATCATGCAGAATCGCCTGTGGGACACGCCCGAATACAGCATCCGTCAGCGCGTTACCTGACTTCGAGTCCGGCGCCGAAAAGGGCCGCGACCTGTGCGACCTGCTGTTCATAGACCTCGGCGCCAGCGCCAATCAGCTTCAGCCCTTTGAGCGTGGCCGTGATCGTCCGACCGGTCTCTGCCGCGTCAGCCAGAAGGCGAACCCGGCCCGCCTTTTCCTGTTGCGTCAGCCAGTCCGCATAGAGCGCGGCCAGCCTGGCCTCACCCGCCGCGATGATTTCCCCAGACAGCGATTTTGTGTTGTCGAGGATTTCAAGCCCGTGGGGCGAGGCCAGAATTTTTGCCATCCCCTCGGTCTGCGCCTGAATTGCGCGGGTCAGAACCTCAGGCACCGCCCCCTGCGTCGCCAGCGCTTCGGCCACCGCAACGCACTTTTCGGCATAGTACAGCTCGGTCAGCTTGCTGACGATCGCCTCTTTGTTCTTGTAATGCAGATACACCGCCGGCCGGGACATCCCCGCACCGCGCGCGATATCGTCCATCGAGGTCTTTCTATATCCATAAGTGGAAAACGCCTGAAACGCCGAGTTCAGGATCGCCTGTTGCCGTGAGCCGTCACCATTGTCTTTCATATTCGAAGCCCTGACATTTTTTGTGCAATTTGTCAATTGACATCCTGACACTTTCCTACAATTATGTCAGAAACCAGCCACAGTAACACGAGGTGCGCCATGGCGACGACCCTGAAGATCAACGGCAAGCAACATCAGGTGGATCTGCCTGATGACGTCCCCCTTCTTTGGGTTCTGCGGGACGAGGTCGGGCTGACCGGCACCAAGTTCGGCTGCGGCGTGGCCGCATGCGGGGCCTGCACCGTGCACATCGATGGCGAGGCCGTGCGCTCCTGCCAGGTGGCGCTTTCGGATGTCTGGGGTGACGTGACCACGATCGAAGGGCTCGGCTCGCCGGACGCGCTGGCCACGATCCAACAGGCCTGGATCGATCATCAGGTCGCGCAGTGCGGATACTGCCAGTCGGGCCAGATCATGCAGGCCGCGGCATTGCTGGCGGAAAACCCGGACCCCACTGACGCAGACATCGACGAAGCGATGCAGGGCAACCTGTGCCGCTGCGGCACCTATCCCCTTATCCGCGCAGCAATCCATGACGCGGCATCCAAGCTGAAGGAGGCGTAAGCAATGGCTTCCGTTGGAAAAATCCTCCGCCGTACGTTCCTGATCGGCTCTGCCGCGATCGTTGGCGGCGTGGCCTTTGGCACCTATTACGTGACCCGCCCCGCGGCCAACCCCTTGAAACCCCGCGAAGGAGAGGCAGCACTGAACCCGTTTGTGCTGATTGACCAGAACGGTGTCACATTGTTCGCGCCCCGCGCGGAAATGGGTCAGGGCGTCCGAACCACATGGGCCGCGCTGATCGCCGAGGAACTGGATGTCGATCTGGATCAGATCACCGTTCTGCACGGCCCCGCTGCGGCGGCCTATTACAATTCGGCCCTTGTGGGCGAAGGGTTGCCAAACAAGGGATACGATATCTCGAATTTCCAGCACAATCTGGGCGAGGCACTGGGTGTTCTGGGCAAGACGCTTAGCCTGCAAGTCACGGGTGGCTCGACCTCGATGAAAGATGGGTTCGACCGAATGCGGCAAGCCGGTGCTTCGGCCCGTGAAACACTCAAACGCGCTGCCGCAGACCGGTTGGGCGTCGACCCCTCGGATCTGAAAACGGCGTCAGGCCATGTCATTGCCCCCAACGGCGACAAGATCGCCTATTCAATGCTTGCCGAGGATGCCGCCGGGCTGGAACCCGTTGAGGTACCGTTGCGAGACCCGTCCGAATGGCGCTATCTGGGCCGAAGCCAACCGCGTCTCGACATGGTGGGCAAGGCGACAGGCACCGCTGAATTCGGCGTCGATGTCCGCCTGCCGGGCATGAAATTCGCCAGCGTGCGAATGAACCCCAAACTGGGCGGCGTGATGAACGGCTTTGACGACAGCGCCGCAAGATCCATGCCCGGGGTTGAGAAGGTCGTCGATCTGGGCACAGGCGTGGCCGTGATCGCAAGCAACACATGGTTGGCCAATCAGGCAGTCGAGGCCATTGATGTCGATTGGGGCGACGCGCCCTATCCGCCGGAAACCGAAGACATCTTTGCCAGGATCGCCGAGGCGTTTGACGACGCACCGAACTCGACCATGCGCGACGACGGCGATGTCAGCGCGAGCCCGGAAAACGCCATTGAAATCACCGCCGAGTATCGCGTGCCCTATCTGGCCCATGCAACGATGGAGCCAATGAATGCCACCGCGCTCTACACGGGAAATGCGTTGGAACTCTGGTGCGGCAACCAGGCCCCCACACTGATTCAGTTCCGCGTTGCCAACACTGCCGGACTGGATACCGAAGCCGTCCAAATCCACACCACCTATCTGGGTGGCGGGTTTGGTCGCAGGGGCGAACTGGATTTCGGCGAAATCGCAACCAAGGTTGCCATGGCCATGCCCGGCACACCGGTTCAGACGACCTGGAGCCGCGAAGAGGACATGCGTCACGACTATTTCCGCCCCGGCGCCATCGCCCGGATGCGCGGCGCGGTTCAGGACGGCAAGGCCGTGCTCGTTGACGGGAAGGTCGCGGCCCAATCTCCGACCCAACAGGCGGTCGAGCGCTACACCGGGTTCCCCGGCGGAGGGCCCGACAAAGTGCTGGTCGAGGGCTTCTTCAACCAGCCCTACGCGGTACCGAATTACCGCATGAGCGGCCACATTGCTGATTTGGCTGTTCCCGTGGGGTTCTGGCGCTCGGTCGGCAACAGCCATAACGGCTTTTTTCATGAAACATTCATGGATGAGATGGCTCATGCCGCAGGCCGTGATCCGCTGGAGTTCCGGCTGGAGCTGATGAGGAACGAACACGCGCCGTCGGCGGGATGTTTGGAAGCGGTGAAGGAAATGTCAGGCTGGACGGGTCAGACGACCGAAGGCGTCGGTCGGGGCGTGGCTTTCACATACAGCTTCGGCACTCCGGTGGCCCAGGTCATCGAGGTGGTCGACGAAGACGGCACCATCCGCATCAGCAAGGCCTGGATTGCCTGCGACATGGGGCTGGCGCTGGACCCGGAAAACGTCAAGGCGCAGATGTTCGGCGGCATGATGTACGGCCTGTCTGCCGCGTATTTCGGTGAGATCACCTTTGCGGAAGGCGAAGTCGAGCAGTTCAACTTCCCCGACTATGACGCGATGCGGATGCACACAGCCCCGCAGGTCGAGGTGCGCGTGCTGGAAACCAATCAGCATATGGGTGGTGCGGGCGAGCCCGGAACACCGCCTTCGATGCCGGCACTCGGCAATGCGCTTTTCGACCTGACGGGCAAGCGCGCCCGCTCGCTTCCGCTGATCAATCAGTTCAACCTGCTGGTCTGATCGCACGGCACCGGCCCGATTTCCCCCTCGTCGGGGCCGGTGTCATTCAGGCAGATTTTTGAACTGCCTGATGAACCGTTCCGGCGGCCCATCCACGCACCGCATCACCGAAGGCTTCGAACAGGGGGCGCGAGACCGGGTCATTGATCGCGTCCCATTCCGGATGCCATTGAACCGACAGGGTAAAGCCGGGCGCATCCTTGATGTAGATCGCTTCGGGCGTCCCGTCCGGTGCATGGCCATCAATGACCACGCGCTGCCCAATCGTTTTGATGCCCTGACCGTGCAAGGTGTTGGTCATGACCTCGGTTGCGCCGAACAGTTTGTGGAAAACGCCGCCGTTTTCCAGTGTCACCACATGACGCAGGGCAAACTTTTCCTCCAGGGTTCCATCGGGCGGCATCCGGTGGTTCATCCGCCCCGGCAGATCGCGTATCTCGGGATAAAGCGTTCCGCCCATGGCAACGTTGACTTCCTGAAACCCCCGGCAGATGCCCAAAAACGGCTGTCCCCTTTCAACGCAGGCGCGAACCAACGGCAGAGTTATGGCGTCACGTGCCCGGTCGAATTCGCCATGTGCATCGGTTGCAGGTTCCCCGTATTCTTCCGGGTGCACGTTCGGGCGACCGCCCGTCAGCAAAAAGCCGTCACAGACCTCCAGCAACTCATCGACTGACACGTAACGCGGATCTGCGGGTATCAACAACGGAAGACATCCTGACACGTTGGCCACGGCATCCGAATTCATCGTTCCCCCAGCATGTGTGGGGTATTGATCGTTCATGAGGTACGAGTTGCCGATGATACCGACGACAGGCCGAGACATTCCACTTTCCCTGCTGTTGTTGTGCCTGTCAAGGAAGCTAGCGGCAGCGGTTTTAACGTGCAAGAATACACGCCCTGCATGAAAGCGCAGGGACGTGTTCGAAGACGCACTGTACGTTCTGGCCCGCCCCGCTTAATTGGAAAAATTTTCCAACGAACATCTGCGCGATGGAAAAAATTTCCCCACTCAGCGGGAAAGACGTATAAATACAACGCTCTTGTTAAATCTCGCCGATCAGGCCGGCTGCCTCGATCCCCGCCATTGCGGCCAGCGCATCATTGTCTGATGTGTCTCCGGTAACCCCAACGGCGCCGATCACGGCCCCCTTGCGATCACGCAACAGCACGCCACCCGGAACAGGCACGACCTGACCACCATAGACGCCATTTACAGAGGCCATGAAATAGGCCTGTGTTTCAGCGCGCTGCATCTGCGCGGTGCCCGCCATTCCCAGCATGACCGACCCATAGGCCTTGCCCTGTGCAATCCCGAACCGGCCCGGTGCTGCACCATCCTCGCGCTCGAACGCAATGACATGCCCACCGGCGTCCAGAACCACGACTGAGAGCGGCTTCAACTCCATCTCTCGGCCCTTTTCCAGGGTTTTGCGGATGATGGTGCGGGCCTTGCGTAGGGAAACTGACATCTGAAGGTCCTCTCGTCAGATTGAAGTTCGACGAAGCCCGCAAACGATTGGTCTGTGGGCTTTTGTCGGTGTTATCCTTGGCTGGTTTTCAATTCCAGACGGCGCGCATGCAGGACCGGCTCGGTATAGCCCGAGGGCTGAACCCGGCCCTTGAACACCAGATCGCATGCGGCCTGAAAGGCGATACCGTCAAATCCCGGCGCCATCGGTGTGTAATTCGGATCGTCTTCATTCTGGCGATCCACGACGGCGGCCATCTTTTGCAGTGCGGCCATGACCTGAGCTTCATCCACGATGCTGTGATGCAGCCAGTTGGCCAGTGCCTGCGACGAAATCCGACACGTCGCGCGGTCTTCCATCAGGCCGACATCGTTGATGTCGGGCACCTTGGAACAGCCCACGCCCTGATCGACCCAACGCACGACATAGCCGAGGATACCCTGCGCGTTGTTTTCAAGTTCACGCGTGATTTCCTCGTCACTCAGATTGCGTCCAGCCAGCAAGGGGATGGTCAACAGATCCTTCAACGTACCACGTGCGCCGCCTGCGGCCAGCTCGTCCTGACGGGACAGCACATCGACCTTGTGGTAATGCGTTGCGTGCAGGGTCGCGGCCGTGGGCGACGGCACCCAGGCACATGTCGCTCCGGCCATGGGGTGGCCGATCTTGGCCTCAAGCATATCGCCCATGCGATCCGGCATGGCCCACATGCCCTTGCCGATCTGCGCCTTGCCCTTCAGGCCACAGGCCAGACCAATATCGACATTGCGATCTTCATAGGCCGCAATCCATGGCGTATTCTTGATGTCGCCCTTGGGCAGCATCGGACCGGCCTCCATCGAGGTATGAATTTCGTCGCCAGTCCGGTCCAGGAAACCCGTATTGATAAAGGCGACGCGTGATTTTGCGGCGCGAATGCACTCTTTGAGGTTGACCGAGGTGCGGCGTTCCTCATCCATGATGCCCAGCTTCACCGTGTTGCGCGGCAGGCCCAGAATGTCTTCGACCATGTCGAATATCTCGACCGAGAACGCAACTTCCTCGGGCCCGTGCATCTTGGGCTTCACCACATAGACAGAGCCCTCGACAGAATTGCCCCCGTCCTGTTTCAGGTCGTGCATGGCGATCAGGGTGGTGCACAGAGCATCCATCAAGCCTTCGCCGATCTCGCGCCCTTCTGCGTCAAGCACGGCCGGGTTGGTCATCAGGTGACCCACGTTGCGCACCAGCATCAGGGACCGGCCTTTCAGCCTGGCCTGATCACCCGACGGAGTGGTAAAGCTCAGGTCCTCGGCCAGTTTCCGAGTGAACGTTGTGCCGCCCTTGGTGACCTCTTCGGTCAGGTCGCCTTTCATGAGGCCCAACCAGTTGCCATAGGCCACAACCTTGTCGGCGGCATCGACACAGGCAACCGAGTCTTCGCAATCCATGATGGTGGACAGTGCGGATTCCAACTGGACATCTGCAATGCCTGCGGGATCGGTCGCGCCTATGTTGCTTGTGGAGTCGATCATGATCTGGATGTGCAGGCCGTTGTTTTTCAACAGCACAAAGTCGGGCGTGTCCGCCGAACCGCCAAACCCGGCAAATTGAGCGGGATCGCCCAGCGCAGGGGTCAACGCACCGTCGGTGATGCCCAGTTCGGTGACATCCGCCCATGATCCCGACGCCAGAGGCACGGCATCATCCAGAAACGCCTTGGCCCATGCGATCACCCGTGCGCCGCGCGCCGCATCATAGCCACCGCTTGCCGGCAGATCCCCCATTGCATCGGTTCCGTACAGCGCATCATACAGGCTGCCCCAGCGCGCGTTGGCCGCGTTTAGGGCAAAGCGTGCATTGGTAATCGGAACAACCAGTTGCGGGCCCGGGGTCAGGGCGATCTCGGGGTCGACCTTGGCCGTTTCAATCTGGAACGCGTCGCCTTCTTCGACCAGATACCCGATCTCTTTCAGGAAAGCCTCATATTCAGCGGCATCGGTGTTCTGCTCCTTTCGGGCCATGTGCCACCCATCGATGCGGCTTTGGATCTCGGCCCGTTTGGCCAGCAGCTCACGGTTTTTCGGCCCCAGTTCGTCCACCATCCGCGCCATGCCGTCCCAGAACTTCTGCGAAGAGACGCCCGTGCCCGGCAGCGCCTGCGTCTCGATGAACTCAGCCAATACCGGATCGATCTGCAGTCCGCTCAGGGTCTGTCTGTCCGTCATATTCCTGCTCTCCTGCGATTGTGCGCCATTGTATGCACTGTGACTTAGGCGGAAAGTTTCCGATAGGCAACTTTCATCCCGTCATTTGGGGCATTCGCTTTGGCTTGAAGCTGTTTCAAAAACCTCAAGGCAATGGCAGGGCCGGTTGCAGCGCCCGAACGAAGCCCCTAACGTCGCGCCAGTCCCGAACAGATACGAGGCCCAAGATGCGCGACGCTGCCCCCACCACGATCTACCTGAAAGACTACACACCGTTTGGCTATCTGGTGGACAGCGTGCACCTGACTTTTGATCTGGACGCGCACGCCACGCACGTCACCTCGCGCATTGCGTTCCGGCCCAATCCTGACGCAACCGACCGCACCTTCTTTCTGCACGGGGAAGAACTGAACTTGATCCGCGCCGCCATTGACGGGGCCGAGATCACGCCAGACGTGACCGACAAAGGACTAACCGCAGATGTCCCGGACGCCCCGTTCCTGTGGGAAGCCGAGGTTGAAATCGACCCCGGCAACAATACCGCGCTGGAAGGTCTGTACATGTCGAACGGCATGTACTGCACCCAGTGCGAGGCCGAGGGGTTCCGCAAGATCACCTTCTATCCCGACCGTCCCGACGTGATGTCCACCTTCACAGTTCGGATCAACGGCGACCTGCCGGTTCTGCTGTCGAACGGCAACCCGTCGGGCAAGGGTGAAGGTTGGGCCGAATGGGTCGATCCATGGCCAAAACCCGCCTATCTGTTCGCTCTGGTCGCCGGAGACCTGATTGCACATCCCGGTCAGTTCACCACCAGATCAGGTCGCACCGTCGAACTGAACCTCTGGGTCCGTCCCGGAGACGAGGGGAAATGCGCCTTCGGCATGGAGGCGTTGAAGAAGTCGATGAAATGGGACGAGGATGTCTATGGCCGTGAATACGATCTGGACGTCTTCAACATCGTGGCCGTCGATGACTTCAACATGGGCGCGATGGAAAACAAGGGGCTGAACATCTTCAACTCGTCGGCCGTTCTCGCCAGTCCCGAAACTTCGACCGACGCCAATTTCGAACGGATCGAGGCGATCATCGCGCATGAGTATTTCCACAACTGGACCGGCAACCGCATCACCTGCCGCGACTGGTTCCAGCTGTGCCTCAAGGAAGGTCTGACAGTATTCCGGGATGCGCAATTCACATCGGACATGCGCTCGGCCCCGGTAAAGCGCATCCACGATGCCATAGACCTGCGTGCCCGGCAGTTCCCCGAGGACAACGGGCCGTTGTCGCATCCAGTGCGCCCCGAGAGCTTTCAGGAGATCAACAACTTCTACACCGCCACCGTCTATGAGAAGGGCGCCGAGGTGATCGGCATGCTGAAACGGTTGGTCGGGGATGCGGCCTATGCCAAGGCGCTTGATCTGTATTTTGAACGCCATGACGGTCAGGCCTGCACGATCGAGGACTGGCTAAAGGTTTTCGAAGACACCACCGGGCGCGATCTGACACAATTCAAACGTTGGTACAGCCAGTCGGGCACTCCGCGCGTCAGGGTTCAGGAAGACTGGGCCGACGGCACCTATACACTTACGCTGAAACAGCGAACCGATCCCACGCCGGGACAGGAGGAGAAACTGCCTCAGGTCATCCCGGTTGCAGTCGGCCTGATTGGGCCAAACGGCGATGAGGTTCGCGCGACCGAAGTGCTGGAACTGACGCAGGCCGAACAGAGCTTTGCGTTCACTGGCCTGGCGGCGAAACCCACAGCATCGATCCTGCGCGATTTCTCGGCACCTGTCATTCTGGAACATGACCAGTCGAACGCGCAACGCGCGTTTCTTCTGGCGCATGACACGGACCCGTTTAACCGTTGGCAGGCAGGACGGGATCTGGCGCAGGACACCCTGATGCGGATGATCCTTAAGGATGCGGCACCGGATACCGATTACCTTGACGGCGCGTTGACTGTGCTGCGCAATGACGAACTGGACCCGGCCTATCGTGCGTTGATGCTGGGATTGCCGACACAATCGGAATTGGCAGCGGCCCTGCACGACCGTGGCCACACGCCCGACCCTATGGCGATCTGGACCGCAGTGGAAACGTTGCGGCAGGCAACAGCCCAGACCGTACAGGATTTGCTGCCCCGCCTGCACAGTGAGGCTTTGGTGGACGGCCCCTACAGCCCGAACGCCGAGCAATCCGGTAAACGGGCACTTGGCAGCGCCGCGCTGGCACTGACCTCTCGTCTGGACGGCGGGGCGATGGCGGCCGAGATGTACGACACGGCAGACAACATGACATTGCAACTGACGGCATTGTCTTGCCTTTTACGCGCCCGCAAGGGTGAGGCGCAGCTGGATGCCTTCTACGAACAGTGGCAGCATGACCGGTTGGTCATGGACAAGTGGTTTGGCCTGCAAGTCGCGATGGCAGCACCCGAGGCGACACCCGCAATTGCCGCGACCCTGACCGAGCATTCCGATTTCAACTGGAAAAACCCAAACAGGTTCCGCGCTGTCATGGGGGCCTTGGCGATGAACCACGCAGGGTTCCACCAGCCGGATGGCGCCGGATACGCCCTGCTGGCCGACTGGCTGATCCGTCTGGACCCGGTGAACCCACAGACCACGGCCCGAATGTGCTCGGCGTTCCAGACCTGGAAACGGTATGATCCGGATCGTCAGGCCCTGATGCGTGCGCAGCTTTCCCGCATCGCGGAAACACCGAACCTGTCGCGGGACACGACCGAAATGGTGTCCCGCATCCTCGGCGCATGACGCCTTACAGCTTTGCCCGCAGCAACCGGAATTTGCGAACGCTGGCCATCCTGGCCGCTGTTTATGCGGCGTTGCTGGCGCTGGTTGTCCTGTTTGACGCGGCCTGGTGGATCGCGGGGCTGCTGTCTTTGGCCACCCTGCCCGCACTTTGGGACGTGGTTCAGAACACCAGCGCGGGCATGCAGCTGGATCAGAATGTGCTAAGCTGGTTCACGGGGAACCGGCAGGCAGAGGTCGCGCTGCGCGACATCGACCATTTCCGCTTTGACACCCGTTGGGATTTCTCGGTTCGAGTGTCGATCGTTTTGCATTCCGGCAAACGAATCCGTCTGCCGGATGAGTCGCTGCCGGCGCATCTGGATTTGGAAACCCTTCTGAAACAAGCCGGATTTCGCGTAGCACGGCATCATTTCACTGTTTTCTGAAACACTGAACCCTTGAATGGTGAATTGGACACGAAAAGAAGAAATTAATCGGCAATTTACTTGATTTGAACCCGATATCCCGCCAGACTTCGGTGTCAGTTATACGTTTTTACAGTTTTGAGTATCGCCATGTTTCGGTCGCTAAGGGCACTGTTCGCCCCATCCACAGCTACTCCTACAAATGTTTCAGCAGATCTGTGCGCGACAAAATCCGCGCTTGCGGCCGCCTTGCCCGAGCAGGGTCAGCTGAATATTCCCGTCGCAAAATACGACCGCGATGATCTGATCGGACATTCCACGATCGAACATGGCCGCTATCTCGCCCGGCAGGACCGCTGGGCAGAGCTGTCGCAGGAAATGCGCGTGGCTGATCAGGATCGCGCCGCCGTTGCTGATGGTATGCCAATGGCCGATCTGCTGGCGTTCGGTGCCAGGTCTGACGTTGTTCTGGCCGCTGAACATGCGCTCTCGGATGGCGCGGCCATCTCGGATTACGACCTGTTGGGGGGCATCTCGGAACTTGAAGGCGAGATGGCGGACAACCCCTATGACCCGATGATCGCCACCGTTGTTGCCCTTGCCCATATCGATCTGGCGTGGGCATGGCGCGGAACGGCCTCGGACGCGACGCTGCCACCTTTGCACCGGTCACGCTGCGCCGCGCATTTCGACCGGGCCGCGGCAATCCTGCCCAAATGCAGGAAGGATGCCCCCGACAGCCCCCTGATTGCAGCGACCGGATGTGCGCTGCTGGCTGGTCAGCGCAAATCCAACGCGCGGGTGGCCGAAGAATATGAACGGCTGATCACGCTGGATCCATGCAATCAGCGCCACATGCGCGCGATGGGCAGCCACCTTCTGCCCCGGTGGTTCGGCAGCTACGAAGAGCTGGAGCTGCAAGCCTTGCGTACAGCCGCCAGGACACAGGATATCTGGGGCGCGGGCGGATACACATGGGTTCAGTTCGACGCCATCGCATTGGACGAAGAGGCCTGTGCCCGCGTCGATATCGAGTATTTCCTTGAAGGCCTGCGCGATATCCTGCGCCTGCGGCCTGATCAGCAGATGATCAACATGCTGTCATCCTACTGCGCGATCACTGTCCAGAACGGATTTGGCCTGAACGATCAGGCCGACCTTGTCCGTTCGCAGATGCGTGACACGGCAAACCGGCTTATCCGCGATCACCTGACTGAATTGCACCCGTTGATCTGGGCGCATGCGGCCAACGGTTTCAACAATTCCGTCCGCATAAACTCGCCCGAACGATTTGCAGCGCGCGGTCAGCGCGATGCCTTGCGCGCCATCTCGGATCTGTTCCGGGAAGAACTGCGCAGCGGTATGGATGTGACATTCACACCGTCGGGCCTGCGGTTTTCCCAGAACTGAACACGACAGGATTCCCCCTTGCCCCTAAGCCCTGCCGGGCCTAATACGCAGGCTTAGACTTCTGCGGAAATGAGGCGCGCCATGCTCGATCTGACATACGAAATGCCCAAACCCAAAACCATTGCCGGGGCCAAGCACGATTGGGAACTGGTGATCGGGATGGAGGTGCATGCTCAGGTCTCATCCAATGCCAAGCTGTTTTCGGGTGCATCCACCCAATTCGGGGCGGAACCGAATTCAAACGTGGCTTTCGTGGACGCGGCGATGCCGGGGATGCTGCCGGTGATCAACGAATACTGCGTTGAGCAAGCTGTGCGCACAGGGCTGGGCCTGAAGGCGGATATCAATCTGAAATCGGCCTTTGACCGCAAGAATTATTTCTACCCCGACCTGCCGCAAGGGTATCAGATTTCCCAGCTTTACCACCCGATCGTGGGCGAAGGCGAAGTGCTGGTCGAACTGGGCGACGGCACCGCGCGCAAGGTGCGGATCGAGCGTATCCACATGGAGCAGGACGCGGGTAAATCGATCCACGACATGGATCCGCATATGTCCTTCGTCGACCTGAACCGCACCGGTGTCTGCCTGATGGAGATCGTCAGCCGCCCCGACATCCGCGGGCCGGAAGAGGCCGCGGCCTATATCGCCAAGCTGCGTCAGATCATGCGTTACCTGGGCACCTGCGACGGCAACATGCAGAACGGCAACCTGCGGGCCGATGTGAACGTCTCGATCTGTTTGCCCGGCGCCTATGAGAAGTATCAGGAAACACAGGATTTTTCGCATCTGGGCACGCGCTGCGAGATCAAGAACATGAACTCGATGCGCTTCATCCAGCAAGCGATCGAGGTCGAAGCCCGCCGTCAGATCGCCATCGTCGAAGGTGGTGGCAAGGTCGAGCAGGAAACCCGTCTGTATGACCCGGACAAGGGTGAAACCCGTTCGATGCGGTCCAAGGAAGAAGCGCATGATTACCGCTATTTCCCTGACCCCGACCTGCTGCCGCTGGAGATCGAACAAGCATGGGTCGATGATATCGCCGCCAGGCTGCCCGAGCTGCCGGACGAGAAAAAGGCGCGCTTCATCAATGAGTTCGGCCTGACCGACTATGACGCATCAGTGCTGACCGCCGAGGTCGAATCCGCCGCCTATTTCGAGGAAGTGGCCAAGGGCCGTAACGGAAAACTGGCGGCGAACTGGGTCATCAACGAGCTGTTCGGCCGCCTGAAGAAAGACGACCGCGACATCACCGACTCGCCGGTTTCGCCCGCGCAGCTGGGCGGGATCATCGACCTGATCGCCTCGGACGCGATTTCGGGCAAGATCGCCAAAGAGGTGTTCGAGATCGTCTATACCGAAGGCGGCGACCCGGCGCAGATCGTCGAAGAGCGCGGCATGAAGCAGGTGACCGACACCGGCGCGATCGAGGCCGCGCTGGACGAGATCATCGCCGCCAACCCGGCGCAGGTCGAGAAGGCCAAGGTGAACCCGAAACTGGCGGGCTGGTTCGTGGGTCAGGTCATGAAAGCCACCGGCGGCAAGGCGAACCCGAAAGCCGTCAACGAACTGGTCAGCAAGAAGCTGGGCTCGTAAACCTTTCATTTTGTACAAGCCTGCCGGCAATCTTTGGCGGGTTTGTACTATCCGGTTTCTCACAAAATCTTAAGACTTGGGGTCAAGCCATCGGCTTGACTTCCTGCTGTTTGGGCCCTTTCCTCCGCAACAGAGAGGTGAGGTATTATGCAAAGCAGATTTGATCAGGAACTCGAAGACCGGCTGGTGCGCTATGCCGCCATCGACAGTCAAAGTGACGAGACATCCCCGACGACCCCGAGCACTCAGATTCAGTTCGACATGCTGAACCTGTTGCGCGATGAGCTGATCCAGATCGGCGCGCAGGATGTTGAGATGACGGGCGACAGTGTTGTCGTCGCGACCATTCCCGGAACGGCGCCGGGGCCGACCGTGGGCTTTCTGGCCCATGTCGATACAGCCCCTCAGTTCAACGCAACCGGCGTCAAGCCGCGGGTGATCAAGGGCTACAACGGTGGCGACATCACCTTTCCGGACAACCCGGATCTGGTTCTTTCTCCGGAAGACCACCCCTATCTGGCCGAAAAGATCGGCCACGACCTGATCACTGCGTCGGGCACAACCCTGCTGGGCGCGGACGACAAGGCCGGTGTATCGATTCTGATGACGATGGCGCGGCACCTGATCGAAAATCAGGATGTTCCACATGGTCCGATTCGTATCGCGTTCACTCCGGATGAAGAGATCGGCCGGGGTGTCACGGAACAACTTCCCCAGGATCTGGGCGTGGATTTTGCTTATACGCTGGATGGGCAGCAAGTGGGTGAGATCGAGTATGAAAGTTTCTCGGCCGACCGCGCCGTGATCCGGATCGAGGGTGTTTCGATCCATCCCGGCCTGGCCAAGGAAAAGATGGTGAACGCCACGCATCTGGCGGCAAAGATTGTACAGACATTGCCTCAGGCCACCATGACGCCGGAAACCACGGACGGGCGCGAAGGCTTCATCCATGTCACTGACATGAACGGCGGATCATCCGAGATGGAGATCAAGCTGATCCTGCGTGATTTCGAGATGGACGGGCTGGAAGCGCAACGAAACATCGTGCGGCAGGTCTGCGCCGCCGTGCAGGCCACGGAACCGCGCGCGACCATCACCTGCGACATCAGCCACCAGTACCGCAACATGCGGTATTGGCTGGAAAACGACATGACTCCGGTCGAACTGGCGCGCGATGCGTGTCGCGAGTTGGGGGTTGAACCGCTGTGGGTACCGATTAGGGGCGGCACGGACGGATCGCGCCTGACCGAATTCGGCACCCCCTGCCCCAACATTTTCACCGGGATGCAGTGCGTTCACGGCCCGTTGGAATGGATTTCAGTGCAGGACATGGCGTTGGCGACGGAACTGTGCCTGTCGGTTGTGGCCAAGGCGGCACAGGCCGAAGCGAATGGTCAGAGGTGAATTCCGCCGGATGAGCAAGGGCCCTTTCACCCGGGGGGCAGCGTGTTAAGTTGGCGCGGAAACGCATTTAGGAACAGTAGATGAAGCGCTACGAATACAAGGTCATCCCCGCCCCGCAAAAAGGTGTCAAAGCCAAAGGCGTGAAAACGGCCGAGGGCCGCTTTGCCGTCTCGGTCGAGCAACTGCTGAATCAGTTGGGGCAGGATGGCTGGGAATACCAGCGGGCCGAGTTGCTGCCCAGCGAAGAACGCTCGGGTCTGACCGGATCGACCACGAACTGGCGCAATGTGCTGGTGTTCCGCCGCGTGGTGGAAGAGGAAGTCGATGCCTCGTGGGTCGGCGCAGTACCTGAGATGGATGACACCCCGCTGGCCCAGCCGATTCCGGGCCCCGACGAGGTACAGGCCCCAAAACCTATTGCCGCAGAGGCGGACGAGCCGCCTTTGTCGTTGAAGCGGTCTGATGACGCCGCTGATGAAAGCGACCCTTCAAAAACATAGGCTTGGGGGCTGGTACGACCGCCAGAGCGATTGCAAATGCCCTGTGGCCTTGTGCAGGACATCCGTGTTCGCTCTGACATACGTCAAGTCGAGCCGGGACGGCCCAACCACATTGGAAAGCAATAAGGGCTACACCCTCGGGAAATCTGTGGCATGTTAGCCGGATATTCTGGAGGGACATCGAAATGGCTATTCGACAGACACAAGGGCGGACACGCCTGTATGACAGCATTCTCGACACGGTCGGTGACACGCCCTGCATTCGGGTCAATCGGATCGCGCCAGAGCATGTGACCGTCTATGTGAAATTCGAGGCCTTCAACCCGGCAGGCTCGGTCAAGGACAGGCTGGCGCTGAACATCATCGAGGCGGCGGAACGTGACGGGCGGCTGAAGCCCGGACAAACCGTTGTCGAAGCGACATCCGGCAACACCGGGATCGGGCTGGCCATGGTGTGCGCGGCCAAGGGATACCCTCTGGTCGTGACGATGGCCGAGAGCTTCTCGGTCGAACGGCGAAAGCTGATGCGGTTTCTGGGCGCCAAGGTTGTTCTGACCCCGAAGGCGCAAAAAGGGTTCGGCATGTATACCAAGGCCAAGGAACTGGCCGAGGAAAACGGATGGTTCCTTGCCAGCCAGTTCGAGACCGCAGCCAATGCCGATATTCACGAGAACACGACTGCCCGGGAAATTCTTGCCGATTTCGAAGGGCAACGGCTGGATTATTGGGTGACGGGCTATGGGACCGGCGGCACCGTTTCGGGCGTTTCGCGTATACTGCGGAAAGAGCGGCCCGACACCAGGATCATCCTGACCGAACCGGCAAATGCCGCAATAGTATCATCAGGTTACGTCAATACGCGCAACGCTGACCATCAGCCGACCGAAAGCCACCCCGATTTCGAGCCCCACCCGATTCAGGGCTGGACACCGGATTTCATCCCCTGGGTTCTTCAGGAAGCCATCGACAATTCATACTATGACGAGTTGATCCCCATTCCCGGACCCGAAGGAATCGCATGGTCGCGCCGGCTTGCCGCCGAAGAAGGGATATTCACCGGGATTTCGGGCGGATCGACCTTTGCGGTGGCCATGAAGTTGGCCAAATCCGCGCCGGCAGGCTCTGTCATGCTGGTCATGTTGCCGGACACCGGCGAGCGATACTTGTCGACCCCCCTGTTCGAGGGAATCGAAGAGGGCATGACGGAAGAGGAATACGCGATCTCGGCATCGACGCCGTCCGCACAGATGGAGGCGGGTTGACACGTAAAGGTCTTCAGACGCCGATATCCAGGGCCAGCGCGTGGATGCGCGGTACGATGTCGCCCAGCGCCTTGTGCACGGCACGGTGGCGGGCGACGCGGGATTTGCCTTCGAATGCGCTGGCGCGGATACGGACGTTGAAGTGGCTTTCACCACCGTCCTGATATCCCGCATGGCCGCGATGGCTTTCGCTGTCGTCGATCACGTCCAGCTCGCGCGGATCAAAGGCGGCTTGCAGGCGGGTTCGGATCTCGTCAGTCACACTCATTTTTTTGCTCAGCGGCAAAAATATTGCCGCACCCCTCTTCTACTTTCGGCTGCTTAGATTAAACTGCTGCCTCCGAGTCGAAAAGACGCGTTCTTGAGGATTAGAGCATGGCGAAATCAGACCCCTTCGGATTCGATATGTCCGTTTCCAGCGCCAAAAAGAAGAATCCGCGGGGACGCCGGGGCATGTCGGGTGCCTCTGAAACCTCGGTCCGGATCTGTGACCACGAGGGATGCGAAGAACCGGGAAAGTTCCGCGCGCCAAAAGCACCGGATGTCCTGGATGATTTTTTCTGGTTCTGCCAGCAACACGTGCGGGAATATAACCAGAAGTGGAATTTCTTTGACGGCACCACCGAAGCCGAGCTGAACGCGCAGCGATCGAAAGACAAGGTTTGGGAGCGCGAGACCAAGCCGATGGGCGACCCCGAAGCACGTGCCTGGGCCCGTTTGGGGATCGAGGATCCGCATCAGGTTCTTGGTGCCAACAGCACGCAGAACAAAGGCCGCACGACGGGTGGCGGCGGACGACGCCTGCCGCCGACCGAACGCCGTGCGATCGAGATTCTCGAGGCCAATGACAGCTGGACCAAGGCCGAGGTTCGCAAAGCGTACAAGAAGCTGATCAAAGTGCTGCATCCGGACATGAACGGCGGCGACCGTTCACAGGAAGAACAGCTGCAGGAAGTTGTCTGGGCCTGGGATCAGATCAAGGACAGCCGGAACTTCAAGTAGCGGTCACGGCTTTGCCTGCTTTGCGTTCGCGGCGCGCCCTGCCTGAATGGTTGGGTGCCGCAGACGACACAACCTGAAAAAACTGCGCAAGTTCCGTATGGAACCCTGTTTCATTCCACACGAAAGTGGTGGAGGATTTGGGACAGGAGTTTCCAGGGATCAGTTTCGTGCGCACATCCATTTGCCTGTTGCTCGTCTCGCTAAGCGGGCTCATCGCTGCCAGTTTCATTCCGACTGACGCGGATTGGCTGTTCCTTTTGGCGCTGATTTGCGTGATGGCCAGCACAATCCTGTTCATACGGGCCTGGTTCAGGTGGCGCCGGGCCAATACATGGATCATCGTGGACGGCTCGAACGTCATGCACTGGAAAGATGGCACCCCGGATCTGGTTACGTTGAAGAAGGTCCTTGAGACTTTGAAGCGCGCAGGGTTCAAACCGGGCGTCATGTTCGATGCGAATGTCGGGTACAAAGTCGAAGGCCACTATATGGACGACCGGAAGCTGAGCCGCGCCTTGGGCCTGCGATCCAAGCAGGTCATGGTGGCCCCCGAAGGGACACCTGCGGACCCGCTGATCTTGCAGGCGGCGCGGGATAGCAAGGCACGCATCGTCACAAATGACCGGTTTCGGGATTGGGTGGACGAGTTTCCGGATGTGTTGAACGCGGATCGTCTGGTAAAAGGTGGCTTTCGCAAAGACGAGCTTTGGTTTTCGCTATAGTCAAGCAACGGTTGACCCAAGGCACAGATGTGTAAGGCCATCTTAACGGTGCTGCACTGAGAAATTGCCTATGGTAAATGGTCCCAGAGAACACATTTGAAGGGGTTTGTTGAGGCCAGGGATCAAATCAGGAGCGGTTCGGATTACAACTATCCGCGCTTTAGTCCGGGTATGAGCTTCGCAATGCAATTGCTTCCCGGCGCTTCAAACAACTTAAGCGAGTTTGTTGCGACTCTGCAGTGCCGTCACGCAATTCGGGGAACAGTGCGAGCAGTTCTTCGACGTCTTCACGACAGAAAGACTGCAGCGCTGTGTCGCCCAGAAAAAGACTTTCGCTACGTAGCCCCTGCGAGTGCAGTATCGCGTGTCGAGAGCAGGCAATGTGGTAATATGTGATGTCTTCACCTGTATGCACCTGCTGAATTGTTCCGTCATTCACCAAGTGGATTGCCGCAACAAAGACCCGATCTTGTCCGAACAATAACTCGGCGCGCCAGCCTTCCAGCATGATCCGATGTTGCGGGGACACAAAAACATCCTGGTTGGGTTGACCCTTGCAAATCGCGTCGCGCCGAATGCGAACGGGTCTAAATTTCGGTTGCAAAGCCAGTGTTTGTGCACTCAGCACTTTTTTCCCGATCCACAAAATCGGCAGCGTTTTCCCACCTGACACGCAAACTCTGTCACCGATCATCAGGTTCTTGACCGGGCGTGGACCGGCCTCGGTCTCTATCAGGGTTCCAGCAACAAAACAGGGCGGATTGTTTGGATCAAGATCTCCGGTTGTGATTTGCCAGTTTCCGGTTGTCATTGGCCCGGTGGGGTTGTTGGTGTCCCAGGCATAGATTTCGGTTCCAACCTGAATAAACTCACCAGATTCGCCGGTACCTCTGTAGTTACCTTGTCCAAGATACGTGTAGGGTACGAACGGACCACCGTTGATCGAAATCGTTTGACCCGAGACAGTGGCTGGATCGGTCAAGTTTCGGACGATCAAGTCGCCTTGCCCGCTTGTGTTGACCGAATGAAGTAAGACATCAAACGACATACGTTGTATCCGCTAAGCAGGTTGGACCAAAAGGGAACTCGCAACGAACAAGTTCCTTCCGTGTGTTGACTGAACAGAACACCACGGCCCTCACAAACTCACAAAGACCGCCCAAAAAACCACATTTAGAAGTCATGTTAACGCGCCGAAGAAGCATTTCAATGATAGTATGTTAATGTTTGCATTTGAGCGAGGCGCAAAGGCCGTTGCCAGCCTTTCACCGAGGACTTCTGGGTTATGCGCAATCGGCCTCAAAGCTCGTTAACGCGAGGTGCCAAATCGTAGCGTGGTTTATCATTCTGGAATGACACCCCATGCGCAACGATAGGGCCAGTTTGCAAGAAAAACATGCGCACCTTTGGGCGCCTTTCGCTTTCCCTTGCCCTTGCCCGCAATATGTTGCACCACACACGGGTTCATACCCGGTGAACGGGCCAAAGGATAAGGACTAGGCGCATGGCTGACGGATCGATCGATATCAACGCAAAACCTACCGAGGATATCTCGGTCCGTGACGTGTTCGGCATTGACAGCGACATGGCGGTCAAGGGTTTCGCCGAGCGCAGCGACCGAGTGCCGGTGATCGATCATACCTACAAGTTCGATCCGGAAACCACGCTGGCGATTCTGGCGGGCTTTTCCCATAACCGTCGTGTGATGATCCAAGGCTATCACGGCACCGGCAAATCCACCCACATTGAACAGGTCGCTGCCCGTCTGAACTGGCCCGCCGTGCGTGTGAACCTGGACAGCCATATCAGCCGGATCGACCTGATCGGTAAAGACGCGATCAAACTGCGCGACGGCAAGCAGGTGACCGAATTCCACGAAGGCATTCTGCCCTGGGCGTTGCGCAACCCGGTTGCCATCGTGTTCGACGAATACGATGCGGGCCGCGCCGACGTGATGTTCGTGATCCAACGTGTGTTGGAGCATGACGGCAAGTTGACCCTGCTGGATCAGAACGAGATCATCACCCCGAACCCAAATTTCCGCCTGTTTGCCACCGCCAACACGGTCGGTCTGGGCGACACCACGGGTCTGTATCACGGCACGCAGCAGATCAACCAGGCGCAGATGGACCGCTGGTCGCTGGTGTCGACACTGAACTATCTGAGCCACGACGCCGAGACGATGATCGTTCTGTCGAAGGCGCCGCATTACAACACCGCCGAGGGCCGCAAGACCGTCAGCCAGATGGTCACCGTGGCCGACCTGACCCGGACCGCCTTCATGAATGGCGATCTGTCCACCGTCATGAGCCCGCGGACCGTGATCAACTGGGCCCAGAACGCTGAGATTTTCCGCAATGTGGGCTATGCGTTCCGCCTGTCCTTCCTGAACAAATGCGATGAGCTGGAGCGCCAGACCGTGGCCGAGTTCTATCAGCGCTGCTTTGATGAGGAGTTGCCTGAAAGCGCCGCGAGTGCAAGCTTGGGGTAAGCACCCGAATTGCGCCCGGAGCGGGCGCAATGCCTCCGGCGGGGATATTTTTGGCCAGATGAAGACAGATCCGTTGCTGTTTTCGACGCCGGGCAGGCCAGTACTATGAGGGCTTAAGGACATGGCACAGAAGAACGACAACCCCGCCGATCCGTTCAAGAAGGCCTTGGCCGAGGCCACCAAGGTCATGGCCGATGATCCCGAACTGTCGGTAACCTATACGGTGGACCCTTCGGGCATGACGGGCGAGTCGATGCGGCTGCCTCAGGTCTCGCGCCGGATGACGCGCGAAGAAGTGCTGTTGGCGCGAGGCACGGCGGACGCCTTGGCGTTGCATCGCAAGTATCATGACGACGCGACCCATGCGCGCTATGCGCCTCCGGGCGATATGGCGCGGGATCTGTACGAGGCGATGGAGACCGCCCGCTGCGAGGCAATGGGCGCGCGGGACATGCCGGGCACCGCCAGCAATATTGACGTCAAGATCGGGCATGAAGCAATCCGGCGTGGGTATGATCAGTGCAAGCAACCCGCCGATGCACCTTTGTCGGTTGCGGCAGGGTACTTGATCCGGCATCTGGCCACCGGGCGCGATCTGCCCCCCGCCGCAGAAAACATCATGAACCTGTGGCGTGGGTTCATTGAAGAGCAAGCGGGTGGGACGTTGGAGAATCTGGACGAGATTCTCTCGGATCAGGCGGACTTTGCCAAATTCGCCCGTCAGGTGATCAAGGATCTGGGATATGGCGACCAGCTTGGGGATGACCCCGATGAACTGGACGACGAGCAGGAAGACCAGGCCGAGGAAGACGCCGAGGAGCAGCCCGATCCGGACAGCACCGGTCAGGATGATCAGGACGAACAGGACGCCGACGCGACCCCTGAGCAGACGCAGGAAGAGCAGCAGGATCAGTCTCAGGCCCAGGTCTCGATGGACGAAATGGCCGAAGACGAGATGGGTGACGAGGCTGAGATGCCGGATGGCGAGGCGCCTCTGGAGCCGCCTGCCCCACCGCCGGCATCTGAAGCGGACCCGGATTACAAGGTCTATCTGGACACTCACGACGAAGAGATCGCCGCTGAGGATTTAGCGGAACCGGCCGAGCTGGAACGTCTGCGGGCCTATCTGGATCAGCAGCTTGAACCGCTGAAAGGCGCGGTGTCGCGCCTGGCCAACAAGCTGCAACGCCGCTTGCAGGCGCAGCAGAACCGCAGCTGGGAGTTCGACCGCGAGGAAGGCATTCTGGACGCGGGTCGATTGGCACGTGTGGTCGCGAACCCCACCACTCCGCTGAGTTTCAAGGTCGAGAAAGACACCGAGTTCCGCGACACGGTGGTGACGCTGCTGCTGGACAATTCGGGGTCGATGCGCGGACGTCCGATTTCGATCGCCGCCATCTGTGCCGATGTTCTGGCCCGGACGCTGGAGCGGTGCAATGTTAAGGTCGAAATTCTGGGCTTTACCACGCGGGCGTGGAAAGGCGGTCAGGCGCGCGAGGCGTGGCTAAACGATGGCCGCCCGCAACAGCCCGGCCGTCTGAACGATTTGCGCCACATCATCTACAAGGGCGCGGACGCCCCTTGGCGTCGTGCGCGGCCCAATCTGGGTCTGATGATGAAAGAGGGCCTGCTGAAAGAAAACATCGATGGGGAAGCCCTGGAATGGGCCCATCGCCGGATGCTGGCACGGCGCGAACAACGCAAGATCCTGATGGTGATCTCGGACGGTGCGCCGGTCGATGATTCGACACTGAGCGTGAACCCCGCCAACTATCTGGAAAAACACCTGCGCGACGTGATCGCGATGGTTGAAAAACGCAAGATGGTCGAACTTTTGGCCATCGGCATCGGCCATGACGTGACCCGGTATTACGACCGGGCAGTGACGATTACCGATGTAGAGCAACTGGCCGGCGCGATGACCGAACAACTGGCGGCTCTGTTTGACAGTGACCCGCGGGCGCGGGCGCGTGTCATGGGGATGAGAAAGGCCGGCTGAGGCTGATCTTCCGCGCGGCGGGCGTATTTCCCCGAGGGCGACGTGTTTTTCCTTGCTGATCATCGGCCTGTTCAGACGGGGTGTTCCCGTCTGGACATTTTTTGAAATGCGCCTCAGGGTCACGCTCAAATGATGTGAATGAGGCCGCCCATGTTCCAATCCTTCGAAGTGACCGCCCGCCCGGAACAGGGGCCACCGCGGCTGGCCGCCTTGCGCGAACAGATGGTGCAAGAAGGGCTGGACGGGTTTCTGATCCCACGGGCGGATGCGCATCAGGGAGAGTATGTCGCGGCGCGCGATGAACGTCTGGCCTGGCTGACCGGGTTCACGGGCTCGGCCGGGTTTTGCGCCGCACTGCGTGACGTGGCCGGAGTTTTCATCGACGGGCGATATCGCACCCAGGTCAAGGCACAAGTTGCCGAAGATTTCACCCCGGTCCCCTGGCCCGAAGTAAGCCTGAGCGCCTGGCTGAAACAGCAGTTGCCCAACGGCGGCAAGGTCGGTTTTGATCCGTGGCTGCATGCGGCGGGGCAGATTTCCGGCACTTTGAGCGATCTGGATGGATCGGGCATCGAACTGGTAAGGTGCGAAAACCTTGTGGACCGGATCTGGGCCGATCAACCCGCACCCCCGATGAACCCGGTCAAGACGCATCCGATCGAGTTTGCCGGGGAAGGTGCGGACAGCAAGATCGCCCGTCTGGCCGAAGACCTTCGGCGGGCCGGGCACAAGGCAGCGGTGATCACCCTGCCGGATTCCATCATGTGGCTGTTGAATATCCGTGGGTCGGATATCGCCTATAACCCGGTGGCCCACGGCTTTGCCATTCTTCATGCAGGTGGTCAGGTCGATCTGTTCATGGCGGCAGAAAAACTGGCCGGGGTACGGGATCATCTGTGTTCTCAGGTGACCTTGCGCGCTGTGGGCGATTTTCTGGATTCGGTTGCGGCTCTGGCCGGTCCGGTGCAGGTGGATGCCGCTTCGGTGCCTCAGATCGTGGCCGATGCGCTGGGTGACGCGATGACGGATGGCGGCGATCCCTGCGCCCTGCCCAAAGCCTGCAAGAATGCGGCTGAAATCGCGGGCAGCGCCGAGGCGCATTTGCGCGATGCGGTGGCGGTCATCGAGACGTTGTGCTGGCTGGACGAACAGGCCCCGGGCAGCGTGACCGAAACACAGGTTGTCACCCGGCTGGAAGAAAACCGGCGTAAGGACAATGCGCTTCAGGACATCTCGTTCGATACCATTGCAGGCACGGGTCCGAATGGCGCGATCATGCATTACCGCGTGACCGAAGAGACCGACAGCCGCCTGGAAAACGGCCATATTCTGGTGCTGGACAGTGGCGGGCAGTATCTGGACGGCACCACCGACATCACCCGAACCATCGCCATCGGTGACGTCGGAACCGAGGAAAAAACCTGCTTCACCCGGGTGCTGAAGGGCATGATTGCCATGTCGATGCTGCGCTGGCCTGCGGGCCTTTCCGGGCGGGATATCGAATGTGTGGCCCGCGTGCCGCTGTGGTCTGCGGGACAGGATTTCAACCATGGGGTCGGACATGGGGTCGGCGCCTATCTGAGCGTGCATGAAGGGCCGCAACGGCTGTCCAAAGTCAGCCATGTACCGCTGCAACCCGGCATGATCCTGTCAAACGAACCCGGGTATTACCGGGAAGGCGCCTTTGGCATCCGCATCGAAAACCTTGTGGTGGTGGAAGACGCTCCTCTGCTTCCCGGTGGCGATGCCGAACGCGCGATGCTGTACTGGCGCACGCTGACCTTCGTGCCGATTGACCGCAGACTGATCTTGGTCGATATGTTGACGCCTGACGAACGCGACTGGCTGAATGCCTATCACCGCGACGTTGCGGAAAAAATCCGCCCAAGGCTGGGACATGACGCACAACTGTGGTTGGATGCCGCAACTGCCCCAATCTGACACTGGCCTGTTACATAAAACAGGCAGAGGGGTGACCCTGATACGACGACGGAAGGAAGAGGAATGGCTGAGATCACGATCCGGAAAGCGCCGGGCAAATGGACTGTCCGCTCGGGCGGTGCTATCCTGGGCGAAACGAACAACGCGCTGGAACTGCTTGAAGGCGAAAAGGATCCGGTGATCTATTTCCCGCGCAACGATATTGCGATGGCGTTTCTGGATCGGACCGACAAGGTGACCCACTGCCCCGGCAAGGGCGACGCGACGCATTTTTCCATCGTCAACAAGTCATCCGTGACCGACAACGCGGTCTGGAGCTATGAGGATCCGATTCAGGCGGTGGCCGAGATCAAGGACCATCTGGCATTCTACCCGGTCGAATCGGTGAAAGTGGAGCAGATTTAACGCCAGCCCCCGCGCCCACCTCACGCAGCTGTGGCATGCACGTGAACGGCATTTGCGGCACACTTTCTCCGGGGTAACACCGGAGGCTTCCATGTCGATGTCACGTCGCGATTTTGCTGGGATGATTGGGGCTGGTGCAATGGCGCCCGGCGTGCTGTGGGCGCAGCAGGATCCGGTTCTGGACGCGTTGCGCAGCACGCTGAGCGGGCGTCGGACCGCGTTTGAGGCGCAGATGGCGTATCTGAAGGGCCGTGGCCAGCCGGATGTTGTGGCCGGGTTGCTGACTGCGATGCGTTATGCCGACAGGCGACGGGATGAGATTGTCGAGGTGATGGAGGCCCTGACCGGGCAACGCCATGGCAATGACTGGTTCGATTGGATGCTGTGGCAGGAACGTAACCCGCAGATTGTCCCTCATCCGTCGCTGATCCCGTTCAAGCGCGAGGTTCTTCTGGGGATCGACCCGAATTTCGATCTGTTCCTGCGGCCCGAATATCTGCAACGCGACAAGATGAAGATCCGCCTGGAAGAGATCGCCTGGGGCGGTGTGTACAAGGATGGCATTCCGTCCCTGGACGATCCCACCCTGATCTCTGCTTCGAATGCGGGGTATCTGAAGGGCGATGATCTGGTGTTCGGCGTCGCCATCAACGGGGATGAGCGCGCCTATCCCCTGCGGATCATGGGCTGGCACGAGATGTTCAACGAGGTGATCGGTGGCGTGCCCGTGGCGCTGGCCTATTGCACGCTTTGCGGGTCTGGCATCCTGTTTGAAACCCAGGTGGCGGGGCGGCGAAAGCCGTTCATTTTCGGGTCGTCAGGTTTCCTCTATCGCTCGAACAAGCTGATGTTTGACCGTGAGACGCATTCGCTGTGGAACCAGTATACCGGCAAACCTGTTGTGGGGCCCTTGGCGAACAGCGGCATCACGTTGAAACAACGCCCTGTGGTGATCACGACATGGGACAGCTGGAGGACCTCGCATCCCAAAACCCGTGTTCTGTCGCTGAACACCGGGCATCGGCGCAATTACGGATCAGGGGTGGTTTATCGCGACTATTTCGCCTCGAGCGAGCTGATGTTCCCGGCGGTTGTGGATCAGTCCCGGCTTAGGCAGAAGGATTACATCTTTGCCGTGCGCCAGTTTGGTGCAGCCCGCGCCTGGCCTCTGGTTGCGTTCAAGGGCAAACCGGTGATCAACGATGCAATCGGTCGGACACCTCTGGTTCTGATTGGCGATCCCAAAGAGCGCAGCGTGCGGGCCTATGAGCGAAAAACGCATGCGTTCTGGGCGACGCAAGGCGGGTTGCAGGATAGCGCGGGGAACGGTTGGACCGTCACGGAAGAGGCTTTGATCGGGCCGGATGGAACGCGTTTGCCACGAGTCGCCGGTCATGTTTCCTATTGGTTTGCGTGGGACAATTATCTGGGCGACGCAGCCAGCGTGTATGGTGAGTGAAACTCAGGAATGCTCTTCGGCAGCCGTGGCCGCAAGCGCCCTGTTATATGCCTTGAGCGCATCGACGTGATAGAGCGCCCCAACCGGTGTTTCAGAGCCGTCGTTTTCCAGAATGACAACCGGAATGCAGGGGATGTCGTCACGATCAAAATAGGGCATGGCGGCTTCCAGCGTGGCGCTGGCCTGAATGCACAGGCCCTGGTCGATCAGCCCCTGCGCCTCTTCTTTCGTGATCGACCGCGGATCCCCAAGCGGGCGCATCACGGCACCGGCGCGAAGCATTGCCAGCAGATAAGCCTGCGGCCCCGCGGCCAGGTGGACATCACGCCGTTCCAGCTGGGTCAGGAAGAAAGACCGGTCCACAAGTCTCGAGGCCAGTGCCGTGGACATGGACACGCTTACCATCACGGCAAGACCGATCTGCCAATCGCCGGTCAGTTCAAAAACGATCAAAGTGGTCGAGATGGGCGCGCCCAGCACCGCCGCAGCTACGGCGCCCATTCCGGCAAAGGCATAGAGCGTATGCGTGCCCGACACATCCGGCAACAACCCGGTGGCGATCAGACCGAAGGCCAGCCCGGTCAATGCGCCGACCATCAGAGACGGTGAGAACACCCCACCGCCCATGCGCCCACCCATGGTAATCGCCACCGCAACCGTTTTGGTCACCGCAAACAGGATGGCCGTGGTCAGCACCAGATCACCGGTCAGGGCGCGAATTGTCGTCTCGTACCCCACGCCGATGATATGCGGGAACCAGATCGCCATCAGCCCCAGCATCGCCCCGGACACCGCAGGGCGCAACCAGGCCGGAATCGACAGACGGTTCTGGATATGGCTGCCGATATCCTCGGCAAAGAAAATCGACCGCATCAGCAGCAGCGCGACAAGTCCGCAGATCAGGCCCAGGATCAGGAATGCCGGAAGCTCGACATAGAATTGCAGCGATCCCGGCGTCTCCAGCGTGAACTCGGTAACGTCGCCATATTCCAGCCGGTTGATCACCGTTCCCGCGACCGAGGCGATGACGATCGGGGCAAAGGCGTGAACGGCGAAATGGCGCAGCACGACCTCGAGCGCGAACAAGGCCCCCGCAATGGGGGCGTTGAAGCTGGCCGACACGGCCGCAGCGACGGCACATCCCAACAGGTCACGCCCCGTGATCCCGTCCGCATGTATGCGGTTGCTGACCCATGTGGAAATCACTCCGGCCATATGCACCACCGGCCCCTCGCGGCCTGTTGACCCGCCCGAACTGAGCGTGATCAGCGAGGCGAAGAACGACGCGATGCCCGCCTTGACCTCGACCCGCCCGTCGGTGATGGCCGAACCTTCGATCACGTCGGCAACCGACCGGACGCGCCCGTCATTGGTGAACCGGTTCAGGATGATGCCGACGACCAGGCCACCGAAGATGGGAATGATCAGAACCATGAACCATGGCAGTTTCTCGGCGTGGCTGTGCAGCAGCAGGATATCATTGGTGTCGTACAGATAGGCCTGCAATGCGCTGATGGCCTTGCGGAAGCCAAGCGCCATGAAACCCGCCCCTATCCCGATGGCCAGCGCAATGAACCAGAACTGGATCTGGCTTGGCCCCCGGCGCAGCATGACCCGCCACGCATCCTTGATCGCGGCCACAGCCTGATTGAACTGGTTGCGCAGAACGGTGCGGGTCGATTGGGTCATTGGCCCTCGAGGATCATCACTTAACCCTTAGTAAGCCACGGAGCGCCCATATAAAAGTGAGATAGCGACAGTGTGAGCACCAATTCACGCCATCGCCGCGTCAGGCCTGCAACAGAGCCCGGGCGGCGGCGCGGGCTTCTTCGGTGATGGTGTCGCCGGCCACCATGCGCGCGATCTCGTCCACCCGATCCGGTTCGGCCAGAGGAATGACGGTGGACAGGGTTTGTCCGTCGGTAACCTGTTTCTGCACCCGCCAGTGATGAGCTGCCCGCGCAGCAACTTGCGGGGAATGGGTGACAACCAGAACCTGCCCGCCCTGCGCGAGCGACGCCAGCCTGCGTCCGACCGCATCGGCGGTTGCCCCACCGACACCGCGATCGATTTCGTCAAAGATCATCGTCCGGGCACTGTCGTCGCCAGACAGGCAGACCTTGAGGGCCAGCAGAAAGCGGCTGAGCTCACCCCCCGAGGCGATCTTGTTCAGCGGCCCCGCCGGCGCACCGGGGTTGGTGGCCACGGTGAAGGCCACAGCGTCGGCACCTTCGGGGCCGGGTTCAACCGGGGTGATCTCGGTCTGGAACACGGCACGTTCCATCTTGAGCGGGGCCAGTTCCGCCATGACGGCCGCGTCAAGCCGCCCAGCGGCGGCCTTGCGCGCGGCGCTGAGGTCGGCTGCGGCGGCGTCATAGGCCTGTTGCGCCGCGTCTACGGCAGCTCGCCTGTCTGCCAGGTCGGCATCCCCTGCCTCCAACTGGTTCAACCGGTCACGCAGAGTGTCGGCAAACGAACCCAGATCATCCGGGGCCACGTCATGTTTGCGGGCCTGCGCACGGATGGCAAACAGGCGTTCCTCGGCCTGTTCCAATTCTGCCGGGTTGAAGTCCAGCGCCTGAAGGCAGGCATTCACGCCATCCTGCGCCTCGCCCAACTCGATCATCGCGCGCCCGAGCGCTGCTATCGGTTCTTCCAGCTGGCCGCCCGCGTTGTCCGAGACGCCTTCCAACCAGCGCATGGCGTCGGACATGGCCCCTTCCGCCCCGTCCCCGGCCAACAGGGCAAAGGCACGCGCAACATCGTCGCGAATCCGCTCGGCCCCTTGCATCATGCGGCGGCGGGCATCCAGTTCGGCATCCTCACCGGGTTGCGGGTCAAGCTGGTCTAGCTCGGCGACCGCGTGACGCAGGAATTCTTCCTCGCTGCGGACCGCAGCCAGAGCGGCCTCGGTCTCGGACAGCGCCTTGCGGGTTCGGGACATCGCGGCCCAGGCGGTTCGCACGTTTGACAGCTGCTCCGTGACCTGTGCGAATTCGTCCAACATCGCCCGATGACCACGTGGGTTCAGCAAACCGCGGTCATCGTGCTGTCCGTGCAGTTCAATCAAGGTCTCGGACAGCGCCCGCAGAACTTCGCCCGAGCAGCGGCGGTCATTGACCCAGGCGGTCTTGCGCCCCTCGGCCGTGTTGACGCGGCGCAGGATCAGTTCCTGGCCACCCGGCAGACCGGCTTCGGCCAGAATCGCATGTGCGGGATGATCGGCAGAGAGTTCGAATTCGGCGACGACCTCACCCTGCGCGGCACCCTGCCGCACAAGTTCCGCGCGCCCGCGCCAGCCTAACACGAAGCCAAGCGAATCCAGCAGAATCGATTTGCCTGCACCGGTCTCGCCGGTCAGGGCGTTCAAGCCCGGCTGAAAGCTGAGTTCCAGCCGGTCAATGATCAGCATATCGCGGATATCAAGGGCGCGCAGCATGTGGTCTTCAGCGTCCCGGACCAAAGGCCATCGCGATTACAACCATTCACCTTTGATGGTCTGACGATAAATCGTGCTGAGCCAGTTGTTACCGCGGCTCTTGAGATCAAGCCCGCGAGAGGTCAACAGTTTGTACGCATCGTCATACCATTCCGAGGACTGGTAGTTGTAGCCAAGAATGGCACCTGCGGTCTGCGCCTCGTCCAGCAGGCCAAGCGACAGATAGGCCTCGACCAGACGATACAGTGCTTCGGCGGTGTGGGATGTGGTCTGAAAGTCTTCGACCACAACTCGGAACCGGTTGATCGCCGCGACATAGTGATCCTGACGCAGGTAGTAGCGCCCGATCTCCATTTCCTTGCCCGCCAGATGGTCGAAGGCCAGATCGAACTTCAGTACCGCCGATGTGGCGTATTCGCTGTCGGGATAGACCTCGATCACGGTCCGCAGAGATTGCAGCGCCTGGAAGGTCAGGCCCTGGTCACGCCCGACTTCGTCGATCTGGTCATAATAGCTGAGCGCCAGCAGATACTGCGCATAGGCAGCATCTTCATCCGTCGGATAGAAGTCGATATACCGCTGCGCCGCCGCGCGGCTTTCTTCGTAATTCTGGTCCGAATGGAACGAAAACGCCTGCATGATCAGTGCGCGCTTGGCCCAGTCCGAATACGGATACAAACGTTCGACTTCCGAGAAATACCAAGCCGCGTCGTCCGAGCGATTCTGCGACAGTTCGTATTCACCTCGGGTATAGATCTGTTCCGGCGTGAACCCTTCCAGATTCTGTTCACGGTCCGCGCCCTTGCGACCAAAAAGGCCGCCGGCGTTGCCGCATGCCGTCAAAACTGCTGCCAGAAGAATCGCACCCGCGAGTCTGACTGCCGCTTTGCTGCCAACCATACCGCCCATCCTTGTCGTCTTGCTTAATGGGGTTTGCCCCGATTTGAGCCATGGTCTAGCACAGAAAATTCCGGTGCAAAACGCCTTATGCGACTTCCGGCGCAAATGTCGTCAGAGTTGATCTGATCAGGCCACTTCGGGAATTTCGTTGACCACAAGCCCCTGCCCCGGCAGGCGCGCGGCCTGTTCCGGTGTGCACAGTACCGGACGCACGGCGCCCGGCGTTTCGAACAGGTTGCGCAGCAATGTGTTGGTCAGCGAATGACCCGACTTGTTTCCGGTGAAGTGACCCAAAATCGGCCCACCAGCCAGATAGAGATCACCCAGAGCATCCAGCATTTTGTGGCGCACGGCCTCGTCGACCCGGCGGAAACCGCCCGGTGTCAGAACTTCGACGCCCTGAACGACCACGGCGTTTTCAAGCGTGCCGCCCAAAGCCAACCCGTTTTCGCGCATCGCCTCGACATCCGTGCGTCGGCAGAACGTGCGACAATCGCTGAGTTCGCGCGCGAAGGAACCGTTGCGCATATCAAGCGTTTTGCTCTGGCTGCCGATGGCACCGTCTTCGAAATCGATATGGAAGTCGATGATCAGCCCGTCAGCGGGCGCAATACTGGCGCTCGCGCCTTCGCGGGATGCGGTGACGGTTTTCAGGACCTCATAGGCCAATACCGGGCTGGCCTGACGGCGCACACCCCGGGCCATGATGCCACGCACGAAATCAATCGAGGAGCCGTCCATGATCGGAACTTCGGGACCGTCGATCTCGACAAGCGCGTTGTGCACGCCACACCCGGCCAATGCAGCCATGATATGTTCGACGGTGGAAACCGAAACGCCGGCATCATTCACCAGACGCGTGCAAAGCGGGGTCCGTTCAACCGCATAGTAGATCGCCGGGATCATCGCGTCGCCCAGTTGAATATCCGTCCGCTTGAACCAGATGCCATGACCGGCTGCCGCCGGTTTCAGGACCATGGTCGCCGGCTTGCCGCTGTGCAGCCCGACGCCTGTAAACGTGACCGGAGATTTGAGCGTATGTTGCAAAATAGGCCTCGGTGAGTAGTGTCCAGCCTGCTTGGGCCGTGTTGGACACTGAGTTAAGGAAGCCCGCGTCAAGGCTCAACTCACTCTTTGCAACCGATTGAAACATGTATGTAACAGATCGGCGAAACCCTGCTCACATAGTTGCAAGTGACTATTAATAAACAATTAAGGGCCGCCAAATGGCAGCCCTTTGAGTGGATTTTGTTACCGCGATCAGTTGGCTTGACGGCGCAGGAAGGCCGGAATTTCGATACGGTCCTGATCCGGATCGGCCTCTTCCTGAAGCGGCGCGGTTGCCTCGGACTGTCGCAAAACGGGCTGCTGACGCGGCGGTTGAGCCGGTGTGTCAGAGGCGTGCCCGGTCATCCGGTCGATCAGGCGATTGAAGCCAAACCGCGAGCGTTCTTCGTGTTCCGGCTGCGAAACTGCTTCGGGTTGACGGGGCGCCGCCGGACGCTGTGGCGCCGACGGAACCTTCTGCACAGCGGCCTGCAAACGCTGCAACGCTTCGGGCGACGGGGTGCCGGCAGCATGCCCGCGCGGTGCCACGAATGCCTCCGGCGCGGGTTCAACATGCTCGGGCTGCGGTTCGAATTCGGCCACACGCGGCTGATAAGCGGGTGGCGGCAAGCCGTCATCGTCACGCTCGACGCGCGGCTGGAATTGTGGCTGCGCCGGCTCTTCCGCGGCTTCGAACAGCGAAGGTTCGCGGTTTTCTTCCGGCTGCGGGGCAGGCTCTGCTGTGTCGGCAGCTACGTGCGCTTCTTCCTGAATATGCTCTTCAGCCGAAACCGTGCGGGTCAGCGGTTCGGACATCGAACGGCGTGCCACCGGGACTTCGGTCGATTTTTCGCTGGCGTCGATGCCGGTCGCAACAACCGACACGCGCATTCCGCCTTCCATGGCGGTATCCAGCGTCGAGCCGACGATGATATTGGCCTCGGGATCCACTTCCTCGCGGATGCGGTTGGCAGCTTCGTCCAGCTCGAACAGGGTCAAGTCGTGCGACCCGGTGATGTTGATCAGCACGCCCTTGGCACCCTTGAGGCTGATTTCGTCCAGCAGCGGGTTTGCAATGGCCTTTTCCGCCGCCTGAATGGCGCGATCTTCGCCTGTTGCCTCGCCGGTGCCCATCATTGCCTTGCCCATCTCGTCCATTACGGCGCGAACGTCGGCAAAGTCGAGGTTGATCAGGCCGGGCCGCACCATCAGGTCGGTCACGCCTTTGACGCCCTGATACAGAACGTCGTCAGCCATCGAGAACGCCTCGGTAAAGGTGGTCTTTTCATTGGCCAGACGGAACAGGTTCTGGTTCGGGATGATGATCAGCGTATCGACAACCTGTTGCAGCGCCTCGACACCATCTTCAGCCTGGCGCATCCGCTTGGCACCTTCGAACTGGAAGGGCTTGGTGACGACACCGACGGTCAGAACACCCAATTCGCGGGCGGCCTGCGCAATGATCGGAGCAGCCCCCGTGCCGGTACCGCCGCCCATACCGGCGGTGATGAAGCACATATGCGCGCCGGCAAGGTGGTCCACGATCTGTTCGATGCTTTCCTCGGCGGCGGCCGCGCCTACGGTCGGGCGGGCCCCTGCCCCCAGACCTTCGGTGACTTTCACGCCCAGCTGCACCCGCGCCGAAGACTGGCTTTGTTGCAACGCCTGTGCGTCGGTGTTGGCGACCACGAAATCAACGCCGTCCAACTGTTTTTCAATCATGTTATTGACGGCGTTCCCGCCTGCACCGCCAACGCCAAATACTGTAATCCGAGGCTTCAGTTCGTCGTGCCCGGGCATCGAAAGATTCAATGTCATGCTCTGTCCGCCTGTATTTATGTCCCGCCAAAGCGGTGTTTTTCTTACCTATCCTTGTTCGATTCTAGCGGCCTGATGCCAAAAGGTCACGTCAAAAATCGCGTTTTCCCACAAAATATGGAGGAAATAAGGCAGAAACCGGCGGCATTTCGCAGGTCACGCCAGATATAGCGGAAACAACGGCGACCATTACTAGACAACCGGCATGAACGCGAGAACACATTCGTTCATCGCGCTCTGATCGACTGTCGACTACATTGCGGAAAACTGCTCAGGTCCTGCCGCGAGGCCTCTTTCGGGCCTTGTGGATATCTTGAGGGATAAATCGAAACGCTGCAACCGGTTTCTTCAGCTGAGCGGTGCATTTGGACAGTCCAGGCCGCGGTCCGTCATGGATCGCACTTCCTGTATTTCGCCATCGACGAATGAGGCAAGCCGCACCATCAAACGATCTTCATGCAAAAACGGCCACCAACAGACCGGAATGCCGTCCGGGTCATTGTCGTACAGAAAACACAACTGACCGTTTGGCGTCGTGATCTGCCCGTAGACACAGCCCTGCCCCTCTTCGCGCCAGACCGACATGCGGCGGTTCAGAAATTGTTCGGTTCCCACCAGGCCACCGCTGCGGATTTCGTAGAATGTCAGAGTTTTGCCGACCGCCGCGTCCAGAAACGCCTCGGGCGTGATCATGGTCTGGGCCGAGGCCAAGCAAGGCAGCAGCGCCGTGCCCAGTGCACACCCGCGCAGGACTCTACCAGTTGTCACGGAACCACCGCACGGCGCGCTTGAACGGGCGCGCGGCATAGGTATCGACCGGGATTTCAAAGTCCCACCATTCATCCTGAGGATGGGCTGCAAACAGGCTGAGGCCGACAGCGGACGAGAACCCGGGCCCGGTGGCTGATTGGGGCAGGCCATGCACGCGCAAGGGGCGGCCCAGGCGAACGCGCTGACCGAGGATGCGCGTGGCCAGCCCGTCCAGCCCCATGATCTGGCTGCCGCCGCCGGTCAGCACGATCTGCTGGCTTGGCATGTGTTCAAATCCGGCGGCGTCCAGCCGGACGCGGACCTCTTCAAGAATTTCCTCGACACGCGGGCGCATGATGCCGATCAACTCGGCACGGCTGACGGTGCGGCGGTCGTGTTCCCAATCGCCGGTATCACCACCGATATCAATCATATCCCTGTCGTCGGCCCCGGTGGCATGAACGCCACCATTGAATGTCTTGATCCGTTCCGCCACGGCGGCAGGTACACCCAAGCCCATCGAGATATCGGCAGTCACGTGATCGCCGCCCATACGCACGCAATCGGCATAGATCATGTGCTTTTTCATGAAGATCGAAACGCTCGTGGTGCCGCCGCCCATGTCGATACAGGCCGCACCCAGTTCCTGCTCATCCTCGACCAGCGCCGAGATGCCCGAGACATAGGCCGAATTCGCAATCCCGGCCAGTTCCAGATCGCAGCGCTTGATACAGCGCACGATGTTCTGGATCGCTGACGAATCCACGGTCAGCATATGCATGTCGACCGCAAGGCTCTGGCCCATCTGCCCGCGCGGGTCGATCAGGCCCGATCGGTTGTCGAGCGCGAAATTCACCGGTTGAGCATGCAGTACTTCGCGCCCGTCACCATAATCCGGCACGTCGCAGGCGTTCAGAACCCGGCCTACTTCGGCCTCGGTCACGATCTGACCGTCCAGATCGACTTGTGCATCCAGCCCGTAAGACCGCGGGTTCGCGCCCGAGAAACAGGCGATCACATGGTCGACGCGGATGTCGGCCATCTTCTGTGCGGCCTGAAGCGCGGTGCGGATGGCACGTTCGGTTTCCTGCATGGCGGTGACTTCGCCGAACTGCACGCCCCGCGACCGGGTGGTCGCGGCACCGATGACGCGAAAACCTGTCTGCCCTGCCATGGAACCGATGGTGTTGTCCTCGCTCAGCCGACCGGTTCCGTCAAAGCGCAGCACAAGACAGGCGATTTTCGAACTGCCCACATCCAGAATCGCAATCACACCGCGTTGCAATGCCTGCCGCCGCATCTGACGCATGGCACGTTGGGACTGATAAAGATCGGTCATCATGGTCGTTACTGCCCGTTACTCACTGTCACTTTTGTGTTCCACCAGTCTTCGCTGGCGGCTTTGGTCATTCGGATGGTCGGACGCTGCCCGAGGCGCATGTCGACCACGGCCACGTCACGTTCCAGAAGGTCCTGTACCTCGTTCACGGCAAGCACGCGTTCCAGCGCACGCACCGGGCGTTCGGTCGGCAGCATGATGCGCTGACCACGGTCCAGCACCAGATCCCAGCGCCGCTCTCCCACGCGCACCAAGCCGCGCACGCGATTGCCCAGGCTGCGCGAAGTCCGCAGAAGCTCCAGCGCTTCGCCGACGTGATCGTCGGCGCCCATCCCTGCGATCAGCGGCAGATCGGCGTGATCCTTGCGAGAGGTGGCTTCCTTGACATGGGCGCCTGTCTCATCCAGCAGCTCAAGCCCCTCACGCGTTCGCCAGACGATTACGGGCTGACGCTCGACGACATCGACTTGCAGGATGCCTCCGGGGCGGATTCTGACGGTTGCGGATTTCACCGGGTCCAGCCCGGTGATCGTGTCGCGGATCTGTTCCACATCCAGATCCCAGGAACTGATCGGGAAATCCAGCGGAACGATTTCACGGATATCTTCGGACAGGTCGGTTCCCGCCCCATCGATGGCCATCAGGTTGACCATGAATTCGGGGCGCTCCTGAATCGAAGTGCGCACATCGGCGATATAAGCGGCAAGTGCGTCGCGACGGTCCTGCGAGGCAAAGAAGATGCCAACCGCGGCAGCGATGGCGCAGATCGGCAGGCCGACCTTGACACCAAGGCGAATGCCCGGCGTCAGCATCCAACGTTGCAGCCGATAGCTGAGACGAGACGGCGCAGGGTCACTGCGCCTCGCAGAGCGGGAAAACACACGCGCACCGCGCAGGCGCAAAAGCGGTTCGGCCTCGTGCGAGTCCGTGTCGGCCGAGGCGAAATCGGCATCCGGCCCCGCAAGTGGTGTGCTGCGGTGGATTTCCAATGAACGACTGGCGATCAGCGGTCGCATGAGGCGTCCTCCACCATCCAGGCGCAGAGCTGTCCGAATGTCATTCCAAGATGAGCGGCCTGTTCCGGGACCAGAGAGGTTGGCGTCATGCCGGGCTGGGTATTGGTTTCCAGCAGGAACAACCCATCGGCACCCTTGCTGTCATCCCAGCGGAAATCGGTGCGGCTGACGCCCCTGCATCCCAAGGCAACATGCGCACGCACGGCGTAATCCATGCAACGGTCAAAGATGTCCGGTGGCACATCGGCAGGCAGAACATGCCATGATCCGCCCGGTTTGTACTTGGCATCGTAATCATACCAACCACCATCGGTCATGATCTCGGTCACGGTCAGGGCGCGGTCGCCCATCACCGTTACGGTCAGTTCACGCCCCGCAACATATTTCTCGACCATGATCTGATCGGGCATGTCTTCGGACAGCTGCGGCGGGCCGTTGGCGTTTTCATGGACGATGTAAATCCCGACGCTGGAGCCTTCGTTGTTCGGCTTGGCCACATAGGGTGGCTCCATCACGTGAGCTTCGACCACCTCGACCTTGGGCACGATCACGCTTGGTACGACGGGCAGCCCTTCGGTCTGGTAATTCTCTTTGCTGCGCTGCTTGTCCATTGCCAGCGCCGAGGCCAGCACACCGGAATGGGTGTAAGGGATACGCATCCATTCCAGCAGGCCCTGCACACACCCATCTTCGCCCCAGCGGCCATGCAGGGCGTTGAAAACCACATCCGGTTTGATGTCCACAAGGCGCGCGCAGAGGTCGGGACCCGCGTCCAGTTCGACCACTTCAAAGCCTTCTCCCACAAGGGCGGCCGCGCATTCGCGCCCAGAGCTGAGAGACACCTCGCGTTCCGCCGAGGGTCCACCCATCAATACCGCCACTTTGGGGTTTGTCCTGCTCGACATACCCAATGTGCGCCTCAATGTCCCCGGACCTTATGTGGTGGTCCGTACTGCGTTTATGCCTTTGATCCGTCGCCTGAATTTGCCTGTTATGGTCTGACGGTCGGGGCTTTATTCTGTCAGCGGATCACCGACCCGCATGATTTCCCACTCTAGCGTGATGCCGCTTGTTTCGTAAACCTTTTTTCGCACCTCTTCGCCAAGACCTTCGAGGTCTGCAGCGGTGGCCGCGCCGGTATTGATCAGGAAATTCGAGTGCTTCGGGCTCATCTGCGCACCGCCAAGCGTCGCGCCGCGCATTCCGGCGTCGTCGATCACCTTCCACGCCTTGAAATCATGCACGTCATCCGCCTGCCCGGTCGAAGAAAACCCCGCCGGGTTACGGAAGGTCGACCCCGCGCTGCGATCTTTGGTGGGCTGGGTTTCGTCGCGTTTTTTCAACTGTGCCTCCATACGGGCATGGAGTTCTTGGGGACTGCCTGAAGGGCCCTCGAACACAGCCGAAATCAGCACGGCGCCTTCCGGCAGGTCCGTCTGGCGATAGCGAAAGTTCAAGTCTTCGGGCGTCAGGTCCACAAGTTCGCCTTGCCGGGTGACAATCGTGGCCTTGCGCAGAACATCCGCCGTGTAGCTGCCGTAACAGCCCGCGTTCATCCGCACCGCGCCGCCGATCGAGCCCGGAATGGTGCGCAGAAAGGTCAGGTCAACACCGGCATCCGCCGCCTTTCGCGCAACATGCGCGTCCAGCGCCGCAGCCCCTGCCGTAACCGTGTTGCCGTCAACCAAGATCGCGTTGAACCCGCGCCCCAGCCGGATCACCACGGCCCGCAGCCCCCCATCCCGAACGATCAGGTTCGAACCGACACCCATTGGAAAGATCGGGGTTTGTGCGGGCAGTTCCCGCAGGAAGGCTTGCAGGTCTTCGGTATCGGCAGGCTGGAACAGGTAATCGGCCGGGCCGCCGACGCGAAGCCATGTGAGCTCAGAGAGAGGTCGCGCCCGAGACAGGCGACCTTTCGGAACGGGAAACGTTGTCATGCGTCTGCACGCACCGCCAGGCTGCGTCCGCCCACACCGCCCATGATTGCAGCGAACAGAAAGGGAAGAACGCCGGCGGTCAGCCAGACCAGCGGGCCGAACGCCTGTTCTTCTTCGCCGGTGCCAATACCGGCCAGTACCACGATCAACGCCAGCCCGACGGCCGAGGCCAGACCGATCAGCCACAACAAGCCGCGCAGGCCCAGCCAACGGCCCGCCGTAAAACCGGCGGCGGCACCTAGCAGGAAAGAAAGAATTGGCAGATAGGCAAATGTGGCGACGGACGCCATGGCGGACCTCCTGAAACTGGCCGGTTATTCGTCAGCCGCCTTCATGCCCTGCATTTTCATCTTTGTCCAACGGGTCAGATAAATCACGGGCCAGCGCAGCACAGACATACCCATGGCCAGCACCAGCAAGCCGATCCACGGGCCGTTCTGATAGGTGACATACCCCAGAATCGGAATGCCCACGGCGATCAGGATATAGGCGCGTGTCCAGTGGTTGTCTTTGCTCGGGATCATTGCCAGCAGATTCGCGGAAACGCCCCACAGACCGGCAAGGGCGATGGACCAGTTCATTCCATGACCTCCCCGCGCACCCATTTTCGCCAGTAATACCGGATGGGGTTGCGGAACATCGAAACGAATCCGCCGAAGGCGAAAACCGACCAGAACCAACCGTGATCATAACCCAGCCAGACAATCAGTACCGGAGCGCAGATCAGCAGGGTCACGCCCGGCGGAAACTGCATTCGCATCGGCAAGAACGCCACGATCGTGGCGCAGATCACCCAAAGGGCGGCAATGATCATCGAATAGTCCATCTGTCCCCTCCGAGGACATGCGGCGGCTGCGGGCATTTGCTACACCTTCAGGTTGTGCACCAAACAGAAGAGAAGTCAAACAGCTTGTTTTCGTTGCAATCTCTCGGGCAGACCATTGGCCCAGGCGCTGATCGTACCGGCCCCGAGGCAGACGACGATATCGCCCGGGCGGGCCTGCTCGCGCACAAGCCGCTCAAGATCGTTTTCGTCAAACAGCGCGCGGGCGTGGCGGTGGCCGTGACGGATCAGACCCTGCACCAGATCGTCGCGCGATGCGCCTTCGATCGGGTCTTCACCAGCCGCGAAGATATCGGCGATAGCCACGACATCGGCGTCATTGAAGCAGGTGCAGAAATCATCGAACAGATTGGACAGGCGCGAATAACGGTGCGGCTGGTGCACGGCGATTACGCGGCCTTCGGTCGCCTGTCGCGCGGCCTTCAGGACTGCGGTGATTTCAACGGGGTGGTGGCCATAGTCGTCGATGATGGTGACACCGTCGACCTCTCCGACCTTGGTAAAGCGGCGATTGACGCCGCCGAAATTGGCCAGTGCCTCGCGAATTTCCGAGGCTTTCATGCCCAGATGGCGGGCAACAGCCACGGCGGACAAAGCGTTCGAGACGTTGTGGTCGCCGGGCATCGGCAGAGTGCAGCCTTCAATCACCTTGTCTTCGTATTGCAGGTGAATGTCGAAATGCGCGACGCCGCCCTTGTAGGTCAGGTTCTCGGCCCGCACATCGGACTGCGCGTTGAAGCCATAGGTGCGCACGCGGCGGTCGGTGATGCGGCCGACAAGCGCCTGCACCTCGGCATGGTCGGTGCAACACACAGCCAGCCCGTAAAAGGGGATATTCGATACGAATTCATGGAAACCCGCGCGCAGCTTGTCGAAATCGCCCCAATGCTCCATATGCTCGGGGTCGATATTGGTGACGATGGCGATGGTCGCGGGCAGGCGGTTGAACGAGCCGTCGCTCTCGTCCGCTTCGACCACCATCCATTCGCCCTGTCCCATCCGGGCGTTCGAGCCGTAGGCATGGATGATGCCGCCATTGATCACGGTCGGGTCAAAATCCCCTGCCACCATCAGTTCGGCCATCATCGTGGTCGTGGTGGTCTTGCCGTGAGTCCCGGCGATGGCGATGTTGGATTTCAGCCGCATCAGTTCGGCCAGCATGTCAGCCCGGCGCACCACCGGAAGGCCGCGGGCACGGGCGCCGTCAAGCTCGGGGTTGCCCGGTTTGATCGCGGTCGAGACCACCACAACGGCCGCGTTTTCAAGGTTTTCCGCGCGCTGACCGACAAAGATCTCGGCCCCCAGACTTGCCAGCCGGTCGGTGATCTTCGATGCCTTCAGGTCCGAGCCCTGAACCCGGTACCCCAGATTGAGCAGCACCTCGGCGATACCCGACATTCCGATCCCGCCGATCCCCACAAAGTGAATCGGCCCTACGTCCTGCGGCAGTTTGGTTGCTGGGTTCATGTGGTCTCCTTCTGCGCCAATTGTTCAACAAGGGCTGTCAGACGCTCGGTGGCGTCAGGTGCCCCGACGGACAAGGCGGCATGGGCCATTTTCTGTGCGGCTTCGGGGTTCGTGAGAACCGTGGTGATTTGCTGTGTCAGCGCAGGAACGTCAAGAGCCTTTTCCGGGATCATGATGGCCCCGCCCGCCTGCACCAAGCCCCGTGCGTTGGCTGTCTGGTGATCTCCGGCGGCGGCGGCAAAGGGGATCAGGATCGACGGGCGCCCGATGACCGAGATATCGGCAACGCTGGACGCGCCAGACCGCGAGATCACCAGTTGGGCATCCGACATGCGACGGGGGACATCATCAAAGAAGGGCTGCACGTCGGCGCGGATGCCGTGTTCGTTGTAGAAGGCTGTGACGCGCTCGCCATCCTCGTCCCGGGCCTGATGCGCCACGCGGATGTGAGTGCGGATTTCTTCGGGCAGTGCGGCGATGGCACCAGGCACCACATCGCTGAGGATGCGTGCGCCTTGCGAACCGCCCATGACAAGGACCGACATCGGATAATCACCGGGCGGAATGTAACCGGCCGCGGCGCGGTCCAGAACGGCGGACCGGACCGGGTTTCCGGTGTGGATGCCATGCGCGCCCTCGGGCAGGTCCGTGGGCCACACACCACAGGCCACCTGCGCGACACGGGCGGCGAACAACTGGTTCACACGCCCCAGCACCCCGTTCTGTTCGTGGATCATGCGGGGGATTTTGAGCATGGTCGCAGCGCTCAGCGCCGGGATCGAGGGATACCCGCCGAAACCCACAACGACGTCGGGCTTGTCCCGCACCATCTGGAACACCATGCCAGCCACGCCACCGGCGATCTTGGGGCCGGCCATGGCCTTGGCCGCCAGACCGCCACGCGCGAAAGTGGCCGATGATGCCTCGACGATCTCGGTCGAATGCGGGAAACCACCGGTATAGCGGGCGCCGCGCGGGTCGGTGGACAGGCGCACGCGCCAGCCCTTGTTAAGCATCGCCTCGGCCAGCGCCTGAGCCGGGAACATGTGCCCCCCGGTCCCGCCAGCCGCAATCAACAGGTAAGGGTTCCCCATTATCCTCGTCCGCGCAGAATTTCGCCAAGCTCGCCCTGTGGGCGGGTTCGGGTGAAGGCCAGCAGCATTCCGACCGCAATACCGCCTGCAATCAGGGATGAGCCGCCATAGCTGACAAAAGGCAGCGTCATTCCCTTCGCGGGCAGCAGACGTACCGCAACACCCATGTTGATCATCGCCTGCACGCCGAACATGCATGCCAGACCGGTGCCCGCCAGGCGGATGAACATGTCGCGTTCCCGCATCAGGCGCAGCAACGAACGTACCACGACCAACGAATAAAGCGCGATGATGATCAGCACCAGGATCAGGCCGTATTCCTCGGCCGCGACCGCGATGATGAAATCGGTATGCGCGTCCGGCAGCGACCACTTGACCTGCCCCTCACCCACGCCGACACCGAACAGCCCCCCTTCGCGGATGGCGTTGGTGGCATAGCCTAACTGGGTGGTCGGATCGACCTCTTGATTCAGAAAGCCATCGATACGGCGGGCAAAGTGTTCAGAATTGGAATAGGCGAACATACCGCCCAGAACAACAAACCCGGCCATTCCAACCAGCAGCAGCATCGGCGCCCCGGCGACAAAATACATCACCCCCCAGCCGAACAGGATCAGGCAGGCCTGACCGAAATCAGGTTGCATCACCAGCATACCGACAATCGCCATGCACAGGGCAAACGACCAGATCCGCCCCGGCGGGCCGTTGATCTCTTGTGAGGCAGCCAGCAGCCATGCAGCAACGACGATGAAGCCGGGCTTCAGAAACTCGGACGGCTGAAGCGAGGCGAACCCCAGCGAATACCAGCGCACCGCGCCCTTGCCAAAGTCGGTCCCGAAGACGGGCAGGAAAACCAGTGCCACGAAGGCCCCCAGGAAACCCAGCACCGCCAAACGACGCACCAGCGTCGGCGACATCATCGAGGTCAGAAGCATCGCAATCAGCGCCAATCCGCCGAATATGGCCTGACGTTCGACATAGTGGAACGGATCGAACCCGTTTCGCCCGGCCAGCGGTGGCGAAGACGCCAGCCCCAGCAACAGACCGATGGCAAACAGGATCAGAACGCAGGACATCGTCCAGCGATCGATTGTGCGCCACCATTTCGGTAGAATCGGTTCTCCGCGCTGGTCCTGGACCGCGCCATACACCATCTCAGTCATGAGATACCGCCACTCTCTGCCTCGTCAACGCCCCGTTTTCGGGGTCTGATTGAGACTCTACAGGGATTTTTGTGTTTGGGCTAGTAGGATGAAGCCACAAGGCATAAATCGACCTTCCAGGCGCAAAGCACCCCCGGCTGCACGTGGCGGCCCGTGGTTATTGCAGCTTTGGACACGCCGCTTAGCGGAGTGGCGCGCGTTGATCCACAAGGCGGGTTGCTATGCATTATTCCTTGATCGGATATCGGTCGGGTTCCTCAAACACGTCAATGACGCGAGACCCCGCCTTGATGGTCCCTCCGTGCGCGACTCCGCTTGGGATCGAGTAGCTGTCGCCGGGGCCGTAGATGCGGGCCTTGCCACCGATCGTGAGTTCAATTTCACCCTCAACCACCGTCCCCCATTGGGCACCATGCGAATGCAGGGGAAGCTCCATGTCCTTGAGAAAAGTGAAGAAAGCGACCAACCCTGCATCTGATCGAATGACGGCCGTCTGCACCACGTCTTCAGGAAAAGGCACATCCAGTTTTGGAAATGACGAAATAAATTCGGGGAATTGCATTCAGAGTTCCTTTTGCCAGTTTGTCTTGTCAAAACCTCTTTGCGGTATGGCCGCAGCATGTCAGTGCGCTGGAACTCTGGCAATCGCCCTGTCAGCCGACTTCGAATTTGCGAGAACGCGGCGAGCGCGCGCCGCGCGACTTCGGCATGGGCTCTTGCCATCTTGTTTAATCCACGCCATCCCCCGCGCATGACCTACGACACGATCATCCTTGGGGCCGGGGCTGCCGGCATGATGTGTGCGGCCCATTGCGGTGGGCGCGTGCTGGTGATTGACCATGCCAAGGCACCCGGCGAGAAAATCCGCATCTCGGGCGGGGGGCGCTGCAATTTCACCAACATGTATGCCGGGCCGGGCAACTTCCTGTCGCGAAACCCGCATTTCTGCAAATCCGCCCTTTCACGGTACACGCAATGGGATTTCATCGATCTGGTCGGGCGTCACAACATCGCCTGGCATGAGAAAACATTGGGCCAGTTGTTCTGCGATGGCTCTTCGAAACAGATCATCCGGATGTTGCTGGATGAAATGAGCAGTGCAGGAGCAGAGCTGTGGGTTCAAACCTTGCTGCGCGATCTGCGCAAGACCGAAGGCGGCTTTGCGCTGGAGGTGGAGCGTGACGGGCAACGGCAGCACCTGACCTGCGCCAATCTGGTGCTGGCGACGGGCGGGAAATCGATTCCAAAGATGGGCGCTACCGGGCTGGCCTATGACATCGCGCGTCAGTTCGGGTTGCGGATGACCGAGACTCGGGCGGCGCTGGTGCCTTTCACCTTCTCGGACGGGCGGTTCAAGGACCTGTCCGGCGTTTCACTTCCCGTGCGAATGTCGAATGATCGCGCCAGCTTCGACGAGGCGCTGCTGTTCACCCATCGCGGTCTCAGCGGGCCGTCGGTGTTGCAACTGTCGTCATACTGGCGCGAAGGTGAGGCAATCCAGGTGAACCTGATCCCCGACCTGCCCCTGTTGGATCTGTTGCGCGCACAGCGGCAAAGCGCTGGCCGCAAAGCGCTGACCACTGAACTGGCGCGGCATCTGCCGGCCCGGCTGGTCGATTACCTGTGTCGGATCATTCCGATGTCCGGGAAGCTGGCGGATCAGTCGGACGCGAAACTGGCCGAACTGACCTCGGCCTTGTCTGCGTGGCAACTGGTGCCGTCGGGGACCGAGGGGTATCGCACCGCCGAAGTCACCTTGGGCGGGATCAACACGGATGACTTGTCTTCGAAAACGATGGAGGCCAGGGATGTCCCCGGCCTCTATGCAATTGGCGAAGCAGTTGATGTCACCGGTTGGTTGGGCGGCTACAACTTCCAGTGGGCATGGTCGTCAGGCCATGCTGCAGGTGTTGCAATTGCCGCCGGACGCTAGCCTACGACGTTGTAGCCACGCCCGCGCATGCAGTTGCGCACGATCACTTCCTTGTTCTGGTTTTTATTGATGACGTCTGCGCCAGCGCCTACCAGGGCACCTGCCACAGCCGCGCGACCAAGATTGTCGCTGCTGTCCTGAACGATCCCGGTAACGGCCGCAGCACCCGCTGCGCCAATTGCTGCATTCCCCGCGGTAGAGCCATCAACGCTGCTCTGCGATGCCGCCAGTTGTTGGCATTGCTGCAGGTCCACGTTGTAATTCGGGCCGACCGGACCGTCGACGATGGGCTGATAGTTGGCACCCGTGTTCGTACAGGCCCCCGCAACAAGAATGGCAGGTAGGATCAGAGAAAGTCTACGAAATGGCATAGTCATAACCTCGTGTTGAATCTGCTGGCAGGCAAAACCAATAATGGTGCCGCGTCAAGCTGATAGCATCCAAGTTTGGCCCAGCCGGCGGTCTATTGCAAATGGCTATTCTGTCAGCCGGCGCTTGACCTGCGTTGCAAAATCCTCGCCGCGCTGTTCAAAGTTGTCATATTGGTCGAAACTTGCCGCCGCGGGCGCCAGTAGGACCGTCTCGCCGGGTCGGGCATCCGCCATGGCCTGCGCCACGGCCTCTGACATCGTCGTACAGACCTGCGCATCAGCCTCGAGCTGCATCGCAAAACCGGCCGCTTCGCGACCGATCACATAGGCCTTGATGACTTCGCCCGCCGCCATGTTCAGGGCTGATATGCCACCCTCTTTCTCAAGACCGCCGCAAATCCATCGGATCTTTTTGAATGCCATAAGCGCTTTCAGGGCGCTGTCGACATTGGTCGCCTTGGAGTCGTTGACGTAGGTAACCCCATCGGCCTCGGCGATGATCTGGCTGCGATGCGGCAGACCCGGATAGGAATGCAGCGCATCCTCGATCACGCGCGGGGCAAGGCCCAGCGACCGGCAGGCGGCGTAGGCCGCGCAGGCATTCTGGTGGTTATGTGCACCGGGCAGGCCCTTGATGGCGCGCAGGTCGATAGACCCCGCCTGCCGCCCCTTGCGGTATTCCGACAGGAACCCTTTGCGCGCAAAGACCTGCCAGCCCGGCCCAGTCAGCTTCCGCGCCACCGAGATACGGATCACCCGGTCATCCGATGGTCCTTCAGCCAGTTGCCCTGCCAAAAACGCACCTTCGGTTTCGTCGACGCCAATGATCGCGCGATCCGGGCCGCCTTCGGAAAAGAGGCGCCGCTTGGCCGCGAAATATCCCCCCATGCCGCCGTGGCGGTCCAGATGATCGGGCGACAGATTGGTGAACACCGCCACATCGGGGGTCAGAGCGCGGGCCAGCTCGGTCTGATAGCTGGAAAGCTCCAGCACCACGACCGAATCATCACCGCCCGGATCGATATCCAGAACACCGCGCCCGATATTCCCCGCCAACTGCGCCTCGCGACCGGCCTCGGTCAGGATATGATGGATCAAAGCGGCAGTCGTCGATTTCCCGTTCGAGCCTGTCACCGCAATCACGCGCGGAGGCGTGTCGTAGTTGTTCCATTCCGGTCCGGCAAAGGAGCGGAAGAACAGGCCGATGTCATTGTCCACCGGCACGCCTGCATCCAGGGCTGCCGCCACCACGGGGTTCGGTTCAGGATAGAGATGCGGAATGCCCGGTGAAACGATCAGCGACGCGATGTCGTCAAATGCCCCATGCTTGCGCAGGTCGGCGCAGGTGAATCCCTCGCCTTCGGCGGTATCACGGGCAGCCGGGTTGTCATCCCAGCACACCGGTTCCGCCCCGCCCGCACGCAGCGCACGTGCAGTGGCCAGGCCGGACCGGCCCAGCCCCAGAACGGCTACTTTCTGTCCTGAAAAGCCTTTGACCGCGATCATTAGGGGGTCACCTTTTTTAGATTACCGAAGATCGTGAAATCACCAACAGCTACGACCCCGCCAATAATAAACAGCAACGAAATGAAAAACGATAAAATTTGCACGCTTACTGCCTCGCGGTCGTAGCGACCACTCAATTGAGTAAGCCTGTAGCCAACTACTAATGCTGCTGAGTTTGCAACGTGAAGGAACGCGACCAATACTACAAACGCCGTGATCAAAAACACACGGATATCAAAGCCAACACAGGCCAAAAAAATCAGTATGAAAAATACCGCAATAGCGAGCCACAAAGCTTGATCAAAAGAACGACGAGAAGACTTACTTTTGGGCCACCTTGTATTTACGCTATTGTGAAGCATAACTATGGGGATTGGCACGACGATAGCCACAGCGGACAAAACCAACGCTGCTATGATCACTCCCCAGTACGAACTGCACAGATCAAAAAGACCAAGAGTGTTGTTTAAGAACAAGCTAATGGTGCCTTTCCCAAGAGAAACGCTTTCCCAAAATTTGATAAAAATTACAGCCAACCCTGCCGACTGTAACCCAGCCGCGATGGCGTAAAGCCGTTCGCGCCCACACAATTCCATTTGATCGCAAGTCATTCCGCGTTGTCTTTAACTACCGCACCTTCAACGTCGCAAGACCGATCATCGCCAGGATCAGCGAGATGATCCAGAAGCGGATCACGATGGTCGGCTCGGCCCAGCCTTTTTTCTCATAGTGGTGATGGATCGGAGCCATCAGGAAGACCCTCTTGCCGGTGCGCTTGAAGTAGAGGACCTGAATGATCACGCTCAGCGCCTCGACCACGAACAGGCCGCCGACCACGGCCAGAACCAGCTCGTGCTTGGTGGCCACGGCGATTGAGCCCAGCGCCCCGCCCAGGGCCAGCGATCCGGTATCGCCCATGAACACCGCCGCCGGGGGGGCATTGTACCAGAGAAACCCGAGGCCGGCTCCGAACAACGCGGAGGTGAAGATGAAGATCTCACCGGTGCCCGGGACGTAATGCACATCGAGATATTCGGTAAAGTCGACCCGACCGACCGCATAGGCGATCACGCCCAGGGTCGAGGCTGCGATCATCGCCGGCATGATGGCCAGCCCGTCCAGACCGTCGGTCAGGTTCACCGCATTGGCGGCCCCGACGATCACGACAATCGAGAACGGAATATAGAAGATGCCCAGATTGACCAGCGTGTCCTTGAAGACGGGTACAGCCAGCTGGTTCTGCAACGCTTCGGGATGGTGCAACGTCGCCCAAAGCGAAGCCAGCACGGCGATAATCACGCCCAACGCCAGGCGCATCCTGCCTGAAACCCCCTGCGTATTCTGTTTTGAGACCTTCGCGTAGTCATCCGCGAATCCGATGGCCGCATAAGACAAGGTCACAAAAAGAACCATCCAGACATAAGGGTTGTCCAACCGCGCCCAGACAAGGGTTGACGTGACCAGAGCTCCGACAATCAGCAATCCACCCATCGTCGGCGTGCCTGCCTTGGAAAAATGCCCTTCGGGGCCGTCGTCACGGATCGGCTGGCCTTTGCCCTGTTTCTTGCGCAGCACGTTGATCAGGGGTTTTCCGAAGATGAACCCAAAGATCAGCGCGGTCATGAAGGCACCGCCTGCGCGGAAGGTGATATACCGGAAGAGGTTCCAGAAATCCCCTCCGTCCGACAGAGCGGTCAACCAGTACAGCATGACAATACCTTTCTCACACGAGGCGCGCGGGCAAGTTCACCCATCAAGCGCGCCCCCTTGCCCCATTTTGCGCAGACCGTCAACAATCGCGGCCAACGCCATGCTGAGTGAACCCTTGGCGAGCACCGTGTCTCCATCCCGGATCAAAGCAGGCAGATGTTCCGCCATTTCCGCACTGGTTGCGAACCAGAGCCCACGTTTCTTCTCGGGCAGCGCGCGGTGCATTGCCTGCATCAATGGCCCGATGCAATGAACCTGATCCACGCGCGCCATCGCCTCGATATCCGCCATGGCGGCATGCATGGCCTCTTCCTGGGCGCCCAGTTCCTTCATGTCACCCAGAAACGCAACGCGGCGGGTGCCTTTGGAGGCGGCCAAGACATCCAGCGCGGCCTCCATCGAGGTCGGGTTGGCGTTATAACTGTCATCCAGCAGTTCGATCTGCCCGCCGCCGGGCAAAGGCAGGCTTTCCCGTACGCCGCGCCCCTTGACCGGAGACCATGCGCGCAGACCCGCGATAGCGTCATCCAGATCGACACCCAGTTCAACGCAGGCTGCCAAAGCCCCCAGTGCGTTCATGGCGAAATGCGTACCGGCAGAGTTCACCGCAAAGCGGAATACCTGATCACCAACGGCAGCTTCGGCATTCACGGCGCTCGTCCCCTGCTGAACGTCGGTCAGCCGGTAATCCGTTGCGCCTTGGCCGAAATCCACGATCCCGGCCCCCTGCCCAAGTGCCGTTTGGCGCAGGATGTCCGCGTGCTCGATATCCGCATTGACGATTGCCGCGCCACCGGATTGGAGCCCTTCAAAGATCGCAGCTTTTTCATGGGCGATGCCAGCCACATTCTCGAAGGCTTCCAGATGCACCGCCGCCACGGTCGTGACCAGCGCCACATGCGGGCGGGCTTGCCGGGCCAGCGGGGCAATCTCGCCCGGATGGTTCATGCCAATCTCGATCACTGCGAATTCAGTGTCGCGCGGCATCCGGGCAAGGGTCAGCGGAACGCCCCAGTGGTTGTTGTAGCTGGCCACGCTGGCATGGGTTCTGCCCTGTGTTTCGAGGATCACGGCCAGCATTTCCTTGGTCGACGTCTTGCCGACACTGCCAGTCACCCCCACCACACGCGCATCCGTTCTGGCGCGAGCCGCCTGCCCCAAAGCCTCGAGCGCCGCCTGCACATCTTCGACGATCAGCAGTGGTGCGTCTGGCGATACGTTGTCGGGAATATGCGAGACCAAAGCCGCGCCCGCGCCTTTCTCAAGCGCTTGGGCTACGAACTCATGCCCGTCACGTGCCGCTTTCAGCGCAACAAACAGATCACCGGGTTGAAGGGTGCGGGTGTCGATGGAGACACCATTTGCGGTCCAGTCGGTCGTCGCCTGACCGCCCGTCGCCGCGGCCGCTTCGGATGCAGTCCAGAGCGTCATGCGACCCGCCCGTCCAGCGCTGCAACGGAAATGCTGGCCTGTTCCACATCGTCGAAGGGCAGAACCTGATCCCCCACGATCTGACCGGTTTCATGCCCCTTTCCGGCGATCAGCAGCGCATCACCGGGTTGCAGCGCATCGATGCCGCGCAGAATGGCCTCGGCGCGGTCGCCGACTTCGGTCACGCTGGCGTCGCCTGCTGCCTCTGACGCGCCTGCCATCACGGCCGCGCGGATGACTGCGGGATCTTCGCTGCGCGGGTTGTCATCGGTGACAAAGACCACGTCTGCATGGTGGGCTGCCGCCCTGCCCATCAAGGGGCGTTTGCTGGCGTCGCGATCCCCGCCCGCACCGATAACGGCAATCAGACGGCCCATCACATGCGGGCGCAGCGCCTTGAGCGCCGTGGCGACAGCATCAGGCGTGTGGGCATAATCCACAAACACCGCCGCGCCATTGTCACGCGTGGCGGCCAGTTGCATCCGCCCGCGAACCGTCGTCAGATGGGGCAGAGTTTCGAACACCCGTTCGGGGCTGTCCCCGGCAGCGATCACCAGCCCACAGGCCAGCAGGATATTTTCGGCCTGAAACCCGCCAATCAGGTTCAGGCGGGTCTGGAACGTTCGGCCCTGCCACGCAAAGCGCAGGTCTTGCCCCGTCGCGTCGAACCGTTGGTTGATCAGGCACAGGTCAGCATCGCCCAGCCCGACCGTCAGCACCGACTGGCCGCGCATCTCGGCAATCCGTCTGATCTGAGCCCCTTTAGGGTCGCTCAGGTTGACGACAGCTGTTCCGTCCTGCGGTAAAACCCGGTCGAACAGACCAGCCTTTGCGTTGAAATAAGCCTCGAAGGTTTCGTGGTAATCCAGATGATCCTGCGTGAAGTTCGAGAAACCGGCGGCAGTCAGGTGAACGCCGTCAAGGCGGCGCTGTTCAAGGCCGTGGGACGAAGCCTCCATAGCGGCATGGGTCACGCCGTTCTCGGCCGCCTCGGCCAGACAGCGGTGCAAGGTGATCGGCTCGGGCGTGGTATGGGTCAGTGGCACTGTCCACGCACCTTCAACCCCGGTGGTGCCGAGGTTGACGGCGGCGTGACCAAGCGCGGACCAGATCTGCCGGACGAAGGTGGAAACAGATGTTTTGCCGTTCGTTCCCGTGACGGCCACGATGGTTTGCGGCTGCGCGCCGAACCACAGCGCCGCGGCACCGGCCAGCGCCTGACGCGGGTCTTCCACCACGGCCAGCGCTGCGTCCGAAGCTGCCAGTTCGGCCTCGGCGATCTCTGCCCCTTCGGCATCGGTCAGGATTGCAGCGGCCCCCATGCGCAGGGCAAACTGAATGAACTCTGCCCCATGAACGCGGGACCCGGGCAGCGCGGCAAACAGGAAGCCCTCTTTCACCTCGCGGCTGTCAACGGCCAGACCAGTGATATCCGGGTTTGCGCCCTCTCTTGCGGTCAGGGCCAGCTGGCTGAGTTTCTTCGTCCTTGTGCCCATGACCCACCTCTTGCCGGACAGCCTAGTTTGAGGTCAGCGTTATAGCAGCGCCCGCCTCAGGCTCAAGCCGTGGACGTAGCCCCAACAACGGTGCGACGCGACCGATGAGTTCGGCGGCAACAGGCACCGCAGTCCAACCGGCCGTGCGGCGCTTTTCACCGTAGGCCACGATCGAAGGTTCGTCCAACGTGACGATCAGAACGTATTGCGGGTCATAGGCCGGGAAGATCGTCGCAAATGTGGCAATGACCTTGTCGTCGTAATACCCGCCGCGCGGTTTGGGCTTGTCGGCCGTACCGGTCTTGCCCGCCACGTCATAGCCCTTGACCTCGGCGAAACTGGCGGTGCCGTCCGTTACCACCTTGCGCAGCATTTTCTGCGCCTGACGTGCGGTGTCCTGTGACATGACACGAGGCCCGTATTGCGTGCCGTTCTGGCGCAGGATGGTCGGGCTGACGTAATGCCCGCCATTGGCAATCGCAGCATATCCGGCGGCCAGATGCATCGGACTGGTCGACAGGCCATGGCCATAGGAAATTGTCACGGTGCTGAGCTCGCCCCATTTCTTCGGCTTCAGCGGCACGCCGCCCTTGGCCTCGACAATCTCGAAAGGGGTCGGATCGAACATGCCAAGCGCGTCCAGAAACTCCTGCTGCCGTTTGGCACCGATTTGCAAGGCCAGACGCCCCGTGCCTCGGTTCGAGCTGTGGACGATCACATCCGCCACGCTGATCTTGCCGTAATTTTTGCCGTTGAATTCGCCGATGGGAAAGCGGCCGATCTTCATCGGCCCGGACGTATCGATGATGGTGTTCGAATTCACCAATCCAAGTTCAACGGCCTGGGCCGCGGTGAAAATCTTGAAAACAGATCCCAGTTCATACACGCCTTGTACATAACGGTTGAAAAGCGGGCTGTCCGAGGGGTCAAAGCCCGAGGTCGGTGGGCGCGGGCGGTCATTCGGATCAAAAGAAGGCAGCGAAGCAGCGGAAATAACCTCGCCCGTATGCGCGTTCATCAGAACGGCCGAGGCCCCCTTGGCATTCATGATCTTCATACCGCCGTAAAGAACCTGTTCAACTGCGGCTTGAATCGTCAGGTCCAGCGACAGTTGCAGCGGCTTGTTGCCGTTGGCCGGATCGCGCAGATAATCGTCGAACTGCTTTTCCACACCGGCCACGCCGATCACTTCGGCGGCGCTGACGCCTTCACGACCAAAACCGGACCCGCCCAGGATATGAGCGGCCAGCCGCCCGTTGGGGTAAAGCCGCATTTCACGCGGACCGAACAGGATGCCGGGATCACCGATGTCGTGCACGGCCTGCTTCTGCTCGGGCGAAATGCGTTTCTTGATCCACAGGAATTTGCGGTTGCCGGTGAAGTCCTTGATCAGCCGCTCTTTGTCCAGATCAGGAAAAATCGCAACCAACTGCTCTGCAGCGGCGACGGGATCGATCATCAACGGGGGCTGCGCGTAAACGGAATAGGTGTCCAGATTGGTGGCCAGTATGCGCCCTTCGCGATCGACGATGTTGGCGCGCTGCATGGCAATCGCCGCGCCCGGTGCGCTGGCCAGAGGCTCTTGTGCTTCCGAGGTCGCCAGCATGCCCATGCGGACACCGACGACTGAAAAAGCGCAGAAGAAGAACAGGCCCAGCACCAGCAGACGCCCTTCGGCACGGGCGCGGGCGCGATCCTTCATCTCTTCGTGGCGCTTGCGGATGTTCTCACGCTCGATTGCCTTGGGGTTTTCGCCCCGCGCGCGGGCATCCAGGATTCGGGCCAGGGGGCGCAGAGGGGTGCGTGTCATGGAATCTGCACCTCGCCCAAAGCCTGAATGTCAGTGATGGCCTGCAATTCAATCGGATCAACGACGGGCAGGTCCGGGTCTTCGGCATAGGCGATCTGATCCGCGCGCCCGAACTGCTCGGCCCGCAACGGCAGCAGACCAAGGCGTTCAAAGTTCAGGTCGGCCAGTTCGCGCAGCCTGTCCGGGCGGTTCAGATAGGCCCATTCCGCGTTCAGAACAGCCAGTCGCACCTGTGCCATTCCGATCTCGCGCTGCAAAGACTGGGTTTCCTTTACCACTTGCTGGGTTCGGTAGTTTTCCTGATAGGCCCACAACGCCAACCCGAACACGGACAGAGCAGTCAACACATACAAAACACTCTTCATCTTGCCCTTCCCCCCAGTTGCGGCATTCCGATGGCCCGCGCTTCAATTTCCCCCGCCGGAGCTTCGGTTCGGATCGCCACACGCAGTTTGGCCGAGCGCGCGCGCGGGTTTTCCTGCAATTCCTGTTCGTCAGGCCCCACCGCCTTGCGGGTCTTCAGTGTGAATTGCGGCTGTTCCTGTTCAATCTCGGGCGCATAGCGGTTCGCGCGCCCCGTCTTGCCCGCGCGGGACTGGAAAAACCGTTTCACCATTCGGTCTTCAATGGAATGGAAAGTGACAACGGCCAGTTGCCCGCCGGGCTTCAAAGCACGTTCAGCGGCCATCAACCCTTGAAACAGCTCTTCATATTCTGCATTCACGGCGATCCGCAGCCCTTGAAAGCTGCGCGTGGCCGGGTGGGATTGCCCCGGTTTCGGACGTGGCAGGCAGGATTCGATGATCGCGGCCAGACGCAGGGTTGTGGTGATCGGCTCTTCCGTGCGCGCTTTGACGATCGCCTTGGCAATCCGGCGGCTGGCGCGTTCTTCACCATAGTGGAACAGGATGTCGGCCAGTTGCGCCTCGGTCGCGGTATTGACCAGATCGGCGGCGCTTTCGCCATCCTGGCTCATGCGCATGTCCAAAGGACCATCCTTCATGAAGGAAAACCCGCGGTCGGCCTGGTCCAGTTGCATCGAGGAAACGCCAAGGTCCAGAACAACGCCGTCCAGGTTCTGTGCATATTCATCCATACGAGAGAACACGCCGGGCTGCATCACCAGCCGATCACCATAGGCGCCCGCCCAGTCTGACGCCATCTCAAAAGCCAAGGGATCGCGATCCACGCCGATCACCTTGTCGGCCCCGGCCTCCAGCAATCCGCGGGTGTACCCGCCTGCGCCGAAGGTTCCGTCCAGCCAGACGCCCGTGACCGGCGCCACCGCCGCCAAGAGCGGGCGCAGCAAGACAGGGATGTGAGGCGCGTCCGGTTGTGGATGATCCGCGGCCGCCATGCAGTCACCCGCCCTCGACTTCATCGAGGAATTCCAGCGGATCAACATCGTCGCCAAGGCCGTCCAGCCATTCCTCGGTCGCCGCCAGTTCCTCGGATTCGTAGGTCTCGGGCTTCCAGATCTGAAAAGTATCCCCGGCGGCGATAAAAAACGCCTCGCCCTCAAGACCGATCTTCTTGCGCAGCTTTGCCGGCAGAACCAGCCGCCCGGTTTCATCGACATTGGTCGGGAAGGACTGCCCATGGAACAGGCGCTGCAACATCTTGCGCTTCATCGCGCCACGTGGCAGCGCATCGATCTTGGCATCGACCTCGTCGATCGCCTCCATCGTGTAGCATTCCAGGTATTTGCGGCGATGATCCCCGTAGACAATCACAAGCTCTGGATTGTCGCCGGGCTGCCAGTTGGGATCGGAGGCTTCAAGCACGCGGCGAAACGAGGCCGGGATCGACACCCTGCCTTTCGCATCCACCTTATGGTGGCTTTCACCTCTGAACCTGCGCGCCAAGACGACTGTCCCTTTCGCTTGCGCCCCACTTGAAATTCGCGTTCCCCCCGGATGAAAAACGGCGGGTTGATCTGCTGCCACTGATCAACCCGCCGCATTGACCCGCTGTGCGGGATGTCCAGCTGCACGCGCCACCTGGGGGGATGTCTGCTCGCCCGCGCGCCGGATCTCTTGATTGATGAAAGCGAGATGCCTGTATGAAACCTGATTATTTTTGGTCGGGGTCGTTTGGTGCCCCTGCTGCCTCGTCCTCATCGGATGTATTAGGGATGCCATGGGAATTCATGGAAATCAACAGGAATTTTGTGGACCGTGTTCCATGAATCACGCTCCAACAACAATACCACCATGAAATTTGATCACAATGACACCAATTGTAGGAGGTCTTTCCGCACAGTACCCCAGATATAGAAAATTCGAAGTTGGAATTTTTTTCCCACGATTTCCCGGAATATCTAAAGAATTGCCATTCAGGGTGGAAAAAACCTGGCATCTTTGGGCAGCGATCTCGCAGAATCATTTGCACTTTGAGCGCAATTTCGGCGGGACTTCCCCTCGACAACCACATTGGCCCATGAAATCCCGTGGCGTTCGGGCAGTTTGCTCTGCGACGTGCGAAACGGGCAAATCGTGCATCAGGGAATAGCTGAACCGCCACGCCTTGCCTGGCGCTTCGGTCACACGCACGTCTTGAATGGTTTTATTGCGCACATATTCCAGCCAACACCGCTCAATTAAAGGGCAAGCCATAAGAAGGCCATGTTTCCGCTGTCACCCGTGACCCAAGGGAAGGCCCAATGTTTCAAGGTGCATTTCGAGTTGAAGGAAAAAACTGAACCAATCTATGCGCTTGCTGCATAGCAGCATTGACGACGCGACCTATTGTGCAATCGCAGCATTTGCCTATTTTCAACCTCAAGCAAGGGCCGAGCGTAATCGGCAAAGCAAATAAATACGGATGATGAGCATGGCAGTCGCAAGCACACATACAGCATCGAAGAGCACACCGGCGTTCGGAATCGCAACTTTGATCGAAAACGCAAAGGCTCGTTTTGCCCGCTATCGTATGTATCGCCAGACCGTCAATGAGCTGGCAGGACTGTCGGACCGTGAACTGGCCGATCTGGGCCTGCATCGTTCCATGATCCGTCGGGTGGCCATGCAGGCCGCCAACGATCACATCGCGCAATAAGCGCGCCACGAATATCGAGATCAGGCCCTTCCTCCTCCCTTAGGGTCTGTTATCAGCGGCAACGTCTCTCCTCCTCCCTGACGTTGCCGCACCATATACCGGCCTCAACCCGCCGGATCCTGATACATCGAGGCTCTCCTCCTCCCTGCCTTGATGTTGAAAGCGCGCGGCGACGCCTTCCTCCTCCCTGACGTCGCCGCGTCTTCTCCATACCGGGCTCAAACCCGGGTTCGAATACATCGGGGCTCTCCTCCTCCCTGCTCTGATGTTGACAAGACGGCGGTTCCCCTTCCTCCTCCCTGGGAACCGCCGTTTTTTTATTTTTCTGACATAGGTGTAAGATGGCCCTCTGATTTCTGATCCGGAGGAAACAATGGCCGCCTATTTCATCGCGCAGATCGACATCCACCACCCGGATGGGTATCAGGATTATCTGGCGGGTTTCATGCCGATCTTCGACCGCCACAAGGGACGCCTGCTCACGGTTTCATCGAAACCGGTCGAACGGGTCGAAGGAGATTGGCCCAAAGGTGGCATTGTGCTGATGGAGTTTCCGGACCTTGCCACGGCGAAAGCCTGGAAAGACGACCCTGATTACATCGAGCTGGCGAAGGTCCGGCAAGCCACCGCCTCAACCAATCTGGTTCTGGTCGAAGGGATATGACGCCTCAGAACGGGACGTCATCCTTGTTGGTCAGAAAACGCGAGACCACTTTCTTTGTGCCTGCCTTGTCGAATTCGACTTCGACCTTGTCGCCCTCGATCCCGACAACCGCGCCATAGCCGAATTTCTGGTGGAACACCCGTTCCCCCAGCGTGAAACTGGCCACGGCGGTCGCGTCGATCACCGTGTTGCGGGATTCGCGCGGCTGCGACATGCCGTATTGCCCCTGCCGCGCCTGCATCCGTCTCCAGCCCGGCGAGTTGTAGACATTCGCTTCGGCCGCGCGGGTCTCGATACCGGCCGACATCTGACTGTTGCCGTGCAACCCGGCCCCTGGCAAAACCTCAACGTGATCGTCCGGCAATTCGTCGATGAAACGGGACGGCATCGAGTTCTGCCACTGACCGAACACCCGCCGGTTGGCGGCAAAAGAAATGGTACACACTTCTTCGGCACGGGTGATGCCGACATAGGCCAGCCGCCGTTCCTCCTCGAGCCCCTTGAGCCCGGATTCGTCCATTGACCGCTGCGAGGGGAACAGCCCGTCCTCCCAGCCCGGCAGGAAGACGGCGGGAAACTCCAGCCCCTTGGCCGCGTGAAGGGTCATGATCGAAACCTTGGCCCCGTCGCTGTCCTGTTCGTTGTCCATGACCAGACTGACATGTTCCAGAAACCCTTGCAGGTTCTCGAAATTGTCCAGCTGGTTCACCAGTTCCTTGAGGTTTTCAAGGCGCCCCGGCGCTTCGGGCGTCTTGTCGTTCTGCCAGTGGGCGGTATAGCCGGATTCGTCGAGAATGATCTGCGCAAGTTCGATATGCGTATGCTCGGGTGCGCCGAACCGCATGGGCGAACCGTCATCGATCACCGAATCGTCGTCCACCTCGATCCGCGGCCCACGTGTCATCGCATTCCAACGCGCCAGACCGTCGATCAGTTCGCGCAGCGCCTTGCCTCCCTTGCCCTTGATCAACCCGTTATCGACCGCAATCCGAGCCCCCTCGACCAATGACACCCCATTTTCGCGCGCGGTCATCTGGATGGTTTGCTGCGCCTTGTCACCCAAGCCGCGTTTCGGCGTGTTTACGATTCTCTCAAACGCAAGATCATCCTCGGGGCTGACCACCAGCCGGAAATAGGCCATGGCATCGCGAATCTCCATCCGTTCATAGAATCGCGGGCCGCCGATCACTTTGTAGGGCAAACCGATGGTCAGAAACCTGTCTTCGAAGGCGCGCATCTGGTGGCTGGCGCGGACGAGGATAGCGATCTCATCAAGGTTCATCGGGCGAATACCGCGCGTACCGCCCTGCATCGCGTCGATTTCCTCGCCGATCCAGCGGGCCTCTTCCTCGCCGTCCCAATGGCCGATCAGATTGACCTTGTGGCCTTCCTCGGCTTCGGTCCACAGCTCTTTGCCCAGACGGTTTTCATTGCCGCGAATGACGTTCGACGCAGCCGCCAGAATATGCGGGGTCGAGCGGTAGTTCTGTTCCAGCCGCACCACATACGCGCCGGGAAAGTCCTTTTCGAACCGTAGGATGTTGCCCACCTCGGCCCCGCGCCAGCCATAGATCGACTGATCGTCATCGCCGACGCAGCAGATGTTCTTGTGCCCGCCCGCAAGCAGCCGCAGCCACAGATATTGGGCGATGTTGGTGTCCTGATACTCGTCCACCAGGATATAGCGGAACCAGCGCTGGTATTGCTCCAAAACATCCTGATGGGTCTGGAAGATCGTAACCATGTGCAGAAGCAGATCGCCGAAATCCACCGCATTCAATTCGCGCAGGCGGGTCTGATATTGGGCATATAGCTCAATGCCCTTGTTGTCATAAGCCCCGGCATCGGCGGCTGGCACCTTGTCGGGTGTCAGCGCTCGGTTCTTCCAATCGTCGATGATTCCCAGCAACATCCGCGCAGGCCAGCGTTTGTCGTCGATATTTGCGGCCTGCACCAACTGCTTGAGCAGGCGCAACTGGTCGTCGGTATCCAGAATGGTGAAGTTCGATTTCAAATCGACCAGTTCCGCATGGCGGCGCAGCAGTTTGACGCAGATCGAATGAAAGGTACCCAGCCATGGCATCCCCTCAGCAGGCTGCCCCAACAGGCGGCCCACCCGTTCCTTCATCTCGCGCGCGGCCTTGTTGGTGAAGGTTACCGACAGAATCTCATTCGGACGTGCGCGCGCGGTGTTGAGAAGATGTGCGATCCGGGCGGTCAGAGCCTTGGTCTTGCCCGTTCCGGCACCTGCCAGCATCAGAACCGGTCCGTCCAGACGCTCGACCGCGTCCCGTTGTGCCGGGTTCAGCTCATCCAGATAGGGCGAAGGGCGCACGGCCATGGCCCGCGCCGACAGCGATGCGCCCTCGAAGGCGTCCATTTCGTCAAAACTGCTCATGGCCCCAAACTACGCCGGATAAGCGCGAAGGGAAAGGGTTTGTTCACGGCTTGTTCACAGACTTTCCGCACTTCTTTTTGCATTCAATTCTAAACAAACACACCACCGCCCCGCACCCCCGTTAACTCTCTGTCAAATCCTGACTGGGATGTTTGGCACAGTGTAGTGGGAGCGGACAAATGAAACAGGCGGAACTGACGGGTCAATCCTCGAGGCTTAAGATGATGGGCGTGGCCCTGATGCTGCTCGCGCTGACGGCAGCAGCGGGCTGGGGAATCTATGCCGCCCCGGCGCCAGTGGTTGACCGCATGTTGGAAGCAGACCTGCGAAAGAACGCGATGCGGATGAGCCGCCAGGTCGAAAGCCATCTAAACGATCTTGAGCAGACATTCCGTTTTCACGCATTGACCGATCATGACCAGGAGTTTCTGGAGCTACTGCCCGAAACCACGGACATTTACCGCTTCAAGCTGTTTGATGCTTCGGGGCAGGTGTTCTGGTCGACCCGAGCCAGCGACGTCGGGTTCGTGAATACGAAACCCTATTTCCAGTCGATCGTCGCCGCTGGGGGCCTTTTTTACAAACACGAAGAGAAGCCGGTTACCGAAGTTGATTCCTTTGTTTTCGACAATTCCCGGGATACGGAACTGAGCAGCCGCCATGTGGCAGAGGTCTATACGCCGATCATCAAGGATGCGACGTTCATGGGCGCGATCGAGTTCTATTCCGACATAACCGACCTGCGGAACCTGTTCATCACGCGCGTTCGCCTGTCTCTGGCGCTGTTGAGCGGCGTCGCCCTGCTGGCGCTGACGACTGTCATCCTGATTGTCCATCGCACCAACCGTCGTCAGGTTCGCGACCTGCGCAAACGGGCCCAGAAAGAGAGGGAGCTGATGGACGAGCAGCTGCGCCTGGCCCGAGAGGTCCGTCTGTTGGGTGAGTTGAACGAATGGCTGCAATCAAGCCGGTCGCTGGATGAACTGTTCGACATGGTGTCTCGCTTCATGACCCACATCCTGCCAGAGGCCGAAGGCAGCGTGTATGTCTACTCAAACTCACGCGATGTGCTGGATGGCTGCGCCAGCTGGAACGGTGGAACTCATAAATCCCACATTCACCCCGAAGGTTGCTGGGGTTTGCGGCGCGGCCGGACTTACGAGTTCGGCGCATCCGAGATTGACTTTGTCTGCGAACACGCCGAACCGCATGACGGGCGGCCCTATTTCTGCTTTCCCATTCTGGCCCATGGCGAAACCGTTGGTCTTTTGCATTTGCGGGCACTTGAGGGGCGCGAAGACTGCTTTAACAAGAGCCGCAAGCTGGCCCAATTATGCGCCGAACAGATCAGTATGGCGATCGCCAACGTCCGCATGCGGGATCAGCTTCACGACCAATCGGTACGAGACCCCCTGACCGGGCTGTTCAATCGCCGCCATATGACCGAGACGCTGCGCAAGTCCATCAGCCGCAGCCAGCAGACGGGCGCCGCGCTAAGCCTGATCGCCGTGGACGTGGATCACTTCAAGAAGTTCAACGATACTCATGGGCATGATGCGGGCGACATGGTATTGCGCGCCGTCGGCGCCGCCCTGGAACAGGGGTGCGACCGGGACGAAGTCGCCTGCCGCATCGGGGGGGAAGAGTTCATGCTGATCCTGCCTGACAACAGCCCCGAAGATGCCATGACCCGCGCCGAACAACTGCGCCAGGCGGTTGAAGCCGTAACCGTCCGATATGGCGAGAAGGTATTGCCGCGCATTACGATATCGGTCGGGGTTGCACATTACCCGGCCCACGGCACCATGCCGCAGGACCTGATGCGCGCGGCAGACGATGCGCTTTATGTCGCCAAGGACAAGGGGCGCAACCAGGTGCATGTTGCAAGCGGCACCAGGAACAAGACCGAAAATGCGTCGCCTGAAAACCGGCAACCACCCAAGGATGCAGCTTAAAAAACTTGCCGAATCGCATGGCAGGTCGGATCAATCTGCATGGACTTGCACAGCACCTATCCCGGCATACCGGATCTGAAACACCGTGCGCGCCGTCGTCTGCCGCATTTCGTGTGGGAGTATATCGACAGTGGAACCGGGATTGAAACGACGCTGCACCGGAACCGCAAGGCGCTGGATGACGTGCGCCTCTGCCCCTCGATCCTGCATGGCGAGCTGGACTTTGATACGTCAAAGTCGTTTCTCGACGCTTCATATCCGCTGCCGTTCGGAATCGCGCCGATCGGAATGTCCGGGCTGGTCTGGCCCCGCGCCGAGCAACTGCTTGCCAGCGCGGCCGCAGAGGCGGGTATTCCCTATACCCTGTCGACCGTAGCCAGCCAAAGCCCTGAAGACATGGCACCGCATCTTGGGGACAATGCCTGGTTCCAGCTTTACCCGCCCCGGGATCCGGATATTCGAAAAGACCTGCTGAACCGGGTCCGCAAGGCTGGGTTCAAAACCCTGGTCCTCACCGCGGATGTTCCCGTTGCATCGCGCAGGGAAAGGCAGACACGATCGGGCCTGCGGCAACCGCCAAAGCTGACCCTGCGCATTCTGGCGCAGATCGCCCAAAGACCCGCCTGGGCGATGGGCATGCTGCGCAACGGTGTGCCGCATATGCGAACGCTGGACAAATATATCGAAAACCCCGGGAATCTTCCGCCCACGGCTCATATCGGTTACCTGCTTCGAACCTCGCCGGATCTGGACTATGTCAAATGGCTGCGCGACCACTGGGACGGTCCGCTTGTCCTGAAGGGTGTCCTGCGACCAGAGGATACGAGAAGGCTGGAACAGGTCGGTGTCGATGCTTTGTGGGTGTCGAATCATGGCGGTCGGCAATTTGACGCGGCCCCGGCCAGCATCGAGGTTCTGCCCTCTGTCCGGGATGCAACCCGCCTGCCCCTGATCTTCGACAGTGGTGTCGAAGGCGGTCTGGATATTTTGCGTGCCATGTCGCTGGGCGCAGACTTCGTGATGCTCGGGCGGGCTTTTTTATATGGTCTTGCAGCACTTGGCGCGCGGGGGCCTGCACATGTCATCGAGATTCTCAGGCAAGACCTGCATGCAAATATGGGCCAGATGGGCCTGGCAAGCCTGTGTCAGATTGAGAGTTAACGTTAAACATTTGATGCTGCGGCGCAGCAAAAGTATAATGGCGCTGCGATCATAGGGCGTTTGCGAGCGATAACATGCCGGTTCTACCCAGAAGAACGGATATACCTGCGCGTATTCTCCGCCCAATAAGACGCCCATACACAAAAGACCGGGACCTATCATGACAGACTTCAACAAGATCCTGATCGCCAACCGCGGCGAGATTGCCATCCGCGTCATGCGCGCAGCAAACGAGATGGGAAAACGAACCGTCGCCGTCTACGCTGAAGAAGACAAACTGGGCCTGCACCGGTTCAAGGCTGACGAGGCGTATCAGATCGGTGAAGGCATGGGGCCGGTTGCCGCCTATCTTTCGATCGACGAGATCATCCGTGTTGCCAAGCAATGTGGCGCCGACGCGATTCATCCGGGCTATGGTCTGCTGTCCGAGAACCCGGATTTCGTCGATGCCTGCGTCAAGAACGGCATCACCTTCATCGGCCCCAAGGCGGAAACCATGCGCGCGCTTGGCGACAAGGCAAGCGCGCGACGCGTAGCAATCGAAGCAGGCGTTCCGGTCATTCCTGCCACCGAAGTTCTGGGCGATGACATGGACGCGATCCGCAAGGAGGCCGCCGAAATCGGCTATCCGCTGATGCTCAAGGCGTCCTGGGGCGGCGGCGGGCGCGGCATGCGCCCGATCCAGTCGGAAGAAGAGTTGGAAGAGAAAGTGCTGGAAGGCCGTCGCGAGGCCGAAGCCGCATTTGGCAATGGCGAGGGTTATCTGGAAAAGATGATCATTCGTGCGCGCCACGTCGAGGTGCAGATCCTGGGCGACAAGCACGGTGAAATCTATCACCTGTATGAACGCGACTGCTCGGTCCAGCGCCGGAACCAGAAGGTCGTGGAACGCGCCCCTGCCCCGTATCTGAGCGACGAACAGCGCGCCGAGATCTGCGAGCTTGGCCGCAGGATCTGTGCGCATGTGAATTACGAATGTGCCGGCACGGTCGAGTTCCTGATGGATATGGACACCGGCAAGTTCTATTTCATCGAAGTCAATCCGCGCGTTCAGGTCGAACACACCGTGACCGAAGAAGTCACCGGTATCGACATCGTGCAGGCGCAGATCCTGATCGCCGAGGGCAAGACGCTGGCCGAGGCGACCGGCATGGCCAGCCAAAAGGATATCCAGCTCAACGGGCACGCGTTGCAGACACGGATCACCACCGAGGACCCACAGAACAACTTCATCCCCGACTATGGCCGGATCACCGCCTATCGCTCGGCCACCGGTATGGGCATCCGTCTGGATGGCGGCACGGCCTATGCGGGCGGGGTGATTACGCGCTATTACGACTCGCTGCTGACCAAGGTTACGGCCTGGGCCCCCACGCCCGAAAAGGCGATCTCTCGGATGGACCGCGCCCTGCGCGAGTTCCGCATCCGCGGGGTTTCGACGAATATCGACTTCGTCATCAACCTGCTCAAGCATCCGACCTTCTTGTCGAACGAATACACCACCAAGTTCATCGACACGACGCCCGAACTGTTCACCTTCAAGAAGCGGCGCGACCGCGGCACCAAGGTTCTGACCTATATCGCGGACATCACCGTGAACGGGCATCCCGAAACCAAGGACCGCCCGCGCCCGCGCGCCGACCTGAAGGAGGCCAGGCCTCCGGCGCTGAAGACCGAACCGCAGATGGGTACGCGCAACCTGCTGGAGCAGAAGGGCCCGCAGGCGGTGGCCGACTGGATGAAGGCGCAGCGCCAACTGCTGATCACCGACACCACCATGCGCGACGGGCACCAGTCTCTGCTGGCGACCCGGATGCGCTCGATCGACATGATCAAGGTGGCTCCCTCCTATGCGGCGAACCTGCCGCAGCTGTTCTCGGTCGAATGCTGGGGCGGCGCGACTTTCGATGTGGCGTATCGGTTCTTGCAGGAATGCCCGTGGCAGCGCCTGCGGGACCTGCGTGAAGCGATGCCGAACCTGATGACCCAGATGCTGCTGCGCGGCGCGAACGGCGTGGGCTATACGAACTATCCTGACAACGTGGTGCAGGAGTTCGTGCGTCAGGCGGCGACAGGAATTGACGTGTTCCGTGTCTTCGACTCGCTGAACTGGGTCGAAAACATGCGCGTGGCGATGGATGCGGTCGTCGATAGCGGCAAGATTTGCGAAGGTACCGTCTGTTACACTGGCGATATTCTTGACCCGGATCGCGCCAAGTACGATCTGAAATATTATGTCGGCATGGCGAAAGAACTGCGCGACGCCGGTGCGCATATTCTGGGCCTCAAGGACATGGCGGGCCTGCTGAAACCGGCCTCGGCCAAAATCCTGATCCGGGCGCTGAAGGAAGAGGTCGGGCTGCCGATCCATTTCCACACACATGACACCGCCGGTATTGCCAGCGCGACCATTCTGGCCGCGTCCGAGGCGGGCGTCGATGCAGTTGACTGCGCGATGGACAGCTTCTCAGGCAACACCAGCCAGGCGACGCTGGGCACCGTGGTCGAAGCGCTGCGCCATACCGACCGCGACACCGGGCTGGACATCAAGGCCATCCGTGAAATCAGCGATTACTTCGAGGCTGTGCGTGGCCAGTATGCGGCCTTCGAATCCAGCCTTCAGGCCCCCGCGTCCGAGGTCTATCTGCACGAGATGCCGGGCGGTCAGTTCACCAACCTCAAGGCGCAGGCACGCAGCCTGGGTCTGGAAGAACGCTGGCACGAAGTGGCGCAGATGTATGCTGACGTGAACCAGATGTTCGGTGACATCGTGAAGGTCACGCCGTCTTCCAAGGTCGTTGGTGACATGGCGCTGATGATGGTCAGCCAGAACATGACACGTGAACAGGTCGAGGACCCGAATACCGACGTGGCCTTCCCCGACTCGGTCGTGGACATGATGCGCGGCAATCTGGGTCAGCCTCCGGGCGGGTTCCCCGAGACCATCATCAAGAAGGTGCTGAAAGACGAGGTTCCCAACACGCAGCGACCCGGCAAGGACGTGCCTCCGGTCGATCTTGAAGCCACCCGCGCCGAGCTGTCCAAGCAGCTGGAAGGCAAAGAGGTCGATGACGAGGATCTGAACGGATACCTGATGTATCCCAAGGTGTTCCTGGACTACATGGGTCGCCACCGGATCTACGGCCCGGTTCGTACCCTGCCAACGCGCACCTTCTTCTACGGCATGGAGCCGGGCGAGGAGATCACCGCGGAAATCGACCCCGGTAAGACGCTGGAAATCCGGTGTCAGGCCATTGGCGAAACGGATGAAAGCGGAGAGGTCAAAGTGTTTTTTGAACTCAACGGCCAACCGCGCGTGATCCGGGTTCCGAACCGGTTGGTCACCTCGACCACGCAGGCGCGGCCCAAGGCCGAGGTCGGCAACCCGGATCATGTCGGTGCGCCGATGCCCGGTGTTGTTGCCACCGTCGCCGTAACAGCGGGCCAGCAGGTCAAGGAAGGCGACATGTTGCTGACCATCGAGGCGATGAAGATGGAAACCGGCATCCACGCCGAGCGCGATGCGACCGTCAAGGCCGTTCATGTGCAGCCCGGTGGCCAGATTGACGCAAAGGACCTTCTGGTCGAGCTGGAATAACCTGCCGAACCGGTTACAGTTCAAAGGGCCGCGCGAGAAACCGCGCGGCCCTTTTTTCATGCTGGAACGGAGACCCACCATGCTTGCCATCACCCCGATCTATGCGGCCCTGATCGCTATTCTTTACGTGGCACTCAGCGTCAAAGTGATCCTTCAGCGCCGCAGCGACAAAATCTCAGTCGGGGATGGGGGCAGCAAATTGATGATCAAGGCGATACGGACACATTCCAATTGCGCCGAATACGCCCCTATCGCCCTTTTGCTGATCGCCATGGTGGAATTGCAGGGAGCGGGCGGATTGCTTTTGCATATACTGGGCTTGATGTTGCTGGCCGGGCGTCTGCTGCACGCGTACGGATTCGGGCGCACGCCCCAGATCGTCATCCTGCGGCAGGCTGGCATGAGCCTGACGTTCCTGGCCATTCTGGTTGCGGCCATCGCCAACCTGATTCTGGCGCTGTAGGTCGGCTGGCGGGTGTTATCCGGTCAGATCCGTCGTCATCACAAGGGGCGCTTTCAACAAAACGGGCGTGATCCGGTTGTGTTCGTGATCGTCCGATTTCGGCATCGCAGTGACCAGCAAGATCATTGCGGCCAGCGCCATTATCTTCATGTCTGCAACAGAAATCATGAAAGCCCCTCTGCCTGTGTCCTTTTTTGATCCGTGTTCGAGATTGAACGGGCCGGATGCCAGGTTCCGTCGAAATATTTTTCCTCTTTTTTGTGTTTTTCCGCTTGCAGCCCCGCGTGGGAATTTATAAATCCCTCCTCACTCAACGGCGCGGGCGTAGCTCAGGGGTAGAGCATAACCTTGCCAAGGTTAGGGTCGGGCGTTCGAATCGCCTCGCCCGCTCCATTGAGAGGTCTTCGGACCACATATGTATCTGATGCGGGCGTAGCTCAGGGGTAGAGCATAACCTTGCCAAGGTTAGGGTCGGGCGTTCGAATCGCCTCGCCCGCTCCAGATACGAAATTCTCCATACATGCTGGTTCTTCACATGACATTGCGTCATTCTGGTTGCATTGCCCAACGCAGGATTCACCCATGTCTGATTACGTCATCCGCCCTCTTACCGTTGACGAGGTCCAAAAGGCCGTCGATTGGGCCGGGCGCGAAGGGTGGAACCCGGGGCATCACGATGCTCGTTGCTTCCACGGCACGGATACTCGCGGGTTTCTCGGCGGGTTCCTGGATGGCGAAATGATCGCTTCCATCTCGGTCGTTCAGTATGATGACGCGTTTGCGTTCCTTGGCTTCTACATCGTCCGGCCCGAGTTTCGCGGATCAAGCCACGGGCTGAAAATCTGGCAGCACGCCTTGGAAAACTGCAATGCGGGCAATATCGGCCTGGATGGGGTCGTCGAGCAGCAGGATAACTACCGCAAGTCCGGTTTTTCCTTTGCCTATAACAACTATCGTTTCACGGGGACTATAGAGAAGTTGCAGCAGGCTCTGACCCCATCAACCGGCGTTGATCCCCTGACGGCGGCGTCCGAGGCTTTGTTCGCCTACGACCGGCACCTTTTTCCGGCCCGCCGCGACGCGTTCTTGCAGGGCTGGATCAGCGCGCCGGGCCATATGTCCCGCGTGTATTCCGAGGATGGTCGGATCAAGGGGTATGCAACGTTGCGCCCCTGCCAGACAGGTTACAAGATCGGGCCGCTTTTTGCAGATCGCGAGAGCATCGCCAAAGCCCTGCTGGCCGGTTTGCTGGAAACCGTGCCACCCCACCATTCACAGGAGGCCGTTTTCATTGACATGCCTTTGCCCAACACGGCCGCGATTGCGCTTGCCGAAAAGCTGGGGTTGGAAAAGGTGTTTGAAACGGCCCGGATGTATTCCGGCCACGAGCCGGATATCGATCTGAGCCGTGTCTTTGGCGTCACCTCATTCGAACTGGGTTAAAAAGCCTTGAACGTCATTGTGGTCAGCGAGCGTTCGATATTGGGAATCACCAGCAGGTGTTCGTTGATGAAATGGCCCACATCCTCGGTCTCGGGGATATATAGCTTGAGCAGCAGATCATATTCACCGCTGGTGGAATGCAGTTCAGAATGGATTTCGCGCAGGGCGATTTCCTCGGCGACCTTGTAGGTGGTTCCGGGCTTGCAACGGATCTGGATGAAAACGCAGGTGGACATGGTTTGACCCTATCGGTTCGTATTGTTGACAAGCTGACACGGGGCCAAGCCGGGCGCAATCCCCTGCAACAGTTTGCAGCGTTCGCAACGCGCGGTCTGGAAAACCCCGACCTTCCCCGTCTATAAGCGCGCCTGTAGCAAAAGGAATTCGCCCATGCGCAGCGCAAAGATCAGCCGCCAGACTGCCGAAACCGAAATTTCGGTCGAGATCAATCTGGATGGCACCGGCATGTATGAAAATCAGACCGGAGTTGGATTTTTTGATCACATGCTGGATCAACTGGCGCGCCATTCGCTGATCGACATGACGATCCGCGCCAAGGGCGATTACCACATTGATGATCACCACACGGTCGAAGATACCGGCATCGCGCTGGGGCAGGCTTTGACGCAGGCCCTGGGCGACAAAAAGGGTATCCGGCGGTACGGAGAATGCCACCTACCGATGGATGACGCTCAGGTTCGCTGTGCGCTGGACCTGTCCGGCCGCCCCTATTTGATCTGGAATGTGGACCTGCCGACGCAGAAAATCGGTGCATTCGACACAGAACTTGTGCGCGAGTTCTTTCAGGCGCTCAGCACCCATGGCGGCATCACGCTGCATATCGACCAGTTGCACGGCTTCAACAGCCACCACATCGCCGAGGCCGCATTCAAGGCCGTCGCGCGCGCGCTGCGCGACGCCGTTGAAACCGATCCGCGCAAGGCAGATGCGATTCCGTCGACCAAAGGCGCGTTGTAAATGCTGACCGCCATTATCGACTACGAAAGCGGCAACCTGCACTCGGCGGAAAAAGCGTTTCAGCGCATGGCGCAAGAGGTCGGCGCCGGTGAGGTTGTCGTCACCTCGGACGCGGATGTTGTGGCACGCGCGGATCGCTTGGTTCTGCCGGGCGACGGGGCGTTTCCGGCATGCGCTGCCGAATTGCGTGGGCACAAGGGCATCTATGACGCGATGGTCGAGGCGGTCGAACAGAAAGGCCGCCCGTTTCTGGGCATCTGTGTGGGGATGCAGTTGATGGCAACCAAAGGCCATGAATACAGCGAAACGGATGGTCTGGACTGGATTGCCGGCGATGTCGTCAGGATCGAGCCGTCAGACACATCGCTGAAAGTTCCGCATATGGGCTGGAACGATCTTGTTCTGGACAGCGATCACCCGGTGTTCAACGGGGTGAAATCCGGCGATCACACCTATTTCGTCCACTCGTACCACTTCCGGGTGTCCGACCCGGCACAGAGATTGGCTTATGTGGACTACGGGCAGGAGGTCACGGCCGTCATTGGCCGCGACACGATGGTTGGAATGCAGTTTCACCCCGAGAAAAGCCAGGACGTTGGCCTGCGCATGCTGGGCAACTTCCTGACCTGGAAACCCTGAGGCTTACTGAACACGCGTCCAGGTTTGACCGCGGCAGATCAGACCGCCCGCCACACATCCCTTGACGGTCAGTTTGTTCTGGCCGTCCAGTGACATTTTTGAATTGTATGTCTTGTTCCGGTCCGGTGCCCAGATCTTGCCGCTATCATAGCTTCCGCCGCCATCGGGCACCATGTCCCAAATGATCTGCTTGCCCAGGTTTTCATATTCCAGCTGCTCGTTGCCATCCGCATCAAAGGCGCTGTCGATGGTTCCGCAGATCGCACTGCCGCATCCGGAAATCGTCACGTGCAGATAGCCGCCGGTATCACCGGGTGCAGTCTTCCACAGACCGTCGACGGGATCCGCAGCCATCGCGCTGGTCGCAAGAAACATCAAACCCGCTGCAAACGTAAATTTCTTCATGATTGTCTCCCTGTTTTGATGGCAGTCTGACCCGGCAACCAGCTGCGGGCAAGAATGACCCAGCGTCGCGTTGCATCCCCTGCCCCGCCTGTGCGATATCCCGCGCGTGCAACACAGATATAGGGCCGCCCGACATGATCCTCTACCCCGCCATCGACCTCAAAGACGGCAATGCCGTGCGCCTGCTGCGTGGTGAAATGGACAAGGCCACCGTGTTCAACGAAGACCCCGCCGCGCAGGCCCGCGCCTTTGTCGAGGCCGGGTGCGATTGGCTGCACCTGGTCGATCTGAACGGCGCTTTTGCAGGTGAGCCGGTCAACGCCGCCCCGGTCGAAGCGATTCTGAAAGCCTGCGACGTGCCCGCGCAATTGGGAGGCGGCATCCGCGACATGTCCACCATCGAGACCTGGATCGACAAAGGCCTGGCCCGCGTGATTCTGGGCACGGTCGCGGTCGAGAACCCCGATCTGGTGCGCGAAGCGGCCAAAGCCTTTCCCGGCAAGGTCGCCGTGGGCATCGACGCGCGCAACGGTCTGGTTGCCACCAAGGGTTGGGCCGAAGAAACCGACGTTCAGGTAACCGATCTGGCCCGCAGCTTCGAAGACGCGGGCGTCGCTGCGATCATATACACCGACATCAACCGGGACGGCGCGATGCAGGGCCCCAATGTCGAGGCCACCGCAGAGCTTGCCAAATCGGTCGATATTCCGGTCATCGCATCTGGCGGCGTGTCCTCGATCGCCGATCTGATCGCCCTGCGCGATTGTGGCGCAGCTTTGAACGGTGCCATTTCCGGCCGCGCGCTTTATGATGGAGCGATTGATCTGAAAGAGGCTCTGACCGCGCTCAGAGGATAGCTTTATGTTTCATTCGCCGGTAAAGCGTTCCGAACTGTCCGCGCACAGCCTGCTGAACGAACGATTCAAAACCGGCGACTTTCTGGACTGCTTCAGTGTTGAATCCAATCTTCCGCCGCGCCGGGCCGCGGAAATCATCACCGCGTTCCCCGGATGGGCGCTGGCATTGGTTCGGCTGCGCGGCCTGTTGGTGACACCCTTTGGCCTCAGCACGACCGGCCCGGATGCTGACGACAAGCTGGGGATCTTCCCGGTCGAACATGATGGCAGGACCGAGGTGATCGCAGGATTCAACGATCGCCACCTGGATTTCCGGGTGTCCGTCCTGTCGGAAAACGGCCGCATCTCGCTGGCCACATGGGTCCGACGCCATAACCTTGGCGGGCGCCTGTACCTGGCTGCGATCCTGCCATTTCACATCCTGATCGCGCGAAACGCGCTTGCGCGTTTGAAAAGCGCAAGCACATGACCCAAAAGGTCTAACCCGCGGCCGCAGCGGTCAACTTGGCGAGCGCACCGCGCATCTTCTCGACTACAGGTGACTTTTCGACGTCATCCAGCTCGTCCATCGTTTCCTTGGGGTCTTCATAGGCCAACCAGACCTGACCGTTCCCATCCTCATACGCCTGCACCTTGAGCGGCAGGAACAATCCTGCACGCGGATCGATCTGCATGGCCGGCGTGCCCAGCGCAGGATTGCCGAAAATCAGCACTTGATTGGCCGGAATGGGCGTACCGACCTTTTCCGCCCCGGCCGCGTGGTCGATACGGGCGAAGACAGTGGCCCCTGCGTTGCCAACCGCTGCTTCCAGCGCATCCAGCGCCTCGGCTACGGATTTGTTCGTTTGAACTTTGATGATGTCGTCAGCCATGGCGGCCAAAGCCCCTCCGAGCGAAAAAATTGAAGCAAGTATCAAGCTACGCATGTCGGTATTCCTTCTGTAATATTCACTCCAATTCTCACAGGTTTTGGAAATCTGACAATCACAAGTCTGGCATCAGCAAAGCTTTGCCAGAATTGATGACGCCCATTTTACCCTTGCTTTCGAGAACAATCCGACCAGAAGCCAAACATTTTACTGTGTTGAGCCATAATTCGGGCGGAATCCCCGCTTAACTCCTTCGTCAAATACAACAACCCGGGTGGCAAACGTGAGTATTTCCAACCTAGACGTTCCCAAGACGTCCAGAATCGCATCGGCAACCATTGCGATCTTCTGCGCGGCGATTTTCACGAGCGCCAGTCTGCTGTTCTTTGTCCAGCCGCTTTTTGCCAAACTGGTTCTTCCCAAGATCGGCGGTGCCCCGGCGGTCTGGACGACCGCAATGCTGTTTTTCCAAGTGGTGCTGATACTCGGGTATGTTTACGCGCACCTGTTGACCAAGTTTCTGCCCTTGCGCTGGCAGATCATCGCCCATTTTGCCTTTTGGGTGGCGGCGCTGACTTTCCTGCCGCTGTCCACCAGCGAAAGCTGGAGCTATGACGCCTCGACCTCGACCGCGCTGCAAACGCTTGGCCTGTTCGCCGTAGGTGTGGGTGTACCTTTTGCGGTATTGTCGGCAAATGCGCCCCTGTTGCAGGCCTGGTACGCCAGGTCGGGCGGGCCTTCGGCGGATGATCCGTATTTCCTCTACAGCGCCAGCAATGTCGGATCCTTGCTGGCGTTGTTGGCCTTCCCCCTGGTTGCGGATCCTTTTTTTGGCGCAGCCGAGATCAGCCGTGCCTGGCTGGTCGGCTTCGTGCTGCTCGGCGCGCTTTTGCTTGGCAGTGGCATGATCGCCTTGCGGGGATCACGGCACACGAAGCCGTCGGTTCAAACGGCGCTCAAGGCCAGTTTCCCGACCCTGCGGCAGATCGCTGTCTGGGTGTTCGTCGCCTTCATCCCCTCTTCCTTGATGCTGTCCTTCACAACGCGGGTTAGCACGGATCTGGGTGCTCTCCCGTTGATCTGGGTTGTTCCGCTGGCGGTCTATATCCTGTCCTTCATCATCGCGTTTGCCAAATGGAAACACCTGACGCTTGACGCCTTGAACCTGCCCATGCTGGCGGCGCTGGCGGCGGGTGTCTTACTGGTGTCCAAGGTGGTCAGCGAGCATGACGCGCCGGTGGTTATTCTGCTCTATGTCCCGGTGTTGTTCATCATCGCCCTTTTTGCGCACCGCCTGCTGTACGACATGCGCCCATCCGCCGAGCAATTGACCGTGTTCTACATCGCCCTTTCCATGGGCGGAGCAATTGGCGGGCTGTTCAACTCGATCGTTGCGCCGATTGCCTTCACACGTGAGTTGGAGGCGCCAATCACCATGATTCTGGCCGGAGGCTTGTTTCTTGTCCGCGCCCCGGGATTTGCCCTTCGCCATGTCATCATGGGCATCGCGGCAAGTGTTTTCATCCTCGTCATCGCAGGTGCGACACGCGGCGTCGCGGCGCTGAGCGCGGATATCCCGCGTGCAGGCGCGCTGTTCTTGCTGATATTCGCAGTGCTGTACCTGTTCCGGGCGCAGGCCATGCGTATCCCTGTGGTTCTTACCGTCGTTCTGCTTCCCGCATTTGCGGTAAAGAACAATCCGGTGTTCGAAGATCGCAGCTTTTTCGGCGTGCATTCCGTGTATTCAAGCAAGGGCTACCGTCTTTACAAGAACGGCACCACGGTGCATGGCTGGCAACGCGAATCCGAATATGGCACTCGACCCACACCGCTGTCCTATTATCACCCCGAAGGACCGATGGCGCAGGTCATCACGTCGGACTTCGGCAAGCAATCCAACAGCATCGGAATTGTCGGTCTTGGAACAGGTGCACTGGCCTGCTATCGGCAGCCTGCTCAAAACTGGGACTTCTTCGAGATCGACGCGACCGTTGACCAGATCGCACGCGACCCTTCGCTGTTCACCTATCTGTCGGAATGCACGCCCGATTCCGAGACCCATCTGGGTGACGCCCGGATCGTTCTGAAGCAAAAGCCTTTTGCCTTCGATATCCTGGTTTTGGATGCGTACAGCTCGGACGCGATTCCGCTTCACCTGATCACACGCGAGGCGGTAGAGATGTACACCAGCCGCCTGGCCGATGATGGGGTTTTGGTGTTCCACATCACAAACCGGTTCTACGATCTGGTCCAGCCTTTGGCCCGAATTGCCGACAGCCTGAACCTGACCGCTGCGCATCAGCAGCTGGCCGTGGGTAAAGAGCAGGTTGAAACCGGAGCCGCCACCAGCAGCGTTGTGATCCTGAGCCCCGACAAATCCCGAATTGAGAGTTTTGCACAGGATGGAAACTGGCAAATCGTCGAAACCGACGGAGCGCTGCCATGGACCGATGGTAAGGCAAACCTGCTTTCGGCACTGAAACTGCTGAAGAACCGGGATCACTAAGCCCCCCGCTCCGCCCATGGCCCGTGCTACCAGGGCCATGGGCGGCAAAACGTCTGTGGCATCGGCGGCGCTTTGTCGGTAAAGGTTCGGCAACGAAGGACGATCAGATGCTGAAGACCCGGATCATTCCCTGCCTTGATGTTGCCGATGGCCGCGTGGTCAAAGGCGTGAATTTCGTCGGTCTGCGCGATGCGGGCGATCCCGTGGAATCGGCCAAGGCGTATGACGCCGCAGGCGCGGACGAAATCTGTTTTCTTGATATCCACGCAACCCACGAAAACCGCGGCACCATGTTCGATGTGGTACAGCGCACCGCCGAGCAGTGCTTTGTACCTCTGACAGTCGGCGGCGGAGTTCGCACCAAGGATGATGTCCGCGCCCTGTTGCTGGCGGGGGCAGACAAGGTCAGCTTCAACTCGGCAGCCGTCGCCAATCCCGACGTGATCGCGGAATCAGCAGATCAATTCGGCAGCCAGTGCATCGTCTGCGCCATCGACGCCAAGACGGTCAGCCCCGGAAAGTGGGAGATTTTCACGCATGGCGGCCGCAAGTCAACGGGCATTGATGCGGTCGAGTTCGCAAAAACTGTTGTCGCCAAAGGCGCCGGGGAAATTCTGCTGACCTCGATGGACCGCGACGGCACCAAGGCTGGCTTCAACCTGCCCCTGACCCGCGCGATTTCCGATTCCGTGGATGTGCCCGTGATCGCAAGCGGCGGTGTCGGTAAACTGGACCATCTGGTCGAAGGCGTCACCCAAGGTGGCGCAAGTGCGGTGCTTGCAGCCTCGATCTTCCATTTCGGAGAATACACGATCCGCGAAGCCAAAGAGCATATGGCCGCCGCAGGCATTCCGATGAGGCTGACATGAGCATTCTGCACGACCTTGCTGCCACGATTAAGGCGCGTAAAGGGGCTGATCCCGATTCAAGCTGGACAGCCAAGCTGCTTGCAAAGGGTCCTGAGAAATGCGCCGAGAAATTTGGTGAAGAAGCCATCGAAGCCATCATCGAAGCCACAAAGGGCGATCAGGCCAAGCTGACCGCCGAAGCCGCAGACGTGCTGTATCACCTGCTGGTCATGCTGGCCGCCCGGGACGTGGCGCTGGAGGATGTTCTGGCCGAACTTGCGCGCCGTCAGGGCATCAGCGGCATTGCCGAAAAAGCCGCCCGCCCCAAAGGGTAACGGCCGGGTTCCGCGCCGCCGCAACGCCCGCTATACTCGGGCGTCAGAATGACAGGCCGAGGGCGCGACATGATCCGAATTTTGATGCTTGTGGCAACGCTTGCCATCGTTGCGGCATGTGCGGCGCCTCCCCCTTCGACCGGGGATGAGGTGCAACGCCTGACAGCCGAGATTCAGCGTCTTGGCCCGGATATCGATCCGGAAGAAGCCCGCCGGGCGGCGCAAGTCGCCTATTCCTATACCGCGCAGCTGGTGGACGAATACCAGATCACCGACCCGCCGCTGATCCACAATGCGAAGGTCAACAAGGGATTGCGCCCGCGTGGTCTGTGCTGGCATTGGGCCGAGGATATCGAGCGTCGTCTGAAACAGGAAAACTTCCAGACGCTGGAATTGCACCGCGCCATCGCCAACGCCGACAATCCGTTGAGGATCGACCACAGCACCGCGATTATCAGTCGCAAGGGTGAATCGCTGTATGAGGGCGTCGTGCTGGATCCGTGGCGCTATGGCGGGGTTTTGTTCTGGTCACCTCTGGTCGAGGATACCCGATATGATTGGGTCCCTCGGGACGTGGTGCTGGAAAAACGACGACAGGAACAGGTTGCCCGCCTGAAACCCTATCAGCCAGCAACGCCCTAAAGCTTGGACGAGATGATCCCGGTGGAAAACCCACCCATGCGCAGCTCGCCAAACAGGCGCTGATACTCGATCTTCGGACAGCGGTTCATCACGACGTCCACACCGCGGGCCTCGGCCTTGGCTGCCGCTTCAGGGTGTTCAACCCCGATCTGCATCCAGATCGTTCCGAGGGACGGGAACCCCTCCAGCGCTTCGTCCACAATGGGCGGCACGGATTCGGACCGTCGGAAGATGTCTACCATGTCCACGGGTTCGGATATCTCCGAAAGGCTGCCGCGTACCGTCTGGCCAAACAGGTCGTTCCCGGCATGGCCCGGATTGACCGGGATCACGTTGAACCCTTTCAACGACAGGTAGCGGGCGACGTAGTAGCTGGGCCGCACCGGGTTCATGGACACCCCGACAACGGCAACGGACTTGGTGCGTTGCAGAATGGTTCTCAGGTGCTGATCGGAATAGTCTGGCATGCCCTATCCTTAGCAGGGTTCCAAAAAGAAAAAAGCGCCCAAGAAACCTTGGGCGCCAGTTGTTGGAACGAGGGACAGTGAAATGACCCGCGGCAGTTCCATTCCGCGGTCACTGTGACATTTAGGCATATATTTGTTAAAAAAAAGAGGGGCGGCGCATTTTTGTGATGACTCTTCACAATTAGCTGATTCCCGCTCATTCGTGATAGAGGATTGCCGGCCAGTTTTCTTCAGCCAACTCAATGTATTCTGCCTGATCCTGCTTCCAGATTTCTTCGATCTCGATCGAGTGTGTCAGGTACAGACGACCATCCACGACTTTCCAGGCCTTGGGGTCCGAGCTCTTCAGAACGCCCATCGCCATTGCATATGAACAATACCCGCCGAACTGCGGCGCGAAAGCACGGGGATTGCTTTCGAACAGCTCGCGGTTCTCCTGCGAGGTGAAATGCCACCGCGCCCCTTTCCACATCACGGAATTCTCGGGCATGCCCATGATCGGCGTAGAACCGTCGAAATAGGACACGGCGTCATACCCGGCCAACGCCACCCCTTCGGTGGCGTAGTAAACGGGCCTTTCCTGCGCATACGTGGCAGGCGCCAGAAAAAAAGCGCACAGCGCGCCAAGTGTGGAACGTCGGGTCAGCATTGCCATGTCAGAATCTGAAATCACTGGGGAATCAAGATGCAATTTTTTGCTGCATGCGGAACCCCTGTTGACGTGGATGTGAACGATCTTCACCCAAAAACGTTCAATCGAAAATGTCTTCGATCACATCCCAGGCTTCATCGAACACGCGCGAGAACATGCTCTTTTTCTTCTTTTTTCGCTTGGCCTTCCGCGGAGGGGCATGAGAAACCGCAGATCGCACCGTTTTGGCAGGCGCGGCCTTCCGCTTGGGCAGCATCTTCAGATCGTGCAAAGGTGCGCCACAACTGGAACAGCTCAGCTCGTGCCGTTCTTTGCCCCTCAGGACCAGCGCAGCCCGGGTCCCGCAATAGCAGCAGGTCGCAATTTTGGATGGACCGGAAATAGCGCTCTCCTTTTTTTGTCAGGGCCGGGATGCATATAAGGCGATTGCCGCCGCATTTGAGACATTCAGCGATCCGAATCCCCCGGCTGCGTCAATTTTCACCAATTGATCCACGGTTTCCTTCGTCTTTTGGCGCAATCCCGGGCCTTCCGCCCCCAGAACAAGTGCGACGGGGCGGTCCCGACCGTCGCTCAGCGCGCCTTCGATCGTTACCTCTGCTTCACCATCCAACCCAAGGACCAGAAATCCCATATTCTGTAGTTCAACAATTGTGTCGGCCAAGTTGCGCATCCGCAGATAGGGTTGACGCTCCAGCGCGCCGCTGGCGGTTTTTGCCAGGGCCCCGGTCTCGGGCGCGGAATGGTGGCGGGTGCCTATGACGGCACTGGCACCCAGAACTTCGGCCGAGCGCAGAATCGCCCCGACATTGTGCGGGTCCGTAACGCGGTCCAGAAGGATAACGCGTGGATTTTCCCGACCGATGCAGTTTTCGGCCAGTCCGCCCCAATCCAACGGCTTCACCTCCAACGCGGCACCCTGGTGCACCGAGCCTGCATCGATGGGCGCCGAGAACTTGCGCGGATCAGCCATCTCGGGCTCGATACCAGAGAATTCAATCGCTTCCGCCAGTTTGTCCCGCGCATTGCGCGTTACGATCAGGCGCAATTTCTGCCGATTGGGGTTCATCAAAGCGTCGCGAACTGCATGCAGACCGAACAGCCAAACGGTTTCAGCAGCCGCGGCCTTGCGCGCCTGCTCCTTTTCAACGACCCATTTGGGTTTCTTCATTTTTCAGGCCTCCGGGCCGGGAATTCGGTTTCCTGCGCCAAAGCGAAATTTTCCTGTTGACGCTCCTTTGGTGCGCTAGTAATCACGCCTCCACGTCAGGTGCAACGCCTGACAGTGGGCGACAGGCCGCAAGGTGTGGCAGGGGACTGTAACTCCCTCGCGGAGACGCACGCCTGGTTCGATTCCAGGGTCGCCCACCATCTTTCCCGTAGAATTCAAAGATGGCCAGAACGCATTGCCCGCGCGAGCTTATGTGCATGCTTATGCGCAATGATGGCTGCAAAGACTCGTAAAAGTTGCGAAACAGGGCACCGCCCGCTAGTCTGTTCACGTATTTGCGAGGGACATGTTATGAGACTGCTTTTGGCGGCACTTGCCGTTTGTGTCGCAGGCGCAGCGAATGCGCTGACTATTACATTTGATATCGACTTCCCGAACGATCCGGTATCTGGGCCGACAACACACCAAGCAACCAGCCAAGGATTTACGTTTGACTACGCATCCGTTTACAACTTCGGTAATTTCATTAATTTCCACGATGATAGCGGGGTACTCACGACCACTATTAAGCCTGTCAATGGCGGCAAATTCACCGTGCAGACCGTTGATTTGCAAGGCTGGTCGCGAGCTTACACAACTGGGGCTGGACCAGCACCGGCTCACGGAACGCCTGAATACTATCAATGGCTGACTGGCGGGGCCACAATCTTCCCAACGCTAACCTTTTCCGGTTTATTGAATGGCACGGTTGTGGCCAATCAGACCTTCGGGCCAATGGCATGGACGACGCTGAGTTTTTCCAGCGCCTTTACGGCAATTGACTCGCTACTGGTGACCTACAACGTTCCGACATCACTTAAACACCAGTTCGTGACCACGCCAAACACGGCCTGGTGTCAGCAATATTGCGGCGAGTTTCACGTAGACAATCTAGTCGTTGCACCGGTCCCCCTGCCCGCAAGCGGGCTGCTTTTGATCGGGGCCGTTCTGGGCCTGTTCGGGTACCGCAGGCTTAAGACAACCTAGTTGCACCCAACATCAAAAAAACGGCGCTGATTGTTGGTCAGCGCCGTTTTTTGTTTCTTAACCAAGGGTTTGGAAGGTTCTATTCTGCCGCCGGGCGCAGTTCCGAGACCTTGTTGAACCACGCCTCGATTGCATCCAGATCCGCCGGAAGGGCTTCCGCTGCGCCATCCGCGAAAGTCTGGAATTTCTCTTCGTTCAAACCGTTCACGCCGACCAGCACCGGGATATCCATCGCCAGGGCTTCGCCGATCACGGGGCGGAATCCACGCCCATCGGATTCATGCTTGCCGAATTTGTTGATGATCAGCAATTGGGGCGCGCCCTCCAGCGAGGCAGTCACATATCCCACCGCCTGTTCCAGCGCTGCCGGGTCCAGACGGCAGCCGCGCGACTGGGTGCCCAGCGACTGCGAAATGCGGATGGTTTCACCGTCGGGAAGCACGCGCAAGTCCATATCGCATTTGCTGCTGTCGGCGCATTCCGTGTTTGTTTGCACGACACCGGCCAGTTTTGCTCCGGAGGCCAGCAGGCGGTCCGCAACGGCGCTCAGCAGGCGGTCCGTCGCGCCGCGATCGGTGGTGGTGACATAGGCCAGATGCATCTTGGATCTCTTGTAATTCGTTTGTGACGTTTCAAATAGCACGCATGACACCGCCCGGCCACTCCCTCGTTCACGGAAGCGGGGACAGGCCAATCACAGGGGCGTGCAGGTGAAGCAGAACCGCATAGGCGGCCAGCGCGGCAAGCCACACCCCGGGACGCGGCCAGGGCCGCGGTGCGCGCAGTGAGAACCGCGCCGTGTTGCGGGACAAGCGGACCCATTCAAAGCCCATTTCCCGCGACTTGCGCCGGTCGACAAGGGCCATGCCCATGGCTGCAAAACCGGCAAACAGGCCGAACAGAATCACATGTGACAGGCTGCCATTGGCAAGGAGATGTGCCACCGCCCACAGCATCAGCGCGGCAAGGATCGGGTGTCGGGTGGTGCGCAGGATACCGGGCTGCTCTGGGTCAAAGGGCCGATTGCCCAGCCCTCCGAATGAGAACGGGTTCTGAATGATCAGCCCCGCAACAGCCAGCCAGCAGACCACCGGCATGATCAGAACCGGCGCCCAGCGCAAAACCGCAAATGGCGGAATGACCTCGACATAAGGAGCGTTGGCAGCGGCGATGATCAACCACGCCAGGACGGCCAGCGACAGAACCGAATAGGCCGTGAAATACCCCCGGCGTCCGAGTGTATCGATCAGCCGTCCGCGTATGGCGGGTCGCACCGGAATCGCGTGGCTGAGAAGGAATGTGACGAGCGCTGCAAGGAATAGGACCCAACCGGTCATGGTAATCTCCGCGTTATTGGGATCGGTCTAGATCAGGACGACACTGGTATCCTTGTCCAAAATCAAGTTCGGCGCAGGGGCGGTGCATCGCCCCTGCCCTGTTTACAATCCAAGCGCCGCGCGGCGTTCTTCGGCAAACCCCTGCACGATGCGGTCGGCAATCAGCGCCAGAATCGCCATCGCGGCCCCGGCCGAAATGCCAAGCCCCACATCTGCCTGACCCAGCGCCAGATAGATCGACTGCCCCAGACCCGTGGTGCCAATAAGGGCGGCGATCACCAGCATCGCAAAGGCGTAGAGGATGGTCTGGTTCAACCCCAGCAGGATCGTGGGCGCGGCATAGGGCGCGCGCACGTCGCGCATGATCTGCCACTCGGTCGCACCGCTTGAGATCGCGGCCTCCATCATCTCGTCCGGCGTGTTGACCAACCCGTGCCGCGTGTAGCGGATCATGGGCACGATCGCATAGGCGCAGATTGCCAGAAAGGCCGAGAACTCGCCGATCTGGAACACCATAAGAACCGGGATCAGGAACACGAACAGAGGGATTGTCTGCAACATGTCGCAGATCGGACGGACCACTTTCCACACCGGTTCCCAGACCGCGCTGGCAAGGCCGATCAGGCCGCCGACCACGGCACAGGAAAACACCGCCGCACCGCTGAGGTAAAGCGACAAGAGCGCTCTCTCCCACAGGCCCGAAACGAGGATAGTGCAAAGCAGCCCCACGCACAGCGCCGCCAGACGCCAGCCCCCCGCGACCCAGCCCAGAGCAGCGGCGCCGGTCAGGACAAAGGGCCACGGCAGGTTGGCAATGCCGGTTTCCAGCATTCCAATCAGAACCATGACGATCAGACCACCCGTCAGCCGCCCACGCCATGCCATCAACAGCGCGATCCCGGCACCTGCGGCAAACAGGCCAAAGCTCATGCCCGGCGTCCACTGAAAGCCCCAGGTGAAGGGCAGCACCGCCTGATCCAGACCGATCCGCAAAGGCAGCAGCACATAGAAAAGTGAGTTGTTCTTGAGCGCATCCAACCATGGGCCATTGGCCTGAGTGAACGCGGTCAGGCCGCTGTCCACGGCCTCGGCCATCGGATCCAGCAAGGTCAGTTCGGATGGGTTCGGCAACCACGCCCAGAAGGCGGCGGTGAAGACCACGGCGAAACCCAACATCGCCCAGACAACCCGGCTGTCATAACGTTTGCGCTCGGTCGCCAAGGTGCCGCTCATGCGATCTATGACGACGGCAAAGACCACGATGACCAGACCCGCCATCAGAGACTCCCCGAACTGCGCCTTGCGCATGGTCAGCAGAACCTCCCAGCCGATATCGTTGAACCCGCCGATGACGGCGGCAATGATGACCATGGACAAGGCCGCCATCAGACACTGATTCACACCGACCATGATCTGCGTGGTGGCGGCGGGAATTTCGACCTGAAACAGTTGCTGAAACCGCGTGCCTCCGGACATGATGGCGGCCTCTTTGATCTCGGGCTCGACCCGTTCCAGCCCCAGCATCACGTTGCGCGCCATGGGCGGCGCGGCATAGATGGCCGAGGCGATCAGACCGACGACGGGGCCAAAGCCAAAAAGCAGCAACAGCGGTGTCAGATATGCGAAGGTCGGCACCGTCTGCATGACATCCAGAACCGCCTGAACGAAGGATTTCACCCGCGGCACCTCGTTGGCGAGGATGCCGATGCCACCACCCAGTATCAACGCCACCGGAACGGATACTGCGACCAAGGCCAGAGTGTTCATGCTCTCAGCCCAGTAACCCGACGCCAGGACAAAGCTAAGGCCCAGAAAGCCCAGCGCCGCCATGGGCAAACCGCCCAAGTACCAGCCCAGAGCGGTCACGATCCCGATCAGGAGGGGCCATGGCGTGTTGCCAAGAACGAAATTCGCCCAGTTCATCGGATAGGTCATCAAATCCGAGAACAACCGCATCGCCGGTTTGATCAGGTTCAGAAACCAGTCCAGAAACGTGCCCACCCATTGGGTTGCAGGCAGTTCCCACGCGGCGGGCCATTTGACCAGCCATGGGGCGATGCCCTCGAGTGCAAGGCAAACCGCACCGACGACAACCGTGATCAGGGCGGCCTTGGCGCCTGCCGTCAGCCGCGCGCCGTGCTGCGTCGGAAACTCAGCTACGGCGGTCATGTTTCGTCCACCTGAAGCGCGGCAGCCAGATCGGAAGGGTGCACCGTGCCAACGACATTGCCATCGGCATCCCGCACCGGCACGGGTTCATAAAGTTCCATGCAATGGGCCAGGGCCGCGTCCAGTGTCATCGATGTGGTCAGGCCGGGATCGTCCGGGCCGCACTCTGCCTCGTTTCGCATGACCGAGGCGACCTTGGCATGCTGCCCCTTGGCGACGTCCTTCGAGAATTCGCGCACATAGTCATCGACGGGTCGCAGGACGATATCCGTGGGCGTGCCGATCTGCACGATCTTGCCGTCCCGCATGATGGCAATACGGTCAGCCAGCTTAAGCGCTTCCTGAATATCGTGGGTGATGAAGACGATCGACTTCTTCAACGTCGCTTGAATGCGCAGGAATTCATCCTGCAACTGGCGACGGATCAGTGGATCAAGCGCCGAGAACGGTTCGTCCAGAAACCAGATGTCAGGGTTTACGGCAAGACTGCGGGCGATACCCACCCGCTGCCGCTGCCCGCCGGAAAGTTGTCGCGGGAAGCTGTCTTCGCGCCCTTCCAGACCGACCAGCGAAATCACTTCCTGCGCGCGGTCCAGCCGTTCCTTTTTGCCCACGCCCTGAACGCGCAGAGGATATGCGACGTTTTCAGCAACGGTCATGTGGGGGAACAGGCCGAAATGCTGGAACACCATGCCCAGTTTTTTCCGGCGCAGCTCGGTCAGGGCCTTTTTTGAGGCGCCGATGACATTTTCGCCGTCCACCCGAATCTCACCGCCTGTGCCGGGCAGCAGCTGCGAAATGCAGCGGATCAGCGTGGATTTGCCCGAGCCCGACAGGCCCATGATGACGAAAAGTTCACCTTCCTGAACTTCGAAATTGGCATCCTGAACGGCGGGGATCAGCCCCTGTTCGCGAAGGGCGACGGCAGCCTTGTCGGCGTCATTCCCTGACCGAGACAGCGCGTCGGTCAGGGCTTTGTCAGCGCCCGGGCCAAACACCTGCCAGAGATTCCGGCAGGCGATGGCTGGCACAGTCGTGTCAGTCACCTAAGTGGCTCACTTGGTCGCCGCGTCGACAACAGGACGCCATTTGTCTTCGTTCTCGGCCATCCATGCGGCGACAACTTCTTCGACCTGACCGCCGTCGACATCGATCGCGCCCATCATCGGCTGCTGGTCTTCGACCGCCAGTTGATAGTTGGACAGGATCTCATAGGCGGCCGGCCACTTTTCTTCCAGGCCGCTCCAGCCGGCTTTGAAGATGCGCGATGGCGAAAAGTCGCAATCGTTTACCGCGTTCGGGTTCGGACCCCACGCCGGATCGTTAAAACATGCCTCTTCACCTGCGGGCAGTTCAACGAACTGCACGTCATAGGCAGACATCGCCCAGTGCGGCTGCCAGAATGTGATCAGCAGCGGCGACTTACGCTCGGTCGATGCGCGAAGTTCAGCGATCAGGGCACCTTCGGAACCGGCGGGGACAGCCTTGAACGGCAGCTCAAGGCCAGTCATGCGATCCGCACCAGGCGTGCCCCAGTCGGCCGGATAGTCGACCAGACGGCCACCGGGCAGAGTTTCCGCCGTGGCGAACACCTGCGCGCAGTCTTTCAGCGCTTCCCACGCAGGCAAGCCGGGGCACAGATCAGCGACATGCGCCGGGTATGCGATACCTTCCTTGGCATCCAGGCCAAGATCGCCGATTTCGACAACCGTGCCTTCCTCGATCTTCTTGGCATATTCATCCGAAACATTGGACGACCAGATTTCAAGCGTCGCGTCGATGTCTCCATCGGCCAGCGCCTGGAACTGGTTCATCATGCCGGCGGTCACATATTCCACGTTATAACCGGCGGCCTTGAGCATCTCACCCGCCACATGCGTGGTTACGTGCTGACCGGTCCATTCGTTGATCGCCAGTTTGATCGGCTCGTCCACGGCCCCCATATCCGCCGCATGCGCCGCACCGGCAACGGTCAGGGCCATAAGGCTTACACTCAGTTTTTTCATGGATTTTCTCCCTGTCTTATTTGTTTTGCCCACCCCGGCAGGGGTTTCCCGCCGGTGTCTTTGTCTGATGACAATACCATGCCGCAACATGCACAAATTTGGTCGGAAAAGGAAAGTGATCAGTTTGTAACAGCGCGGCTTTCTTGCCGCTGAAGCGTTGATTTTTTCCCGCAGGCGCCGCAAGGACCCCCGCCCAACCCGCCATTATCCCCCGCCCCGGGGCACGGAATGTTGACTGACGAGTCAATCACAAACCGTTTTAAACCCGTTTGTCGAGGATTTCTTTGACAGTTCAGTGTTTTTCTTGTTCGGGCCGAGTTTCATTTCCGGTCGGGTGGCTTTCGAACACCGAAAATTCCCATTGCAAAAGGAAGGCAAAACAAAACACTCTTCCTAAGACAGCTTTGAGGTTGGGTTCATGCGTTCATTTGACGAGATCTTTGATATTGCCGCCTCTCGCCACGGTGGGATCGAAGCCTTTGAAGCACAGCTGAACAAGCCCAAAAGCCACGAAGAACTGGCGGCGATGCCCGACGACCGGTGGCTATCGATCATCACGAAATGCGTCTTTCAGGCCGGTTTCAACTGGAAGGTCATCGAAAACAAATGGGATGGATTCGAGGCCGCCTTTGACGGCTTCGATGTGGGCCGGTGTGCGTTCATGGATGATGAAAAGTTCGATTCCCTGCTGCAAGACACACGCATTGTCCGCAATGGAACCAAGATCGCAGCAGTGCGGGACAACGCGGCGTTCCTTTTGGAACTGCGCAACGAAGGCGGCGCGGGCCAGGTTCTGGGGGGCTGGCCCTCTGATGACTATGTCAACCTTCTTGCCATGCTGTCCAAACGCGGGTCTCGTCTTGGCGGGGCTTCGGCGCAATATGCGATGCGTTTTGCGGGCCGCGACAGTTTCATCCTGTCGCGAGACGTCACCGCCCGTCTGATCGCCGAGGGCGTGATCGACAAACCCGCTACGTCGAAAAAAGCCATGGCGGCGGTACAACGGGCCTTCAATTCCTGGATGGATCAATCCGGGCGGTCTTTGACGGAAATCAGCCGGGTTCTGGCCATGAGCCTGTGAAAACCGTTTGCGGATCGCAGGCAGAGGACTAGGATTCACCTCATGGTTCTGCGCGTATTCCTGTGTGCTCTTTTATTGCTGTCCTCTTGCGGCCGTCCGTTGACAAAGCAAGAGCGCGACTTTGCGGATGCCATTCAGGGCGAGACCCTGAATCTTGACAGCGTGCGATTGGTCCAAGGCGCGCCGGTTACCAATGTGACGTATTTCCGCGAAGAGCGGCCACGTCTGGCCTGCCGCGAGCGCATCCTTCCTCCGGTAGAACCCGGGCCGGTGACCGGCAGGCCAGCCGCCGTGGCCCTGTTCAACAAGGTCTATTTTGCGCGCGACTGGTATCTGGAAGACTACATGTCCGATTTTCCGGATCAGATGAACCTGGTGGCCGCGATGCTGCTGGCCCATGAACTGACGCATGTCTGGCAGTGGCAGAATCGCCGGACCACCGGTTACCACCCGTTGCGAGCAGCGGCGGAACATGGTGGGCGCAGCGACCCGTATCTTTTTGACCTCGAAGCCTCGCCGGACTTCCTGTCCTACGGGTTTGAACAGCAGGGCGCCATCGTCGAGGAATACGTTTGCTGCCGTGCGCTGGACCCTCAGGCCACCCGAACCAAACGGCTGCACAGGATGCTGAGTGCGCATTTTGATCTGTCCCCGCTTCCGCAAAAAGGGCGTGAGCGCGCGATCTTGCTTCCCTGGAGCGAGGCCGAGATCGACGGGATTTGCAGCGGAACCTAATTCTTCTGAAGTGTTTCCAGATAGGCCACCAGATCCACGATGGGCTGGCTCGTCAGAATTGGCTGACCCTGCGGCGTTTTCATGGATGTGTCCTGCCCGTCAAAATAAGGACCATAAACCGGCATAGGGCTACCATGGCTGACCAGCGGATCCCGACCATCAATGCGGGCGACAACGCGGGCAGTCGGGAACACGCCCTCTTCGTTGGACAAAGCGGTCAGATCACTTGGTTGAACCACCAGCACGGCTGCCATCGGACCCTGACCCATCGCATCGATTCCGTGGCAGGTCGCGCAATGGTGCATATAGAGTTCCTCTCCGGTCTTCGCGTCCTGAGCCCAGGCGGCCTGCGAGGCAGCAGCCGAAACCCCAAGAACCATTACACTGATTGTTGCCTTGAACATCGTATCCTCCTGCCTGGATTGGCATTTGCAGGGTTGCCCGATGACCGTCTTGGCGCAATGATCCAGATCAACGAAAAAGGTACAGAGGTTTCGGGCAATGACACAATACGCCGCCATCATGCTGGCCGCCGGATTTGGAATTCCGATCCTGGCCGCGCTCAACGCGGCGCTGGGAAAAGTCATCGGGTCGCCAACTGCGGCAGCTGTTGTGCTGTTTGCCATTGCCTTCGCCGCCTCCGCCTTGGTCATGGCGCTGTTTCCCGGATTTGCGGCCTTGTCCAAGATTGCCAATGCGCCGAAACACCTGTTGCTTGCAGGTGTCCTGATTGCTTTCTATGTCCTGTCGATCACCCATGTCGCACCACATTTCGGGGTGGGCAATGCAGTGTTCTTTGTGCTGCTCGGGCAATTGATCAGCGCTGCGGCCATCGACCATTTCGGCCTGTTCGGCGCACAGGTCGAACCGCTTACGCTTATGCGGATGGGCGGGATCGCCGTCATGGCCATTGGCGTTGCGATCACTCAACTGGCCTGAGCACTCCGCCCTCAAGCCGGACCATCCGGTCCATGCGCGCCGCTAGGTCAAGATTGTGCGTTGCTATCAACGCCGACAACCCTTCGTCCCGCACCAGCTTCATCAGTGTATCAAAGACCTGATCCGAGGTTTCGGGGTCCAGATTGCCCGTCGGTTCATCCGCCAACAAAACACGGGGCGCATTCGCCAAGGCCCGGCAAAACGCCACCCGCTGCTGTTCCCCACCAGAGAGTGCGGCGGGGCGATGGCTGGCGCGTGCGGCCACGCCGACACGGTCCAGCAGATCCAGCGCTCGGGCCTGTGCGGCCTTGTCCGGTACACCATTGGCCAGTTGCGGCAGGGTGATGTTTTCTAAGGCCGTGAATTCCGGCAGCAAGTGGTGGAATTGATACACGAACCCGATATCCTGCCGACGCAGTGCGGTTCTGGTCCGGTCGCCCTTGCCCGATACGTTCTGCCCGCCGATTTCAACGGTTCCTTCGTCGGGCATGTCCAGCAGACCAGCAATATGCAGAAGCGTTGATTTACCTGCCCCAGAGGGCGCAACCATCGCTACGGCCTCACCCGCGCGCAGATCCAGATCAACTCCGCGCAGAACCTGCACCTCGCCCGGTTTGCCTTTCAGATAGGTCTTGGTCAGACCTTTCAGACGCAATGTGACATCATTCATAGCGCAACGCCTCGACCGGGTTCAGCCGCGCCGCTCGACGGGCAGGGAAATAGGTGACGACAAAGGACAGGCCAAGCGACAGGCCGATCGCCTTGAGCACGTCGCTCAGATGCAGCTCGGCGGGCAAGGCATAGATGCCCCGGATCGACGGATCCCAGACGCCACCGCCCATCACGTAATTCACGAAGGAAAAGATCGGATCGATATAGATCGCAAAAAGGCATCCCAGGATGACCCCCATTGCCGTTCCGATCAGGCCGGTAAAAGCGCCGCAGATGAAAAAAACACGCAGAACCGACCCTTCGCTCAGGCCAATGGTGCGCAGGATGCCGATATCGCGCCCCTTGTTCTTGACCAGCATGATCAGGCCCGAAACGATATTCATCGCGGCGATCAGAACGAGGATTGAAAGGATGATGAACATCACGTTGTCTTCAACTTCCAATGCCCGCAGAAAGCCTCCGGATGCATCCTGCCAGGTCCAGATCTGGCTGCGCTCGCCCGATGCTTCGAGAATCGAAATCAGGATCGGGCCCAGGTCTTCGGGGTTGTCCACCATCACTTCGATTTCATCGGCCACACCTTCGCGATTGAAAAAGCCCTGCGCCTGCGAAAACGGCATGTAGACGCGGGTGCGGTCGATGTCATAGCGCCCGGCCGAGAACACATAGACAACGCGATAGGCATTCACGCGGGGCGACGTACCAAAGGCGGTTTTGACGCCGTTGGGCGACGTCAACTTGACGACATCCCCGACCGTTGCCCCGATGCTGCGCGCCACGCCTGAACCAATTGCGATGACATCCTCACCCGCCTGGAATTCAGACAAGTCCCCCACAGCCTGCTCTGCCTGGGCAATTCCGGGCAGATCACGCAGATCGTCGGGTCGGATTCCAAACACCTCGACCCCGCTGCTGCGGTCGCGGTTGGTGATCAGTACCTGCCCCTTTACCAAGGGAGCCGCGCGTTGAACACCGGGCACTTGCGCGACCCGGGCCGCGCGTTCCTCAAAGTCGGCGATTGTGCGATCCACCCGCCCCTGCGCATCAATCTCGCCTGACGAATAGACCGTCACATGCGCGTTGGCGCCCAGAATGGTGCCAACAAATTCCGAACGGAAGCCGGACCGGACCGCCAATGTCGCGATCAGGGCAAACACTGCCAATGTGATCCCGATCAGAGAAATCCAGGTCATCACACTGACGCCGCCCTCGGCCCTGCGGGCCCGCAGATAACGCCATGCGATTTTCCATTCAAAAGGGGCAAAGGGCGGGGGTGTCTTGGCCATGCCTGCTCCGGGGTGTTCATGTTCGCGGGGACAGTTTCGACATTTCACCCGATGGTCAAGCCGGTTGTCATTCCGAACCCGTTCCTCAGCCTGAACGAGCCGAATCAATCCGGTTGCCCAGCGCTGTGGCTGGGCCAAACGGATGACTTGGAATTCTGGCGCTACACCATGAGTTGTGAAGCGCATCACAGACAAACTGGTATTGTTTCATGTATGAAGTTAATCGTCGCGCTTTGTGAGCTCCTGAATCGAAAAGGCAACAATGGGCGCGAAATTTTATTACTCTTTTTGATTATTTTCAGAAACTTTGTCACCCTGTATGTGGGGGAACACATTTAAGGAGCGGGGGTCGCTCAATGAATTTTCAAATTTCAACCAACGGTGCGGGGGTTATTCCGTCTCGCCAAGCATCAAAAGAACTGGATTGTGAAACAGCGGCGCTGCTGCGTGCGGCCATTCGGCCGATCTTTGCCAGCGCGGCAAGCTGGGGCAACTTGACTGATATCCTGAAAGACAAAGGGTACCGTCTGGTTTTCCGGCAAGGACGTCTGTGTATCACGGATCGCACTACGGACGCGCGGGTTTGCGGGTTGCGATTTCTGGGTCTTGAGTTTCGCGACCTGGTCAACCGGCTGGGCCGTCCGATCGTGGTCGCACGCGGCGATGGCGCCAACGGCGACATCCTTGCAACGCGCCCGACGGCAGACCAAGACTGACGTCTGAACCAATCAAATTGGTCAGTTCACATTTGGTGGCCAAGCCAATCGCATGGCCACCTTCGCGAAATGGATCTGTGTTGCGTGACAGCAAGACCCGTCACCGGTGACGGTGCTCAGGCAATCTGCTGGTAGATTTCAGCAACTTTGGTAACGGCCGCCTCGGGGCTCAGTTCCTCGCTTTCACCGGTCCGGCGGCAAGTCAGTTCAACGACACCATTCTTCAGGCCACGCGGCCCGACCGTGATCCGCCAGGGCAGACCAATCAGATCCATGGTCGCAAACTTGCCCCCTGCCCGTTCATTGCGGTCATCATAAAGCGGCTCCAGCCCCAAGGCAGTCAGAGCATTGTAGATTTTGTCACAGGCCGCATCCGCTTCTTCATCGCCCTGCTTCAGGTTCACGATGCCGCAATGGAACGGGGTCACGCCCTCGGGCCAGATAATGCCTTTGTCGTCATGGCTGGCCTCGATGATTGCGCCGACCAGACGGCTGACGCCGATCCCGTGGCTGCCCATATGCACCGGAACCGGTTTTCCATCCGGGCCCTGCACGGTGGCGCCCAGCGGCTCGGAATACTTCGTGCCGAAATAGAAGATCTGGCCAACTTCGATACCACGCGCCACGCGGCGGCGTTCTTCGGGGATCTGATTGAACAGCGCCTCGTCATGCGTTTCATCCGTGCGCGCGTATTTCGAGGTGAACTCTTCCAGGATCGCCTGACACTGTTCGCGACTGTCATAGTCAATCTCACGATCACCAAAGGTCAGATCGGTGACGGCGCTGTCATAGAAGACCTCGGATTCACCAGTGTCAGCCAGCACCAGGAACTCATGGGTGTCATCGCCGCCGATGGGCCCCGAATCCGCGCGCATCGGGATCGCCTGAAGGCCCATACGCTCGTAGGTGCGCAGATAGCTGACAAGATGGCGGTTATAGGCGTGCAGCGCATCTTCCTTGGTGAGGTCGAAGTTGTAGCCGTCCTTCATATAGAACTCGCGCCCTCGCATCACACCGAAACGCGGGCGGATTTCGTCGCGGAACTTCCACTGGATCTGATAGAGGGTCAGCGGAAGGTCTTTGTAGCTGTTCACGTGACCGCGGAAAATATCGGTCACCAGTTCTTCGGCCGTGGGCGTGAACAGCATGTCCCGGTCATGCCGGTCCTTCATGCGCAGCATTTCCTGCCCGTAATCGTCATAGCGGCCGGATTCGCGCCACAGATCCGCCGATTGGATGATGGGCATCTGGATCGCGATGTGACCAGCCCGGGCCTGTTCCTCGTGGACGATGTTTTCCAGCTTGCGCAGCACTTTGAAGCCCAGCGGCAGCCAGGAATAAATCCCCGCAGAAGCCTGCTTGATCATCCCAGCACGCAGCATCAGCCGGTGGCTAACGATCTGGGCCTCGGACGGGTTCTCCTTGAGAACGGGCAGAAAGTAACGGCTGAGGCGCATGAACGATCCTATTTGTCTAGCGAAAGCCCGAATGCTCTACGCGATCCACAAAGGCTAGGCAAGGCGCCGCATCATTCAGGCTTGCGCAGCAAATAAGTGTAATAGTTGCACGAACCAAAGAACGTGCCTTCCCGCGCGGCTGTTTTCTGACCTTCGGCCCATTTCAAGGCAGTCTCGGCGTCGATTGCGCCTGCCTGAATGCAGGGGCCGACATAGGCGTCGATCATGTTTCCAAAAAACGAGGTCTGGCCAGCCTCGGCCAGCAATTCCGGGATGAAACCGGAAACTTCCAGCCCCGTCTGCCGGACCAGGAACGGAAGATGCCGCAGAACGAACGGATTGCCGACCACCGTCTGCAAGATCGCGTTCACCGCCATCGCGTTGGCGTCAGGGTCGCCAGCGCCGATCGTCAACGACGCATAGTCGCCATCGAAAATGGCGATCGTGCCGCCGGGCCGCGTCAGTCGCGCGGCTTCCTCCAGCATCGCCGCCGGGTCCACCACATGGCTGATCACCGTATGCGCGATGACGATATCAAAGCTACCTTCGCCGTCACCGGTGTTCCGGGAATCCGCAACCTCGTACCGTATGCGCCCCGCCAACCCCGCAGCGTCCGTCTTTTCCATTGCGACCTTGATCAGTTCCGCCGCCAGATCCGACCCGACAATCTCGCACTCCGGGCCGACCCGGTCGGCCAGCGCCCGCGTCACGACGCCCGTGCCACAGCCCAGATCGACGATGCGGCGGCACGAGGCCCAGTCGAGCCGGTCGAAATAGCGTTCGCGCATTTTTATGAAATCCGGCATTTCGCCGCGAAATTCCAGACGGTCCGCAACGACGCGAACCGTGTCTTCCCCCTGTTGATCCAGGCTCTGATAGATGTCGGGCATTGCTTCGTCCCCCAAGGCAGGGCGTCAGTATAGCACGTTTCGGCCCGGTACGTCGGCTCTCTGCGCTGGCGGGCTGTGAATGCGACGCCCGGCAATGGCGCGTTTGCGACCCAAGGTCAGTCGGGTTTTTGATTGACCCGCCAATTGGGAATTTCAATTGTGACGGGAACACCAACCCCAGGAGGCACTGTTGCAAACAATTCAGGAACCCGCCCGGCAGATACCTGTCATCCACCAGACCGATATTCTGGTCGTGGGCTCTGGCCCAGCCGGGTTGGCAGCAGCGCTGGCAGCGGCCCGTGCAGGCGCAGACGTGTCGCTGGTTGACCGGTTCGGCTGTATGGGCGGCAACATCACTGCCGTCGGCGTCGAAGGATTCGCCTGGTACCGGCACGAGCAAACCGTCGAGGCCGGCGGCATCGGGATGGAGTTCGAAACCCGCGCCAAAGAAATGGGCGCGGCGGTGCCCGAAAGCCAGTCGCTCAGTTATGAACTGGACAGCGAAGGGTTCAAGCTGGTGGCGGACAAGTTGGTCGAAGAGGCGGGTGTTCACCCGATGCTGCACCGGCAATTCGTCGCCCCCATCATGGAAGGGGACCGGATCACTGGCATCATCACCGAATCCAAGGCCGGGCGCGAGGCGATACTGGCCAAGGTGGTAATCGATGCCACCGGTGACGCCGATGTGGCCCATCGGGCGGGGGCCCCGACGCACAAAACCGCTCGGGAGGACATGATGGCGGCGTCTGTCATGTTCCATCTGGCCGGGGTGGACAAGCGCGCCTTTATCGAGGGCGTCAAGGCCGACCCGCAGACCTATAAGGACTGGGGCGGCGGTGGTGAGTGGAACATCGAAACCAGCGGCAAAGAGGACGACATGTTCTCGCCCTTCGTGCACAAGCCCTTCCAGCAGGCCATCGATCAGGGGCTGATCCCGCCGCATCTGAATACCATTGCCGGCACCTGGGGCGCGATGCATGACACGGGCGAGCTGACCTACATGAACCTCATCCATCTGGCCGAGATTGATGGGACCGACCCCGACAGCCTGACACGTGGCGAGATCGAAGGCCGCCGTCAGACCATGCTGGCCATCGAGGCGCTGCGCCGGTTCATGCCGGGATGCGAAAACGCGCGGCTTCGGAATTTCGGGATGACCATCGGTATCCGCGACACCCGCAAGATCGATGCGGTCTACAACATGACCGAAAACGACGCCCGCCATCAGGGCCGGTTCGAGGACACGATCGGCATCTATCCCGAATTCATCGACGGCTATGGCATTCTGATCCTGCCGACCACGGGGCGGTACATGCAGGTCCCCTACCGCTCGATGCTGCCCAGGGGCGTCAAGGGCCTGCTGGTCGCCGGGCGGTCGCATGGCGCGGACCGGGTGGCCCATGCCGCCACGCGCAACATGGCCTGCTGCGCCGTCATGGGCCAGGGCGCGGGAATCGCCGCAGCGGTATCATTGAAAAGCAATCAGGAGCTGGACCAGCTGAATCTGGCACCTGTTCACGCGGAACTGCAACGTCAGGGGGTCAGGATTCACTGATGGACAGAATTCCGACCATAGACATCTCGCCGCTGTCCGATCCCGGCAGCGCAGCCTTTGCCGCAACGGTACAAGGCATAATTGAGGCCTGCACAGGAATCGGGTTTCTGTCCATCACCGGGACAGGTGTGTCCCAGCGGACAGTGAATCACGTCCGTCAAACCACAAGAGAGATCTTTGCCATCAATGAATCCCGCAAATGGGATCAGGCCATCACGCGCAAGAATTATCGCGGTTATATCCCGATGGGTTTATTCACACCGAATGACGGATCCGGCAAGGCCGACAAATACGAGGGTTACAAGCTGCACCACGAGGTTGCCGCCACCGACCCTGTGCGCTCTGAATGTGCCCTGTACGGCCCAAACCTGTGGCCCGCCGAAGTTCCCAGCGCCAAAGAGGTCATCCTGGATTATTGGCGTCAATTGGATCAGGTCACTGATGTGTTGTTGGGCGCGTTGGAATCCGGCCTGAACTTGACCTCTGGCATTTTGCGCGACGCGTTCCGCAATCCGATGACCAATATGACATTGCTGCACTATCCCCCGCAGGCCGCGGAAGAAGCGGGCTATGGCATCCATCCGCACAAGGATACGGACGCACTGACCATCATCGCGCCCGATCCGGTGGGCGGGCTCGAGGTGCAGACCCGCAGCGGCAAGTGGATTTCACCAGACTGCCCACTCGGTGGTTTCGTGGTGAATATCGGCGACATGCTGGAACTTTGGTCAGGCGGGCGATTGAAATCCACGCCACATCGGGTGGTCAACCGGTCGGGCAAGGAACGGTATTCTTTCCCTTATTTCGCCGTACCCCGCCATGACGTCATTGTTGAACCATTGTTGCCCGCCCTGCCCGGTTTCGACCGTCCGGCGGTTCATTGCGGCCACTGGTCGGCAGAAATCTGGCGCACCAACTGGCCCGATGAAGCCGCAGAAGAAGACACCCCTGAACTGGGGACGTTGCAAGATTGAAGCGGGCAAAGCTCCTGCCCATGAAGCGCTTGCATCATGGGCTTTGATGCGCCAAGAACGCCTGCAAGTGCCTGAACAAGGGGATCACGATGGCTTTGCCGGTAAAGGATCAGCTGAGATACTGGGGCGTCGCCGCGGCGGTTTTTGTTTTGATCCTCTGGGCTTTGGGGGATGTCCTGCTGCCCTTCGTCATAGGCGGAGCAATTGCGTATTTCCTTGATCCCGTTGCGGATCGGCTGGAGAGGTTGGGCCTGTCGCGCATCGCAGCCACAGCCGTCATCACCGTCATCGGGATTTTGGGGTTTATATTGGCGATCCTGATGGTCGTGCCCGCCCTGATTACCCAGTTGCTGGATCTGATCGACGTTCTGCCAGACCTGTTCAAGCAATTGCGCGGGTTCATTGAAAAACAATTCCCGTCGCTGCTGGATCGGGAATCAAACACTCATCAGATGCTGGTGTCCTTCGGCGACATGCTGAAATCCAAGACCGGTGATGTTCTGCAAACGGTTCTTGCCTCACTTGGGTCTGCGATAAACATTGTTGTCCTTCTGGTGATCGTGCCCGTTGTGGCCGTTTACCTGCTGCTGGACTGGGATCGCATGGTCGCTCGCATCGGAGAGCTCCTGCCGCGTGATCATGCCCCCACCATCAGGCGGCTGGCCGGTGAGATTGACGCCGTGCTGGCCTCTTTCGTGCGCGGGATGGGAACGGTCTGCCTGATCCTAGGTACTTACTATGCCGTCGCGCTGATGCTTGCCGGTCTGCAATTCGGCCTGATCGTGGGGTTCATCGCGGGGCTGGTCACGTTCATCCCCTATCTGGGTGCCCTAATCGGAGGCTCATTGGCCATCGGGCTGGCGCTGTTTCAGTTTTGGGGTGATTGGGCACATGTCGGACTGATCGCGGGGATCTTTGCCATCGGACAGGTCACCGAGGGGAATTTCCTGACACCCAAACTGGTAGGCAGCTCTGTCGGGCTGCACCCGGTCTGGCTGCTGCTGGCGCTGTCGGTCTTTGGGGCCTTGTTTGGCTTTGTCGGCATGCTGATCGCCGTGCCCGTGGCCGCAGCATTGGGCGTGCTGGCCCGATTTGCCACATCGCTGTACCTGGACAGCCGACTTTATACCGGTCTTGAACGTCAGGATCAGGAAACCGAGTAAATGGCCCGACAACTCAGCTTTGATCTGTTCGCCAAAACTGCGCTCGGGCGAGAGGACTTTTTTGTGTCGCCTGCCAATGCCTTGGCCGTGGCGATGATCTCGGCCACATCCTGGCCGGGAAACAAGCTTGTTCTGACCGGTCCGGCTGGCGCGGGTAAAACCCATCTGGCACATGTCTGGGCCGCGGAAACCGGCGGGCGCATCATTCAGGCCGCCGATTTGCGGTATGACGACGTGCCGGATCTGGCACGCAGGCCGATTGCCGTCGAAGACGTGCCCATGATCGCCGACGATGCCGACCAGCAGAAAACGCTGTTTCACCTGCACAATCTGGTTCTGGCCGAGGGGAACGCCCTGCTGATGACGGGTCGGCTGGCCCCGAAGTTCTGGGAATTGCCACTGGCCGACCTGCAAAGCCGGGTCGAAGGCGCCCATCACGTGGCGCTGGATCCGCCCGACGACGCGTTGCTGGGTGCGGTTCTGGCCAAACTGTTCGTAGATCGGCAGCTGAACCCCGGCCCCGAAGTAATCGCCTATCTGGTCAAACACATGGATCGTCGATTTGAAACTGCGGCCGACGTAGTGGCGCAGCTGGATCAATTGGCCCTTATGGAAAAGCGCGACATCACCCGTTCCCTGGCCGTGCGGGTTCTGAACATGAGCCCGGACGAGATCGAGACCAATGATTGACCCGCTGACGTCAATTTCGCATCCTCAAACAGAACAATCTGGAAGGCACATGGATCAGACCGTCGAAACCGATATCCCGGATTGGGGAACAATCGGAAAGCCTCTGTTTGACAAACCGGACGCACGGGCGCTGTCGCGCGTCGGGGTTGTCGATGTCGGGTCGAACTCGGTCCGGATGGTCATTTTCGACGGGGCGGCCCGATCACCGGCTTATTTCTACAATGAAAAGGTCATGTGCGAACTGGGGGCGGGCCTGTCCGAAACCGGACGGCTGAACCCGCGAGGCCGCAAACGTGCCCTGGCGGCATTGCGGCGCTTCCAGCACCTGGCAATGGATCTGGATTTGCCCGGTTTGCATGTTGTCGCCACCGCTGCTGTGCGCGAAGCCTCGGATGGGCCCGAGTTCTGCGATCAGGTGCAGGCTGAAACAGGTTTGCAAGTGGCCATCATTGACGGTGACGAAGAAGCCCGCCTGTCGGCACAGGGTGTCCTGTTGGGATGGCCCGGAGCTTATGGGCTGATCTGCGATATTGGCGGATCGTCGATGGAATTGGCCGAAATCGGCGGTGGTCAGGTCGGCCGCCGCGTGACCTCGCCGCTTGGGCCGCTGAAACTGCGTGACATCAAAGGCGGGCGGCGCGCGCGAAAAGCGCATATCAAGGAAACGATGGAGGATCTGCGCAATCAGATGGGCCAGCAGCGGGATCGTTTGTTTTTGGTCGGCGGCAGCTGGCGTGCCTTTGCGCGGCTGGACATGCTGCGGCGAGGCTATCCGCTGAACGTTCTGCATGAATACCGCATGACCACCAAGCAGGTGCGCGAGACAATCAAATACATCGAGAAACACGATCATGAAAAGCTGCGTACTCAGGCCGGCGTGTCCAGTTCGCGCATGGCGCTTATCCCTTATGCGATGGATGTTCTGGCGCGGCTGATCCGCACGTTCAAACCCAAAGATATCGCCATCTCGAGCTATGGTATCCGCGAGGGGTTGCTGTATGAGCAGATGCCGCAGGAAGTGCGCGACCGCGACCCGCTGATCGAAGCCAGCCGGTTCTCGGAAGCCAAGGACGCGCGCCTGCCCGGATTTGGCAGCAATCTCTATGATTTTGTCATCCCGCTGTTCAGATCCGCACCGCCCAGCAGGGTGCGCCTGATCAAGGCGGCCTGCCTGCTGCACGATGTAAGCTGGCGCGCACATCCCGATTATCGGGCCGAGGTGTGTTTCGACAACGTCACGCGCGCCAATCTGGGGGGCCTGAAGCACTCCGAGCGTGTTTTCATCGGATTGGCACTGCAACACCGCTATCGCAACAAACGGGAAGGCAACCGGTTCTCTCGGCTTTACGAATTGCTGGATGAAAAAAGCCAGAAACAGGCCGAAATTCTGGGCAAGGCCATGCGCTTTGGCGCGATGCTGTGGATGCACAAGGACGCCAATATGGGGCGCCTGAAATTCTATCCCAAAAAGCGGGAGTTGGAGCTATACCTGCCCGAAGCAGCAGCCCCCCTGTTCAGCGAAGTTGCCGAAGCGCGCCTGAATTCACTGGCGAACGCCCTGAAATCCGATACGCGCGTGATCATCAAGGGCTGACCATCGATCCGATCAGATATCAGTTGCCCCTTCGGGCAATTCTTCACTTTCATTTTCAGGCTCTGGCGGATCCTCGGCCTGTTTCCTTCGGATGATGATATCGCCATTGGGCAAGATCTCGGGCGCTTCATAAGCGCTCCAATCCTTGATCTCGGCCCCCAGCTCGGCCAGTGCGGGGCCCATTTCCCGCAAGAACGACTGCATTGCCGGGCCAAACTCATCCGCAAGGCCCAGCAGATCATCCAGCGCCGGTTCCATCTCCTTGCGCAGACCTTCGAAAAACAGCTCGGCCCCCTGCTCCATCAGGGATTTGCTGTTGTCTTCCTGCGAAAGGGCGGGCGCGGCGATGCCGGCAGTGATTATGCTGATCAGCAAAACGTGTTTCATACCTAGTATATAGCGCCCCAGCCGCAGGCGTGAAAGGTCACAGGTCGATGTCCAGTGTGACTGGGAAGTGATCCGACGCCGTCAGCAGCGCCTGTCGCAGGTCCGGTGCGGACCAACAGGCCGCGTCGCGAAACGGATGCCAAATGCGCCAGGCCGGGCGGTATGCACGCAGATCCTGTGTAATCATTATGTAATCCAGAAGAGCCTCGAGAAACCTGCCTTCTTCCGGGCGGGCAAAGCGCGCCGTGGAGGGTATCGATCCCGGCCGAAAACCATGAGCCGTCACCGCGTGCGGGTCGAACAACCCTGCCTCCAGCAAAATCTCGACCGAAGAGCGGCCGAACAGATGCTCGAACTCATCCAGCCCGGGACCGTCGTTCAGGTCTCCCAGCAGAATGACGGGTTCCTGGCTGGCAACGTGCATCTCGACCCGCCTGGCAAGCCAGACCGCCTGCGCCAGTTGCTTGCGGCGGTTGGCAATCGAGATCCGGATCGCCTCGTCCCGCGACCCGGCCCCATGCGGAGCCTTGGATTTCAAATGAGCTCCGATCAGCCGGACGTCGTGGCCCGATTGCGTCGTCACCGCCAGTTCCATCGGTGGTTTGGAAAACCGCACCACATCCTCGGTCGCATCAATATCCAGATCGATTCTGAACGCACCATCGAACCGGGGGGCCAAGGGGTCGTCGATGTCACCCTTGGGATCATGACGCACGGTAAGAATGGTCCTGTCGTAGAGCAGCGCCAGCTCTTGATGGGTGTCGTTGGCAAACCCCATCACAGCGTCAGAGATGCGCAGATCGAACGCCTCGGCAAAGGTTTGCAGGGCCCGCACCGTATTCTGGCGTTTGCCGGTGTTCGGAGCCTCGACAATCAATACCGCATCCGCGTCAATCGCGGTCAGCACTTTTGCGATCGCCTCGACCTGTTGCGCCTTGGTGACATTATGCCGACCGGACCAGGTGTCATCGACAATCAGATGGTCGTTTTGATCAAAAAGATTGGCAAACCATTCGATATTGTAGGTCGCCAGCCGCATCCTGTCAGGCCCGCGCGCCGTTGATCTCATCCCAGGCGCGGTTGATGTCGATCATCTTTTTCTCGGCCAGTCTGATCGCCTCTTCCGGGACACCGCGCGCCATCATGGCGTCCGGGTGCGTTTCGCGGACCAGCCTTCGCCAGACTTTGCGGATATCGGGCAAAGGCATGTCCTGCGGCACACCCAGAACCGTGTAAGGATCCTTTGGCGCATCCGGCACGAACCGTGCCCGCAATGCTTTGAATTGAGCGTCGGACTGCCCGAATATCTTGCTCACTTCCTCCAAGAACGCGTTCTCATTGGGGTGGTAGAACCCATCGGCCATGGCGATGTGAAACAGCCCCTCCATCAGATCGCAAAGCGTGGTGCTGTCTTCGGCGAACATCCGGGCGATCTTGCGGGCATAGTCCTGATACCCCGCCACATCCGTGCGCGCCATGTTGAAGACCCGCGCAGCATCTTCTTCGTCTTCGCGCGCGATCTGGAACACATCGCGGAAGGCAGTGACTTCATCTCGTGTCACCTGGCCGTCTGCCTTGGCCATTTTTGCGCCCAGGGCAATCACCGCAATCGTGAACGCCACCGATCGTTCCGGAGGTGTTCGCAGCTTTTCAAAAACTGCGGCTAGGCTTTCGCCTTGGGCCAGCGCGCTGAGCGCATCGGATATGCGGGTCCAGATCGACATGGGCGTACACTAGCGTCACAATTCGGGACTGTCAGGTGCGACAGATCATTCAGGTGAAAGAATTTTCTGCATCAGCACAAGATCCAGCCATTGACCCCGTTTGAACCCAACTTCGGGCATGCGACCAACCTGTGAAAAGCCCAGCGCCGCGTGAAACGCCACGGCGCCCGGATTGGCCGAGGAAATGCCTGCGACCAGCACATGCACCCCGTCGGTTCTTGCGGCCGCCTCAAGCGCCTGCATCAAAGCACGCCCAACGCCTTTTCCGCGCGCGTCCGGTGACAACTGGATCGAATGTTCGCGCGTTTGCGCGTATCCGGGGCCCGCGCGAAACAGGGCATAGGTGGCAAAACCAACAACTTGCCCATCATGTTCGGCGACTAGGAATCCAGTGCCCCGCTCCGTAATATCCTCGGTGATTTGCGTTGTGCTGCGCTCATCGGTCGTGAAGGTGATCAAGGACTCACGAATGATCGCATTGGTAATCCTGGCGATTGCGGGCGCATCCGCCGCCATGGCCGGGCGAATGATCATTCCAGCACCCGGACCCCATGAGGCGTCTCGAACTCCACCCTGAGCGCGGCCGGGCCGGTGTCGAACACCACCTGATCCAATGCACCAAGATGTCTGGCCAGCGTCAACGCATCCGGGTGGTACACAACCAAACGCCGCAGCCGACAGCCGCTGTTTTGCAGCATGTCGGCCGGGTGAAGATCGCCCTGCCATTCGATAAGGGCGGGAAACAGGTTGTCGAACGGCAAGCGCCCGGTTGGTGGAACCGCCATGCGCCACCGCAGCGCGCCCCGGGTCAGGTCGATCGGCTCTCCGGTGCCATCGGGGAAGATCGACAGTGTGGCCTCGATATCCTCGACCCGGCATATCCAGTTCGTCAAACGCGGGCCGCCCTGAAAACTGTCCAGATCGAACCATCGCGGCCTGCCCGGAGGGTGCGCCTGCGGATCGATGGAAATCGCTTCCAGATAGAGCCCATCCCTAAGACCCAGCAGCCTGTTATGTGTCCCGAATTTTTCGTGTTTCCCACCGGGTTGCAGCGCAACGCCAAGCGCCTGTTCGATATGCGCAGACGCTTCTTCAAGCGTTTCGCCCGCGACGGCCAGATGATCCAGTAACATGTGCCACCTCCTGCAAGTTAATGGCCAGACCCTTGCGGATCTGGCCGTATGTTTTCGCCAAAGAGGCACGATCACAAGATGATCTGACGAAAAACCCGACCTTCTTCAGCCGCGCGCTTCGCTGATCAGGCGCAGGATGTCCTGAGCGGCCTCGGGAATGTTGGTGCCCGGGCCAAAGATGGCCTTGACCCCATGATCATAAAGGAACTGGTAATCCTGTTGTGGGATCACCCCGCCGCAGATCACGATGATGTCCTCGGCCCCGGCCTTTTTCAGCTCTTCCACCAGTTGCGGAGCCAGTGTCTTGTGCCCTGCCGCCTGCGAGGAAATGCCGACCACATGCACGTCATTGTCCACCGCGTCCTGCGCGGCCTCGGCCGGGGTCTGGAACAAGGGGCCAACGTCCACGTCAAACCCGATATCGGCAAAGGCAGTTGCAATCACCTTGGCCCCACGGTCATGGCCGTCCTGCCCCATCTTGACCACCAGCAGACGCGGGCGGCGGCCTTCGGCCTCGGCAAACTCCTCGATGGATTTCTGGATCGCGGCAAAGCCTTCGTCGCCCTCATAGGCCGCGCCATAAACGCCGGCCAGGGTTTTCACTTCGGCGCGGTGGCGGCCGAATTCCTTTTCCATTGCCATGCTGATCTCTCCTACGGATGCGCGGGCACGGGCGGCCTCGACGGCGGCGGCCAGCAGGTTTCCGCCCTCTTGGGCAGCCTTGGTCAAAGCGTCCAGCGCCTGTTGGCAAGCGGCTTCGTCACGGGTCGCACGGATACGTTCCAAACGCGCGACCTGCGCTTCGCGAACCGCCACGTTGTCGACGTCCAGAATGTCGATCGGATCTTCCTGTTCCTTGCGATATTTGTTGACCCCGACGATCACCTCTTCGCCACGGTCGATCATGGCCTGGCGGCGCGCGGCGCTTTCCTCGATGCGCAGCTTGGGCATACCACTGGCCACGGCCTTGGTCATGCCGCCCATTTCCTCGACCTCTTCCATCAGGGCCCAGGCTTTCTCGATCAGCTCATTGGTCAGGCTTTCGACGTAATAAGACCCCGCCAGCGGGTCGACCACATCGGTCACGCCGGTCTCTTCCTGCAACACCAGCTGCGTGTTTCGGGCGATACGCGCCGAAAAGTCGGTGGGCAGCGCGATCGCCTCGTCCAGAGCGTTTGTGTGCAGCGACTGGGTACCGCCCAGAACCGCGCTCATCGCCTCATAGGCGGTGCGGATCACGTTGTTGTAAGGATCCTGTTCCTGCAACGAAACACCTGACGTCTGGCAGTGGGTGCGCAGCATTTTTGACCGTTCGGATTTCGCGCCGAACTCGGTCATGACCCGGTGCCACAGCGTGCGCGCGGCGCGCAGTTTGGCGATCTCCATGAAAAAGTTCATGCCGATGGCAAAGAAGAACGACAAACGGCCTGCGAACTTGTCCACGTCCATCCCGGCCTGTGTCGCTGCACGGACATATTCGCGCCCGTCGGCCAGGGTATAGGCCAGCTCCTGCACCAGATTCGCGCCGGCCTCTTGCATGTGATAGCCCGAGATCGAGATCGAGTTGAACTTGGGCATCTCGTTCGAGGTATACTCAATGATGTCCGAGATGATCCGCATCGAGGGCTCGGGCGGATAGATATAGGTATTTCGCACCATGAATTCCTTCAGAATGTCGTTCTGAATGGTGCCGGACAGCACGGATTTGTCGTGTCCCTGCTCTTCACCCGCCACGATGAAATTGGCGAGGATCGGGATCACCGCGCCGTTCATGGTCATCGAGACCGAGACCTGATCCAACGGAATGCCGTCGAACAGGATTTTCATGTCCTCGACACTGTCGATGGCCACACCGGCCTTGCCCACGTCACCGACGACACGCGGGTGGTCGCTGTCATAGCCGCGGTGGGTGGCCAGATCGAAGGCAACCGAAACACCCTGCTGGCCCGCCGCCAGATTGCGGCGATAGAAGGCGTTGGATTCTTCGGCGGTCGAAAAGCCCGCATATTGACGGATCGTCCACGGACGGCCGGCATACATCGTGGCTTTCACACCGCGTGTAAACGGACCAAAGCCCGGCAGCGAACCCATATGCGGCAAACCAGCGGTGTCTTCCTGCGTATAGAGCGGTTTGACCGCAATGCCTTCCAGCGTCTCTTTGGTAAGGTCGTCCAGCGGACGCCCGCGCAGCTCTTTCTCGGCCAGCGCTTTCCAATCCTTGGTGTCGGTCATTTCGGTTTCCTCTTGTCAATTCGGATGGCGGCAGTCGAAAGCTTCCGCATTGAGGTCTTGCGCTTGGCCGTTTCATTCAGCCGCAAGCGCGACATTTTGAGTGTTTGGTACAAATCGTCGGTCGCAATCGGTGTCACAGAGGCTATATTCGAAGGAACAGGAGGCCACATGACACGCACGCTTGCCTTTGTTTTCTTGGCACTAATCCCGATGTCTGTCTGGGCGGCGGATGGCACGGCGACGACGGATGACAGTTTTGTCCGCCCGGTGGGTGACAGCGAACTCAGCGAGTTTCTTTGGGTCAACCGACCTATCGTAGTCTTTGCCGACACGCCAGCGGACCCGCGGTTCCAGCAACAGATCGACATGCTGGTCGAGGGCGAAGCCGCAATGCGTGAGCGTGACGTGGTGGTTCTGACCGACACCGACCCATCGGCGCGGTCTCCGATCCGGTCACAGCTGCGCCCGCGCGGGTTCCAGATGGTATTCGTCGACAAGGACGGCGTGGTCAAACTGCGCAAACCTTCTCCGTGGAGCGTGCGCGAGATTGGCCGATCCATCGACAAGACCCCCTTGCGCGAACGCGAAATCCGCGATCGGCGCGAAGGCGGCTGACCGCTTTCGCCACCCCGAAAGACCCCGGCACAGAATGCCGGAGGCTTTGACGGGTATGGCAAAAGCGCGGTCATGATCACTCGAACTCGATGATCACTTCGTCCACGGCGAGACTGTCGCCGGGGCCTGCATTGATCTTGGCAACGATGCCCTTCTTCTCGGCGCGCAGGATGTTTTCCATCTTCATCGCCTCGATGGTGCACAGCGCTTGACCTTCCTGCACCTCCTGCCCCACTTCGACGTCGATCTTCACGACCAGGCCGGGCATCGGGCACAGCAGCATTTTCGAAGTGTCCGGCGGCAGTTTTTCAGGCATCAGCCGCGCCAGTTCGGCCTGACGCGGGGTACGTATCTGCACCTTGAGATCCGCGCCGCGGTTACGGATGCGGAACCCGCCCGAGATCTTGCCCACCTTCATGACCAGCGGCGCTTCATCGACCGTCATGACGGCAAGTTGATCACCCGGTGTCCAATCACCCGTCACCCGCATTTCCTGACCGTCGTCAAACCTAATCGTGGCCCCGTCCTGATCCGCGTTAACCTTGACGGGCCACTGGATCTCGCGCCCGAAGGAAACAACCCAATCGGTGCCGACCTTGCGTTCGTGATTATCCATCCGGCCCGACACGCGGGTCCGGCGAATTTCTGCGACGCGATGCATGGCCGCGCAGGACGCCGCAATCCGGCGCAGGTCTGCCTCGGCCAGTTCGACGCCCTCGAACCCGTCGGGGTATTCCTCGGCGATGAAGGCCGTGGTCATATCGCCGCTGATGAATTTCGGATGATCCATCACGGCGGACAGGAACGGCAGGTTGTGGCCAATGCCTTCAACCTCGAAACTGTCCAGCGCCACGCGCATCGCCTCGATCGCCTGATCACGGGTCGGAGCCCAGGTACACAGTTTGGCAATCATCGGGTCGTAATACATGCTGATCTCACCGCCCTCATAGACGCCGGTGTCATTTCGAACAGCAACATCGCCTTCGGGCGCATCCCCCTGCCATTTGCCGTTGGCCAGCATCGGTCCGGCTGCCGTCTCCTGCGGCGGGCGATACCGGGTCAGACGGCCAATCGAGGGCAGGAAGCCGCGATACGGATCCTCGGCGTACAGGCGGTTTTCGATCGCCCATCCGGTCAGTGTCACGTCGTCCTGCGTGATCGACAGCTTTTCACCCGCTGCTACGCGGATCATCTGTTCGACCAGATCAACGCCGGTGATCAGTTCGGTGACAGGGTGTTCAACCTGCAAACGCGTGTTCATTTCCAGGAAATAGAAGTTCTTTTCACCGTCAACGATGAACTCTACCGTTCCCGCGCTGGAATAGCCCACGGCCTTGGCCAGGGCCACCGCCTGTTCCCCCATGGCTTTGCGCGTCGCTTCGTCCAGAAACGGCGACGGCGCCTCTTCCACGACTTTCTGGTTCCGGCGCTGGATCGAGCATTCGCGCTCGCCAAGGTAGATGCCGTTTCCATGACTGTCGCACAGAACCTGAATTTCGATGTGACGCGGTTGGGTCACGAATTTCTCGATGAAGATCCGATCATCCCCGAACGAGCTTGCGGCTTCGTTCTTTGACGACTGAAAGCCCTCGCGCGCCTCGTCGTCATTCCACGCGATCCGCATGCCCTTGCCGCCGCCGCCGGCGCTGGCCTTGATCATGACAGGATAGCCGATCTCGTTCGAGATTTTGACCGCCTCTTCCGCGTCTTCGATCAGCCCCATATATCCGGGAACCGTCGACACATTCGCGTCCTGCGCGATTTTCTTCGAGGTGATCTTGTCGCCCATCGCCTCGATCGCGCCTTTCGGAGGACCGACGAAAACCACACCTTCGGCTTCCAGCGCCTCGGCAAACTTGGCGTTTTCGGACAGGAAACCATAACCGGGATGGACCGCCTGCGCGCCGCTCTGGTGGATGGCGTCCATCACCTTGTCGATAACGATATAGGACTGGTTTGCAGGTGGCGGGCCGATATGGATGGCTTCGTCCGCCATCGACACATGCAGCGCGTTCTTGTCCGCGTCCGAGAAAATGGCGACGGTGCCGATACCCATCTTGCGGGCGGTCTTGATAACCCGGCAGGCGATCTCGCCCCGGTTGGCGATCAGGATCTTATTGAACATGGAACGTCCTTTGGCTTGGTGTTCTGGAAACGCAAAACGCCGCCGCAGGGAACAATCCCCACGACGGCGTGATGCGCGATGACGGGCGGGACGACATGCGCCCCGCAAAATATGCGTTAGTTACAGGTGTTCTGTGTCTTGCAGTACAGCACGTTGCCCGCCGCGCCGACTGCTGCGCCAAACAACGGGTCCGCGTTGAGGACGGCCGCCCCCACTGCCCCGGCACCGCCGCCGAGGATTGCCTGTTCGCCCGTGGTGTCTCCGCAGGCGGCCAGACCCGCGCAGGTCGTCGCCACAAGGATGAAGCGTGAGAATCGCATAGTATCTGCCCTTTTTGGTTTCTTGGTCCTTTTCGGGTCAGATGCGCGAAACACACCCTGTTATTCAATATCAACGGACGCGCCGGCGATTTTTGTGCGGGATTTTGCCTCTTTTTGTCCGTGACAGGCAAAAAGAAAAACGCGGACAGGACTATGTGGGGAACACAAGCCTGCCCGCGCAAGGAAGGGGTACGGAATAGTAGGTGCATGTGCGGCGCAGGCAAAGTAGAGCCGCACGGCTCAACCAGTTTGCACAGCACAATATTGCCGGCAAACACAGTATTGTTTCCAATCGGGATTTCGGCTGGAATCTGCCCACACCCGGAAATGCCGCGCAACTTCGCGCCTATTCCGGTTCGATACTGCTCGGGCGTTTGAGGCCGCTTTACCGTCACAGTTTCGTGACAGATCAAGCCGCTTCCCGCGCGTTTCGCGGTTGCAGCATCACGACTCTCGGTCAGCGTTGGACATACAGAACCGCCTTGCGCCAATGCGTTATCCAAGCGGCTCAAGACGTCGTGTTTCAGCGCAGTAAAAAACACACATTTACTTGAAAAATCAAAGCCTTCACTTCCCATTCTCGTGATTTCCCAAGGTTTGCACCTCGTGAAACGGTCCTTGTGCACACTCGCACTCAAAGGAACACCCACATGACGAAGACTAGAAAAAAGGCACTCCTGCTTGCTGCCTCTGCGCTTTGTGTGACCAGCACGCTTGCCTTTGCTCAGGACGCCCAAACCCAAGCCGAACTTGACGCCTTGCGCGCCCGGGTCGAGGCGCTGGAATCCGCCAGTGCCAGCCCTGCCAACGGTGACTTCCGCATCGGTAACACCGTTCTGGACGTTTATGGCTATGTAAAGGCCGACTTCTTCTACGATTTCGAGTTCGATCAGGGCGACACGGCGTTCGTGAATGTCATCGGGGAACCGTCGGCCGCGACCGATGGTACATTTGGTGCCACCGTCCGCCAATCGCGGATCGGTCTGCGCACCACCACCCCAAGCGGTATCGGCGATATCGGCGGACAATTGGAACTGGATCTGTTCGGTTCCGGCGGAACGGCCGAATTGCGTATACGCCACGCCAATATCACCATCGGTGACAACTGGCTGATCGGACAGACCTGGACCAACTTCATGCCGCTGGACACCTACCCGACCTCGGTGGAATTCAACGGCCCCGTTGGTATCCCTTTCGCACGGGTTCCGCAGGTTCGCTATACCAACTCTTTCGGAACGAACACGTCCTTCGCCGTTTCGATCGAAGAGAATGTCGGCGGTTCGAACTCGGACGATCCGGTTTTGACCGCATCCGCCGAATACAATGACGGGACTTATGTCGCACGTGTGTCCGGCCTTTATGGCAAGGCGGAATCCGGCAATGTCGAAGTTGATCAGACCGGGTTCACGATATCCGGCTCGGTTCGCCCATGGCAGGGCGGTCTGTTCCAGGTCAACTATGTGAACGGCGAGGCACTCGGCCCGTACCTGATCGGCCTTGGTGATCCCATCGTGAACGGCCAGGCCAATGACGTGGATGGATACACCATCGAATTCCGGCAGGATCTGAGCCCGAAATGGAATGTTGGCATTGCATACGGCAAAGAAGACTATGACCTGCCGACCTCGACCGGAACCCTGTCGTTTACCGAACTGGAAACGATCCACGTCAACGCATTTTACAAGGCAACCGAGGATCTGACACTCAGCGCCGAGTACATCTATGGCGAACGGAACGACGCGCCGACCGGCAGAACCTTTGACGGAAGCCGCGTTCAGCTGGCCGCTCAGTTGAACTTCTGACGCCGCACACGGATCCTGCCCGGTTTCGGGCAGGGTCATCCCGAAACCGGTTTTGAAGGGCTGATATGCGGCGGCCTGGATCACGATCAGCCTGTCCCGTCGATTACGTCGGGAAAGGACGCACGGGCGGCGTCCACATCGATCACCAGCATCGCGTCATAGCTGGCCGGATCAAAAGGATCTTCCGCCGGGATGACTTCGCGCCCAAAAAGCCAGCTGAGACGTCCGGCATCCAGGTTGCCCCTCTCGAACGGCTGATCGCCGAAATGCGCCCAAAGGGCCTCCATGAAGGCGGCATCGGCACGTTTGTCCGCCGGTTTGCGATCCCGGAACCGTTCCCTCCGCGTCAGCGGCGTCACACCCTTGGGATTGGCGCGGCGAATAGTGAACTGAAAATCGGTGCCTGAAAGACGCCCTGGAAACCCGCGATGTTTCAGCATGGCGACACTCCACAGCTTTGTTTTGCAGTCAAAAATAGTTCGAACCCGAACTTGGATGGGATCATGTTGCGCACCTCCAAAGCCGCACCGTTGGTCTGAGAAGCTTTGACGTCATGACAGCGTGAGTTCATGGTCAAAGCCCTTCCCAGATACAACGGGACTGCTCCAGCCGGTAGGCTTCAAAATACTGTGTCGCGTCCGGAGCGGTGTCGCCGAATTCCACCGGGCGATCAGACAGGGAAATGACAACTCTGGATGGCTGCAATTCGTGCAGAGCCACATAAGGAACGGCAAGAACCTGGCACAGATGCTCCATATCCCTGGACGCCACATCATAGCCGATCCGTCCCACTGATGCTCCGATCTTCGGGGCGACAAATCGAAAGCGCACCCAAAGCTCACCGGGGTTGTTGTCCAGCAGGACATCGCTCAGATGCACGGGCTGACCGGACGGTACCGGCAACGAACTGTCTGTCTGGGCAAAAACAGGAGCGCCGAGCGCGCACAATACCAGACATATGGCACGATCCCGGACCCACCGAAGGCAGGCTCCTCCTTCCGGGATCGCGCGCGCAGTGCTTTTGGCCTGCGCGGTTCTATGTCTGACGGGTCGGATCATTCAACTATTTGTCGCTTTTTGTCAATTCCGCCGCAATTTTGAGCATTTCCTGCTCAGAATCGGACTACCGGTGCCAACAACCGGGGCGGACAACGCCGCCCCGAATGGGTCAAAGCGGAATATTGTCGTGCTTTTTCCATGGGTTCTTAAGCTGTTTGCCGCGCAAACTGGCAAAGGCCCTGGACACGCGCCGGCGGGTCGAATGCGGCATGATGACCTCGTCGACGAACCCGCGTTCGGCGGCGACAAAGGGGTTTGCAAACCGATCTTCATAATCGGCGACATGCTGTGCGGTCTTTTCCGCATCATGCAGATCTGCCCGGTGAATGATCTCGGTTGCACCCTTGGCACCCATCACCGCGATTTCGGCTGTCGGCCAGGCATAGTTGAAATCGCCGCGCAGGTGTTTGGACGCCATAACCACATAGGCACCGCCATACGCCTTGCGCGTGATCACCGTGACCTTGGGCACGGTCGCCTCGCCATATGCATAAAGCAGCTTTGCGCCGTGCTTGATCACGCCGCTATATTCCTGCTGTGTGCCCGGCAGAAAGCCCGGAACATCGACAAGCGTCAGGATCGGAATTTCGAAACAGTCGCAGAACCGCACGAACCGCGCCGCCTTGCGCGAACTGTCGATATCCAGACATCCCGCCAAAACCATCGGCTGGTTCGCCACCACACCTACGGTCTGACCTTCCAGCCGGATAAAGCCGGTGATGATGTTCTTGGCGAAATCTTCCTGAATTTCGTAGAAATCGCCTTCATCGGCTATTTTGGTGATGAGTTCCTTCATGTCGTAGGGCGTGTTCGGATTGTCCGGAACCAGAGTGTCCAGCGAATCCTCGATCCGGTGAGGGTCATCAAAGAACGGGCGCACCGGAGGTTTTTCGCGGTTGTTGAGCGGTAGGAAATCCACCAGACGGCGCACTTCTGCCAATGCTTCCACATCGTTTTCAAACGCGGCGTCGGCGACCGAGGACTTCTTGGTGTGGGTCGAGGCGCCACCCAGTTCTTCAGCCGTTACAACCTCGTTGGTAACCGTTTTGACCACGTCGGGGCCCGTCACGAACATGTAAGACGAGTCTTTGACCATAAAAATGAAGTCAGTCATCGCGGGGCTGTAAACCGCACCGCCGGCACATGGGCCCATGATCACGCTGATCTGCGGAACCACCCCCGAGGCCGTGATGTTGCGCTGAAACACTTCGGCATACCCGGCCAGCGAAGCCACGCCTTCCTGGATTCGCGCACCGCCCGAATCGTTGATTCCGACAATTGGTGCTCCGTTTTGCACCGCCATATCCATGATCTTGCAGATCTTCTGGGCATGCGTCTCGGACAGCGACCCACCAAAGACCGTAAAGTCCTGGCTGAACACATAGACCATGCGGCCGTTGATGGTGCCCCAGCCGGTGACAACGCCATCACCTGCAGGTTTTTGTTTTTCCATTCCGAATTCGGTGCATCGATGACTGACGAACATGTCGAATTCTTCAAAGCTGCCCTCATCCAGCAACAACTCGATCCGCTCTCGCGCCGTCAGTTTTCCGCGCGCATGCTGGGCATCAATCCGCCTCTGCCCGCCGCCCAGTCGTGCGTCGTTGCGGCGGTTTTCCAACTCGGAAAGGATGTCTTTCATGACGATTATCCCCTGTAAAATTTACCGGGACCCTACCCCTTTGCGCCTCTCATCCAAAGCCCTTTTCGGCAAATTTGCAAATATTCAGCAACAACAATCTGGATAACTGTAAACTTGCAAAGCCTCTTATTGAGATCGCTGGATTGCTGGCAATCCCAAATTCCATGACTATACATGTGAACCATGCAGTTCAGCTCTCGCGCGGTTCGCCGCACACCACCCACATTGGCGACACTGGTATTGCTCGCGGGCTTGTCTGCGCTGAGCATGAACCTGTTTCTGCCGAGCCTGCCGAACATGGCCGCGTATTTTGGCGCCGATTACAAGGTCATGCAGCTGTCGATCGCGCTGTATCTTCTGGTCAATGCCGTTCTGCAAATCCTGATTGGGCCGCTCGCCGACAAGGCAGGTCGCAGGCCAGTTCTGCTGTGGGGGATCGGCTTGTTCCTGCTGGCCACGCTTGGATGCATCTATGCCCCCAACGTTGAAATCTTTCTGGCGTTCAGAATGTGCCAGGCGGTCGTGGTTGTCGGCATGGTTCTCAGCCGGGCCGCGGTAAGGGATATGTACGATCAGGATCAGGCGGCATCGATGATCGGATATGTGACAATGGGTATGGCCGTGGTCCCGATGATCGGCCCGGCGATCGGCGGGCTGCTGGAGGAAAGCTTTGGCTGGAAAGCGAATTTCTGGCTGCCTTTCGCCCTGGGTGGATTGACGCTTGCCTTGACCTTCGCGGATTTTGGCGAAACGTCAGCCAAAAGCGGCAAGACCCTTGTTCAGCAGTTCAAGGAATACCCTGAACTTCTGACCTCGCCACGGTTCTGGGGCTATTCACTGTCCTGCGCGTTGTCTTCGGGCACCTTCTTTGCCTATCTCGGTGGCGCGCCCTTTATTGGAACCGAGCTGTTCGGACTAAGCGCGGCACAGGTCGGCATCTATTTTGGTGCACCGGCAGTCGGTTATTTTGTTGGCAACTTTCTGAGCGGTCGTTTTTCCATGCAGATTGGCATCAACCGGATGGTGTTGTGGGGCAGCCTGCTGAACGCCTTGGGCGTTGCGCTTTCGGCATCCTTGTTCCTCGCAGGTCTGGGCACCGCACTCAGCTTTTTCAGCTTGATGACCTTTGTGGGCGTCGGAAACGGCATGGCCATTCCCAATGCCACTTCCGGCGCATTGTCTGTTCGTCCGCATCTGGCCGCAACCGCCTCGGGGCTGAGCGGCGCAATCATGCTGGGGGGCGGCGCGGGCCTGAGCGCGTTGGCAGGCACCCTGCTGACCCGGGAAACCGGAGCCATGCCGTTGCTTTGGCTGATGCTCACCTCCGCAGTTCTGGCGATTTTCGCAATTGGATCCGTCATTCGGCGAGAACGGCAATTGGGGCTGTAACGACTTGCCCAGAAAACTTTGCAAAGTTAGTCTTCCAAAATAGAAAACTTGCAAAGGTACCTCATGGCCACCCAAAAGCTCTATGCCGGCGCGAAACTGCGTGAAATGCGCACGCGACTGGCCCTGACACAACGCGAATTCGCGGCGAAACTGGGTGTTTCACTCCCATATCTGAACCAGATGGAGAACAACAACCGGCCGATCTCGACCACGGTTGTGTTGGCTCTGGCACAAGAATTCGGCATGGATGTCACCGAGCTCAGCACCGGCGACAGCGAGCGACTGGTGTCGGACATGCGCGAAGCTTTGGCCGACCCGGTTTTTGCGGATATTCTGCCGCCACTTGCCGATTTACGCCTGACGGCATCAAACGCCCCGGCCTTGGCCCGCGCATTTATCGAGCTGCACAAAACCTACCGTCAAACGCATGAACGCCTCGCGTCACTGGACGAAGCTTTGGGGCGGGAAGACGCCCGAATGCAGGCCAGCCCCTGGGAAGAGGTGCGGGACTTCTTCCACTATTGCGACAACTACATCGACGCCGTGGACCGGGCCGCAGAGCTGTTCGCCAATCGCGCGGAAAGCCCGGGCAGCATCCGGCAGGCTGCTTTGAACAGCCTGACAGAGCGCGGTATTCAAGTGATGTTCTCTGACATCGCCCCTTTGCGCACCTATGACGCTGAAAGCAAAGTCCTGCGCCTTTCCTCCCGCTCGACTCCGCAAACGCAAGTGTTTCAACTGCTGTTGCAGGTCGCATTGATCAGTCAGGACAAGCTGCTGGAAGCGACACTGGATTTTGCCAAGTTCCAAAGCGAAGAGGCACGGTCCATCGCCAAGATCGGCCTCGCCAATTATTTCGCCGGCGCTTCCTTGATGCCCTATTCCGCATTCCTGACCGCCGCTCAGGAAGAGCGCCACGATCTGGAGCTGCTCAGCAACCGGTTCGGCGCATCGATTGAGCAGGTTGCGCATAGACTGTCGACGCTGCAACGCCCCGGTGCAAAAGGTATCCCGTTCTTTTTTGTCCGCGTGGATCAGGCCGGAACAATCACGAAACGGCACTCGGCCACGCGTCTGCAATTTGCACGGTTTGGTGGCGCATGCCCCCTTTGGAACGTGCATCGGGCCTTTGAAACGCCGGGCCATTTCCTTCGGCAACTGGCAGAAACGCCGGATGGTGTGCGTTATATCTCGCTGGCTCGGGATGTGTCGAAATCAGGTGGTTCATTCGGCGCACCGGTCAGGCGGTACGCAATTGCGCTGGGGTGCGAGGTACGCCACGCCCCGGCGCTCGTGTATGCCGACAACCTCGACATAAACAACGCCAGCGCTTACGAGCCCATCGGCATTTCCTGCCGCATCTGCGAGCGGCAAAACTGCCATCAGCGCTCGGTCCCGCCGCTGGAACGTCGGCTCAGCATCGACACCCATACGCGCGGCACCCTGCCATACGAAGTCACCTGAGTTCGTATGGCCAGAAATTAACCGGGGGAGCCCCGACCGGGGCCGGGAAAGGATAGGGACAGTATCCCCCGGCCATAATGTTCAGGCCTTGGACAAAATCGCCCAGATTTCGTCTTTCAGCGCTGCCCGCTTCTTGCGCAAATCAACTTCGGCCAGGTCTTCCATGGGTTCGACGTTGGTTTCAGCCCGATGCACAACGCGATTGACCTCGTGATACTCATCAGCCAGACGGGCAAAATGCGCGTCCGTTTGCTTGAGCTGGCTCATCAGTTCAACCTTGTCCGGAAACTCTTCGGCCAGTTCATGCGGGGTGTGGGACATGTCTGTTCGCTCCTTAATATGTCGTTGCATATCAGTGGTAGAAGCGTGACGCGCCGCCCACTTTGACGCGGATCAATTTCACACAGTAAAAATTCAGAATTCAGCGTCGCGCAGCACGCCAACCCGCTGCACGTGCTTCGGCAGCAGAGCAAAACCATCGCTCGCCCTTGGCTGCGCTGATCCGGGTCTTGGAATAGTACCTCTGGCCCGGTTCGTGAAAGATCCTTTCGCCCTTTGACGAAACATTTCCATTAATAATGCATACATCAGAGGATTTCGGTTTCTTGCGCGCCCTGTGCACCCAAGGCACCTGAATCTGAGTTTTGTGCAATCCCCTGTTTCCAGTCTTCGCAACCCGCTCGGCGCCTGCATACGTGTCCGAATATTTGCGGTACGCAAAGGCCAAGCCCTGCTCTACAATCTGGGTGGCGACGTCTTCGCGCTCCACGCTGCACCGAGCAACGATGCGACCGTAGCGATCCCGATCCACCGGGACACATGTGGTCATCCGTCCCTGAAACTGCTTCTGAACCATATGAGTGGCCCACGCCCCGCACGGCCAGCTTGATCCGTCGGAATCCTGACAGGTCTGATCCAGTTCGGGCGCATCGATACCGTGCAGCCGCACCCGAACACCACCGACATTCCAGGTGTCCGCATCGATTACGTGAACCCGACCCGCAAGGTGCTCTGCGGCATGGGTTAGACCTGGCAGCAGAAGAACAAGGGTTAAACAAATCCTTAACATGCCCCCGATATGCGCGGTATTTCACGCGCATTCAACCGGGGGCCGTTTGGAAAGGTTAACGTTGAGCGGTTGCCCAGTTGGGGTGAATCCACGGACGATCATTGGCCTTCGGCAACGGATCTTTGCCCAATAGCGAATCCGACACTTTTTCACCCACCATGATAGACGGCGCATTAAGGTTGCCGTTGGTGATCTGCGGAAAGATTGAACTGTCCGCAACGCGCAACCCGTCCACGCCGATGACACGGCCTTGGGGGTCGACTACCGCATTCTTGTCATCCGCGCGCCCCATCCGACACGTACCGCAGGGGTGATAGGCGCTTTCCGCATGCTCCGCGATAAAGGCGTTCAGCTCTTCATCCGTTTGGACAGCGGAACCGGGCTGAATTTCCTTGCCCGCAAAGGGCTTGAAGGCGGCTTGCCCAAAGATTTCGCGGGTCAGCCGGATACAGGTGCGGAAATCCTCCCAATCCTTTTCATGGCTCATGTAGTTGAACTTGATCACCGGCGCATCTGCGGCTTGGGCAGAGCGCAATGTGACCGCCCCGCGTGACGGGGACCGCATCGGGCCGACATGCGCCTGGAACCCGTGCCCCTCGGCAGCGGCCTGCCCATCATAGCGCACCGCTATCGGCAGGAAGTGGTATTGAATGTCGGGGTATTCCACGCCCGGCTTCGACCGGATGAACGCAGCGCTTTCGAACTGGTTCGATGCGCCCAGTCCCGTTTTGGTAAACAGCCATTGCGCCCCGATCAGGCCCTTGCTGAACAGGTTCCAGTGCTTGTAGAGCGTGATCGGTTGCAGCGACGCCTGTTGGATATACAGCTCTAGATGGTCCTGTAGGTTAGCACCAACCCCCGGGCGATCCGCCACGACGTCGATCCCATGCTCGGCCAGATGCGCCGCTGGGCCGATACCGGACAACATCAGCAGCTTGGGCGAATTGATCGACGATGCCGCCAGAACAACTTCGCGCCGGGCCTTGATGACCTCTTTCCTGCCGCCACGGATCAGTTCGACCCCTGTGGCGCGGCCGTTTTCCATGACAACCCGAGACGCAAGACCGCGCACGATATCGCAATTGTCGCGCTTGAGCGCAGGTTTCAAATAGGCATTCGCCGCAGACCAGCGCCGCCCTTTCCAGACGGTCTGCTCCATCGGGCCAAAGCCTTCCTGCTTTTCACCGTTGTAGTCGCCCGTGACTTCGTAACCGGCCTGCTGACCGGCATCCACAAAGGCCTGAAACAACGGGTTCTCGCGCGGGCCGCGCGACACGTGCAGCGGACCGTCAGTGCCGCGCCATGCCGGATCGCCCCCGTGGCCGCCGTCGTGCCAGGTTTCCATCCGTTTGTAATAAGGCAAAACATCCGCGTAAGACCAACCGTCAGCCCCCATCTCGGCCCAGGTATCGAAATCGCGCGCGTGGCCGCGAACATAGACCATGCCATTGATCGAGGACGACCCGCCGATCACCTTGCCGCGCGGACAGGCTAGGCGGCGGTTGTTCAGGTGCGGCTCGGGCTCGGACTGATAGCCCCAGTCATAGCGCGACATGTTCATCGGATAGCTCAGCGCCGCCGGCATCTGAATGAACGGCCCCATATCGGTGCCGCCGTGTTCGATCACCAGAACCGAGGCCCCGGCCTCGCTCAGACGATATGCCATTGCGCAGCCTGCGGACCCTGCGCCGACGATGACAAAATCTGCTTCCATTTCCACAACTCCTGCCCCGCCGAGAAGGTTGGATGCCTCCGGCGGGAGTATTTTCGAAAAGATGAAGAGGTTATTCGCCGCGTGGGAACCGGGCGCTTTCCTCGACGATGTTCAGATCCATGTGATTGCGCATGTAGCGTTCCGACGCTTTTTGCAGCGGCTGATAGTCCCACGGGTAGTATCCGCCCTGCCGCAGCGCTTCGTACACAACCCAACGCCGCGCCTGGCTGGCACGGACTTCGGCGTCGAAGCGATCCAGATCCCAACGGGCCTCGGATTTGGCACGCAGTGTTTGCAGCGTACCTGCGTGTTCGGGGCTGTCTGCCAGATTGTTCAGTTCGTGCGGGTCGGCCTCAAGATCAAACAACTGATCAGGGTCCAGCGCACAGCGGTTGTATTTCCACTTGCCATATCGCAACGAGACCAGCGGCGCGTAGGATGCCTCGGCCGCGTATTCCATGGCTACCGGTGTGGTTCGTTCCTCGCCCAGTGCCAACGGCACGAGGTTTTCGCCATCGGTCCAGGGGGCAATCTCGGCCATGTCTACGCCGGCCAGCGCCCCTAGGGTCGGCGTTACGTCAATTGTTGACACCGGAGCATCAATCCGGCCGGCGGGCAGATCAGGCGACGCGATCATAAGCGGCACTCGCGCCGAACCTTCGTAGAAGTTCATCTTGAACCACAGCCCGCGTTCACCCAACATGTCCCCGTGATCCGAAACGAAAAGGATGATCGCCTCTTGCCGGGTGGTTTCCAGCACTTCGAGGATTTCGCCTATCTTGTCGTCCAGATAGGAAATATTGGCGAAATAGGCGCGGCGCGACTTGCGAATGTCTTCCTCGGTGATGTCGAAGCTACGCCAGTCGTTGGCATCGAAGATCCGCTTGGCGTGAGGATCCTGGTTGTCATAGCCGATATCAGCGATTTCGGGCAGCAGATGCGCGCAATCCTCGTAAAGGTCCCAGTATTTGCGCCGGGCGACATAGGGATCATGCGGATGTGTGAAGCTGACGGTTACGCACCACGGGCGATCATCCTTGCCGCGTGCCAGATCATAAAGCTTGGCCTTGGCGTTGTAGGCGACCTCGTCATCATATTCCATCTGGTTGGAAATCCCGGCAATACCCGCGCCGGTGACGGACCCCATGTTGTGATACCACCAGTCGATGCGTTCACCCGGCTTGCGGTAATCCGGGGTCCAGCCGAAATCGGCCGGGTAGATGTCGGTGGTCAGGCGGTCTTCGAACCCGTGCAGCTGATCGGGACCGACGAAATGCATCTTGCCCGACAGGCAGGTGTAATAGCCCGCGCGGCGCAGGTGATGTGCGTATGTGGGGATATCGCTGCGAAACTCGGCCGCGTTGTCATAGACGCCGGTGCGCGACGGCAATTGACCGGACATGAAGCTGGCCCGCCCGGGCGCGCACAAGGGCGACGCCGTGTAAGCGTTGGCAAACCGGGTTGACCGTTCTGCCAGTTTCTTCAGGTTCGGAGCGTGAAGCCAATCAGCGGGACCGTCTGGAAAGAGAGTCCCGTTGAGCTGATCCACCATCAGGATCAGAATGTTCGGTTTTGTCATTTTTCAGCCTCGAGCAGAGTGTTGAGCACACGCATCGCGTGGTTCACGGCCAGTTGCGGTTCTTCAGGGGCGCTGAGTGCGGCGCGGATGTACAGACCGTCAATCAGGGCAACCATGTTCTCGGCCGCCTCTTGCGGGTCAGCCAACTTGTGCCGCAGGGCGTGGGTCAGATTGGATTTGATGCGGGCCTGATAGATCTGCCACAGGCGCAGGGCATCATCATTTGTCTGAGCCAGCACATAGAAGGTCATCCATGCCGCGATCACATCGGGTGTGAAACAAGAAGGCGCAAAACACGCCCTGACGATCGCCTGCGCCCTTTGGTCCGGCGTAGCCGCTTTCAGCTCGCCCCTTGCTTCTTCGCCGAAGTCCGACAGGATCCGGCGCATGGCGGCCAGAAAGATCTGATCCTTGCCGCCGAAATAGTGATGCGCAAGCGCGCTGGACATGCCCGCACGTTTGGCAATCTGACTGACGGTTACATCAAGGGATTTCTTCACGCCCAGCTCAGCGATTGTCGCGCGAACAATCGCATCCCGGCGGATTGGCTCCATTCCGACTTTTGGCATCGTTCTCCCCTTGAGCAGGCGTCACGGGACCACGCTAGGGGGTTTTTATTGACTCGTCAATTAATGAAAAATCAGAGAGCGATGTCGTTACAGCTTCGGCGCAATACTCGGAGGCGTCAAGTCCTTGCGGTTCAACATGAATTCGCGCCACGATATAAAGCTCACGGCGGCAAGGATCAGCGTGCCGCCCGCGACAACCCACACGTCAACGCTTTCATGGAAAACCGCGGCGCCCAGGATCGTGGCCCATATCAGCTGAAGAAACGTCACCGGCTGCGTGACGGCCACTGGCGCCGCCTGAAGCGCCAGGGTCATGAAATAGTGCCCGGCGGTCGCAAAGCTGGCCACCAGAAAAAGAACCCCGATATCCCGCAGGCTTGGCTGCGTCCAAACGGCGATCGCAAAGGGTATCAAGGCAATGGTCACCCAGATCGACAGATGTGCCACAACGACGGCGGGCGGTACGTCACGCACCAGAATCTTGGCCAATAAATACGACCCCCCAAGGGTCAGGGCCGTTCCCAGCATGGCCAGATGGCCTGATGACACTTCGCGAAACCCGGGCCGCAGGATGATCAGGACGCCAACCAGAGCGACCAAAATCGCAGCAATCCGGCGAAAGGCCAGCTTTTCGCCCAAAAACAGGGCCGCCCCCAGTGTGACGTAAACCGGAGTCATGTAATTCATGGCTGTAACTTCGGCCAGTGGGATCTGTGTCATCGCAAAGAACCAGAGCATGACCGCAACCGCATGCACGACGCCTCGCAGACCGAACAGCGTCAGCAGGCGGGGGGTCAGATGCGTCGCCATGATCGACCGCATGGCCGGCAACAGAAACACCAACCCCAGCACATATCGCAGAAAGGCGGCCTGGATGGAATTCATCGATGTGCCCAGCGACTTCACCAGCGCGGTCATCACAACAAAGGACAAGCCGGCGGCGAACATCCAGAACATGCCGGCAAGCGGACGGGACGATACGGTGGATGAAGTCATGTTCAAGGTTGAACACCGAAACCCGGCCGGGAACAACCCTTCACATGGTAACAAGTTTCAGCGCGATACCCAACATGACCACGCCAATCCCTGCGTCCAGCACCTGCCACGCCCTGGGGCGCGCAAAAACAGGCGACAGGATGCTTGCCCCATAGCCAAGCGAAAAGAAGAATACAAAGCTGGATGTCATCGCGCCGAGGGCGAAACCAAGCCGGTCGTCATATTGGGCCGAGATCGAGCCGATCAGCACGACCGTATCCAGATATACATGCGGATTCAGCCAGGTGAACGCGAAAACCGTCAGCAGCGCAGCCTTGAGGCTGGTTCGCTTGCCATTGCCGATTTCCATCACCGAACCACCCAGCCAGGACGACCGAAGACTGCGCAAGCCATACCAGGTCAGGAATGCCGCCCCACCGTATCGCATCACGGTTTCGAACCAAGGTGCGGCCTGTGCCAGTGTGCCAAAACCTGCTACGCCTGCTCCGATCAGGATGGCATCAGACACCGCGCAGGTCAGGCACAGAAAAAACACATGCTCGCGCCGCAGGCCCTGCCTCAGAATAAAGGCGTTCTGCGCCCCGATGGCGAGGATCAGGCTGAAACCCAGCGCGAAACCGGCGATCACGGATGTAGGCATGGTATCTCCTGCGTTGCCTTTGCGTTGACTATTGGCCGCGATGCGATCTATCAAATTAAAGATGTTGCCCTCAGTTAAGTTTTGCTAATGCTGCTGGATCCTCACCAATTGGCCGCTTTGTCAGCCATTCTACGCCATGGCAGCTTTGATGCGGCGGCGGCGGAACTGGCTGTAACCCCTTCGGCGATATCCCAGCGGATAAAAGCGCTGGAGGATCGCGTGGGCGCCTCGCTCATCCATCGGGGAACCCCTTGCACCGGAACGCCAGCCGGGCAGCGCATCGCACGTTACGCTGAAGATGTCGGTCTGCTCGAGGCGCAGCTGGCACGGGAATTGGCTCTGGTACAAGAACCCGGGTCCGCAAGGGTTCGCGTTGCGGTACCCGCCGACATTCTGGCCACCTGGTTCATTGACGCGATGGCGCGGGTGCCCGACCTGCTGTTCGACCTTGTGATCGACGATCAGGATCATTCTGCAGACTGGCTGAGGCGCGGCGAGGTCAGCGCCGCCGTCACTGTCGGCGGACAAACCGTGAGCGGTTGCGACGCGATTGAGCTGGGCGTGTTGAGGTATCTGCCCACCGCCAGCCCGGAATTTGTCAACACCTGGTTCAAGAACGGCGTGACCGAGGAAACCCTCAGCAAAGCGCCTTGCCTTGTCTTCAACAGGAAGGACGGTCTGCAAAAAGCGTGGATCGCACATCACACCGGCAAACATCTGTCACCGCCTTTCCACTTCCTGCCATCTTCGCAAGGGTTCGTTGATGCCGCAATCGCCGGAATTGGCTGGGGCATGAACCCCGCAGCCCTTGTGCAAGACGCCATGGCGCGCGGACTTCTGAGCCCGATCGTTCCAGATGCGCCACTGGACATCGCGCTCAGCTGGCAGGTCGGGCGGGTTCTTGCCCCGGCGCTCAAACCCCTTACACAGGCAGTCCAGCATGCTGCGCAACGGGTTTTACTACCGTCACAAGGCAAATAGTCAGACTCATTCGATTGGAGGAACCAATGTTCTCGCGCGACGCCCTCAGTTATGACCCCATTCCCCTGCCCGACCGATGCGAGATCAGTGATGCGGACATGCAGGACGCGGCAGTGGCTTTTTTTGAAAAGATGCGGCGACGTCATACCGTTCGGGACTTCTCCACGCGCCCGGTGGCTCGTGACGTGATCGAAACCTGCCTGCGCACCGCGGGAACGGCCCCGTCAGGTGCAAACCACCAGCCCTGGCATTTTGCTGCCATCTCGGACCCCAAGCTGAAACTGCGCATCCGCGAGGAAGCCGAGGAAGAAGAGCGTCGCTTTTACGCGGGAGCGGCGGGCGATGAATGGATCAAGGCTCTGGAACCCATCGGGACAAACGCAGTCAAGGAACATCTGACCATCGCCCCGTGGCTGATCGTGGTCTTTGCCCAACGCTGGGGGCAATTCGAAGACGGGACGCGGTACAAGAATTACTATGTGCCAGAAAGTGTGAACATTGCCACCGGCTTTCTGCTGGCGGCGTTGCATCACGCCGGTCTCAGCACATTGACACATACCCCGAATCCGATGCGATTTCTGACCGATGCGCTGGGTCGGCCCGCTTCAGAGAAACCGACAATGATCATCGCAGTTGGACATCCCTCGGAAACCGCGACCGTGCCGTCCGTTGCAAAGCTGAAAAAGCCCCTGGACGAGATTTCTTCCTTTTTCTAGGCGGAGCCGCATCAGCCCTGTGTGCCAGAGGCGTCCTTTCGGCCCGGCGACATCGTCAGATAGCATGTCACGCAGGCCACCAGGCTGGCCGCGACTATGAACCCGACGGCCAATGCAACCTCGTGCATATGGGCGACCGCGGCCAGAGCCGCCGAAAGCAGCACCGCCAACAAACGGGCAAAAGACTTGATCGCGGCTGATCCCTGAACGCGCTGTTCCTTGGGCGCGACGTCCAGGAAATAGAGCTTGCGTGCGCTGCTGATCCCGGTCACCGCAACGGTGACGACAAACAGCGCGATCGCGTGCAGATGCACATCGTGATCGATACCCAAGTCGTGAAATGCCAGAAGAACACCGCCCGTTGCGACCACCATCAGTGTCCCGACCACCATGACGGCACGATGAGACTTCATGTTTACAACCTGCCACAAAGGTCCGGACACAAGATAGCCCGAAGCAGATGAAACAATCATCGCAGTCAGTCCCTTGGCCGAGCTGTGATGCGCCTCGGCCGCGATCAGCGCGAAGAACGGGACAGAGAGCGAAACAGCCACCAAGAGCATTCGCATGACCATGTAACGCCGAAACCACGAGTATTGGAACATGCCCAGAATACCCCGGGCATTGGCCTTGAACGACAGCTTTGCTGTGGGTCCGGTCTTGTTTGCCGACTCCGCCGAGCGGGCATTCTCTGTCATGGCCAACATCAAAAGCCCTGACAGCATGAAAAACGCAACCGATACACCGATCATGGTTGAGTGGCGCGAAAAAGGTGGGTTTTCCTTGGTGATCTGATGCACCAACATGGCAAGACCGATGGCACACAGGCCTCCGCCCCCAAGTTGCAGGTAATGCAGGACCATGCGCGAACGCGAGTGGACATGATCGCCCAGCAGATCGGTAAACATCAGGTTCTGCACCTCGTCCACAAGACCGATCACGAAAAAGACCGCCACGAAAACCACTGCGATCAACGGAACGACCCCGGTCGCGGCGGCCACCATTGCCAGGACCAGACAGGATCCGATGATCGCTTCGGTCAGAGCGATTGCGCGTTTCTTTTGCGATTTCGCCGCGACGGATTGCGCCAGAAAGAAATCGGAAATCATGCTGCCAATCATTCGCACCGAAACCAGCGCGCCCGCCACGAACATCGGCAGTTCGAATGACACGGCCAGAAACGGCAAAACCACCGACGGGCTGCCCAGAGTCCACGCAACCTGAGACACGATACTCTGCCCAGCAAGAACCGGCACGTTTCGCTTGGCCTTTTCAGCAGTCGCATCCATCGCGGATCTTTCGGTGGTGTTGTCCCGGAATTTCCGAGTTTTTCCAGCCTATGCGTTTCGAAGGGTTCAGCCAACAACTCTTCGAAACTGTCCGAAAATGAAAAAACCCGGCGGTTGAGCCGGGTTTCGCCGTCAAGATCCGCAACAGCTCAGAGCTGTGCCATCACCTCATCCGAGGCCTCGAAATTGGTCGTGACACGCTGTACGTCGTCATCGTCTTCCAGCGCGTCCACCAGCTTCATTAGCTTTTGCATGTCTTCCAGACCCAGCTCGGTCGTGGTGGTCGGCTTCCAGACCAATTTGGTGGATTCCGATTCACCCAGCGCAGCTTCCAACGCGTTCGAAACGTCGTTCAGATCCGTATCCGCACACCAGATGATGTGTCCATCCTCTGAACTTTCGACATCTTCCGCGCCGGCCTCGATGGCGGCTTCGAATATGGTGTCTGCGTCACCCGCCGTTGCCGGGTAAATCACTTCGCCCTTGCGTTCAAACATAAACCCGACCGAGCCCGTCTCGCCCAGATTGCCGCCGTTCTTGGAAAAGGTCGAACGCACGGTCGACGCAGTGCGGTTGCGGTTGTCCGTCATGGTTTCAACAATCACGGCCACGCCGTTGGGGCCATAGCCCTCGTAGCGGATTTCTTCGTAATCGTCGCCTTCACCGGCGGTGGACTTTTTGATCGCGCGGTCAATCACATCCTTGGGAACCGAGTTCGACTTGGCCTCTTTCACGGCCAGACGCAAGCGCGGGTTCTTGTCGGGATCGGGGTCGCCCATCTTGGCGGCAACGGTGATCTCTTTCGACAGTTTGGAAAACAGTTTGGACCGCGCGGCGTCCTGACGCCCCTTGCGGTGCTGGATGTTGGCCCATTTTGAGTGGCCTGCCATAATGCGTCCTCGTCATCGTGATTGCGTGTTCGGCGCTCATATAGACGTTTGCAGGGGGCAGGATCAAGAGAGCGGCTTGCGACGGCTTCACCGACTAGTATGGTGACGGCATGACGACAGACCAGATCATTCTTTTTGCGCTTTTCATCACCGTCTTCGGAATGCTGCTGTGGGGCCGGTTTCGATACGACCTTGTGGCCTTTGCCGCGCTGATGATCGGCGTCGTGCTGGGCGTCGTGCCAATGGACGACGCCTTTGTCGGGTTTGGCCACCCGGCCACCATCATCGTGGCGCTGGTTCTGGTCGTCTCTGCCGGTCTGGTCCGGTCCGGAGCAGTGTTCCTGATCACCCGCACGCTGGTGGATGCCTCGCGGGGTCTGGGCGCGCATATCGCCCTGATGGGTGGGATCGGTGCGGTTCTGTCGGCCTTCATGAACAACGTAGCGGCGCTGGCGCTGCTGATGCCCGTGGACATTCAGACCGCACGCAAGGCCGGACGATCAGTGGGCCTGTCGCTGATGCCGCTGAGCTTTGCCACCATTCTGGGGGGGATGGCGACGCTGATCGGCACACCTCCGAACATCATCATCGCGTCGATCCGGGCCGAAACACTGGGCGAGCCGTTTCACATGTTCGATTTTGCCCCGGTCGGTGGGCTGGCCGCGATCGCCGGTCTTGCCTTTGTCGCACTGGTAGGCTGGCGCCTGATCCCCAATCGCGGACCGCAGGCCGAGACATCGGAAACCTTGGCCGAGTACATTGCCGAGCTGACCGTTCCCCCGGAATCCGCCCATATCGGCAAACGGGTCAGCGAGCTTTATGAGGTGGCCGAGAAATCGGACGTGGCCATCATCGGATTAATCCGGGATGGCAAGCGTCGCTATGGCCGGTCGGCGCACGCCGTTTTGCAGGAAGGTGACGCGCTGGTTCTGGAAGCCCGACCCGAGGCGCTGGACGAGTTTCGCGCAGCGCTCAATCTCGACTTCTCGGACACGCGCCGGCAGGAGTTGCTGACGGCCGAGGGTGACGGGCTGGAAGTGATTGAAGTCGTCGTGCCGGAAAGCGCGCGCATCACAGGCCGCACCGCACAAGGGCTTGGGCTGGCCTGGCGGCAAAGCACCGTTCTGATGGGCATCTCACGCCAGGGGCGCAGGATCACTGAACAGGTCCGCAAGACCGAGGTTGAACCGGGCGATATCCTGCTGCTGCTCTGCCCCCGCGACCGCGCTGCGGATGTCACGGAATGGCTGGGTTGCCTGCCCCTTGCCGGACGCGGGCTGAACGTAACGGCAAATGACAAGGCATGGCTGGCCATCGGTCTGTTTGCCGCCGCTGTTTTGGCCGCAAGTGTTGGGTTGATCTATCTGCCCATTGCTTTGGGGCTGGTCGTGATTGCTTATGTGCTGACCAAGATCATGCCGATCACCGACATTTACAATCACATCGAATGGCCGGTGGTCGTACTGCTGGGGTCTATGATCCCGCTGGGCAGCGCCTTGGAGACCTCGGGCGGCACCGAACTGATCGCAAACGCCCTGATCCAACTGACCGATGGTCTGCCCGCCTGGGCCATTCTGACCGTATTGATGGTTGTCACGATGACTTTGTCAGACGTGTTGAACAACACTGCCACTGCTATTGTCGCCGCGCCGGTCGGGATACAGATGGCACGCACGCTCGAGGTGTCACCCGACCCGTTCCTGATGACCGTGGCTGTTGCGGCCTCGGCTGCGTTCCTTACCCCCATCGGGCACAAGAACAACACGCTGGTTCTGGGGCCCGGCGGCTATCGATTCGGAGACTACTGGCGCATGGGATTGCCGCTGGAAGTGCTGATCATAGCCGTTTCTGTTCCCGCCATTCTTGTGTTCTGGCCGCTGTGACGGGTAAAGGCTGCGCATGAAACCGTTTTTGATCCTGCAACTGCGCCCCGAAACAGATGCGTCCGATGCCGAATATGCCTCGATCCTGAACCGGAGCGGGTTGTCTCCTGAACAGACGCATCGCATCCGTTTGGATTGCGACGACCTGCCAGAAGGGTTGGATGTCACGGACTATGCCGGTGTCATCGTAGGCGGCGGACCGGGATGCGTCAGTGACGACCCGGCGACCAAATCCCAGCTGGATGCCCGGATCGAGGCTGCGATCATGGGGTTGATGCCGCAGATCATCGCACAAGATCACCCGTTCATGGGCTGCTGCTATGGCCTTGGCATTCTGGCGGCGTATCTGGGCGGCGACGTCAGCAAGGCCCGGTATGGCGAACCCGTCGGACCATCCACGTGCCATTTGACCCCGGAAGGGCAGCGGGATCCGTTGACCGCCGGGTTGGAACCCACTTTCGACGCTTTCGTTGGCCACAAGGAAGCGGTTCAGGCTCTGCCGAAGGGATGCGTGCACCTTGTCGCGTCAGACCCCTGCCCGTTCCAGATGATCCGTTGGGGGCAGAACGTTTACGCCACGCAGTTCCACCCCGAAGCCGACGCCAGGGATTTTGAACAGCGCATCAATATCTACAAGAACCACGGCTATTTCCCGCCTGAAGACGCGCAAAAACTGATCGACCACTGCCATTCGGCCGATGTCACGCAGCCGGGCGAGATCCTGCGCCGGTTCGTCCGACGATACGAATGACCCAACGGCGCGGTTGCCTGCGCCTTGCCCCCTCGCATAGGCTGATCTGACGCAACTTTGGGAGGAGTTGTCCTTGGATTTGCTTTTGAATGTCGGCTTGCCGGTGTCGCTTGCCATTATCATGTTGTCTCTGGGCATCGGGCTGGAGGTGGCAGACTTCCGTCGTGTCCTGAGCCGACGACGCGCCTTTGCCATCGGGGCGGCAAGCCAGATTGTTCTCTTGCCAGTCGCGGCCTTTGTGACGGTCACAATCTTTGCATTGCCCCCCGAGATCGCGGTTGGTTTCATGCTGCTCAGTTTTTGCCCGGGCGGCGTAACCAGCAACATCCTCTCCAAGCTCGCCAAAGCCGATGTCGCGCTTTCGGTCAGCCTGACCGCCGTGATCAGCCTTTTGTCGATGGTGACCGTGCCAATACTGGCCGCGTGGTCGATCAGGCACTTCATGGGCGACGAAGCCCCCGAGGTTTCGATCACCGGTCTGGCTGTTGCATTGTTTCTGATAACAACGCTGCCCGTGGCCATCGGGGTCGGAATTCGCAACTTTGCAACAGGGTTTGCAAACCGCGTAGAGCCGGGATTGTCGACGCTCGCGACCGTTTTGTTCGTGCTGATCGTTGCCGCGGCACTGGCCGGGAACTGGCAATTGTTCGTCGACAATCTTGGCATCATGGGCGCAGGCTTGATTTCTTTGAATATCGCCCTGCTGTTCATCGGGCTCGGGCTGGCGCGGATATCAAACCTGTCCTGGAATGAGTGCAAGACGATCTCGATCGAAACCGGAATTCAAAACTCCACGCTGGGCATTACACTGGCGGCGCTGATCACGAATACCGAAAGCGGGTTCAGCCCGCTGGCCCTGCCCTCGGCAGTTTATGGCATTACGATGTACGCCGTGGTTCTGCCGTTTCTTGTCTGGTTCCGCAGGCGCTGAAAGGACCGTTATGACAAACAACACTGCTGATGCGATCGTAATCGGTGCTGGTCTGGCCGGATTGGCCGCCGCCGCCGAACTGGGCGACCGAGGTAAGAAGGTAATCATACTCGATCAGGAACCAGAAGGTTTTCTGGGCGGCCAGGCCTTCTGGAGCCTGGGCGGCTTGTTCATGGTCGACACGCCGGAACAACGCCGCATGGGTATCCGCGACAGCCACGATCTGGCATTGCGCGACTGGATCGGAAGCGCGCAGTTTGACCGCGAAGAAGACACCTGGCCCCGCAAATGGGCCGAGGCGTATATCGAGTTCGCCGCCGGTGAAATGCGCCCCTGGCTGCATGGCATGGGCCTGCGCTGGTTTCCGGTCGTGGGTTGGGCTGAACGTGGCGGGTCTTATGCAAACGGGCATGGCAATTCCGTCCCGCGCTTTCACATCACCTGGGGCACCGGACCCGGCGTGCTGGAACACTTCATCCGCCGGGTCCGCGACCATGTCAGCGCCGGCCTGATCCAGCTGAAGTTCCGCCATCAGGTCAGCCATATCATCATGCAGAACGGCGAGGCCAAGGGCGTCTCGGGCGAGGTTCTGGCCGATGACGCGGCCCCGCGCGGCGGCAAGACCAACCGTGACGAGGTGGGCGAGTTCGAGGTCTATGCACCATCCGTCATCGTCACCTCGGGCGGGATCGGTGGCAATTTCGAGATGGTGCGCCAGAACTGGCCCCGCGACCGCCTGGGCGAACCGCCCAAGGACATGGTGGCGGGTGTGCCCTTCCATGTGGATGGTCGGATGATCGCCATCAGCGAAAAGGCCGGTGGCCATGTCATCAACGGAGACCGCATGTGGCATTACACCGAAGGCGTGCGCAACTGGGATCCGATCTGGCCCGACCATGGCATTCGCATTCTGCCCGGTCCCAGCTCGATGTGGTTCGACGCGCGCGGAAACCGGTTGCAGCCCCCCTGCCTGCCCGGGTTCGACACGCTGGGCACCCTGCGCGAAATCCTTAAGACTGGCTATGAATACAGTTGGTTCGTCCTGACACAGAAGGTGATCAAGAAAGAATTCGCCCTGTCCGGGTCTGAACAGAACCCCGATTTCACATCAGGCAGCTGGAAGGAAGTGATCCGGCAGCGCATCCTGTCGGGGTCGAAAGCCACCGGCCCGGTCGAGGCGTTCAAGGAAAAGGGCGGGGATTTTGTCGTCGCCAACACGTTGACCGAACTGGTGAGTGGCATGAACCATCTGGGCGGGGGTCTGATCGACGAGGCGCATCTGCGCGCCCAGATCGAAGCACGGGATTCACAGGTGGACAATCCGTTCTCAAAAGATGCGCAGATGATGGCGATCCTGGCGGCGCGCAACTATCGCGGCGACAAGCTGATCCGCACCGCCAAACCGCACAAGTTCCTGGACCCCAGGAATGGCCCGCTGATCGCGGTCAAGCTGCACGTGCTGACCCGCAAGACACTGGGCGGTTTGCAGACCAATCTGGACAGTCAGATGATCGGCGCCGACGGTCAGGTTGTGCCGGGCCTGTTCGCAGCCGGCGAAGTCGCCGGGTTCGGAGGCGGTGGCTATCACGGCTACAACGCGCTTGAGGGAACTTTCTTGGGCGGCTGCATCTTTTCGGGTCGCAACGCCGGACGATCGAGGGCCATCGCGTGACAGCCCTGCCCTATTACTTGCGCATCATTTTGATCACCAGCTCACCCTGAGCATCCAGCAAGGCCAGCGCGTTGCCTTGCATCGCGAAGGTTGTGACACTTTGCATCGCCTTGAGAAACTGCCGCTCGACCTCATCCAGCGGGGGTGGGCAAGCCATGAGCGTTGCAGCCATATTGTCCGGGAACGCAATCCGATTGTCAGAAATCTCGGCCTGGCCACTGAACCGGTTGCAACCTCCGCTGCCTGAAAATGCCCCGCCCTGCCCAAAAGCAAGTTCAGGACGTTTCTCTGTCTCGACAGCCGCACCATTGAGGCCCGAAGCGACCCATTCGGTGTTTTCCAGCATCACGGCACCTTGGTGTTGCACCTGTATCATCAGCAGGTCAGCAGAATTCTCGGCCCCATGTGTAAGTACCGGATAAACGGTATCCGTGGTGAACAACAGCTTTTGCCCCTGCATGACCGAAGCACGCACGGCGTATCTGCGCCCGTCCTGAATCAATGCGTCATCATAAGTCAGTTCGAACTGCGCCGGCACACCGGTCAAGGAATATCTCTGCGCGGCAAGCGTTTCGGCCGGCGCATCCGCCAATGAGATATCCTGAAGCTCGACGAACAAGGTCGTGTCAGGCGGAAGCGCAATACGCTCTCGGTAGGTTGCAGTTCCTTCGACGGTTCCGGCAAGCGATGCGCCGCTCAAAACGGTGGCGAAAGCAACCGCAGGAAACATGGTGCGGCCGAATGTCAGCATGGCAGTACCCCTTAAAGTAATATTTCTACAAAAGATTGCTGTTCATCCGACATTTACAAGTACGCCGCGGATAAAGCGGCAAATCTGTGCCGATGTCATAACGGCCAGATCAACGGGATCAGCAGAGACGCCAACAATCCGACCGTCAGGTTCAGCGGCACACCGACCTTCATGAAGTCGGTGAACCTGTAGCCCCCGGGGCCATAGACCATCATGTTCGTCTGGTATCCGATCGGAGTTGCAAAAGACGCCGAGGCCGCCACCATGACCGCGACGACCAGTGGGCGCGGATCTATTCCGACCGCCTGAGCCAGACCGATGGCGATCGGGGTGACCACAACCGCCACGGCGTTATTGGAAACCAGTTCCGTCAGCACCGAGGTCAGCAGGTAAATCGCCCAGATAATCAGGAATGGCGGCAAGACACTGAGCCCCGGCGCAACGGCCTCGACGATCAGAGAAACCGCGCCCGAACTGTCCAGTGCAGCCCCAATGCCCAGCATCGCAAAGATCAACGCCAACAGGCGACCTTCCACAAAAGAAAACGCCTCATCCGCATCGATACAACGGGTCAACAGAACCACGGCGCAGGCCACAATCGACAACAACAGGATGGGCGCAATGCCCAGCGCGGCAAGGGCAACAATCCCTACAAGAGCCCCAATCGCAATCGGTGCGTGGCTGCGACGGAAGGCACGAGCCGATGGCTGGGTGACGTCCACCATGTCCATTTCCACCGCCAGCCGCTGGATATCCGCCGGGGCACCTTCCAAAAGCAGCGTATCCCCAACCCTGACCACCAAGTCATCCAGTTGACGACCGATATTCTGGTTGCGGCGGTGCACCGCCAGCACGTAAACGCCATAACGACGCCGAAGCCGCATCATCCCAAGGGTCCGACCCACCAGACGGCATCCGGGCGTGATCAACACCTCAACCGTCTTGGTTTCAACGGCCGATACCTGATCCACGCGTTTGAGTTCCCTGTTGCGCTGAAGGCTCAGAAGCTCGGTCATCTCGGTGCGTAGAACCACCCGGTCGCCGACCTTAAGTTCGACGCCTTTCAGGTTGCGCCGCAACGACTCATCCCCCCGGATGACATCGATCAGGCGCACGCCGGGGCGTTTGAACAACTGCACGCCGGTCACTTCGCGCCCGATCAGGTTGCTGTCCGGCGGAATGACGGCCTCGGTAAAGAACTTCATCTTGGACCGGTCGCTGAGCAGCGACGCCATGCTGTCCCGCTCGGGCAACAGTTTCGGCGCGATGAACCGCAAATAGATCATGCCGTAGATCACCAGCGCGATCCCCAGCGGCGTGACTTCGAAAATCGTAAAGGGTTTCATCCCCTGCGCGCGGGCCACACCATCGACCAGCAGGTTGGTGGACGTGCCGATCAATGTCAGCGTGCCGCCCAGAATGGCCGCATAACTCAGCGGAATCAGCAATTTGGACGCGGGAACATTCAGGGTGCGGGCGATTTGCACAAAGACCGGTATCATCACCACGACCACTGGCGTATTCGAAACCACCGCCGAGGCCAGCACGACAAACCCCATGAGCAAAGCGATTGCGACACGCGGGTTCACCTGAGCTTGCTTTTGCGCGGTCGAGGTGAACGAATCCAGGGCTCCGGTCCGCACCAAAGCCCCCATGATGATGAACATCGCCGCAATCGTCCAGGGTGCCGGGTTGGACAGAACTGCAAGCGCACTCTGATAGGGCAGAATGCCGGTTACAAGCATCAGTGAGACACCGCCAATGGCCACGACTTCGGTCGGATAAACCTCGCGCAGGAACATGATAAACATGCCCGCAACGATGACCAGCGCCAGAACTGCGCTTCCTGTGTCTGTCAGTGAAAGGAAATTCATTCGTGGTATTCTGTCCGAACCCGGGCCCAAGCGCCTGATGACATGCAGTTTCACGCATTGCGCCCGACAGAGCAAGCCTGACGATGACTATTCGGGCCCGGCTTGTTCCAGGCGCCCTCCGACGCGCACCATGCGCACGGTTTTGGCTTGTCCGTCACGATCATCGGTTTCCACGAACACGCCGCTTAGTGTGGCTTCGCCGTTTGCAGGGGTAAAGCGCGCCTTGGGCATGCCGGTGATGAACCGGCGCATGGGCTCCTGCTTGTCCATGCCGATGACCGAATCGTAATCTCCGCACATGCCCGCATCGGTCAAATACGCAGTGCCCCCCGGCAGAATCTGGGAATCCGCCGTCGGGACATGGGTATGCGTTCCCACCACAAGGCTTGCACGTTTGTCGCAGTAGTGCCCCATCGCCATCTTCTCGGACGTGGCCTCGCAATGCATGTCCACGATGATCGCCTGCGCCTGCCCGCCTCTGGGATGAGATTTCAGGATCGGTTCGATAGCCGAGAACGGATCGTCGAACGGGCGTTTCATAAAGACCTGACCCAGCACCTGAACCACCAGAACCTTGCGCCCCCCCGGGGCCGTGAACAGCCGATGACCCCGCCCCGGCGCTCCTTTGGCGAAATTGACGGGTCGTATGATGCGCTGTTCCTTCTCGATGAATTGCAGCATGTCTTTCTGGTCGAACGCATGATCGCCCAGCGTCAGGCAATCCGCTCCGGCGTCGAGCAACAGCCTGGCGTGATCTCCGGTCAGCCCCATGCCGTTCGACGCGTTTTCGCCATTGACCACGACAAAATCCAGCCGCCATTCGTCGCGCAGGCGCGGCAAATGCTGCTGAACGGCAGCGCGTCCCGCGCGCCCCATGACATCACCAAGAAACAGAATCCTCATGATCCGGGTCGTAGGGGCTGTACTTGGCAATAACAAGGCGGAAGCGTGAAATTAACGGCAGACTTGGGGGTTGAAATCAAATTCTGCCGTGGCAATGTTTCGATACGTCTCTTGAATACAGAAGGAATTCTTCGTGAAGTCGTCAATTGTTCTGACCGGCTGCCTTTTGGCGGCAACTGCTGCCGCTGCCGAAGGCACCAAGACATCCATGCCCAACCCCGCCGCGACCTTTTGCATTGAAAACGACGGGACCTACCAGCTTCGTAAAAACGAAGACGGCAGTGTCTATGGCGTCTGCATCCTGAAGGACGGCACCGAGGTGGATGCTTGGGATTACTTGCGCAGCCATTTCGAGCAATAGCAGCTAGAAGGTCAGCACGCGGCTTTCCGTGACAACCATATCTAGCGGTTGGTCGGTTGGCTCGAGCGGCAGGTCCGCAGCCTCTTGCGCATCAAAAGCAAAACCGATGGCAAGCGTCGGGCGTTTGGCGCGCAGACCTTCCAGCGTTCGGTCATAAAACCCGCCGCCATACCCCAGGCGGCCACCATTTGCGTCGAAGGCGACCAGTGGAACGATCAGAATTTCGGGGTCGAAATAGTCATCCACCTGGGGCACTTTTGCACCGAACGGGCCGTCCTTAAGCACACCGTCCGGCGTCCAGCGAGAGAATTTCAGCGGCTGACCGGCTGCCTGAATGACAGGTACCCCCACCGGGCCATAAGCCGATGCTTCGGCCATCGCAGGCACCGGGTCGATCTCGGTCCGGATCGGCATGTAACCTGACAGGGGCACGCCGCGATAGCCTGCCAGAACCTCGGACAAGCGCCCGGCTGCGCCCGGCAAGCGGGCATCAAACGCGGCCTTGCGGCGGGCAAATGCCGCTTTGCGCGCTGCGGCTTTGATATCGGTCAGATCGGTCACAGTAGCACCACGCTGGCAAGCCCAAGAAATATGAAGAAACCCATGACATCCGTCGTGGTTGTCACAAAGGTTCCTGAAGCCAGAGCCGGGTCAATTCCCAGACGATCCAGCACCACCGGTACTACCGTACCTGCGAACCCGGCGATGATCATATTCACGACCAAGGCCGACCCGATCACGACACCCAGCAGCGGGGAATCGAACCACAGCATCCCCACGGTCCCCAACACGATGGCAAAGCAGAGCCCATTCAGCATCCCCACCAGCAGTTCCCGCCTGATAACGCGCATCACGTTCGAATTTGTCAGGTCGCGCGTCGCCAGCGCACGCACCGCCACGGTGAGCGATTGTGTTCCTGCATTGCCGCCCATTGACGCAACGATCGGCATCAGGATGGCCAGCGCGACCAATTGATCAATTGCCGCCTCGAATTGCGAAATCACCAAAGAGGCACAAATCGCCGTGCACAGATTCACCGCCAACCAGGGCAACCTTCGCCGGCTGGTTGCCGCCACACTGTCAGACAACGAGCTTTCGTCGCCAACGCCGGCAAGACGCAGAATGTCCTCTTCGTGCTCTTCATCCAGAACGACCATCGCGTCGTCAATGGTGATGACACCGACCAAACGACCATCCGCATCCACCACCGGGGCCGAGATCAGGTGATACTGGTTGAAGGCATAAGCCACGTCTTCCTCATCCTGATCGACGGGGATGATGTGAAACTCTTCTTCTGCCAGATCAATCAGCGGCACTTCACGACGCGCCGCCATAAGCTTGCCCAACGTCACCTGAGCAACCGGTTTCAGGCGCGGATCGACCAGAACGACATGATAGAACTGCTCGGGCAAATCGTCATTGGCGCGCATGAAGTCGATAGCTTGCCCGACGCTCCAATGTTCCGGCGCCATGACGACTTCCCGCTGCATGAGACGACCGGCCGAGTTCTCGGGGTAGGACAGTGCCTGCTCGGCTGCGATCCTTTCGGAAACCTCCAATGCGTCCAGAATGGCTTCCTGCTGCGGTTCCTCAAGGTCTTCCAGCAGGTCAACGACATCGTCGCTTTCCATCTCGCGCACGGCTTCGGCCAGAACATCCGGGTTCAGAACAGAGATCACCTCTTCACGAACCGATTCATCCAGTTCAGACAGGATGTCGCCGTCGAACTCTTTGTCATACAGGCGGATCAGGCGCGCCCGGTCAAACGGATTGATCTGTTCAAGAAGGTCGGCAATGTCGGCCGAGTGCAGCGGCTCCATCAACTCAACCAGCTTGTCGCGGTCGTCTATGTCCACCGCGTACAGAATTGCCGCTACTGCCTTGGGGTCCAACGCATAGGCGTCTTCATCCCGGGGCTGATCGTGTCCGGCTTCGTCTCTGCCTGTCGTCATGCTCTGCCCCTTTTTTACGATTTGCCCTTAAATAGAAGAAGCAGCTACCGGAAAACAATGACAATGCGCCGATTTACCCACTTCTTTCGTCCGCCTATGCTGGTGTGCGGTTCCAAACAGGTGGAGAACAGGGAAAATGGCGCAAAAGACGCTTTTGAAAGGGCGTGTTCTGAGTTTCACAGGATCACCCTTCGACGGAGAGCCGACCGAGGCGACCCGGCTGGACGAAGCGGTCGTGATCAAACACGGGCGAATTGCAGAGGTCGGCACCGCCGATGCGCTGAATAAAGCCCATCCTGACGCAGTCACGAAGGATCACGGAACGCGCCTGATCATGGCTGGGTTCGTCGATCCACATGTGCATTATCCACAGACAGCGATGATCGCCAGCTGGGGCAAGCGGCTGATCGACTGGCTGAACACCTACACCTTCCCGGAAGAGATGAAGTTCGGCGATTTCGACTATGCGACCGAGATCGCCAACCGGTATCTGGACCTGACGACCGCCCACGGCACCACGACCATGTGCAGTTTTTGCACGATTCACCCTGAAAGCGTGGATGCCTTTTTCACCGCGGCGCAACAGCGTGGGCAGCGTGTGGTCGCCGGCAAGACCTGCATGGACCGTAACGCGCCCGAAGGTCTGCGCGACACCGCGCAGACGGCTTATGACCAATCCGCCGCCCTGCTGGAAAAATGGCATCGCGTCGACCGCTTGTCCTATGCGATCACGCCGCGCTTTTCACCGACCTCGACCCCGGAACAGCTCGAGGCCATGGGCGCGCTTTGGGCCGAGCATCCCCATTGTCTCATGCAAACCCACCTGAGCGAGCAAACAGATGAAATCGAATGGGTTCGATCCCTGTTCCCTGAAGCAAGGGATTATCTGGATACCTACGAGAAATTCGGCCTGTTGGGCCAGAACGGCCTGTATGGCCACGTCATCCATCTGGAAGACCGGGAACGGGATCGGCTGCGCGAGGTCGATGCCTCTTTGATCCATTGCCCCACGTCGAACACCTTCATCGGATCGGGATTGTTTGACATGAACGGGCTGATCCATGATGGCCACCGGATCGGTCTGGCCACGGATACCGGCGGCGGGTCCAGCTTTTCGATGCTGCGCACCATGGCCGCCGCTTATGAGATCGGCCAATTGCGCGGCCGTCCCCTGCATCCGGCGCAATTGCTGTGGTTGGGCACGGTCGGATCCGCCCGAAGCCTGCGTATGGACGACTGCATCGGCAACATCGCTCAGGGGATGGAGGCGGATCTGGTGGTAATCGACCTCGCCTCGACCCCCGCCATCGCCCAGCGCGAGGCCCATGCAGAAGATGTTTGGGAAGCGATCTTCCCAACCATCATGATGGGCGATGATCGCGCCGTGGCTGAGGTCTGGATCGGCGGACAACAGGCGGCTTAGGCCTGCAACGCCCGGGCAAGCGTGTTCTGGCGTTCGATCACGCGGGGCAGATCGATGGTCGTTATGTGCCCGTCACGCACGATCTGGCGGCCTTCGACGAACAGATGTTTCACAGACATCGGCCCCGCCAGAAGCAGCGCCGCCGGATCCCAACTGCCCGCGCTTTCGATGCCGCGGGTATCCCACACCGCAATATCGGCTCGTTTTCCGGGCATCAGCCGTCCACAATCGGGACGTCCCAACACATCCGCGCCGCCGCGCGTCGCGATCTCGAGCGCTTCGCGGGCCGACATGGCATCTGCACCATTGGCGACCCGTTGCAGCAACATGGCCTGGCGCGCCTCAAGCATGAGGTTGCCATTGTCATTGCTGGCCGATCCATCTGCGCCGAGGCCGACCTTGACACCCGCATCGCGCATCGCCCGCACCGGTGCGATACCCGATCCGAGGCGGCAATTTGAACAGGGGCAATGGGCCACGCCTGTTTCCGAGCGCGAGAACAGATCAATCTCGGCCCCGTCCAGCTTGACGCAATGGGCGTGCCAGACATCCGGGCCGGTCCAGCCCAGTTCCTCGGCATATTGCCCCGGGCGGCAGCCGAATTGCGCCTGCGAATAGGCGATATCCTCATCATTCTCGGCCAGATGGGTATGCAACATCACGCCCTTGTCCCGCGCCAGCAACGCCGCATCGCGCATCAGGTCGCGGCTGACGGAAAATGGTGAACACGGGGCAAGGCCAACGCGGCACATGGACCCGTCCGACGGGTCGTGAAACGCGTCCACGACACGTACCATGTCGTCCAGAATAGCGGCTTCGTTTTCCACCAGGTGATCCGGCGGCAAGCCCCCGTCGGTCTCGCCGATGCTCATCGCGCCGCGTGTCGGATGAAACCGCATCCCCAACTCGGACGCGGCCGCGATCGTATCCTCAAGCCGCGCGCCGTTGGGATAGAGGTAAAGGTGATCGGAACTGAGCGTGCACCCCGACAGCGCCAGTTCGGCCAAACCGATCTGAGCCGAGGTGAACATTTCCTCCGGCCCGAAACGCGACCAGATCGGATAGAGCGTTTGCAGCCACCCAAACAGCAGCGCATCCTGCCCGCCCGGCACCGCCCGTGTCAGGGTTTGGTAAAGATGGTGGTGGGTATTCACCAGGCCAGGCGTCACCAGACAACCTGAAACATCATGCACCTCACCCTGTGTTTCCAGTCGCAGCCCGATCCGGGCAATCTGCCCATCGCGGACCAGAATATCGGCCTTGGACAATTCCTGCCGGGACTCGTCCATTGTCAGGATCAGATCAGCATTCTTGAGTAGGGTTTCCGTCATTTCGCGCTCCTGCATCTGCCCGTCTCATGCAAGAAGTGCGTCGGCCGGTGGAAAACAGGCGCAAGAACCGGCCATGACCGGTGTAGTTGCCTTTGATGCGCCGGGCAACAGAATTCAGAATTGGCGGAGTATCTCAAGCGCTGCGGCGTGAAGGTCAGCGTTTGCTGCGGCCAGGGCCCGGCCGCCTTGATGTGCGGGGCCGCCCTGCCAATCGGTCACAATACCGCCGGCCGCCTGAATAACGGCAATCGGCGCTTGGATATCATAGGAATTCAAGCCCGCCTCGATCACCAAATCCGCCTGCCCGGCAGCCAGAAGCGCATAAGCATAGCAATCCATTCCATAGCGCGTCAGCTGTACCTGCTCGGACACCGCCTGAAACCCTGCGCGGTCCTTCGGGGTTCCAACCTCAGGGAACGTGGTAAACAAAGTCGCCTGATCCAGCGCCCTGGTATCGCGCGTTTGCATTCTTCTGGTGCCCTGCGGACCGGTCATGTGAGCACCGGAAGACGATCCGACAAAGCGCTCTCCGATATACGGCTGATCGATTACACCCATAAAAGGCCCGTCCTGATCACTCAGCGCAATCAGAACACCCCAGGTTGGCGTGCCGCTGATAAACCCGCGGGTCCCATCGATGGGGTCCAGTACCCAGGTGCGGCCACTGGTGCCCGTATGCGCGCCGAACTCCTCGCCCAGCACACCGTCATCCGGGCGCCGCCGCGCCAGAACGTCCCGCATCGCCTGTTCAGCCGCACGATCAGCCACTGTGACCGGGTCGAACCCATCGGCCAGCTTGTTCGTAGTTTCCAGATTTGTTTGACGAAAAAAGGGGAGTATGGCCTCACGCGCAGCTTCGGCCATTTCTTCGGCAATTTCGATATCGCTCTGTGTCGTCGGTTGCATGACCCTGAGGTGCGAGCAATCCGCGACAAAGTCAAGTCAGTCAGGCAACGTCGCTGAGAACCCGCGCCAGCTCGAACAGGCGGCGACGCTGATTTTCCGGAATCGCATAGTAAGAGCGCACCAGATCCAAAGCCTCTTTGTCACCCATCAAGTCGGCAGGGACGGATTTCTTGTCCGCATCGCCTTTCTGGGCTTCTTCCAGACCTTCGAAGAAAAAGCTGACCGGAACATCCAGCGCCTCGGCGATGTCCCACAGGCGGGATGCGCTGATTCGGTTGGCACCGGTCTCATATTTCTGGATTTGCTGAAACTTGATACCAACTTGCTGCGCCAACTGCTGCTGGGTCATCCCAATCAGCCAGCGGCGATGCCGAACGCGCTTGCCCACATGGACATCGACGTGATGAGTCATTGGTATTCTCCTATACTACACAAACATCTGCACGGGATTTTGCGACGTCCGATATCGCAGTTTTAGAGAGCTCCCCTTAACCGCTCCCTAATACGGACTGTACCGCCCCCCGTTTACAGCACTGATTATCTATAATGCCGGTTTTGAGATTTTTTTCAAGCTGGTTGAATCGAACGCCCCTGACAGGGATTTGTGGTTGTATTACCCACAGCCTTTACAGAACCGTATTCCTGCAACTGAATCCTCCTTCAAAATCGGGGGCCTTTTGCACCCGCGCAGCAAACGGATTGACTTTTCTGACGGCACACGCGCCTATGTCGGAAACTCTTGAGGAACAATATGCGGGCCTATTGCATTCCATCCGACGGGGCGTCTGCCCAGCTTTGTGACGTGAAAATACCCGAGCCGGGCGAAGGCCAGGTGCGGGTCGCGATAAAAGCTTGCGGCCTGAATTTCGCCGATCTGCTGATGCAGACGGGCGCGTATCAGGACACGCCACCTGCCCCATTCACCCTGGGCATGGAGATCGCCGGTATCGTGGAGACAGTCGGGCCTGGCGTTTCAACGCTCAGCCCAGGCGACCGGATCGCAGTCTATTCCGGTCAGGGTGGGTTGGCCGAGTACGGTGTATTCGACGCGGATCGTGCGATCGTGCTGCCGGACGACACCGGATTCGAAGACGCCGCCGCCATCCAGATCGCATATGCCACCAGTCACATGGCCCTGGATCACAGGGCACGCCTGCAACCGGGTGAAACCCTTCTGGTCACCGGCGCAGCGGGAGGCGTCGGCCTGACTGCCGTCGAAATCGGCAAGCTCATGGGCGCCACGGTCATCGCGCAGGCGCGCGGCGAGAACAAGCTTGCCGTTGCCCTTGCCGCTGGTGCCGATCATCTGATCGATGCTTCCGAAGACCTGCGCGAGCGGGTCAAATCGCTGGGTGGCGCAGATGTCGTCTATGACGTCATCGGCGGGGATGTTTTCAAGGCCGCATTCAGGGCCACCAATCCCGAAGGGCGTTTGCTGCCCATCGGATTCGCCGGGGGCGATATCCCGCAGATTCCGGCCAATCATCTGCTGGTCAAAAACCTGACCGTGATCGGGGTGTATATCGGCGGCTATCTGAAGTTCCGCCCCGAAGCTGTGCGCAACAGTTTTGACACCCTGTTCAAGTGGCATTCTGAGGGCAGGATAAAACCGCATATCAGTCATGTTCTGCCCCTTGAAGATGTCGCACATGCAATGCAGTTGCTGAAAGAGCGCAAGTCGACGGGCAAGATCGTGATCACGCCCTGATCGCGATCATCCAACCACGGCCCGTAACTGGGTACCGCCCAACAATCTGAAGTTCTGTCGCACCAACTGTGCCAGAGCTTCGACAACCGCATCCCGGCCCTGCTCGCCACCGTAGAGGTTGATCATGTGTGCAGGTAGATCCGGCAGGGCCCCACCCGAGTCGATCTGTTCAAGATGTGCGGCCTCGGTTCCGTCCAGCATTGCGTGAACCGCAAGATCGGCACTGACCGTGGCTTCTATGGTACGGTCGTTTTCGGTTTCCACGGACAGCTCCCACGGTATTCCGGCCGCATCCAGTGCCGATATGACCTGCGGTCTGAACAAGCAGCGCCGCCCCAGCGCCAGAGGCAACGGGCGCTTGCGCCATGCGGACCCGCCCGGCGCGCCGATCCAGCGCAACGGCAGCTCTGCGATGGTCTCTGCGCCATCGGCCGAAGACGGTTCGGTCGTCAGGATCACATCACATTCGCCCCGCTTGAACATGTCTTTCAATTGCAGTGAATAGGACGACACCAACTGCACCCTGACGCGGGGAAAGTCGGCATTGAACCGTTGCAGGACCCGGGGAATCGCGGGGTAGACGATGTCATGGGGAACGCCCAGAACCACTTCGCCCTCAAAGGCCTGATCGGTGAGTTTTGAGATTACCTCGTCATTCAGGGCAATCATGCGGCGCGCGTAGGCCAGCAGCTGCTCACCGGATGCGGTCAATGCAATTGTCCTGCCGCTTCGGTCCAGCAACTCCAGGCCCAGCAGCTCCTCCAGCCGCTTCAGCTGCATGGACACCGCAGACTGCGTCAGGTGCAGAAATCCGGCGGCGCGGGTTACACCGCCCTGATCCGCCACCGCCACAAAAGATCGCAGGGTTGTAATGTCCAGATTTCGCATCTTCACGATTCCTTATGCGTTCCATCAATAATATTCGTTTTAAAAATATGTCATACTCACCCATATCAATCAAGGAAATTGATGACACCCATCGAAACCATCAAAAATTCGGAAAGGACACGTTATGACTCAACTCGCAATCCATAATCCCTGCAAACCAGCCAAACGTTCTTTGGTGTCCCTGATCTCACAAGCGTTCGAACTGTCCAGACAGCGGCGAAAGCTGGCAACGCTGGATGCTGCCGTGCTGGACGACATCGGTGTCACCCGCGAGGAAGCATCCGCAGAAGCAAAACGCTTTTTCTGGGATGCACCTCAATTCTGGAAAAGGTAACTGTGACTCTCATATTTTCATGGCGATGGGCGACCGCGAGTCGCCTGTTGGCATTTTTGTTGCGTGTTTTAGTCGGTTTTCGCCCGGAATCTCTTGAAACACAGCCCCTTGTTGCCGATATTTAGAGGGAAAACCGCCCCGCTCTGCCGGGGCGCTCTAACTTGACGACTAGGGAGACCCTTTGATGGCACAATTCGACACGATCCGGACGGCATCCGGCGCGCGCGCCGCCGAGATTGATCAGGGCCTGCGCGCCCACATGAATAAAGTCTACGGCACGATGTCCGTCGGCATGCTGATCACCTTTGCAGCGGCCTGGGCAATTGCCGGTCTGGCAACCACAACCGATCCGTCGGCAGCCGCCGCTCAACTGAGCGAAAGCAAGTACCTGACGTCGTTTGGTTACTCGCTGTTTGCGTCGCCTCTGAGATGGGTCATCATGTTTGCCCCGCTGCTGTTTGTCTTTGGCTTTAGCGCCGGGATCAATCGTATGTCGGCCGCGGCTGCTCAGCTGGTGTTCTACACCTTTGCTGCGGTCATGGGTGTCTCGATCAGCTGGATTTTCCTTGTGTTCACCGGTGAATCGATCATTCAGGTGTTCCTGATCACTGCAATCGCCTTTGCCGGTCTGTCGCTTTATGGCTACACGACCAAGAAAGACCTGTCGGCAATGGGCACATTCCTGATCATGGGTGTGATCGGCCTGATTGTCGCCTCGATCGTGAATATCTTCATCGCCTCGTCGGCGATGGCTTTTGCGATCTCGGTTCTGGGCGTACTGATCTTTGCCGGCCTGACAGCCTATGACACGCAGAACATCAAAAACACCTATCTGCAAATGGCCCATTCGGGCGATCAAGAATGGTTGGGCAAAGCCGCGATCATGGGCGCGCTGAGCTTGTATCTGGACTTTATCAACATGTTCATGTTCCTGCTGCAACTGTTTGGCAATCGAGAATAAGCGACCGGAATAGCCGACTTCTAAGGGCGGGCCTTACGGGTCCGCCTTTTTGTTTGCCGTAAACCAAACAAAAACCCCCGCCGAATTCGGCGAGGGTTTTGGACTTGAGAGAGAAATCTGTTAGCTGCAATTCAGCGGAACGGCAAAGCCCGAGCTCTTTTCCGAGGTGCCTTTGCGGTAGACCTGACCAGCCGGCAGACAGCCGGTAAAACGCTCTGCTTCTTCCGCAAAGCCTACACCGACCGAATTGTCGACCTTCACACTGTTAGAGCGCGTACGCAGCACACCAAATAAGGTGCCGTTGACGCTGACAGTGCTGAGGAACAGGTTTGTGTCGCTTCCTTGCAGTTGAACAGCAGTGTTTGGCGTCTGCCCGCCATTGTCTATTGCAACCGAAGCCACCTTGGACGGGTCAACCTCATCACTCAAAAGCGTGACTGTCCGCAGTTCCGCCAGCTCTGCCGGAACGTTGGTCGCGTCTGGCAGAAAGGCGACGGCCCCGGGTACGTCCGAAATCGTGCGCGGTTCGCCATCGATTCCAGTAAACCCGACACCTTCGCGGTTAAACGGGTCTTCACAGGCCGCTAGGGTCAGAACGGCAATTGTGGATAACAAGATTTTTTTCATGGCGGTCAACATTTTGTGGCGGTTTGCTGAAGCGTACTTGCAGGTTGCCATAAAAAGCAAGCCGCAGGGGATGCGATTGTCCCAAACGCTGATGCGCCACTGCAACGGACCGTCGCAGCCTGCCATCCGCCGAAATCAGGAAACCGGAACTGAAAAAGGGCTCTGTGCAACAGAGCCCTTTTTCGGAATTTCCAAATGGAATGGCAGATTACTTGATCTTGCCTTCCTTATACTCGACATGCTTGCGAACGACCGGGTCGTATTTACGAATGGTCATTTTCTCAGTCATGGTGCGCGCGTTCTTCTTGGTCACATAGAAGTGGCCCGTGCCCGCGGTCGAGTTCAGACGGATCTTGATTGTCGTCGGCTTCGCCATGGTTATCTCCTGCGTCCGAAAAGGCAGGGGCCTTTCGGTTGAATTCCTATGAGCGTGCGCTTTTACGCGCTGCACCGCCTATGTCAAGGCCAATCGGATGATACAGGCACAGGAATCTGATGCAGGTTCAACTAGGCAAGGTTGGCGCGCCCATATACGTGTGAATCTGGTCCCTTTCCGCGTCGGAAAGACCCAGAGCGGTGGACAATTGCCGCAGGTAAGACGCCTCGCGCGCATTGTCCAGACGGATCGCAGCCAGGGAAGTTGCATAGATCTGCGTCTTGAGCGGCGCACCAGAATCAGCCGCCAATCCCATGACGTCAATCGGTGCGTTCAGCTGCTCTTGCACGAATGCGCGCTCTTCCTCGCTGACATCGTCGCCCAATTCACCCAGGATGATTTCCTTTTCCTGTTCGTCAAGTTCACCATCTGCCTTGGCAGCCTGAATCATTGCGCGCAGCATGAGTTTTGCCTGCTCTTCCATCGCTGCACCCGCGGGCGTGCCGCCGAACACGGTTTCCATCATGTCACCTGTGTGTTGATTGGCAGTTTTGGCAGCCCCTTGCATGGCGTTCAACAACCCACCCAAACCAGCGGCTCCGGCTGTGCTGCCGCCAACCCCCATCTTGCTCATCATGTCCTGCAAGCCTGACGCGCCACCGGGCAGACCAAATTGTTCTGCCATTTTGCCCAACTGATCCATGCCCAAACCACCGCCGGCACCTTGCATCATGTCTTGCAGTCCGGCCATGCCGCCCATCTTCTGATATTTTTCCATGCCCTTGGCCGCAGCAAATCCAATGGCCACGGACGCCAGCGTTTTCATAAAGCTCATAATCAACCTCCCATATCTTCAAATTGGTTCCGAAAGTCTAACAGCCGAATGCAATCCCGAATACCGTGCTCAACCTGAACGCGACCGGCCCATAGCCCGGCACATGATAAAGCCCAAAGAAGGCATGTAATTTGCGATCTTGTTTGTACATATCACGGATTCGTGATAGGTTCGCCCATCCAAGAAGCCAAATTCAGGCTCGAAGGCCGAGGCAGCGTGAATGCGTTAAACCTGCAACGAGCAGAGTTGTTTTAGGCGACTTTTCTTGGGGGGCTATCATGACAGAATGGGCTATTCAGGCCGAAGAACTGGCCAATTGCAATTGCAACTTTGGTTGCCCGTGTCAGTTCAGCGTACTGCCGTCACACGGCAATTGCGAAGCGGTTGTGGTCTTTGACATTCAAAGCGGTCACTACGGTGAAACTGATCTGGGCGGTCTTCGGGCGGCAGGGGTCTATCATTGGCCGGGACCAATTCATGAGGGCAACGGTCAGATGCAGCTGATCATTGATGACAGCGCGACAGCTGAACAGCGGGCTGCGTTGCAAGCAATCATGACCGGTCAGGATACTGATGAAATGGCCACGTTCTGGTATGTCTTCAGCGCCATGGCGCCTTTGAAACATGAAACTCTGTTTGTTCCGATTGAACTGAACTGGAACCGCGAAGAGCGCAGCGGATACGCCAAAGTTACCGGAGTTTTCGATGTTGAGGTCAATCCGATCCCTCATATCGTATCGGGCGCACCTCACCGCGCGTCGATACAGTTGCCGAATGGCTTTGAATACCGCCATGCCGAGGCGGCATCGGGCAGTGCGACTACAACGGGTGGTCAGATCCGGCTGACCTTTGACGCAACCCATGCTCATCTGGCGCATCTGAACATCTCGGGCCATGGCGTCTTGGGCGCATAATCAGAGAATACCCATGACCAAACAGAACGCATCGCCCCGGGGCGGGACGGTTGAGTGGTTGCTGAGACAGGACAGCGCGATTGTTCTGGGAAGCGTTCTTTTGATCATCCTCGGTGCAACCTGGTACACGATAGCTGGCGTCGGGATGAACATGTCCGCGGTCGAGATGACCCGGATGGCCGGCCCTGTCGGAGACCCGATGCAAATGGGCCCGGCAGCAGCGTGGAGCGCAAGCTATGCCTTGCTGATTTTTCTGATGTGGTGGGTCATGATGATCGCCATGATGACCCCAAGCGCTGCGCCTGCCGTTCTTCTGTTCATCGCGGTCAAGCGGACAGGGCCTGAAAAGCACCGGACGGTTGCGTTCAGCCTGTGGTTTTTATCCGGCTATCTGGTGGCCTGGGGGGCGTTCAGCCTGATTGCAACCGCATTGCAATGGGGGTTGGAACAAATCGGGTTGTCCGACGGGCCGATGATGACGATTAGTTCGGGTGTCTTCGCAGGAAGCATCCTGCTGGCGGCTGGCGCCTATCAGTTTTCAGCTTTGAAAAACGCATGCCTGCGCCACTGTCAGAGCCCCGCACGTTTTCTGGCCGATCACAACCGGCCCGGAACATTCGGTGCATTCCGCACCGGTATCCTGCACGGCACGTATTGTCTGGGATGCTGCTGGGCACTGATGCTGCTGCTTTTCGTCGGAGGGATCATGAACCTCTACTGGATTGTCGGAATTGCCGCGTACGTCGCGCTGGAAAAGCTTCTGCCCGGGGCCCGGTGGCTTGTGCCGGTGACAGGTTTTGCGCTGATCGGCGCTGGCCTTTGGTTCATCACGGCACTGTTGTTTTCTGGCACCTGATTTTGAACGGCCCCGGGGTCGGCTGACTTGAAGACCCAAAAACGATTTGATGTAACAGGAGGTATCAATGCCCATTTTCATTACTTACGCATCTTACTCGCAAGCCGGTGTCAAAGGCATGTTGCAGAAACCCGAGAACCGCACCGGCCCAGTAAAAGCCTTGCTGGAAAAAGTAGGTGGCAGGCTGCTGTCCTTCTACATGACAACCGGCAGCAACGACGTGGTTGTGATCAGCGAAGCCCCAGATGGGACAGACGCCGTGGCCGTTGGCATGGCTGTCGCCGCGTCGGGTGCAGTGACCAACATAGAAACGGTACGTGCCTGGACAGCAGATGAGTTCGTTTCGGTCGCAGAGAAGGCCGCGAAGCTCACAGGGGCGTACACACCGCCCGGTGGGTAATGGAATACGCGCGGAGGGCCTGTAAGCCGGATCTTGTTCCGGGGTTGCCCCCTTCGATGACCATTCCTCTAGGCCGTGCATTGCTGCGCGGCTCAAGCTGCCAACCCGGTCCCTCTCGGCCAAGACGCGCTTAGCGGCGGTATCGGCTTGCGCCGACCGGCCCGCGCGGGGACCCTATTTGGCATTGCTCCCGGTGGGGCTTGCCGTGCCGCCCCTGTTGCCAGAGGCGCGGTGGGCTCTTACCCCACCGTTTCACCCTTACCCTGAACCTAGGTTCCGGGCGGTCTGATTTCTGTGGCGCTTTCCGTCGGGTTGCCCCGCCCGGGCGTTACCCGGCACCGTTGTCTTGTGGAGTCCGGACTTTCCTCTCGGGCCTTGCGACCCCAGCGGCCATCCGGCCCTCCGCGCGTGGGTTGGGTAGGCTCTGCGGTCGGCGGCGTCAAGGGTTGATGGTTCAGAGAAGGGGCCAGCCCCTTTTTGGCCTGCGACCAATTCAACCCCGGGATATTTTCAGCCAGATGAAGGGCGGATCAGGAGTGCGGGATCAACAGAGCGAGGTCGGCTTGCTGCAAAGGCCCCCTGCCCCATGGGCGGTATCGAAGGCGGACGGCATGCAACAGCGTATCATCGTCTGCATCAGCGCTGAAACCGGCGGCCCGAGCCAGGCTTCGGAACTGGCCCTTTGATGCAGTTAGCGGACCAGCGGCATATCCGCGGGGCGCGGCCAGCAGGTTGCGCTCGAGCCGCAACCAGTCAAATCGCGGACCGGGGTCAAATTTGCGCCCGGGCGCCATGTCCGAATGGCCGATAACACCGTTTGGCAAGATGGCCCAACGGTGCATTATCTGGCGCAACAGCTGTTCCAGCTGGTGCATCTGGGGTTCAGGGAACGGATGCTTGCCGGCGTTGTCCAGCTCGATGCCTATGGAACGAGAGTTGATGTCGGCCTGACCGTGCCATTCTCCGGCACCCGCGTGCCAGGCCCGGTCTTCTTCGCGTACCATCTGCCACAGCGTGCCATCATTGCCGATCAGGTAATGGGCCGAGACCTCGGCCTTTGGGTCGCACAGACGATCCAGAGCCGCCTGCGCGCTGTCCATCGCCGTGTAATGGATCACGATCAAGGATGGTGTCAGACCATCTCGGCGTTCACCAAAATTGGGTGACGGATGCCAGATCGGGTTCAGGGGGTCAGTTGCTGACGGCACTGCGGAACGGGCTCGGGTCCCAGCCACACGCATAACCATCCCCATCCGGGTCCAGACCTTTGCGGTCGCGCTGGGGGCCGCCATTGGACAGAAACTCGATCTGAGCCTGATCAGGGGATGGGAATTGCGCGCAGTTCCTCTGAGCCTTGGCCTGAAGGTTGAAGCCCGAGCGGCTGTAGAGTTGCACACCTACCGGATTGGACGTGCTCAGCGCATATTGCACAATGTTTGTCTGGCCGCTCGCCGTGCGCTCGGGCACTGCCGTCGGGGCCACGAGTTCATACGTCTGGCGGTTCAGCTCGATCCGGGCGGCGTCGGATTCGATGCTGCGGCGTTCGGACACGGCGGCAAAGTCCTGTTCATCGGAAATCGCGCCAGTGTTCGCCACGGGAACCGCCGTAACCGCGGCTGGGTTTTGGCCAGATGTGCTGGCCAATGCCGCCGCGGTCTGGTTGGCGATATCCGCGTTTTCACCCGTGGCAACAGGCGCCGTACCAGGGGCGCCCAGCGGTTGTTGTGAAACTTCGACCGGGGCCAGCAGAGGGTTGCCGGCCGCACCCTGACCTGCCAATTGAGCCTCGCGCTGCGCCTGGTATTCAGGCGTGTTGAAACCCGTGCTGGTCAGCGGTGCGACATCCGTGCACGCCGCTGCCAGTGCAAGAGCGGGGACCAAAAGCAAAACGCGCATAGTTTGGCTCCGTGTCTAGTGCTTCAGTTGCCCGAGGCTTACCACCATTTCCCGGGCTTGGCCACAAAACCGGCCGCGTTTTCCAGCGCATAGGCGGTATTGAGCAGGTCGCCTTCTTCCCAGGGACGTCCGATCAGCTGCAATCCCAGCGGAAGACCTTGTGTGTCCAGCCCTGCGGGGACCGAGACACCGGGCAGTCCGGCCAGGTTCACGGTCACGGTGAAGACATCGTTCAAATACATTTGAACAGGATCTGCTTCGGTCATTTCGCCCAAACCGAAGGCCGCCGATGGGGTTGCCGGGGTCAGGATGGCGTCGACACCGGCCGCGAACACGTCTTCGAAGTCTTTCTTGATCAGCGTGCGCACCTTGCGGGCACGGTTGTAATAGGCGTCATAGAAACCAGCCGACAGAACATAGGTGCCAACCATGACCCGGCGCTGCACTTCGTGGCCAAAGCCCTCGGCGCGGGTTTTTTCGTACATCTCGGTGATGCCATCACCCTGCGCCATCTGTGCACGATGCCCATAGCGGACACCGTCATAGCGGGCGAGGTTCGAAGACGCCTCGGCCGGGGCGATCACATAGTAGGCAGGCAGCGCATACTTGGTGTGCGGCAGCGAGATATCGACAATCTCGGCCCCCGCATCCTTCAGCATCGCGGCACCATCGGCCCAGAGCTTTTCGATCTCGGTGGGCATTCCGTCCATGCGGTATTCCTTGGGGATACCGATCTTCTTGCCCTTGATGTCGCCAGTCAACATCGCTTCGAAATTCGGGACGGCCAGGTCCGCACTGGTCGAATCCTTGGCGTCATGGCCGCACATGGTTTCCAGCATGATCGCGGCGTCGCGGACGTTCTTGGTCATCGGACCGGCCTGATCCAGCGAGGACGCAAACGCCACAATGCCCCAGCGCGAGCATCGGCCATAGGTCGGCTTGATGCCGGTGATCCCGACAAAAGCCGCGGGCTGGCGGATGGAACCGCCGGTATCAGTGCCCGTTGCCGCAAGGCACAGGTCGGCGGCCACAGCGGCCGCGGACCCGCCCGACGAACCGCCCGGTGTCAGCTGCGCATCATCGTTGCCACGACGCCACGGGCTGACCGCGTTGCCATAGACCGATGTTTCGTTGGACGAGCCCATGGCGAATTCGTCCATGTTCAGCTTGCCCAGCATGACTGCGCCTGCGTCGGCCAGTTGCTGTGACACGGTGGATTCGTATTCCGGCTTGAAGCCTTCAAGAATGCCCGACGCGGCTTGTGACGGCACGCCCTTGGTGCAGAACAGGTCCTTGATGCCGATCGGCAGGCCACACATTGACGGAGCGTCCCCGCCCTTGATCCGTTCATCCGCAGCCTTGGCGCGCTCCATCGCGATCTCGGGCGTCTTGTGGACGAATGCGTTCAGCGCATCTGCTTCATCAATGGCTTTCAAGCAGGCTTCTGTCAGCTCAACAGAGGTGACGTCGCCGGCTCGCAACGCGTCGCGGGCCTCGGCCAGGCCCAATTTGTTCAGATCGCTCATGTCTTACTCCACCACTTTGGGGACTGCGAAGAACCCTTCGCGGGCGTCGGGGGCGTTGGCCAGAATCTTGTCCTGCTGATTGCCATCGGTGACTTCGTCCTGACGACGCTTGAGGCGCATGGGTGTGACCGAAACCATCGGCTCGACACCTTCCACATCCACTTCGTTCAGCTGTTCGATGAACCCAAGGATGGTGTTGAACTCGGATGCCAGCGCCGGCAGCGCGTCATCCTCGACCTTGATCCGGGCCAGTTTGGCCACTTTGGCGGCGGTGCTTTGGTCAATCGACATCGGCTTCCCTCATCTACGTTAGGGGGCGTTTACCCGTCTGCAGCGGCAGTCGCAAGACCGGGGTGCCTTGGGCAGGTCCGAGTTTGGAATCCCCCCCCTCTTATGAGGCTATTCAAAACTGAATGACTGGTATGCAATAAAGTAAACCGAATAGTTCATTATCGATCTTGAAAACTGTACTGTACTGTTCATTTTATTTATGCGACATAACGCAAACCGGAGAAAAACATGAAACCCCTGATAACAGCCGCAGTCTTGTCCGCCACGATTTTGGCCGCACCGGCCATGGCTTTGGGTATCGACACAAGCAACCTGACACGCACGTTGACCTTCCCGTCCCCTATCGCGGAACCGGTCACGCAGGATCAGGTTAAACCTGCCAAGTAACGCGCAGGTCCAAGCCGGGTCAGATATCCCCTCTCTGACCCGGCTGTTTTGCATTTTCGAGGATGCACATCCCTGAGCAAGCCGCTAGCATGACGTCGAATACAGAACAGAACTGCGCCGAGGTTTCGTAGTTCAGGCAAGCCAGTGGAGCAGATGATGAGCGCGCAAAAACAAGCGGTTCTGGACGCAATCGACGCAGCCAATGCAAATGACCCCAACCAAGACGAGGGCCGCCCCGCGGCACTGTTGTATGGCGAACGCATGAGTGCCGAGCTGGGCCGCCTGTTTCCGGATGCTTCCGACGCCCTTCAAATCGCCGCGCGCGGGCAGCATGTGGAACGTTGGAAACTTGCCCGCAGTGAATACCCCGAAGGCCGGGTTGGATATCTGTCATGGCGCAAGGCGCAGGGCGAACACCATTCCGACGTGGTCATGGGGTTGATGGCCCGCGAAGGTTACGATTCAGAACAGATCGAGGCCGCAGGGCGCATGTTGCGCAAACAAGGCATCAAGCGCGACGCGGAAGTGCAGGCGTTGGAAGACGTGATCTGCTTTGTGTTTCTGAAATGGTATTTCCAGCCCTTTGCCGCAAAACACTCGGCCGAGAAAATCCAGAGCATCGTTGAAAAAACGGCCCGCAAGATGTCGCCCGAAGGCCGCGCTCGGGTGTTGAGCGAATTTGATCTGCCCGACCATCTGGCCGCAGCCTTTCAGAACTAGAATCGGACCGGGGCGGTTTCGTTGGCTTCTTGCCATGAGGCTCGGAAGACACACGCGATCCTTCCGCGCCTCAAGGCGCCGGGCCTTTGCTAAAACGGCCCCTGACAAGAGCTGCGCGATACACCTCGATCATCCATCCCAGCATGATGGCATTCAGGATATGCCACATGAAATGCGTCCCCACCGGCCATTGCCCGCAAAATGGCAAATCCAGCGCCCGGAACGTGATCGACAGAATCAGGATCAAGGCCCCGATTGTCATCCCTTTGGCCAGGATCATGTCTTGGCCCCGCAGCAGGAACGCATAGATCAGGATCAACAAAGGAACCGGCGCGTAAACCGCCGACCCGCCAAACCCCGGCACAAGCTGGAACAAAGGCGCAACAAGTGCCGCAAAGGGAAGAAACAGAAGCGTACCGCAGATCGCCATTCCGGACGACATGCGACAGATGTCGCGGTTCACCGCAAATATATAGACCAATATGAACAGCAGGATCGGCGCCACATCCGCCAAAGCCGCCCAAACCCGGGCATGGGTGTGAAACAGATAGCTTCCAACCCCGATCATGGCCAAAATCACGACCAGACCATTGGCCAGCGGCATGTCCTGATCGCGCACGCGCTGCCACATGACCCATGCGGAAATCAGAAAAGCCGCATTTGTGATCGCGTTGATCGGCTCGGCCCAATACTCCGGCGACACGCGTTCGCAATAGCCATCAATTTCTCGAATCCAGTCCATGGAAATTTACATAGCCGATGCTAGGCTGCTGCCAAGACAAGACTTGAGAGGAATTCCGGAATGAACATTATCTGGCTGGGCCATGGCAGTTTTCGCATAGAAACTCAGGGGCAGGTTCTGTTGATCGACCCGTGGCTGACCGGCAACCCGGTCTTGCCCGAAGATCGGCATGATGCCGTGCTGGAAGGGGCGACCCACATTCTTTTGACCCATACGCATTTTGACCACGTGGCCGATGTACTTCCTCTGGCAAAGCACCTGAAAATCCCCGTTGTCGGACAGTATGACCTGATGGGATACTGGAGCGAAGCGGAAGGCATTGAGACCATCGGTTTCAACAAAGGCGGCACCGTCGACCTGAACGGCGTCATGGTGACAATGGTACCGGCCTCTCACAGCTCGACTTTTTCAACACCGGACGGTCTGCGCACTGGTGGCAGTGAGGTCGGCTTCATGATCGCGGCCGAGGGGCGTATGCTCTACGTCTCGGGCGATACCGACATCATGGCCGACATGGAATGGATGGGGGATTACTACAAACCCGATATCGGCATCCTTTCGGCTGGCGGGCATTTCACCATGGATATGAAAGCCACCGCTTATGCCGCGAAACGGTACTTTGACTTCAAGACGGTCATCCCATGTCACTACAAGACGTTCCCTATTCTGGAACAATCCGCACAGGCATTGATCGACGGGTTGCCCGGGGTCGACGTGATCGAACCTGACATCATGAAAGCCATCACCGTCTGACGACAGCGCAGCGCGTCAGCCCGGCTTGTCCTGGCGGCGCGCTTCGAAGAAGGCCTTCAAAAGCGCGGCGGCCTCTTCGCCTGCAATTCCGTCATAGACTTCGGGCACGTGATGCGCCTGTGCATGCGAAAACACGCGCGCGCCATGCGCCACGCCCCCGGATTTGGGGTCTGCCGCACCGTAATAGATCCGCCGGATGCGCGCGGCCGCCAAGGCCGCGGCGCACATCGCGCAAGGCTCCAACGTGACGTAGAGATCATGATCCGGCAGCCGTTCAGAGCCCGCCTGCGCACAGGCGGCACGCAAGGCCAAGATTTCCGCATGGGCCGTGGGGTCATTCAACTCGCGCGTCCGGTTCCCGGCCGCGGCCACGACCGTTCCGTCCGGTCCGACGACAACGGCCCCCACGGGCACCTCGCCGCGGTCAGCGGCTGCGCGCGCCTCGGCCAGGGCCTGTTGCATATGCGATTTGAACACCATGCCCCCTGACTGCCGCAGAAACCCGCCTTTCGCAAGCGCCCGGGATGCGGTATGGCCCTGACATGAACAAGACCCCACCCCCCGGCGATCGGATCGCCAAAGTCCTGGCCCGCGCTGGCGTAGCATCCCGGCGCGAGGCTGAACGCATGATAGAAGCAGGCCGCGTGGCAGTGAATGGCAAGACCATCGACAGCCCCGCCCTGAACGTGACCGCGAAAGACAAGATCGCAGTCGACGGCAAGCCGGTCTCGGAACCGGAACCGTCGCGTCTGTGGCTGTATCACAAGCCCGCCGGGTTGGTGACGACGACCCGCGACGAAAAAGGACGAGATACAATATTCGACAAGCTGCCTGACGACATGCCACGAGTGATGAGCGTTGGTCGGTTGGACCTGAATTCCGAAGGATTGCTGCTGTTGACCAACGATGGCGGCATCAAGCGCAAGCTGGAACTGCCCTCGACCGGGTGGTTGCGGAAGTACCGCGTGCGGGTGAACGGTCGCCCGAAGGACGAGGATTTCGAACCGCTGCGCAAGGGGCTGGTGATCGAGGGAGAACGGTTCCAGCCAATGACCGTCACACTGGATCGCCAGCAGGGCGCAAATGCATGGCTGACGATCGGCTTGCGCGAAGGCAAGAACCGCGAAATCCGCCGCGCGATGGAAGATATCGGCTTTACCGTGAATCGTCTGTTGCGCGTGTCCTACGGCCCCTTCCAGCTTGGGACGTTGAAACAGGGCGAGGTCGAAGAAGTCCGTCGCCGGGTCATGCGGGACCAGCTGGGTCTGGACGCCGAAGACAAACCCGGCAACGCGCCCAAACGCCCGTCACGGCCCAAAAGAAAACGGCCTCTGATCGGCAAGAATCCCCGTAAGTGATGTGGGTTCGGCAACCTTCCCCCTAGCGCTAAGCCCGCGCATACCCTAAATTTTCAGTGAAAGCTGCTATTTGGGGGGCGTGATGTCCGGAAGCGGAGTGCAAAAACTGGCCTACGCTGTGCTGTTGGTGCTGTTGTTTGGCGTCTGCACTGGTTTGCTCGGAGGTCTGTAAGCCATGGCAAAGCGGTTCGGCGGCAAATACAGCCCACAGGGGGATGAATCGGAAAACACCCCACTGCCGAGGGGTCAGTTTGACGGCGCACGGGTCGAGCCCGCTGGCGCACGTGCGAATATTCTGTTTCTACCCGCCATTCCATTGGTGTTTCTGTCCCTAAACGACGGCGCGATTGGCATGACACTGGGGCTGGTCGCCGCTGGTTTTCTGACGGCGGCCGCATTTTTGCTGCGAGAAGGTCTGAGAGCTGAGGCCGCGTACAATGCCCGCAAAACCGCCCGACGTCCTGCTTTTCCGCGGAAGATATTTGCCAGTGTTCTCACCGGCCTTGGCGCTGGCCTTGCGTCTTACAGGTCCGAGTTTCTGGACGCTGAAGCGGCAGCGCAGGTCAGTTTGTTGGCCCCCGTGCTGTTTGGTGTTGCAGCGACCGTTCTGCATTCTGTCTCATTCGGGCTTGATCCGATGAAGAACAAGGGCATGGAAGGGGTCGACACTTTTCAGCAGGACCGCGTGGCCCGCGTGGTCGATGATGCCGAGAAACACTTGTCGGAAATGACGAATGCCATAAAACGCGCTGGTGACCGCAGGGTCGAAGCCCGCGTCGAACGGTTTCAGAACACCGCGCGGGATTTGTTTCGCACGGTCGAGGAAGACCCGCGAGATCTGGCCGGTGCTAGAAAGTACCTGACCGTGTACTTGCAGGGCGCACGCGACGCGACCGTTAAGTTTGCTGATGTCTACGCCCGAACCCGCGATGCGCAGGCGCTTGCGGATTACTCTGCTTTGCTGGACGATCTGGAACAGAATTTCGCCGCGCGAACGCGGAAAATGCTTTTGGATGACCGCAGTGATCTGACGGTCGAAATTGACGTGTTGCGTGAAAGACTGCAGCGCGAAGGCGTCCGGCTGGACTGACCGGCCATTATTTGAGCGAGGAACATACCCATGTCCGATGAGATCAAGAACAAGGCAGTTCAGGCCGAAACACTGGTACAGGAAGTCACCGCAGTTGCCCTGCCCGAACCGCAGGCCGAGGTCGTGTCGTTGGAGGAAGCCGACGAACCCGTCAGCGCCGAAATCCGCAAGCGGATGGATGAAATCGACATGGGCAACACCAATTCGATTGTCGCGTTCGGCTCGTCCGCGCAGGCCGAGTTGCAGGAGATCAGCCAGGCCATGCTTGCGGATGTGCGCAACAAGGATGTTGGCCCGGCCGGTGATAGCCTGCGCAATATCGTGACCACGATCCGCGGTTTCTCGGTCAGTGAACTCGACGTGCGGCGCGAGCGCAGCTGGTGGGAGAAACTGTTGGGCAGGGCTGCGCCTTTTGCTAAATTTACCGCGCAGTACGAAGAGGTTCAGGGCCAGATCGATCGCATTACCGACGATCTTCTGGGGCATGAGCATACGCTGCTCAAGGATATCAAATCTCTGGATCTGCTGTATGAGAAGACCTTGGGCTTTTATGACGAACTGGCGCTGTACATCGCTGCGGGCGAAGAGAAGCTGACCGAGCTGGACAGCCACGACATCCCTGAAAAGGAAGCCGAAGTTCAGGCCGCTCCGGAAGACCAGCAAGTGATGAAGGCACAGGAACTGCGTGACATCCGTGCGGCGCGTGACGACCTAGAACGCCGGGTTCATGACCTGAAACTGACACGACAGGTCACGATGCAGTCGCTGCCGTCGATCCGTTTGGTTCAGGAAAACGACAAATCGCTGGTCACCAAGATCAACTCGACGCTGGTAAACACGGTACCGCTGTGGGAAACGCAGCTGGCCCAGGCGGTTACGATACAACGCAGCGCCGAAGCCGCCGCCGCGGTGCGGGATGCCAACGACCTGACGAACGAGCTTTTGACTTCGAATGCGGCCAACCTGCGCGAATCGAACAAGATGATCCGCCAAGAGATGGAGCGCGGCGTGTTCGACATCGAAGCGGTCAAGCAGGCCAATGCCGACCTGATTGGCACCATCAACGAAAGCCTTGCCATTGCGGACGAAGGCAAAGCCAAACGCGCCGCAGCCGAGGCTGAGTTGCAGAAGATGGAAAAGGAACTGCGCGACACTTTGGCGGCCGCCAAAGCGCGCCGCGACGGAACCGGCGACAATGCCGGTACGGCGGTTCCCGGCTGAGGGCGGGATCGGCGTGCGGGCCTTCGGTTACTTGAAAGGAACCTTGGGGATGGTGTCGCTCTTGGCTCTGGCCAATTGCGATGAAACCCTGACGTCATCTGTTGTTCCGCAACCTCGCCCGACACCCGCACCCGTGGCAGCCAATGCCTATGTGCCACCGTCAGCCGCAAGTCAGGATCTGGCGCGTTTTTATCAGCGGGTTGAACGGGATTTGCTGGTGAGAGGGCTTTTACGCACCGATGGGGGCGGTCCGGACACCCCCTATGATGCCGATGATCTGGCGCGGAATTTCGAAGCGATTGCGTTCTACAGCGAATATCCGACGCAAAGCGTCGCGGCTGGCTCGCGTCAGACCGACGGGCAACTCAGCCGGTGGCTCGGCTCTGTCCGCATACAGACCGAGTTCGGGCCCTCCGTGCTTCCTTCTGCACGGCAGCAAGATGCGGATCAGGTTCGGTCCTTTGCCACCCGACTGGCCAGATTGACCGATCATCCGGTTTCCGTCGTCTCTCGCAACGCCAATTTCCATGTCTTTATTGCAGGCAAGGACGACAGCGCCTATATCGTATCCCGCCTGAAACAGCTGATCCCAAATATCAGTCAGGACTCGCTGAATCTGGTGGCCAATCCACGCGCCAATTTCGATTGCCTGGTGATTGCATCGGCAACGACGTCTTCACCACACAGATACGTGCGTGCCGTTTCCCTTATCCGGGCCGAATTGACGGATCTGGGCCGCCAAAGCTGCATTCACGAAGAAATAGCTCAGGGTCTTGGCCTGTCCAATGACAGCCCGGCAGCGCGGCCTTCGATTTTCAATGATGATGACGAATTTGCCCTGCTGACCAGTCACGACGAAAAGCTGCTGACGATGTTGTATGACCCACGGTTGCAGCCCGGCATAGACGTTGATGAAGCGCGACCCATTGTACGAATAATCGCACATGAATTGATGGGGCAGCCGCTCTGACCCCGATGACAGGAGAACCCAGATGGGAATTTTCGATTTTCTGACCGGAGAATTCATTGATGTCATTCATTGGGTGGACGACACCCGTGACACGATGGTCTGGCGGTTCGAACGTGAGGGCCACGAGATCAAGTATGGCGCCAAGCTGACCGTGCGCGAGGGCCAGGCGGCCGTATTCGTGCATGAAGGCCAGCTGGCCGACGTGTTCACGCCGGGCCTCTACATGCTTGAAACCAACAACATGCCGATCATGACGACGCTGCAACATTGGGATCACGGGTTCCAGTCGCCGTTCAAGTCCGAGATCTATTTCGTCAACACGACCCGGTTCAACGACCTGAAATGGGGCACCAAGAACCCGATCATGCTGCGCGATCCCGAATTCGGCCCCACCCGGATCCGCGCCTATGGCACCTACACGATCCGGGTGAAGGACCCGGCCCGTTTCCTGGTCGAGATCGTGGGCACCGACGGTGAGTTCACCATGGACGAGATTAGCTTTCAGATCCGCAACATCATCGTGCAGGAATTCAGCCGAGTGATCGCGGGCTCGGGCATCCCGGTTCTGGACATGGCTGCAAACACCGCCGATCTGGGCAAGCTGATCGCGGCCGAGGTCTCGCCCGTACTGGACGGCTATGGGCTGGAGATGCCGGAATTCTACATCGAGAACATCTCGTTGCCGCCGGCGGTCGAGGCGGCGCTGGACAAGCGCACCTCGATGGGTCTGGCGGGGGATCTGGGCAAGTTCACCCAGTATTCCGCGGCCGAGGCGATGACGGCGGCAGCCAGTTCCCCGGGCGGAGGCGGCGGCATGGGCGCTGGCCTTGGTATGGGAATGGGCATGGCGATGGCGAACCAGATGTCGAACATGGCAGCGGGTCAGTCGTCAGGCCCGTGGGGCGCGCCCGCGCCCGCTGCCCCGCAACCGGCCGCACATGTGGCCCCGCCGCCTCCGCCGCCGGTCGAGCATGTCTGGCACATTGCGGTGGACGGACAGACCAGCGGCCCGTTCTCGAAGGCCAAGATGGGCCGCATGGCCAGTGAGGGCGAGATCACGCGCGACACCTACGTGTGGACGCCCGGTCAGGACGGCTGGAAGAAGGCGGGTGAGGTGCAGGAACTGGCGCAGCTGTTCACCATTCTGCCTCCGCCCCCGCCCGGCGCATGAGGGCACCGCATGGCCGGCCTTGGAAAGCGTTCGAAAAAGGGCAGGCGCAGAACGCGGCCCGAACCGCATTTCGTCTGCCCCTGCTGCGACTATGTCACCCTTTCGGAACGTGGAAAGTACCTGATCTGCCCGATCTGTTTCTGGGAGGACGAGGACATCCAATATGACACGAACCTGCGCGAGCCTTCGGCGGCCAATCACGGCCTGACATTGGCTGAGGGGCGTAAAAACTTCAAGACGATCGGGGCCTGCGAGGCCGCGATGCTGCCGCATGTCCTGCCTGCGGAAGACCGCGCGGACTATCTCTACTTCCCTCTCAAGGACTGAGCGTAGCATGACGGATGCCCCTGCCCCATCGCCTGATTTCGCGGAACATCGTTTCCCGTGTGACCAGTGCGGCGCCGATTATCGGTTCGATCCAAAATCCGGCACGCTGATCTGCGATCACTGTGGCCATTCCGAACCGATCGGTGCCGGCCCCTGGGGCGGCGCCAGCCTGCGCGAGCTGGATTTCGACGCTGCCATCGCCGACCGCCTGCCCGACAGCGAAATCGAAGAGACGCGGGTTCTGTCCTGCCCGAACTGTGCAGCGCAGGTTGAATTCGATCCCAACACCCATGCTTCGGAATGCCCGTTCTGCGCCACCCCGGTCGTGACGGACACCGGGATGAACCGGCATATCAAACCGAAGGGCGTTCTGCCTTTTGCGCTGGACGAACGCGCCGCCCACAAAGCCATGAGCGACTGGCTGGGGCGGCTGTGGTTCGCGCCGAACGGGTTGAAGGATTATGCCCGCAAGGGCCGCAGGATGCAGGGCATCTATGTGCCGTACTGGACCTTCGACGCCGATACGAAGTCGGCCTATCGCGGAGAGCGCGGAATAGTCTACTATGAAACCCGCACCGTCATGCGGGATGGCAAACGGGTGCACCAACAGGTGCCCAAGGTCCGCTGGACGCCCAAGTCCGGCCGGGTGGCGCGGTTTTTTGACGACGTGTTGGTGTTGGCCTCAAGGTCCCTGCCCAAGGCTTACACGGATGCTCTGGAGCCTTGGGATCTCCCGGCTCTGGAACCCTACCAGCCAGAGTACCTCGCCGGTTTTCGGGCCGAGGCCTATACGGTCGAGCTGAAAGATGGATATGCCGAGGCACGCGCTTATATGGCCCGCGTGATCGAGCGGGACGTGCGGTTTGATATTGGGGGCGACAGGCAACGCATCCATGCAGTGGACACCGATGTGCGCGATGTCACGTTCAAGCATATCCTGCTGCCGGTCTGGTTGGCGGCGTACAAGTATCGCGGTCAGACCTATCGTTTCGTGGTGAACGGCCGGACCGGCCGGGTTCAGGGAGAACGCCCCTGGTCGGCAATCAAGGTCACGATCGCCGTTGTGCTTGGCCTGCTGGTTGCGGCAGGCATCGGATACCTCATGGCGACCGGACAGCAATGACCTTCGGGGGCCGCAGCCAAAATCTGTGCGGCGGAACCCCTTGAACATCCCCGGCTTCTCACCCATCCTGCCGCCGGCTGCCCCGGAGGAGAAGACGACGTGACCCTGGCCGATCTGAACACGCTTCTGACTGCGCGCCATTCCTGCCGCGCCTTTCGGCCTGACCCGGTGCCACGTGGTGACATCGAACAGATCGTGACCAGCGCGTCCCGGGTGCCGAGCTGGTGCAATGCGCAACCTTGGCAATTGGTCATCACCAGCGGAGACGAAACCGACAGGTTCCGCGACGCGATGTCAAACGAAGCCAGGAACGGCACGCCGGCCCCCGATCTTCCTTTTCCCGTTTCCTACTCCGGCGTGTATCAAGACCGCCGCCGGACGTGCGGCTGGGCGCTTTACCGCGCGGTTGGCGTAGAACGGGGGGACCGTAAAGGATCGGCGCAGCAAATGATGCAGAACTTCGCCCTTTTTGGCGCACCACATTGTGCCATCATCTCAAGCCCGGCAGAGCTGGGACCTTATGGTGCAATGGATTGCGGCGGCTTTGTCACGGCTTTTGCGCTCGCCGCTCAGGCTTTGGGCGTGGCGACCATCCCGCAAGCGGCATTGGCGGCGTACAGCCCGTTTTTGCATCAGTATTTTCAGATCCCCGATGACCGGTTGATCCTGTGCGCAATTTCCTTTGGCTATTCGGATATGGATCATCCTGCAAACAGCTTCCGTACGGAACGCGCGGCATTGGGTGACTTTGTGGACTGGCGCGGCTAAACCGTCGCTCAGGCAGGCTCAACGTTTCGGGGGAGGAACCAAGTGCGCGCATTGCTGCAAAGGGTGACACAGGCCAAAGTGTCGGTCGAAGGCACCGTCATCGGCAAAACTGGTCCCGGGCTCATGATTCTTGTCTGCGCCATGCAGGGCGATAGCAAGGCACAGGCAGAAAAATTGGCCGAGAAAGCCGCAAAACTGCGGATTTTCAAGGATGACGCCGGCAAGATGAACCGCTCGCTTCTGGATGTTGAAGGCTCTGCTTTGGTGGTAAGCCAGTTCACACTGGCGGCGGACACCTCCAGCGGCAATCGTCCCGGATTTTCAAACGCGGCCCCGCCCGAGTTGGGAGAGCAATTGTACAAGGTCTTCGCAGAGCACCTTGCCGCGCAGGGGATCGCGGTGGAAACCGGACAGTTCGGCGCGGACATGGCGGTTGAGCTTGTAAATGACGGGCCGGTCACGATCTGGGTGGAGAATTGATGGATATTGAAAAGCAAGCTGTCAGGTTGTGGCAGGCCGGTGTTGATGCCGTCGGCGGGTATAAGGCCACCCTGGCCGCCTTGCCTGATGTCCCGAAACCAGACCGTATTCTGGCCGTGGGCAAACCCGCCGCAGCCATGGCGCGGGCTGCGCTGGAACATTTCGGCGCCATCCCCACGCTTGTGGTCACCAAAGACGGGCATGGCCACGACCTGCCGCCTGGGGTCGAGGTGATCGAAGCATCACACCCCGTTCCGGACGACCGCAGCGTGGCGGGCGGGCGGGCGCTGCGCCTGGCCATGGATCAGATGGGGCCCGGATCACATGTTCTGCTGCTGGTCTCGGGCGGCGCGTCATCCCTGGCCGAAGACCTGCTTCCCGGAACATCGCTGGCGGATCTCGAGGCGTTGAACCGCGAACTGCTGTCCAAAGGGCTGGATATCCGCGCAATGAATGCCGAGCGGCGCAAGCTGTCGCGCATCAAGGGCGGCGGCCTGCTGTCCCATTTCGCCGGAGACCGCGCCACTGTTCTGGCGATATCGGATGTGCCCGGAGACGATCTGAACGTCATCGGTTCGGGAATCGGAGCATTGCCCGACAATCATTCCTTTGCCGCCAGCACCCGGATCGTTGCTTCGAACGCGCATGCCCGCAGTGCCGCTGCCAAAGCAGCGGAAACAATGGGGCTGAGGGTCTTGATCAATGATGAGGCTCTGCACGACGACTATTTGCAGGTCGCGGCGCGTCTTGGGCCCTTGCTGCGTGGAATGGAAAAGGGCGTGATGATCTTTGGCGGAGAACCGACCGTGGTCTTGCCTGATCACCCGGGACGTGGCGGCAGAAATCAAGCCCTTGCGCTTGCTTTGGCAAAAGAGATCGCGGGGCAGACGGATCTCGCGGTGATCGTGGGCGGCACCGACGGCACGGATGGCCCGACAAATGCGGCGGGTGGAATCATAACAGGAAAGACTTGGAGTGATGGCGCCGAACGCGCTCTTCACAAAGCCGACAGCGGATCATTCCTGGAAAAAGCGCACGGCCTGCTGACAACCGGACCAACCGGCACCAATGTCATGGACCTGGTTGTCGCGATACGTGGATGATTTGACGCTTATCATGCCGCTTTGGCCCGCAATCGACCGGAAACTACCCGAAAATGCAGAATGTACCTGAACACCCACTCAGCAATTGCCGCACACTGGACAACAAAGCGATGGCTTTGGCCTTCGGTATTTAAGAGAAATAACCTTGCCCGGTTCGCGGAAATAAGCCAACGTTGACTCATGCGTCAACAAAAAGCCCCCCAAAGGGGCTGGAACCACTCAATAGGGAGAACACTCAATGAATGAACAAATAACGCATATGGCCGGTCAGGTCACAGCCGGGAAGATGACTCGCCGCGAATTCATGGGGAAAGCCGCGGCCCTGGGCGTTTCGGCTGCCGTGGCCAGCACGATGTTCGCGGACGCAGCACGCGCAGCAGGCCCGAAAAAGGGTGGTGATCTGAAGTTCGGTCTGCAAGGCGGTGAGTCGACCAACTCGCTGGATCCGGCGACCTATGCCAGCTCGGTTCCGTTCCAGAACGGCAAGCAGTTTGGCGACCAGCTTGTAGAAGTTGCACCCGATGGGTCCATCGAACCGCGCCTGGCGGAAAGCGTCGAAGGCAGCGCGGATGCCAAGGTCTGGACCTTCAAACTGCGTCAGGGTGTCGAATTCCACAACGGCAAAACCATGACCAGCGAGGACGTGCTGAAGACAATGCAGCGCCACTCGAACGAAGACTCCAAGTCTGGTGCCCTCGGCATCATGAAGGGCATCGAGTCAATGAAAGCCGATGGCGACAATTTCCAGGTCACTCTGTCCGAGCCAAACGCTGACCTTCCGTATCTGATGGCCGACTACCACCTGATCATTCAGCCCGATGGCGGCATGGACAATCCCGGAGCAGGTATCGGAACCGGACCGTACAAGGTGGAAGTGGACGAACCCGGTGTGCGCCACTTGTTCACAAAATACGAGAATCACTGGAACTCTGATTTTGGTAACTTCGACAGTGTTGAAGTCGTGGTTATCAATGACGCAACTGCGCGTACCGCTGCATTGCAATCGGGTCAGGTCCACGCCATCAACCGTGTTGAACCAAAGGTCGCGGACCTGCTGGGGCGCGCACCCAATCTGACCGTGCACTCGACCGCTGGCCGCGGCCACTATGTCTTTATCATGCACTGCGATACCGCACCGTTCGACAACAACGAACTGCGCACGGCCCTGAAGTATGCCATCAACCGTGCGGATCTGGTGGACAAAGTACTGCGCGGTTATGGCTCGATCGGTAACGACATGCCGATTAACGCAGCCTATCCACTGTTTGATGAGACAATCGAACAGCGCGAGTTCAGCGTGGAAAAAGCAGCCGAGCACTACAAGAAGTCCGGTCATGACGGCTCGCCGATTGTCCTTCGTGTTGCAGACGGCGCCTTCCCGGGCGCGGTGGATGCCGCAGCCCTGTTCCAACAGACAGCCGCCCAGGCTGGAATTCCGCTGGAAATCAAGCGCGAGCCGAATGATGGCTACTGGTCCGAGGTTTGGAATGTGCAGCCCTTCTGCGCCTCTTACTGGGGCGGTCGTCCGGTGCAGGACCAGATGTACTCGACCGCGTATCTGTCGACGGCTGACTGGAACGATACACGTTTCAAAGTTCAGGCATTTGACGACCTGCTGTTCGCGGCTCGTGCAGAACTGGATGTCGAGAAACGCAAGGGCATCTATAGCCAGATGGGCCGCATGGTCCGTGATGAAGGCGGTCTGATTTGCCCGATGTTCAACGATTTTGTTGAAGGTGTCAGCAACCAACTGGATGGTTGGGAAAGCGACCCGACACAGGAAATGATGAACGGCAACATGTCCCGCAAAATGTGGTTCGTCTGATACGGGCATCGGATAATGCATCCTATCATAAAACTGGTTTCCCAGCGCCTCGCGCTGGGAATTCTATTGCTGTTCGGCGCTTCGGCCTTGATTTTTGGCCTGACCGAAGCTCTTCCCGGAGACGCCGCGCAAGCCGTCCTGGGGCAGTCCGCAACCCCCGAGGCCTTGGCCAACCTTCGAGAAGAAATGGGCCTGAACCGCCCGGCCCTGACCCGTTATTTTGAATGGCTGGGCGGCATCGTTCAGGGCGACCTTGGCCAATCGCTGACCAACAAGCTTGATATTGCCGAGAGCATCGGAAAACGCCTCGGGAACACGTTGTTCCTGGCTTGTGTCGCGGCAATCGTATCCGTCCCGCTTGCGATCTTTCTGGGTCTGCTGGCTGTCCGGTTCCGCAATCGCTGGCCCGACAAACTGATTTCCGCCGTCACGCTGACAACGGTTTCCATCCCCGAGTTCCTGATCGGATACGTCGTGATCTACTACATCTCGGTCAAGCTGGGATGGTTTTCCTCGCTTGCGATGATCAACGACTCGATGTCGTTCTGGCAAAAGCTGAACGCGATTGCGCTGCCGGCCTTCGTTCTGACACTGGTGGTCCTTGCGCAGATGATGCGGATGACCCGCGCAGCAATTCTGAACCTCATGCAATCAGCCTATATCGAAACGGCCGAACTCAAGGGCCTGAGCACATTTCAGGTCATCGCGCGGCATGCCTTTCCCAACGCAATCTCACCCATCGTGAACGTTGTCATGCTGAACCTCGCCTACCTCGTTGTTGGCGTCGTCGTGGTTGAAGTGGTGTTCGTCTATCCCGGCATGGGGCAGTACCTTGTGGACGCCGTGACCAAGCGTGACGTGCCGGTTGTTCTGGCCTGCGGCGTGGTATTCGCGGCTGTTTACATCGGCCTGAACATGGTCGCGGACATTGTCTCGATCCTCGCCAACCCAAGACTGAGGCATCCGAAATGAAAAACATCCCTCTTTCGGCTCTGATTGGCCTCATATTCACCGGCGCCTATTTCTTCGTGGCCATTGCTGCCCCGTTGATCGCGCCTTACGGGATGGCAGAAGTGGTCGGCGATGTATGGGAGCCGGCCAGCGCCGAACACCTGCTGGGCACCGACAATATCGGCCGCGACCTGCTGACCCGCATGATCTATGGCGGGCGCACGACGATCTTCATTGCCGCCGCCGCGACATTGCTCAGCTTCTTGACCGGTACATCGCTTGGTCTTCTGGCCGCCGTTCTGGGCGGTTGGGCGGATCAGGCGCTAAGCCGGACGGTCGATCTGATCATGTCGATCCCAACCCTGATCCTTGCGCTGGTCATTCTGGCCATCGTTCCGGTAACTGTCCCGATCCTGATCCTCGTCATGGGCCTTCTGGATGCGACACGCCCTTATCGCCTTTCGCGCTCCGTCGCCGTGGACATCAACGTGATGGATTATGTCGAAGCCGCGAAACTGCGTGGTGAGGGGCGGACATGGATCATCTTCCGGGAAATCCTGCCGAACGCATTGTCACCGTTGGTGGCCGAGTTCGGCCTGCGGTTCATCTTCATGGTGCTGTTCATCTCTACCCTGTCTTTCCTGGGTCTTGGCGTTCAACCGCCGCTGGCCGACTGGGGTGGCATCGTGAAGGAAAACAAGGACGGCATCGTGTATGGCATTGGCGCGGCCCTGTACCCCGCGGTGGCCATCGCGACGCTCGCGATCTCGGTCAACCTTGTGGCTGACTGGATCCTGAACCGTACTACATCGCTGAAAGGAGGTCGGGGATGAGTGATTCCCTTCTCAAGGTCCGTGACCTCAAGATCGGTGCAACCGTTTACCCACCGGGTGAGAAACCCCATGACATCGAAATCGTGCACGGGGTCAGCTTTGACCTCGAGCGCGGCAAGGTATTGGGTCTGATCGGTGAATCCGGCGCTGGGAAATCCACCATCGGTCTTGCCTCGATGGCCTATGGCCGGGGTGGCGTTGAAATCACCGGCGGCGAAGTCTGGGTCAACGGGCGCGACATCCTGAAATCAACGCATGGCGATATTCGGAATCTGCGCGGGGGCGAGGTTGCCTATGTCTCGCAATCTGCCGCCGCGTCGTTCAACCCGGCCAAGAAGATCATGGATCAGGTTGTCGAAGCGGCTGTCGAGCACAAGAAGTTTTCGCGCAAAGAGGCCGAGGCCCGCGCGCGCGAGCTGTTCGCAAAGCTGGGTTTGCCTGACCCTGACAACATCGGCAACCGTTATCCGCATCAGGTTTCGGGCGGTCAGTTGCAGCGTTGTATGACCGCATTGGCACTGTGTCCTGAACCCGATCTGGTGGTGTTCGACGAACCGACCACGGCGCTGGATGTTACCACCCAGATCGATGTTCTTATGGCGATCAAGGATGCCATACGCGACACCGGCGTTGCCGCTTTGTACATCACCCATGACCTGGCCGTGGTTGCGCAGGTCAGCGACGATATCATGGTTTTGCGGATGGGTGACACAGTCGAATACGGCAGCACCGATCAGATCATCAACAACCCACAGGAAGAATATACTCAGGCTTTGGTCTCGGTGCGTTCGATCGAGCACGAAGAAAAGCAGCCCACACCGGAACCGCTGCTTACCGTTGACGGGATCACCGCGCGCTACAAGGGGCTGAACTTCGACGTGCTGCACAACGTCAATGTCGAGCTTCATCCGGGGCAAACGCTGGCGGTCGTGGGCGAATCCGGTTCGGGCAAATCCACGCTGGCCCGGGTGATCACCGGCCTGTTGCCGCCGCGCGATGGCGAGATCCGTTTTGCCGGTCGCACGCTGTCGCCGGACCTTGCGGGGCGTTCTCGGGAGGATCTGCGCGAGTTGCAGATGATCTATCAGATGGCAGACGTGGCAATGAACCCACGCCAAACCGTTGGCACCATCATCGGCCGCCCGTTGGAATTCTATTTCAACATGCGCGGCGCCGAAAAGCGCAAGCGGATCATCGAGCTGTTGGATGAGATCGAGTTGGGCGAAAAGTTCATCGACCGCTATCCTGCGGAACTGTCCGGAGGTCAGAAACAGCGTGTCTGTATCGCCCGGTCACTGGCAGCCAAGCCCAAGATGATCATCTGTGACGAGGTCACTTCGGCTCTGGATCCGCTGGTGGCAGACGGGATCCTCAAGCTGCTGCTGGACCTGCAAAAGATCGAAGATGTGGCCTATCTGTTCATCACCCATGATCTGGCGACGGTCCGCGCGATCAGCGACAGCATCGCGGTGATGTATCAGGGTCGCGTGGCCCGTTATGGCTCGAAGAGCCAGGTGCTGAGCCCGCCCTTCGACGATTATACCGACCTGCTGCTCAGTTCGGTGCCTGAAATGCACCTGGGCTGGCTGGAAGAGGTTGTCGCCCATCGCAAGATGGAAAGCGCCGGCAACTGATCCGGTTCGTGACATTTCGATGAAGGTTTGAAATCCCGGCACTTTGTGTGAAGACAGGTGTCGGGATTTTGCTATTGGGGGCGCAAAGTGGCAGCCCGAGGACGTCGAATCTCTTAGGGTCGCCGGAATGCAATGTCTCTCAAAGGGCCTCGACATGGACCGCAAGCTACTCCTTATCATTCTGGACGGTGTCCCCTATCGCAACTTTCGCCGCCTGTTCGGCAATCTCGAAGGCTGGGTCGACAGCGGAGAAGCACGCGTCTGGAAACTGCATACCGTGCTGCCCTCGACATCGGCCAGTTGCTATGCGTCGATCCACACCGGCGTGACGCCGCAAGAGCATGGCTGCACCGGAAATGGAAACGTCTTCCGGCTGAACCATAAGGACGTGTTCAGCCAGGTGCGTGAAGCCGGTGGTGTGACCGGGGCGGTCACACACAGCTATTGGTCGCAATTCTTCAACCGTCATCCCTTCGATTACGTCCGCGACATCGAATATGACGAACCCGAAAGCGCGACGATCAACCATGGCCGTTTTCACAGCATGACGGGCTATGGCAAAGCCAACCAGATGACGCCATCCGATGTCGACCTGTATGCCACTCTGACCAATCTGTGCCTGCGTTTCGGGCTGGGCTATGGCATTCTGCACACCTGCACGCTGGACAGTATGGGCCACCGTTTCTTCCACGATTGTGAAGAAATGGATCACGCTTGCTTTGTCGCCGACGAAATGCTCGCCCCTTTCATCCCCCGCTGGCGCCAGTTGGGATATGAAGTGATCGTCACCGCGGATCACGGCCAGGACGAGCGTGGGCACCACGGCGGGCGCGGCCCGCTGCAACAGGAAACGGCGCTGTACTATTTCGGCGACGCCGAAGGGCCAGACTCAGATACCGTCATAAGCCAGTTGCAATTGGCCCCGACCATCCTGAGCCGAATGGGTGCCCCCATTGCTGAGACAATGAAGGCCGAACCGTTTCTGCGGTAATGCGCACGCAGCTTCGGGGTCACTTATGCGGCCTTCGCAGCCACCACTGTCGCAAACACCTGATATCCATAAAGTGACCCGTTTCGAGCACGTCTTTCGTGCTCGGCTACAAGCCCCTCTGCCAGTTCTTTTCCGATATCACCCCGCTCGTACATTTGCTTGGTGGTCAGGTCGACCCAAGGCAACATCTGCTCGGGTGTCGAGACAACTCTGCTCTGCACGTCGAAATGTTGCACGGAAAGTCCGGCATCGGAAATCATTGACCTGAGTTTTGCGACGACAAAAGGATCGGTCACAAACTCGCGTACAAATTCCTTTGCACACATATCCAGTGGATCATTCGGAAAAGCACTGAAGGTCGCTTTTGAGAAATCAGCGTCACAGACGATCAAGATCCCATCGGGTTTCAGCACTCTGAAGGCCTCGACAACCAACGATTTGGGGTCTTCTACATGCGTGAGCACCGTGTGCATGATGACCGCATCGACGGCATCATCCTCCAGCGGAAGCGCGGCACCGTCGGCAACCTTGAAAGTCAGGTTCGAATATTCCTTGGCCCGCGTGCTGGCTTCCGAGACAAATCCTTTTGAAGGCTCGAAACCTATGACGTTCGCCGGGTGGCAGTGTGATGCGATGCGACGTGTGACGGCGCCTGCACCGGCGCCAACCTCAACAACCGTCGATGCATCCGTGACGTTCAGGTGGCCCAGATACGCGGCAACGATCTGTTCCATCGTCGGGTCCGCTTGCCGCTGGTCCATCGAATCCGCAAACAGCTTGATGAATTCCGGCCCTGCGGCATCGACGTTCTGAAAGGGGTCGGCCATAAGGTAAGATCTCCTTGGAAATTTTGAGTGAGCTTACCACAGCCAGCCGGTTTTCGGCATACAGGCCCCAAAAGGACCTGAGCCTTCAATTCACTGCATCAGTCGTAGGACCAGATCCCCTGCCCCAGCGCTTCTATCGCAACCGAAATACGCTCAAAACTGTCGGCCGCACGTTTCACCGCAGTTCGTGCGCGCAGATATCCGTGCACAAGACCGAATTCATTGATCCAGTGGGCCTGCCCGCCCGCCGCATTGATCCGACTGCAATAAACTTGCCCGTCGTCACGCAGCGGATCGCAATCAGCCGTTACAACCACGGTCGGTGGCAGGTTTGAATAGTCACTGTCCTGCAATGGCGCATAGGTCGGATCGCCCTGGGGCGGATCGCCCGCGCATCGGATGGTTTCATAGAACCTGATTTCGTCCAGCGTCAGCAAGGGGGCCCGGGCATGTTCCTGGTAGGACCCCTGACTTCGGTCCCCTCCGAGGCCCGGATAGATCAGAACCTGCCCAAGAATCCCGTCCAAACGCCCGCGCGCGTAGTGGGATACAGCAGCAGCCAGATTTCCACCGGCGCTGTCACCGGCCAAAATCAAAGGGTCTCCGAATTCGTTTGCGGCCCAGTTCGCAGCGCTCCAACAGTCGTCAAACTGTGCCGGGTGCACATGTTCAGGGCACAGCCGGTAATCGACGGCGACGACCCGATACCCGGTTTGGGCGCATAATTCAGCGCAAACATCGTCGTGACTTTCCAGACCACCAACAACGAAACCGCCACCATGAAAATAGATGACGGTTCGGGTTGGTTGCCCGGCAGAGTAAATTCGAACCGGAACACCATCGGCCGCCCGGTCTTCTGTTTCCACGCCAGCCGGGCGTGGTTGGCGAAAGTCCTGACACATGGTGTCATAGACACGGCGCTGATCCTCGATCGACAGCTCGACAGCGTCATCGGGATAGCTTTCGGCCGTGCGACGTATGAACGCCCAGGTTTCTTCGTCGATCAGGCGTTCATAGTCCATTGTCCCTCCGGCTTATTCAGACCACTCCCATGGCCGGGTGTATACGCCCAGCACTTTTGCAACATCGTCTTCCGAAGATCCGTTCGCGTCAAGCTGCGCGACGAGGCCGCGTTTCTTATCATCAATGACAGAAACTACTCGCGCCGCCAAACCGGCATCCTCGAGGGCACCGTTGTAGATACGAGTGATGGCCTGTTTCCGAAGATCAGGCTTGAACACCTTGCCAACGGCCGTTTTGGGCAGCTCATCCAGAATGGTCATGTGCTTGGGTTGCGCTGCGCGTTCATGCACGTGAACCTTGCAGTAATCCATCAGCTCTTTCTCGGTGACAGACGCGCCCTCGACCAGCTCGACAAAGGCGCAGGGAACTTCACCGGAATGCGCATCCGGCTGGCCGATGGCACCGGCAAAAGCAACGGCCTCGTGACCCAGCAAAGCCTCTTCGATCTCGGCAGGGTCGATGTTGTGACCGCCACGAATGATCAGGTCCTTGGCGCGACCGGTGATCCAGAGATATCCATCTTCGTCGAAGCGCCCCAGATCGCCCGTGCGCAGGTACTTGTCGAAGTGATACAGGTTAACGTTCTTGTCGGCCTCAGTGTAAGTATTGCCCGCATAAACACCTGGGTTCGAGATGCAGATCTCACCGATTTGATCAGTGTCGCACTCGGTCGGTCCATCTGGCCCATCCTGCAAGATCTTGACGTCTGTATAGGGGAACGGAATACCGATCGATCCGATCTTTTTCTCACCATCCACCGGGTTGCACGAAACCAGACACGTGGCCTCTGTCAGACCGTACCCTTCGACAATGGTGACGCCGGTCGCTTCTTCAAAGCGGCGGAACAGTTCCACGGGCAGCGGAGCCGAGCCCGAGAAGGCCGTTTTTACGCTTGAGATATCGGCATCGACCGGGCGCTGCATCTTGGCTGAAATCGCGGTTGGCACGGTGATGATGAAGCTCACCTTCCAACGCTCGATCAGCTTCCAGAAATTGTCGAACACCCCGTCGCCGCGATATCCCTGTGGCGTCGGGAAAACCACATGGGCACCGGATGATACGGCCGCCATCACAATCACATGCACCGCAAAAACGTGGAACATGGGCAGCGGGCACATGATGACGTCGTTTTCGTCAAACAGAAGCGTGTTCCCTAACCAGCCGTTGTAGATCAGGCCGGAATACTTGTGCTGCGCCACCTTCGGCATACCCGTGGTACCGCCGGTATGGAAATAACAGGCGACACGATCTTCCTTGCTGTCTTCAAAGGTCAGCTTCGTCGGTTGCTTGGCCAGTTCCGTGTGGAAGTTCTTGTAATCCGCATGGGCAAGCTTTTCCTTGTCGCCCATCTTGGGGCGCAGAAACGGCACCAGCCATGATTTGGGCGGGGTCAGATACCGGTTCAGGTCGATTTCCAGAATGGTATTGACCTTGGGTGCGTGGCGCACCGCCTCTTCGACCTTCTGCGCGACATCTGTTTTCGGGAAAGATTTCAGCGTCACCACGACCTTGGCGCCGGTCTCGCGCAGGATCGCGGCAATCTGTTCCGGTTCAAGCAAGGGGTTGATCGGGTTCACGATCCCCGCAACCGCGCCGCCCATCATCGTGACCAGTGTCTCGTTGCAGTTGGGCAGCACATAGGCGACCACGTCCTTTTCACCCACACCCAGCGAGCGGAACAGGTTCGCCGCCTGGTTGACCTGAGCCAGAAGTTGCGACCAGGTCAGGGTCTCGGCCTTGTCCTTCGGGCCCGAGAACAGTTGGAAGCTCATGGCATTGTGGTTGGGGAACTTCCCTGCGGTGCGCGACAAAAGCTGGTGGAAGGTGACAGGCAAATCCCGATCCTCCCACGGCATTTCCTGTTCCATGCGCTTCTTGTCTTCCAAACCCACAAAGGCCATGTGGTTCCTCCCGTATTATTCTCCCGAGTTTTGCGCGGGCTTGTTGTTCGCAACCAAGATGGAAGCAAAACGAACCTCGCGCAAGCGAGGCCTTAGCCTTCAAGGGGAGTAAAATGTAGAATGACGCTACGGCGAATTCGCAAGTGCCGGAGCGTCACTCTTATTCTGCGGCGACACCATCGGTGAACTGCAACCGGGCAAGGCGTGCATACAGCCCGTCCTGAGACACCAGATCCTCATGGCGGCCTTGTGCCACGATGCGGCCTTCCTCCAGCACGACGATGCGGTCGGCTTTCTTAACGGTCGCCAATCTGTGCGCGACGATTAGGGTCGTGCGGCCGGCGCGCATCTTGTCCACCGCGCCCTGCACTGCGCGTTCGCTTTCCGCATCCAGCGCCGAAGTCGCCTCGTCCAGCAGTAGAACCGGCGCGTCGCGCAGGATTGCGCGGGCAATGGCAATACGCTGCTTCTGCCCCCCAGACAGCATGACACCGCGTTCGCCGACAAAGCTGTCATATCCTTGCGGCAAGGCCGCGATAAAATCATGCGCGGCAGCGGCCCGCGCGGCGGCCTCAACTTCTGCATCCGAGGCGTCCAGACGGCCAAAGCGGATGTTTTCCCGCGCGGATGCGGCAAAGATCACAGGATCCTGAGGCACCAGAGCCATGTGGCGGCGGAAATCAGACCGGTTGATGTCGCGCAGATCAAGACCGTCCAGCGTCACGCGGCCCGAGTTCGGATCATAGAACCGTTGGATCAGTTGGATCACGGTTGTTTTTCCCGCCCCGGATGGCCCGACGAATGCGACCGTCTCGCCAGGTTTCACCAGAAGCGACAGATGATCCAGTGCAACCGTATCGGGCCGCGCGGGATAGCGGAAGCTGACATCTTCAAACCGGATTTCGCCCTGAATGTTCTTGGGAAGCGCTTTGGGATTGGCAGGGTCGGTCACGGTATCTTCTGCATGCAGTAGCTCGACCAGACGTTCGGTGGCCCCCGCCGCACGCTGAAGTTCGCTCCAGATTTCGGACAGGGCGGCGACCGAACCCGCCATGATGATCGAATAGATGACGAACTGGATCAGAACACCTTCGGTCATCACGCCATTGCGTACGTCATTGGCACCCATCCACAGAACGCCGACAATGCCGGAAAAGACCAGAAAAATTACGATGACGGTCAGCACCGCGCGGGTTTGAATACGGCGCAGCGAGACGGCGTAAGATGTCTCGGTCATCTCGCTGAACTGCTGGCGGCTGGCCAGTTCATGAGAAAATGCCTGAACGGTCTGTACCGCGCCCAATGCCTCACCCGCGTTGCCGGACGAGGCCGCGATCCAGTCCTGATTCTCGCGGCTGATCACGCGCAGACGGCGACCAAGTACAAGGATCGGCACGATGACCACTGGGATCAGCAACAACACCAGCCCGGTCAGCTTGGCGGATGTCAGCAGCATCAAAACCAGTCCGCCAATGAACATCAGCATGTTTCGCAGGGCAATGGACACGGACGAGCCGAGAACAGATTGGATCAGCGTCGTGTCAGTGGTGATCCGGCTCAGCACCTCTCCGGTCATGATTCGCTCATAGAATTCCGGGCTCATACCGATGACCCGATCAAACACCGCCTTGCGGATATCGGCCACCACCCGTTCGCCCAGACGGGTCACAAGCGCATACCGAATACCGGTGCCCACGGCCAGAACGGCAGCGATGACCAGCGCGGCCAGAAAATACCAATCCAGAAGCTCTCCATCCTGAATTCGGAAATTGTCGACCACGCGCCGCACCGCCAATGGCAGCGTGAGGGTCATGCTGGCCGTCAGAATCAACGCCAGCGTCGCGCCGATCATCAGGAATTTGTAGGGTTTCATGAACGGCCAAAGCGAGGCCAGAACCCCAATCTTCTTTGAACGGGCGCGTTCCTCGGAAGCTCCGGGCGCGGCGGTATGCGTTGGCTTGCTGGCGGCTTGTCTTGCCATGTCTGGCCCTTGTGTCCTGAACCGTACTGAGTGACCGCTTTCTTGGAGGTAGCGGCAGGTATGGTCAAGCATCACAACCGCAATCGGCAGGTCGAAAGGGCCATTTGACGCAGAATTTCAGGGAAGGCGTGGAGCGGGTAGACGGAATCGAACCGACATAGCCTGCTTGGAAGGCAGGGGCTTTACCATTAAGCTATACCCGCAAATGGTTTGCGCTGGTTAAGTCATGCTTTCGGGATCGTCAAGCCGGAAGTGGCAAATTTAGTGGCGCAATTTTTCCGACACGGCTCGGCCCGTCAGTCCTGATTGCGAAATATCCGGGTCGAGGAAAAGAACCGTTCCAGTTCTTCGATCCGCTCCTTGCTTTCTTCCCAACGCGCCTCCTGCACTTCGGCAATCAGCGTTTCCGAGATCAACTGCAAGGCAATGGTCGAATCCCAACTGGAAGGCGCCTCGACCAATGCGTGGAAGGAATAATTGGCGGTCTTTCCGATCGGCGATCCCCATTGGTCCGTAAACAGAACAACGGTGACGCCGCGGCCCGAGGCAACCTGTGCCAGCTTCTCCAGATGCGCCTCGTAGCGGCGGATGTCGAAGATCACCAGAACGGATGATTTATCCATATCCAAAAGGTATTGCGGCCAGACATTCGCCGAATTGCCCAGCATCGTCACGTTGGGCCGGATGATCTGCATGTGATTGAACAGATAATCCGCATTTGACCGCGTGATGCGGCCACCAACGACATAAAGATGGCGCTCTGTCTCGGCCAAAAGACGCGCGACGGCATCGAACATCTCTTTGTCCAAACGTTCCAGCGTGTGGCGCATGTTGGTCCATACGGCCTGGGCAAAGCGCGTTGTCGGATGTTCTGCCTCATCATCCACAACCCAGGCGTCCCGTTTCGAGATCGGCTTTTTTATCTGCGCCGCAACCTCTTCGCGCAGCGCATCCTGCAAGTCGGGGAACCCGTCAAACCCAAGCTTGCGCGCCATGCGAATGACGGTCGGGGTCGAAACCTGCGCCGCGGCGGCCAGCTTGGTGATCGATTGCAAACCGGCCATCGGATAATCCTGCAACAGGACCGAGGCCAACTGACGTTCAGACCGTGTCAGATCGTCCAGTTCATCCTGAATCCGCTGTTTGACAAGTTTGGCAACGGTGGCCATCGGCGCCCTCGTTTCTTGAATTTGTTACAGAATATGTTCGTTTGAAATTTTGTCTACAGAAATTTTCTTGACAGGTGAGAAGTTGCTGTAACAAATGCTACCTATGCGTCACGAGACCGAGTCATCATTGCTTTTGCCGGCGGAAGCCCCGGCAGCCCGCGTGCTCAATGCGCACGGTCGCGCGCCTGCTGTACTGATATGCGAACATGCAAGCCGGTTTATTCCTGCCGCGCTGGATGGACTGGGGCTGAATGAGGCGGCGGCCAGCTCTCATGCGGCCTGGGACATCGGCGCGCTGGACCTGTCGGTGGAGCTGATGGGCGCTTTGGATGCGCCGCTGGTCCACTCGCGCGTCAGCCGGCTGGTTTATGACTGCAACCGACCGCCCGAACGCGAAGATGCCATGCCGCAGGTCAGCGAAGTGTTTTCCGTTCCCGGAAACATGAACCTGACAGATGCTCAGCGCGCCCAGCGAGTTCGCGATGTCTATGAACCTTTCAAAACGCTGGTTTCGTCCACTTTGGACGAACGGCCCGAACCTCCGGTTGTCATCACGATCCACAGCTTCACGCCTGTCTACAAGGGAACCCCCCGAACGGTAGAGCTGGGAATTCTTCATGACGCAGACGACCGCGCCGCACAGCTGATGCTGAGCCACGCGGAAGGCTCAGGACTACGCGTGGCTCTGAATGAGCCCTACTCGGCCACGGATGGCGTCACGCACACGCTGCGCGAACACGCGGTCCGGCGCGGGCTTCCAAATGTCATGATCGAAGTTCGAAACGATCTGATCGACACAGCAGACGGCGTGAACCGCATTGCGGGATTGCTGACGCCAATTCTGCATTCGGTCATCAAAGACATATCGCACGCAGAGGCGAAACCATGAAAACAGAGGTATCGAGATGAATTTCATGCGGGGATATGTGGCGGTCATTGACCGCACGAACCGCTGGATCGGGCGCGTTGTCATGTACGGAATATTCGTCATGATGGGCATCCTGCTCTGGTCCTCGATCTCGAAAACGTTCTTTCTGCCATCGCTATGGACCCTGGAAATGGCCCAGTTCGCAATGGTCGCCTACTACATTCTGGGCGGCCCTTATTCGATCCAGATGGGGTCCAACGTCCGCATGGACCTGCTGTACGGCGAATGGTCCGACCGCCGTCGAGCGTGGACGGATGCGATCACCGTCCTTTTCCTGATCATCTACCTGGGCGTGATGATCTACGGCGGATACGACTCGCTGAGCTATTCGCTGCAATATGGTGAACGCAGCCCGACCGCGTGGCGTCCCTATCTGTGGCCAATCAAGGTCATCATGGTCGTGGGTCTGTTCCTGATGCTGCTTCAGGCAATCTCGGAACTGTTCAAAGATATTCTGCGCCTCAGGGGCGATGACATCCCGCGCGAGGTGATCTGATGTCTTACGAATTGATCGCCATCCTGATGTTTTCGACCATGATGTTGATGCTGCTGACCGGTCAGCGCGTTTTTGGCGCGATTGGATTTGTCGCCGTGATGGCCGCCCTGTTTCTGTGGGGGGATCGCGGCGGCTATGACATTGGCTTTTCGGCCGCCATGAAGCTGATGAAATGGTACCCGCTGCTGACCCTGCCGATGTTCATCTTCATGGGCTATGTTCTGGCCGAATCCAAAATTGCAGACGATCTGTACAAGATGTTCCACGTCTGGATGGGGGGCCTGAACGGTGGGCTCGCGATTGGCACGATCGGTCTTATGGTGCTGATCTCGGCCATGAACGGGTTGAGTGTCGCAGGCATGGCCATCGGCGCGACCATTGCGCTGCCGGAACTTCTGAAACGCGGCTATGACAAGAAAATGGTGACCGGGGTGATACAAGCCGGATCGTCATTAGGTATTCTTGTGCCACCCTCCGTCGTGCTGGTTCTTTACGCGATGATCGCGCGCCAGCCTGTCGGGCAGCTCTGGCTTGCAGGGCTGCTTCCCGGGCTGATGATGGCCGCAATGTTCATCCTTTACATCGTGATCCGCTGCCGCATCAACCCGGCGTTAGGGCCCGCCTTGTCAGCCGAGGAGCGCGACGTGCCCATGGCAGAGAAACTGCGCCTGTTGCGCGCGGGCCTGCTGCCCCTGGGTATTTTTGCCGCAATGATGGTGCCCTTCGTCAACGGCTGGACCTCGCTTGTTGAAAGCTCGGCCATCGGTGCGTTGACGGCGTTCGCCGCGGCCATCCTCAAGGGCCGTATGACACGTGAGGTTTTCGAGACGTCTGTACGGTCAACGCTGGGCATCACCTGTATGTTCATGTGGATCATTCTGGCTGCGCTTGCCTTTGGCGCTGTTTTCGACGGTTTGGGCGCCGTTCGGGCAATCGAGAACCTGTTTACCGAACGGCTGGGCCTCAACCCGTGGGTGATCCTGATCTTGATGCAGCTCAGCTTTATTCTGATGGGCACGTTTCTGGACGATACGGCCATGCTGGTGATCGTCGCGCCTTTGTACGTGCCGCTCGTGGGTGCATTGGGGTTCGACCTGATCTGGTATGGGGTTCTGTACACGATCACCACCCAGATCGCCTATATGACGCCGCCCTTCGGCTACAACCTGTTCCTGATGCGCGCGATGGCGCCGCCAGAGATATCGCTGCGCGACATCTACGGTTCGATCCTGCCCTTCGTGATGGTGATGACGCTGGCGCTGGCGATCATCATGACATTCCCGCAGATCGCGCTGTGGCTGCCTGAATACATCTACAACAAATGATCCCGGATCAAACCGGGGCTTCGCGGGCAATCCCCGCACAATCGAAACTGACCAACGGAGAGAGAGAATGACGAACAGACGTACATTTCTGAAAGGTGCTGCGGCCGCTCCCGCCGCTGCTCTGGCGACGCCTGCACTGGCGCAATCGACCATCAGATGGCGGATGCAGACCTATGCCGGCCCGGCGCTGGCCGAACACGTGATCGACCCGGCCATCAAGATGTTCAACACGATCGCCGGAGACCGGATGCAGATCGAGCTGTTCTATGCCGACCAGCTGGTTCCGACGGGCGAGCTGTTCCGTGCCATGCAGCGCGGCACGATTGATGCCGTGCAGTCGGATGATGACTCGATGGCGTCGCCCACCGAGGTCACCGTGTTCGGCGGCTATTTCCCCTTTGCCTCGCGCTACTCGCTGGACGTGCCGGTTCTGTTCAACCAGTACGGGCTGAACGAGATCTGGGACGAGGAATACTCGAAAGTCGGCGTCAAGCACATCTCGGCCGGTGCCTGGGACCCGTGCCACTTTGCAACGAAGGACCCGATCAACAGCCTGGCAGACCTTCAGGGCAAACGTGTATTTACCTTCCCGACCGCGGGCCGCTTCCTGTCTCAGTTCGGCGTTGTGCCGGTCACCCTGCCCTGGGAAGACATCGAAGTCGCGGTTCAAACCGGAGAGCTGGACGGCATCGCGTGGTCCGGCATCACCGAAGACTACACAGTCGGCTGGGCGGATGTGACCAACTACTTCCTGACCAACAACATCTCGGGCGCCTGGGCCGGTTCGTTCTTTGCCAACATGGATCGCTGGAACGAGCTGCCCGAAGATTTGCAGACCCTGTTCCGCGTCTGCACCGATCAGTCACACTATTATCGTCAGTGGTGGTACTGGGGCGGCGAAGCCAGCCTGCGCGTCAACGGAGACAAGATGCAGCTGACGTCGATTCCGGACGAAGAATGGGCAACCGTCGAAGCCGCTGCCGTTGCCTTCTGGGACGAGATCGCAGCCGAATCCGAAACCAAGGCGAAGGTTGTTGAAATCTTCAAACAGTACAACGCCGACATGCTCAAGGCTGGACGGCCCTACCGCTACGGCTAAGAATTGGCCAAGCGACCCGCCCCTTGCATGGGGGCGGGTCTGACAGAACGAATGGCCGATGAAGGATTTCGGCAAAGACAAAGGTGGCACATGCTCACGTTCGAACATCTGAAAACGCAGGTATCCGAAGGTTCGGTTGATACGGTTTTGGTCTGCATGGTGGACATGCAGGGCCGGTTGATGGGCAAGCGTTTTCACGCGGGCCATTTCGTGGCTGGCGCATGGGAAGAGACCCATTGCTGCAACTACCTTCTGGCCACCGATCTGGAGATGGCGACACCCGATGGCTACGCCTCGACCAGTTGGGAACGGGGCTATGGCGATTATGTCATGAAACCGGACCTCAGCACCCTGCGCCCGGTGCCGTGGCTTGAAGGCACGGTGATGGTGATGTGTGACGTGCTGGATCATCACACGCACGAGGAAGTGCCGCACGCGCCGCGTTCAATCCTGAAAAAACAGGTCAGCCGTTTGAAAGCAATGGGTTATGACGCCATGACGGCGACCGAGCTTGAGTTTTTCCTGTTCGAGAAAAGCTTTGACCAGATCCGCAAGGAAGGATTTCGGGATCTGGAGCCGATCTCGGGCTATAACGAAGACTATCACATCCTTCAGACCACCAAGGAAGAGCATGTGATGCGTCCGATCCGCAACCATCTGTGGGATGCGGGCATTCCGGTTGAGAACTCCAAAGGTGAGGCCGAGACCGGACAGGAAGAGCTGAACATCAAATACGCGCCCGCGATGGAAACGGCCGAGTATCATTCGATCGCCAAGAACGCTGTGAAAGAGATCGCGTGGCAACATGGTCACGCAGCGACGTTCCTGCCGAAATGGCACCACGAGAAAGTCGGCAGTTCATCCCACGTGCACCAGTCACTGTGGGCGGATGGACAGCCTGCCTTCTATGACGCCGGGGACGATCTGGGCATGTCGGCGCTGATGAAAAGCTATATGGCTGGGCTGCTGAAATATGCCCCTGATTACACTTATTTCATGGCACCTTACATCAACAGTTACAAACGCTTCATGAAAGGCACCTTCGCGCCAACGCGGATCATCTGGTCTGTGGACAACCGCACCGCCGGGTTCCGCCTGTGCGGTGACGGCACCAAGGCCGTACGCGTCGAGTGCAGAATTCCGGGCTCAGATATGAACCCCTATCTGGCGATGGCTGGCATGCTGGCGGCAGGGATCGCGGGCATCGAGGAAGGGCTGGATCTGCAACCGCCGACCAAGGGCGACGTTTATCAGGGTGAGACTGCCATGATCCCGGGCAACCTTCGTGCGGCGCGGGATGCGCTGCACGGATCGGTCATGTTGCGCGCGGCCATGGGCGATGACGTCGTCGACCACTATACCCGTGCCGCAGAGGTCGAGATCGAGGAGTTCGAACGCGTGGTCACGGATTGGGAAATTGCCCGCGGGTTCGAGCGGGCGTGAGGTCGGGTCACGCTGGGGGCTCTGCCCCCAGACCCCCGGGATATTTTGGGCCAGATGAAGCAGGGATCCTGTTTCTTTCGGAAATGGAGTGAAAATGGGGCAGATGTTGAAATGTGTCTCGCCGATCGACGGATCGGTTTTTGCCGAACGTGAAGTGTTGTCGCGAGAGGCCGCGTTCGGGGCCGCGGCGCGTGCTCGGGCTGCTCAGGCGGAATGGGCAGCCCGTCCGTTTCAGGAGCGGATCGAACTTGTGATGGCGGGTGTGGCCGCCGTTGGCGCCATGAACGATGAGATCGTGCCGGAACTGGCCCATATGATGGGACGCCCGGTGCGTTATGGCGGCGAGTTCGGTGGATTCAACGAACGCGCCAGCCATATGGCGGAGATTGCCGAGACGTCCATGGCAGATATCGCCGTCGGCGAAGACGAAACGTTCAAACGCTACATCAAGCGCATTCCTCATGGGGTGGTCTTTGTGGTGGCGCCCTGGAACTATCCCTATATGACGGCGATCAACACGGTCGCACCGGCGCTGATCGCGGGCAATACGGTCGTCCTGAAACACGCGACACAGACGTTGCTGGTGGGCGAGCGTATGGCGAAGGCATTCCATTCGGCAGGTGTGCCCGAGGACGTGTTCCAGAATGTGTTCCTGAGCCATGACGTGACCAACGACCTGATCGCGGGCAATGCATTTGATTTCGTGAACTTCACCGGATCAGTCGGCGGCGGTCGGTCGATGGAACGTGCCGCGGCGGGCACATTTACCGGCGTCGGCACGGAACTGGGCGGCAAGGATCCCGGCTATGTCATGGACGACGCCGACCTAGATGCGGCGGTCGACACGCTGATTGACGGTGCGATGTTCAATTCGGGCCAGTGTTGCTGCGGAATCGAGCGGATTTACGTCCACGAAACCCTTTATGATGACTTCGTCGCCAAGGCCGTGGACATTGTGAAGGGTTACAAGCTGGGCAATCCGCTGGATGCCGAGACAACGATTGGCCCGATGGCCAATGTGCGGTTTGCCGATGAGGTGCGAGCCCAGATCGCCGAGGCGGTTGCAGCCGGTGCGGTCGCGCATATCGACACCTTCGCAGAAGACGATGGTGGCGCGTACCTGACACCGCAAATCCTGACCAATGTCACTCATGACATGCGCGTGATGCGGGACGAAAGCTTTGGGCCCGTGGTGGGCATCATGAAAGTGTCCTCGGATGAGGAGGCCATCGCCTTGATGAATGACAGTGAGTTTGGCCTGACTGCCAGCCTGTGGACCCGCGATGTGGATCGTGCAGCGCGGGTAGGTGACCGGATCGAAACCGGGACCGTGTTCATGAACCGCGCCGATTATCTGGACCCCGGCCTGTGCTGGACGGGCTGCAAGAATACCGGGCGCGGCGGCGGTTTGTCCGTCATCGGATATCACAACCTGACACGTCCCAAATCCTACCACCTCAAAAAGGTAACGGGCTAAGGACGACGGCCTGCTTCGGACCCACCCCCTCGCCGAAGCAGGCCTTATTTTGCAAAGGAAACCTGACATGACACTTGTTGGAAACTGGTCCTATCCGACCGCCATCAAATTCGGAGCCGGGCGCATCAGGGAATTGCCCGAAGCCTGCGCCGCCGCCGGAATGAAGAAACCATTGCTGGTCACGGACAAGGGGCTGGCCGATCTGCCCATCACCAGCGCGACACTGGACATCATGGAAGCCGCGGGACTGGGCTGCGGCCTGTTCAGCGATGTGGACCCCAACCCGAATGAGAAGAACCTTGAAGCCGGAGTTGCGGCCTATAACGCAGGTGGTCATGACGGGGTGATCGCCTTTGGCGGCGGCTCTGGTCTGGATCTGGGCAAGATGGTCGCCTTCATGGCCGGTCAGACGCGCCCCGTTTGGGATTTCGAGGATATCGGCGACTGGTGGACACGAGCCGATGCCGACGTGATCGCGCCAATCATTGCCGTTCCGACCACCGCAGGGACAGGATCGGAAGTGGGCCGCGCGAGCGTCATCACCAATTCCGAGACCCATGCCAAGAAGATCATCTTTCATCCCAAGGTTCTGCCGACCGTGGTGATTTGCGACCCGGAGCTGACCGTCGGGATGCCCAAGTTCATCACGGCAGGAACTGGCCTGGACGCCTTCGCGCATTGTGTCGAAGCCTTCTCGAGCCCGCATTATCACCCGATGAGCCAGGGCATCGCGCTGGAGGGTATGCGACTGGTGAAGGAGTATTTGCCCCGTGCCTATGCAGACGGCACCGATATCGAGGCCCGCGCCCAGATGATGAGCGCCGCTGCCATGGGCGCAACGGCTTTCCAGAAGGGCCTTGGCGCGATCCACGCGATGAGCCACCCAATAGGTGCGGTATTCAACACCCATCACGGCACCACGAACGCCGTCTGCATGCCCGCTGTGCTGGACTTCAACGCCCCGGCCATTGCAGACCGGTTCCAGCAAGCTGCGGCATATCTGGGCATCGACGGCGGCTTCGATGGTTTCCGCGCCTTCGTGCAGAATTTCAACGACAGCCTTGGCATCCCCCGCACATTGTCCGAATTGGGTGTGACCGAAGCTTCTATCCCAGAGCTTGTCGAAGGGGCGATCATCGATCCGTCATGCGGCGGCAACCCGATTGAGTTGACGAAAGACAACCTGACGCAGCTGTTCAAAGCAGCGCTTTAAGAAACCAAAAGGCCCGGCAAAACTTGCCGGGCCCTTCGCGTTCGGATTGCCAAGATCAGATCAATGCCCGGTCAAAACCAGAGTGTTCACCGGCATCAGGATCAAACGCAGGCGCAGACCCGCGGCATGTACCACGCCGATCGTGTCGACCACGTGCAGAAAGGCCGCCTCCCAAAAGCCCAGATCCTCGTGCTCCAGCCGCTCGTGGTTGTCTGTGTAGACATTGGCCAGACAATTGCTGCCCGGCGGAATGTCATCGGCCATACCTTTGTATAGCGGCTCCATATAGACCAGAATCGAGCCCGGATTGTTGTTGGTCTGCACGTCCCGCAGTTCGTCCGATGGGCGGATCTGGCCGGACGGGATGACATCCTGCACCTCGACCACCACGGTGGGGATCACGGTGAATGGCTTTGTCATGCAGCCCAATTCACCAATCATGCCCGGCTTGATAACCTGGGCAGAGAGCTGGTTGAAAGCGGCCTGAAAACGATCATGCCCTGTGTGCGATGGCACAAGAATGCCCGCGGGGCGCAACAATGGGCTTACGTAGTCACCGACCTGAAGGCCGAACTGTTCGACCCGCCCTGTGACGCCCGCGGTGATCACCGTCTTGTCCAACTCGGTCTGCGCAGCATCCAGTTGCGCAATGGCACTGGCCAGCTGCGCGGGGATCAGTTCTTCGATCTGCTGCTCAACCGCAGCACGTTTGGATTCCGCTGCAAGAACCTGGGCCTCTCGCTCGGCGACAAGGTTTTCCAGCCTCTCAATCTCGGCCAGTCTTACGGCGCTTGAACCCTCATCTCGCAAGGTTGTGTTGCGCTCAAGATCCTCCAGAGACTGCGCAAGCGCTGCCTTGGCACCTGCAATTCCAGCTTCCGCCTCGGCCAAATCGGTTTCCGCAACCTTAAGCGAGGCCTGCACCTGTGCAATCTGCGCATTTGCCGCCTGAACCTGAGCAGTCTGGCTGAAATCCTCGATCCGGAAAATCGGTTGTCCTGCGGTAACCAGTTCGTTGTTCTTGACGAAAACCTCGGAAACACGACCGCCCAATTGCGGCAGAATGGTCACCGTTCGGAAATAGGATGCCGCGGTTTTGCTGGCCGGATGAAAATAAAACAGTGTGGTAATGACGGTCAGCGCCAGAATGGCACAGGTGGTCAAACCCCAGCGCAGTTCGTACCACATGGTGAACAAGGTAATCTCGTGACCGATCCGCTTGCCCTGTACAAAACGGCGGAACAGATAGTCGGGCAGCACCGTTATCAGGGCGCAGAGCATGGTCTCGATCATGTGGCTTGCTCCTGCGCGTCGCTGGGTTCGGATTCTGACGATGCCGGCACCGTTGTTTCAGGCACTGGTTCCAGAACAGGTGACCGACCCAGAGAACGAATGGCATCGGCAATGTTTCGAAGCGGGGTGGCAAAATCCGGAAACTGAAACCCTGCGACCAATATTGCAGCAACCCAGAAAAGCCCATTATGGGTAAATAGCGCCAGCAGCGCCAGAATACCCACCAACTGAAATTGCGGGTGATTGTTTTCGTGGGCCATTTTTTCAGGAACCGAATGCAGCGTCAGGTATCCGACACCGATCAGCACCACGAGAACGACGAAAAAAACGACCATGGCGGAGAAAAGGTAATCGCTTCCGTCAGCTGCGACAACATATCCTGGAATATGCCCTGTGGCCATTGGATGAACGTCTGCTGCGGTCACCTTACCCTCCTGTTTATTTTGATACTTCTTTGACCGGGTTGAAGCACAATTTCAAGGCTGCTTATAGTCCGGAAAACCAAACGCGTGGCGAATGAGGAGCTTTGGCGTCAGCATGAAACTCAAGGAACCTGTAGCGTCTCTGTACAGGATGGATCGCAAGTCATGATTGATTTCCTGATAATCGGAGGCGGCATCGCCGGGCTGAGCGCCGGTGCGCGCCTGTCGCAGCACGGAACCGTGATGGTTCTGGAAGCGGAAGATGCCCTGGGCTATCACGCCTCGGGCCGGTCAGCGGCGTTGTTCGAAGAAAGCTATGGACCGCCTTCGGTCGTCGCATTGAACAAAGCGGGGGCTGCCTTTCTTCATACGCAGAATGGCGGTTACCTGACCCCGCGCGGATTGATGCTGGTCGGGGCAATTGACCAGCCCGACATGTTCGAAGCCGATTGCGCCGATCTGAACATGGTGAAAATACCGATGGATCAGGCGATATCGCGCGTTCCGATTCTGGATCCGGACAAGGTCGGGTTTGCAGCCATCAGCGAAGCGGCCTTTGACATCGATACGGATCGCCTGTTGCAGGATTTCGCCCGGACCATCCGGCAAAACGATGGAACGGTTTCGACGAAAAGCAGAGTCACCGGCATTCGAAAAGAAAAGCACTGGGTGGTTGAGGCCGGTGAGATCTTTGAAGCCCGCACTCTGATCAACGCAGCAGGGGCCTGGGTGGATGAGGTTGCACAGCTTGCGGGGCTGCCCGGTATCGGCCTCACACCTCGCCGTCGGTCGATGGCGCGTCTTCCCGCCCCCGGAGGGCATGACGTTTCCATCTGGCCGATGATGCTGGGCGCCGGCGAAACATGGTACGCCAAACCGGATGCGGGCAAGTTGCTGGTTTCACCATCCGAAGCCGATCCAGTTCCGCCACAGGATGCTTATGCCGATGATATGGTGCTGGCAGAAGGTCTGGCACGGTATGAGGAACTGATGACCGAGCCTGTCACAAGAGTTGAAACGAATTGGGCAGGATTGCGCAGTTTTGCCCCAGACGGGACCTTGGTGCTTGGGCGCGACCCGCTGGACCCTTCGTTTGTCTGGTGTGGCGGCCAGGGCGGGTATGGTTTTCAAACCTCACCGGCGGCCTCGCAACTGCTGTGCGATCTTGTTGTCGGAAACACACCCGAGCTAGAACCTGACATAATAGGCATGTTGACCCCTGACAGGCTGGAACGATGATCAAACGCAGCCTCCCCTCGTCTGCAAGCGTCGCCAATGCGTCTGAAGATGGCAAGCTGGTGGCCCCGGCAGCATCCCGGAACACGGACGCCCTGTGTGCTGTGTTGCAAGAATGGGGCCCGCCCCAGGGCCACGCATTGGAAATCGCAAGCGGGACTGGTCAGCATGTCAGGGCCTTCGCCGAAGTGCTGACCTGGCTGACCTGGCAGCCTTCGGAAGTTGACCCTGAGCGGCGCGTGAGCATCGATGCCTATACCCGCAACCTGCCCAATGTCGCGCGGGTCGCAGAACTGGATGCAGCGACATCAGGCTGGCACAGGCGGTTTTTCGGCCAGGATCTGATCGTTTTGATAAACTTGATTCACTTGATCAGTTGGCAGGAAACCAGAACCATCATTTCAGAAGTCGCACAATCCCTGTCACCAAAGGGGCGGTTTATCTTGTACGGCCCGTTCAAACGCTCGGGCCAACTCACCAGTGACGGGGATGTCCGCTTTCATAAGGCTTTGATTCAGCAAGACCCGGAAATCGGCTATAAAAACGACGTGGACATTCTGAATTTGTTCGAAAACGTCGGCCTGCTCGCGTTGGCACCGGTCGAAATGCCTGCCAACAATCTAGCGTTCATTGCCGAACGCCCTGACGTCTGATCGAGATCAAAGTCAAACAGCCGCAACCCAATTCATATTCCAGTTGCTAGATATGAAGAAGGGCACTCAGCAATGGCATGGCAAGAAAAACTCTCGGCAACACGAAAGAGTTTGCGAAACCTGAACGGATCCATTCCCGATACGTCACGCGCATTCGGAGCGCTTGGCAAAGCCGTCAAAGAGGGCGGGACGCTCGACTACAAGACCAAGGAATTCATTGCGTTGGGCATGTCAGTCACCCTGCGATGCGAACCCTGCATCACCCTGCACACCGAAGCTTTGATCAAGGCCGGTGCGACACGGGAAGAAGTGTCCGACGTGTTGGCCATGGCGATCCAGATGGGCGGCGGCCCAGCCATGATGTACGCGGCCAAGGCGCTGGAATGCTTCGACGAACTGTCTGGATGACAAAAAGAAAAGGCCCCGAAGGTTTCCGGGGCCTTTCTTCGATCAACCGTCCTTGCGGATGGTTTCGTTTTTCGGATCGTAGGGGCTGTCGCAGGTGACGACCGCATCCCACAGCTTGTCCTGAATTTTGACCTGCAGCTTGGTGCCTTCGACCGCCATTTCGGGCTTCACGTAACCCATGCCAATGGATTTCTCGAACGCCACCGAGTAGCCGCCCGAGGTCAATCGACCCACGCGCTCACCTTCCGGTGTGTACAGCGCCTCGCGGCCCCACGGATCGGCATCGTCCGGTCCGTCGATCAGCAGGGTGCAGCATTTGACGCGCACGCCGGTCTCTTCCAGCTTGGCCTTACCGTAGAAGTCCTTGGACAGGTCGACAAAACGCGGCAGGTCGGCTTCCAGCGGTGTCGCGTCGCGGCCCAGTTCGGTGCCGAATGCGCGATAGGATTTCTCCTGACGCAGCCAGTTCTGGGCTCGCGCACCGACCAGCTTCATGCCATGCTTCTCGCCGGCTTTTTCAAGCAGGTCGAACAGGTAGTTCTGCATCTCGATCGGGTGGTGCAGTTCCCAGCCCAGCTCACCGGTATAGGCCACGCGGATCGCGTTGACCGGGCACATGCCCAGTTCGATCTGGCGCGCCGAAAGCCAAGGGAAGCGCTTGTTGGACAGTGCGGTTTCCGGATCGGCATCTTTGATGACCTCTTTCAGAACGTCACGCGACTTGGGTCCGGCGATGGCGAAAACACCCCATTGCGTGGTCACGTCCTGGATCTCGATATATCCGAACTCCTCCATCTTGTCCTCGGCCGCCTTGCGCAGATAATCGGCGTCGTACTCGGTCCAGGCACCGGCAGAGACGAGGTAATAGTTGTTCTCGCCATTGCGGACGATGGTGTATTCGGTGCGGGTGGTGCCGTGCGATGTCAGCGCGTAGGTCAGGTTGATACGACCAACCTTGGGCAGCTTGTTGCAGGTGAACCAATCCAGGAACTGGGTCGCACCGGGGCCTTTGACGACGTGCTTGGTGAAGGCCGATGCGTCGATCAGGCCAACGCCTTCGCGGATCGCCTTGGCTTCTTCGACGGCATATTGCCACCAGCCGCCACGACGGAACGAGCGTGCTTCTTTGTCGAAGTTCTCGGGCGCATCGACAGGGCCGAAGTAGTTCGGACGTTCCCAGCCGTTGACCCAGCCGAACTGGGCACCGCGCGCTTTCTGACGGTCGTAGGCCGGAACGGTCCGCAGCGGACGGCAGGCTTCACGCTCTTCGTCCGGGTGGTGCAGGATATAGACGTGCTCATAGCACTCTTCGTTCTTGCGGGCCGCGAACTCGGTGGTCATCCAGTTGCTGGAATAGCGTTTGGGGTCCAGCGAGGCCATATCGATTTCGGCTTCGCCATCGACCATCATCTGCGCCAGATAATAGCCGGTGCCGCCTGCGGCAGTGATACCAAAGCTGAAACCTTCGGCCAGCCACATGTTGCGCAGGCCCGGCGCAGGACCGACCAGCGGGTTGCCGTCAGGCGTATAGCAGATCGGGCCGTTGAAATCGTCTTTCAGGCCGGATTCAGCACAGGACGGCACACGTTCGGCCATCGCCATGTACTGATCCGCAATCCGATCCAAATCCAGCGGGAACAGATCCGCGCGGAAGCTGTCCGGTACACCGTGTTCAAACCGCGCGGGGGCGCCATGTTCATAGATACCCAGAATCCAGCCGCCGCGTTCTTCACGGGCGTAGGATTCATTGTCGGCGTCGCGCACGACGGGGTGTTCCGGGTTGCCTGCTTCGCGCCATTTGACCAGTTCAGGGTCCTTGTCCATGACGATAAACGTGTGTTCGACCGGGATCGCCGGCATCTTGATGCCCAGCATCTTGGCGGTGCGCTGTGCGTGGTTGCCCGATGCAGTGACGACATGTTCGGCAGTGATCACAACCTTTTCGTCGCTTTCGACAAGGTTGCCGCCTTTTTCCACCATTTTGGTGCAGGTGACTTCCCAATGGGTGCCGTTCCAGTGGAAGGCATCCGCCTGCATCTTGCGCACGATCTCGACGCCACGCTGACGGGCCCCCTTGGCCATCGCCTGCGTCACATCAGCCGGGTTAATATACCCGTCTTCGGTATGGTAGATTGCGCCCTTCAGATCCGATGTCTCGATCAACGGCCAACGTTCCTTGATCTGCTCGGGGGTCAGCCACTCATAGGCAACATCGCAGGTTTCGGCGGTGGAGGCGTAGAGCATGTACTCATCCATGCGCTCCTGCGTCTGTGCCATGCGCAGGTTGCCGACGACGGCAAAGCCCGCGTTCAGCCCGGTTTCTTCTTCCAGCGTCTTGTAGAAGTCGACCGAGTACTTGTGGATGTGAGTTGTCGCATAGGACATGTTGAACAATGGCAGCAGACCAGCCGCGTGCCAGGTGGACCCGGACGTCAGCTCGTCCCGTTCGATCAACATCACATCATCCCAGCCCGCTTTGGCCAGATGGTAGGCAATCGAGGTCCCAACGGCGCCGCCGCCAACAACCAGTGCTTTGACTTGGGTTTTCATAACCGGGCGTCTCCCCTTGAAATCAGTTGACACCATATGGCGCACTTGAGGGGGATCGCGCGACATTCATCCGACCAGTGATATGAAAAAAACGACCCGATGATCGAATGCGGGTCGCAGATCTGACATGAAACCCGTGATCTCAACCGCTGGAGCGACAGCGCTTGCTTGTCCCGATCGTGGTGCAGACAAGTTTCCGAACTTCCTCTGACGGTGTCTTCGCCGCAGGTTCCTCGGGCTGTGAAGGTTGGGCATCAGCTTCAAGCCGACTTTCCGAAATCCCGACACGCGCGGATACCGAGGTAACATAACCTTTGAAGCCCAGCCCGTTTTCGGATGCCTTGGCCTGCTGATAATAGTCCAGCCCAACAACGGCGATCCCGCAGATCGCTGCAAACCCTGCCAGATATTTTGCGCTCATGTCGGCCACCTGTTCCTAACCGAGTCGGTGAGACCAGAACATGTGGACGATTTGAAGGCGCAATGCCGGCCAGAACGCGAAAACCGCTAGGATTGGCCCGCCAAAACCTTGCCGGGATTCATGATGTTCTCGGGGTCCAAAGCAGCCTTGATTGCGGCCATATACTGCGTGGCGGCGCCCAGTTCCTTGATGAGGTATGGCCGCTTGCCCTGACCGATTCCGTGTTCACCTGTACAGGTGCCCTCCATTGAAATTGCCAGGTCGTTCAACCACCCGACAAACTCTTCGGCCTTGGCGACTTCTTCGGCGTTCTGCATGTCGATCAAAAGAAGCGAGTGAAAGTTCCCATCCCCCACATGCCCCACCATTGGCGCGAGCAAGCCAAGATCAGCTGCCTTCTGCTGAGTGCTTGTCACACACTCCGCCAGGCGCGAGATCGGCACGCAGACATCCGTTGAAATACCACGCGCGCCCGGGCGCAGTTGCAGACATGCCCAATACATATCATGGCGCGCCTGCCAAAGCTTGTTCCGTTCTTCGGTGGTCGAGGTCGCAGCAAAATCTGTACCGCCGAATTCCCGGGCGATCTGACCAAAGGTTTCAGCCTGTTCCGCCGCACCGCTTTCAGAGCCATGGAATTCCAGCAGCAGCAATGGCGTTTCCGGCAGGCTCAGCCCGGAATAGGCGTTTGCCGCCTGAACCGACATTTCATCCAGCAACTCTATTCGGGCGACCGGAATGCCATACTGAATGGTCATCATCACCGCGCGGCACGCGGCATCGACCGAAGGAAAGGAACACCTGGCCGAGCTGATCGCTTCGGGGATGCCCTGCAAGCGCAGAGTCAGCTCGGTGATGATACCCAACGTGCCTTCCGCCCCAATCAGAAGGCGTGCCAGATCATACCCGGCCGATGACTTCTTGGCCCTGTGACCGGTACGGATGATCTTGCCGTCCGGCATCACCGCCTCGAGGCTGAGAACGTTGTCCCGCATCGTTCCGTATCGCACCGCATTGGTGCCCGACGCGCGGGTCGCGGCCATACCGCCCAGCGAGGCATTCGCCCCCGGGTCAATCGGAAAGAACAAACCCTGATCCCGCAAATGGGTGTTCAGCGCCTCGCGCGTGACGCCGGGCTGCACGACACAATCCAGATCTTCGGCGTGGACAGCCAGCACCTTGTCCATCTGCATCAGATCGACCGAGATCCCCCCTGCTGGCGCATTCACATGCCCTTCCAGCGACGTTCCCGTGCCAAAGGGAATCACCGGCACCCGGTGCGCGGCACAGGTTTTGACAATTTCCGACACGTCCTGCGTAGTATGCGGGAAAACCACAGCATCCGGGCTCTGGTTTTCGATCCAGGTCGTGGTGTGCCCGTGCTGTTCACGGATCGCGGTACCCGTTTGCAACCTGTCGCCAAAACGTTGTTTCAGAACGCCTATGACGGTTTCAATACCTGTTTCATTCCGAGGCAAAGCGGTCGCCTGCACCATCGTCATCCTCCCCTGTCCCAGCACGTTGCGGGCCGTTCAGTCCATGACTAGAGGGCCCACCAAGTGCCGGCAATCCCCACAAATACCGAGGCCCTATTCGCCCAGCGCAATACCTTCGCGACGGGGGTCGGCACCACCGCTCAGCCCGTCTCCGATTTCGATGGCGTGAAGGCCAGATGTCAGGTCACGCGGGTTTACCTCGAACCCAAACTGGGTCAGCCCGTCGGAAAAGCCTTCGGCAGCGGTCCCGGCCTCGACATCATATGTTCCGAAACGATTGACAAGATGCGGCAGCGACACGGCTTGTTGCACATCCATGCCCCAGTCGGCCCATGCGATGATCGATTTGGCCACATAGCCGATGATCCGACTGCCGCCCGGCGAGCCAATCGCCAGAACCGGCGCGTCATCCTGCATCACGATGGTCGGGCTCATGGACGAACGCGGGCGTTTTCCGGGTTCCAGCCGGTTGGCGATCGGCACACCATCGCTGTGGGTCTTGAACGAAAAATCCGTCAGTTCGTTGTTCAGAAGGAACCCGTTCGTCATCAGACGTGAGCCAAAGCCGTTTTCGATGGTCGTGGTCATCGACAGCACGTTGCCATAGCTGTCTACAATCGAGATATGCGAGGTCGAAGGCAGCTCCAGCGACACATCATCCGCCCAGTTCAGCGCGTGGTCGAACTCCGGCTGACCGGGCCCGACATCTGCCAGCGCGCCTTCGGTGTTCAGCAATTCCGCTCGTTGCGACAGGTAGGCCGGATCAACCAGCCCCTTGGTCGGCATGGGCACGAAATCGCTGTCAGCCATGTACCGGCCCCGGTCCGCAAAGGCGAGGCGCGAAGCGTCCCCGATCAACCGCCAGGCCTCGGCGCTTTCCGGCCCCATAGCCGCCAGATCATAGCCGTTCAGCATCCCCAGAATTTGCCCCACGGTCAGCGCACCCGACGACGGCGGGCCCATGCCGCAGACTTCATAGGCGCGGTATTCCGCGCAAACCGGCTCGCGCTCGATCACCTGATACAGCGCAAGATCCGCACCGGACAGAACACCAGGATTGCCCGGAGCGTTGCGAACCGTGCGCACGATATCCGCGGCAATCTCACCGCCATAGAATCCGGCCGCCCCATCGCGGGCCAGCACACGCAGTGTTTCAGCATAAGCCGGGTTCATCAGGCGCTGCCCCTGTTGCAGCGGTGCGCCCCCTGGCAGAAAATACGCGGCCGTTTCCGGAAAGCGCGACAAACGCTCGGCATCTTTTTCGACCAGGCTGGCCAGACGCGGGGACACCAGGAACCCTTCATCCGCCAACCGGATTCCATCGGCAAACAATCCGGGCCACGAGGAACGCCCCCAGCGGCGATGCGCCTCTTCCAGCAAAGCAGGTGTGCCCGGCGTCCCCACGGACAGCCCACCGACAACCGCATCGAAGAATTTCAGCGGCTCACCGTTTTCGTCCTGAAACACGGTCGGTGTAGCCGCCAGCGGCGCCGTTTCTCGCCCGTCCAGAGTTGTCATCTGACCGGTCGCTGCATCGTACCAGACCAGAAACGCACCGCCGCCCAAGCCCGAGGATTGCGGTTCGACCAGGCCCAGCACGACCTGCACCGCAACCATGGCGTCTGCGGCAGACCCACCTGCGCGCAATACTCTGGCACCGGCTTCCACCGCCAGCGGGTTGGCCGCGGCGACCATCCAGTTCTGGGACGTGACCGGAACGCCATCCAGTTTGGCCTCGAGCGCCGCGATGACCTCGTCGGTCATGGCCTGTACCTGCCCTTCCGTGGCCGTTTCGGGCGCAACGGCATCGGCCGCTTCCTGAGCGACCCCCGGAGTTGCAAAACAAAATGCAGAAAACAGTAGAACTGAAACACGTCTCATCTGATCAAATCCTCCGATACATCCCTGATTATCAAAACTGCGCGCCGAACACGCTCTGAACAAGTCCAACCTGCACGCCATCAGCAAATGGCCGGCGTCCGCAGCACGCGTTAAGCCTTTGCGTCGCCCACCAATCGATCCTGATCATAGCGGGTCATACCGCGGAACTCGGGCAACCAAGCTTCACGCCGGATTACCCAGCTTTCATATGTTGGCGCCAACTGATCTGGCGCATCAAGGCATCCAAGATGCACCTCCACTTCGGTTCCGCTGCGCGCAAAGACCGGAGAGCCGCAGCCGGGGCAAAAATACCTGTTAGCATAACCACGCGCTTCGCCGGAAACCTCTATTCTGTCGTCCGGGAAAACGGCCGCCGCATAGAAAACCGCGCCATGATGCTTGCGGCAGTCCAAACAGTGACAGATTCCGACCCGCAGAGGACGACCCGAAGCCCTGATGCGCAGATTTCCACAACGGCACCCTCCTTCATAGACGTCCATTCCTGCTCCTTTCCAGAGCGCTAGAGCATTGCTGGCACAACCTGATCCGGCGGGCGGTGGCCATCTTCGAAGGTCTTGATGTTGATGATGACCTTCTCGCCCATCTCCACCCGGCCCTCAAGCGTGGCTGATCCCATATGAGGCAACAGAACCACATTGGGCAGCTGCCGCAGGCGCGGGTTCACGTCAGTGCCCTGTTCGTAGACATCCAGCCCCGCCCCCGCAATTTCACCTGCGCGGATCATCCGGGTCAGGGCGTTTTCGTCCACAACTTCACCACGTGACGTGTTCACGATCACTGCCGAGGGTTTCATCAGTTTCAGACGACGTGCGTTCATAAGATGGAAGGTCGACGGCGTTGAGGGGCAATTGACCGAGATCACATCCATCCGCGCGACCATCTGATCGAGGCTTTCCCAATAGGTTGCCTCCAGCTCCTGCTCGGTCTCGGTGCGCAACCTGCGGCGGTTGTGATAATGGACCTGCATTCCAAACGCTTTCGCACGCCGCGCCACCGCTTGCCCGATCCGGCCCATGCCCAGAATGCCCAGACGACGACCACCGATACGGCCTCCCAGAAACGCGGTGGGCGCCCAGCCGGACCAATCTCCCTGCTGCATCACGCTCAGACCTTCGGGAATGCGTCGGGTAACGGCCAGAATCAGGGCCATGGTCATGTCGGCGGTGTCATCGGTCAGAACCCCCGGCGTGTTCGACACCAGAATCCCACGCTGGCGCGCTGTGGACACGTCAATATTGTCGACACCGGCACCGTAATTGGCGATGAGCTTCAGCCTTTCGCCCGCCTGCCCCAGCAGACCGCCATCAATCGCATCAGTCACCGTAGGCACCAGGACATCGGCGTCCTGCACTGCGGCCACCAGTTCTTCGCGCGTCATCGGAGTGTCATCGTCGCGCAAGCGCACATCAAACAACTCGCTCAAACGTGTTTCGACCGCTTCGGGCAACCGTCGCGTAACGACAACACTCAAACGTTCTCTTGGCACCTCGGCCCTCCCACTGCTTTGCAAACGGACGCGCGCCATGGCATCGTGGCGCAGGATAAGGCGGGGCACAAGAACCCCTTTGGCATTGAGTCGACCTTTTTTCGGAACCGGATCAACAGGCATAAGAGCAGGCAGTCAGTGAGTGGTATTCGACCGGTAAATCGCCGCTGTCTGGCGGCACTATCCGTATTTCTGATCATGTTCGGCGCATGGGCTGCTCATGCCGACGTGAAACGAGGATCCGTCACCAACCTCCCCCTGCCCCGTTATGTCTCGATGAAAGCAGCAGAAGGCAACGTGCGACGCGGACCTTCTTTGACACATCGAATCGACTGGGTGTTCAAACGGCGCGGAATGCCGCTTCAAGTCACTGCCGAATACGGCAACTGGCGACGGGTTCAGGACCGCGACGGCGCCGGAGGCTGGGTTCACTACGCCCTGTTGTCGGGTGTTCGGACAGTACTGATTGAATCCGAAATGCTGCCTGTCTATGCCCGACCCGATCCGACCTCCCCCGTGAATGCGCATTTCGAATCCGGGGTCGTGGCCCGACTGGGAACCTGTTCGCTGGACTGGTGCCGGATCACCGCCGGCGGGTATCGGGGTTGGACCTTGAAGTCGAACCTTTGGGGGGTCGACCCGTCCGAGATTCGCGAATAACCACAGGGCCGACCTTCCCCCGCGTTGCGGACACGCGACAAGGTGTTTGAGTTTCCTGCCGATATGCTGTGAAACTCGACCAAAACGGAGGCGATCATGCGCGCAGTTACATATTCCAACTTCGGAGACCCGGCCGATGTCCTGCGGATGCAGGACCTCTCTCCGGTCCCGCCGGGTCCGGGCGAGGTCACGGTAGAGCTGTCCTTTTCCGGAGTGAACCCTTCCGACGTCAAAGCCCGCGCCGGGACCAGACCGGGCGTGACAGAGCCTCCGTTCCCCCTGATCATCCCGCACAGTGACGGCGCTGGTGTGATTTCGGCCGTTGGCGACGGAGTATCCGTATCTCGGATCGGGCAGCGCGTGTGGATCTGGAACGGGCAATGGCAACGCCCTTTCGGCACCGCCGCCAGCCACATCACCCTTCCCGATGCCCAGGCCGTGGCTCTGCCGGATGCGGTGTCGATGCAGACCGGCGCGATTCTGGGCATTCCCGGTCTTACCGCCTGCCACGCGGTGTTTTCAGGCGGCTGCCCCGATGGGCAAACGATCTTGATACACGGTGGCGCGGGCACCGTCGGCTTTCTGGCCGTTCAGCTTGCCAAATGGGCAGGCGCGCGCGTGATCGCGACCGCCAGCCCTCGCAACTTTGACCGGGTCCGAGAAGCCGGCGCAGATATCGTGATTGATTACGCCAGCAAGGATCTTTCCTCCGAAATTCTCGATGCAAATGAAGGAAAGACAATCGGCCGAATTATCGACGTCGAATTCGGCCGGAATATTCAAACAAACGCCGCGGTCATTGCCGAGAACGGTCGCATCAACGCCTATGGCTCTGCCCAAGACATGACCCCCGTGTTTCCATTCGGACCGATGATGTTCAAAGCCATGACGCTTGAGACCATTTTGATTTACCTTCTTCCGCTGGATCTTCGTACCAAAGCCGTGGAAACCCTTCACAAGGCATTGACGGATGGCGCTTTGACCTGCCCTGTTCAAAAGGTCTTTGCACTGGAAGAATGCGCATCTGCGCATGCAATGGTGCAGGATGGAAACCGGACCGGAGCCGTGTTGATCGACACCCAATGACTGCCCTGAAAAAAATCGGTTCAACCTGAGTTTTTTTGACAAAACGCTCTTGATCCCCGCCAACAACAATCGTAGATAGCCGCTCACTGTTGGGGTGTAGCCAAGTGGTAAGGCAGCGGTTTTTGGTACCGTGTATCGTAGGTTCGAATCCTACCACCCCAGCCATGATTTTCTCTAGAATCACGCACTGAGAATTTGGCCGCCTATTAGCGCGTGTTTTCAGCAGGTTATCATCCGGCTACTCCAGCTGAGACCCGAGTTTATGCGCAACAATGGTCGATTTCGGGCCGCAGTCTCAGTTCGCCATTCCGGCGGTACGAGTTTGGTGACCTTGGGAGAGTCTGTAGATCTGAGTTCAGCAAACTGCTTGTGCTCACCTGACCAGATCGCCGGGAAGCCCGACCTGATCAGGTAATCCGCGGTCAGACCGTCAGGTTGTTCACCCGTTCACGTCGGCTTTGATATAGACTTCAAGGTGTTTGTCGCCACAGACATCAATCACGTAGCCGCACGTTCTCTCGGCACCCCGGTGAAACGTCACGGGGCGTCCTTGACCTTTCTGTGTAAGATAAATCTCGACTGCCTCTGACAACAGCACAGAAGCAGCAGAAGTCTCGTTTAGAACAACTGGCGCTACGGCGGAGTTGGCTGCGCCAAGACGCAACATGTACTTTCCACGCAGTTGCGCATCCTTCGACTTCAGATGAAGCCGATACTCATCCAGTTGATCAGCTGCTCTTCTTGCTATCGTCGCCGCTACGTTTACCGAGTGAGTACGCAAAGAAAATGCGATCCGAGAAGAAGAGTAGTAGCGGCAAAGCTCCTTGGGGATGCGGCGACTGAAGTAAAAAACACCCTCTTTCACGAAGGTGTACTTGGGTGAAATGGTCTCTGCCATGGCCTACGGCTCCAACCTGCTGTTAAAAGCCGGAGTGAAGCCAAGGGCTTACCTGAGGAAGTGGTGCCCGGGGGCGGAATCGAACCACCGACACGAGGATTTTCAATCCACTGCTCTACCCCTGAGCTACCCGGGCACGGGAACGACGTTCGTCGTTGGGTGGGGGCCTTCTATGACTTGCTACCAGCGGTGTCCAGAGGCTTTTTCACATTTTTTCAATGCGGTCGCTTTGGCGTGAAGTCCTGCGTGTCATCCTCGGCTTCAAGGTCATCTTCGCGCTGCGACGGAACCGAGTAGGACCCGTTCAGCCACTTGGCCAAATCAATGTCCGCACACCGCCTGGAACAAAACGGACGAAACTTCTGCTCGGTCTCGCCTCCGCAAATCGGGCAGTTCATTTCAGGATCTCCATTACAGGAACGCGACCACGCTTTCGCTGCAACTCAAAGTGGCCCAGCGGGGTCCAGCCTGCAAGAATCGTCTCGTCCGGGTCTGATCTGAACGCGGCACGCAAAGCGGACTCAAACCCGCGGCGATCCTTCTTTGGCATGGGAGCGAGGTCCAGCGTTATCTGACCAGCCAGCCCACGTACGCGCAAAGCACGGGGCAGCATCTTGGCGCAGGCGAAATTGGCCTTGATGCCCGCCGCCAGCGAGGTGTCCGCTCCGGTGTTCACATCCACGGCGACCAACGCGCGTGTGGGTTCGATGTAAAGATACCCTCCGCCCGGCAAAGGCTCGGACGCTCCACGCACGGTATCCAGCGCATCCAGAACGCCGTGGGTTTCGAACCCGCCCGCCTGTGTCACGACTTCGGCCGGGTCGGTCCAGTCGCGCCAGGCAAGGATATGGGGGCTGTCACCTTCGCTGAGAAGTTCAGGCTCGGTCCCGTCGTCATTCATCACCTGCTCGGCCTGCGTCAACATGGCCGAGAGGTCTTCCGAGATCTCTTCGGCATCCGCACCAGCGCAGCAGGAGCGCAGGATCAATCCATAGGCGCTGTCACCCATCTGCTCGTGGGCGATTTCAAGCAGTTGATCGCGTGTGTCCTCGTCCTTGATACTGCGCGAAATGTTCAGGCCCGGAGCGTCCGGCGTAACAATCGCATAGCGGCTTTTGAAGAGGATGCGATTGCTCACCGGTATGGCTTTGCCTGGCTCTGCAAAGCCGGTAACCTGTACCAACAACAGGGCACCGGGACCCAAGCCTTTGACTTGTCGCAGGAAAGCAGGGCCATCTGGCGTGGTCAGGAACATTCCGCCCTGCCCCTTGACCAGGCGGTCAGCGCGGGCGCGATAGATCGTGCCGGGCGCGGGTGCGTCTGTGGCGATCAAGAAGTCATCCAACTTGCCGTCGACCATCAGCGCAGCCGCTTCGCGGCCTTGGATGTGGTCCAGAACAATGGTGCGACCTTTCATGATGCCTCTCGATACAGTGGATAGCCGATGCCTTGCAGCAAGGCCGCGGTCTCGGACAGGGGCAGGCCAACGATGCCTGTAAACGACCCCGAAATCCATGGAATGAAAGCCCCTGCGGGCCCCTGAATCGCATAGGCGCCTGCCTTGCCGCGCCAGTCTCCGGTCGCCAGATAGGCGTTGATCTCGACATCCGACAGGCGTTTGACCTTGACCTGTGAGACGACATCACGCTGCAGCACACGGTCTCCGCGCCGGACCGCAACCGAGGTGATCACGCGGTGACGACGACCAGACAGGGAATGCAGAAACTCCGCTGCCTGCCCCGCATCCTCGGGCTTTCCCAGAATCCGACGCCCCAAGGCCACGGTGGTATCTGCACAGAGGGTAACGTCACCTCTATCTGCCTGAACAGCCTGCACTTTTTGGCGCGTGATGCGGTGGCAATACGGAACCGGAAGCTCGCCCTTCAAGGGCGTTTCGTCGATGTCAGGAGGGCAAATGGCATCGGGCCGCACGCCAAGCTGGGCCAGCAGGTCCAGCCGTCTTGGGCTGCCCGATCCGAGAATGAACGCCATTGCGGCAGGCGTTACTTGAAGCGATAGTTGATCCGACCCTTGGTCAGATCATATGGGGTCATCTCGACCTGAACCTTGTCGCCGGCCAGAACACGGATGCGGTTCTTGCGCATCTTGCCTGCCGTATGTGCGATGATCTCATGGCCGTTTTCCAGCTCGACCCGAAACGTCGCATTAGGCAGGAGTTCCTTCACGACACCGGGAAATTCGAGCGTATCTTCCTTGGCCATGTTGTCTCCATCATTACGTTGCACCCGCAGAATCTGCGGGGGTGTGCGCTTAAATGAGCCTATTTCGGCCTTATTTCAAGGGCGGAATCACCTAAAGAGCGGATATTGTGACCGATTCGACTCGGGCGGCCTGTTCCTCCCAATGGGTTCGGTTCAGCACGTGACCGTCCGCGCGGACCTCGGCGATGGCTGACAGGTCGACATCCGCATAGGTCCAGCCCGGCTGATTCAAAGTGCCTTCGGCCAGCACACCGGTGGCCGGGAACCCCTTGTCGGGCGGGCCAAAGACGCCTCCGGTCCCGGTGTTCATATCCACCGCCTCGGACCACTGGTTGTTCCCGACCAGCGAGGCCATGACCGTAACGCATTGATTTTCCAAAGCTCTTGACATTGCGCCAATCCGCACGCGCCAGTAACCCGAAAGCGCTTCGGTACAGGATGGCGCAAGGATCAGGTCTGCCTCGCTCAGCGCGCGGCCCAGCAACGGAAACTCGCTGTCATAACAGATCAACACACCGATCTTGCCCAGTGCGGTGTCGAACAGCTTGAGCGGACCGCCCGGGGCGATGTCCCAATCCTCGCGTTCGAACCGGGTCATGATCTGTTTGTCCTGATTATCGAAACTGCCATCCGGCGCGTAGAAGGCGGCACGGTTCACCGGACGCCCGGGGCCATCAACAACCGGCGCCGACGCACCCAGAATGTAGGTTTTGTACGTCTTGGCGAGGCGGGTGTGCAGGTTTTGTACATCCTCCATCCGGTCGGACACGGCCCGGATCGACCGCTCCAAATCGCCGGCAATCTCGGCCCCTTCGAGGGTCGACAGCTCCATCGCGCCATATTCGGGAAAGACCAGCAATTCGGCCCCCTGCCCTGCGGCCTGGGACACCCACCCCTCAAGCTTGTCTTCGAATTGCGCCCAGCTATTCAGCCAGTCGAGGTTGTAGGCGGCAGTTGCGACTTTCATGGCAGCGTCCCCGTTCGGTCAAATTCGCGTGACCTTAGTCGCGGACGCAGACCGGAGTACAGCCCAATTACCCTGCGGTCGTCGGATCGATGATCGTGGTCACTTCGGTGACCGTGTTGGCCGGGAACCCGCTGAGTTCCGCATGCTTGTGGATCGCGTCCTCGCTCTCGGCCAGATAGATGCAAAAGGTCTTGTCACCAGCAACATAGGAATGCTCCCACTGCACGCCGGGTATTTGCGCCAGCGCTTCGTTCGACTTCGCAGACGCGCCGCACAGTTCGTCACCGGACATGGAACCGACACCCGGAAGATCGCGTTCGATAACATAGCGTTTCATGGCAATTCCCCCACAGAAAACCCAACACTACCATGATTCGGGAATTTTTTTGCGTTTGGCGTTCAGAGATCCCGGATCCAGAACTGCAACGGCTTCAGCGTCTCACCCTCTTCCCCAATGTCTTTCCACGAAAACTGTGCGATCGCACCGGGCAATGGTTCATACCCCCGCGCGCGCCAGAAGGCATCCAGCGGGCGGTAATTGTCGGGCCGCATCGGATGATCTGCCGGGCGTTGCACGCCGCAGAATGCGCATTTGGTGAAACCCAGCGCGCGGGCGTGGGCTTCGCGTTCGTCAAAGAACCTGTGGCCGACACCCTGCCCACGATAGTCGGGCAACAGCACCGATTCGGCGCAATAGAAGATGTCATGCAGGTCAAGCCCGGAGCCCTCGAAGGCCGCCGCGAAATCGTCAGCGTGGTCAGTCAGCGGTGCGCCGGTCGAGGCGCCGATCAGGCGGTCGCCGTCGAAGGCGCCAATCACGATGGCCTTGTCGCTGTCGCGGTAGGATTGCAGGTATTTGCGTTCGTATTCCAGATCGCCGTCATAGAGGTAGGGCCAGGCGTGAAACACTCTGATCCGCAGGCGGGCGACATCGTCCAGAGCGGCCCCGAGTGCCGCTCCGGTCAGGGGGCGGACGTCGGTGACCTCAGCCATTCGAAACCTGTTTGGTCCAGTCTGCCAGGTTGTAGAAAGTGGTGACGCGGGAGATCTTGCCATCCTTCAGGTCGAAGAACGAACCGGCAGGCAGGCGGTACGTCTGGCCATGCGCATCCGGAAGGCCATCATCGGTTTTCAGGTAGGTGCCGTTGACGATGAATTCGGCTGCGGCGCGGGTGCCGCCTTCGGCTTCGAACACGACGATGTCGGTCAGGTTTTCTTTGTAGCACCGGTTCATATGCGCGCAGAACGCGGCGAACTTGTCCTTGCCAATGCGGATCTGGCCTTCGTTCACGTGATGGGCCACGTCATCGGACAGGCAGGCCAGCATGGCATCCACGTCACCGGCATTGAAGGCTTCGAAATAGGTTTTGACGGTCTGGTTCATGGTCACTCCGTAGGTTCGCCCCAGCGGTCTTTCAGATGTTTGATGATCTGATCGCGGGTCTGTCGGTAGTGATGTAGCTTTTCTTCGCGGGTCTCGCCCAACCCGGTAGGGTCCATTATTGGCCAATAATCGACATCGAGGTGAAAAACCCGGGTCAGTTCCAGCGCCTGCCGCTGACTGGCGGGTGAAAGCGCCACCACCAGATCAAACGAGCTGAGGTCATCACCCCATTCCTGCATCTCGTCAAAGGAGCGTGAGCGGTGGCGGGACAGTTCCACGCCGACCTCGTGGCAGACGGCGATGCTGAAGCCGTCGATTTCCAGATCGTTATGCACGCCGGCGGACTGAACATAGGTGCCGGTGCCATAGAATTTCTTCATCAGCCCCTCGGCCATCGGGGACCGAACCGCGTTGTGGTCGCAACAGAACAAGACCGACTGCGGCAGAGGCTTCACGCGTCAGCCCCCAAAATGCAGAACGCAGATCAGCGTGAACAGGCGACGGGCGGTGTCGGTGTCGACATCTGCCTTGCCTTCCAGCCGTTCCTGCAACACGCGGCTGCCTTCGTTGTGGATACCCCGGCGGGCCATGTCGATGGTTTCGATCTGGCTGGGCGGCAGTGATTTCACCGCATCGAAATAGCTTTCGCAGATCTGGAAGTAATCCTTGACCACCTGCCGGAAGGGACCGAGCGACAGGTGAAACTCGGCCGCTTTTTCGTTGGCCTCGGTTTCAATGTCGAAGACAAGCCGTTTGTCGCGGATCGAAAGCTGAAGGCGATAGGGGCCTTCGGGCACAACGCGGTCGTCGCGTTTGGGCAGCGAGAAGCTGTTTTCTTCCAGCAGATCATAGATGGCAACCTTGCGTTCCTGCTCGATCTCGGGCGTGGGCGGCGGCAGATTTCTATCATCCAGTTCGATATGCGAGATGCGGGTCATCTTTACAGTCACATTCCTTGCGTCAGCACAGACCTATAGCAATGATATTCAACGGGCAACGCACAGAAACGCCATATGCGCCAGGTCTTTGCGTCATTTCAGCCATTCAGGCGGTTCAGGCGCGCGGTGACCGAGAGGCCATGCGCCTCGAGGCTTTCCGAGCACGCCAACTGTTCGGCGGCAGGACCAATGGCGCGCAGGGCTTCGGGGGTCATCTGGCTGAGCGTGGTGCGTTTGAGGAAATCCAGCACGCTGAGGCCTGACGAAAACCGTGCCGAACGCGCGGTGGGCAACACGTGGTTGGGACCGCCCACATAATCACCGATGGCTTCAGGTGTGTACTGGCCCAGAAAGATGGCCCCGGCGTGGATGGTTTTTTCGCTCAGCGCCACCGGGTCTGCGACGCAAAGCTCCAGATGTTCCGGGGCGATACGGTTCGATAGGATTGCAGCCTGATCCAGATCACGGACGGTGATTATGGCACCGAAGTCGCGCCAGCTGGCCCCGGCGATGGCGCGGCGTTGCAGGGTTTCGAGGCGTTTTTCGACCGCCTTAGCGACGCTTTGGCCAAAAGCGGCATCATCCGTGATCAGGATCGACTGCGCACTTTCATCGTGTTCGGCCTGGCTGAGCAGGTCCAGCGCGATCCAGTCGGGATCGTTGTTCTTGTCGGCGATAACCAGAATCTCGGAAGGGCCCGCAATCATGTCGATGCCGACCTTGCCAAAGACACGGCGCTTGGCCGCCGCAACAAAGGCGTTGCCCGGGCCCGTGATCTTGTCGACCGGCGCGATGGTGTCTGTGCCATAGGCGAGCGCCGCCACGGCCTGCGCGCCGCCGATGCGATAGACCTCGTCCACACCCGACAGCTGCGCTGCCAGCAGCACCAGCGGGTTCACCTGCCCGTCCGGGGTGGGCACCACGATGGCCAGCCGTTCAACCCCCGCCACCTTGGCCGGGATGGCATTCATCAGCACCGATGACGGGTAAGAAGCCAGCCCGCCCGGCACGTAAAGCCCCGCGGCAGAAACCGCCGACCAGCGCCAGCCCAGCGTGGCCCCGGCCTCATCCGTCCAGCTGTGATCGCTAGGCATCTGCTTTTCGTGATAGGCCCGGATGCGGGCGGCGGCCAGTTCCAGCGCCGCGCGATCCTCGGCCGAGACCTGCGTCACCGCGTCCGCGATTTCCTGAGCGCTGAAGGCCAGCGTTTCGGGCGTCAGCTCCAACCGGTCGAATTTCGCGGTCAATTCAATGACTGCCGCGTCGCCCCGGTTGCGGACATCGTCGATGATCTGCGCCACAACCGCGTCCACATCCGGGCTGTCCTCGCGCTTGGCGGACAGCAGGGCCTGAAAGGCGGTTTCGAAATCGGGTGATGTGGCGTCAAGGAAAACGGGCATGATCTGGCACTCCGGGCGTTGCGCCACGGGACATATCGCCCACGGGGCGCGGCCTCAACCCTCAGCCCTGGGGGTGCAGCGATTTGCGCATGGCAAAGCAGGTCAGGTCCCGACTGTCACTGCATTGACCGGTGACCTTCCAGCCGTGGCGCAAATAGAATTCCCGGGCGGTTTTCGTGCCGTCCAGATGCACCTCGGTACAGCCGCACGCAGCCAGTTGCCGTTCCAGCCGGTTGAGCAACGCGGCCCCCACCCCGCTGCCGACGTGATCCGGGTCAACATAGAGCAAGGTGATCTTGCCGGTTTCGAACAACCCACCGACCGCGACCACCCGCCCTTCACGCTCGGCCAGCCAGATCTGTTATCCCGGCTTGAACCAGCCCCGGATGGTCGCCGGGTCCTTGTGTGCGGTCCATTGTTCCAGATGGCCGGGATCATTGTTGTGATCGGCCACACAAAGCTGCGTGATCGACCGTATCAGCACGCGACTGATGTCGAACACATCGAACACGGTCGCGGGACGCAGGGCAATACCCTCGGGCACATTTGAAAACGCCTGAGAAATGCCGCGCTTGTTCTGCATCTATTCGGGGTGCTGTGGGGCCCGGCCGGATGGGGCCCGATATGGGCGCGTGACGTCCTTGAGCGTGGCATCCAACGCCTCGACCTTCAGGCGGATCGCGCCGTCACCCGCCAGGGTCAGCAAGACCTGGCCCGCGCCATCCTCACCGGGTTCGAATTCGACGGACAGCAGCGACATGACCATGTCTTTCTCGCTGCGATCAATGCCCTGACTGGCCACGGACAGAACGGAATCGAAGACCAGCACCGACTGCACCCGTTCAAACGGGCGGTCACGGCGGGCGGCGGCATCTTTGTCTTCCCAGCGAAAACGGTTCAGCAACAGGCCAAAGCGGCGGTGCGACGGTTGCCATTTCATCTCGGTCACGGGAAAAACCGCATCCTGCACCAGGGTCGAGATCACCTTCAGGTCATCTGCATCCTCAGCCCCCAGATTCAGCGGGGCTTCGCGCCCGTCTTCAAAACTTGCGTCCGTCATTCGCCCTTGATCCGTTCGATTTTTGCGCCCACGCCTTCCAGCTTGCGCACCACATGTTCATATCCGCGGTCCAAATGATAGACCCGGCTTACCGTCGTCTCACCTTCTGCCGCTAATCCGGCGAGGATCAGCGACACCGAAGCCCGCAGATCCGTCGCCATCACCGGGGCGCCTTTCAGGGTTTCGACACCCGTGACGGTGGCGGTGCCGCCGTGCACCTCGATATTCGCGCCCATGCGCACAAGTTCCGGGGCATGCATGAAGCGGTTTTCGAAAATGCGTTCTTCGAGAACCGAGGTGCCCTCAGCCGTGCACATCAGCGCCATCATCTGCGCTTGAAGGTCGGTCGGGAAGCCCGGGAAGGGTTCGGTCACCACATCCACAGCCTGCACACGGCCGTTCTTGCGCGCCACTTTCAAGCCGTTTTGGGTTTCGGTGACACTGACCCCCGCCGCGTCGAGCTTGGCCGCAAAGGATTCAACCAGCGCCATGCGCCCGCCCAGCAGTTCGACCTCGCCGCCGCAAATCGCCGGGGCCAGCATATAGGTGCCAAGTTCGATCCGGTCGGTGACAACCTGATGAGTGGCACCGTGCAGCCGGTCGACGCCCTGAATTTCGATGGTCGAACTGCCCTCGCCCGAAATCTGCGCACCCATCTTGCGCAGGCATTCGACCAGATCGACGATCTCGGGCTCGCGCGCGGCGTTCTTGAGCACCGTGGTGCCCTTGGCCAGCGTCGCCGCCATGACGATGTTTTCGGTGGCCCCGACCGAGGCAAATCGCATCTCGTGCACCGCCCCTTTCAGGCCGCCCGGAGCCTTGGCATGCAGATAGCCGTCCTTGAGCTCGATCTCGGCGCCCAGCGCCTCGAGCCCTTCCACATGCAAGTCCATCGGACGGGCACCAATCGCGCAGCCACCGGGCAGAGAAACAACCGCCTGCCCGAACCGCGCCAGCAAGGGGCCCAGCACCAGATTCGAGGCACGCATCTTGCGCACGATGTCATAATCCGCCGTTTGGCTGGTCAGGCTGTGGCTCGACATCGCGATCACCTGACCATCTTGCAGCGACGACACCTCGGCCCCCAGTGATTGCAGCAGAGCGGTCATGGTCTTGATGTCGCTGAGACGTGGTGCGTTCGTCAGCGTCAGCGGTTCTTCGCTCAGCAAGGTTGCAGGCATCAGCGTCAGACACGCGTTTTTGGCCCCCGCAATCGGTATCTGACCATTTAGCGGGCCGTTGCCCGTCACCAGAATCGAATCCATCTGCTCTTATCCCTTGTCCTTGTCGGCCTTGTCCCCAGAGGTCGCCCGCGCCTTGGCCTGCGCCTTGCGCCGGGCCATATTGGCCTTCAGCGCCGCTTTCAGCCGCTCTTCGCGCGCATCCCCGGATTTGCCTTGTTTTTTGGGTGAATTTTTATTCGTCATGATCTTTCTCTACAGGAGGCGAAAAAAACCGTCCAGACACCCTTGCGCCGCGTTTCGTTTGAGTCTAATCACCCGCCCACAGCGCTGCTGTAGCTCAGAGGTAGAGCACTCCCTTGGTAAGGGAGAGGTCGAGAGTTCAATTCTCTCCAGCAGCACCATGATTTCCGATTTAGTCGATGTTGTAGATATGCTCGGACTCTCGGGACACTTCCTGTAAATTCCCTGATGTGGGGCGGCGGAGGTTTTCTTGACGAACGAAGAACACGACATCGCCGAAAGCTGCACGGTCGAAATCAACTGGCAGGACGGGGATATCGCCGTGATCGACAACACACACGGGTAAAGCACGGCCGCCGGGCGATCAAGGACGCAGCCCCCCGGCTGTTTAACGGCATGGGGCGGATCTGACGCACAAGGCACGCCAGAACAAGCTGGCAGCATCTGCACAAAGACGGGTGTTGCCGGCTGGATACGTAGATACACAAGCGAAGGAGGATCCCCGGCGTTGCGGCCTCAAACCATTCAACAAAATGGGAAGGGTTTTGGTAGCGGAGGAGGGACTTGAACCCCCGACACGCGGATTATGATTCCGCTGCTCTAACCAACTGAGCTACTCCGCCGTGAGTGAGAGGCGATGTAAGCGAGGGGCCCGGGAGGGTCAAGAGGGAAATCAACCAACCTCAAGATTTCTTTCACGCCTGCTCTGATGGCTTGTCCTGCAAGGATGTCTGGGGGGATGTGGCCGCTTCGGTCATCCTGCGGATGAAGGCGGCGCAGATTTCGGGCTCTGTGATCGGAATCATGTGGCCGAACCCGTCCAGCTCTTCGTAACTCAGCCCGAATTCGGTCATTGTCGGCCCGTGCAGCGGCGGCGACAGTATCGCGTCCTGGCGGCCATACAAGATGCCCCCTGGGACGGTCAGATTCGGATAGCGCGCGACCTGCGCGTTGATACTGGCATCGACGCCGGCAACGTCCTGAGAGGCCGTGACAAAGGCGGAAGGTCGCAGGCCAAGCGCGCCACCTGCCCGGTCCAGAAAGTCATCAGGCGGGGTTTCCGGGTCAAACGCGGCACTTAACGTGTGCGGCGCGGTTTTGGACGCAAGGGGAACGGCAAGCGTGTTGCCGATCAGGCTGCGCATCCATTCGGAGCGGATCTGGAGCGGTTTGAAGATCGCCGGGGTTTCGGGCAGTTTATGCGTCAGCGGCGCCAGCAGCGCCAGACCAGCGACCCGGGCCGGGTGGTCAAGTGCCATCGCCAGTGAAACCGCGCCCCCCAGTGAATGGCCGACCAGAACGGCGCGGTCCACGCCTTTTTTGTCCAGAAACTCGGCAATCATGCCAGCCTGGTGGGGCAATTGCGCCAGCTCGGCCGTATCGCGCGTTGAATACCCGCATCCCGGCCGGTCCAGCGCGATAACGTGGTAGTCGTCGGCCAGAAGATCCACCAGCGCATAGGTAAAGTGCTGCAACTGCCCGGCCAGACCGTGAATCATGACGATGGTCTGCGCCTCGGGATTTCCCTTTTCCACATAGTGGATGCTGCCGCCGCGAACGGGTGTGATCTGACCCAGCTGCGGCACGGTTTCACGACCCCGGCGGGTAATCTTCCGGGTCCACAGGTTCAAGACAAACAGAACCGCAACAAGGACGGCGATTGCGATCAGAACGGTTGTCATTCAACTTTCTCCATTGCCAGGGGCGGCGGGTCCGTATTGCTCCAACCCTGATTGTGCCATGCGTTTCTGAAACTCGGCAACGGTGCCGGGCCACAAGGTCGTGTTTCGGCCTTCCGCATCCATGTACCAGGATGTACAGCCGCCGGCCTGCCAGACGCCGTCCGCGTGGCGGCTGTGCATTTCCCGCGTGAACGCCGCCTGTTTTGCGGCGTCTGGAGTGATTGCGGACAACCCTTCGCGCTGCATCTCGCTCAGGACCCGGCCGATATGGCCAACCTGGGCCTCGATCATCAGCACGACCGAGTTGTGCCCCAACCCGGTATGCGGCCCCAGAAGCAGGAAGAAATTGGGAAAACCCGAAACTGCGGTACCCAGATGCGCGCACATGCCATCCGACCAGGCAGAGCGCAGCGTCAGCCCGTCCGTACCGGTAATGTCCAGACGCTCGACCACGTCGGTTACGTGAAACCCGGTGCCCCAGATCAAGACATCCGCCTTGGTCCGGGTGCCATCCGCCGCGATGACCGTGTCACCTTCGATTCGAGCGACGCCCTTCGGAACAACGCTGACATTGTCGCGGGCCAGGGTCGGGTACCAATCGTTCGAACTCAGGATACGTTTGCAGCCGATCCGATAGTCGGGGGTCAGAGTCCGCCGTTCGACCGGATCGGTGATGGCGCGCTCCAATGCCTTTTGCCACATCTTCAAAGCAAAATTCACCGCGCGTTCCTCACCACGAAACACGCGGTGGCGAAATTCGAAGATCATGAATATCAGCTTGCGCCGAATGCGGGGCAAAATGGGAAGCCAAGCGTAAAGGCTGCGCACCCAGGGCGCAATCGGACCGTCCGGGCGCGGCATCACGTAAGGCGCACTGCGTTGAAAGATCGCGACGTGGCCTGCAATCTTGGCGATCTCGGGTACAAACTGAACGGCGGATGCGCCGGTTCCAACGACCGCCACGCGCTTGCCGGTCAGATCGACTTCGTGATTCCATTCGGCCGAGTGGAAACTGGGCCCCGAAAAACCGTCGGCGCCGGGGATATCCGGGATGCTGGGATAATGAAGTGCGCCAATGGCCGAGACCAGAAACCGCGCCGACCATTGCTGGCCATCCATCGTTTCAACTTGCCATCGCGTTCCATCCCACCTGGCCGATTTCAGCTCCTGCCGGAAATGGCACAGGTCATACAACCCTTCCTGACGCGCGACATTTTGCAGATAAGCCTGAATTTCCGCGCCACCGGCATAGGCGCGGCTCCAATGCGGGTTGAGATGGGTCGCCATGGAATACAGATGCGACGGCACATCACAGGCGACACCGGGATAGGTATTTTCGCGCCATGTCCCCCCGATATCATCGGCCTTTTCCAAAATCGCGATATCCTTGATACCGCGCTTGCGCGCCTCAAGCGCCATCGTCAGCCCGGCAAACCCGGCGCCGACGATCAGCATCTCTGTTTTGTGGTGCATGAGTGAGTGCCTTCTGAAACAACCCTGCGTTTATCTGTTGCAGATATATGCACTTGCCTGGCTGTGAAGTAGGTCACACAGGTAACAATGACCCGGCGTCTTTTTCGTTACGCAGGGACAAAATTATTTGGAATGACCCGTGTCGCTTATTGCAAGCACATATCGCAATCAGAGAGGTGGTTGCGCCGCGAATCCGTCAGTTTGTTTCTAAATTGGAGGATTGCCCCTTGACCACTCGCACTGTCACGCGTTCCGGCGGACGTTCTGCCCGCCGAGCCCAACGCACCGCTCCAAATTTCGACATGCTGCCGGGCCTGACCCGAGGCATCCCGCTGTGCGAGGTCATGGACGCAACCCAGGTTGAGCGCATCGACAATGCGGCGATGGACATTCTGGAAAATGTCGGCGTTCAGTTCCGCGACCCCATCGCGCTGGAAGACTGGAAAAAAGCCGGGGCCAAGGTTGACGGCGAACTGGTCTATCTGGACCGAAATATGGTGCGCGAGCTGATCTCGACCATTCCGGCGCAGTTCACCTATCACGCGCGCGATCCGCAAAAGAACCTTGCACTGGGTGGCAAGCACGCGATCTTCGTGCCAATGACCGGGGCCCCTTTCCTGCGCGATCTGGATGACGTGCGCCGGAACCCGACGCTGGATGATCTGGCGATGTTCCACAAGCTGTCGCACATGATGCCGGCGCTGCACAGCTCGGCCCATCACATTGTCGAGCCCTACGACCACCCGATCAGCCAGCGGCACCTGCGCATCACCTATTCGTCGATGAAGTACTCAGACAAGACCTTCATGGGCATGACCACCTCGCCCAGGAATGCCGAGGATGTGATGGATATGTGCGATATCCTGTTCGGCGAAGGGTTCATTGACGATCATCCGGTCACCACCGGCAACTGCAACGGCAACAGCCCACTGGTGTGGGACGAAACCATGCTGGGTGCGATGCGGGCCTTCTGCCGCCGCAATCAGCCGGTTCTGTGCTCGCCCTTTGTTCTGGGTGGCGCGAACACCCCGGCATCGGTGCCCGCGACCGTGGCGCAGCTGACCGCCGAGGCGCTTTCGGCGCTGGCCTATACGCAGGTGATCCGCAAGGGCTGCCCGGCGATCTGGGGACATTACCTGTCGACCGTTTCGATGAAATCCGGCGCGCCGATGGCCGGCACGCCCGAAATCAGCCTGATGAACTTCATGATCGGCCAGATGGCGCGCTTCTACGACGTACCGTGGCGCACTTCGAACACTCTGGGTGGGGCCAAGACCTTTGATGCACAGGCCGGGTACGAATCCGCCACGACGCTCAGCGCGGTCATTCACGCCGGGGCCAATTATATCTGGCATTCGGCAGGCTGGAACGAGGCGGGCATGCACTGTTCGGTCGCCAAGTTTATCGTCGACGCCGAACAATGCGCGATGGCTTACCGGATGGCGGAAGGCCCAATGTGGCACGATTTCGACCAGGCCCTGGCAGCGGTTCCCGATGTGGGGCCCGGCGGGCATTATCTGGGTCATCCGCACACGCAGGACAACTTTCAGACCGCGTTCTTCATGCCGGAACTGTTCGACAACAACTCGATCGAGCAATGGGTGGCCGAGGGGGAGGTGGAAATCACCGAACGCGCCCTGAAACGTGCGCGGAAACTATTGGCCGAATATGAAGAACCAAAGCTGGACGAGGCCAAGAACGAGGCCCTTGTGGACTATATCGCGCGTCGCGAAAGGGAAATCCCGGCGGCGGACGAGTTGAACCAAACATACTGATCCACACTCCCCGTACTTGCCCACCCGTCATCCGGGTGGGCCCTTTTTTCCACTCAAGACACGTAAACCAAGATGAAGATCGCCGAACTGCACATCTACAGCCACGACCTGCAAGTCAAAAACGGGCCCTATACGATGGCCAATGCCGAGGTCTGGGCGCTCGATACCACGCTGGTCAAAATCGTGTCGGACAACGGTCTGACCGGCTGGGGCGAGACCTGCCCGGTTGGCCCGACCTATGCCGAGGCGCACGCCGCCGGGGCGCGCGCCGCTCTGGTCGAAATGGCCCCGGGCCTGATCGGAACAGAGGTCCTGCCTCTGGCCTTGCATCGCCGGATGGATGGGCTGTTGAACGGTCATGGTTATGCCAAGGCCGCCATCGACATTGCGGCGCACGACCTGCTTGGCAAACACTTGGGTGTTCCGGTTTCCGATTTGCTGGGCGGAGCGGTCTCGGAAAAGGTGCCGTCCTATTATGCCACGGGCGTCGGTGCACCCGACGACATTGCGAAACTGGCTGCCGAGAAAATGGCCGAAGGCTACCCGCGTCTGCAAATCAAGGTCGGAGGCCGCCCGGTCGAGATCGACATCGAAACCATCCGAAAGGTTTGGGACGTGGTCAAGGGATCGGGTATGCGTCTGGCCGTCGACGGCAACCGGGGCTGGACCACACGAGACGCCCTGCGGGTCAGCCGCGAATGCCCCGAAATCCCCTTCATCATGGAACAGCCCTGCAACACAATCGAAGATCTCAGGAAGATCCGGCCTCAGGTCACGCATGGCATCTATATGGATGAAAACAGCACCAGCCTGAACACCGTGGTCTCGGCGGCGGGCACCGGTCTGGTCGACGGGTTCGGCATGAAGGTCACCCGCATCGGTGGCTTGCACCCGATGCGCGCCTTCCGTGATATCTGCGAGGCGCGCAACCTGCCCCATACCTGCGATGACAGCTGGGGCGGGGACATCATCGCCGCTGCATGCACCCATATCGGTGCAACCGTTCGGCCCGACCTGCTGGAAGGCGTCTGGCTGGCTGCGCCATATATCGAAGGCAACTACGATCCCGAAAACGGCATCCGGGTCGACGCCGGGCATATCGCGCTGCCAACCGGGCCGGGGCTGGGCGTGGTTCCTGATGAAAGCCTGCTCGGCACACCTGTCGCATCGTTCTAAAAGTGGATGACGTCATGAACCTGAAAGGAAAATCGGCTCTGGTCACTGGCGCGGCTGGCGGCATCGGGGCGTCAATCGTTCAACGCCTGCGCAATGCCGGGGCGCGGGTCGCAGTCGCCGACCGGGCTGTCGATGCCATCGAGGCCGAGGCACATCTGCCCGGTGATCTGCTTGTTCCCGAATATGCAGACCAGCTGCCCGGCGCAGCCGCGTCCGCATTGGGCGGGCTTGACATCGTGATCAACAATGCGGGCGTCATCACGCGCGGGTCGGTCACGGATACGTCTGATGCGAATTGGTCTCTGTCATTGGGTGTCAATGTCGAAGCACCGTTCCGCATTTGTCGTGCGGCAATTCCGATCATGGCGGACGCTGGCGGCGGGGCCATCGTCAACACCTCGTCCTGCTGGGGGCTGCGCCCCGGCCCCAATCATGCGGTCTATTGCATGACCAAGGCGGCCATCGCGTCCCTGACCCAGTGCATGGGCATGGATCACGCCCATCAGGGTATCCGCATCAACGCGGTATGCCCGAATGAGGTGAATACCCCGATGCTGCGATCAGGCTTTGAAAAGCGGGGCTTTGACCCCGATACAGCCGTGGCCGAACTGGGCCGGACCGTGCCGCTGGGCCGGATCGCCGAGCCCGAGGACATCGCCGACGTCATCATGTTCCTGGTCTCGGACGCGTCGCGCTATGTTTGCGGCACGCTCGTCGAGGTCAATGGAGGGAAACCGGTATCATGAAGCGGTTCGACGGAAAGGTGGCACTGGTCACCGGCGCGAGCAGCGGCATCGGCAAGGCCATTGCCCGGCGTTTGCACGACGAAGGCGCACTTGTCTTCACCGCCCAACGTGGTCAGGACACCGAATTCCAAGGCATTGCTGCAGATTTCACCCTTCCCGATAGCCCGGCAAAGGTGGTCAACGAAGTGATTGCGAAAGCCGGGCGTCTGGACGTGTTGATCAACAACGCCGGCATGATGCAGGAAGCCTCGGTCGAAGGAATGAGCCTTGAGGACTGGCACCGCAACCTGACGGTGAACCTGACCGCCCCGTTCCTGATGATCAAGGCCGCGCTGCCGCATCTGCGCCAGACCAAGGGCGCCATCGTCAACACCGGATCCATAGAAGGCCTGGGCAGCAATCCCGGTCACGCTGCCTATTGCGCATCAAAGGCAGGGTTGCACGGCCTGACCCGCGCCGTTGCCGTGGATCACGGGGGCGAAGGTATCCGCTGCAACGCCGTCGCGCCCGGTTGGATCGATACCGAGTTGAACGAGGATTTCATCGAATCCATGCCCGACCCGCCCGCATTCCGTCGCGACATCGCCAAGATCCACCCGGTGGCCCGAACAGGGCGGTCTGAAGAAGTTGCCGCGCTCGTCGCGTTTCTGGCGTCCGGGGATGCGGGTTTCATCACCGGGCAGGTCTTTACGATAGATGGTGGGCGTATGGCCAAGCTGAGCTTGCCCTGATGCCCACGCGTCATTCCTTGCCGGACCGCCATTCTTTCCAGATCAGATAGCTGTTCGCCCCAAGCGAGGCGAATGGCTCGGGCGGCAATCGCGGAAGATCCGGCTGCCCCAGAAAGTGATCCGCGATCTCTGATCCGCCTTGCAGCGCCAGTTCCGCGATGCCCATGCCTTGCAGGGTGCCGCGGGCGATGCCCAGGCCGTTCTGGCAGCAGGCCGAGAACACGCCATCCGCCACTTCGCCGAACGCCGCAGACCCATTGCGGCTGAGGCACAGCATCCCGGCCCAGCGATGCTCCATCCGTACATCGGGCAGATGCGGAAAGCGTTCACGGAACTTCCGGTCATGCACCCAGCCGGCATTGCGCAACCGCATCCGGGTGGTTTCTATCGTCGGGTGAAAACTGGACCCGGTGCGGATCAGGATGCGATCCCCATAGCTGCCCGAAATGCGCCGGACCGAGGTGCCCATCGGATCCGCCGGGGTCACCGACCAGCGCGGTTGCCCGCCCAGTGTCTTGATCTGCGCCTCGGTCAGCGGCGCCGTGATCGAAGCGTAGAGGCAGATATGCATCAATTGCCGTTGGTAGAATCCGAAGCTTTCCAGATGGCCATTGTTGGCCAGAACGATCCGCCCGGTGCTGACTTTGGCCCTGGCGGTGTTGACCACCCAACCTGCGCCCTGCTTTTCAAAGCTGGTGACTGGCGCGTTCTCGAATACGTTGATTTGGCCAGCCAGTTGACCCGACAGCGCCCGTACATAGGCTGCGGGCTGGATCATCACCGTCCCCGGCGCAAACAGCCCCGAAACATAATGCGGGCTGCCCGTGATCTCTTGCATCTGCTTTTGGTCATACAGCGTGTGCGGCTCACCCAGTTTGGTCAGATGCTCGGCGAAGGCGCGGTTATGGGCGTCTCCTGCCCGTGTGGCGGCTGCATTGTATTTTCCGCAAGGGTCGAACATTTCCTGCGGCAGGTCGCAATCGGCGGCGACCTCGGTCGCGAAAGCGATGGCCTTGCGGTTCAGGGCAATGGCGGCGCGATCCGCTTCCAGCACATCGCCTGCGTAATTGTCCGAGGCCAGATCATGCGGCAGGTCGATCATGAACCCCGAGTTCCGCCCCGCCGAACCATCGGCAAATCGGCCCGCTTCCAGCACGGCGATCTTCAGCGAAGGGTCCAGTTGGTGCAATCGCCGCGCCGCCGTCAGCCCGGCAAACCCTCCGCCGACAATGGTGATGTCGGCGGTCAGGTCCTGTTCGAGCTCTGGCAGAGGGTCCTGGGGCGGCAGGATGGCATTCCATCCCGCCGGACCGGTCTGCCGCGGCAGTCTTTTGGCCTCGTATCGTGTCAATCCACAGCCTCGTCGGCGTCGTCTGCAAGATCGATCCAGATGGTTTTCAGCTGGGTGTACTGATCATGCGCATGGATCGAGTTGTCGCGCCCGCCAAAGCCCGATTGCTTGTAGCCGCCAAACGGCGTGGTGATGTCGCCTTCGCCAAAGCTGTTGACGGTCACGGTGCCCGCCCGGATCGCCCGCGCACCACGAATGGCCCGTTTGGCGTTGGCGGTAAAGATCGAGGCACACAAGCCATAGTCGGTGTCATTGGCGATCTTGATGGCCTCGTCAAAGCCCGACACTTCGATCACCGACAGGACCGGGCCGAAGATCTCCTCTCGGGCAAGCACGGCGTCATTGCCCGGCACTTCGACGACGGTCGCCTCGACAAAGCCTTTATCGGCCTTGCCGCCGATCACCACGTTTTCAACCTGATCGAGATATCCGCAGACCTTGTTGTAATGCCCTTCGCTGACCAGCGCGCCCATGCGGGTTTCAGGATCCAGCGGGTCGCCGATGTTCCACTGTTTGGCGTGATGCGCGATGCGGTCCAGCAGTTCGGCTTTCACGTCTTTGTGCACGATCAGGCGCGACGAGGCAGAGCAGTTCTCGCCCATGTTCCAGAACGCACCGTTCACCACATGCGCCGCCACCCGGTCTAGGTTTTCGGCGTCATCCATGACGATGGCAGGGTTCTTGCCGCCCATCTCAAGCACCACTTCCTTGGCGTTGCTTTCCGCCGAATAGGTCAGGAACCGTTTGCCCGTCACCGTCGAGCCGGTGAAGGACACCATGTCGATATCCATGTGCCGCCCGATGGGTTCGCCCACGTCGGCACCGCCACCCGGTACGATGTTCAGCACGCCGCGGGGAAGGCCAGCCTCCATCGCCAGTTCGGCCATACGCAGCGCGGTCAGTGTGGTTTCAGCCGCGGGTTTCACAACCACTGAACATCCCGCCGCCAGTGCCGGGCCGATCTTCCACGCCAGCATCAGCAGGGGGAAGTTCCACGGCAGTACCAGCCCCACGACGCCGATCGGCTCACGCACGACCATGGCGATATGGTCGTCGCTGGCAGGTGCGACCTGATCGTAGATCTTGTCGATCGCCTCGGCATGCCATTTCAGACAGTGGATGGTTTCGGGCACGTCCACGGTTTCGCAGTCATAGATGGTCTTGCCACTGTCGAGGCTTTCCATCACCGCCAGTTCGCGGGCATTGCGGGTCATCAGCTTGGCCAGCCGGATCAGCACGCCCTTGCGCTCGGACGGGTGCAGTTTCGACCAGCGGCCATCGTCGAAGGCCTCGCGCGCTTTTTCGACTGCAAAATCCACATCCGCCGCACCGCAGGATGCGATATTGGCAAGCTTGTCGCCGGTGGCCGGGTTTACGGTTGCAAACGTCTCACCCGAGATCGCCGGGCGGAATGCGCCGTCGATGAACGCCCCGGTCGGCAGGTTCAGGCCTGCGGCGATGGATTGGTATTCGTCCTGTGTTAGCAGATCCATGTCTCTTACCCTTCCGCCACGATGTCGGCGATTGTCTTTTTCAGCACGCGCGTGACCTGTTCCAGCGCGCGTTTGTCGTCCTTGTTCAAGCCCTTCAACGGAGGCCGCATAGCGCCCGCATCGATCCCGTTCATGGTCACGCCATGCTTGATGGTCTGGATGAACTTGCCACCCTGTTCCAGCACCCGCATCAGCGGCATCATCGCAGACATGATCCGGCGGCCTTTGTTGAAATTCCCTTCGACCACGCAGGCCTGATACAGAGCCACATGTTCGGCAGGCAGGAAGTTGGACCCGCCGCACACCCAGAACGGCGCACCCCAGGCAAAGAATTCGAGCGCCTGATCATCCATGCCGCAGCCAAGCTGGATATGCGGATAGTCGCGGGCCAGCAAATGCACCCGGTTGATATCGCCCGAGCTTTCCTTGATGCCGCAGAAATTCCGGCTGCGGCCCACACGGTCAAGGAACTCTTCGCCCATCATCGTACCGGTGCGGTGCGGGTAGTTGTACAGCATAACAGGCAGATCAGCGGCCTTGTCGATAGCCAGCGCATTCAGCGCGTTTTCCCGATCAGTCGGCACCGAATACGGCGGGCTGGCCAGCAGGATCGCATCGGCGCCGATCTCACGCGCGCCAGATGCCAAGGCAATCGAATCCGGCGTCAGCATCGCGCCTGTGCCAACCACCAATGGCAACCGACCCTTCAACTGCTCATGCGTGAACCGGGCCAGTTCGACACGTTCGTGGACGGTCTGGGCATAGTTCTCACCGGTCGAGCCCCCCGAGATCAGGCCATGCACGCCGTTTTCGACCAGGTATTCGATCACGTCGGACAGCGTGTCCCAATTCACGCTGCCATCGTCGTGATAGGGCGTGACCACAGGGGTATAAATCCCCTCAAACTTGAAAATCGGGTTCATTCCGTCCTCATGCAGGTTTCGAAAGGGGCGGGATTCCCATCGGGACATCCAGCGCGTCAGGCATCACGAACATCTCGATCTGATCGCGTGACAGGTTCCAGTGATCTTCGGCCAGCTGCGCAGCAGCTGCCTCGTCGCGCGCCTCGATGGCGGCGATGATGGCGTCGTGCTGGCGGCTTGCTTCGGACAGGTTCTCGGACATCTCAGCCGTCTGAGGCCGGTAAAACGTCATGCCGATCCGGGCGTGATCGATCAACAGCCGGTTGAACGACGGCAGCAGGTAGACATTTCCGGACATTTCGCCGGTCACGTCATGAAAGCGGTTGTTGGCCAAGGCTCGGTCCTCGCCGGACCCGGACCGAAGGGCCGCCTTGAACGCCTGCTGGGCCTCTTTCAAATCATTGATCTGGGCGTTCGACGCATTCAAAGCCGCCAAACGCAGGATCGCTCCGTATACCATGGGCGCGGCAAGGAAGAAGTCGCGCAGTGTGGTGTAGGACATCTCGGAAACCCGGGCGCTGCGGTTTGCCCGCAGATCCAGATAGCCTTCGCCAGCCAATTGTCGAAACACCTCGCGCAGCGGCGTGCGCGACAAGCCGAATTCCTCGGACAAGTGCGCTTCGTCCAGATCGGCGCCTGGGCGCAGGCGCAGCGTGAGGATGGACACTTTCAGGTGCTCTTTCAGCGCGCTTTTACGAGACTTGGCTTCGTCTTTCATGCTTTGGCCTCATCCTTCTGTTCGGCGAACGCGGTCGAATCGCGTGCGGTCACAGTTTTGTATTCTAAAAAAATACAACTTGTATACAATGAAAATTCGTGCAGCATGGGAGCCTGCGAAATAGACTCATGTTCTGGGCTTTGTCCCAGCTTGCAAACGGTACTGCTCATGCCTCAGACGCGGCACATCACTTTCGTCCTTGTCGAGGAGTTCTCGCACCTTGCGTTTTCATGCGCAGTCGAACCCTTGCGGATCGCCAATCTTGTGAGCGGCGATGAACTGTACCGCTGGTCCTTTGTGTCCGAACAAGGCGAGCAAGCCGTGTGCTCGAACGGATCCATCACGCTGGTGCATTCCGGCCTTCAGGGCCTGGCCAAATGTGATCAGCTGTTTGTCTTGTCGGGCATTCACATGCGTGACCACGTCACCCGCCCCCTGCTTGCAACCCTTCGCCGCGAACGCGCGCGCGGCACGAAAATCGGTGCCCTGTGCTCAGGGGCATGGGTGCTGGCCGAGGCTGGCTTTCTCGACGGAATGCAAGCGGCAATCCACTGGGAATATCACGACGCGTTCATGGAGGCCTTTCCCGAGGTCAACCTGGTACGCAGCGTGTTCGTAGCCGATGAAAAGCACATTACCGCATCTGGCGGAACGGCAACGGCGGATCTGATGCTGCACCTGATCGAACGCGATCACGGTGAAGAACTGGCCATCGATGTGGCGGATCAGATGGTCTATAACGCGGTACGCAATGCCACAGCTAAACAACGGGTTTCCCTGCAATCACGCAACGGAATGCGCAATGCGCACCTCGCCAAGGCGATCACCATCATGCAGGACAGTATCGAAACCCCGGTTTCCCCCTCGTTCATTGCAGAAGAGCTTGGCATTTCAACCCGACAGCTTGAGCGGCTGTTTGGAAAATACCTCAACACGTCGCCCAAGAAATACTTCATGGAAATGCGGCTGGAGCGCGCCCAGAAATTGTTGCTTCAGACCGAAGCATCCGTCACCGAGGTTGCCGTGGCCTGTGGCTTTGAAAACCCGGGCCATTTTTCGCGCGTCTACCGATCAAGCTTTGGCGTCACCCCGCACGCGCAACGCAACAAGATCGACTGACATTGTGTGGTAGTGGGTTTGCCGCAATCGAAACGGCAGGGGATGCCGCGCTTTTTCGGCCCATGACGGGCCTGAACGGGCATCCCCCTAACCCTGCCGAGATACCCCCTCATTAAAACCGGACTAGTCAACAGATCGGCAGGATGATGTACCAATAGATTTGGATATTGGCATAAGTTTTGCGAGAACTTGTCATACATGCGATTCTTGTGCCCTTATTCGTTAATCTTTGCCTCAATTGGAGACTTTGATTCAGCGAAGTCCGGCAACCTCAAAGGCCATAACCACTTGTGAAAAATATAAATTACAGGTTTCGTCCTTGCTGCATTCAAAGATCGCACCGGGGAGCAATCTGCTTCGATCTGAGGTGTTCGTTTTCTGCCCGGCACCCCAAGGATGGACGGGGCAATCTTGGCTCGACAGATTCGGCTGCGTGCCTGAAACCGCCCAACAGGCGCTCAAGCGCCATTTCTAACGGATTTGCGTCATATCCAGCCTGGGCGCGGCGCGCGTGATTTCATGGGCGCTGGTCGCCGCGCCTGATCCGACGCGAACGTTCAGCTTCTCTGTCCCGTTGAACCGCTGGAAATACGCAAATTCCATCGTGGTCAGCGCATCCATATCCTGACATTGAACAACGTAGTCAGCCTGAAATTCCGAATGTTCGCCCGTTGCGAATGACGTGCCCCCCTCGCCCGCGTTGTCCTGCTGCCCCGGAATATCATGCGTCAGGATCACGTTTGCAGATGCGGTAAAACACACGGCGTCGGGCGGGACGACAAACAGATCCAGTGGTTTGGACAGTTCGGAAATCGCGATGGCGACACGCGTACGCTCGTCATCACTTGCCACCGGGGTCTCGAACCCAATGATGTCAATGCTTGGAACCCTGAGCGACAGCGTAAATTCCGTGTCCGTAAACACGATTTCCAATTGACCGGACCCATGTTGATGGGTGGGCGTGATCTGCGTCGCCTGAGCGGCAAGAGCTGCCGGAAAAAGAGACAACGCCAGAACAGAGCACTTCATTAACCAAAAACCGCCTTTAACAGAATCACAACAGTGATTTTACCGCGAATCACCTGCCACGCAACGTTAACCCTCGGATCGGAGCTCGCCAGATTTGGGGAGGAGCGTGGGATTCAACCATCACCACCTATATCCGACAATAAAACTCAGGTTGACATTGCCGACTAAATCACTCAGTTATTTCTTCGCAAAACCCGCGGGGCATCCCCGCGCGATCCGACAGTTCTGACAGGAAAGCATCGAACTCCTATGACCAAGTTATTCACCACTGCCAGCGCCCTGACATTTTGCATGGCAACCGCCGCGATCTCGGGTGATGCCCCCAGCAAGGCAGATGTACTGAACACCTATGCCAATATTGCGGAAGCCAAATTTGAGGACAGCCTGATTTCAGCCAGGAAATTGCAGGATGCGGTCAACGCGCTGATCGCCGATCCCTCGAACGCAACGTTGAACGCGGCGCGCGCGGCCTGGGTTGCTGCGCGTGTCCCCTATCAGCAGACGGAAGTCTATCGCTTCGGCAATGCCATCGTTGATGACTGGGAAGGCAAGGTGAACGCCTGGCCCTTGGACGAAGGGCTGATCGACTATGTCGACGTGGCCTACGGCGGCGCGACGGACGAAAACGAATTTGCCGTGCTGAACGTCATCGCCAACCCCAGTTTCCAACTGTCGGGCGAGACCATTGATGCCAGCGAAATCACCCCCGAACTGCTGAGCGACACCTTGCACGAAGCCGATGGTATCGAGGCGAATGTGGCAACCGGCTATCACGCCATCGAGTTCCTTCTGTGGGGTCAGGACATGAACGGCCATGGCGCCGGTGCCGGCAACCGCCCAGCGACTGATTATGCGCAGGGCGAGGACTGTACCGGCGGCCATTGCGACCGTCGCGCGCAATATCTGAGCGCTGCGACCGAACTGCTGGTCAGCGATCTGGCCTGGATGGCGGATCAGTGGAAAGACGGCGGAGCGGCGCGCGCAGCCCTTGTCGAGAACGAAGCAGCAGGGATCGGCGCGATCCTGACCGGCATGGGCTCTCTCTCGTATGGCGAGCAAGCCGGCGAACGGATGCGCCTTGGCCTGATGCTGAACGATCCCGAAGAAGAACATGACTGCTTTTCGGACAACACCCACAACAGCCATTACTATGACGGGTTGGGCATCCAGAACGTCTATCTGGGCAGCTATACCCGCATTGATGGCACCCCGGTTTCGGGCGCATCTCTGGCCGATCTGGTCATCGCCACCGATCCGGCGCTGGATACCGAGATGAAAGCGAAACTGGCCGCCACCATGCAGGCCCTGGGCAAGATCAAGACAACGGCCGAGGCGGGATTTGCCTATGACCAGATGCTTGAGCGCGGTAACGAAGGCGGTGAGGCCCTGATCATGGGCGGCGTCAACGGCCTGATCGATCAGACCAAAACGATCGAGCGCATCGTAACCGCGCTGGAGCTGGACGGGGTTGCGTTTGAAGGGTCAGACAGCCTGGATAACCCGGACGCCGTCTTCCATTAATCTTCAAGCGGGCCGGAGAGGGTTTCTTTCCGGCCCGAGCAACCCTTTCTGATCGTCTGTCAAGGCGGCGAAACGAGCCAAGACCAATGATTGTCTGCCACTGCACCAACATATCCGATCACGACATCCGTGCCGCCATCGACTGGATGCGCACGGCGGATCCGCGGACCATCATCACCCCCGGCAAGATCTACCATGCCCTTGGCAAATCGGCGGATTGTGGCGGGTGCATGCCGCTGTTCCTAGACACAATGCGGGCCAGCGGTAATCTGGAAGTCCCCATGCAACTCCGCACTTTGCGTGCCGGAGCAACACAGGAGAAGGCTGATGAAAGGCGATCCGAAGGTCATCGAATATCTGAACAAGTCTCTGCGGCATGAGCTGACTGCCGTCAGTCAATACTGGCTGCATTACCGCCTGCAAGAAGACTGGGGCCTTGGCCATATGGCCAAGAAAAGCCGCGAGGAAAGCATCGAAGAGATGGGCCACGCGGACAAGCTGATCGAACGGATCATCTTTTTGGAAGGTCACCCCAACCTTCAGAAACTGGACCCGTTGCGGATCGGTCAGACGCCGAAGGAAACGCTGGAATGCGACCTGGCGGCCGAGATCGACGCCAGGGCACTTTACAAGGAAGCGCGCGAGTATTGTCGGGAGGCCGGCGACTTTGTCTCCATGTCGCTGTTCGAACAGTTGATGTCCGATGAAGAGGGACATATCGACTTCCTCGAAACGCAGCTCGACCTGTATGAAAGGATCGGCGAAGCCAATTATGCGCAACTCAACGCATCGAAAATGGACGAAGGCGAATAGTCTTTTTGCCCTGTCAGTGGCCGCCCTGGCGGCCACCCCCTCCTTGGCAGCCGAGCTGCGGGACCTGCATCTGAAATTCACCCCCCGCACCGACGAGGAACGCGCCCGCATTGCCGCCGTGACGGCACCCCCGCAGGATTTTGGCGTGTCGCAGCCGTTCGAAGAACTCTCGGCCGGGGCGGCAACTGTCCGGGTCCGCAACGACGCGGATGCGTTCTCGCAACCCTCGGGCAATCTGAGCTTCGAGCAGGAGCTGGATTTCAAGGTCGGCAACGGGTTGTTCAAGAAAATCTGGGTGTCGTCACCATCATCCACATTGGCCTCTGACGGGTTGGGGCCGCTGTACAACGCGCGATCCTGCCAGCGTTGCCATATAAAGGATGGGCGGGGGCACACACCCAACGGCCCTGATGACAACGCGGTCTCAATGTTCCTTCGGGTCTCGATCCCCGGCGCGCCGGAAGACGGGTATGCCGAGATCGAGGATTACATCGCCACCCGGCCCGACCCCAACTATGGCGGGCAGATGCAGGATTTCGCGCTTGCGGGGCATCCGGCGGAATATCGGCTGGATATCTCTTACGAAGAAGTCCCTGTTGAACTCTCTGACGGCGAGACCGCGTCACTGCGCCGCCCGACTTACAGGGCCGCTGATCTGGGCTATGGCCCGCTGCACCCGGATGCAATGCTGAGCCCGCGGGTCGCACCACAGATGATCGGGCTTGGCCTGCTCGAGTCGATCCCGGTCGAAGACCTTCTGGCCAAGGCTGATCCCGACGACGTGGATGGGGATGGCATCTCGGGCCGTCCGAACATCGTCTGGTCTGTTGAATACGGCGCCCCGATGATGGGCCGGTTCGGGCACAAGGCAGGCATGCCGACGGTGATGGAGCAATCCGCCGCAGCCTTTGCCGGGGATATCGGTATTTCAAGCCCGCTTTACCCGGCACCTCAGGGGGACTGCACGGACTTGCAGGTGAACTGCGTCGAGGCCCCGCATGGCGACACCGATACCCGCGAGTTCGAGATCGATCAGCAGGGCATGGACCTGGTGGATTTCTACAGCCGCAATCTGGGCGTGCCCGGCCGCCGTGATGTCGACGACCCCGAGGTGTTGCGCGGCAAAGAGGTGTTTCACACGACCGGCTGCGCATCCTGTCATGCTCCGGCCCATGTCACCCACCGGTTGGAAGATCGGCCCGAGCACAGTTTTCAGCTGATCTGGCCTTACACGGATCTGCTGCTGCATGACATGGGCGAAGGTCTGGCGGATCACCGCCCCGAGGCCCGCGCGACGGGGCGCGAATGGCGGACGCCGCCTTTGTGGGGTGTTGGTCTGACCGAACGCGTCTCGGGCTACACGCAGTTTCTGCATGACGGGCGGGCACGCAATCTGCTCGAGGCGATCCTGTGGCACGGCGGCGAAGCCCAGGCCGCGCGCGATGCGGTTGTGTCGATGCCGAAAACTGACCGCGACGCCCTGATCCGTTTTCTGGAGAGCCTCTGACTCATGCGTATTCTTACAATTATTGCCGCGTTGATGATGCCGCTTGCCGCACAGGCGCAGGACCGCGCACCGATCCTGATGGACGTTGCCGAGACACATATACTGCCCAGGTTCGACAAGCTGCCGGAAACGACCGGGGCTCTGGTCAGTGCATCGCGGGTGGATTGCGATCCGACCTCACCTGCGTTGCGCGCGGCTTATGATGCGGCCTTCGACAGCTGGATTTCCGCCAGTCACCTGCGGTTCGGTCCGACCGAGGTCGATGATCGTGCATTTGCCATGGCGTTCTGGCCCGACACGAAAGGGTTCACCACCAAAGCCCTGTCCCAGCATATCGCAACCGAGGATGACGCCGTGCAAGACCCCGAAGCCTATGCCGAGACATCCATAGCCGGGCGCGGGTTCTTTGCGCTGGAACGAATGCTGTTCGATCCCGCCTTTGCAGAGCAGGGCAATGCGGATTACCGCTGCGCGCTGATTCAGGCGATCGCGGCGGACATTGATGCCAACGCACGGGCGATGGCCGATGACTGGCAAAGCTATGCCCCCAGCCTGACCCGGCCCGGCGAGAACGGCCGCTACCGAACGCAGGACGAAGCGATGCAGGAACTGTTCAAGGCGTTGTCCACGGGTCTTGAATTCACGGCCGACACTCGGCTTGGTCGCCCGTTGGGCACGTTCGACCGCCCGCGTCCGAACCGCGCCGAAGCGTGGCGGTCGAAACGATCCTTGCGCCATGTCGAGCTTTTGCTGATGGCCCTTCGTGATCTTGCATCGCGATTGGCCTTTGATCATCCCGATATCGCCGCGGATCTGGATGCTGCTTTTGCGCGCGCCATTGAGAATGCGCAGGCCATTGACGACCCGGCGCTGGCCGGCGTTGCGGATCCGCAGGCCCGGTTCCGTATCGAGGCCCTGCAACAGTCCATCCACGATATTCGCGCAATTGCTTCGACTGAACTTGGCCCGACGCTGGGCGTCAGCGCAGGCTTCAATTCTCTGGACGGAGACTGATCCGTGACATCGCGCCGCCGTTTCCTTGCAGGGCTTGCTGCAACCTCTCTTCCTCCGATCCATGGATGGGCCTCGGTGGGCACGCCGGAGTTTCTGGCCGCAGCGCTGTTTCCGGATGGTTCGTATCGACTGGCCGGGCTGGATGCACAGGGAACCCTTCTGTTTTCCGTGCCCCTGCCCGCGCGCGGGCATGCGGCGGCGGCACATCCGGTCAAAGCACAGGCCGTCGCCTTTGCGCGCCGTCCGGGCACCTTTGCCGTGGTGATTGATTGCGTGACGGGATCACCGATCGCGCGGCTGACGGCGCCGGAAGGCCGGCATTTCTATGGTCACGGTACTTTTTCAGCCGACGGCGCGATTTTCTTTGCCACCGAAAACGATTACGAGGCCGGAAAAGGTATCATAGGCGTCTGGAACGCTGAAACCTTTGCGCGCTTGGGCGAATTCCCGTCCGGCGGCGTCGGGCCGCATGACATGCGGTTGATGCCGGGTGGGAAAACGCTTGTGATTGCCAATGGCGGTATCGAAACTCATCCCGAAACCGGGCGCACGAAGCTGAACCTGCCGACGATGAAGCCCAACCTGACCTACCTTTCCCTGTCGGGCCTGGTTCAGGAACAGGTTTCGTTGACGCCTGCGCCCCACAAGAACTCGATCCGCCATCTGGCGGTCCGTCGCGACGGGCTGGTGGGCTTTGCGATGCAGTGGCAGGGCAGCAAGGCCGAACATCCGCCCTTGCTGGGCCTGCACCGTCAGGGGGAAACCCCGCACCTTCTGTCAGCGCCTGAGCAGGATCAGAGCACGCTGCGAGGCTATGCCGGCAGCATCGCGTTTTCGGCGGATGGTGCAACCGTTGCCATCACCTGTCCGCGCGGCAATGCGCTGCATCGGTTCGACGTGGCCAGTGGCACATTCAGCGATGCGTTCGAGGTTGAGGATGTCTGCGGGCTTGGATCGGGCCCGAACGGCTTGGTTTTCACCACCGGAACCGGTGTGTTCGGCGCGTTGGCCACTGCGCACCCCGAGATCCGGACCCGCGCGAAGTGCCAGTGGGACAATCATCTGGTCCGGATCACCCCACCGGCATGAAACTCGGATTTTTCCGTCACATAGTTTAGGCTTGGAAGAATCAAAAAGCTGCCGTATTGGCGGGCGCGAAACTGGCACCCCTACGTTAAGGACCGACTTGATTGAAACAGACGCCCGACGCACCGCATTCCATCTACGGAGTTGAGAAATGGGGCAAAGGCCTCATCGAGGTGACGGAGCAGGGCGAGATCGGTCTGCGCAATCCCTTGGCTCCCGATGTTGGCGCGATCAGCCTGCCAGGTATTCTCAGCGATCTGAACGACCGAGGCATCAAGGCCCCGATGGTTCTGCGCGTCTCTTCCTATCTGGAACACGAGATCGCACATCTGAACGAAAGCTTCCGCGAAGCCATCGCCCGCGTCGGCTATAGGGGCAGCTATCGCGGTGTGTTCCCGATCAAGGTGAACCAGCAGGCCCAGGTCGTCGACCGGATCGTCGAATTCGGCAAGAAGTACAACTATGGGCTCGAGGCCGGGTCCAAACCCGAACTGGTGATCGCGCTGGCACATCGGCTGGCCAGCGAAGCGCTGATCGTCTGCAACGGCGTCAAGGATGCCGAATTCATCCAGCTGGCCATCCTGTCCCGCAAGATCGGGTTCAACACGGTGATCGTTCTTGAAAGCCCGAAAGAGGCTGACACGGTGATCGAAGTATACAAAGAGCTGGGCATTGAACCCCTGATTGGCGTGCGGGTCAAGCTGACCAACCAGATCAGCGGCAAATGGGAAGAAAGCTCGGGCGACCGGTCCGCCTTTGGTATGAACACCGATCAACTGGTGGCCACGGTGGACAAGCTGCGCGACGCGGGCCTTCTGCATTGCCTGAAGTTGCAGCATTCGCATCTGGGCTCTCAGGTGCAGGACGTCAACGACGTGCGCCGCGCGGTGGGCGAGGCCTGCCGCTATTACACCGAACTGACGCGCGAGGGCGTGCCGCTGACCCATCTGGACCTCGGCGGTGGTATGGGGGTGGACTATACCGGTGAAAAGAAGGCGGCTGAAAACTCGATCAACTACACGGTCGAGGAATACTGCGCTAATGTGGTGGAAACCGTGGCCTATGCCATGGACGAGGCCGAGATGGACCACCCGACGCTGGTTACCGAAAGCGGCCGCGCGGTGGTGGCGACGTCGTCGATGCTGGTGTTCAACGTGCTGGAAAGCACGCTCTATGATGCGCCCAACGGCCCCGAGGTTGAAGCCGACGATCACCACATGGTTTCAGACCTTGCCGCGGTGCACGGCTATCTCAGCAAAGACCGTCTTCAGGAATGCTGGAACGACGCCACCTTCTATCGCAACGAATTGCGCGCCCTGTTCCGCCGTGGATATGTAGACCTGCGCCAGATGGCCCGGGCCGAACGGATCTACCTGTCGCTGATGGCCCGCCTCAAGGCGCTGGCGGCCAGTGACGATCTGGAAACCGACGTGGACGACCAGCTTGAGAAAGTGGCCGATATCTACCACTGCAACTTTTCTCTGTTTCAGTCCTTGCCGGACGTCTGGGCCATTGACCAGCTGCATCCCATCGTGCCCTTGCAGGGCCTGAACCAGACACCCGACCGCCGGGCAGTCCTGTCCGACATCACTTGCGACAGCGACGGCAAGATCGACCGGTTCATCCTGGCCGACGGTGTTTCACCCAGTCTGCCGGTGCATACCCTGCCCGAAGATGATGAATATTTCATGGGCGTCTTTTTCGTCGGCGCCTATCAGGAAACGCTGGGCGATCTACACAATCTCTTTGGCGACACCAACGTCGTCACCATCGACCTGCGCGCTGACGGAGGGTTCGACCTACTGCACGAACAAGAGGGCGACACGATCAGCCAGGTGCTGTCCTATGTCGAATTCGACCCCACCGACTGCGTCGCCGCCTTCCGCAAAATGGTGGACGAGGCGATCTCGACCGGTACTCTGAAAGCCAAGGACCGCAAAACCCTGATGAGCGCCTATCGCGACTCGATCAACGGCTACACCTACTACGAATAACCCCCTGTGAGAGGAGATTACCCCCATGGGTTCACTTAGTGGCAAAACACTGGTTGTCGGCGCGGGCGGCGTATCCCACGCCGCCGTGCACAAGATGGCGATGAATTCGGACATCTTCACCGAAATCACACTGGCCAGCCGGACCAAGTCGAAATGCGACGCCATCGCCAAATCGGTGAAAGAGCGCGTGGGCGTTGACATCGCCACCGCCGAGCTTGACGCCTACAAGGTCGAAGACACGGTCAAGCTGATCAAGGAAACCGGTGCCGAGATCCTGGTGAACCTGGCCCTGCCCTATCAGGACCTGGTGTTGATGGACGCCTGCCTCGAGGCCGGGTGCCACTATCTCGACACTGCGAACTACGAGCCCGAGGATGAGGCCAAGTTCGAATATCACTGGCAATGGGCCTATCAGGACAAGTTCAAACAGGCTGGCCTGACCGCCATCCTCGGCTCGGGTTTCGATCCGGGCGTGACATCCGTCTTCGCCAAGTGGCTCAAGAAACACAAGCTGGACACGATCCGCCAGATCGACGTGCTCGACGCCAATGGCGGCAGCAACGACCAAGAATTCGCCACCAACTTCAACCCCGAGATCAACCTGCGCGAAGTGCTGGCCGAAGTGCGCCACTGGGAAGGTGGCGAGTGGAAACACTCCCCCGCCATGACCCACAAGGTCGAGTTCGACTTCCCCGCCATCGGCCCCAAGAACATGTACCTAATGTATCACGAAGAACTGGAGTCGCTCTCGACCCACTTCCCCGAGATCGAACGCGCGCGTTTCTGGATGACCTTCGGCGACGCCTACATCACCCATGCCAAAGTGCTGGAAAATGTCGGTATGACCCGCATCGATCCGGTGATGCATGACGGCAAGGAAATCATCCCGATCCAGTTCCTGAAAACCCTGCTGCCCGATCCCGGTGATCTGGGGGCGGAAACCAAGGGCAAGGCCTGCATCGGCGACATCGCCACGGGTCAGGCCAAGGACGGCTCGGGCGAGAAAACCTATTACATCTACAACATCTGCGATCACGAGGAATGCTACCGCGAGGTCGGCAGCCAGGCCGTCAGCTACACCACCGGCGTCCCCGCCATGATCGGCGCGGCACAGGTGCTGAAAGGCAACTGGCGCGAACCGGGCGTGTGGAACATGGAACAGCTCGACCCGGATGACTTCATGGACATGCTCAACACCCACGGCCTTCCCTGGCAGGTCCACGAACTCGACGGCCCCGTCGACTTCTGATCCCTCGGGGCGGTCCGCGCGACCGCCCTGCTTCATCTGGCTAAAAATATCCCCGGGGGTCCGGGGGGCAGGCCCCCCGGGCTTTTCACAATCGGAGACGCCCGACATGTCCGACATGATGACCACACAGGCCGGAGACGCCGGAGCCTTCCGCCACTTCGACCTGACACGCGTGCCGTCACCCTGTTTCGTCGTCGACGAAAAGGCGGTAGAGCGAAATCTGGAGGTTCTGGCCGATATCGGTGAGCGCTCTGGCGCGCATGTCCTGTCGGCGCTCAAGGCCTTTTCGATGTTCGCGCTGGCCCCTCTGGTGCGACAGTATCTCGGCGGCACCTGCGCCAGCGGCATCTACGAGGCCCGGCTGGGCCGCGAGGAATATGGCGGCGAGGTCGCCACATTCTGCGCGGGCTACAAGGATTCCGACATCGACGAAATCCTTGCGCTCTCGGACCACATCATCTTCAACAGCCCCGGGCAGAAAGACCGCTTTCTTGCCAAGGCACAGGCCGCGGGGCGGCAGGTCGGGCTGCGCATCAACCCTGAACACTCCGAAGGCGAGGTCGCGAAATACGACCCCTGCGCACCGTGTTCACGCCTCGGCACCCCGGTCAGCCAGCTGGACGCCAAGGCGCTGGAGGGCGTGGACGGGCTGCACATGCACACGCTCTGCGAACAGGGGTTCGAACCGCTGGCGCGCACCTGGGCCGCGGTCGAACCTAAACTCGCCCCCTTCCTGAACGACCTGAAGTGGCTCAATTTCGGCGGCGGCCACCACATCACCCGCAGCGACTATGACCGCGACGGGCTGGTGGAGTTCATCAAACACATCCGCGCCAAATACGGCGTCGAAGTCTATTTGGAACCCGGCGAGGCCGTGGCGTTGGATGCGGGCATCCTGATGGGCGAAATCCTCGACCTGCCGCACAACGGCATGGATCTGGCGATCACCGATATCTCAGCCACCTGCCACATGCCCGACGTGATCGAGGCCCCCTATCGCCCCGCCCTGATGGACGAGGCCGAAACCGGCCACACCTATCGCCTGGGCGGCCCCTCGTGCCTGGCGGGCGACGTGATCGGCGACTACACTTGGGTCGAGCCGCTGCGGATCGGGCAGCGCTTTGCCTTCCTCGATCAGGCGCATTACTCGATGGTCAAGACCAACACGTTCAACGGCGTGCCCCTGCCCACCATCGCCCTGTGGAACAGCGAAACCGATGACCTGAAGATCATCAGGGAATTCGGCTATGACGACTTTAAGGACAGACTTTCATGAGCATTTTCCTCGACAGCGAACTGACCGAGGCCGAACGCAGCGAAGACGCCCGGTTCCGTGTGATCCCGGTGCCGCTGGAGCGCACGGTCTCATACGGGTCTGGCACCGCCAAAGGCCCCGAAGCGATCATCGAGGCCAGCAATGAACTCGAACGCATCACGGGTCACGCGGAACCCTGCGTCGAAGGCATCTTTACCGAAGCCCCACTGGATTGCGCCGGCCCGCTGCCGGACGTCATGGAGCGCCTCGCCCAGCGCACCGAGGCCGCCGTCCGTGCCGGCAAGGTGCCGGTCACGCTGGGCGGTGAACACTCGCTCAGCTATGGCGCGGTCATGGGTGTGACCCGCACCCTGGGCCAGCCCGTCGGTATCGTGCAGATCGACGCCCATGCCGATCTGCGCAACGCCTATCAGGGCGAAAAACACTCGCATGCCTCGGTGATGCATCTGCTGGCCGAGGAAGGTATCCCACTGGCCCAGTTCGGCGTGCGCGCCTTTTCCACCGAGGAAGCCAAAAGCCGCCTGAGGAACCACGTCTTCCACGTGGATGCCGAAGAGCTGGTGACCGGCAACATCCATGCCGTCGACCTGCCCGAAGACTTCCCCGAACTGGTCTATGTCAGCTTTGACGTTGATGGGCTGGACCCGGCGCAGATGCCCGCGACCGGCACGCCTGTTCCGGGCGGGCTGGGATACTATCAGGCGCTTCGCCTGGTGGAACATGCGTTGAAGGGTCGTAAATGCGTCGGCTTCGACGTAGTCGAACTGGCCCCCGACGGCAATGCCGCCTGGGATTTCACCGCGGCGCAGATCGTCTATCGCCTGATGGCGAGCTGCTGATCAGACAGGCGGGCCGGGCTGGCCCGCCTGATCCGGTTCCTAGCCAGTTTTGCCGTCATCGGCGGTTTCGTTCAGCTCCATATGGCCTTCGCCCCTGTTCAGGACGCGGCGCAACATGGGTTCGAAGAACTCCAGCGGCTTGGTCGGATAATTCGGGTCAAACGCCTTCTGATCATATTCATGGCAGAAATAGCGACAATCTTCCCAATAAGGACTGTCGCGATATTTGTCGCGCGCGTTGCGGTCGCCGCCCAGATGGTGGTTGTAGTAGTACCCCTGAAACACACAATGATGCTTGAGAATCCAATACGTCTTTTCGCTGACGTAAGGCTTCATCATCGCCGCTGACAGCTCTCCGTGATTGTAGGGCGACAGGATATCGCCGGTATCATGGATCAACGCCGCCACCACCAGTTCCTCATCCGCACCGTCCTCGTAAGCACGGGTCGCGGCTTGCAGGCTGTGCTGGTAGCGGTTGACCGGATAGGGCGTCCATTCTTCGTCCAACGAGCGGATGGCATCGAGGATACGGTCTGGCAGGGCCGCATTATACGCCTCTTCATACTCCATCACGGCGTCCCAGTCGGCCTTGGTGGCTGTTTCGAAACTGGTCCAGGTGGGTTTGTGGCTTTTGTCCAGCATGGCTGATCCTTTGGCATGTGTCCTGAGCGAAAGCGTAGTTCGAAACCACCCTTCAAAAAAATGAATTGATTTTATCGCAATGATCAAAAAATACTTTCGACATGCAATTCAAAGCTCTGGAAACTTTTCTCTGCGTGGCCGAAGCCGGTGGCTTTCATGCCGCCGCTCGCAAGTTGAATGTGACGCAGACCGCTGTCAGCGCGCGTATTCGCCTGATCGAGGAGGAAACCGGCAGGGCGCTGTTCACGCGCGGTGCCGGAGGAACGGCGCTGACCGAGTTCGGCCGGCAGTTCAAACCCTATGCGGAACAGATGTTGTCCCTTTGGGGCTTCGCATCGCGCGACCTGCCGGGACAGGCACAGAACCGCCCGGCACTGCGGTTGGGCGGCCAGCTCAGCATCTGGGATCCGTTGCTGGTGGACCTGGCGGTTCGGTTTGAACAGCGCTTTGGCAGATTGCTGTTGACGCTGAACTATGACCACGACCTGAACATGGTCGAAGCGGTGGCAACCCATGTGCTGGACGCGGCGATCACACATGAAAAGCCGGCGGACCGGCGTGTCACATGGTACGCGCTTGAACCCGAGCTACTGTCCCTGGTCCGGACGCCACAGGCTGACGGCACGGACGATGACATGATCTTCGTCAACCTTGAACTGGGCGAGGTCTATCAGGACCATGTCAGATCGGCTGCGCGACGGGCGTCGGGTCAGACCGTATTTCTTGGCAATTGCATGATGGCGCTGCGATATGTTCTGCACCGAGGCGGAAACGGCTATTTCCCCGATTACGTCATTTCCGAACATCTGGCCTCGGGTGCTCTGGAGCGGGTCGAGGACAGTATCAGCTTGCCGCTGCCCATGTATCTGGTCACCCGCGGTGATCGCGAGGACTTTGACGACATTCACAGCTGTTTGGTGGATCTTCGCGGCTAGAATTCAGGCCGGTGTCGGCATGATCTGGGGATCGCGCTGCCGTTTTCGCACAAGCGGCCGACCAGCAACAAGCAGGAAAAGGCCCGAGATCAGCACCCCTATGATTGCGGGAAGGTACAGCAGAAACCAAAGCTCCGGGTCATCGATCACCACCGGGGAAACAAACCCGCGCACACCTTCAAGCAGCACAAGAATGGTGAAGGCGCCCAATATCTGAGGCCACAATCCAAACCGGGAAAAGCTGCCCAGCATCAGGGTTGAATACCCGGCCAGCGCCACGGCGATGCAAATCGCAATCCACGAGAACCGCTGGTGCAGCTCTTCGATCAGTTTGCCTTGGCTGAACCCTTCCGTGGCTGAAACCTCATCCCGGTTGCGGATCAGGTCGGCGGTTGGAATGGCTTCGAGGCTGCGCCGGGCCATCGGATTTGTATTCGTCAGTTCCGAGATGTCGTAGGACGCGTCCTGGAACAGGGTCGATGACAACACCTTGCCTTCCTTGTTCAGGCGCAATGCAACCCCATCAACCATCACAAGGTGAATGCCAGCATCATTGTTGACCAGATAGGCCGTTACGCTTGAATAGCTGACCGCGTTTTCAGGATCGCGGCGATCAGACACGAAGACTTCATGAAGTGTGCCGTCCAGATCAATCCTGCCTATGTAAACCGTGACACCTTCGGCGGGGTGCAGAAATTCGCCTTCGTTCAGCAATTGAGCCGTCACATCTCCGGCCACTTCAGCCTGCCGGATTTCCAGCTGTTCCACCGAGGCCGGGCGCAGGAACACGCTGATGATCGCCATCATCACCCCGGTAATCACACCGAACAGCAGCACCGCCCGGGCAAGCCGCCAAGGGCTGGATCCGGTGGCCAGCATAACCGTCAGTTCGCTTTCACGGCTCAGGCGATTTGTGGCATAGACGGCGGCGGCAAACACCGCCATGGGCATGACCGTGCGGATCAGGGTCGGCAAAGTCAGCGCGGTGAATTCCAGAAAGACCATCGCCGACTGCCCACCGCTGATGACCCTGTCAAACAGGCTGACAGACCGGGTGATCCAGAACACACCGACAAGCACCAGGGTGAAAAAGCCAAACAGAATCAGCAATTGCCGCAGGAAATATCCATCAAAACGCGACATGGGGCCTCGTGCGTGTGTTCGTTTGCAGCGGACACTAGGGCATTAAGCCGGCAGAGGAAACAGGCATTGGACGTCAGGATGCCCCGGTATGCAACCTTGGCGCATTCCCGCATTCTCCCAACGACGCCGATTTGGCCCCGAAGAGGTTAAAGGCCAACCCTTTGTGAAAATGGCAGTTCGTGGCACAATTCAGGAATTGTTCAGAAGGGAGTTTCCGACTTGGCACTGTTTTTTTCACGCCGCACCTATAACGCCCCGAAGAAAAAGTTCACGTTTAAGCCGGCGGCAAAGACCAGGTATGTTCACATCACCCAGCAAAGCCCTGGTGGAAAAATTCGTAAGGGTAGTATTATCAAAAAAACCAAATGGCTGGATCTCGTGCGACAGGAGGGCGGGGATTCGGCCGTCCTGATCTATGTTCACGGGTTCAACACCAGCCAGAAGGACATGCTGGACCGGCTGGGGAAAATAGAAACCAATCTCAGGGGCAACGGGTATCAGGGTGCGGTCGTTGCCTTTGACTGGCCCAGCGACGGATCGGTGCACACCTACGACTCGGACCGCTCCGATGCCAAGGCGGTGGCGCCGCATCTGGTGGGGGACGGGATCTTGCCGCTGTTGGGGATGTCGCCACGCCCCAAGGTGCATCTGATCGCGCATTCCATGGGGGCGTTGGTGGTACTGCGCGCTTTCTCGGACTTCGGGGATTCGGCCGGGCCAGGCAACAAGATATGGTCGGCGGATCAGGTCATGTTTGCATCAGCGGACATCGATTCAGAATGGCTGGAAAAGGGCGCATGGGGCGATCTGGTCCTGAAAAAACGGTGCAAGCGATTCACCAATTACTATAGCCGGAAAGACAAGGTGCTGGCCCTGGCCGGCGGGATTGTTCACGGCGGTCGGCGTCGCGCTGGTCGTGTCGGGATGCCGAAGCTGACCTCGAAAGGTCATTGGGATATTTTCTGTGACCACCAATATCAACGAGACGTCCCCAAAGGGCAGCGCAAGATGATGAAGTCGCATCGCTGGTGGTTCGACAGCGGCGGGTTTTATGAGGACCTCGCCCTGACGATCGACGGCCATCCGGCAAAAACGATGCCGACCCGGCACAAGACAAATATCGGGGATCTGGCGCTGCTGGCCTGACTGACCGGTCGCCCAACACCTTTCTATGGTGCAAAGCCCGATTTTGCGGGTTCTGCTCAAGTACCGTCTTTGGACGGATTCTCTGCACGTTCTGATATCGTCACTATGGGTTGCTGACCAGAAACGGAAAGGGCGCGCTCGACCACAAGCGCGCCCCAGTCACAAGGGAGAAACTGAAAACCTGCGTTCTGTGCAGAACCTGAACGCCAACTCTTTGACATTCTCAAACAACCAGACTTTCCAACATCCGTCAGTGACGCTGTTCACACTCTGGACCGGTATTTTTAGATGGCATATAGGGTTTGGCTACACTGCGGCTCACAAAGCCTGCATGCGTTCTTATTGCCGGTCCGCCCCGGCCATAGCCGAAAGCCGCGCGCGCTGGAAACGCGCCAGGCACGATTGCCGAATGGTGTTTTGATGCGGATGGCAGGGGCAGCAGGGTTCGAACCCGCGACCTACGGTTTTGGAGACCGTCGCTCTACCAACTGAGCTATACCCCTATGGTGAGCCCCAGATATGACAGCCGCGCGGCGGACTCAAGAGGCTTTTTCGAATTCCACGCCACTATCTGAGCCGACAAACAAGTTGCGCAAAATGTGCAGTGCGCTAAGACAAGGTCCGGTCAGCAAAAGGAACCCCGTGTGAACCTCCGCAAGAAGATCGCAGACAGCGAAGCCGTGCTGAACTGGGTGGCCCGCCGGATCGCCACTTACATTCGATTGGTCAACCGCAACACACGCTGGCAGCGCATCGGATACGAAGAACTGGATCAGCTGGCCGAACAAGGTGAACCGGTCATCGTTGTGCTGTGGCACCAACGGCTGGCGCAGTCGCCCTATTTCTTCCCGCTGGACAAGGGGCGCATCTGTTCGATCACCTCGTCTGCCCGGGCGGGCAGCATGGTGGGCCGGGTACAAAAGCTGTTTGGCATGGACACGATCGCCATGGCCAGCAAGACACGCCACGTTGCCTTGTCACGCCAGGTTCTGGGCAAGATGAAGCAGGGTATCTCTATTGGGATCGCGGCAGATGGTCCGCGCGGGCCCGAACGGGTTCTGTCGACGGTTCCGTTGGTATGGGCGCGCACCTCGGGCAAGCGTGTATTCGGTATCACCTTTTCCACGAAACATGGTCGCGAAGCGGGAACCTGGGATCACCTTCTGATGCCCCGCCCCTGGCGAAATGAAGGCGTGTTTCTGTGCCGGGAATGGACTGAAACAGTGCCCCGCAAGGCCAGCGAAGAGGAAATCGAGACCCTGCGCCTGAGCCTGGAGCAGCACATGAACGACATCACGGCAGAAGCTGACCGGATGGTCGGGCGCGAGCCCTGGTCACCTGACGCCTAACCGCCCCTGAGACGTTGCATCAGATAGACTTCACTGCCTTCGGGAATCGGCTCGGTAAGCCCGGTGGCTATGACGCGCCCGTCGATCGCGATGGAGACCCCTGCATCAATGGGGGCCTGCAACTGTGGGTGGGCACGGACCAAAGCCCGTAATAGCTCTCCGGTGGTTTTGGCCTCGACCTCAACCACTTGCTGGCCCCCGGTCAGTGACCGGAGGCCGGACCAAAGGTGGACCTCAACCATTTTCTTTCAGGGCCGCCAGAATGCGCGGCGGAGACATCGGCAGTTGCTTCATCCGAACACCCGCCGCATTGGACACCGCATTGGCAATGGCGGCCAGGGGCGGCACAATGCCCGTCTCGCCCACGCCGCGCACCCCGAACGGGTGGCCCGGGTTGGGCACTTCGACGATCACCGTGTCAATCATCGGCAGGTCACTGGCAACGGGAATCCGGTAGTCAAGAAAGATCGAGTTCTGCAACCGGCCATCTTCGCCATAGATGTATTCCTCGTTCAGTGCCCAGCCGATGCCCTGTGCGGCGCCACCCTGAAACTGCCCTTCCACATAAGTCGGGTGGATCGCCTTGCCGGCGTCCTGAATGACCGTGTACCGGGTGATCGATGTCTTGCCGGTTTCCGGGTCGACCTCGGCATCGACGATATGGGTGCCAAAGGATACGCCCGCGCCTTCGGGGGTTGCTTCGAAATGGCCCGAAATCGGGCCTCCGGTCGATCCCATATCCGCCGTGATGTCGGCCAAAGGCATCGGGTCGAAATCCCCCGCATTGGGCCCCGAGGGCACCGCGCAGCCGTCTTCCCATTTCACCGCATCGACCGGGATGCCCCACTTGGCCGCCGCACGTTCGCACAGTTTCTCGACCGCGTGTCTTGCGGCCTTGATCGTCGCGAGGCCCGACGCGTAGGTCACGCGCGAACCATGGCTCACGTCGTTGTAACCCAGCGTCGCCGTGTCGGCGATGGTCACGCGGATGTTTTCATACGGAATGCCCAGAACCTCGGCCGCCATCAAGGCCATGGATGCGCGCGACCCGCCGATGTCGGGTGTGCCGACCATCAACTGCGCTGAACCATCCTCGGACAGTGCCAATGAGACGCTGGTCTCGCCCCCGTGGTTGAACCAGAAACCGCAGGAAACCCCGCGCCCCTGACCCGGCTTCAGCGGTGCCGCGTAATGGGGATGCGCCTTGGCAGCCTCAAGCGTTTCCACCAGACCGATGCGTTCGTAGGTCGGGCCATAGCTGGCCTTCGTGCCCTCATGCGCGGCATTTTTCAGACGCACATCAATAGGATCAAGGCCCAGCTTGTTGCAGAGCTCATCAAGGACGGATTCAACGGCGAAGGCGCCCATCGGAGCGCCCGGCGCGCGGTACGCGGCCTGTTTCGGACGGTTCGACATCACATCGTAACCGATCTGCTTGACGTTGGTCAGGTTGTAGGGCGCAAAGGCACACATGGCCGTCATATCGCCCGGGGCGCCGGGGAAGGCCCCGCCTTGCAGGCGGAAGACACCCTGCGCCGCCGTGATCGTGCCGTCTTTCTTCATGCCGATCTTCACGTCCATCGACGCCGAAGAGGTCGGCCCGGTGGCACGAAAAACTTCGGACCTGGTCATCACGATCTTGACCGGACGGTTGGCCTTGCGGCTGAGCGCCAGCGCGACGGGTTCGATGAACACCGTGGTCTTGCCGCCAAAACCGCCGCCGATTTCAGACGCCGTGACGCGCAGCTGAGAGGTTTCGATTCCCAGCAGCGCCGCACAGGTCTTTTGCGCGATCCAGTGGCCTTGGGTTGTGCACCACAACTCGCCCTTGCCGTCATTGCCCAGCATGCCCAGGCAGGCATGCGGTTCGATATAGCCCTGATGGGTCGCCTCGGTGACAAAGCTGTCTTCGATAACCAGATCGGCCTCGGCAAAGCCCGCCTCGACGTCACCGTGACCGCTTTCGTGATAACGCACGACGTTCGGGTGCATCCCTTCCGGCACCGAATAATCCGCAGCACCTTCCCGGATCACCGGCGCATCCGGGGCCATCGCTTTGTCCACATCGGTGACGTGCGGCAGCACCTCGTATTCGACCTCGATCAGTTTCAGCGCATCACGTGCCGCCAAGGCAGATGTGGCCGCCACCGCAGCTACCGCGTGCCCGTCATAGAGCGCCTTTTCCCCCGCCATGACATTTTCCAGCACATTCCAGAATTCGCCTTCAAGCCCGGGCTTGAACGGGACATCGGCGAAATCGGCGCGGGTCACGACGGCTTTGACGTCCTTCAATGCCTCGGCTTTCGAGGTATCAATCCTGACGATCCGGGCATGGGCATGGGGTGAGCGCAGAATCGCGCCGTGCAACATGCCGGGGGCCGAGATATCCGCACCGAACTTGGCCCGGCCCGTCACCTTGTCCAGACCGTCAGGGCGATCGGGGCGGGTGCCAACGAAGGTGAAGTCAGTTTTGCGATCGTCCAGAGCCATTATGACGCCTCCCGCATCTCAGCCGCCGTGTCCATCACGGCGCGAATGATCTTGTCGTAACCGGTGCAGCGGCATAGGTTGCCCGCTAGCCAATAGCGCGTTTCTTCCTCGGTCGGATTGGGGTTCTTCTCCAGCAGCGACTTCGCCGCCACCAGAATGCCCGGGGTGCAGATGCCGCATTGCAGCGCGGCGTATTCGATCATCTTCTTCTGCAACGGGTGCAGGATGTCACCATCCGCAATCCCTTCGACGGTTTCGATCTGCTTGCCTTCGGCCTCGACACCCAGCATCAGGCACGAGCACACAAGGCGGCCATCGACGGTGACCGAACACGCGCCGCAATCACCGGTGCCGCAGCCCTCTTTGGCGCCGGTCAGGTTCAGTTTGTCGCGCAGACAGTCCAGCAGGGTTTCGCGCGGGTCGCACAGGTATTCGACTGCGTCCCCGTTCACGGTGGTGGATACGTGGAGCTTGCTCATGCGTTTTCTCCCTTCGCGCGGGAATAGGCGATCTTTGCGGCACGTTTGGCCAGAACGCCGGCGACTTCGGTACGGAATGCGATCGTACCTCGTTTGTCGTCGATCGGATTGCAGGCGGCGGACGCGGCCGCGGCCAGTGCGTCAAGGGCGGCATCGTCCAAAGTGCTGCCGATGATCGCGTTGGCACAGTCTTCAACCAACAGAACGGTCGGTGCCACGGCACCCAGCGACACGCGCGCCTCGGTGATGACTTCACCGTCCAGACGGAGGTTCACACCTACGCCCACCACCGCAATGTCCATTTCGGTACGGGGGATGAACCGCAGATAGGCGTCGCCCCCATTCTTGCCTCGGGCAGGGATGTTGACGGCCGAGATCAACTCGCCCTTCGCCAGCGAGGTCTTGCCGGGCCCGGTCGGGATGTCCTCGACCGCAACGTCACGCGTGCCGTCGGGGCCGGTTACGGTGACGGTCACGCCTGCGGCCACCATGGCGGGCACGGAATCAGCTGCAGGTGAGCCATTGCACAGATTGCCCGTCAGCGTCGCGCGGCCCTGAACCTGAGTTGAACCGATCAGGTCCATCGCCTCGACCACACCGGGCCAGTCGCGGCCAAGCTCGGGGTGCTCGCTCATCTCGGCGCCGGTGACGGCCACGCCGATCGTCCAACTGCCGTCGGCATTGCGGGTGATGTCACGCACGCCGTCGATCTTCTTGATGTCGATCAGCGTATCGGGCGTCACCAGTTCCGAGCGCAGTTGCACAAGTACATCCGTACCGCCCGCCAGAAAACGTGTGATGCCCGTCGCGTTCGCGGCCAGAGCCGAAGCTTCGGCAAAGCTGGCAGGGCTGTGATAATCCATGAAGCTACCTCGTACCTGTTGGTCAGGAATATCTGGGTTCGCGGCGACGTTAATTCACCCCTCGTCCGGCGTCCATGGGCCGAGCGATCAAAATTCAACTTCCAAATGTCGCTTTTGGACAGGGTTCAGAGATCGATCTCGATCACCCCATCAGGTTCCGCCGCGCGGCTTTGGCACAGGATCATGGCGCCTTCGCGCTGTTTGCGGGACAAAACGAAATCCCGATGCTCGACCTCGCCCGAAATGACACCGCATTTACAGACGCCGCAGATGCCGTCTGCGCATTTCACATCCACATGAATACCGGCTTCGTTCAGAACTTGCGCGGCGTCCTTGTCTGCGGGCACGGGCAGTGTCCGGCCCGAACGCGCAAGCTTGAGCTCAAACGCGTGGTTTTCATATTCAGGCGTTTCAGGAACCGAGAAATATTCCAGGTGACGCGCCTCTTCGGGAAAGCCCTGCTGCTCGGCCGCCTGAACCACGCCGTCCATGTAACGATCCGGCCCGCAGGTATAGACATGCCATCCATCCCGGTAGCCGGACAGAATTACATTCAGGTCGGCGCGGGTGCCTTCATCCGAGAAATGGTAATGAACGCGATCCGCCCAGGGCATGGCGGCCAGATCATCCAGATACCCCGCCCCGCCCCGTGTGCTGGCCGAATAGTGTAATTCGAACTCGCGGCCCAGCGCATGCAGACGATGGGCAAATGCGATCATCGGGGTGATTCCGATGCCGCCACCCATGAGAAATGTTCTGGTGGCCCTTTCATCCAATTCAAAGTGGTTGATCGGATTGGACACGAAAACCTTTCGGCCCTCGGAAAAGATGCGATGCAACAGCGCGGACCCGCCGCGCCCGTCATCCTCGCGCAGCACTCCGATCTGATATTTCGTACGATCCGACGGGTCGCCGGACATGGAATATTGCCGCAGGAATTCCGGCGCGACCAGAACGTCCAGATGTGCGCCCGCTGTCCATCCCGGCAGGGGCGCACCGTCCAGCGATGCAAATTCGTATTTCGTGACATCCGCCGTCATCTTTTCAACCTTGGTCACGGCGACCCGCATCACGGGCGCATCACCGGCGATCTGATAGCGATGGATGATCGACATGTCCCCGCCTGCCTTGCGGGCCTTGTACTCGTCAGCCGTCACCATGGCCTCATAGGCTGCAATCCCGGCCTCTCGGTCCATTGCAAAGGGATAGGGCCATGGGTGCGGAGCCAGATAAGCGGGATAGACGGCCAGGGTCTGATCCTCATATTTCAGGTCCAGATCCTTTTGCAGATCGCGCCGGTTCAACGGGTGCGTCGTAGGGCGATAGGCGCCGTCGGGCTGCAACTCGATATCCCACCACCATTTCTTGGTGTCGTTCAGCCCGCCATTGCCGACCGCATCGTCCAGCCTGGCCAGCGCGGGCGCGGCGGTGGGGATGTTCATCGCAGCCCAGCGGAACGGGCGTTCAGCGAAGAGGCCTTCGAGGTTCCACGGGCAGGTCTTCATGCAGCGCCCGCACATCGCGCCGCCCGGGGTCGTCACACGGTACGTGGCGCATTTCTGGCTGTCGGATTTCCAGATTTCGTAACCGTTGAACATCAGCTTCGGTCCGGCGGTGATCGCGCCCGAGGGACATTCGCGGGCGCATTTGTTGCAGGATTCGCAAAAGGTTTGCAGGCCGAAATCGATGGGTTTGTCATGCGTCATCGGCATGTCGGTCGTCACCACGCCTGATTTCAGGCGCGGGCCCAGATAGGGGTTCAGGATAACTTCTCCGATCCGGCTGACCTCACCCAACCCCGAAAGCAGCAACAGCGGCGGTTGCAGCACCTCGCCATCCATAACCGTATGCGCCTTGGCCTTGTAGCCCAGGTTGCGGATCTGTTGGGCGATCACGCCGCCCAGCAGCGAAAAGCGCAGATAGGCGCGCATGGATTGGGCGACGCTGATCCAGTCGTCACCGCTGGCACCTTCCATCGTTTCATAGCCCTGATCGATAATCATGCTGATGGCCTGATCATGCGGCGGCACGATTTCTTCGCCCGTGGCGTCATGAGAATACCACGCCCATTCCGGGCAGCGGCTGAGGCCCACCGCATCGACCCCAAGGAAATAGGTCGCCGCCTTGATGTTCGCCGCATTGCGCTCGGCTTCGGTGGATCCGGCGACCTCGGCGCTTTCACCATCCTGCAACAGAACGAATGCACCCAGCGCGCGACGCTGGGCAAAGCTGGGCGCGGCCTTGCGCACGTAGTACCCGCCTTTCGCGGCGTCCTGCAATGACTTGCCCATGTCGCCGAACTGGGCGCGGGCGAACATGTCGGCGCGCTTGGGAACGCGGGCCACATTCTCTTCGTCGATATAGGTTGTCGGAGCCTCGACCCGTTTGAGCTTTTCGAAGGGATGGGCCCCGTCCACATAGCGTCGTTTGGCATATGGGTCACGGTTGAGGGCGTTCTTGGCAAATCCCGTGCCCAGCCACCATGCCGGACCTTGGGTCCGAAACCACGGCTGTTGCGCCATGGGCCTCAGCGGCCGGTCATGCGCGATGGGCATCTCGGTCGTCACGGCAGCAAGGCCAAACCGGGTGCCCAGCCAAGGCGCAACCAGCTGGTCGCCCTCGACCGAGGCCAGACCGGCGGCCATGGCCAGCTTGCCCAGATCAACTTCGGACGACATCATGCTGTGCGCGCGGGCGTCAAAACCCAGAAGTCGGATATAGTTGGCGATGACCACCGCATTCTCGGTTGCCAGCAGGCAGGCTCGATGATCCTGCGCGTCGATGATCCAGTCCGCACCGGGTTCGGAAGGGTCAGGGTCGCGGTTGTGTTCGTAAAGAAAGACGATGGCGTGACGGTGGTCGTTAATCGGCTTGGGCGCGGCCTCCATACTGTCTTTCAGATCGGCCATGATGAGATCGATCCCAGAGGCCAGCGTTTTGGTCTGGCGCGTGCGCAATGCGTGGGCAAGCCGGTCGATATCGGGGTTGCGGCGTGGTTCCTCCAGCAGTGCATCCGACGGCAACGGCCCACAGCCCATCATCGATGCGTCGTTGAAATACCCAAATGCCTTTAGATGGTTGGCGCGCTCCTGCGGATCTGAGGGGATCTCGGATGCAATCGGGTTCACCAACCCGTCGCGGATCGCGTCCAGCATCGCCTGAAACTCGCCCATGGCGTTGACGATGCTGTAGGGCCGTTCCGGCCGGAGGAAACTCAGTTCGCCCATGGCGGGCACGCGCGACAAATCCGGCATGGTATCTTGTCGGGTCAAACGCTCCAACGGGTATCGCCCCATGTGAACGGGCCGGTTCTTGTCCGAGAAAAAGCGGATTCCCATTATGCGCCTCCTGTTGCCATCCATCCCCTACCCCGTCATGGACAGCGAAACCATTCATGCATAATCATAAGTGGTATGAGGAAAATCGATTTCACTGATCTCGACGGCAAGGTTCTGCGCACCTTTCTGACCATTCTCGAGGAAAGCTCGGTTTCGAAAGCTGCGGATCGGCTGGGCGTCACGCAATCGGCCATCAGCCACACGCTGGCCAAGCTCCGGCTGGTGCTGGGCGACCCGTTGTTTGTTCGGTCCGGTCAGGGCCTGACCCCGACCGAGCGCGCCTTGTCCCTGAAGGAGCCCGCACAAAAGGTGCTGGACGGAATGCGGGCGCTGACCGAAGGGCGGCCGTTCGATCCGCAGTCTGAACAGATCAGGATCCGCATCGCCACCAATGACATGCCGCGCGAGTTGATCTTTCCGCAGCTGTTACGAGAAACACGTGCCGAAGACGCAGGTCTGCGGCTGGAATTCATTCCTTCAGGCGTGCCCGACCCCGAGCTGCTGCGCAGTGACAGATGCCAGTTGATGCTGACCCCGTTGCCACCGGATGGGCCGGATATCTTTCAAAAACGCCTGATGACCAGCCCGCTGATGCTGTTCTATGACGCCACACAGCGCACGCCGCCGGACAGTTGGGACGCCTATTGCAACTGCGATCATGTCGAGGTTCGCTTTGCCGATGGCCGCAATGCCCGCGCCGTCATGCGTGGCGTCGATCAAAGCCAGATCAGGCCAGCAGTGGTGACCTTGCCGCATTTCAACGCCATCCCGGCCTTCATACTGGGCAGCGACCTGATCTCGACCGACACGGCGCTGATGAAACAGGGCCCGCTGGCCATGCTGGATTGCGCGCCACTGCCGTTCGAATGCGCCCCGGTGTCGATCTACATGGTCTGGCACCAAAGGTCGGCCAATGATCCGGCACATCGCTGGTTGCGGGCCCGGATCGAGGCGATCGCCGCGTCTCTTCAGACCTGAGACAACAGCCAGTCGCGCATGATCCTGACCAGTTGCGGCTGGCGCGGCTTGCGGGGCGCAACCACGTAAAACCCCAGATCTGCAACCAGGACATCCGCAAGCGGCTGAACAAGACGGCCCGAGGCCACCTCGGGCGCGACAAGAGGCGCATTGGCCAGTGCTATCCCCTGCCCCGAAACTGCGGCATCGATCGCAAGGCTGGTCTGGCTGAAGCTCATCATTCTGGGTTTTCCGCTTACCCCCACCCGTTCAAGGAACAAGGGCCACAATCCGTGGGTGTCGTTCAGCAGCACTTGCGTCAGCAGATCAGAAGAGGTGCTGATTCCGCCCGCAACAGAAGGGCTGCATACCGGGATGAATTCGGTCGAGAACAAAGGCACCGCCTCCAGTTCCGCCGCAAACGGCGCCCGACCCTGCCTGACTGCAAGATCGACGCCATCCGAACTGAAATCCGCCAGACGCTCGCGCGCATCCACCTGAACCGAGACGTCCGGATACAGGTCCGTGAAGCCCGACAAACGCGGCACCAACCATTTCGAGGCAAAGCTGGGCGTGACCGACAATGTGATCCGCCGGTCCGGAGACAAGTCGGCCACAGCCTCTTCGATCAACCTGAAAGCACGTCGCAGGGGCGCGTGAAACCGCCGCCCGGCATCCGTCAGGCGCAACCCGCGCGGCAGGCGGTCGAACAGAACCTCGTTCAATCGCGCCTCAAGCCCGCGCACCTGCTGCGCCACGGCGCCCTGCGTCACGCCCAGCTCTTCGGCGGCCAGTCGAAAGTTCAAGTGACGGGCAGAAGCCTCGAAAGCGCGCAAGGCGTTAAGGGGTGGAAGGGCGGTCATGCTGTTATCCTGTAGATTTTCTACAGAATAGAGGCAGCAGAACTGATTGGTCAAACCACTGTCCGACAGCCATCTTGGGATCAACTGAAAACGGAGATGTCAGATGGAAAAGGTAGCACTTATCACAGCGGGCGGCAGTGGCATGGGGGCGGATTCCGCCCGGAGGCTGGCGGCGGACGGTTTCAAGGTCGGCATTCTGTCCTCCTCGGGCAAAGGGGAAGCTTTGGCAAAAGAGCTGGGCGGTGTCGGTATTACCGGCTCGAACCAGTCCACCGAGGATTTGCAGAAACTTGTCGATGCCGCCATGGCCCATTGGGGGCGTGTTGACGTTCTGGTCAATTCTGCCGGTCACGGCCCCCGTGCCCCGATCCTTGAATTGACGGATGAGGATTGGCACACCGGCATGGATGTCTATTTCCTGAACGCGGTGCGCCCAACCCGGCTTGTGACCCCGATCATGCAGGCGCAGGGAGGAGGCTCGATCATCAACATCTCGACCTTTGCCGCCTTCGAGCCGGATCCGGTTTTCCCGACGTCGGGCGTGTTCCGCGCCGGGTTGGCCGCCTTCACCAAGCTGTACTCGGACAAATATGCCGCCGAGAATATCCGCATGAACAACATTCTTCCGGGCTTCATTGACAGCCTGCCCGAGAAAGAAGAATTCCGCAGCCGCATTCCGATGGGTCGTTATGGGCGCAGCTACGACGAGATCGCCTCGGTCGTCGCTCTGCTCGCCTCGGAAGGCGGCGGTTACATCACCGGACAGAATATCCGGGTGGACGGCGGTATCACCCGGTCTGTCTGAACTTAGAACCGCGCCTTTACAAGATGCGTCAGCGCCGCGCCGGATTCAAAAAATGCGCGGCGCACGCGCGTCCAGTTTTCGCGGTGTTCCGACACGGCGGGAACCGGCAGAAGCGAGAGATCATCGGCCAGAAGGCTTTCGGCCATCATGCGGCCGAACACCGTGCCCGGGCCGATGCCGCGACCGGAATACCCGTGTGCGGCCAAAGCGTTGGGGCCGATCTGCGTGATCTTTGGAATATGATCCGATGTCATTGCGATCCGCCCGTGCCACCCGTGTTCCAACGACTGGTTGGCCAATTGCGGATAGAGCTCGGCCAGCTTGCGCCGGACCCAACCGGAATGTGCAACCCGGCCGGCGTGTCCCAGATCCCCCATGCCGCCAATGATCATCCGCCCCGCCTGATCCAGCCGGAATGACGTCATGATCAGCCCGGTATCCCAGCACCCATCTTTCCGTGGCAGGATACTGGCGCGCAAATTGTCCGTCAGCGGGGCCGTGGCGTACTGGAAATAATAGACCGGCACATAGGCAGGCGCGGTATCCGGCAGCGCAAGATGATAGGCATTCGTCGCCTGAATGACCGATCTTGCCCGAACCGTCCCGCCCGGTGTCACCAGAACCCAGTGCCCGCCCTCATATGTCATGGTCTGCACGGGGCTTTGCGTATGTATCCGCGCCCCGGCCTGTGACGCCGCGCGTGCCAAACCCACCGCATAGGCCAAAGGTTGAATGGTTCCTGCCCGTGGATCGAACAAGGCACCGTGAAAGGCCTGGCTGCCGGTGCGTTCACCGGCCTGGTCCGCCGACAACAGCACAACCGGCGCTCCGGCTTCGCTCAACTGCGCATGACGCGTATGCAGGTCCTTCAAACCCGACGCGGAATGAGCGCAATGCAGGGTTCCGCTGCGCACGGGCTCACACGCAATGCCATATTCATCGATCAAGGCAAACACATCCGCCGGCGCCTTGGCCAGCAAGTCGATCAAACGGTTCCCCGGTTCAATACCGATATGCGCCCGGATGTCATCCGGCGGCAGCCACAGCCCCGCATTGACCAGACCGACATTGCGCCCCGAACCGCCAAACCCGATCTCCTGCGCCTCGAGCAGGCAGACCGACGCGCCGGCGCGGGCAGCGGTCAAAGCCGCTGAACAGCCGGTGTAGCCACCTCCGATGACAGCCAGATCAACCGCTGCGTCAGCGGTCAGGGGCGGTGCGGGGACTGTCTCGGTGCAGGTGGTCTGCCAAAGTGATTGTTCGGGATCGTTCACGTCGGGCCTCTGAGTCTTGTCGGCGGATCATCATACCGACACCCCCCCTTTGCAAGCGGCCTTTTGACCCGTGCTGCGACAACGAAACAGGCCCGGCAGGCCCGGGCTTTGCCCGGGCCTGCCGGGCCCAACCGGAGGAGTCATTCCGTCAGGAATGAAGACGACGGGCGGGAGGGCCCGCGTGGTGGGCTCAGACGTCGAGCGATCGCGCGATCAGCTCTTTCATGACCTCATTGGTGCCGCCATAGATCATCTGCACCCTGGCATCCGCGTAAAGACGTGCAATCGGGTATTCCATCATGAACCCGTAGCCGCCGAACAGTTGCAGGCATTCATGCATGATCTCGTTCTGCACCTCGGACCCCCAGTATTTGGCCATCGAAGCAGTTGCCGCGTCCAACTCGCCTGCTTCCAGTTTCCCGATACAATCATTGATGAAACTGCGCAGAACCTCGGCCTTGGTCTTGCATTCCGCCAGTTTGAACCGGGTATTCTGAAAATCCATCACCCGCTGCCCGAAGGCTTTGCGTTCCTGCACGTATTTCACGGTTTCGCCGATGGCGAAATCGATCGCGCCCAGCGCCATGATCGCGATATTCAGCCGTTCCCACGGCAGCTGTTTCATAAGCTGATAGAATCCCTGCCCTTCCTCGGGGCCCAGCAGGTTTGTCATCGGCACTTTGACATCTTCGAAAAACAGTTCGGCAGTGTCATTGCCCTTCATGCCCAGTTTCTTGAGGTTCCGCCCCCGGCGAAAACCTTCACACCCGTCAGTTTCCACCACGATCAACGAAACGCCGCGTGCGCCAGCGGTTTTGTCGGTCTTGGCGGCCACGATGATCAGATCCGCAGTCTGTCCGTTCGTGATGAAGATTTTGGACCCGTTCAACCGGTAGGAGTTGCCGTCCTTCTCGGCAGTCGTCCGCACCGCCTGCACGTCCGAACCGGTACTGGGTTCGGTCATTGCCAGCGCGCCGACCAATTCACCCGACGCCAGTTTGGGCAACCACTTCTTCTTCTGATCTTCGCTGCCATACGCGGTGAGATAGTGGGTCACGATCGACTGGATGCCGTAGCCCCAACCCGCATCACCCCGCGCGCCCTGTTCGTAGGCCGTGATGGCGTCAAAGCCCATGCCGCCGCCGACGCCGCCATATTCTTCGGGAACCGCACCTGCCATCAGCCCGGTTTCGCCGGCCTTGCGCCAGAAATCGCGATCCACAACGCCGTTTTCAACCCAGGTTTCGATATTAGGCGACAGTTCGTCATCCATGAACCGACCCGCCATATCCGCGAACATGCGGTGTTCATCAGTGACCCATGCCGCAGTCGAAGTGAAAAGTGACATTGAACGCCCTCCAATCGGTCTTTCCGGAAAAGGCTAGCGCCGTGTTCGGTTCACGCCAATCCTTGTGACGCCGCGTCCCTTTGCGGAACAACGCAACGTTCCCTGGCCTACGATGTCAGAGAATACCTATTGGCTGGCGGGGTTAAGTCAGTGCTTTGGCCAAAAGGTGCTTGGCCGCATCCTTCGCGTCTTCCGCCGGATCGCAGTTCTTGAGCAGAACGGCGGAAACGATGGCTCCTTCTTGCAACAACACGATCTGACTCGCGAGCTTCCGAGGATCATGCGCGCCGGCCTGCTGGGCTATGGCTGTGAAGTGTTCCAGCAAAAGCTGTTTGTGTTCGGCGGCCTGTACATGGATCGGGTGATCCTTGTCCTGATACTCGGCCCCGGCCTTGATGAACATGCAGCCCCGGAACCCGTCCTCTTCGAACCACTCTTTCAGGGCATCGAAACTGACGATGATCTGCTCGGCCGGTGTTTCCGCCATCTCGTCGATGCGCTGAAAGAACCAGTCGCGAAAGTTCTCATCCCGCAAGCGCAGCGCGGCGACGATCAGGTCTTCCTTGGTGCGGAAATGCTTGTACATCGACGTCTTGGACACGCCTGTTTCCACGACCAGCTTGTCCATGCCGGTTGCGTGAAACCCGTCGCGGTAAAAGACCTTCAGGGCCTTGCTGACCAACTCATCCCGTTTGTTTGGGCGCATGATTCGGCTCCATGGTGTACCGTTCTGTACATATTACCATGGAGCGTGAAGTACAATGACCCCAGGCCAAAGCGTTGTTTTGAAATAGTTTTACCAGGCGCCTTGTCTCACCATGAAATTTCCACTTGCAAAAGTTTACAGATCGGTACACTTTGCCTGTAAGTTAACCGATCTGTACACCCGAGGATTTGACCGATGAAACGTCGCGCCAGCATTTTTCCACCTCAGTACGTCCCCTTCCTTCTGACCATGGCTCTTCTTGCCGCCTCCCTCACCTGAAAGCCTTTGCGAAATGTCCAGAACTCCCTTGCCTCCCTTCACGTTGGAAACTGCCACTCAAAAAGTGCGCACGGCGGAAAATGCCTGGAACAGCCGCGATCCCAACCGCGTGACGCCCGCCTATACGGATGACAGTCAATGGCGGAATCGGGCTGAATTCCTGTCCGGCCATGCCGACATCCACGCCTTTCTGACCCGCAAATGGCGGAAGGAACTGGATTATCGCCTGATCAAAGAACTGTGGGTCTTTGCCGGAAATCGCATTGCCGTACGCTATGCCTATGAATGGCGCGACGACAGCGGTCAGTGGTTCAGATCCTATGGCAATGAAAACTGGGAGTTCGCCGATGACGGGCGCATGTCACATCGCCATGCCTCGCTCAACGATCTTCCGATAGCCGAAGATGACAGGCTGTTCCATTGGCCCTTGGGCGAACGCCCTCATGACCACCCCGGGTTGTCCGAACTGGGTTTTTGAAAGGATATTCCAATGCCCCGCGCTTTTTCCGAACTGACCTTCACACCCGCAGTCCGCGCCCATCAAGAAAGGATGGGATCGGCCAGAACCTATGCCAAGTTCATTGCAGGTGGCCCGCGGCAAGGCCATCTGATCGGAGACCCCGAGAAAGAGTTCATTCAGGCGCGGGACGGGTTCTATCAATCCACCGTGTCCGAGACCGGCTGGCCCTATGTGCAGTATCGGGGCGGGCCGACAGGGTTTCTGAAGGTGCTTGGCCCTCAGACCATCGGATATGCGGATTTTTCCGGCAATAAACAGTATATCTCGCGCGGGAATCTGGACGGCAATGATCGTATTGCAATGATCCTGATGGATTACGCCAACCGACGCCGTCTCAAGATCCTTGGGCGTGTCGTGTTCACGGAAGGCGAAACAGCGGCCGCCACCCTTTACCCGGAAGAGGCCGAGGCACCGGCCGAACGGGCCGTGGTCATCCGCGTCGAGGCGTTGGACTGGAACTGCCCAAGCCACATCACGCCGCGCTTCACCGAAGCAGAGTTGCGCCCTCATCTGAACAGGCTGGGGCAGCAGTTGGCAGAGTTGCAGGCGGAAAACCAAAGGCTGAAACAGCAATTGGCAAAGTCAGGTTGACGTTTCAGCCCTCACAAAATTTACGGATATCAAAAGAAGGGAGTGTCGCAATGGTTCGCTCGGTCTTTCACCTCTCGGCGGCTTGCCTCGCCGGTACTGCTCTGATCATTCTGATCATCATGTTCGGTTTTTTCGCTTCACCCAGTGCGGTACGAACATCGCCGCCATCGGTATTCAGCAAGATTTTGTTCGAACATTTGCAGCAAGAATGATGACCGCGCGTCACCGCGACAGGTGTCCAACAAGCGCGCTTGTCGATTCCAGCCAAAGCTATCAAGTCGAACCCAGGGGGCGCATGCGCTGTCAGGCTGAAAATCCTGGTCGAAAAAGATCGGCACAGTTCCGGGTCTGCTCTCACCACCAATAATGGTGAGAGCATGTAAAGCCAAATCAGGCCGTGCTGCGCTTTTTCCGACGCCCCATCACAAACAAACCGCTGATGCCGCCAAGAAGCAGCCAGCCAGCAGCGGGCAGCGGCACGGGGGCAATCGTGTATTCCCCATACAGCGTTGCGACGTTTTGCATGTTTTCCGTTGTGCTGAAGCCGTTAGAAATGGTGCTGCCGCCGTCCTGAGAGAAACCGAGGACCGAGAACACATAATTTTGTCCACGGAAATTAAAGCTTTGAGAGCCCAAATTGTTGGTAATGGTCACGATGTCATCACAAGGGGTGGAATCCGCCGGACAGTTCGCTGGGCGATTCAATGTCTCGTTATGCGTCAGGGCAAACGAAGAGGACACCAGAGGGCCACCGCTTATCAATATATCGACAAGAAGGTCGACCGAGCTCAGTGTTGTTCCAGTGATCGGGAAATTCAGATGCGAGAACTGACCCAGAGCAAATGCCGTTCCAGGCAACAGACCTGAAATTGGCGTGCCAGTTGGCGTGAAATCGTAACCACTTGAGCTGCTGCCACTTCCCCACCGAAGAGAAATCGTAGAACCAGAGGTGCTTTCAGTAACGCCGGAACTTGGATTTACGTTTTGCCAAGAGGGCGAGATGCTGGAAATGGTCAGCGCCGACGCACCGCTTGCAGCCATCACACCTGCAACAGCGATCGCAGCTATGTTTCGTATCAAAGTCATGTGCCCACCTTACGTATGAATACTCGTTACAAACCACTCTGGGAAAGAGCAGCACAACAGGATCATATTCCTAGCTCAAACGCCACATTGACGCCACGTTTTCACCTCAATCAAGGCGAATGACGCCCCAAAGAGCGTCGAAAAGGACACAATCATCTAGTACGCGCCAATTGTCCAACTTTTGGAAACAGATACTTCGGATACAAGGCGCCAACTGAACGATTGAACACGCAACCGGGCACCGCGTGATGGTTCATCAATGGTCGGATCGTACCATTGCTTCGATACCGGCGGCGCAAAAGTCCACCAGACGCTCCATGCCTGATACGTCACCGCCCTGCGACAGGGCTTTGACCCGCCATCCGCTGTTAAGATGGGCCAGCATCGCCGAGACCGAATAAACCTGGCCACTTGCCAAAACCGCAGGATCGACATCCGGGTAAAGCGTGGCGATCTCGGTAATGAACAGCTGGGCGGTAGGGTCGAAACATTCCGCTGCGATATCGCGCCACCTGGGGTCAACCGATACGTGGGCCACCAACCGCCCATATGCCATCCATCCGGGCCCACCCGTTTCTGCCAGGTCCACATAGGGTCGGATAAAGCTGTCCAGAATGCTGTGAAGCGTCAGCGGAGCGACGGCCTTGGCCCTGTTCAACGCGTCGATCCGAAGCTGCGCCAGCGCGTCCGCGCGCCGCGCCACGGTTTTGTAAAACAATTCCTCCTTGCCACCACCATGATGGTGCACAAGACCAATCTGAACCCCTGCCAAGGCCGCGATATCCCGGATCGACGCACCCTCGAATCCCCGTTCGGCAAAGACGGTTTCAGCCGCATCCATGATCCGCGCCTTGGTTTCAAGCGATCGCCTGGACGGGGCTCTTTGCCTTGGTTTTTCGATGTTTTTTGGACTCATGAATTTCATCTTGCCTTATTTTGGTCGTTCGTTCAAGTTAAGCGTCACGAACTTCGGGAGGGTTCATGACACAGACGCGCAACGCATTCGCCCTGATCGGGGCGGGGCCGATGGGTTTGGCCGCAGCCAAGGTGCTGAAGGAACAGGGCATCGCCTTTCAGGGGTTCGAATTGCATTCGGATGTGGGCGGTCTGTGGGATATCGATGCCCCCAGATCAACCATGTATGAATCGGCGCATCTGATCTCTTCAAAACGCATGACCGAATTCGAGGATTTCCCGATGGATGAGGCGGTGGCCGAGTACCCCTCGCACCGGGCGATGCGCGACTATTTCCGGTCCTTTGCCGATCGTTTCGGCCTGCGTGAAAGCTACAGGTTCAATGCAGAAGTCACCCGGATCACTCCGCTAGGCAAATCCGGTGATGGTTGGCGTGTTGGCTGGCGGGACGCCCAAGGTGAACATCAGGCCGAATTCGCAGGGGTTCTGATTGCAAACGGCACCTTGTCGGAACCGAATATGCCCAGCTTTTGCGGCACGTTTGACGGCGAGTTGATCCACGCCTCGCAATATCGGTACCCCAGCCAGTTCGACGGCAAGCGTGTGTTGGTCGTGGGCGCGGGCAATTCCGGCTGTGACATTGCGGTTGACGCAATCCATCACGCAGAACGCTGCGATCTGTCGATGCGGCGCGGCTATTACTTCGTGCCGAAATACGTTTTCGGCAAACCGGCCGACACGATGGGCGGCAAGATCCGCCTGCCGATGTGGCTGAAGCGCAAGGTGGACAGCCTCATCCTCAGTTGGTTTGTCGGTGATCCGCAGAAATACGGCTTTCCCAAGCCCGATTATCAGCTTTACGAAAGCCACCCGGTGGTGAATTCGCTTGTCCTGTATCACGCGGGCCATGGCGACCTGCGCATTCGCCCCAATATCAACCGCCTGGAAGGCAAAACCGTGCATTTCAAGGACGGCACGCGCGCAGACTATGACATGATTCTCGCCGCGACCGGATACAAGCTGCACTATCCGTTCATCGACCAGGGCCTGCTGAACTGGCAGGGCGATGCTCCACATCTGTACCTGAACGCGATGCACCCCGAACGGGACGATCTTTTTGTGCTGGGCATGGTCGAGGCCACGGGTCTGGGCTGGCAAGGCAGGCACGAGCAGGCCGAAATGGTGGCGCGCTATATCAAAGGTCTTCAAAAGGGCTGCCCGGTGGCGGCCGATCTGAAATCCAAAAAACAAATAGACTATACGCGCGCCACCGGAGGCATGAGCTATATCGATCTGCCGCGAATGGCTTACTACGTGGACAAGGCCACCTACAGAAAGGCTGTCACCGGATGGATCGAACGGCTGCGGAAAGCCGCCGTATGAGTGGTATCGACGAAATTACGCTGAATTTCAGCCCGGCCTCTCTGACGCTGTTGAATGCGATACTGGCGATCGTGATGTTCTCGATTGCGATCGATCTGACACCAAGGGATTTTGATCGCCTCAGGCGCGCGCCGAAGCCAGTGATCGTCGGGCTGGTATCCCAATTCCTGGTCCTGCCGGCGCTGACTTTTGCGCTTGTGTGGGTGACGGCTCCTCGACCGTCTATTGCGCTTGGGCTGATCCTTGTCGCAGCCTGTCCGGGGGGCAATATCTCGAACTTCATTACGCACCGCGCCGGTGGCAATGCGGCGCTGTCGGTGTCGATGACCGCCTTTGCCACCATCGGCGCGATTTTCATGACGCCCTTCAACATTGCGCTTTGGGGCGGGTTGTATCCGCCGACACGCGCGATCCTGCAACAGACCCAGATTGACCCGGTGCAAATCGCAATCCTTGTCGGGTTGATGTTAATCCTGCCTCTGGTCCTGGGCATCGCTCTGAACCAGCGCCGCCCGGCCCTGACCGCACGGTTGCGTGCGCCGCTGCAATACCTGTCGATGGGTATTTTTTCGGCTTTCATCTTACTTGCCCTGGGCGCGAACTGGGGGTTCTTCCTCAGCTTTGCCGGGGCTGTTGCCGGGCTTGTGATCCTTCACAACGCTCTGGCGCTGGGGGGCGGTTGGGTTGTGGCCACTCTGACCCGGCTGTCCCCTTTCGATCGCCGCGCCATCACCATCGAAACCGGCATTCAGAATTCCGGCCTTGGGCTGGTGCTGATCTTTGCCTTTTTTCACGGGCTGGGCGGCATGGCCGTGGTGGCCGCGTTCTGGGGCATCTGGCACGCGATCTCGGGGATTGCCCTGGCGTCGTTCATGGCCCGAACCGAGGCCGCGCGATGAGCCGTATCCTGATCACGGGCGCCGCCGGTATGGTCGGGCAGGCACTGTTGCCCGAACTCAAGGGGCACGATGTTTTTGCAACGGATATCAAACGCCCCGACAGCATGCCGGAAAACGTCCACTATCTGCCCTTGGATGTGACGACCGACGCGCCCGCGCGCGTGATCTCCAACGTGAAGCCTGATGTCATAGTGCATCTGGCCTCCATCGTGACGCCTGCGCCAAAAATGGAACGGGCGGCGGCATATGCGGTTGATGTCGAGGGCACCCGCAAGGTGGTGAACGCGGCCCTTGCCAACGGAGTGCGAAGATTGGTGGTCACATCCTCGGGTGCAGCCTACGGCTATCACCCGGACAACCCCGTGCCCCTGCGCGAGGATGATCCGTTGCGCGGCAACCCCGAGTTTCCGTATTCCGATCACAAAAGGCAGGTCGAAGAGATGCTGGCCGAGGTTCGCAGTGCCGCCCCCGATCTGGAACAGGTCGTGCTGCGCGTGGGCACGGTTCTGGGGGCCGGGTCCGAAAACCAGATCACCGCCCTGTTTCGCAAACCCCGCCTGCTGGCCGTCGTCGGCAGCGAAAGCCCGTTTGTGTTCATTTGGACGCATGATCTGGCACGCATCCTGAAGCGCGCGGCAACCGACGGGCCGGTTGGCGTTTACAACGTCGCCGGGGACGGCGCGATGGGCGTGACCGATCTGGCGCGTGCGATGGGGAAACCGGTTCTGCGCCTGCCCGCTTGGGCGCTGAAATCGGCTTTGGCCGCTGCACGTCCGCTGGGTCTGTCCCGCTATGGGCCGGAACAGGTGCGATTTCTGCAATATCGACCGGTATTGGACAACACCGCCCTGAAATCCGACTTCGGTTACACTCCGAAAAAAACCAGCGCCCAGGTATTCTCGCTCTGGCAAAAGCAGGCGGGGCTATGAAGACGGCTGTCATATCCGGCGGGGCGGGCGGTTTGGGGCGGGCCCTCAGCCATGCTCTGCAAAGTCGCGGGTGGCGGGTGGTGCTGCTGGATCGCGATGTTTCAGGTCTGGACACCGGGCCGAACCAGTTGCCTGTTGGCTGCGATCTAACGGATCCCGACCAGCTTGCCAGGGCAACTCAAAAGGTGATCGCGACCAGCGACAGTATCGATCTGGTCATCTACAACGCCGGCGTCACGCAAATCAGGGGCTTTGAAAAGTCCGACGCGGCCAGCCACCGAACTCTGTTTGACATCAACTATTTTGCGGCCGTTGAAATGGCCCGCGCCTTCTTGCACCCGGTTCGGGCGTCAAAGGGGACACATCTGGCCATCTCATCGGTGGCCGGGTTTGCACCGCTTTACCATCGGACGGCCTATGCTGCCTCGAAACACGCGCTGGAGGGGTTCTTCAAATCGCTGCGCTCGGAAGAAGCCCCTCATGGCGTTGACGTTCTGATCGCTGCGCCCTCCTTTGTGGCCACCAACCCCGGCAACGCACAAGAGCAGGCGGATGGCACAGCGCGCCCCGGATCGGCGAAGGACGGGATGGACGAAATGAGCCCCGAGGCCGCCGCTGAAACAATCCTGCGCGGGCTGGACAAATCGCAGCCCATGATCCCGGTTGGCCGCGTGGCGCGCCTGTCCTGGTGGCTCAACCGTCTGTCACCGCGCCTCTATCAGCGCATGATGGAACGAAACATGCGCGGCTCGGGGCACTAAAAAAAGCTGCCCCAGGCCCTTGACCTTCCCGTCACTGGAACCCCCATCTGGTGGGTAAGGAAACTTCATGGGCGAGTCGCATGGCGCAAAAATCACTGACAGAGCTGAAAATCACGGGCATGGGATGCGCATCCTGCGTGGGACGCGTTGAAGAGGCGCTGCGTGATGTGCCCGGGGTTGAAACGGCCTCGGTCAACTTTGCAACCAAGTCCGCACAGGTGGCTTTTGACGGGCCGGTTTCGGCGCTGACCAAAGCGTTGGACGCGGCAGGGTATCCGGCCGAGACCAGCCGGGCGGATCTGAGCATTGAAAGTATGAACTGCGCCTCGTGCGTGGCCAAGATCGAGCTCGCGCTGACGGCCAGCCCCGGTGTGATCGAAGCGCAGGTCAATCTGGCGACACAAACTGCCGCGGTGACCTACGCCGCGGGGGCAACATCGCCACAGGCGCTGGCACAGGTGGTCACCGACACCGGTTACCCGGCGCGGCCTCAAGCCGTTTCGGCACCCGAAGATCGCGCAGACACTGAAACAGCAGGGCTGACCCGGGCCACTCTGCTGGCGGCCGCTCTTGCCCTGCCCGTGTTCATTCTTGAGATGGGCGGGCACATGATCCCCGCCTTCCACCATTGGGTACACGCCACCATCGGCACGCAGACCAGCCAGTTGATTCAGTTCGCCCTGACAACGGCCCTGCTGCTGGGGCCCGGTCGCGTGTTTTATCGCAAGGGCATCCCGTCGTTGCTGAGGGGCACGCCGGATATGAACGCGCTGGTCGCACTGGGAACCGGGGCGGCCTATCTGTATTCGGTGGTAGCCACATTCGCCCCCGGCGCGTTACCGATGGGAACTGCCAACGTCTATTACGAGGCGGCGGCTGTGATTGTCGTTCTGATCCTTCTGGGCCGTCTGATGGAGGCGCGCGCCAAGGGCAAAACCGGGGCTGCGATCCGTAAACTGGCGGGCCTTCAGCCCAAAAGCGCGCGGGTCGAAATCGATGGCCGGATAGAAGACCGCCCTATCGCCGAGATTGCGGTGGGCGACATCCTGCACATCCGCCCGGGCGAACGCGTGCCGGTGGATGCCGAAGTGCTCGAGGGCACCTCTTACGTCGATGAAAGCATGATCACGGGCGAGCCGATACCCGTTGGAAAATCAGCCGGCGCGGCTGTTGTCGGCGGCACCGTGAATGGCACCGGCGCCTTGCGGGTTCGGGCGACGCGCGTGGGGGGCGACACGGTGCTGGCCCAGGTCATTCGCATGGTGCAGCAGGCGCAGGGGGCCAAACTGCCGATCCAGGGTCTGGTCGATCGGATCACATATCGCTTTGTCCCGGCGGTCATCCTGGTCGCCGTGATCACCGTCGCAGCCTGGCTGATCTTCGGCCCAAGCCCCGCCCTGCCGCTGGCCCTTGTCGGCGGGGTTTCCGTGATGATCATAGCCTGCCCCTGCGCCATGGGTCTGGCCACTCCGACCTCGATCATGGTCGGCACCGGGCGCGCGGCCGAACTGGGGGTGTTGTTCCGCAAGGGCGATGCCTTGCAGCAGCTTCAGCAGGCACGCGTCATCGCGCTGGACAAGACCGGGACCCTGACACTGGGCCGCCCGGAACTGGACAATGTTCTGACGGCGAACGGGTTTGACAGGGATGAGGTTGTGCGGCTGGCCGCCGCCCTCGAGGCGCGGTCGGAACACCCGATAGCTTCGGCGATCACCCGGGCCGGGCCTGCGACGCTGCCACAGGCGACGGACGTCCTGTCGATTACCGGGCTTGGCATGCAGGGGCTGGTTGAAGGCCGGAACGTGTTGATCGGGTCGCACCGGCTTATGCAGCAACGCGGGATCGACCTTGGAGCCTTGGCCAGCGAAGCAGAGGCCCGCGCCGCCGAAGGGGCAACACCATTGTTCGTCGCATTGGATGGGCAGGCCGCAGCCACGTTGTCTGTGTCCGACCCGGTCAAACCCGGCACCGAAGAGGCGCTGGAGCGGCTCCACCAAATGGGTCTGACCGTGGCCATGGTCACCGGAGACAACGCGCGCACCGCGCAGGCCTTGGCTGATCGGCTGGGGATCGATCACGTCACCGCCGAAGTGCTGCCCGACGGCAAGGTGGATGCGATCACCGCCTTGCGGGACCAGTTCGGAACGCTGGCTTTCGTCGGCGACGGCATAAACGACGCCCCGGCGCTGGCAACGGCTGACATCGGCATCGCCATCGGGACGGGCACCGATGTGGCCATCGAAACGGCTGATGTCGTTCTGATGTCCGGCGATCTGCGCGGGGTTGCAAATGCAACCGAGATCAGCCGTAGAACGATGCGAAACATTCGCCAGAACCTGGGATGGGCATTCGGTTACAATGTCCTGCTGATCCCGGTCGCCGCTGGTGCGCTGTACCCGTTCGGAGGCCATCTGTTGTCTCCGGCGCTGGCCGCCGGCGCGATGGCGCTTTCGAGTGTCTTTGTCGTCTCGAACGCGCTGCGTCTGCGTCGCGTTCAAGCCAGCGTGCCGGAAACCCCGATCCCGCCCGCCAAGGAGGTGCACGCATGAATATCGGAGATGTGTCCTCCCGCACCGGCCTGCCTGCAAAGACGATCCGGTACTATGAAGACATCGACCTGATCAAACCGCTGCGCGACGACAACGGCTATCGCCGATTTCGCGATCAGGATGTGCACAAGCTGAACTTTCTGGGCCGTGCCCGGGCTTTGGGATTCACCATCGGGGATTGCCGGACATTGCTGGCGCTTTACGAGGATGAAACCCGCGCCAGCGCAGATGTGAAACAGGTCGCGCGGGACCATCTGGCGCAGATCGAAGCCAAGATCGCCGACCTGAACGCGATGCGCGAAACGCTGAGCCACCTGATCGACGCCTGCGCAGGGGATGACAGGCCGGATTGCCCGATCCTGCAGGATCTGGGCGGGAAGGGCTGACTTGGGGTTGCCCTTTGGGCGCAGCTTTGCTTTGTCTTCGCCAAACATTTCGGCCAGGCACGCACCGCTGAAGCCGACCGAACAGCGGAGAGGATCACAAAATGGCAAAAGTCGCGTTCCTTGGCCTGGGCGTCATGGGCTATCCCATGGCTGGGCATCTTCAGGCCGCAGGCCATGACGTCACTGTCTACAACCGCACGGCTGCCAAGGCCGAAGCCTGGGTAAAGCAGCATGGCGGATCGATGGCAGCCACCCCGAAAGACGCGGCTGAAGGCGCCGAGTTTGTGATGGCCTGCGTCGGCAATGACGACGATCTGCGCATGGTTTGCACGGGCGAGGACGGCGCATTTCACGGCATGTCCAGCGGGGCTGTTTTCGTCGACCACACCACGGTTTCTGCAAAGGTCACGCGGGAATTGTACGCTGCCGGCCAATCACAGGGTATCGCCTTTGTGGACGCGCCGATCTCGGGCGGCCAGGCAGGCGCCGAAAACGGTGTTCTGTCAATCATGTGTGGCGGAGATCAGGCGGCTTATGATGCGGCTGAACCGGTGATGCAGGTCTATGCGAAGATCTGCCGCCGCATCGGGGACAGCGGCGCGGGCCAGATGACCAAGATGTGCAACCAGATCGCCATCGCAGGGTTGGTTCAGGGCCTGAGCGAAGCGTTGCACTTCGCCGAGAAGGCCGGGCTGGACGGAAGGGCCGTGGTCGAGGTGATCAGCCAGGGCGCCGCTGGCAGCTGGCAGATGGCAAACCGGTATGAGACCATGCTGGATGATCAGTTCGAACATGGCTTTGCCGTCGACTGGATGCGCAAAGATTTGGGTATCTGTCTGGATACCGCCAATGAAACCGGTGCGTCCCTGCCTGTTACCGCTCTGGTCGATCAGTTTTACAAGGATGTTCAGAAACTGGGCGGTGGCCGCTGGGACACCTCGTCGTTGATCAAGCGCCTGCGGGCCCTGGGGTAACGCGCGGAGGCTGTCTGCCCCCATCGCGCCAAGGCGCGATTCCCCCCGAGGATATTTTTGGCCAGATGAAGAGGGCTCCGGCGCGATCGGAGCGGAGACGGGAATGGACGATTTAAGTGCTTTTTGGACGGCCGCGCTGCGGCAGCTCTGGGGGCTGGACGCCCGCTTGACGCGGTTGGATGGTGAATATGATCTGAACTTTCTGGTGCACGCCACCAATGGTCAGGATTATGTGCTTAAGGCCATGCGGGCCGGATGCGATGCGGATCTGGTTGATCTGCAAATCAAGGCGCTGGCGCATATCGCTTCTGAGGCACCGGGGTTGCCGTTTCCCAAGGTGTTCCCTGATTTGACCGGAGCAATGCTGCCCGAGATTGCCGATTCTGAAGGACAGCGCAGGCTGGTTTGGCTGTTGGAGTGCCTGCCGGGCCAATGTTACGCGAAGGCCGCCCCAAAATCCGAAGAGCTGATCCTGAAACTTGGCCGCGTATTGGGGGCAACCGACCGGGCCCTGGAAGGGTTTGAGCATGAAGGGTTGCACCGGATCGGTTTCAAATGGGACCTGATGCAGGCGGGCTGGATTGCTGACAAGTTAAACGCGATCTCTGACCCCGCGCGGCAGGCACTGCTGACGGAAATCTGTGAGGGGTTCGCTGCAATCGCGGATGTCCTTGCGGACCTGCCGAAACAGGCCATCCACAATGACGCCAATGACTACAACATTCTGGTCGAAGGGGAACTGGGCGAGCGGCGGCGGATCTCGGGCCTGATTGATCTGGGCGACATGTGCGCCGCGCCGCGCATCTGCGATCTGGCGATTGCCGGCGCGTATGTCGTGCTGGATCACCCCAAGCCGGAACGGGCACTGGCTGCGTTGGTAAAGGGCTATCACGCGGCCAACCGGCTGCGGGCGGATGAGGTTGACCTGATCTGGCCGTTGCTGAGGATGCGGCTTGCCGTATCGGTCGTCAACTCGACCCTGATGGCGGCCGAGAATCCGGATGATCCCTATGTGACGATCTCTCAGGCGCCTGCTTGGCGGTTCCTTGAGAACACGTCAGTCAATGGCGGGCTGATGTCGGCGCGGTTGCGGGCGGCTTGCGGCTTGCCCGTGGTTGATGGGGCTGAACGCATCCACGCCTATCTTCAGGAACACCGGGGGCATTTTACCGACATGTTCGGCCAGGACCTGGGCGATGTGCCCATGGGCTCGCTTTCGGTCGAAAACTGCGTCTGGCCCCGGAACCCGTTCCACATGCCTTTGGCCGAGGCCGCGCGCGTTGGCGAGGAATACGGGCAGGACCTGTGGCTGGGTTACTATAACGAGCCCCGCCTGATCTATGCCGAGCCGGGGTTCCGCAAGGGCCCGTGGAAAGCCTCGGACAGGCGGACGGTTCATCTGGCCGTGGATGTGTTTGCGCCTGCCGGGACGGTTCTGCATGCACCGATGAGCGGGCGGATCGAAGTGGTCGAAAACCGCGACCAGCACCTTGACTACGGCGGGGTGATCATCCTCCATCACGAAACGCCCGAAGGCGACCCGTTTTATACGCTCTATGGCCATCTGGATCCGGAATGCTGTGACCGGCTGAAACCCGGCGACCCGGTGGCACAGGGCGCCGCGTTTGCGCGGTTGGGCGATGCCGACCAGAATGGCGGATGGGCCCCGCATGTGCATTTCCAGCTGGCCCTGACCACCGATGGCATGGAAGCGGACTGGCCCGGTGTCGGAGACCCGGACGAACTGGAGCTGTGGCACGCGGTCTGCCCGAACCCGGCGGCGTTGCTGAACCTGCCGGATGACAAGGTGTTCTATCACCCAACTGACAAAGCGGAAATCCTGCACAAACGGCGGGCGCAGTTCGGGGGCAACCTATCCCTGACCTATGACGATCCGGTCATGCTGGTGCGCGGCTGGAAGCATCACCTGTTCGACGAATGGGGACGCCCCTACCTGGACGCCTACAACAACGTGCCGCATGTGGGGCACGCGCATCCACGCATTCAGGCCGTGGCGGCGGATCAGCTGAAGCGGATGAATTCGAACACCCGTTATCTGCATCCGGCACAGGTGGAATTTGCCGACAAGATCCTGTCGAAGATGCCGGATCACCTACAGGTCTGCTTTTTCGTCAACTCGGGCACCGAGGCAAACGAACTGGCCCTGCGGCTGGCCCGCGCCCATACCGGCGCAAAGGGGATCGTGACGCCGGATCACGGCTATCACGGGAACACGAACGCTGCGGTGGCGATCTCGGCCTACAAATTCAACAAACCGGGCGGCATCGGGAAAGCCGACTGGGTTGAACTGGTCGAGGTTGCCGATGACTATCGCGGGTCATTCAGGCGGGACGATGCGGACCGGGCACAGAAATTTGCTGATCTTGTCGATCCGGCGATTGCCGCCCTTCGCAACAGGGGACAGGGCGTGGCCGGGTTCATCGCGGAAACCTTCCCGTCGGTCGGCGGCCAGATCATTCCGCCCAAGGGCTATCTGCCTGCGGTTTACGAAAAAATACGTGCTGCGGGGGGTGTTTGCATCGCCGATGAGGTGCAGACAGGTCTGGGACGGTTGGGTGAGTATTACTTTGGCTTCGAACACCAGGGCGCGGTTCCGGATATCGTAGTGATGGGCAAGCCAATCGGAAACGGGCACCCACTGGGCGTGCTGGTGACAACCCGCGAGATCGCGGACAGCTTCAACAACGGGATCGAGTTCTTTTCGACCTTTGGCGGCTCGACCCTGTCCTGCCGGATCGGCAAAGAGGTGCTGGATATCGTCGATGACGAGGGGTTGCAGGACAATGCCCGCCGGATGGGGGATCGTCTGATGGCGGGACTGCGCCAGATCGAAGCCGACTTTGGTTGCGTTGGCGACGTGCGGGGTATGGGGTTGTTTCTCGGCGTGGAGCTGATCAACCCCGATGGAAGCGAAGGCACCGAGATTTGCAGCTATGTCAAAAACCGGATGCGCGATCATCGCATCCTGATCGGCAGCGAAGGGCCCAAAGACAACATCCTGAAAATCCGTCCGCCCCTGACCATCGAGGCCGAGGATGTTGACATGATCCTCTGGGCGCTGCGGGATGTGTTGTCCGAGGTGGGCGACTTTACCCCTGCCCCTGTTTGCGATCATGACCATCACCATGCCGGATGCGGGTGCTGCTGAACGAAAAAACCACGGCGCAGCGCCGGGGTTCAACCGTTCCACACTCAGGGTCAGTGGAGCACGGCCGAGGGGGTCTGGTGGCCGGTGGTCGGCATTTTGAAACCTGCGGTCATACGTCTGAGAGTCAGCCCCAGTTCTTCCGACAGAGATGCCAGCGCGGGGGCAAAATCCGGACGTACGATCAAAGACGCCAGCATCATCGCATCTTCACGCGCCCCTTCGGACGCTGCCGCGATCATCTGTGCAAAGCAATTCTCGTCCGCGCCAAGGCATGCACATCCAAGACCATGCCGGATCAGCGGGCGGCGGCCATGGGTGGCGCATAGAGAGCATAAACGATCCAAAGTCAGCATTGCCGCACGCCCGCAATCCGCGCCCAGCGCGACTTGGAAATCGCTGGCAGCGTCGGCACGACCGCCCTCGCCTTCGCTCCACATCCGCAGATACATAACGGCGCCCGCTTCGATGGGATCGAGATCGGCAAGGCGGCCAACCGCTGCACCGCCGCGCTTGAAAGGCGCGCTCATTTCGTCAGGATCAGTTTGCCTGCACGGGTGATGCGCAGGGTATAGAGTTGATCGCCAAGTTCTATATGGGCCAGGTTGCCGCCCTTGGTCAGATCCTCGGCCTTGTGCGCGGGAAGCATCGAGACAGCGTAACCTTGGGTTGGGGTCGGGTTCTGTACGTTCATCGGGACATCTCCAGAGCGTTTCGGCATGGTGCCATATCTATCGCGTTTCACTTGATTTGGCTGACCCCGAAAGGGTTGGCTTTCTGTTCCTGCCGCTTAATCTGATTATTTTAGTAAGGATTGTCAAGCATGGTTTTGAAACAGGCGATTGCCCCCCGGCACAGGGCGGGTTAGGTCTTGGGTCGGGCGATGAAGGGCAAGCAAACATGACCGCAGCAGTTGTATTCGATCTGGACGGAACGCTGGTGGACAGCCTGGGCGATCTGGCGGCGGCGGCCAACCGCACGCTGAACGACGTTGGGCATGATCCATTGGCGACGGATATCATCAAAGGATTCGTCGGCAACGGTTTACCCAAGCTGGTCGAACGCATGATCCGGCATTGCGGGCTGCCGCTGGATCGCCATGCGGAACTGACCCAACTGACCCTCAAACACTACAATTCCGCTGCAAGCGAAACGACCGTTCCCTACCCCGGTATCCCGGAGGCACTGGCCAAATTGCAGCAAATGGGATGCGTTCTGGGCGTCTGCACCAACAAACCCAAAACACCGGCGCGGCATGTGCTGGAGGCACTGAACCTGTCCCGGTTTTTCGACGCGGTTCTGGGTGGCGACAGCCTTTCGACGCGAAAACCGGATCCCAACCATCTGTTCGCAAGCTTCGATGCGCTTCAGGCGTCCGGCCCGCGTCTGTTCGTCGGCGACAGCGAAGTTGACGCGGAAACGGCTGCGCGTGCGAAGATCCCGTTTTTGCTGTTTACTGAAGGATACCGGAAGACGCCGGTCGCCGAAATTCCACACACCGTGGCCTATGGCGCATCACAAGATTTGCCCGCCCTCGTCGCCAAATTGATCAAAAGCTGACACCGGCAACGATCCGCATGACCACTGACCCCAACTGCCATGGACCCCAAAAGTTAAGAGGGGCCGGCCGAGGGGGTGTGACCAGCCCCTCATCGGGGAAAGTTAGTACCGTGTGTGTTTGTGTGGTAAGTACGGTAAAATATGTTTACCCCTGTTTGTCGCGGCGCGAAATTGGGGGTTTCCCGTAGTTCCCCAAAAAACGCGAAAAATAAGGGATAAGTGGCGCTTTCCCGGCCCCGGTCATCTGCAAATTTTCGCATGCAAGACAGGCTTCCGGCCCGCAGCTTCACAGGGGTGATCTGCAGCCGATTGCAAGCCAAGGGTAACCCTAGGAAAACCTGCCAGAAATCACGCGACCCTGAAATTACCTGAACAGAAAGGTGCTCTGTCAATTGACCGCATGAACCCGCCGGTTCAGATCCCGGACAGCCTGTCAAATGCGTGTTTGTGATACTCAAAACCAAACGATTTGCGTCAAACGCTGCTGAATTCCGCGTCTCAACGCGACATTCTCTGCCGATTCCGACGACTTCGACTGCGCTTTCCGAATCTCCCCTATACCTGACACGCGACGCTCATTCGGTTTTGGCAGCCTTCTGCGCGGCAGATGCTTGCGGGGTTGCGCTCAGGATATCAGACAGTCGGGCACCAACACCCTTTTCATCAGAACCCGGTGTATCTGCCGGCCGTTTTCACAGCACCCTGCCGCGCCGGAAAACCGGTTATTGGTAATTCTTCGCCTTGGACATTTTGCCGATACCGGGATTGAACGAGTTGGTCGGGTCGCAGCATTTGTAATGTGCCGCCAGGTCGGGCTTGGCCTTGTAAAGGTGCCCCACGTTATGTTCAGCAGGGTATTCCGCGCCGCGTTCGTCAAACAGTTTCAACATTGCGGCCTTCAGAGCTTTTGGGTCAGCTCCTTTTTTGACTATGTAGTCCTGATGCATCACGTGGCACATGAAGTGCCCGTAATAGAGTTTGTGAACCAACTGGTCTTCGATCTCAGGCGGCAGCTTCTCCAGCCAGTCCTGGTCGTTGCGGCGCAGTGCGACGTCCAGTGCGATGATATCTTCGACGTCGTCCGAATGGATCGCCATGTAACGCACCGCCGCGCCCGCCGCCGCAAACCGATGAAGGCCTGCGATTCTGGCCTCGCGCGCATCACATTCGAAAAATCCGCCATCCCGGCCACTCAGAAATCGCGGCAACCACTCAGCGGCCTCGGATACACCTTCATCCTTCATTTTCAGGATAAGGTGATGTTCGTATTTGTCGCGAAAATCCGTCATACGTTTGGGCAGGACACGTGGCCACAAAGCTATAGCTGCCTGCATGAAACGATCAGTGAAATTTCGCAAAAACGGAATGCGCCGCAGGCGTGCATCCACGGCGCCTTTCATCGCAAAGAACATCGGCAGACGGTCCGTGCCAAGCTTGTCGATCATCACGACCGTGTCCTTGCCATAGCGTGCTGCAATATCGAACGCTTCGCGATGCATGTATTCGGCCGAAACCGGCAGCGATTTGAACTCTGACAATATGTGGCGCCGCAGGTCCGCCAGATCGTCGGGATTGTTGGTGCCCACATAGAACACCTTCTCAACCTCGTTCTTGGGAAAGGTGTCAAGGCGCACCGCAAAAACGGCCAGCTTCCCGGCCGAGCCCGAAGATTCGAAAAGCCTCGCCTTGTCCGCATTGAACCGCGCAGGCGTTTGCGCATTCACGTCCCGCACGATCTGTGCGTAGTCGCTGGCCGATGCGCGTTTGTTGGTTGCCCCGGGATTGCGTTCGAACCTGCCTGCATCGAGGTTTGCAAGGATCTCTTCCGGCGTGCTGCCCAGATCGATGCCCAGATGGTTGACCAGTTCCAATTCACCCTGTTCGGTGATTTGCGCATAGACGGAAAGTTCCGTGTAAACCGGACCGCGCTCTACCAGAGAACCGCCGGAATTGTTGCATACCCCACCCACGATCGACGCGCCGATGCAGGACGAACCGATCACCGAATGCGGCTCGCGTCCGAACGGGGCCAGCAGTTTTTCCAGCGCAAAAAGCGTGGCGCCCGGAAAGCTGACGATCTGCTCTGCGTCGTTCAAGTGCACCAGAGTATCCATCCGGCGCGTGTTGATCAGAACCACGTCACGGTCATAGGTGCCGGACGGCGTAGACCCTTCGGTCAGACCAGTATTGGCCGCCTGCATGATGACGATCTTGTCGGCTGCAACGCAGGCTTGCAGGATCTTCCATTGCTCCAGCAGGGTCCCCGGCTGAACGACGCACAGCGCCTCACCCTCGCCCGAGCGGAAACCGCGCCGAAAGCGCTCTGTCGCGCGCGCTCCGATCAGCACGTGACGCGAACCGACGATAGAGCGGAAATGTTTGATCAACGCGTCATTGGTCATATCGGCCCCCGTTTCGGGTTAGGGATTACGGAAACGAATATTCTCGCGGCTGAGCTGGCCAACACTGGTGACACCCATCAGCTTCATGTCGCGCTCGATCTCGGCACGCATCAGCCCAAGGGCCCGTTCGACCCCAGCCTGCCCCGCGGCAGCCAGAGGATACAGGTAGTGCCGCCCGATACCCACCGCTTTGGCCCCGATCGACAGCGCCTTGAGCACATGGGTGCCACGCTGAATGCCGCTGTCCATCATCACGTCCAGTTTGTCGCCGACGGCATCGACAATCTCGGCCAGTTGATCGAACGGCGTGCGCGATCCGTCCAATTGTCGGCCACCGTGGTTCGACAGGATGATGCCGGTACAACCGATCTCAGCCGCGCGTTTGGCATCTTCGACGGTCATGATCCCCTTCAGGCAGAATTGACCATCCCAGTCGCGCACCATCTGCGCCACGTCATCCCAGTTCATCGACGGGTCGAGCATGTCGGTGAAATACCCGCCGATCGAGCTGGCCCCACCGCCCATATCCACATGTTCCTCAAGCTGAGGCAGCCGGAACTTTTCATGGGTGACATAGTTGATCCCCCACATCGGCTTGATCGCGAACTGGATCATGCCGCCCAGCGTCAAGCGGAACGGGATCGAGAACCCCGTGCGCAGATCACGCTCGCGGTTGCCGCCGGTGATGCTGTCGACGGTCAGCATCATGACTTCAACACCCGCCTCTTTGGCGCGCTGCATCATGGCGGCGTTCAACCCGCGATCCTTGTGAAAGTAGAATTGATAGACCTGCGGGTTTTTGTGTTTTTGGCGCAGCTCCTCCAGCGAGACGGTTCCCAGAGAGGAAACTCCGAACATGGTGCCGTATTTCTCGGCCGCCGCCGCGACCGCGCGCTCACCCTGATGGTGGAACAGGCGCTGCAACGCGGTGGGTGAGCAATAGACCGGCATGTCCAGTTTCTGCCCCATCACCGTGACGGACATGTCCACGTCCGAAACCCCGCGCAGGACCGAAGGCAACAGATCGCAGCGGTCGAACGCCTTGGTATTTTCCCGATACGTCACCTCATCATCCGCGCCACCGTCGATATAGTTGAAGATCGGCCCCGGCAGCCGCTGTTTGGCCAGCCGCCGGAAGTCGTGGAAGTTATGACATTGGCTCAGACGCATCCGATAAGCTCCTTAATAGGCGACCGACGGCAACCAGGTGGCAAGGGTCGGCCACAGGAACACTAGCGCCAAACCGGTCAATTGCAGCAGGACAAATGGGATGATGCCCTTATAGATATGCGTCAGCTTGATCTCGGGCGGGCAAACACCTTTGAGATAGAACAAGGCAAAGCCAACGGGCGGCGTCAGGAAGCTGGTTTGCAGCGTCACAGCGACAAGGATCACGAACCAGACCAGCGCCGGTTCATCCAGTACGCCAAAGCCGGGGATGTCGATGCCCAGACCGTTCACGATGGGGCGCATCAGGGGCAGCACGATCAGCGTGATCTCGATCCAGTCCAGTACGAAGCCCAGCAGGAAGACGATGAACAGGATGAACAGAATTGTCCCGTTTGCACCAAAGCCGGTGGATTGCACCACATGTTCGATCAGCTCATCCCCGCCCAGTTCGCGCAGCACATAGGAAAACACAGTCGCACCAAGGAAGATCGCAAAGATATAGGCGGTGGTGTTGAAGGTCGACACCAGCACGTTCCACAGCTTGGCAAAGGTCAGCTTGCGATAGCCCAGCGCCAGCAAGGTCGCACCCAAGGCACCGATGCCGGACGCTTCGGTTGGTGTGGTCAGACCGGCAAAGATCGACCCCAGCACGGCAAGGATCAGCATCAGCGTAGGGATGACGGCGATGAGAACGTCCTTCACGGCTACCCAGTCGGGGGCTTTCGCACCTTCGGGCACGGGAGCCGCGTCGCGTTTCACCAGAGCCAGAATGAAGATGTAGGTCAGGTACAAGGCGCCGATGATCACGCCCGGGAAAACCGCGGCCATGAACAGGTCTCCGACGGACAACGCCATCTGGTCGGCCATGATCACCAACATGATTGAGGGTGGGATCAGAATGCCCAAGGTCCCCGAGGCCGAAACCACGCCCGCAGCCAGCGTCGGCTGGTACTTCTGCTGCATCATCGACGGCAGCGACAGCACGCCCAGCAGTACAACCGAGGCACCAATGATGCCGGTCGAAGCCGCCAGAATGATCCCGATCAGGGTCACGGTGATGGCCAGTCCTCCGCGCACCGTCCCGAACAGGCGCTGCATCGAGGACATCAGACGCTCGGCCACTCCGGATTCGTCCAGCATCAGCCCCATGAAGATGAACATCGGCAGGGCAACCAGAACCGCGTTGGACATGGTAGCGTAGACCCGGTTTACCACCGCGCCAAGCGTCAGATAATCAAGCCCGGTAAAGGTGCTTTCCAACCCGGTCCACAGCATCAGATCGTTGTCGAACAGATAGGCCAGACCGCAATAGGCGACGCCGACACCGGCCAGCACCCACGCCACCGGGTAACCGGTGAACAAAAGCGCGATAAAGGTCAGGAACATCGCGATGACCAGCTTTTCCTCGGTCGTTTCGACCAGGAAGGTCAGGCCAACACAGACGGCTGCGAATACCGCCAGCACCAGAAGAACACGGCGCAGCGGCGCGCCTTCACGTTCCGAGGCCGGCCCGTAGATCAGCGCGTGCCCGTCATGGATCAACCGTGCCAACGCGGCCAGCGCCAACAGTACAAAGCTGATCGGAATGACCGCCTTGAAAGCCCAACGCGCAGGCAGGCCGGTTGGGCTGTCCGAGCGTTCGTTGACGCGGAAGCTTTCGTAGAAATAATCATAGCCCTGATCGACCATCAGATAGATGAAGGGGGTCAGCAGGGTCAGGATGCCGATCACCTCGATGATCCGCTGCGCGCGGCGCGAAAGCTGCATATGCAGGACGTCCACACGCACATGGCTGTCGGTGATCAAGGCATACGAGATGCCGATCATCGTGACGATTCCATAGAAATGCCACTGGATCTCATCCAGTTTCGGGTAGTTCTGGCTGAACAGGTAGCGCAACGAGACCTGTGCGAAGATCGCGCCCATCAGCAGGACATTGGCCCACATGACGACATGACCCACAGCCTTGACCCCGGCGTCGATCACGACGGCGATTTTCTGGCGGTCGGACTCGGGGTGTTCCAGGATGCCTTCATAGGCTTCGACTGGATCGTTGAGGTTCTTTTGGGTTGTCATGGTCATTCCTCGCTCAGCAACCCGGAATACGGGCAGTGAAAGGTTAGAAAGTCCGAAGATCGAAAAGCAGGGGCCGGAGCGGCGGATCGGGCCGCCCCGGCAACGTCAGTGAGGGAGAGATTACTGACGTGGGAGGAAGGCGTTCGTCTTCCAGAGGTTATAGCCGTCACGGAATTCGTTCATGTCGGCCAGAACCTTGGCAAAGAAGGCATCATTAGCGGCCTCTTCTGCGGCAACCTCTTCCCAGGTCGCGCGGAAGGTATCCAGCATCTCGGGCGACCACTGCTTGATGGTGACGCCGTTGTTTTCAACGTTGTCGATCAGGGCCGCGTGCTGGATGGCTTCGCCTTCGGCAAAGCTGTCCGCCATCGAAGCCTTGCAGGCGCTTTCGATGATTGCCTTGTGCTGATCGCTGGTTTCGTTCCAGACGTCCTTGTTGATCAGCAGTTCAAACACGGTCGCCTGCTGATGCCAGCCGGGGAAATAGTTGAACTTGACCAGCTTGTGGAAGCCCAGACGCGCGTCGATGGCAGGCATCGAAAACTCGGTCGCGTCAATCGCGCCTTTTTCCAATGCGGGGAAGATCTCACCACCTGGCAGTAGCGAGGTCGCTACACCCAGTTTCTGCATCACCTTGCCGCCCAGACCAAAGAAACGCATCTTCAGCCCGTTCAGGTCTTCGGGCGAATTGATCTCGGACGCGAACCAGCCCGAGGTTTCCGGCGCGATGATGGCGCAGGGCAGTACTTTTACGTTGTAACCTGCCTGATCATACATCTCCTGATACAGGGTCATGCCGTTGCCATAATACAGCCAAGCCATGTATTCGCCCGCCTCGGGGCCGAACGGCACGGCCGAGAACAGCGGCGCAGCCGGGATTTTACCGGCCCAGTAACCAGCCGTGGTGTAGCCCGAGTTGATCTTGCCGGTGGACACGGCGTCCAGAATTTCGAAGGGCGGCACCAGTTTTCCCGGCTCGTACACCTTCATCTTCATCGTGCCGCCGGACATCAGTTCCAGCTGATCAGCCACACGTGGAATAGGTGAACCCAGGCCCGGCAGTTCGGTCGAAAAGGCAATCGGTGTTTTCAGCAGCAGCTTGTCCGCCGCAACTGCGGGTGCCGCCAGCAGGCTGGCGGCTACGGCCAGGCTTGTCAGGGTCTTCTTCATGAAATCTCCTCCAGGTTTGGTCGGGTTTTCTCCGATCAGTGGCGCAGGCTCTTCCAGCGCCGCTCCGGTGGTAAACTAACTTTACCAGCTCAAACCAGTCAATAACTTTGTTTACCACTGGCGCTAACCGAAACTGGAAGTTCGCCTTCGACAAGCCCTGCAAAATCCCGATGCGACTGCTTCAAAAAGCCAACAGATTCTCCAAAAATCATTCATAAACAGACACGTAATTCACGTCCGGGAAGAACAGCCTCGCGCTTGAAATTTGAACAGATATGGTTATCTTTGTTTACCAGTTATTCTGGTTATTATAGCGTCACACGGGGCAGCATCTCATGAACACCACGGCGATTTTTGAACCGGTTGGACACGAATCGCTGGCTGATGCGGTGGTTTCACAGGTCGAGGACCTGATCGCTTCGGGCATCCTGAAGCAGGGCCGGAAACTGCCTTCCGAGCGTGATCTGGCCGAGATGTTGCGCGTGTCGCGCCCGAAGCTGCGCGAAGCCCTTCAGGTGCTGGAAGAACGCGGTCTGGTCACAACACAACACGGTGAGGGAACATTCGTCGCAGCCCTGACCGGACAAGCCATGATGCCCGCGCTTCTTGCTTTGTACGAACGCCACGAGCCGGCTTTCTTCGACTATCTTGAGTATCGTCGTGAGCAGGAAGGTTTCGCGGCCCGGCTTGCCGCACGTCGCGCCACCAAGGCAGACAAAGAACGGATTTCCGAGATCCTTGATGAAAACGAGCGTGCCTGGCAAGAGCAGGACGCCAAGGCTTCGCAAGAGGCGGACTTTGCGCTGCATTCCGCGATTGTGGATGCCAGCCAGAACGCGACCCTGATCCACATGATGGCGTCGATCTACGAACTCACCCGCAAGGGCGTTTTCTACAATCGTGACTTCCTGCGCACGATTGACGGGACCGGCGAAAAGCTGCTGCAACAACATCTCGAACTTGGTCGCGCGGTGATCGAAGGAGATGAAAAGCGGGCCGAAAAAGCGGCAAAGGACCACATCGACTTTGTTGAAGAATCTTTCAAACTCGGGATCGAGCAGAGGCGACGCGAAGCCATGGCCGAAAAGCGCCGGATACTGTCACGCTGACGGCTTTGTCACCCATTTGCCCTTCTGATTGCGGTGCCCCAGTCCCCGAGGTGGCCGCGAAAGGCACCTGTTTGGCGATTTGCGACCGGTTTCCAAACTTGCCCGATCCGGCTGTCAGATATCTTCTCCGGGCGGTTCCAGAAGGCCGCCTGGCTCCAACAAGGCCCGCTCGGACAGCCACGGGTTGAGCTCAAGCGCCTCGGACAGTGCTGAACGCGCGTCTTCCAAACGTCTCAACCCCATCAGGGACAAAGCCCGCCCACTTAGCGCACCGATATGGTTTGGCGACATTTCGATCGTGACATTCAGGTCGCGCAATGCCGCGTCAAAATCCTGCCTCAGGTAGTTTACAAAAGCCCGCTGATTGTAGCCTTCGGCGTAATCCGGGCAATATTCGACAAGTTGGTTGAAATCGTCCAATGCGCCCGACAAATCCCACGCCTCTCGTCGCGCCATTCCACGATCCAGCAGGGTCTGCGATCGGGCATCCGGCGCGTCTGTCCAAAGTTCCCACATTTTATTCGAGATGACCCGGGCGTCGCTTTGCGATTGCGCCTTTTGGACCTGCTTGATCAGCGCATCCACACCTTCGATATGATCCCGAGCCGCGGGGCATGTCTCGGCCATGGCCGAGCATGAACACGCGATCAGTAGAAACGTTGCAGCACAGGTTCGCATCACGGAACAAGGGTGGACCATAATTCCACCGCGTCAAGGCTGATGTTCAAAACCGCCCAGCATACCGGTTTCCTTCACGGCCTCCATCGCAACAAAAGTTGAAGTATTGGCGACATGCGGCAGAGACGAAATCTTCTCGGCCAATACACGGCGGTATTCCGACATCGTGGCGGTGCGCACTTTCAGAAGATAGTCAAAATTGGACGCGATCATATGCGCCTGCTCGACCTCGGCGGTTTTGCGGACGGCTGCGTTGAACTCGGCCAGCGCCTTTTCGCGGGTATCGGTCAAACGCACCTCGACAAACGCGACGTGATCCAGGCCCAGCCGGATCGGATCCAGCATCGCCCGATAGCCCTGGATCACTCCGCTCGCCTCAAGCCGTTTGAGCCGCGCTTGCGTCGGAGATTTCGACAGCCCGATCTCGCGCGCAAGATCGGCCACCGAGATACGGCCGTCCTCGGCCAGAATCCTTAGAATCGAGCGGTCAAACCGATCAAGATCAGGAAAACTCATTTGAACTGTCCGCTGCTAAAAATTCAGATCATCCTCCTTCAAATATATCAAACTCAGTCCGTTGTCCTGATTTTTCCGCATTATATTATCGCAAAGACCGGAGGACATATGTCACACAGCCTGCGCACCCTCATCGATACTTCCACCTATGCCGATCAGTCGGCAGTTCTTGAGACACTGATCTCTCAGGCCAGCCTGACGGACACGGATCGCAGCGCCATCGGCGCCGCGGCTGCGCAGCTTGTGCGCGATATCCGGTCCAGCACCTCTCCGGGGTTGATGGAGGTGTTTCTGGCCGAATATGGCCTGTCCACCGACGAAGGCATCGCCCTGATGTGCCTGGCCGAGGCGTTGCTGCGTGTGCCGGATGCCGACACAATTGATGCGCTGATCGAAGACAAGATCGCGCCCTCCGATTGGGGCAAGCATCTGGGGCAATCCTCGTCCTCGCTGGTGAACGCCTCGACATGGGCACTGATGTTGACCGGAAAGGTGCTGGACGAGGGCAAGGCGTCTCCGGTCGGGGCGCTGCGCGGTGCGATCAAGCGGTTGGGCGAGCCGGTGATCCGCACTGCCGTGGCACGCGCGATGAAAGAGATGGGCCGGCAGTTCGTTCTGGGGGAAACCATTCAGTCCGCCATGGACCGCGCACGCGGGATGGAGGAGAAGGGCTATACCTATTCCTACGACATGCTGGGCGAAGCGGCCCGAACCGAAGCGGACGCGGCGCGCTATCACCTGTCCTATTCCCGCGCCATCTCGGCCATTGCCGAGGCCTGCACCCATGACGATATCCGCGCCAACCCGGGCATTTCGGTAAAACTGTCCGCCCTGCACCCCCGTTATGAGCTGGCACAGGAACAGCGTGTGATGGACGAGCTGGTGCCGCGGCTGCGGGCACTGGCACTGCTGGCCAAGGCGGCCGGAATGGGCCTGAACGTCGATGCAGAAGAGGCGGATCGCCTGTCGCTGTCGTTGCAGGTGATAGAGGCGGTGATGTCCGACCCGGCCCTTGCCGGCTGGTACGGGTTTGGCATCGTGGTTCAGGCCTATGGCCCGCGCGCAGGCCTGGTACTGGATACGCTGTATGGCATGGCCGAACGTCACGATCGCCAGATTATGGTGCGATTGGTCAAAGGCGCCTATTGGGATACCGAGATCAAACGCGCGCAGGTCGAAGGTGTGGATGGCTTTCCCGTCTTCACGCACAAGGCGGCAACCGACATCTCCTATATCGCCAATGCACGCAAACTGCTGGGCATGACCGATCGGATTTATCCGCAATTTGCCACGCACAACGCGCACACGGTCAGCGCCATCCTTCACATGGCCAAGGATCAACCGTTCGAGTTCCAGCGCCTGCACGGCATGGGCGAGACCTTGCATCAGATCGTGATGGACAAGCAGAACACCCGGTGCCGCATCTATGCACCTGTGGGGGCGCATCGCGACTTGCTGGCTTATCTGGTTCGGCGCTTGTTGGAGAACGGCGCGAATTCATCCTTCGTCAACCAGATTGTGGACGAAGATGTGCCACCGGAAGTGGTCGCCGCCGATCCGTTTGTTGCGGTCCGGACCCCTCCGCCCGCACTGCCGACCGGGCCGGAATTGTTCCAGCCTGAAAGACCGAATTCCAAGGGTTTTGACCTGCATCACACACCAACCCTGGATCAGATTGATGCGGCACGGGATCAGTTCCGCGCCCATCATTGGTATGCGCAACCCTTGCTGGCCGATGCGGCTAAACCCGATGCGGATGAGCCGGTGATCAATCCGGCACGGCCTCAGGACAAGCCCGGCGCGATGGCCCCAGCCAGCGCGGCGGATGTGGAAATGGCATTGGCCTCGGCCAACCCCTGGGATGCCCCCGCTGCCGAACGCGCCCGCATCCTCAATGCCGCAGCCGATCTTTACGAAGTGCATTATGGTGAGTTGTTTGCCCTGCTGGCGCGCGAGGCCGGGAAGTCGCTGCCCGATGCGGTGGCCGAACTGCGCGAGGCGGTGGATTTTCTGCGTTACTATGCAGCCAACATCCCCGATGCCGAACCCGCGGGGATTTTCACCTGCATCAGCCCGTGGAACTTCCCGCTGGCGATTTTCTCTGGGCAGATCTCTGCTGCGCTGGCAACCGGAAACGCGGTTCTGGCCAAGCCTGCGCCCCAGACGCCCCTGATCGCACATCGTGCCATTCAGCTTATGCACGAGGCGGGGGTACCACGCGATGTGCTGCAACTGTTGCCGGGTGGGCCTGCCGTGGGTGCGGCGCTGACGTCGGATCCGCGCATCTCGGGCGTGGCCTTCACTGGGTCAACAGCCACCGCGCTGAAAATCCGTGCGGCGATGGCCGGATCCATGCGCCCCGGTACGCCGCTGATCGCGGAAACCGGCGGTCTGAATGCGATGATCGTCGACAGCACCGCCCTTCCCGAACAAGCCGTGCAATCGATCATCGAAAGCGCCTTTCAGTCGGCGGGCCAGCGCTGTTCCGCCCTGCGCTGCCTGTATTTGCAGGAAGACATCGCCGATGACGTTCTGACCATGCTCAAAGGGGCGATGGATGCGCTGTCGGTCGACGACCCCTGGCTTTTGTCGACGGATTGCGGACCGGTGATCGACGAACAGGCCCGTCAGGGCATCGCCGAACATGTGACCAAGGCGCGCAACGAAGGGCGGGTGCTGAAGGAGCTTCCGTTGCCGCCCGAAGGCATCTTTGTTTCTCCGACGCTGATCGAGATCCCCGGCATCGCCGCGCTGGAACGCGAGGTGTTCGGCCCGGTGCTGCACGTCGCCCGGTTCAACTCGCAAGAGATCGACAAGATCATCGCCGATATCAACGCCACCGGATACGGCCTGACCTTCGGCCTGCACACCCGCATAGACGACCGCGTGCAGCATGTGACCGAGGCGATCCATGCGGGCAACATCTATGTAAACCGCAACCAGATCGGCGCCATCGTCGGGTCTCAGCCCTTTGGTGGCGAAGGATTGTCAGGCACCGGCCCCAAGGCGGGTGGGCCGAACTACATGATCCGGTTCTGCGCACCCGACCGTCAAAGCACGGCGGATACCTGGGGCGCCGTGGCTGATCTGCCTGCTGCACAAGGTCAACCTGCGCCGGTCAAAACCCGGTCCCTGCCCGGCCCGACCGGTGAATCGAACCGCCTGAGCGTGTATCCCCGTCCGCCTCTTCTTTGCTTGGGACCCGGAGAGGCCGCAGCGCGTGCGCAGGCCGATGCTGTAGCTGCGCTGGGTGGCACCGCCATTCAGGCGACCGGGATGCTTGACCTGCACCGGTTGGAAAACCTGACCGGCATTTCGGGCGTGTTGTGGTGGGGAGACGAGGAAACAGCGGGGCAGATCGAACACCATCTGGCGCGCCGCGACGGCCCGATTCTGCCGCTTATTCCCGGCAAGCCCGACCGCGCGCGTGTTCTGGGTGAACGCCATGTCTGCGTGGACACGACCGCGGCGGGTGGAAACGCCGTGTTGTTGGGAGGTGCGGCATAAGCTTGCCTTGACGCTGGGCGCACAAAAGCCCAGCGTCACGGCATGTTTCCGATCCGCGACCATAACCCCTCGGGGCGCACACCTTATGTTGTCTATGCCTTGCTGGCGGCCAATATCCTGATCTTCCTCAGCTATGTGGGGATCATGGATGATGGGCCACGGACCGGCAGGCTGTTTTTCGACTACGCCATTATTCCCGCGCGGGTCAGCGACGGGTTCGGGCTGGAAACCCTGGTGACATCCATGTTCCTGCACGGGGGGTGGATGCACCTGGCCGGCAACATGCTGTTTCTGTGGATCTTCGGTGACAATCTGGAAGACGAGATGGGCCATCTGCCCTTCCTGCTGTTTTACATGGCGGCAGGAATCGGCGCGGGCCTGATTCACGTCATCACCGGGCCCGAATCCCAAGTTCCCACTGTTGGGGCCTCGGGCGCGATTGCGGGCGTGATGGGCGGGTATCTGCTGCTGTTCCCGAAAGCACGGGTGGATATCCTGCTGATCCTGATCGTCTATTTCAGGGTCTTTACGATCCCCGCCTTCATCATGCTGGGCGTCTGGCTGGCGATACAGTTCTTTGGCAGCGTCACCAGCAATCCAGACGACGGCGGCATCGCCTATTGGGCCCATACCGGGGGATTTGCCGTTGGCCTGATCCTGTGCATCCCGCTGTGGCTGAGACGCGGCGGAATTCAGTTCTGGGATCGCACCCACGGACATCCGCCCCACCCGGAAGCGAGGTACAAGCTGTCACAATCCCGCATTCCGCGCGTTCCGCGCCGCTAAAGCCGGTTCAAAGGGCGCCTAGCCCCGGATCACCTTGGCGAACTGATCGAAGATCGGTTCGTTCGAACAGATCACTTCACCATCTTCCAGCACGTTGCCTTCAGGGTTAAGCGCCTGCACGAAGCCGCCAGCCTCTTTGACGATGATCACACCGGCAGCCAGATCCCACGCATTCAGGCGGCGTTCCCAAAAGCCTTCGTACCGGCCTGCGGCCACATATGCCATATCCAGCGCGGCGGCGCCCCAACGACGCACACCGGCGCAGGCGGGCATCAGACGCGCCAGATCCTGCAAAGTCGCAGGCAGATCCGAGCGGCCACCAAAGGGCAGACCGGTCGCGAAGACCGATTCAATCATGCGATGACGACCCGACACGCGAATACGGGTGTCGTTCATCCAAGCGCCCTCACCTTTTTCAGCAAAGAACATCTCGTCCTTGGCGGCGTCATAGATCACGCCGGCAACGATCTTGCCCTTGTGTTCCAGTGCTATGGAAATCGCCCAATGCGGCAGGCCGTGCAGGAAATTGGTGGTGCCGTCCAGCGGATCGACGATCCAGCGGCGGGTCGGATCCTCACCATCGACGGAGCCGCCCTCTTCGGCCAGCCAGCCATAGGTCGGTCGTGCGCCCAGCAGCTCTTCTTTCAGGATGGCTTCGGCGGCGATGTCGGCCTTCGAGACGAAATCACCGGCGCCTTTCATCGACACCTGCAGATTCTCGACTTCACGGAAATCCTTGACCAAAGAACGCCCCGCCTTGCGCGCGGCCTTGATCATGATGTTGAGATTTGCGCTGCCAACCATTGTCAAAAGGCTCCTGTCCGGTCAAACCGCGCGTATACTGCCGCAATGCGCCCTTGCCAAGAGGAATGATGCGCATAACAGACCCGCAGGAAACGCCGTTACTGGGATTGCAGCTTGCGCGCTTCTTCCCGGGCCAGTTTCACCAGTTCCTGCACAAAGGGTTTCTCCAGATCTTCCGAACGGACCGCGGCATAGAGACGCCGTGTAATGCCCTCTTTCGTCAAGGGTCGGGTGACGTAGTCCGAGTTGTATTTGACCTCGCGCACGACCCAATCCGGCAGCACTGAAATGCCCCGGTTCGATGCCACCAGCAGAAGGATGACGGCGGTCAGTTCCACCTGCCGGATCGTGGCAGGCTCAACCCGCGCCGGGATCAACAGCTGGCTGAACACATCCAGACGCGTGCGTTCCACTGGATAGGTGATCAGGGTCTGGCCGCGAAAATCCTCGGCCTCGACATAGTCTTTCTTGGCCAGGGGATGGGTCGAAGCGGCCACAAACACCGCGTTATAATCAAAAAGTTCGACAAACTCGACACCCGGCAGGTCTTCGGGATCGGACGAGACCACCAGATCGACCTCTTCCTTCTGCAAGGCCGGAAGCGCGTCGAAGGCAAGACCAGGGCGGATATCGACATCCACGTCGCCCCAGGATTTCCTGAAGGATTCGAGCACCGGGAACAGCCATTCGAAACAAGCGTGGCATTCGATGGCTATATGCATCCGCCCCGTGCGCCCGTCCCGCAGCGAAGAAAACTCATTCTGGGCGGCTTCGACCTGCGGCAGTATCTGCTCGGCCAGGCGCAAAAGCCGCAAACCGGCAGCCGACAGTTTCATGGGTTTGGAGCGGCGCAGAAACAGCTCGACCCCGGCCTGATCCTCCAACCCTTTGATTTGATGGCTCAATGCGGACTGGGTGATGTTCAACTGATCCGCAGCGCGGGCCAGCCCGCCGCATTCATGGATCGCCTTGATAGTGCGCAGGTGCCGGAATTCAATATGCATTTCAAACAGCATTCATGTTGTTGTTGAGTAATATGAGTTTGTTTCACAATGCATGCCATGGCACAAGAGGCTCAGTTGATCCAGTGAGGCCACGATGTCCAAACCTGAAATTTCCTTCGAGTTCTTTCCGCCCAAAACTCTGGAAGCCTCTTTCCGCCTTTGGGACACGGTCCAGACATTGGCCCCTTTGGATCCCCGCTTTGTTTCCGTCACCTACGGCGCTGGTGGCACGACGCGTGAACTTACGCGCGACGCGGTTTCGACCCTGCACAAGTCATCGGGCCTGAACGTGGCCGCTCATCTGACCTGTGTCGATGCTTCGCGGCAGGAAACGCTGGAGATCGCAGACACCTTTGCCCGCGCCGGCGTGCAGGACATCGTCGCCCTGCGCGGCGACCCGCCAAAGGGTCAGGACAAGTTTGTGCCGCACCCCGACGGGTTTTCCAGTTCTGTTGAACTGATCGAGGCACTGGCCCAAACCGAAATGTTCAGCATTCGTGTCGGGGCCTATCCCGACACCCACCCCGAGGCTGCCAACATGGCTGCGGATGTGGACTGGCTGAAGGCCAAGCTGGACGCAGGTGCAGACGAAGCGCTGACGCAGTTCTTCTTCGAAGCCGAAACCTTTTTCCGGTTCCGCGATGCTTGCGCCAAGGCCGGCATCGACAAACCGATCGTGCCGGGCATCCTGCCGATCGAGAACTGGGCAGGCGCCCGCAACTTCGCCAAGCGCTGTGGCACGCATATTCCCCAGTGGGTCGAACAGGCGTTTGAAAAGGCGGTGCGCGATGGGCGTGAGGATCTGTTGGCCACGGCAATCTGCACAGAGCTGTGTTCAGACCTGATCGAAGGCGGCGTGGACAAGCTGCATTTCTATACCCTGAACCGTCCCGAATTGACGCGCGATGTCTGCTTTGCACTGGGCATTACACCGCGCGTTGAACTGGAAAACGTTGCCTGACTTTCAAAAAATCCAATGGTTCGCCCGGGTTACGTTTACGCCCGGGCGTTTGTCGTTTCGGAAGATGTGTACTGTTTCACAACCACGCCTATAAAACGGCGCCTTTGAGGGACAATTGAATCTCAACATCGCGATTGTTGTCACCAGCCCCGCAAATCATCCTTGAAAATTGACAAAACTATGACTGTGACCACACTGGTACTGTGTAGTTTGTAAAGAGTGTTTTGAGTATGGAACCTGTCGATAAAGTGCGGGCACGCGCGGATGCGTTGGCGGATCTGGGGTTGAGCCCCTGCGCCGGTTCCCAAGAGATCAGGGACGCATGGAGGCAGATCGCATTCCATTCACACCCCGATCACAAGGATGGGGACAGTTCCGGTTTTTCGCGCGCCAAGGCGGCTTATGATTTTCTGCGCAAAGAAGGTTTGGTTATGAAAGGTGGTGCCAGTTCCGGCCCTCCGCAACCGCGCCGACCCCGTTTGAAGAAGCGCATCATCGAACTTCCGCTGGAGGATATCGCCGCCTGCAAGGCGATGCTGAATCCCGACCAGAGGTTGCCGCAAATGCACGATGAAGCGGATGTTCAGGACAGATCTGATGCATGTGTCTCGGATCACGTTCCCGACGCGGTCGGGTGTTACGGGCGGCATCTGACCTATTTTGTCACCACGCCCGTGCATCATGGGGCAAATCGCGTGGCCTTGCCGACGACCGTCCTGACCAACGCGCGCCACACCGAGGCTGAAATTTTGAGCTTTCAGTCAAAAGATACCGGCGCCGGAGAAGTCATCATCCCCGATACGATCCGCGAACGGAAGTTTCCGGGCGCCAAGAGCGTGCGGATCAGGTTTGATGCCGATCAGGATATTCGGGATCAATTCTGGCTTGCGGGGTAACGGCCTGAGCCCGGCTGGACCAGCCGGGCTTGGGTCTTTTGATGCCGGATCAGTTCGAAACCGGGCCTTCCGACGTGAATTTCGGGATCACATTGGTCGAAGCGTCGCTTGGTTCGATACCGGGCCAGTTTCCTTCGGCAAGATTGATATTGCCTGGAATGTCTTCCTCGAAAAATCCGACAACCACGTCGGTGATGTTGAGATACAGCTTGTCATCCACGATCCGCCACAGGTTTGGATTTGCAGGAACCTTGCCACCACGCGACACGCCGTAAGCGCAGTGCCCATCATATTGCGGCGCGTAGTATGCTGGGTTTTCAAGGAATTTGTCGCGGTTTTCCTCGGTCGCAAATGCCCAGGTCGCACCGTTGTACTCGGCGGTGATGTTGGCATTTCCGCGCACACCTTCGGGCTGCGACTGGCCCACAGGCATCTGATCCAGGCTGCGATAGGCAACGACATCATAACCCGAAACAGCAAAACCTGTGCCGTCGATATATTGAGGGCCGGCAAAAGCCGGAACCGCCAGAGCTATGGCCGCAGCGAGTGTCAATGCAAAGCGTTTCATGTCGTTCATCCTTTTCGGGTCAACTAAATCCGTGATGCCTTGCGGCAGGTCTGACAGGACAATATGCGATTCCCAAGCGGTGCGTAGTCCCCCTAACGCCGCTGTGACCCGACACGAGAAAACGTGAGAGTTTGGAGGCGGATTGTTACAGAATACGCCAGTTGAGTGGGGTTGGACTCGGCGGTTTGCAATATTAGCTGTATGGCAGCCCTGACATAGGCAAGAAAGGCAAGAGATGAGCGACCAATCCTCGTATACCCCTCCAGCGGTCTGGACCTGGGACAGTAAAAGTGGCGGACAATTCGCCAACATCAACCGACCGATCGCCGGAGCGACCCATGACAAGGACCTGCCGGTCGGACAGCATCCTCTTCAGCTTTACTCGCTCGCGACACCCAATGGCGTAAAAGTCACAGTGATGCTGGAAGAGCTGTTGGCACTTGGTCATGAAGGCGCTGAATACAACGCCTGGCTGATCAACATCGGAGAAGGCGATCAATTCAGCTCGGGCTTTGTCGAGGCCAACCCGAACTCGAAAATCCCCGCGCTTTGGGATCGGTCAGGTGACAAACCTGTTCGTGTTTTTGAAAGCGCCTCGATCCTGTTCCATCTGGCTGAAAAGTTCGGCGCGTTTCTGCCCGCATCCGGCCCCGAGCGGACCGAGGTGATGAACTGGGTGTTCTGGCAGATGGGCAGCGCGCCTTACCTGGGCGGTGGGTTCGGGCATTTCTACGCCTATGCGCCCGAGAAATGGGAATACCCGATCAACCGTTTCGCCATGGAGACCAAGCGCCAACTGGATGTTCTGGATCGTGAACTGGCGGAAAAAACCTTCATCGCGGGCGAAGACTATTCGATCGCCGACATGGCGATTTGGCCCTGGTATGGCCAGTTGGTTCTGGGCCGCCTTTACAGCGCGGCAGAGTTCCTGGACGTGGAATCCTACAAGAACGTCATGCGATGGGCCAAGGCAATCGACGCGCGCCCGGCGGTTCAGCGCGGCCGCATGGTCAACCGCGCCTTTGGCGAGCCGCACACGCAGCTTCACGAACGCCACGACGCCAGCGATTTCGAAACCCGCACGCAGGACAAGCTGGAAGCGGCAGCGGAATAAACATATCTTAGGCGCTATGACACGCGGTGCAGCTTGCGCCGCGTGTTTGTGTTTGGATGGTTATTTCAGAATGGGTGGGTTGTCCGGATTGCTGCCGGGGGCTTCGCGGACCGCTTCGGCAATTTGCGGCTGGGGCAGATCAAACCGAAGGCCCACCTTGGCCAGAAGCGCGGCGGCGGCCTCGCTTGCGGTGAAAAACCCGACATCCATCGCGCCTGCCTCGATCCCGGAAAAGGTCAGCGCCTCGGACGCGGCCTTGGCCAAAGCGGGCTCGGCCCCCTCGATGGCATCGACAAATCCCAACAGATGGCCCTGCGCGCCCGATTTGGACTTGGTGGCAACCAGATAGGCCGCGCTTGCAAGTCCGCCTGCCGTCGCCAGTTTCGCATCCAGCGCGGTCAGCAGGGCCTGCAGCAGGCCGGCAGGGGGCAAAAACTCGGCAAGCTCTTCCTCGACCTTTTGCGGGCGGTGCTGCAACGTTTCAGCCAACCATTCCAGGGCTTCCGCCGGGACCAGCATCGAAGATGGCGCAGTCTCCAGGTTCAGACCAAGCCCGATGCCCTGCCCCGAAAGCATCCCCGAAAGCACCCGCCCCGACAGCGCCACATAAGGCACGGGCCGCCCGGCAAACTGCGCCAGCCGGTCCTCACGATCAAAGGCCAGAACAAAGCGCCCGTCAGCCACATCGAACAATTCGGGCGAGATATTCTCGTCCCGCGCTTCTTCGGTCAGCATCAGAAACAGCTCGCTATCCGCAAGCCGTTCGAAGAAACGCAGACGAGCGGCATCACTTGTCGGGTCCGCCTGCATCGCGGCATGCGCAGTGTCCAACGCCGTGGATTCAATCATTCAGCACCTCTTGGACCCGTGCACGCAAAACAGGCAGCAGTTCAGCCTCGAACCACGGGTTTTTCTTCAACCATGCCGTATTGCGCCAGGACGGGTGAGGCAAGGCAAAGACCCGCGGCGCATGGTCCCGCCAATTGCGGACGGTGTCCGTAACCGACCCGCGCGCGCCAAGATGAAACTTGTGCGCATGACCTCCGACCAACACGGTCAGCGGCACACGCCCCAGGTCCTGCATCACCCGGTCATGCCAGGTCTTGCGGCAAATCGCAGGTGGCGGAAGATCAGCATTGCGCGCATCATACCCCGGAAAGCAGAACGCCATCGGTACAATCGAAACACGGTCGCGATCGTAAAAAACCGTCTCATCAATCCCCAGCCAGTGCCGCAGCCTGTCGCCGGACGGGTCGGTGAAGGGCCGCCCCGACTCGTGCACACGGGCGCCCGGTGCCTGCCCCGCGACAAGGATCGGTGTTCCGGGGCGGAACCAGACCACCGGGCGCGGCTCGTGTGCGGTTTCTGTTTGCGCGAACCTGTCGGCACACAAGCGGCAGGCGCGGATTTCCTGACGTAAAGCGTTCATATGATCGTGAAGGCCCCTGCCCATCCCATCTGTTGTCGGCTGCCAAAACAGATAATAACGACCTGACGCGGCACCAAGTGACCGATAACCTTTGCTGCACCCAATCAGACATTCATGCGCGCAGCCGGACCGCATTGATCATTTGTTTCATAATTCGACATAATGTAGCCAACATGGGCCGGTAAAAAATACCCTTTCTGGCCGCCCGCAAGTGCGACAACACAAACGAAACGAGCAGCAGACCGCGAATGCTAGAATTCGACAACGTCAGCAAATCCTTCTGGACCGGAACGCGCCGCAAGGTGATTCTGGATCGGGTCTCGTTTCGGGTCGAACTGGGCACCTCACTGGGCGTTCTGGCCCCGAACGGAACCGGAAAAACCACGTTGATCAACATGATGGCCGGTCTGGAAAAACCCGACGAAGGCGTGGTCCGCCGCGAATGCCGGGTGTCCTTCCCCATGGGGTTCACCGGTGGCGTGTCGGGAAAACTGTCAGCGCTTGAGAACGCGCGCTACATCGCCAAGATCTACGGTATGGACCCCGACTATATCGAGGCCTATTGCAAATGGCTCTGCGGTCTGGGCGAATATTTCGACCAGCCCCTTGCCACTTACTCCTCTGGGATGAGAGCGCGTTTCACCTTTTCTTTGATGCTGGCGCTGGACTTTGACATGTATCTCATCGACGAAGGGATGCCGGCGACAACAGATGTCGAATTCAACGAAAAGGCAGGGGCGATCCTGAAGGAAAGGTTGCGCACGACGACTTTGGTGATCGTATCGCACAGCCCGTCCGTGTTGGAGAAATTCGCCCAGAAAGCGGCCGTACTTCTGGACGGGCAATTGTATATGTTTGACTCCTTGGAAGAGGCAAAGCAGCTGTATGACTACGAAACCCAAGGTTAGAAAATACAACTGGCGCCGCAGACGCCAGACGGAAAACTCGGCCGAGGCGCGATCGGACGCCATCTCGCGTATTCGCAACGCGACACAAGGCCCTGCGGCCGCCGACGAAGCACAGCCCGGGACGCAGCTGGACGACATCAAGCGCGAAGGCCTGACGGGCCGTCAATTGCGTATCGCACGACGTCTGGCGCAGAAACACGGTCTGGCCGCGACGTCGGACTATGACGCGGTGCGATTGCTGCGCAAAAAGGGCATCGACCCCTTCCAGCGCACCAATCTTCTGGAGCTTGCCGCCGCAAGGCCATCGGACGAGGGTGACAAACCCATGGACAGGATCAACGTTCAACTGCCGCAGGCCATGGGTGCCGAGAAAACAAATCTGCCCGGGCCCGAGCTCAGCCCGGCTGAGCGGCGCAATTTTGAAATTGGCCAAATCCAAAAAGACATCGCCCGTCGTCGCAAGCGTAAATTGTTTGGACTGTTTGCGCGTCTGGCGGCCTTTGTGTTCTTGCCGACCTTCATTGTCGGCTTCTATTTCTATCGCATCGCCACGCCGATGTATGCCAGCGATTCCGAATTCCTGATTCTTCAAGCGGATGGCGGACCGGGCAATATCGGCGGTCTGCTTGCCGGCACGCAATTCGCCACCACACAGGATTCGATCTCGGTTCAGTCCTTTCTGGAATCGAAAGAAGCTTTGCTGTTGCTGGACCGCGATGCCGGGTTTTCTGATGTTTTCAAGCAGGAATGGATCGACCCGATTCAAAGACTGGCGCCAGACGCCTCGCTTGAAGACGCCTATAAGCTGTTCAAACGCATGATTACAATCGGCTATGACCCGACCGAAGGGGTCATTCGGATGGAGGTTGCCGCCCCCGACGCGCAGACATCGACCGAATTTTCCGAGCGCCTGATTTCTTATGCCGAAGACAGGGTGAACGCCTTGTCCGGAAAAAAACGCGAAGACCAGATGCGCGACGCGCTGCAAAGTTTCGAAGCGGCGCAGGAAGCGCGCAGGCAGGCTCAGGAAGAGTTGATCGAGCTTCAGCTTCAGGGCGCAGTTCTTGACCCCGAAAACGTCATTGCCAGCCTGCGTGCCCGCATCAACGAAATCGAAATACTGGTTCAGGACAAAGAGCTTGAACTCGCCGCGCTTCAGGACAACCTGCGCCCGAACAAGGCAAAAGTTGATGGCGTCAAGGCAGATATCACCCGTCTGGAAAAAGTTCTGAGAGAACTGAATGCCGAGATGCAGGATGCCTCGGACGGCGAAAACTCGCTGGCGCGGCTGAGCGTGCGTATCCAAATCGCGCAGGCGGACCTGGCGGCGCGTGACATGATGCTGCAAACGGCAATGCAGCAAATGGAATCGACCCGGTCAGAAGCCAACCGGCAGGTGCGCTATCTGACCGTCTCGGTCAACCCGGTTCCCAGTCAGGAACCCAGCTATCCGCGCAAGTTCGAAAATACGATTTTGGCATTCCTGTTGTTTGCTGGTATCTACCTGATGATCTCGCTTACCGCGTCGGTCCTTCGTGAACAGGTATCCTCATAAAACTCATGAAACATGTTAAAATCTCCGACCTGACAGTCGGCAACAACCTTCCACTGACCATCATAGCTGGGCCATGTCAGCTTGAAACGGCAGACCATGCGCAGATGATTGCGGGCAAGATGAAAGAAGCCTGCGATGCAGCCGGTGCGCAATATGTCTTCAAGGCGTCTTATGACAAGGCGAACCGGACATCTCTGTCGGGCAAGCGTGGCATGGGCATTGATGCGGGGCTGAAGGTACTGGATGACATCCGCAAAACGATGGGCATCCCGGTTCTGACCGATGTTCATACCGAAGCGCAATGCGCCATCGCAGCCGAGGCGGTGGACGTTCTGCAAATTCCGGCATTCCTGTGCCGTCAGACCGACATGCTGCTGGCTGCGGGCAATACCGGCGCAGTGGTCAATGTGAAAAAGGGCCAGTTTCTTGCGCCGTGGGAGATGCCCAATATCGTGTCCAAGATCGAAAGCACGGGGAACAAGAATATCCTGCTGACCGAACGTGGCACTTCGTTCGGCTACAACACGCTGGTGGCTGATATGCGGTCCCTGCCACAAATGGCCCAAACCGGTTATCCGGTGGTGATGGATGCAACCCATTCCGTGCAGCAACCGGGTGGACAGGGCGGATCTTCAGGCGGACAACGCGAATTTGCACCCGTGATGGCCCGCGCCGCGGTTTCTCTGGGTGTCGGGGCCGTGTTCATTGAAACCCATCAGGATCCGGACTCGGCCCCATCGGACGGGCCAAATATGATCCCGCTCGATCAGATGCCCCAACTTGTTGACACATTGATGCAATTTGATGCGCTTGCTAAAGAGAATCCGATTCAGATTTAACGATTGAGATTTCTTATGATCAAACCCCTCACCGAGGTAACACCCAACAGCTGGACCTTTCTGCGCGACGCGATGATCACGCCCACCGGGTTCCGTGAATACGATGCCCGTTGGAAATATCCTGAAGAGATCAACCTGCCCGGCATGACCGCGCTTGGGCTGGGACTTGGCACACAGATGCACAGGCGCGGGATCGAGCCTGTGATCGCGGTCGGAAACGACTATCGCGATTATTCACTGGCGATCAAAAATGCCCTGATGCTGGGCCTGATGCAGGCTGGTATCCGCGTCAAAGACATCGGCCCTGCGCTCAGCCCCATGGCCTATTTTGCGCAGTTCCATCTGGATGTGCCTGCGGTGGCCATGGTCACCGCCAGCCACAACCCGAACGGCTGGACCGGGGTCAAAATGGGTTTTGACCGCCCGCTGACCCATGGCCCTGATGAGATGTCGGAACTGCGTGACATCGTACTGAACGGCGAGGGCGTCGCGCGCGAAGGCGGCTCGTACGAGTTCGTCGATGGCGTCAAAGAGGCCTATATCGACGACCTGGTCGGGGATTTCAAAATGTCCCGTCCACTGAAAGTGGTCTGCGCGACCGGGAATGGTACGGCTTCGGCCTTTGCGCCCGAGATTTTCGAACGGATCGGGGTTGAGGTCGTGCCCAGCCATAACCGGCTGGACTATACCTTCCCCAACTACAACCCGAACCCGGAAGCCATGGAGATGCTGCACGACATGGCCGCCACGGTGAAATCCAGCGGTGCCGATCTGGCGTTGGGGTTTGACGGTGACGGAGACCGCTGCGGCGTCGTCGATGATGAGGGTGAGGAGATCTTTGCCGACAAGGTTGGCGTCATCATGGCCCGCGACCTGGCCAAGCTTCACCCCGGATCGACCTTTGTTGCGGATGTGAAATCCACCGGTCTGTTCGCCAGCGACCCCGAGTTGCAGGCCCTGGGCGTCAAAGCCGATTACTGGAAGACCGGCCACAGCCACATGAAGCGCCGCGTCAAGGAAATCGGGGCACTGGCAGGGTTCGAAAAATCAGGCCACTACTTTTTGGCCGAACCGATCGGGCGTGGATACGACTGCGGGATGCGTGTCGCGGTCGAAATCTGCAAACTGATGGACCGCAACCCGGGCAAGAGCATGTCGGACCTGCGCAAGGCCCTGCCCAAGACCTGGTCCACGCCCACGATGTCACCCCACGCCGCCGATACCCAGAAATATGATATCCTTCAGCGGCTGGTCGACAAGCTGGTCGCCAAGGGAGATGCAGGCGAAACACTCGCAGGCCGCGCAATCAAAGAGGTGGTTACGGTGAACGGCGCACGTGTGATTCTGGACAACGGCAGCTGGGGTCTGGTGCGGGCTTCGTCCAATACCCCCAATCTGGTCGTCGTCTGTGAAAGCAGCGAAAGCGAGGCTGAGATGCGCGCCATCTTCGCGGACATTGACGCCGTCATCCGAACCGAGCCCGGTGTCGGCGATTACGACCAAACCATCTGAAAACAACTGCTTGGGGCATATCCCGATGCCCCAAGCACGATGGTTGCTCAGTCGCCGCCGAATAATTTAAGCAGACCTTTTTTTGCCTCTTCTTCAAGCTTGTTCTTGATGGCGTCTTCGATCTGGTCACTGTCGGTGATCGTCGTATCCAATTCGTTTCCGACCTTTTCAAAAACCTTCTGTTTGGCGTCGTCTTCCAGTTCTTTGACCTTCACATCCGCCGCCGCCTCGATCACCTTGGTCAGGTCCGGCTTGATCGACGGGTCGCTCCAGGGGCCTTTGATGCGAACGGGAACCGATATCCCCTGCCCGGAATTGGCCCGCAGCGCCACGGGCGTGAACAGATAGTCGATGTTGCGAGCCCCCAGGTCCACGGTGCCGGTGCCATCTGCGCGGAAATTCTTCAGTGACATGAGCAGATCGCTGTTCGTCAACACGCCCTGGTCGATGGTGAAACTGGCCGTCAGGCTGTTGAACACGGTGGTTCCGCCTGATCCGGTACCCTGCCCCATCAATCGGTCCAGATCGAGCCCGGAAATCACTCCGGGACCGACATCCAGGTTTCCCTTGCCGCTGAGGGACCGCATGATCTGATCCTCGGACTGGCCGACACCCAGAAACTCAAACGCTCCCGCAGCGGTTCCCGACAGGCGTTTGACCCCGGCCATCGTGGTCAGTGCCTGTTTCAGATCGATCCCGGTGGCGGTCACGTTGCCGCCCACAGACAGGCCGTTGCGGTTGTTGGCCACCACCTGACCGTGCAACTGACCCGCAAACAGCGTGGCCGGGTGCATTTCCAGAACGGCCCGCGACCGATCCAGCGACAGGGTCAGATCGCTTTTGCCGAACGTCATCCCGGGCACGGCGATCGAGTTCGCCGTCAGGCGGATTTTACCGTTCGCCAATGCCAGAGCAGACGCGTCTATAGGGTCCGTCGACCACCCCTCAGGTGCAGGAGCGTTTGCCTGAGACGTGCCGCCTGAGGCAGAAGCAGTTTCGGAAATCCGCGACAGATCCAGATCACCGGCTTCCAGACGGGCCACGATACGCGGCGGGTCCGAAATGGTGATATCCGCCTCACCCACGAACCGGTTGTCATCCAATTGCGCAACCATGTTCCGCATGGAAACCCGCCCATCCTGCGTATACGTCATATGCGCTGAAATGTCGGCAGTCTCGCCCAATCCGGGCGGTACGGATGTGCCAGCCTGACCGAAGGCGGCAAGCATCCCTTCAGTGTCACGCGTTACGACCTTGGTGGTTCCATCCATTTCACCCGCAAGATTGACGCGCCCGTCAAATCCGATCTCTCCGCCCGGGGCCGTCAAAGCCAATTCCAGATCAGTCACTGACCCGGCGGCAAATGCCGGCAAGTCCGGGATTTTCAGGTCAACCTGAACCGCACCTCCGGGCACTGGCATGGCGGCCTCCATCACCAACGGGGCCGCCACCTCGGGCCAGCTCGCAGATAGTGTCACGCCCGAGAAATCCATCTGCGTCGAACCGTTTTCCACGTAAATCAGCCGTGCATTCGTCAGTTCCAGCTGATCCAGCGTGACCTGCCCCGAATGCTCAGCGGGCGTCGTGCCCCCGGTCGCGACCGCAGTTGTCGCGGTTGTCTGGGCGCTCAATTCCCAATTGCCGCGACCATCGGATCGTTCCAGCCGCAACACGGGATTGTCTGCAAAAACACGTTTGATCCGCAAATCCCCGTTCAACAGCCCGGCAGCGTCCACTCCGACAGCCAGGCTATCCGCGCTGAGCATCGGCTCCGGTCCGGCCCAGCTTGCGTTGCCGAAACGTACCGGCCCGGTTTCCATCCCGACCACCGGCCAGAAGGAAATGCGCACATCACCGGTCAGCGTCAGATCACGGCCGGTCTGGGCTTTGACCTGCTCGGCCAGAATCGCGGCAAGCTTTTCCCCCGGCATCAGCAACAGCGCGCCGATGATCAACGCGATCACGGCGACAACGATAAACAGGATGCGCATCAGCCATTTCATTTTCTGCTCTCCGCCTTTTGGCTTGTCATTGCCGTGATCATTCAAATCACGCATCACATTTGCAAGGGGAAGCTTTCCCGACTATATGCCGCGCATGACGACAAACCCTCCGAACCTCCGCCCCGACCTGGCGCCTTCTGCCCGGATCACCGAGACACCCCAATCGAACCAGCCAACCATCGGCATGGTGTCTTTGGGCTGCCCGAAGGCGTTGGTCGACAGTGAACGCATTCTGACCCGACTACGTGCCGAAGGATACGGCATTTCGCCAGATTATGCCGGGGCCGATGCCGTCATTGTGAACACCTGCGGGTTCCTCGACAGCGCCAAAGCGGAATCGCTGGACGCGATCGGAGAGGCGCTGGTGGAAAACGGCAAGGTCATCGTGACCGGCTGTTTGGGGGCCGAGCCGGATTACATTCGCGAGCATCACCCTCGCATCATGGCTGTCACCGGCCCACACCAATACGAGCAGGTGCTGGATGCGGTGCACGCCGCCGTGCCCCCCGATCCTGATCCGTTCGTGGACCTGTTGCCCGCCAGCAGTGTGCAGTTGACGCCGCGCCACTACAGCTATCTGAAAATTTCCGAGGGCTGCAACCACAAGTGCAAGTTCTGCATCATCCCCGACATGCGCGGAAAACTGGCCAGTCGCCCGGCGCATGCGGTTCTGCGCGAGGCGGAAAAACTGGTGCAAAACGGCGTGCGCGAATTGCTGGTCATCAGCCAGGACACTTCGGCCTATGGGCTGGACCGGAAATACGACATCAACCCGTGGAAAGACGGTGAAGTGCGCAGCCATATCACCGATCTGGCGCGCGAGCTGGGGCAGCTCGATGCCTGGGTGCGGCTGCACTATGTGTACCCTTATCCGCATGTGCGGGACCTGATCCCACTGATGGCGGATGCCGGGTGCAACGTGCTGCCTTATCTGGATATCCCGTTTCAACACGCCCACCCGGATGTGCTAAAACGCATGGCCCGCCCGGCCGCGTCGGCCAGAACGTTGGATGAAATCAAGGCCTGGCGCGCGATCTGCCCGGATATCACCCTGCGGTCGACCTTTATCGTCGGCTATCCGGGTGAGACGGAGTCGGAATTCCAGACCCTGCTGGACTGGATGGACGAGGCTCAACTGGATCGGGTCGGGTGTTTTCAGTATGAAAACGTCGATGGCGCGCGGTCAAATGACCTGCCCGATCACGTTCCGGCCGAAATCAAGCAAGAACGCTGGGATCGCTTCATGGAAAAGGCACAGGCGATCTCGGAGGCCAAGTTGCGGGCGAAGGTCGGACAGACGCTTGAGGTGATCGTGGACGAGGTCGACGACGAGGCCGCCACCTGCCGCACCAAAGCAGACGCGCCCGAGATCGACGGTAACCTGTTCATCGATGAGGGGTTCGAAAACCTCAGGCCCGGTGACATCGTCACGGTCGAAGTGGACGAGGCCGGAGAATACGATTTGTGGGGCAAACCCGTCTAAGGTCTGACACCGCGTCGAGCACACGGCATATGGGCAAAGCGTGAACCAAGTTTATTGGCCGAACACGCGGTCAGACCCGATCTTGGACTGAAAGCCAATCATGGAGGTTTTCATGTCTAGTATCTTCAAGCTTGGCCTGAATTGCGTGGTTTTCCTGATGGCCGCGCATTTCGTGGCCACTCCCGGTTACGCCCAGCCTACACAGGTCGGCTCTGCCGGATTCATTACGGTTGGCGGCAAACACCTGAGCTTTCAGAAAAACGGCCATCACAAGATAAACTGGTATTACGTGGCCCCGAAGGCCAGGTCACATGCCAAGCGGCCCAAGGCGCATATCAAAAAGCCGGCCCCGGTTTATCGATACACCGCCCCCAAACGGCGTGTCATCGGGCATATCCCCTACGGGTCGGTCAAGCGACAGAAATTCAAGTCATTCAAGTTCAAGCATACCTACGGCTTCAAAAGGCACTAAACAGGGTTCACGCAACGCGAAGAACGCAACCTGTCCGATAGCCGAGAAATCGCAGGCAAGAAAAAACCGCCACAACTGGTGGCGGTTTTTCCCGAAAGCGTACAGGCGGTCCGGGTCCGGGCCGCCTGCGAATGGCTTACTGAGTGATTGGGTCACAGACCGTTTGGCCAGCCTCGGTTGTGGCCAATTGATAACCACCTGGACAGCTGGGTGTGCCGGCTTTGTCATAGCTGGGCTGAACGTAAACAGGTGTCGGTTCTTCCTGCTGCGCACAGGCAGTCAGGATCAGTGCAAATGCGCCAACGGCAGCGAGTTTCAGTTTCATGTCCGTCAATCCTTTATTACTTTTCTGATATTGCCCAGCTTTTCGGGGCCAGGTTAAGAATACGGGCTGAACGACAATCTGGCAACTGAATCGATCACGTCTTCGTGAGTCACAGCGAATCCATGCCAATCCAATGGCGCAATGACGTTCTTTGAGGCGTAAAACCTATCCTTCTGACTCCGGCGCCCTAAACTGTTGCAGCGAATTCATCCAAAGACGGAGAAGCCATATGTCAAACGCACCCATCATTGCCCGAAAATCGCCTTTTCCGGTCGAGGTCGTCGAAGGGAAAACCTATTTCTGGTGCGCCTGCGGCAAATCCAGCCGCCAGCCGTTTTGCGACGGATCGCACAAAGGCACCGGGTTAGAGCCTGTGAAATATACTGCGGAAAACAGCAAAAAGGCCTTCTTTTGTGGGTGCAAGCAAAGCTCGAAACCGCCTTTGTGCGACGGAACGCACAACGGGCTTTGATCAGGTTTTCAACCCATTCAGTATCTCGGCATTGGGGCAAAAATCCGGGGCAGTGGTCGCTGTGTTCTGTTGCCGGGCAAGCCAAAACTCGCATTGTACGTCACATCCGGCAGCACGGCACCGCGTGACAAGCTCGGCGTATTTTTCGGGTGAAAGACGTCCTTCGGCCATCGCTTCGGTCATTGAAATGCCCATACAGCGTGACACCGAGCGCGTAAGCCAAAAGTGCTTTTCGATTTCCCCCAACGTGACCTGAGACATCAAGCGTTCTCCACCTGCTTGGTTTTGAGGGCAGTAAAGTACTTGCGATTCGGGCATGTCGTCGGTGCCTGTTCAACCTGCTCGCGCCGTTCCAACCATTCCGGGCAGTCCCTGGCCCAGGAACAGCCGCGACACTGCTGCACGATTTCAGCCCATTCTTGCTGTTTCAGATGACCTTTCCGATAGGCCGCAGCCAAATCGGTTCCGGTTGTTTGCCCCATACGCAACACCAAGCGCAGATGGGTCATGATTTCGCCCAGATGTGTCATGGCAGACCTTTGTGTCAAGGCAGGAGATTGTGAAGCAATTCCTGATTTCGGCAGTATTCGGGCGTCCGCCGGGCAGATCCGGGATTGTTCAGCAAACTCTTGCAGTGATCTGGGTTCGGGCAGTCGGTACAGCGCAAAACAGCATCAGAAATCTGGTCCACGGAAACGGACCCGTCAATGGCGGCTTCCTCAAGATCAATGTCCAGCATTCTGGCCATATCGTCCACCAATCCGGCATGCAGCCGCAGGGTCTCGTGGGAGGGCATGCTGTTTCCTTTCGCTTTCACGCTGTGTCCAAAGGGTAGCGCATCTGCGAAGGCAAACTTTGACTCAGGTCAAGATTGGACGCCGATGTGATCCAGATAGGCCCGCGTGGCATCCTGAACACGGCGAAAGCGGTCCCCGCCCAGTTTCTTGCCGCCATACCAGCGCGTCACGATTATTACGTGATTTTTCAGCCCGGCGCGTTCGATCATCCGAAGGATCACCATGCCCGCGCCGCTTTCCCCATCATCAGCTTTCAACGCGCCGGTCGGCAAAGCCGCAGCCCAGGTGTTGTGGGTGGCCTTGGCATAGCTCTTGTCGGATTTCAAATCGTTCAGAACGGCATCGATTTCAGCCCGCGTCGTGACCTGCGCCCCGGACACCGCGTATTTCGAGCCGCGATCCGTCATGACAACACCCAAGCATGTAAGTTCGGTCATTGGGACAAACCCAATTGCTCTGCTGTTTCCCGCACGATCTGCACACGTTGTGCATTTGGTGGGTGGGTTCCCAAAAACCTGTCACCGGGATCCGGGATGCGATCAAAGAATCTTGCCCCGACCAACGGATTGTATCCCGCATTATACGTGATGATGGTTCCCAACTGGTCTGCCTCCAGCTCAAAGTCTTTCACATAAGCCTGAACGCCAACCTGCGCGCCCAGCTTTTGTGCCTCTTCAATGGCGGCGGCATCCCCGCCGCGCAACTCTGCCACCCGCCCGAACTCAGCCGCGCTGGCGCTGGCGATTTCACTCTGCCTGCCGATATGCCCTAACACGTGGTGGGCTGCTTCATGCCCCATGACAAACGCCAGTTCATCCGCGTTCTGGGTGGATTCGATCATCGAGCGGGTGAATATGATCACCGGCTGCTTGTTTTCATCCAGCGTCTGGAATGCATTGACCGAAGCCCGAGGGTTCAGGTCGACAAGAATCCGAAAGTCGCAATTCTGCCCGGTCGTCTGTTTCAGACACTGGCTGCGGGCTTCCGCTCCAACAGCGCGACTGACCTCTCGGAAGGTTTGCACCATCGGTTCGGCCTCTGGCTCGTCCCCCAGCCATTCCTCGGCGGGTTGGACGCGCAAGGCCCCCCCTCCACATGCCGCAAGCAGCAGGGACAGCAATAAAACAAACCATCTGTGCATGTCATATCCTTTGAGACCGAATGGCCGTGATTTCAACATAGTACGCCCGTGCCGGCGAAACCACACCACCGGTTCAACGAACGGCTTGCATTGCGCCCCAGCGGCTTGCACTCTGGCCTCATGTTTACGATTGAGCATGAATTCGACTCGACGGTCATTACGCTTGTGGACGAAGGTGAACAACCTTTGCAGGAAGATGTGGTGATCAACAATTTCGCGGAATGCGTCACGCTGGAACAACTTGATCCCCGCACCGATCAAATACAGAAGATCACGTTGTCACCCGAGCAGGTGCGGGATCTGGCGGCCGCGCTGGATCTGCCCGAAGGTGTTTATCAAATTCGCGAAACCGGACCTCAGGGGTCATAGGAAAACAGCTTGATCCGTGCGGCTGGCCCCTGCTTCAGCGTCAGGGTCGAGGGCGCGACGCCAAGACATTCTGCAAGCAGCAACTGCACGGCCCTGTTGGCCTTGCCGTTTTCCGGCGGGGCCGTAACGGATACCTTGATCTGCCCGTCTTCGACGCTCACCCGATCGCGGGCCGCCTTGGGCGCCACCTTCAGTTTGAACACGGCCCCGGCCTGCGCCATCGCGCTGAGATCCGGCAGATCGCGCAGTTTGGTTTTCGCCATTGTCTCCTCTTTTTTCTCAAAGTCTTGCACGAAGCACGTCGTAATGAAATTGATCCACGCAATCCATTGGCGTGCCCTTGAAACGGGCAGAATACCGACCAAGATACAGAGTCCCGATGTAAAGGAAGTTAACATATGTCCCTGAAAAACCCCGCCGCTCTGGAGTTTTTGCAGTCGCGCCGGTCCCGGCCGGCCAAGACACTGGTTGCTCCGGCCCCAACCCGGGAAGAGTTGCTGCCGTTGCTGACGGCCGCAGCCCGCAGCCCCGATCACGGCAAACTGGAGCCCTGGCGATTTATCGTTCTGGAAAAGGGCGCCATGTCACGCCTGGCGACCCTGACCGAGGCCTGCGGACAAAGGCTGAACAAGAGCCCGGAAGACATCGCCAAAGCGCGCAGCCAGTTCGATATGGGGCATCTGGCCGTCGCGGTCATCGAGGTTCGCAAACAATCCGAAAAGATTCCGGCCATCGAACAATCCTACTCTGCTGGCGCGGTCTGTCTGGCGCTGCTGAATGCCGCGCTGGCTGCGGGCTGGGGCGCCAATTGGCTGTCGGGTTGGCAAACACATGATCGCGAATTCTGTGTCGATGCTTTCGGGCTTGCCGAAAACGAACGCGTGGCCGGTTTGATTCATATCGCCACCGAGGGAGCGACCCCGCCGGAACGCCCGCGGCCCAACGTGGCCGCGTTGACAGAGTGGGTTTCGGAATGATCATCCTGAACGCCTTTTTCAGCGCACTTGGCCAGACCGGAGACCCCAGGTTTCGCGCCGTATTGCTGCGCGGCGTGGGCCTGACCATTCTGCTGCTGGTTCTGGCCTGTGCAGGTGCGATTTGGTTGATCAACTGGCTGTCCGGCAGCGAAATCTCACTGCCGTTTGTGGGAGCTGTGCCGTGGCTGAACGACGTTCTGAACTATTCCGGTATCGTGCTCGTTCTGATCCTGCCCGTTTTCCTGATGGTGCCGGTCGCGTCGGCCATCACCTCGATCTTTCTGGACGAGGTGGCCCAGGCGGTTGAGGACAAACATTTTCCGACATTGCCGCCCGCACGGCGCATCCCGGTGTCAGAGGCGCTTATGGACGGTCTCAGCTTCCTTGGCCTTCTGATTGTGGCAAACCTGCTGGCGCTGATCCTCTATGCGATTTTCACCCCGCTTGCGCCTTTCATCTTCTGGGCGATGAACGGATTTTTGCTGGGGCGTGAATATTTTACCCTTGCCGCGATGCGAAGGATCGGGCGCGACGGCGCGCGCAAACTGCGGGCCAAACATTCAACGACGATCTGGGTGGCGGGCACACTGATGGCCATTCCGCTTTCAGTGCCGCTGGTGAACCTCGTGATCCCGATCATCGGAGCCGCCACGTTCACCCATATCTATCATGCCTTGTCAGGCCAAAAGGCCTGACGGGGATTACCTTGGCTCCAACTGGTTCAGCCAATCGAAATCCCGCACCGAGATCACGCCCGACAGGATGATCCCGGCGATGATCGCCCACAGAACCACAGAGATACCGGTGGTGATCCACATCTTTCTTTTCATGTGATGCACTTCCGGCGCGCCCGCATGCGTGCCGGGAACGATGTCGCCCAGATCGCCCTGGGTTTTGATGCGAATGGGCAGCACCACCAATAACGTCATGAACCAGATGACGGCGAACAACACCAGCGCGGCAGTAATGGTCATTTCAGGCCCTCCGGGGCTGGGGGGTTATACCTGCTCCAGCTCGACCAGGCAGCCGTTGAAATCCTTGGGGTGCAGAAACAGAACCGGTTTGCCATGCGCACCGATCTTGGGCTCACCTGATCCCAAAACCCGGGCTCCGGTCGCTTTCAGATGATCACGGGCCGCGATGATATCCTCGACCTCGTAACATACATGGTGGATGCCGCCGGCCGGGTTCTTTTCCAAGAACCCGTTGATCGGGCTGTCGTCACCCAGTGGATACAGAAGTTCGATCTTGGTGTTGGGCAGTTCGATGAACACGACCGTGACACCATGATCCGGCTCGTCCTGCGGCGCGCCGACTTTGGCGCCCAGCGCGTTGCGGTATTGCTCAGACGCCGCCTCAAGATCCGGTACGGCGATGGCGACGTGGTTCAGACGTCCAATCATGTCTCACTCCTGCTGTCCTGCGTTGCATGGGTTATGGGGGCTGATCCGCCAAAGGACAAGTGCGCCAAATCGCGCGTTAACGTCGTGTTAGCCAGAAGTTCCTAGCGTGAAGCATCTGCTGCATAGGAGAGCTGCCATGGACGATTCGGGCCTACTTGCCACCACCGCCGCCGCGCCTACCGCGACTAGACCCTTGCTGGGTCAGACCATATTGGTTGTCGAAGACAGCCGGTACGCTTGCGATGCCATCCGCCTGATGTGCCTGCACAGCGGCGCGCGCATTCGCCGTGCGGATTGCCTGAAATCGGCCCGAAGGCACCTACAGATCTATCGGCCTTCGGTTATCCTGGTCGATATGGGCCTGCCGGACGGTTCCGGCGCCGACCTGATCGCCGAATTGGCCGAGGCCACGCCCCGTATCAGTGTCATCATGGGCCTTTCGGGCGATGACGGCAGCGAAGACATGGCTCTTGCGGCCGGCGCGGATGGTTTTTTGTCCAAGCCGCTAAAATCAATGTCCCATTTTCAGAAATCCATTCTGGAACGCCTGCCAGAGGACCGGCGCCCCAGCGGGCTTCATGCCGTGCGCGATGAAATCATCCGCCCGGACCCTCTGGCCTATCAGGACGACATGGCCCATATCGCCGATGTGCTCGCAGGTCCCAACGATCACCGTACATTGGACTACGCCGCACAGTTCCTGCACGGCGTCGCGCGCGAAGCAAATGACAGGCCCTTGGCGGAAGCAGCGCGAAAGCTGGCATTGTCACGCGCGAATGGGACGCCGATCATGGCGCAGGCGGCGCAGGTTGCCGGGATGGTGCAGAACCGACTGGAACAGCGAGAGGCGATTTGAAATGGTGACAGCGTATTTCATCACTGCAACCCTTTTGTGCATCTGGCTGTACCGCCAAACACGGCAGGCCGCGCGTTCCATCCGCGTCAACCGAACCAATCTGAAAGACCCGCTGGACTGACACAGACTGCCTGCGTGCAAAAAAACCGCCCGCGACAAGCGGGCGGTTTTTTTACTGGTCCTGAGGGATAATGCGAAGACCCAGCTCCATCAACTGATCCGAGGTCGGGTCCGAAGGTGCGTCCATCATCAGATCTTCGGCTCGCTGGTTCATCGGGAACATCATGACTTCGCGGATATTGGCCTCATCTGCCAACAGCATCACGATCCGGTCGATACCAGCCGCGCACCCACCGTGTGGCGGGGCGCCGTAGTGGAAGGCATTGAACAGGGCACCAAAGCGGGATTTCACTTCATCCTCGCCATAGCCCGCCAGTTCAAAGGCCTTCAGCATGATTTCCGGCTTGTGGTTCCGGATCGCGCCTGAAACCAGCTCGTACCCGTTGCACGCCAGATCATACTGGTAGCCGCGCACATCCAGCGGGTTGCCCTGCAACGCCTCCATACCGCCCTGCGGCATCGAGAACGGGTTGTGTTCGAAATCGATCGCGCCGGTTTCCTCGTCTTGCTCATAGATCGGGAAATCGACGATCCAGGCAAAGGCAAAACGGTCTTTTTCGGTCAGGTTCAATTCCTCACCGATCACGTCACGCGCCTTGCCGGCAACCTTTTCAAAGGCTTTTGGCTTGCCGCCCAGGAAAAACGCCGCATCGCCAACGCCCAGACCCAGTTGCTGACGGATTGCCTCGGTGCGTTCGGGGCCGATGTTCTTGGCCAGCGGTCCCGCAGCCTCCATCCCCTCACCCTGATCGCGCCAGAAGATATAGCCCATGCCGGGCAGACCTTCCTTCTGGGCAAAGGCGTTCATGCGGTCACAGAACTTCCGGCTGCCACCGGTCGGCGCGGGGATCGCGCGGATCTCGGTGCCTTCCTGTTCAAGCAGCTTGGCGAAGATCGCGAAACCGGAACCGCGGAAATGCTCGGAGACCACCTGCATCTTGATGGGGTTCCGCAGGTCCGGCTTGTCTGTGCCGTACCACAGCGCCGCGTCCTTGTAGGAAATTTGCGGCCAGTCCTGATCAACCTTGCGGCCACCGCCAAACTCTTCGAACACGCCGGTCAGAACGGGCTGGATCGTGTCGAACACGTCCTGCTGTTCAACAAAGGACATCTCGAGGTCGAGCTGATAGAAATCGGTGGGCGAGCGGTCGGCGCGCGGGTCTTCGTCACGGAAGCATGGTGCGATCTGGAAGTATTTGTCGAAGCCCGACACCATGATCAGCTGTTTGAACTGCTGAGGTGCCTGTGGCAGCGCGTAGAATTTGCCCGGGTGCAGACGCGACGGCACCAGGAAGTCACGCGCGCCTTCGGGCGACGAGGCGGTGATGATCGGCGTCTGATACTCGCGGAAGCCCTGATCCCACATACGCTTGCGCATGGAGGCTACCACGTCCGAGCGCAGGGTCATGTTCCGCTGCATCGCCTCGCGGCGCAGGTCCAGATAGCGATAGCGCAGACGCGTTTCCTCGGGGTATTCCTGATCGCCGAAGACCATCAGCGGCAATTCGTCGGCGGCCCCCAGAACTTCCAGTTCGCGCACGTAAACCTCGATCTCGCCGGTGGGCAGTTTCGGGTTCACCAAGTCCGGGTCACGGGCTTTGACGGTGCCGTCGATACGGATGCACCATTCGGACCGCACCTTTTCAAGCTCGGCAAAGGCGGCGCTGTCGCCGTCGCACAGGATCTGGGTTACACCGAAATGGTCGCGAAGATCGATGAACAGCACGCCCCCATGATCTCGAACCCGATGCACCCAACCGGACAGGCGAACGGTTTCTCCGACATTGGCGGCGGTCAAGGCGGCGCAGGTGTGGCTGCGATAGGCGTGCATGGAATATCCCTTCGGGCGCAGAATTCGTCGCGCCGATACACCCTGTCAGCCCCGGAAAGTCAAGGCGGGTTGCCCCTTCAAAACGGCCTTTGCACATTGCCCGAGTAGAAATATACGCCCAGCCCCACCGCAAAAATGATATTGCCCGCAATCGCGTGCAGCAACACCGCATAGAAGAATGACCCTCGCTGCCGGTAGGCCCATGTGAACAGCAGGCCGCCGGCGAATGTCATCAGCGCGACGATCCAGCTCCAGTACATCAGGTGCGCGAACGAGAATATGGCCGCGTTCAGCAGATAGGCCGCACGCCCATCCGGAAGGATCGCGTGATAGCGGCGAAAAAACAGAGGACGGAACAGCAGCTCTTGCGGCAGCGCTGACAAAAGTGGGTAGCCGACCCAGATGAAGGCCAGCATTTCGGGGCGCTGCACAAGCAGGAAGAACGCGGCATCCGGGCGCGTGATCTGAATCAGCCCAACACAAAAGGCAGCCACGATGGCAGAGAACAAAGCCACCTCGCGCAGGGTCCAGTTGGCCCAGTCATAACGAAGTTCGGCCCATTGAAACCCGGGCGTCCGGTGCAATAGCACGATACCAAGCCCGGTCAGCGCAAAAAGCGCCGGAAACATCCAGTTCGGAGGGAAAAGAACAGCGATCAGCAGCGGCAAGCCAATATAGAACAGGCCAAATTCCAGCCGCAGCTGTCGCAATGCAACCGGCGGTCCGATCATCATGCTGTTTTTTGTCACCCGTCTATCAGCTCCACCTCGATCAGTCCGCGCAGTGAATTTCCGATCCGCACAGTTTGCGCATTTTTCAGGTCGGTCAAGGTCAGCACAGCTTCGGTGACCGCTTTATTTTCCAACAGTTCTTCGCGCAGTATCCCCGGCAAGAGCCCACAGGACAGAGCGGGCGTCAGAACCCGGCCATCAGGCATTTCCAGAAACAGGTTCGTAATGGTGCCTTCACAAAGCTCATCCAGTTCATTCAGAAACAACAGTTCGTCCACCCCCTCGGGCAGCGCTGCGCGCGCGGCATCATAGAGCGCACGGCGCGTGGTCTTGTGACGCAACCACAGGTCATTCGAAGCCAGACGCTGATCCGACAGAGCGACGCGCCAGATTCTGGGATTGTCCACCAGTTCGCCGGTCGACAGATCGAACGATCCCGACACATCCAGCGTAAGGCGGCAACGCAGCGGGGTGTCACAAGCAGCGCCATTCAGTCGGGCGGTTGCTTCATCGGGGTTGAAAGGAATCTCGAACACCCGCGCAGTACGGGCCATTCGTGCAAGATGGCGGTCCAGCCTGACAAAGCCCTGATCTGGGCGGAAGGCCAGTGTTTCAATCAGGCTGAAATCAGGTTCAGCTGGCGGGCGAAGCGGGCTTTCCATAACGCCTCCTCATACTCTGACGGGGCGGTGCTGTCCCAAACGACACCGCCACCTACGTTCAGAGTGGCCTGATCATCCTCAAGCATCAAGGTGCGGATGGCCACGTTGAACTCGGACCGACCATCAGGCGCGGCCCAGCCAATCGTCCCGCAATAGATGTCGCGCGCCCATGGCTCCAGTTCCGCAAGAATTTCCATCGCGCGAATCTTGGGGGCTCCGGTGATCGACCCGCAGGGAAACAGGGCGGTCAGTATTTCACCCAACCCCACGCATTTGTGCAGCTGCGCCCGCACCAGCGAGACCATCTGATGTACGGTGGCATAGGTTTCCACCCGGAACAGGCCAGGCACATGAACGGATCCGGGCAGCGCGACGCGGCTGATATCGTTGCGCAGCAAATCAACAATCATCAGGTTCTCGGCCCGATTCTTTTCGTCCGCGCTCAGAAAAGCTCGGCGGCGCGCATCCTCATCCGGGTCTTCACTGCGCGGTTGCGTGCCCTTCATCGGCCGGGTTTCGATCCGCCCACCCTCATCGGTGCGGAAAAACAACTCCGGCGAGCGGCTGAGCAGATCGGGCAGCCCATCCTGCTGCACCAGTGCTCCGTGGCCCACTGGCTGCCCCACCGCCAGCGCGGCATAGAGCGTTTCGCTGTTGCCCGAGACGGACAGATCAATCGGAAATGTCAGATTGGCCTGATAGATGTCGCCGGCACCGATGGCGTCATGCACGGCCCTGAAGGCCTTGCCGTAGCGCGCTTCATCCCAGCGCGGCCGGAATGCGCCCACTTCACCCGCAGGCGACGGAAGGGCGACACGATCCGGTGCATCATAGACCCCAAAGCACAACAAAGGCAGGCGTCGTTCTTCCGGCAATAGACCATTGAGCCGGGGTTCAAGCGCATAGCCCAGCTCGTAACTGGCATACCCTGCCAGCCAGGCACCGCCTGCGCGCGCCTCGTCCAGCGCCGCCAGAGCCTGGGGCACGTCCTCCGCCACATCCGCGCGGATCACCTGAGACGGACGCTGAAACCGGGTTCCTCGCCCGGCCGGTCCCTGATCGAAACGAATACGCACTTGCATCCTCATTTGCCGTGAGGGGCCATATAGAGAATACTCTGCCAAGTGAAAGAGGGGAAAGCGGCAATTTCGTCCCTGTTTCCGATACCTCTTGCACCTTTTTGCGCGGTCCCTATAACGCAGGACAATTTGGGCGCTGGGGCGGTGCCCTGACTCGCGGACAATCGAAGGAACAAGGCCATGCCGAGAAGAACCGACATCCAGTCGATCATGATCATTGGGGCGGGCCCCATTGTTATCGGTCAGGCCTGTGAATTCGACTATTCCGGTGCTCAGGCCTGCAAGGCCCTGCGCGAGGAAGGATACCGGGTCATTCTGGTGAACTCGAACCCGGCGACGATCATGACCGACCCCGGTCTGGCCGACGCCACCTATATCGAGCCGATTACACCCGAAGTGGTCGCCAAGATCATCGAGAAAGAACGCCCTGACGCCCTGTTGCCCACCATGGGCGGACAGACCGGCCTGAACACCTCTCTGGCACTGGAAGAAATGGGCGTGCTGGACAAGTTCGGCGTCGAGATGATCGGCGCCAAGCGCGATGCCATCGAAATGGCCGAAGACCGCGCCCTGTTCCGCGAGGCGATGGACCGGCTGGGCATCGAAAACCCCAAGGCCGAGATTGTGACCGCCCCCAAGGACGAGAGCGGCAAGAAAGACCTGGACGCTGGCGTGGCGCTGGCGCTTGAAACCCTTGAAACCGTGGGGCTTCCTGCCATCATCCGCCCGGCCTTTACACTGGGCGGCACCGGTGGCGGCGTGGCGTATAACCGTGAGGATTACATCCATATTTGCCGCTCGGGTATGGATGCCTCGCCCGTGGGTCAAATCCTGATCGACGAAAGCCTTCTGGGCTGGAAAGAATACGAAATGGAGGTGGTGCGCGACACTGCCGACAACGCCATAATCGTGTGTTCCATCGAAAACGTCGATCCGATGGGCGTGCATACGGGTGACTCGATCACCGTGGCCCCTGCCCTTACGCTAACCGACAAAGAATACCAGATCATGCGCAATCACTCGATTGCAGTGCTGCGTGAAATCGGTGTCGAAACCGGCGGCTCAAACGTGCAATGGGCGATCAACCCGGTCGATGGTCGCATGGTCGTGATCGAGATGAACCCGCGCGTGTCGCGCTCGTCGGCGCTGGCGTCGAAGGCCACCGGTTTCCCGATCGCGAAGATCGCGGCAAAGCTGGCCGTGGGTTACACGCTTGACGAACTGGACAACGACATCACCAAGGTCACCCCGGCCTCGTTCGAGCCGACCATCGACTATGTCGTGACAAAAATTCCGAAATTCGCCTTCGAGAAATTCCCCGGTTCCGAACCCTATCTGACCACCGCGATGAAGTCAGTGGGCGAGGCGATGTCGATTGGCCGTACGATCCACGAATCGATGCAAAAGGCACTGGCCTCGATGGAATCGGGCCTAACCGGCTTTGATGAGGTCGAAATCCCCGGCCTGAACGTGGGCCTCTGGGACGAGGCCGACGACAAGGCCGCCGTGATCAAGGCGATCAGCCAGCAGACACCTGACCGCCTGCGCACCATTGCGCAAGCGATGCGCCATGGCCTGAGCGATGACGAGATTTTCGGCGTCACCAAGTTCGACCCTTGGTTCCTGGCCCGTATCCGCGAGATCGTCGAGGCCGAACGTCAACTCCGCAAGGACGGCCTGCCCGTCACCGAGGACGGCATCCGCAAGCTGAAAATGCTGGGATTCACCGATGCGCGTCTGGGCAAGCTGACGGGCCGTGACGAAGACAACGTCCGCCGAGCGCGCCGCAATCTGGGCGTTTCAGCGGTGTTCAAACGCATCGACACCTGCGCCGCCGAGTTCGAGGCGCAGACACCTTACATGTACTCAACCTACGAAGCGCCCATGATGGGCGAGGTCGAATGCGAGGCGCGCCCGAGCGACCGCAAAAAGGTCGTCATTCTTGGCGGCGGCCCAAACCGCATCGGTCAGGGCATCGAGTTCGACTATTGTTGCTGCCACGCCTGCTTCGCGCTGACCGAAGCGGGCTATGAAACCATCATGATCAACTGCAACCCCGAGACGGTTTCGACCGATTATGACACTTCGGATCGCTTGTATTTCGAGCCGCTGACCTTTGAACACGTCATGGAAATCCTGACGAAGGAACAGGAAAACGGCACGCTGCACGGCGTCATTGTTCAGTTCGGTGGACAGACACCGCTGAAACTGGCCAACGCGCTCGAGGCCGAGGGCATCCCGATCCTGGGCACCACGCCTGACGCGATTGACCTGGCCGAAGACCGCGAGCGTTTTCAGGCGCTGGTCAATGAACTGGGGCTGAAACAGCCCAAGAACGGCATCGCCTCGACCGACGCGCAGGCGCTGGAAATCGCCGAGGAAATCGGTTTTCCGCTGGTGATCCGCCCGTCCTACGTTCTGGGCGGCCGCGCGATGGAGATCGTTCGCGACATGGACCAGCTGCGACGCTACATCAACGAGGCCGTGGTGGTCTCGGGCGACAGCCCCGTTCTGCTGGACAGCTATCTGGCTGGCGCGGTCGAGCTGGACGTGGACGCGCTGTGCGACGGCACCGATGTGCATGTGGCAGGCATCATGCAGCATATCGAAGAGGCCGGCGTGCACTCGGGCGATAGCGCCTGTTCGCTGCCGCCCTATTCGCTGTCGAAAGAGATCATCGCGCAGATCAAGGATCAGGCGTTCAAGCTGGCCAAGGCGCTGAACGTTGTCGGCCTGATGAATGTTCAGTTCGCGATCAAGGATGATGAGATCTACCTGATCGAGGTCAACCCGCGCGCCTCGCGCACCGTGCCGTTCGTGGCAAAGGCCACCGACAGCGCGATTGCGTCCATCGCCGCGCGCGTCATGGCAGGCGAAAAGCTGGCGAGCTTCCCGCAGCGTCCGCCCTACAAGACCGTGGACGACACAAAGATCGCGGATCAGATGACGCTGGCCGACCCGGACATGCCATGGTTCTCGGTGAAAGAGGCGGTCCTGCCCTTCGCCCGTTTCCCGGGCGTCGATACCATCCTTGGCCCGGAAATGCGCTCGACCGGCGAGGTCATGGGCTGGGACCGCGATTTCCCGCGCGCCTTCCTCAAGGCGCAGATGGGCGCGGGCATGGTGCTGCCGACTTCGGGCCGGGCCTTTATTTCGATCAAGGATGCCGACAAGGGCGCGGCGATGCTCGAGGCCGCCCAGGTTCTGGTCGAACAAGGCTTCACGCTGGTCGCCACCCGCGGCACGCAAAGCTGGCTGGCGGAACAGGGTGTGCCATGCGACGTGGTCAACAAGGTCTATGAGGGCCGCCCGGACGTGGTCGACATGCTGAAAGACGGTCAGGTTCAACTGCTGATGAACACCACCGAAGGCGCGCAGGCGGTCGAGGACAGCAAGGCCATCCGGTCCATCGCGCTTTATGACAAGATCCCGTATTACACTACGGCCGCTGCAAGCCATGCTGCCGCTCTGGCGATCAAGGCGCAGGCCGAAGGGGATGTCGAGGTGAAGTCGCTACAGGGATAAGCGCCGTGGCTATCAGCGTTTAGAAGCTCTGGATATGCTCCAGAGCTTCCTCATCATTCTGCCAAAGGGATGTCTTTCCAAACGGCGGTTGATCTGCTTTGACCTTCAAAAACTTCCAATGCCAGAAATCCTTTGTGCCCACCGCTCGGCAGGTCGAAAGCAATATCTACACGCTGGGGGATACCCGCGGACAAATTGCCCCCGACAACCCAGTTTTTTTGTGAACCAACTTTGAATTCTTTCGCCTGGACCCATTCCGCCGTCGGCAATGCTAGGCGAATTTTGTCTCCTCTGGCCTGAAAGTGATATGACGCGGCATCTTCCGGTTCCAAAAGCATGGTGCAGGAAACCCGCACGCCCTTTCCTGCACATCCCACGAGGTTCGCTTTGGTCGACCCGAAATACTGCGGTTCAAAATCTGTCGAAAAGTCGCCAGTGACTTCGATAGGAGCGCGCGGATTCAGTGCCGCCGAGCTACCAGCAGCCCCGGCTTCCCCCTTTGGACCCACCGGGCCTTGCGGACCTGCCAGTCCCTGTGGTCCGCGCAGCTCATCCAAGTGGTTCTGTACTAAAAAAGCTGCCACAGCCTCTACAGAAGCGGCTTGTCCTTGCCCGACAGGCTGTTCCTCAAGATCGCTAAGGCGTTTTTCCAGCAACGTAAGATCAACCGGTGCTCGTTCGCCGATGGCACTCAACGCGTCGCGCAACGAAGATATCTCCTGATCCTTTAAAGTGAGTTCTTCGTCTATTTGTTCAAGATCTGCCTCGAGACGAGAAATTTTTGCAGCAAACTGGCTAAATCCCAAATCCTGCTCACGCGCGTTGGCTCGTTCCCCATCAATGTATGTGTATAACAAGGTCCCTATACCGACCAACCCCCCAGCGACGCCCGCCACGCCAATTTTGTTATCCATTGAATTCCTCGTGCAAATTCCTAACACACTGAAGCAAATGAAGAAGAGCCTGGCAAGCCTTGCGTTTCTCGATGAGCGGCGACCATCGTCAAGCAACGAGTTCCATGAAGGCCGCCCCTCAGGCGACCATTCTACGACCCTCCCGACGCCTTCTGATCTGAGTCACTTTGAATGGTTCGGTACGATTAAACTGGCACACAAGGATCGGTGTGTTTTAGCTGGGATTCTATTGCAATCTTGAAAAGGGATCACACCGTTGCAAGTTCGCGTTTTTCATCGCCCGCGAAGAAAAGCAGGTAGAACACCGGCGCGGCGACCATTGTTAGGACGGTCGCAAAAGCCAGCCCGCCCATGATCGTCACCGCCATCGAGACGAAGAACGCATCGGTCAGCAGCGGCGCCATGCCCAGAATAGTGGTGATCGCAGCCAGCATCACAGGACGCAAACGCGAGACCGAGGCTTCGACGATGGATGCGCGCAAGGGTTTGCCCGTGGCGCGAACCAGGTCGATCTCTTCCACCAGAACGATGCCGTTCTTGATCAGCATGCCCGACAGGCTGAGCAGGCCCAGAAGGGCCGTGAAGGTAAAGGGCAGCCCTGTGCCCAACAGGCCGATGACCACGCCGTTGACCGACATCGGAACCAGCAGCCAGATGATGATCGGCTGTCGGATCGCGTTGAACAGCAGAACCGAGATCAGCACCATGATCAGCAGGCTCAACGGCAACTGTTTGCCCAGGCTTTCCTGCGCGTCACGCGAGTTTTCGAACTCACCGCCCCACTCCATCTTGTATCCGGGGGGTAATTCGATTGCCTCGATGGCGTCCCGAACTTCGGCGTGTACCTGAGCCGCCGTCAGGTCGGTCGGGATGTCCGCGCCGACGGTGATGGTCAGAACACGATCGCGGCGATGAACCAGCGTATTGAGGGATTTGTACTCGAATCCATCGACCATCTGTTCGATTGGTACAAATTTCCCGGATTGGTCCGAATACACCACCTGATCGACGATGGAATAATCTCCGTCCGCCGGACGACGCAAGATGATGGGGATCAGGCGGTCACGTTCCCGCAGCACACCGCCCGTGATGCCATCGGTCGAAAATTGCAGCGTGGCCGCAATGTCTTCGCGCGTAACACCCGCGGTCTGGGCCCGTTCTGTGGCATAGATCGGCTGCACCGCCAGTTCCTGTTCGCGCCAGTCATGATGAACGAGCAGCGCGTTGGGCGACGCCGCCGCCATGCGCTGCACGGCCTCATCCGCAAGTTGACGCAGGACCACCGGATCGCTGCCCGAGAACCGGGCCTGGATCGGATCACCGCCACCGGGGCCAAACACCAGGCGCTTGGTTCCGAACTCGCCTTCGGGGAACTGGACCGACCCGAACGCTTCCAGATCCGCCTGCAAGGCCGGGATGTTATCCAGACTTTCCGTGCGGATGATCATGTGACCATAGCTCGGGTTCGGTTTTTCCGCCGAATAGGTCAGCATGAACCGGGTTGCCCCCTGACCGACGAATGTCGTGACCGAAACCACGTCATCGCGTTGGGTCAGCCAATCTTCGAACACCGCCATGTCCTGAGCCGTGCGGGCAATCGGCGTGCCCTGAGGCAGCTTGTAATGCACAAAGAACAAAGGCGTGTTCGAGTTGGGGAAGAATTGTTGTTTCATCAACCCGAACCCGGCATAGCACGCAACGGTTACGCCGATGAGACCCGCAACAACCAGCCACCGGAAGCGGAGCGCAAACCGCAGGATCGCGCCATATGTGCGGAACAGGATGCCCCCGTAGGCGTCGATCTCACCCTCCTTGCCCTGCTTGAAGAAATAGTGCCCCAGCAAAGGCGTGACCGTGATGGCAAGTATCCAGCTGAGCAGCAGCGAAATGCCGATCACCGCAAACAGGGAAAACAGAAACTCGCCCGTCGCATCCGGGCTGAGCCCGATCCCGGCAAAGGCCATGATGCCGATCACGGTGGCCCCAAGCAGGGGGATCTGGGTTTTGGACGCCACATCCTCAGCCGCATCGCGCGAGGATTGGCCACGCAACATCGCGATCTGCATCCCTTCGGCCACCACGATGGCATTGTCCACAAGCATACCCATGGCAATGATCAGCGCACCCAGGGAAATCCGTTCCATCTCGATCGAGAATAGTGACATGAACAGAAGCGTGCCGACTACGGTCAGCAACAGGGTCGAACCGACAACAATGGCCGCGCGCCAGCCCATGAAGATGCCCAGAACGGCGACCACGATGGCCACCGACATGGCAAGGTTCACGAGAAAGTCGTTCGAGGCCTGTTCGACCACCACATGTTGCTGATAGATCGGCAGAATATCGACACCGAAGGGGATATTCGCATCCAGCTCGGCGAATTTGGCGTCAGCCCGCTTGCCGACCTCGACGATGTTTTCCGTCGCCAGACCGGCGATACCGAGGGTAAAGGCTTCGGTCCCGTTATAGCGGATCATGATGTCCGGATCGTTCTGACGGGCGCGATAGACATCGGACATGTCGAACAGGTTGATCACCTGCCCTTGCGAACCGACAGACAGGCCCGCAATGGCCGAGACACTGTCCGAACCCTCGGCCGTCAGAATGGTGGTGCGGGCATCTTCAGACCGCAAAGACCCCGAGGAATTCACCGAATCCGCGTTGGCTATGGCTTCGTTGATCGCTTGCAGCGGGACGTTCTGGTTCACCGAGATCGCCAGATCGGGCTCTACAAAAATCGCCTCGTCCGGCAGGCCCTGAACCTCGACATCGGCGACGCCGTCCACGGTCAGCAGTTCGCGACGCAGAAACGTTGCCAGTTCATGCATTTCGGCGTCCGAAAACCCTTCGGCAGTCACCGCATAGAACAGGCCGAACACATCTCCGAACCCGTCATTCACATAGGGTTGGCTGACACCCGACGGAAGCCCGCGGGCGGCATCGCGCACCTTGGCCCGCAGGCGGGTCCAGATATCGGGCAGTTCGGTGCCGTCGTAGGTCGACTTGATCTCTACTTCGATCAGCGATTGTCCGGGTTGGTTGACCGAGGTGATGACATCCACCTCGCCCATCTGCTGGATCGCGGATTCAAGGGGTTCGGACACTTCAAGCGCCACCTGTTCCGCCGTGGCACCGGGATATTGGGTGGCGATGACCGCGTTCTTGATGGTGAAAGCCGGGTCTTCCAAGCGACCAAGCGACGTGAATCCCCAGATGCCACCAAAGAGGGCAATGAGGATGATCAGCCATGTGTAAAGCGGTCGATCAATCGAGGCGCGCGCGATGTTCATCTGTCTGCCCCTCAGTTCGCGAAGCCGGTGAACCGGCGCACGGACTGACCGTCTGTCAGCACAGCACCGCCAGCCACAACAACTTCGTCACCGTCGGACAAGCCTTTCAACACCCGAACATCGCCCGACTGCGTGGGTTCGATTGTCACCGGAACGCGGCGGACCGTGCCTTCATCCGCGCCAGCGGGAGAGAACACCATGACGCTAAGCTCACCTGTTGCATCCGCAATGACGGCCGTCGCCGGCACGACGATGCCTGTGCGCTCATCCCGGACCTTTACGTTGACGGTGACGGACGAGCCGGGAAGAATTTGCAGCCCCTCGGGCGGGGTCAGGCCGAACTGAATGCGGAAGGTCTGCCCGACACTTGAGGTTTCAGCGTCGAATTCACGGATTTCCAGCGGGAAGACTTCATCACTTACGGGGAATTTGGCGGTGATGGTGATATCGTCGTTCTGGCCCGAGCGTTGAAACAGGATCTCGGGCACGTCCACCTCGATGCGCAGTTCGGACATGTCGTGGATGCGGACGATCGGCGTGCCCGCCGATACGGTGGTGAAAGCCTCGACCGCGCGGCTGGAGACCAGCGCGTCAAATGGTGCGGTCAGAGTCGCGTGTTCCAGTTCGTATTCGGCATCGCGCAGTGCGATCGCGGCCAGTTGCGCTTCGGTCTCCGCGTCATCGACCGCCACCTGGCTGGCCGTGGTGCCCCGCAAACGCGACAGGCGTGCGACGGTTCGGTCGGCCTGTTCCTTTTGCAGCTGCGCCCGCTCAAGCCGCAGTTCGAACGGCTCCTGATCCAGTCGCGCAATCAGGCCGCCTTTGGGGATGACAAACCCTTCGTTGACCGGCATTTCGACGATCTGACCGGCAACCTGAAAGGCAAGATCGACCGTCTGCCGCGCGGCAACACGACCGAAGAACTGGCGGGTGAAGCCGGGCGTTGTTTCGTGCACCTGCATCAGCTTGACCGGTTTCGGAGTATCTTGAGCGGTAATCGGAGTTGCCAGAACGGCCAGTGCAAGGCCCAGAGAGGTCAGGAGTTTCATTTCTTCAGTCCCTCGGGAATTCCCGTTTTCAAAACGTTGTCACGGATTTTGCGCGCCAGTCGCGCGAATTCGGCTGTTTCTTCGTCGTTCAGGCCCGAGGCCCTGTGAAAAAGGTCTCCGGCCTCGGCCACCAGCATGTTGCGGGCTTCTTCGCCACGCTCGGTCAGCACCAGCAACCAGGCGCGGCGGTCTTCGGGGTCACGCTCGCGCATGAGATAGCCGGCTTTTTCCAGCGAATCCGCGGTGGCGGTGATTGTGGACGGTACACTCAGCATATCTGCAGCCAGAACCCCCATGCGTTTCGGCTGATCCAGCTTGATCAGCATATGGCATTCGGGGTGGCTCAGGTCTGTTTCGATACAGTCGAAGGTCTCTTCCAGTTTCCAGTACAGGGCATAGACGCCCATGATCGCCTGAATCTCGGGGCTGAGGCGGCCAAGCCTGGTGCTGATATCGTCGGGCATCGGGGATCTCCGCGCGTTTGGAGCGGTCATATACTTCAGTTTCTGAACTATTCAAGATATGAAGCTACAGCTTTATGCACATTCCCTTAGGTCAACATACCTTGATCAAATCACACCGTGACTGCATTTTGGGCAAATCCGAAACACTCAGGGCTAGCCATGTATACCCCCGCCATCACCGGTACCGGTGTCTTCACGCCGGAAAACGTCATCACCAATGCCGAGCTTGTCGAAGCATTCAACGCTTATGCCGACAAACAGAACGCGAAGAATGCCGAAGCCATCGCCGCCGGGCAGATGGAGGCGATGCAGCATTCCTCGGAAAAGTTCATCGTCAAGGCGTCGGGGATCGAAAACCGCTACGTGATGGACAAGGCCGGGGTGCTGAACCCGGACGTGATGCACCCGACGCTGCGCCAGCGCAGCGATGACGAGCCCGGGATCATGACCGAGATGGCAGTGGATGCCTGCAGGAAGGCGCTGGCGCAGGCGGGGCGCACAGCGGCGGATGTCGATCTGGTAATCTGCGCGGCCTCGAACCACGAGCGCGCCTATCCGGCGATTGCGATCGAAATTCAGCAGGAACTGGGGATCAACGGGTTCGGCTTTGACATGAACGTAGCCTGTTCTTCGGCCACGTTCGGCATTCAGGCCGCGGCGGATATGGTGAGGTCTGGATCGGTGCGAGCGGCGCTGGTGGTCAACCCCGAGATCTGCTCGGGCCATCTGGAATGGCGCGACCGGGATTGTCATTTCATCTTTGGCGATGTGGCGACGGCAACGCTGATCGAGCGGATCGAAGACGCCAAAGGCCCGCATTTCGAAATCCTGTCGACCCGCTGTGCTACTGCGTTTTCCAACAATATCCGCAACAACAACGGCTTTCTGCGCCGCTCGCGCCCTGACGGGCTGACCGACCGGCGCGACATGCAGTTCATGCAGAACGGTCGGAAAGTATTCAAGGAAGTACTGCCGATGGTCAGCAAGCATATCAGCGACCACATGGATGCCGAAGGGGTCAGAAACTCTGATCTGAAACGCCTGTGGCTGCATCAGGCCAACAAGACGATGAACGACTTCATCGGCAAGAAAGTTCTGGGCCGCGAACCCGAGCCGGGCGAGCAACCCAACATCCTTCAGGATTATGCCAACACGTCTTCTGCGGGGTCGATCATCGCGTTTTCTAAGTATTCCGACGACTTGCAGGAAGGTGATCTGGGCCTGATCTGTTCCTTCGGCGCCGGGTATTCCGTCGGTTCGGTGATCGTGAAGCGCCACGCCTGACGGTTGATCTTGTGTGGCCTAGCCTGCCCCACTCACCTGAAAGACCTGAAAGGCTGTACCTTCCGCAGCTTGTATCCGTCTGAGATAGGCCGGGATTTCACCCGCAATCAATCGCGGTTGCAAACCACGGCCCTGTGACGCCCAGGACCAGAATTCGGCGCGCGGTGCGGACGTGCAGAGCATGACGTAATCCACGTCCAGCTCGGTCAGGCGTGATCCGATCTGGTCGGCGTCCGATCGGAACAGTTCGATCTGCGCCAGAATTCCAGCCTGATTCCGGTGATAATTGCCCGCCAATACGGAATGGTCGGTATGGCGCAGCACGTTCGCGGCAAAGTCGAAATCAACAAGAACTCTGCCGGCTGGCAGGCCATGCAGGGCTGCATAGGCTTCGGGCGTTTTGCAGGATGCCCCCGAATTTTGCTGTGACTGTCGGGCCGGCATCGCGGATGCGGCAAAGGACGGCTCGGCAAAGCGCCCCAACTGCTCATCGATGCTGGCGCCGGTTTTCGGCGAGATGCAGAGGATGAAAGCAACCATCGCAAGCCCTGACATCGCGCGGCGACTGCTTGAATAAGAGGTGTACAGGACACGCAGGATCTGCGCCTGGACAGCCACCAGCGAAACGCCCAGGAATGTCATCATTCTGGACTGATAGAGGAACACCACCAGGCCGGTCACGATCAGGGCCAGAAACAGGGCGTATTCCAGTCTGAAGGGCGATCTGACTGCGAAGATCAGGGCGGCTGCCACGCACAGGATCGACATCGCGATCAGGGCCAGCGCTTCGCCCCTGTGCCGTTGCAGAGTGACGTTGATTTTCTGGGCTTCCGCCACCTGGCTCAGCCAATAGTCGCGCATGTCCTGAGGCAGGGCTTCGATCGGATTGCTGAGACAATGCGGGGCGAAATGGTAAGCGCAGGCCAATGTCACCACGCCAATTGCAACACATGCGCCGACCCGGCCCCAAAGTGACCAGCCAGACCCGATCCAGGCCACAAAGCAAAGCCCTGCCGCGGCAACGCTCGCCGGCAATGCCACGCTGAGAGTCAGGGCGTCACAGCTTGGAAACAGAAAGGCCTCGTGTCCCGTTGTTGCAAGGCTGGTCAGTAAAAGCGTCACGACCAGCCCGATACCGAATGCCATGGTCCGGCGACGGGTCGGTTCACCGTTGACGATCCAGTCAATGGCAAAAAACACGGCGACAAGTGCTATCTGCAATATCGATTCGGTGCCTATCGACACCGAAAGCGCCAGGCAGGCACCCAGCAGCCATCCGGCATATGGTTTGTCCCTGCGCAACGCAAACAGCATCAGGGCCGTGGCGAACAGAAGAATCTGAGCATTGTGGTGATCAAACGAAAAATAGTCGAACTTCCTGGAGTGTTCGAGCGCCAGCACACCCACAACCAGTGCCGAAACAGCGCCTTCCCGCGCGCCCAAAACGCTTCCCGTCACCGCAAAGGCCCACAAGGCCAAGCCGGCCAAAAGTGAGGGCCAGGCGAATGCCGTCACCTGAAGGGCCGTATCGGGCGGCAAAACCAAACCGAATGTTCCGTAGAGCAAGGCGATCGGCGCGTCGATCAATCGGGACCAATGCATCAATGTACCGCCCTCGGGACCCAGCCGATACTGATGGTTGTCGAACCAGCCCTGCCCCTGCAACAGATCCTGCACGACCACCCAGCGCATCACGTCGTCAGAGCCATCCTGATGACCACTCAGGGTCATCAGAACCAGAAGTGCCACATAGGCGCATACAAAAAATCGCAGAACCAACCGGTCTGCGAAAATCCTGTATGTTCCCTGCGATTTCTGCATGGTTCTCTGCCCTTGACGATCTTGCCCGCGACGGACCTTACAAGACAGACGTGACTGAATTGAGGCAACAGGCACAGTCAGCGTTTCTGACTTTTCGAGCATGAAAACAGGTAAGCCGCACAGGCGAAAACTGGCCGGTCATGAGCGCAACGGTTCCTGACCTCGGCTAGCTGACGCTTTCTTCTTCCAGATGCAGCTTCATCTCGATCAGAACCTGTTGCAGCAAACTGGTTTCTTTCAGCAACCGTTTGGCTTCGTTGACGGTGATGATTCCGTCTTCGATTGCGGCCTGATACTCGGTCATCAACATCGCAAACCGCTGGCTCAGCGCAATGACATCCGAATTGACGCCACCGGTGCGGGGGGTAGAGGTGTTGCGGTCGCTATAGGACAAGGTGATGTTCTTCAGATCCGCCAAAGCCGACGTCACGTGCGGGTAAGTCGCCGCGTTTTCAAGGCGGGCCACCGCGTCCACAGGCATGAACCTGTCCTCGTGCTCAGCATTGTCGGAATAGTATCGTCCCAAAGTGGCCTTGGATTTCCCCGTAATTTCACACGCGGCTTCGATTCCAACATCTTTGACCAGCGCTTCTGTGTGTTTTTTCAGATAGGCCCCGATATCTGCCATTGTTTTACCTTTGTAACCTGCAAACGCCTGCCCGATGTCCAAACGGGGGAAAGCGTGGGTAAATTTCCCATAACCAAGTCATAATTGAAATGTCATACATTGGCTATCCCTCAGATATGCGGGGGATTTTGTGAGTGAGTGGCGGCAGTTCAAGCCGGTAATGAGTGATTGCGGGGTGATATTGTTAAGCCTTGCTGCGTTTTGGCCACATGTTGGCCGACGGCGTCGCTGTTGCAGATGTGGGGGTTCCATCCCCTAGAGCGTAGCTCGGCCTCTGCGAACGCAACGGCGACGTCGCTCCATCAAAAAGATTGGTATCTTGTTCCTTTTCCCCAAGCGTTTTAGACCCGCGTCATGGCAAAGCTGTATTTCAACTATTCAACCATGAACGCGGGGAAATCGACCGTATTGCTGCAAGCCTCGCACAACTACCGCGAGCGTGGGATGCAGACATACCTGATGACCGCGGCCATTGACGGAAGGGCGGGTGCCGGACGGATCGCATCTCGCATCGGCATCTCGGAGGAGGCCGATACCTTCACGCCCGGCGACGACGTCTTCGCGATGATCCGAAACAGACTGGACGACGGTCCGGTAACCTGCGTGTTCATCGATGAGGCCCAGTTCCTGTCCGAAGCGCAGGTCTGGCAGCTGGCCCGGGCCGTCGACGATCTGGACGTACCGGTGCTGGCCTACGGGCTGCGGGTGGATTTTCAGGGCAAGCTGTTTCCCGGATCAGCCGCGCTGCTGGCTCTGGCTGATGAGATGCGCGAGGTCCGCACCATCTGCAAATGCGGACGCAAGGCCACGATGGTGATACGTCAGGACGAAAACGGCAACGCCATCACCGAAGGTGCCCAGGTTCAGATCGGCGGCAACGAGACCTATGTTTCGCTGTGCCGCAAACACTGGCGCGAGGCGGTGGGCGACTAGACCGGGTTGGGCAACGCCTCGCCCGCCACAAATGCCGCCACGTTATCCAGTGCCATGTGCCCCATGCTGCTGCGCACCTCTTCGGTGGCCGTGCCCAGATGGGGCAGCAGGGTGACGTTTTCCATTTCACAAAGGGCCCGGGGCACTTTGGGCTCGAACTCATAGACATCCAGCCCGGCCCCGGCAATCTGACCCGATTGCAGCGCTGCGATCAGGGCCGCTTCGTCCACGACCTCACCCCGCGCGATATTGACCAGAATGGCCGAAGGATTCATCGCCTGAAGAATCTGCGCATTGATCAGGTGGCGGGTTTCCGCACCGCCGGGAACCGCAAGCACAAGGAAATCGACCGAGGCGACAAGGGCTTCAAGGTCAGGTGTAAATTCCGCCGGGAAATCCAGATCTTTTGCATTGCGGGACTGATAGGCCACCTGCATAGCAAACCCGAAATGACAGCGGCGCGCGATGGCCTGCCCGATGCGGCCCATGCCGACGATGCCCACGCGCTTGCCGGTCACATGTTGGCCCAACATCTGCGTCGGGTGCCAGCCCTGCCACTGACCCGACCGCACCAGCCGCTCACCCTCACCGGCGCGCCGGGCTGTGATCAGCAGCAGGGTCATGGCGATATCGGCCGTGGCGTCGGTGACAGCGCCAGGGGTGTTGGTTACATCAATCCCGGCCGTGCGTGCAGCATCCACGTCGATATGGTTGAAGCCAACACCGAAATTGGCCAGCAGCTTGCAGCGCGGCTGACCGGCCTCGGCAAAGATCTGAGCCGAGAACTGATCGCCCAGCGTCGGGACAACCACGTCGTAATCGGCCAGAGCGGCCAGCATCTCCTGCCGCGCCATGGGCAGGGTGTTTTCCCGGATGGTGACATCGAAATCGGCGCGGGCGCGCGATTCGACTGCCGGAGTCATCGGGCGCGTGATCAGCAGTTTCATCAGTGCATCCGCCCGCCTGTAGGAACCTTACCGTCAGGGCCGATCAAAACGATCTCGCCGCTGTCATCGGGCAGGCCAAGCACCAGAACCTCGGACATGAACTTGCCGATCTGGCGAGGGGGGAAATTGACCACTGCCATGACCTGTTTGCCCACCAAGGTCGACGGATCATAATGCGCGGTGATCTGGGCCGAGGTCTTGCGTTCGCCAATCTCATCACCAAAGTCTATCCACATCTTGATCGCGGGTTTGCGGGCTTCGGGATAGGGTTCGGCGCGGATCACCTCGCCCACACGAATATCGACCTTGAGAAAATCGTCGAAAGAAATCTCACTCACGTGACAGCTCCTTGGATCGGTCGGTTGCGGCCTTGACGGCACGGTGCAGCAGGTCAGGGAAGCCGCGTTCTTCATGCATCAGCACCTCAAGCGCGGCCTGGGTCGTGCCGTTCGGCGACGTTACATTGATCCGCAGTTGAGACGGATCCTCGTCAGCGGCCATCGCCAGTGCGCCGGCCCCGGCCACCGTCGATTTGGCCAGTTTCATCGCAAGGTCATGCGGCAGGCCCTGCGCCTCGCCGGCTTTGGCAAGTGTTTCAATCAGATGGAACACATAGGCAGGACCGGATCCGCTGAGGCCGGTGACCGCATCCATCTGCGTCTCATCTTCAAGACGAACCGTCTCACCCACCGCCGACAGCAGGTTTTCGGCCAGAGCCAGATCCTCGGCCGAGGCGTGGCTGTTGCCGATCAGCGCGGTGATGCCCTGACGGATGGCGGCGGGGGTGTTGGGCATGGCGCGAATGATCGGCGTATCGCTGCCCAGAACGGATTCGAACGTGGCAAGCGAGGTGCCCGCCGCGACCGAAACAAACAGCGTGCTGCCACCGCCCAGCGCCTGAATGGCGGGCAAGGCCTCGCCCATCATCTGCGGCTTGACCGCGACCAAAACCACGGCAGGGGCTTCGGGCAAGGGTGTGTTGATGTTGACGCCCTGCGCCTTCAGCCAGTCGGACGGGTGCGGATCGATCACCCAAACGGACGCTGGCGGGAGGCCGTGTTCCAGCCACCCCGCCAGCATTGCGGACCCCATCTTTCCGCACCCCAGAAGCACAAGCCCCTGTTCGGCCACACGCGTCATGTCCATTTGCCCCTCCCGCGTTACATGTCGGTTCGGGGCAAAGCTTTACGCCCGGCCGTAGGCCTCTGCAATGGCCACTTGCATGGCTTCTTCTGGCTCTCGATTGCCCCAGGTGACCAGTTGAATCGCCGGATAGTACCGTTCCGCGCTCATGACGGCAGCGGTGATCATCGTGTCGATCTGTTCGGCGCTGGCTGTCTGCCCCCCGGCAAGGACCAACCCGTACCGGTACACCATCAGCTTCTGGTTCGCCCAATAGGTAAAGGCACCTGCCCAGCACTGATCATTCATCTTGTTGAGCAGCTCATAGAGCTGCATTTCCCGCTCGGCCGGTGGTTCCATTTCGAACGAACACACCATCCGCAGCGTTTCGTCATAGTTGGACCAGGCGAGGGTGATCGAATACGTCCGCCACTGGCCCTCGACAGCCATGGCGATCTGATCGTCCCCAATGCGGTCAAAATCCCAGTCGTGGTGTTCGGCCAGATGTTCAACAATGTCGATCGGATGAATGTCTTCTTCGAGATACTGCTCGGAAAGGGCCATAATGCCACCTCACTAATCTCTAGCATCTTGGGGCTGGCAGCGCCCCAGCGCTAGTTGCCTGCTCTACAAACCGGGCTTCCCCCATAGGCCTGTACTAAATATGGTGCGATGTGGCGTGGGTTCTGGCAACCCTATTTGTTGGGGATAACAGCAATAAGTTGTGGACAGAAGGCAACGTGGATCAAAATATTGGCTGTCGGGTCAGCTTTGTCTTGATTAAATCCCGCAATACGTCAGAATGCACGACACCGCACAATCCCGGTCGGATTGCGCGGCGGCAGAGTTTGTCCAAAACTGTGAAATCAGGGAACGCCCGCGGCGTTACTTGTCCAGTTTCGCCTCGAGTGCGGCAATGCGGGCTTCGAGTGCGGCGTTTTCTTCGCGCGCTTTCTGGGCCATGGCGCGGACGGCATCGAATTCTTCGCGGGTGACGAAATCACGGTCGGCCAGCCAGCGGTCGATCATCGACTTCATCGCGTTCTCGGCCTCTTCCCGCGCGCCCTGCGCGACACCCATGGCGTTGGTCATCAGCTGGGACATGTCGTCCAGTATCTTGTTGCGGGTTTGCATATCTTTACTCCGGTATCGCGGTTGATCTCTATATGGGGAAAGATTGCCGCAGGCTCAAGGTTGACTTGCCCTGCAAACCCCGGGCAATGAGACGCACATGCAGGCTGTTCTGAATTTCCCCGATCTGTCGCCCGAATTGTTCTCGATCTCGCTGTTCGGGATGGAGTTCGCGTTGAGGTGGTATGCGCTGGCCTATATCGCGGGTATCCTGATTGCGTGGCGGCTGGCAGTCGTGGCGTTGCGCCGCCCTGCCCTGTGGCCTGCGGACGGCCCGCCGATGAAACCGGGCCAACTGGAGGATCTGGTCACCTGGATCATTCTGGGCGTGATCCTGGGCGGGCGGCTTGGTTTCGTGCTGTTTTACCAACCTGGCTATTACCTGTCGCATCCGCTTGAGATCGTGAAGGTCTGGCAGGGCGGTATGGCGTTTCATGGGGGGCTGCTGGGCGTGATTCTGGCCTCGTATCTGTTTGCCCGGCACCATCGGATTCCGGCCCTGTCGCTGGGCGACCTGGTTGCCTACACCGTGCCACCCGGCCTTCTGTTGGGGCGGCTTGCCAATTTCGTCAATGCCGAGCTGTGGGGCCGCCCGAGCGAGCTGCCCTGGGCTGTCATCTTTCCCGGTTTTGCCGCGCAGGACTGCCCCGGCGTGGTTGCGGGAATGTGTGCCCGGCACCCCTCGCAGCTGTACGAAGCGGCGTTGGAAGGCGTGTTGCTGGGCGCGTTGTTGCTGTGGCTGGTCTATCGCCGGGGAGCCTTTCAGCAACCCGGCCTGATCATGGGCACGTTTCTGGCCGGTTACGGCGCATCGCGCTTTATTGTTGAATTCTTCCGCCAGCCGGATGCGCAGTTCGTGTCGCCCGGCAATCCGCTGGGATTGGCCTGGCATGTGGGCGGATATGGCCTGACCATGGGCCAGATCCTGTCATTGCCCATGATCGCGCTTGGCCTGTGGTTTGTCTTGCGCGCAGGGCGGGCAAAATGAGCCTGACCGATCACCTGATCGCCCGCATCCGACAGGATGGCCCGATGAGCGTGGCCGACTACATGGCCGAATGCCTTCTGCATCCCACGCTGGGCTATTACACAACGCGCGATCCGCTGGGTGCTGACGGGGATTTCACCACGGCACCGGAAATCAGCCAGATGTTTGGCGAACTGATCGGGCTGTGCCTTGCGCAATGCTGGATGGATCAGGGCCGTCCCGCGCCATTCACCCTGTGCGAATTGGGGCCCGGGCGCGGCACTCTGATGAGTGACATATTGCGTGCCACCCGAACCGTGCAGGGATTTCACGATGCTGCCCGGATTGTGCTGGTCGAGGCCTCGCCTGCCCTGAAGCAGGTGCAGGCGGACACCCTGAAGGGTTACACACCGAACTGGGCTGACAGTGTCGCAGAGTTGCCGGACCAGCCACTGCTGCTGGTGGCGAATGAGTTCTTCGACGCGCTGCCTGTCCGGCAGTTCCTGCGCGACGGTGACGGCTGGAGTGAACGCCTGGTCGGCGAGCGCGACGGCGAATTGCTGTTTGGACGGGGCCCCAATGGGCCACAAGTGGCGCTGGCGGACAGGCTTTCGGACACCAAGGATGGTGATCTGGTCGAGCTGTGCGCGGCTGCGATCCCCATTCTGACCGTGATTGCCGGTCGGATCGCCAGCCACGGAGGTGCCGCGCTGATCGTCGATTATGGCGACTGGCATTCTTTGGGCGATACACTGCAAGCCCTGCAAAACCACAAGCCCGCCGATCCGCTGGCGTCACCCGGTCAGGCCGACCTGACGGCACATGTGGATTTTGAGCCTCTGGCCATTGCGACCCGCGCCTGTGGAGCCAGGCACACACGCCTGACACCGCAGGGCGTGTTTCTGGAACGGCTTGGCATAACCGCCAGGGCGCAGGCTTTGTCCCGGTCGCTGAGCGGTTCCGAGCTGGACGCGCTGGCTGCCGCGCATCGCCGGTTGACGCATCCGGCCGAAATGGGAAATCTGTTCAAGGTGATGGGCCTCTATCCGGCCTATGCTGCACCACCGCCGGGATTAGAGCCATGACACTGGAAATTCTGACTTCGGACTTGCTTTCCCCATTTCGTCACGGGTTCTTCACCCGTCGCGGCGGGGCGTCCTCTGGTATCTTCAACGGGTTGAATTGCGGTTATGGATCGTCTGATCAAACCGAAATTGTCGCACTGAACCGTCGGCGGGTTGCCGATGCGATGGGCGTCGCGCCCGAGGCGATGATCGGCGTGCATCAAGTTCATTCCCCAACAGTTCTGACGGTTGAACAGCCCTTGGAAGGTGAAAAACCACGCGCGGACGCGGTCGTGACGGCGACACCTGGTCTGGCGCTGACAATTTTGACGGCAGATTGCCAGCCAGTTCTGTTTGCCGATCCCGCAGCCAATGTGATCGGAGCAGCGCATGCGGGCTGGCGCGGCGCACTCGACGGTGTGCTTGAGGCGACTCTGGACGCCATGGAAGCGCTTGGCGCAGCACGCCGGAATATCAACGCCGTCATCGGCCCCAGCATTTCACAACGCGCCTACGAAGTGGGCCCCGAGTTTCTGGACGCATTTATCGCCGATTCTCCAGACAACACCCGGTTCTTTGCGAACGGACAGGATGACCGGCTGCAATTCGACCTGCCCGCCTTTGGTTTGCACCGATTGCGGCAGGCCGGTGTCGGGCAGGCGGAATGGACCCGGCACTGCACATATTCCGACCCGGACCGGTTCTATTCATATCGCCGCACAACACACGCAAACGAGGCCGATTACGGGCGGTTGATCTCGGTCATAAGATTGTGATTTTGGCCCAGATTTAGGCGCTGCGCCACTTTTCCGCCACATTTGTTGTGTTTACCGGACTCAGAATCGTAACGAGTTTTGCCAGCTATCAGATGGTCTTCTGACGTCCTTGTTTCGGACGCTGGCGTGTTGAGTGGAAGGATGGACCGAGTATAAATTTCTTGTCTGCAAAACATCCCGGATAAGCCTTATCCATGCCGCAAACGTGCGTCACAAAAGGTTCATAACGGATGCGGGAAACAAACCCGTTCGGAGCAGGACCAGAAAATGAAAACCAAATCTCGCTTTCTCAAAGCCATGGTTGCCGCCACGCGGAGCCAGAAGCTGGAAATGCCGTGGAAGCGGGTATCAAGCCATTCTGTCAGGGTCGCCAGCCGCATCGCGGCACGACGCTGAGACAGAAACACCCCGAGGCCAAGCTGCCGGTCTCGATTGGGTGAACGCGCTTCGGGCTTGCTCCTGCCCGATGTGTGGTGCGTCGCGATCTGAGGGGATCGAGACGGATTCAGGAGTTGTGTGTGTGTGCGGGTAATTTTCGCCCGTGAAGTACGAGTTTGTCTGGGGGGTCAATGTGTTGACCATTGGAAAGCGAGATTTTGTCGCAATGCGGGGTCCGACCGACCGCCGCCCAAGGGTCACCCATTTGTTTCAAGACAAAGAACCAGTTCGCCAGGTTGGCCTGTACGGGGTTACGCCGCGCCTGACCGGACAATTTGAGGGGAAGGAATATTTATGACTATTCCTAGTTCACTGGCCCGTGCGGCCAGAAATGCGATCGAAACGACAGCCATGCTGCGGGACGCACCGCGACCGGTTGCGAAACCAAAGGCCCAGCTGCGCCGGTATGAAGTCAGCACCCTGTTGAAAAACGGAAACGTGGTTCAGACCAGACACATAGCGCCTGCCCTGCCAATGTTCGAAGACGCCTTTTGTGCCTTCACGCGCGGATCGCTGGTTGAAACGGAACATGGGCCCATGGCCATCGAAGACCTGATGCCGGGGGATACTGTCCTTACTCAGGATGGCGCGTCGGAAACCGTGCTGTGGAAGGGATCTGTCACTCTGATCCCGGGACGTCCGGATTCGCGGGGCCGCACGCGGCCGCTTACGCGCGTCACGGCAGATACATTCGGGATCCAAAAGCCGATGTCGGGTGTAATCGCCGGGCCTGCGGCACGGATCGTGGGCACACCGACGCATTTACGGCATTTGTATGGAAATGACCCGATTCTGACACCTGTGTCCGAATTTCAGGATGGAACGGGTGTGATTGAAACAATGCCGCCGACGCCAGTTGAACTGTTTCACATTTGTCTGAAACGGCATTCCGTTATTCGGGTAGATGGTTTACAGTTCGAAACGTATCACCCAGGTGTGAACGCGGTCCGGATGATCAGCCACTCTTTGCGGTCGGTTTATCTGAACCTGTTTGCGCATATCGAGTCGCTCAACGATTTTGGTCCGCTGCTGATGCCGCGCGCCGGGGACGGAGAAATCGACGCGATGACAGCCTGAGTACGATAGCGATTACTGCATTATGGGGGGCATCATGCAGCTGTTACTAAGTTGGATTCTATCCTTGGCGGTGGCTGCCATGCTGCCACCGAACACCGCACCTGCAAAACGTCTGGGGGTTACGCCGTCCGGTTCATTCGTTCTTCCAGAACGTCGAACGGCACGCCTGGCTCGTCTTTTGCGCCGCGGATAACAAGCGATGTCTTGACGCTGGCCACATTTGGCGTGGTCAGCAGTTCACCGGTCAAGAACTGCTGAAAACTGCTGAGATCGGGTGCGACGCATTTGAGGATGAAGTCCACCTCGCCGTTCAGCATGTGGCATTCACGGACCAGAGGCCATTCGCGGCAGCGTTCTTCGAACGCGCGCAGCTCGGTCTCGGCCTGACTGTCAAGACCGACCATGGCGAACACCTGCACTTCAAATCCCAGCTCGCGGGAATTCACCTCGGCGTGGTAACCGGTGATATAACCGGATTCTTCCAGGGTGCGCACCCGGCGCAGACAGGGCGGCGCCGAAATTCCGACCCGTTTGGCAAGTTCCACATTGGTCATCCGACCGTCTGCCTGTAGTTCCGCCAGAATCTTGCGGTCGATATCATCCAGCCGAGTCGTGACCATCAAATGCTCCTGATTTTTGCGGTTCTTATATCAGCCCCCCACGCGCGCGCAATAATGTTTCGTACATGCGCAATTTTCTTTGTTTTCAAATCTCTCATTTCGCCCTCACCCTGCGCAAGGTGGCTTGAATGGGCTTGAACAGTAAGGGGCTTTAAGCCGGGTCTGTCGGTCGCTATATCGGGGCGACGGGCCAAAAGCCCAATTCAGGCAATTCGAGCGGAGTTACCATGGCCGACACACGACACACCAAGGTTCTGATCATCGGATCGGGGCCAGCAGGATACACTGCGGGCGTTTACGCAAGCCGCGCCATGCTGGAACCCATCCTGGTGCAGGGTATCGAGCCCGGCGGCCAGCTGACGACAACGACCGAGGTCGAGAATTGGCCCGGCGACACCGAGGTACAGGGCCCCGACCTGATGGTCCGGATGCAGGATCATGCCAAGGCCATGGGTTGCGAAGTGATCGGAGACATCATCAACGATCTGGACCTCAGCCAGCGCCCCTTCACCGCCAAGGGCGACAGCGGCACCACCTATACGGCGGACGCCGTCATTCTGGCGACCGGCGCGCGCGCCAAGTGGCTGGGCCTGCCGTCGGAAGAGAAGTTCAAGGGCTTTGGCGTTTCAGCCTGCGCCACCTGCGACGGGTTCTTCTATCGTGGACAGGAAATCGTGGTGATCGGCGGCGGCAATACGGCCGTGGAAGAGGCCCTGTTCCTGACCAATTTCGCCAGCAAGGTGACTCTGATCCATCGCCGCGATGAGCTGCGCGCGGAAAAGATCCTGCAAGACCGGCTGATGAAGAACGACAAAATCGAGCCACTGTGGTTCCACGAGTTGGAAGCAGTGATCGGCACCGACGCGCCGCTGGGCGTCGAGGGCGTTCGCGTCAAGCATGTCAAAACCGGAGAGATCACTGAAATCCCCTGTAAAGGCGTGTTTGTTGCCATCGGCCACGCACCCGCGAACGAGTTGGTCAAGGACACGCTTGAAACGCATATGGGTGGCTATGTCGTCACCAAACCGGGCAGCACGGAAACCTCGGTTCCGGGCGTGTTCGCAGCGGGCGATCTGACCGATCACGTCTATCGTCAGGCGGTCACAAGCGCCGGTATGGGCTGCATGGCGGCACTGGATGCCGAACGGTTCCTGGCGGAAACCGAATAACGCGAATTCTGAATTTTGCAGGGCTGCCCCGGTGAATTCAGATCCGAAGGCCGTCAGCCTTTTCAGTACAGTGCCCCCGGGGTTTAAGGGGGCACTGCAAAGCATACGCTGCGCTGCAATCACTGATCGGCAGCCGATGCCACCTGCCAATCCCTTGACCCCCAGCCAGCGGCGTATCAGGATTGCTGAGGGAAAAGCGAAAAACAGGTGAACATTTGAACAACGCTCTTTGGCGCGGCGGGTGGTCAACCCGACTCAGGATCGTCAGTGGTCTTGTGTTGTTTGTGTTCGCATTCTTTCATTTCATAAATATTGGCTTGGGCCTGTTTCACACGGATTATCTGCACGGGATGCAGGACGGTCGAAAGGCCGTCACACGCCACGATGTCATGAGCGTGCTTTTCTATGCTGCCCTGTTCACGCATGCAGGTCTGGCCCTGACATCGATCGCGCAACGCAGAACCCTGCGCATGCCATTCAGCACGGCGTTGCAGGTCGTTCTGGGTTTGCTGATTCCGCTGCAACTGATCTCGCACATCGTTCAGACGCGGGTCGCGCACGAAGTCTATGACGTCAATGACGAGATGGGATATATCATCATCCTGATGTGGCCCAGTATCGCCGTATGGATGCAAAGCGCCTTGCTGCTGATTGTTTGGATACACGGCTGCATCGGTTTGCATATGTGGTTGCGGCTGACCCGGTGGTGGTCGCAGGTCGTGCCCTATCTGATCGGCGTTGCGGTTTTCGTGCCATTATTCGCGTTGGCCGGATTGCTGACCGAAGGTCGACGCATATGGGCCGACTTTGCTGATGAATTCCTGCGCGAGCAATATATCGAGCACTACAATTGGCCATCGCCCGAGACCTTCCAGACCCTGTTCAGTGTAAAAGACTATGGCCTTTTGATCTTCTGGCTGGCTCTGGGGGCGACGGGTCTGGTTTACATCGGGCGCAAACTGTGGCGGCGCAGGCATTCGGTGCGCGTGAATTACGCCAAAGGCCCCGAGGTGGTCGCGGAAAAAGGCATGACTTTGCTTGAGATTTCGCAGGTGAACGGCGTGCCGCACGCCGCCCTGTGCGGTGGAAAGGGGCGCTGCACCACATGCCGAGTCATCGTAGAGGATGGCAACGACGCCCTGCCCCCGCCCGGCGACGTCGAAGCACGCAGCCTTGCTGCTGTGGGCGCCTCGCCGCAGACGCGACTGGCCTGCCAGATACGCCCTACGGAACCCACCACCGTTTTTCGGGTTTTCAGGCCAGATGGCGGGCGCATACGCGGGCATGCCAGCCAGGGTCAGGAACGTCAGTTGGCTGTTTTGTTTCTGGACATGCGCAGCTTTACTGCGCGTACGACCGGCCAATTGCCTTATGACATCGTGTTCCTGCTGAACCGTTTTTTCGATGCGGTCGTGCCTGCCATCACCAAGGAAGGCGGTGTCGTGGACAAATATATGGGAGACGGGCTGCTTGCCGTTTTTGAAAAGCCGAATGCGGCGGCGTCCGCCCGTGCCGGGTTGCAAGCCGCCATCGACATCAGTCACGCCCTTGATGAATTCAACGCACAGCTCGAGGCCGAAGGCAGCCCCGGCATTCGCATCGGGATGGGTCTGCATCTTGGGGATCTGGTGGTGGGTGAGATCGGCGCCGCGGGCCATGCGTCAAAAACCATAATCGGCGACGCCGTCAATGTCGCCAGTCGTCTGGAAAGCGAAACCAAGGCGCTGAAGGTCGAACTGCTGGTCTCGCAAGAGTTGCTGGAGGCCGCCGGTGTCGTCGTGCCCCAGGGCGATATCAGATTGTTCCAGCTGCGCGGCGTGTCTGAACCGATTCCCGCCCTGCCCGTCACCCGTGCATCCACACTTGAGCAGAACGCCACAAAACAGGAACAGGAATTCTCTGCATGAAGCAATAACCTCTGATCGTTAGGATCAGATCATCGATTTGACTTGTGAATTAGAAATTCCTTCCAATTCAAAAATATTCGGCGCATATCCTCCTTTGTTACATTCGCGCCTGTGGACTTCGCCTGTCAGTCGGTGCAAACGCCTCGAAACCGCCTGATATCCACTGGCAAATCAACACTGCGACAAGAGAATTCCAATGACGATGTTAAGCAATCTGGCCCCGATCCCCGAACTGTATGTGTCATACGATTCGGCGCAGAAGCTGAAGGTGGAAGCGGCCGACCTGACCAGCTGGGATCTGAGCCCGCGTCAGATCTGCGACCTGGAACTGCTGATGAATGGCGGGTTCAACCCGCTCAAGGGATTTCTGAGCGAAGCGGATTACGACAATGTGGTCGAGAATATGCGCCTGGCCGATGGAACGCTTTGGCCAATGCCCATCACATTGGATGTCAGCGAAGACTTCGCGGATCAGATCGAACTTGGGCAGGATATCGCTCTGCGCGATCAGGAAGGCGTGATCTTGGGCACCATGACCGTGACAGACCGCTGGACTCCGGACAAGTCCCGCGAGGCCGAGAAGGTCTTTGGCGCCGATGACGATGCCCACCCGGCGGTGAACTATCTGCACAACGTGGCCGGCAAGGTCTATCTGGGCGGACCGGTGGTCGGAATCCAACAACCCGTGCACTACGATTTTCGTGGGCGCCGCGACACCCCGAACGAATTGCGCGCCTATTTCCGCAAGCTGGGCTGGCGCCGCATCGTGGCCTTCCAGACCCGCAACCCGCTGCACCGCGCGCATCAGGAGCTGACCTTCCGCGCCGCCAAAGAGGCACAGGCCAACCTGCTGATCCACCCGGTCGTGGGCATGACCAAACCGGGCGACGTCGATCATTTCACCCGCGTGCGCTGTTACGAGGCGGTGCTGGACAAGTACCCCGCTTCGACCACCTCTATGAGCTTGTTGAACCTGGCCATGCGCATGGCTGGCCCGCGCGAAGCCGTCTGGCACGGGCTGATCCGCGCCAACCACGGCTGCACCCACTTCATCGTCGGCCGCGACCACGCGGGCCCCGGCAAGAACAGCAAAGGTGAGGATTTCTTCGGCCCCTATGACGCGCAGGATCTGTTCCGACAGTTCCAGGACGAAATCGGCGTTGAAATGGTAGACTTCAAGCACATGGTCTATGTGCAGGAACGCGCCCAGTACGAACCGAATGACGAGATTCTCGACAAGGACAACGTCACGATCCTGAACATCTCGGGCACCGAACTGCGCCGCCGCCTGCGCGAAGGGCTGGAAATCCCCGAGTGGTTCTCGTTCCCCGAAGTGGTCGAGGAACTGCGCCGCCGCTTCCCGCCGCGCTCCAAGCAGGGTTTCACCGTGTTCTTCACCGGCTTTTCGGGCTCGGGCAAGTCGACCATCGCAAACGCGCTGATGGTCAAGCTGATGGAGATGGGCGACCGCCCGGTGACGCTGCTGGATGGCGACATCGTGCGCAAGAATCTCAGCTCGGAACTGGGCTTCTCGAAGGAACACCGCGACCTGAACATCCGCCGCATCGGATATGTGGCGTCCGAGATCACCAAGAACGGCGGCATCGCCATCTGCGCCCCGATCGCGCCCTATGCCACCACGCGCCGTGCCGTGCGGGAAGAGATCGAACAGTTCGGTGCCTTCTGCGAGGTGCATGTGGCCACCAGCATCGAGGAATGCGAACGCCGCGACCGCAAGGGTCTGTACAAGCTGGCGCGCGAGGGCAAGATCAAAGAGTTCACCGGCATCTCGGACCCTTACGATGTTCCGGAGAACCCCGAGCTGCGGGTCGAGACCGAAAATGTCGAGGTCGACAACTGCGCCCATCAGGTGCTGCTGAAACTGGAAAGCATGGGCCTGATCGCAGCAAACGGATAACGGTCTCATCTGACCTTGTTTGGCGGTCCCCGGTCATTCCGGGGGCCGTTCCTTTTTTGGTCGCCAATTGACAATTGCCACTGGTCCTGATGCTTTTCAGGACCTCAAGGCGGGTGTGAAACTGAGATGACGAACAAGTCTCCGACCATTGCCAGTTTCTGGTTTGGATCCGATCTGAGTTGGTTGGAGCAACTCTGCCTTCAGTCCTTTCTGGATCATGGCCACCGCTTCGTCCTTTATGTCGCGCACGAGGTAAAAGGCATTCCGGCAGGTGTCGAAACCCGCCCTGCCAGCGACGTTTTCTGGCCGCCACCTTTTGTGGTCGATGCCGAAGATAGGCAGGGCGTTGCCGTCTTCTCGGATATTTTCCGGCTGCACTTGATGCGGCAAAGCGAGGTGATCTGGGTCGATCTGGATGCCTATTGCGTACGGGCGTTCGACTTTTCGACGGATTTCGTGTTCGGTCGCTCCAGGCGGGGCGACTTCCCGACGGGTGTGCTGCGCCTGCCCACAAGATCGGCGACCCTGGAACAGATGCTGAAATTTGTCATGTCGTCTAACCCGTCCCAACCCTGGCGTGGACGCAGATTGCAGCGCCAAAATCGGGAACGAACCGCAAGAGGGGAACGCTGGGGCATCGAAGCCCTGCCCTGGGCCAGTTCGGGGCCCAAAGCCTTTGGCCATTTCCTGCGCCAGACGGCAGAGGACCGCCATGCCATGACTGCTGAAACCTTTTATCCACTGGCGCAGGAGGAATTGTGGAAGCTACACGATCCGCGCATCGCGACGAACGAAATCGAAACCGAAACCGTGCATTCGGTACACATCTACGGCCACCAAAAGAAACTGATGGCCAACCGGATGGGCGGGCTGCCGGTTTCAGGGTCATATCTGGACAGGTTGTGCAAACGACATGGGATCGAACCAAGTACGGCCCCGATTCTGCGGTTGGCCTGGATGTAGCCCGTCGCATCCGGCCAGGGTTTCGCGGGTCAGCCCTTGGTCAACGCCCGCCTAGTGTGTCGGCGTTTCCGGCAGGTCGACCTGCCCGCGCATCAGGATATGCCCTTGACCAGAAACCCTGATGCCCGTCATCGCATCAGGCGGGCCGACACGCGTGACGATGGCCTTCCCGGGGCGGCCCATATCGTGACCCTGCTGGGCGATGAAGCTTTCCTTTTGCATCAAGCCATGTTTCCACAAATAGGCGGCCATCGCACCGGTGGCAGACCCGGTAAACGGATCTTCGGGCGGGCTGGCGGTGCCATGAGAAGGCGCGAAAACGTATCCCCCTCATCGGTTGCCCCTTGCAGCGTGACAAGAAACGGCTCGGCCATGTCCGAGCCGGAATACCCAGCAGTTTCAGCCACTTTGCGCAACGGGCCTTCAACCAGTTGAGCGGCCCGCAAGGCCGCATGATCCCGCAGAACAGTGATGCAGAACGGCAAGCCGGTCGAAACCATTTGAGGCGGAGAAATGATGGCTCCCGTTGGCAGACTGACCGCTGCCGCCACCAGTTCCGCGGGAACGCGCGTACCGAATTGCGGTGCGACCTGAGTCATTTCGATCTGATCCCCCTGCAACCGGATCGACACCAGGCCGGCACCGGTTTCCAGCGTCAGACCATCGCCCGAGATCATACCGCGGGATCGCATCGCCGCGACGGTGGCGATAGTCGGATGCCCCGCAAAGGGAATTTCGCGGCTGGCCAGAAAGTAGCGGACGCGGATGTCGGCCACGTCGGACGGCCCGGTAAAGGTGCATTCGACCAGAGAGGTTTCGCGCACATAGGCCATGCAGACCTCTTGCGTCAGGCGCGCACCTTCATGGACGACGGCACATCCGTTGCCACCGAAGGCGCGATCACTGAAGGCGTCCACCCAGTCAAAGTCAAACCAGCCCATGAAGCCACTCCTGCTTTAGCATCTGTGGCACGATCACTGCATAGGCGGAAAATGTCACGTTTTTTCAGCAGTGTTTCAGGCCGCCTAGTGAACCGCCACCGGAGACAGGTCATGTTCGCGCGCCAGCACAAAGGCCAGCTTGCGGTCAGCGACCAGCGCCAGTTGCTGCCCGTCGGAATCGTGGACGGCGTAAAGCTGATCCAGATCGCCGGCCTGTTCACGAACTTCCCGAGGCAATTCAGATACTTCAACCGTTTTGACATAGACAATACGGTTGCCCTGGGCGTTGATTTCAATCGGTGTATTCATTGCTCTTACCCCTTCCGTATGTTGATCGTCTGAACCACTGTTTCCGGCACGGCGCGGGTCAGATCCACATGCAGCAGACCGTTTTCCATGATCGCCTCGCCCACTTCGACGCCATCGGCCAGCACGAACATGCGCTGGAACTGACGCGCCGCAATGCCGCGATGCAGGAAGATGCGCCCCTCGCTGTCGTCGCGCTGACGGCCCCGGATCACCAACTGGCGATCCTCGATCGTGATTGACAGATCCTCCTCGGCAAACCCGGCCACCGCAAGAGTGATGCGATAGGAAAAATCCGAGGTCTGTTCGATGTTATAGGGCGGGTATCCTTCATTTCCGGCCTTTGCAGACCGTTCCAGAAGGCGTTCCAACTGCTCGAACCCCAAAAGATGCGGGTATGAGCCTAGAGTAAGTTTCGACACGTATTTTCGTCCTTCTTTGTAAAAGCGACGTGGTGTGCGGCCCCGTTCTGGCAACCGCCTGCAATAGAATATGGGAAGAAACCAGGATGTCCACAAGGTCTGGCGCGATAACGTCTGACACACTATCTTGTTGGCCAAGCACCACAACCAACTCGAGTCGCCAATGAACGCGCCTACCGATCTTTCGATGAAAACAGATGAAGTATTGCGTGTTGAGCTTGAGGTCTTCCGCCGACAGCACCGCGATCTGGACGAGGCGATTCAGGCATTGCATGACAAGGGAACGGCCGACCAACTGACCTTGCGGCGCCTGAAAAAAGAGAAACTGCGCCTGAAAGACATCATTCGCCTGATCGAAGACCGCCTGACGCCCGATATCATCGCCTGAACGCCCTGTACCGCATTGCCAGCCAACCGGATTTGGCTATAGTGCGCGCTCTTTCTGAGCGCGGGGACGTATGCGGATGAGCGATGTGAAAGTAGGGATCATCATGGGCAGCCAGTCGGACTGGCCCACGATGAAGGAGGCCGCGGATATTCTGGACGAACTGGGCGTCGCCTACGAAGCACGCATCGTATCGGCCCACCGCACGCCGGACCGGCTGTGGGACTATGGCAAAACCGCTGTTTCGCGTGGGTTGCAGGTGATCATTGCAGGTGCAGGTGGGGCTGCGCATCTTCCGGGCATGATGGCGTCGAAAACGCGGGTGCCTGTGATTGGCGTCCCGGTGCAGACCCGTGCCTTGTCGGGCGTGGATTCGCTGTATTCCATCGTGCAGATGCCCAAGGGATTTCCGGTGGCGACCATGGCGATCGGGTCCGCCGGCGGGGCCAATGCCGGCCTTATGGCGGCGGGCATTCTTGCATTGCAGGATGATGCTTTGGCCGAACGGCTGGACAGCTGGCGTGACGCGTTGTCAGCCTCGATCCCTCAGGAACCGCAGGGATGAGCCGGATCGGCTTAATCGGCACCGGCCATATCGCCGCGCCGATTGCGCGGCTGATGGCCGCCAAGGGGCACCAGATCAGCGTGACCGAGCGCAACGCCAAGGTTTCATCCGCCTTGAAGACGGAACTGGGTGCAACCGTCGCTGCGCCTCAGGCCGTGATTGACACCTCGGACATCGTGTTCCTGTGCCTGCGCCCGCATATCGCGGCCGAGGCTCTGGACCCGCTGACATTCCGCGCCGATCAGCAGATCGTGTCGGTCATGGCGGCGGTTTCGGCCGAGCATCTGGCCACGCTTTGCGCCCCGGCATCGGATTTCGTGCAGACCATCCCGCTGGGCTTTCTGGAAACCGGCGGCTGCCCGATGGCGGCTTTTGGCAATGATCGCCTGCTGGCGGACCTGTTCGAGCCCGCGAACCCGGTGATCAAGGTTGCGGATGAAGCCGCGCTGAACGCGCATTTCGCCATTTGTGCCATGGTTCCCGGCATTCTGGACCTGATGGCAACGGGTGCCGAATGGCTGGGTGACGCAACCGGTGATGCGGACGGGGCCGAGTTCTATACAACGCAGTTGATGGCGGGTTTTCTGGCCTCGATGGAAAAAGGCACCGCAGGGCGGCTGGCGCAGGGACGCGACGCGCTGGCGACGGAGGGCACGCTGAGCCTGCAAATGACGGACGCCCTGAAAGACGGGGGCGCGCACGAGGCGCTGCGTTCCGCGCTTGGGGCAATTGGCAAACGTTTGGAGAGTTGAAGATGGCGGAAATGCTCGCCCAAGGTGCAGTGATCGGGATTCTGGGGGGTGGTCAGCTGGGCCGGATGCTGTCCGTGGCAGCCGCCAGGCTGGGTTTTGTCAGCCATATCTATGAGCCGGGTGCGAACCCGCCGGCGGGGCAGGTTGCGGATCGCGTCACCACTGCGGCCTATGACGATGCAGACGCGCTGAAAGCCTTTGCCGATGCGGTCGATGTCATCACTTACGAGTTCGAGAACATCCCGACCGAAGCGCTGGACATTCTGGAAGCGCACCGCCCGATCCGCCCCGGGCGCGAGGCCTTGCGGGTCAGCCAGGACAGGTTGACCGAGAAGACATTTCTGCAAGAGCTGGGCCTGAAGACGGCCCCGTTTGCGGATATCGCCGACCTGAACAGCCTGAATGCGGCGATCGAACAGATCGGGACACCCGCCATCCTGAAAACCCGTCGCTTTGGCTATGACGGCAAGGGGCAGGCCCGGCTACGCAAGCCTGAGGATGCCGAGGCCGCTCTGGCCGATATGGCCGGGGCACCGGCCATTCTGGAAGGGTTTGTGGATTTCTCGCACGAGGTGTCGATCATCGCGGCCCGCGGTCTGGACGGTCAGGTCGCCTGTTTCGATCCGGGTGAGAATGTGCATCGCGACGGTATCCTGCACACCACCACCATCCCTGCCCGCCTGTCCCCCGCCCAGCGCACCGATGCCATCCTGCTGGCGGCCAATATTCTGAACGCGCTGGAATATGTCGGCGTGATGGGCGTTGAGTTGTTCGTGACACCCGGCGGACTGATCGTGAACGAGATCGCGCCGCGCGTGCATAACTCGGGCCACTGGACGCAGAACGGCTGCGCCGTGGATCAGTTCGAACAGCACATCCGCGCGGTGGCGGGCTGGCCTTTGGGGGACGGGCAGCGCCATTCCGACGTGGTGATGGAGAACCTGATCGGCGACGACATGGACCGCGTGCCTGAGCTGGCGCGCGAGCGGGATGTGGCGCTGCATTTCTATGGCAAGGCCGAGGTAAAGGCCGGGCGCAAAATGGGGCACTTCAACCGCATCAAACGTTGAGGATATCGCGCCTGCGCGCGACGCCTTCGGCGAGAGTATTTGGGAAAAGATGAAGGTTTTGCGGGGCCTAACCCAGAAACCGGGCGGCGATGTCGCCTGACATGTAACTGACGCGCCCACCGGCCAGGGTGGCTGCAACGCGATGGGTGTCCGCATCCAGGATGACCAGATCCGCGCGTTTTCCCGGCGCGAGCGTGCCCCTGTCCTGCATGTCCAGCACCCGCGCGGGGCCGGACGAGACCAGCGCCCAGGCACTGGCCAGATCCAGCAGACCGGTTTTGGCCAGCATCAGCGCCGCGCGGCGCGGACTGGGATAGTGATAATCCGAGGCCAACGCATCACAGAGCCCCATGGCGATCAGTTCGACGGCGCTTGCGTTCCCCTTGTGTGATCCCCCCCGCACAACGTTGGGAGAGCCGAGGATAACGTGATCCCCGGCAGAACGCGCGACTTCGGCGGCTTCAAGCGTTTCGGGGAATTCGGCAATGCGCACGCCCCGGTCGCGCCACCATGCCCTAGTCTCGGCGGTCGCGTCATCATGGCTGCCCAAACGCACCCTCATTGAGACAAGTTCGGCGCTGAGTGCTTCGACGGCAGCGGGAACCTCGTTCCTGCGGGCATGCATATTGAGCAGCATCTCAAAATGCGCATCCGGATTGCGTCCGGCCTTCAACGCCTGCCCGGTCAGGCGCGGCGGCTTTTTGCCCTGCGCCAAACGATCATGCGGCAGGTGATCATTGAACACCACATAGGGCACCTGCCATTCGGCGATACGATGGGCCAGACCTTCGTAGTTCTCCAGCATGTTGGTCTCGAACCGCAATTGCGGGATCAGATCCGTGACGGTGCTGTTCTTGACCGCAGCGATGGCCCGAAATACCTGCGCGGCAAACTCGGGGCCGCGCACGCCACCTTCCCAGCTGTAGAACTGCGCCAGCACCGCGGTGGTGATGCCATTGGCGGCCAGTTCGGCTTCGGCTGCCAGAATACCTTCATTCATTTGCTTCATTGCGCCCCGGCGCGGGGCGATGTGGCGTTCGAACCCGTCCCCGTGCAGATCGACGATACCGGGCAGGACAAGATAACCGGTCAGGTCAACCCTGCGCCCGGTCCGATCTTGCTGAATAACGCCCTCCGCCATCGAGAGATCGCAGCGCAACAGCCCATCCTCCGGCAACAGAACCTCTGCGCCGGTCAACGTCAGATCCAGAAAAGTCATTGTGTGGGCTCCGAGTCAGGTTCCGAGCAATCCTGCCCGATGCAGATCTCGTCGATTATCTCCATCACGCCGTCCAGCCAGGTGATCTGCCGATCGAATTGGCCAAATTCGATGAAATGCAGCGCCTGTGCCATAACCCGCGGGTTGTTCATCATGAACGTGTGGGTCACCGGAAGAACAAGATGATCCTTCATCCCTTCGACCTTGGTGGTTTCAACCGAAACCTTGCCGTCATCCGGCCCGTCGATCAGCGAGGAAAACAGCGGGTTGAGCGAATTCTCACCCGCGATCACCCCCAGTTCAAAATCCACCGGCGGCAGGCGGCGCGGAATGCCTTCGGGACCTGTGCCCAATTGCAGGCCCGCCGGGCCGTTCAGATACCCGAACACTTCCCATGCGCTCAGCTCATCGACCAACTGGCTGCCCTGATTGGGCGGGCCGAGCATGACGACACGACCCAGGTTTTCGGGCCGATGGTCCTTGAGCCAATAGCGCAACAGGATACCGCCCATGGAATGCGCAACGACATTGGCTTTGTCATCGCCACATGCCGCAAGCGCGTCCGGTATGGTTTGCCTTGCCAGTTCCGGAATACCGATTTCGGTCGATGGATACCCGTGGCGCACAACGGTATAGTCATGCGCCTTGAACAGCTGCTCCATCACGGTGAACGAGGCCTCGGTGCGCGCAAGGCCGTGCAGAAGGATCACGCATTTCGCACTGGCTGCGGCAGGAACGAGGCAGAAGAGCAAGGCAATCAAAAGTTTCATAACCGCCAGATAAAGCCTATCAGCCTTTGATGAAAGCCCTAGCCCCGGTGACGTCGCAGCACGGCCAGCGCGATACCGCCCAAAACAAGCGTGGCGCCAATGATCAGCCGCACTCCGGCAATCTCGCCCAGAAAGGCGACACCGCCGAGAATTGCGATCACCGGCACGCTGAGTTGAACGACAGCCGCCACGGACGGGGCCAATTGAGGCATAACACGATACCACAAAGCATAGCCAAGCCCGGATGTTACCGCGCCGGACAGGACGGCCAGCAGATATCCCGCCCCGCTCATCTGCCAGACGCTGCCGCCGGCAAGCATCGCCAGGGCAGTCAACGGCAATGCGACGATGAAATTGGCGGCCGTTCCCTCCAGCGGGTTTGTTTCAGAACGGCCCGCTATCGAGTAAAGGGCCCAACCAATACCGGCGGCGGCCATCAAAGCCGCGCCAGCCAAGTCGACCTGAACGGCGCCATTCGGCCACAGCACATAGGCAAGACCTGCAAGCGCAACCCCTGCCCCTGCCACCTGCCGGGCGGTCGGAGTAGCACCCGTCAATGCGCCGACAGAAAACATCGTAATTTGCACCACGCCGAACAGAATCAATGCACCCAAGCCTGCATCCAGCGTCAGGTAGGCGATTGAAAATCCGATCATGTAGAGCGTCAACGACCCCGCGCCAATGATCCGCCTTCGATTGCGCAGCGGAAGGCGCCCTCCGCGTGCCAGCACAAGAGCGGCCAGGACCACGGCCCCCGCCAAAACCCGAACGATGGCAAATCCGGTCGGATCGCTGGCTCCGCTGTCGATGGCCAACCGGTTCAGAATGGAGTTCGCCGCAAAGGCACACATGGTCAGGGCGGTGAGCAAAAACAATCTCATGCCATCCGCATAGCCGTTTGGGCGGGATTTGCACACTCACTTTCGCGAAGGTTGTGGGAACAGACATCCGGCGCCGGACAAAGCAGCGTCTAAACACGCCTTGAAAACAGAACTGTCAACACAAAACGGGGCCGCCCGAAGGCGACCCCGTTCTTAAGCTATACGGCTTCCCTATCGGCAGCTTGGCGATATCGCCAAGCGCCTGTCGGGTCGTCAGAATTCGCCAGGGCGAATTCGACGTGCTTACATCATGCCGCCCATACCGCCCATGTCGGGCATGCCGCCGGCAGGTGCCGCGCCTTCCTTGGCCGGCTTGTCGGCAACCATTGCTTCGGTGGTGACCAGCAGGCCAGCAACCGATGCAGCGTCTTCCAGAGCAGTCCGAACCACTTTGGCCGGGTCAATCACACCGAACGAGAACATGTCGCCATATTCTTCGGTCTGCGCGTTGAAGCCGAATGCTGCGTCCGACGATTCGCGGACCTTGCCGGCTACAACCGCGCCGTCGACACCTGCGTTCTCGGCGATCTGGCGCAGCGGCGCTTCGATTGCCTTGCGAACGATGTTGATACCTGCGTCCTGATCGGCGTTTGCACCTTTCAGAGCTTCCAGTGCTTTACCGGCCTGGACCAGAGCAACACCACCGCCCACAACAACGCCTTCCTGAACGGCAGCGCGTGTTGCGTTCAGAGCATCGTCCACACGGTCTTTGCGCTCTTTCACTTCGACTTCGGTCATGCCGCCGACGCGGATAACGGCAACACCGCCTGCCAGTTTGGCAACGCGCTCTTGCAGCTTCTCGCGGTCGTAGTCGCTGGTGGTTTCTTCGATCTGGGTGCGGATCTGAGCAACACGTGCTTCGATCTCGGCTTTCTCGCCAGCACCGTCGACGATGGTGGTTTCGTCTTTGGTGATTTCGATTTTCTTGGCGGTGCCCAGCATGTCCATGGTCACGGACTCGAGCTTCATGCCCAGATCTTCGCTGATAACCTGACCGCCGGTCAGGATTGCGATATCCTGCAACATGGCCTTACGGCGATCGCCGAAGCCAGGTGCTTTGACAGCAGCAATTTTCAGGCCGCCGCGCAGTTTGTTGACAACCAGAGTTGCCAGCGCTTCGCCTTCAACATCCTCGGCAATGATCAGCAGCGGTTTCTGCGACTGGATCACTTGCTCCAGCAGCGGAACCATCGGCTGCAACGAGGACAGTTTCTTTTCGTGCAGCAGGATCATGCAGTCGTCGAGCTCTGCAATCATCTTGTCTGCGTTGGTGACGAAGTAAGGCGACAGGTAGCCGCGGTCGAACTGCATACCTTCGACAACGTCGGTCTCGGTTTCCAGACCTTTGTTTTCTTCGACGGTGATAACGCCTTCGTTGCCAACCTTCTGCATCGCGTCTGCGATTTGCTGGCCGATTTCCGCTTCGCCGTTGGCCGAGATTGTGCCAACCTGAGCGACTTCTGCCGAGTCTTTGACTTCGCGCGAAGCAGCTTTAATGCCTTCAACAACCTTGGCAGTTGCCAGGTCGATGCCGCGCTTCAGGTCCATCGGGTTCAGGCCAGCTGCAACCTGCTTCAGGCCTTCTTTTACGATCGCCTGTGCCAGAACGGTTGCGGTGGTGGTGCCGTCGCCGGCTTCGTCATTGGTGCGGCTGGCGACTTCTTTCACCATCTGCGCGCCCATGTTTTCGAACTTGTCTTCCAGTTCGATTTCCTTGGCAACCGAAACACCGTCTTTGGTGATGCGCGGCGCGCCGAAGGATTTGTCCAGAACCACGTTGCGGCCTTTGGGGCCCAGGGTCACTTTAACCGCGTCGGCCAGGATGTTCACACCCTTCAGCATACGGTTGCGGGCATCGGTGTCGAATTTGACGTCCTTTGCAGCCATGTCGTTTCTCCTTGAGAAATTGATTTGAAATGAAGATCAGAGAAAGCGCGCGCTTACTCGATGATCCCCATGATGTCGCTTTCTTTCATCATCAGCAGCTCTTCGCCGTTGACCTGAACCTCGGTGCCCGACCATTTGCCGAACAGGATCTTGTCGCCAGCCTTGACAGCCATTGCGATCAGTTCGCCGCTGTCCTTGCGCGCACCTTCGCCGGTTGCGACGACTTCGCCTTCGCTTGGCTTTTCTTTTGCGCTGTCAGGAATGATCAGGCCGCCTGCGGTTTTCTCTTCGCTCTCTACGCGGCGAACCAGCACACGGTCATGAAGCGGTTTCAATGCCATCTTTGTAGCTCCTTGGGCTCAAAGTTTATCTATCCTCCCCCCGCCTTTCGACGAGGCGTTAGCACTCGGGGTGTGTGAGTGATAACGACGCATAGCTAGGGAGTCTAAAAGTCCGAGTCAACAATTTGTGAGAGATTTTTTTGCAAAATGGATCAGTCAGCCTGTTCCCAGCTATAGGCCCAATGCTTCAACCCTTCTGCGCCCTCTGACGTAAGCCCATAGATGCCTTTTTCAACCTTCTCGAACCACCCGTAGTGGTTTTCCCGCATAAGCCGGGTGGCGACCGGGACCGCGACCGATCTGGCGACGTCCGCCCCCTTTGACGGGCCATTCTCGGCCAGATAGGCCGCACATTTCAGCGCATCCTGCCGATACGCCGTCACGATACCATGGCGCGTCGCGCCCCCGGCGTTCGGGTCGCCTTGCAGCCGGTCGAATTCGCGCAGCAACCGTGCGGCCCTGGCTTTGTTCTTTCGGGGCGCGTAGGGGCCGGGATCGCACTGAACCTCGACCGTACCATCAGCCCGCACGGTGATCAGGCCCAGGCCGAGCCTACGACACAGTGCCAGATTATCTTTCAGCGCCCGCCGGGCCGTTCGGCCGGTGGGTTTGCAGACGGCAACATAGACCAGATCGGTGAGTTTCAGCCGGGTGATCGCCTGATGAAACAGGGACAGCGTGAACCGCAGTTTCAGTTCGACGATCACCGGCGCATCCCCATCGCGCACTGCCACGATGTCGGCTGCGCCGACTTCACCCTTGACGGTGTATCCCTGACGCTCCAGCAGCGCCTTGACCGGGGGATAGAGATCCTGCTCGCGGTTCATGTGGCCATGCTACGCAGATTGCCAGGGAATACCAGACGGGCGGCTTGAACATCGGCAGGTGGCGTGGCTAAGTCTGGGTTCAACTTCTTGACACCATTCAGGCTGGCACCATGCGTTTGCTCACGTTTCTTGCGTTCCTTCTGCTTCCGATCTCGGCTCAGGCCGCGTGCGAGGGGGTGGACCTGCGGCCACAACTGCCCGAGGAAACCCGGACAAAATTGCAAAGTGCAGTGGCCCAGATCGCTTATCCCGAAGGCAATCACTGGATTGCACGCAAGGGCGACACGGTTTTGCACATCATCGGCACGTTGCACAGTTACGATCCGCGCATGGAAGACGTGATTGACCGCCTGTCGCCCGAACTCAGCAAAGCGGACGCCTTTTATTTCGAAGTCACTCAGCACGACATGGACGCCTTCGAAAAGACCATGGCCAACGACCTGAGTGCGGTATTGATTACCTCAGGCCCTACGTTGATCGACCTGATGGCGGAAGACGACTGGGATGCGCTGTCCGCAGCCCTGGCCCAGCGCGGCATCCCCGGCTGGATGGCTGCGAAAATGCGTCCGTGGTTCCTGACCATGATGCTGAGCATTCCGCCCTGCATGATCGAAGACCCGAATTCAACTTATGGAATGGACGCCCGCCTGAACGATCTGGCCGTTGAAAAAGGTATCCCGCAGCACTCGCTGGAACGAATCGAAGACCTGATGGCCATGTTCGACAGTTATCCGCTTGAGAAACAGGTCGAGTCGCTTGTGCGCCTGTCCGGGGCGATGCAGGGCAATGCAGACCAGTTGGCCACCATGGCCAACGCGTATCTTGAAGAAAAGCACGCCGAGATCATACAGCTTGCCCGTTTACAAGGGCTGGAGCAGTCGGGCCTGAGCCCCGAAGCTTTCGATGCGGAATGGCGGGATTTCGAGCAGCAATTGCTGGTGCAGCGAAATGCCAACTGGATGGCGCAGATTTTGGACATCAGGGATCAGACAGTTGTGATTGCAGTCGGCGCGGGGCACCTGAGCGATGATTACGGCCTGCTGAATCAGCTGGAAGAAGCCGGATACGTTCTGACACGCGCCGAGTTCTGAACGGGCCCAGCGGTTTTCAGACCAAGCGTCGCAGACAGTGCTCAGCGGCGTGACAACGGCCTTTAGCCGCCCTATAAGGCGCGCAAATTTCCATTCCGCAGGACACTGACATGACGACGCTAGTATTTGGCCACAAATCCCCCGACACAGATTCCACAGGCTCGCCGATCCTGTGGTCGTGGTACCTGAACGAGGTCAAGGGTGAGCAGACCGAACCCGTACTGCTGGGTGAACCCAACACCGAAGCAACATTCATGCTGGAAAACTGGGACCTGCCCAAGCCGCGGATCCTTGAGGACCTGCCCGCGGAAACGCCGGTGGTTATCGTCGACACCAACAACCCCGCCGAACTGCCGGCCAACATCAACGACGCGGACATCCGCGCCATCATCGACCATCACAAGCTGGTCGGTGGCCTGGAAACCAAAGGCCCGATCGACATCACAGTGCGCCCCCTGGCCTGCACCGCCACCATCATGGTTGATCTGATGGGCGAAGATGCGGCCAAGATGCCCGACGCCATCAAGGGCGCCGCGCTTACCTGCATTCTGTCGGATACTCTGGAATTCCGCTCACCCACCACCACGGCGCATGACCGCGAGGTTGCAGAACGTCTGGCGGCCGAGCTCGAGCTGGACATTTCGGCATATGCCGCAGACATGTTCGCGGCGAAATCGGATGTCTCGTCCTTTTCGGACGCCGAGTTGATCCGCATGGACAGTAAAGAATACGAGGTCGACGGCACCAAATTCCGGGTCTCGGTTCTGGAAACCACCGCTCCCGGCGTCGTTCTGGACCGCAAGGCCAGCCTGGCGGACTCGATGGTGGCCGTTGCCAAGGAAGACGGCGTCGAGCAGGTGCTGCTGTTCGTGGTTGATATCCTGAACGAAGAGGCCACGCTGCTGGTCCCCAATGATCTGGTCAAAACCGTGGCCGAGAAAAGCTTTGGCGCAACCGTGGACGGCGACGCCGTAGTTCTGCCCGGTATCATGAGCCGTAAAAAGCAGATCATTCCGAACCTGAAGGTCTGATCCTCAAGCGACCCAAATATGAAGGCGTCCAATTCGGGCGCCTTTTTTCTTTGCTGACAGCCATTTGCGGAGGCGTTGCCGGTTGTTAGTCTGACCGGGGGTCAAAAGCCTATCCCAGGTCAGGTTAATGCAATGGTCGTACGAAAACTGAGCACCACCCGCAGCATCCTTCTTTTTGAAGGTGCCGACAAGGCGGCGTATTGGCGACGTTTTGCAATGTTGCTGACGCTGTCGGTCGTGATTGCCACCATGGGTTTGCTGCGCAACTCAGGCGCTGTCGTGATCGCGGCCATGCTTGTGGCGCCGCTGATGACCCCGATCCTCGGGGTGGCCGCCGCGATGGTCATGGGATGGTTGAAACGCGCGGTGACGCTGGCGCTTACGGTTTGCCTGGCTGCCATTGTCTGCGTGATGATGGCATGGTTTCTGGTCTATGTCGCAGATGTTCCCCGTGGCATTTTGATCCCCGACCAGGTCCTGGCGCGCACCGATCCCGGCACCGAAGACCTGATCGTCGCGCTCGCTGCCGGTGTGGCCGGGGCCTATGTTCAGATCAACAAGTCCGAATTGAGCCTTCTACCCGGCGCGGCCATCGGTGTTTCGCTTGTTCCCCCGCTGTCGGCCTCGGGCATTCTTTTATATTTTGACGAACCCGCCGAGGCCTATGAGGCAGGGCTGCTTTTCGCAACGAACCTTGGCGCGATCATTCTGTCAGCCTGCGCGGTTTATCTTGTCTATGCCGCGCGCTCCGTGGTTTTCAGCAAGGGAAAGCGCAAACTGAACTTTACCGCCAGCGTCTTTGTCGCGATCGCGTTTCTGGTCGTCGTCGTCCTGCAGCTTGGGAAGTCCACCTACAACCGTTATCTGGAAACGCGGACCGAGGCGCAACTGGCCGAGTCCATTCGTGCATGGGCCGATCCGGTTTCCGTGGAAATCATCCGCATCGACGTCAACGCTCAGCGCAAGCGGGCCGAGGTTTGGCTGATCGTCGATCTGCCGGCCGAAGCGCAGTTCAAGGTTTCTTCCATTGCCGGTTTGCTGCCACCCAAGCTGCGTGAGACCCCTCTGGTCGGGGTGTTGGAGGAGGAACTAGGACCCGGATACTTGGCCATTATCCGGTATCAGCCGCGTATCGGGGCCCAGATCATCCTGGGAACGGAAAACGTTCAGCAGGCCCCGGATGTCACGAAAATTACCGAAGACGAGTAGCAGATTCACCCATTCCTTGGCGCAAACGGGAATGCGGGATGGTGTTCGGGCCCAAGCTTTGCCATAGCTGTCGCCAGCGCGATATCAGACCCAGAGGCACCCATGACCCAGATCGTTTCCTCGCTTTCCGAGATCTCGGACCGTTACAAGGCATTGTTCGTCGACCTTTGGGGCTGTGTTCACAACGGCATCACGGCCTACCCCGAGGCGGTCGAAGCGCTGAAGGCCTATCGCGCCAAGGGTGGACTGGTGGTCTTGGTCACGAACTCTCCCAAACCTCGCGCCGGGGTGGCAGAGCAGCTCGTGCAATTCAACGTCCCTGCCGACGCGTATGACACCATCGCCACCAGCGGGGATTCCGCGCGATCTGCGATGTTCCGGGGTGCTGTGGGGCACAAGGTTTACTTCATGGGCGAGTGGCAGCGCGATGCGGGCTTTTTCGAACCGCTGAAACTGCTGGATCACCCCATCCATATCGAGCGTGTGCCGCTGAAGGAAGCCGAGGGTATTGTCTGCTGCGGTCCGTTCGACCCGATGGCCGACCCGGATGTGAACCGGCCGGATTTCCTGTACGCCAAGCAGATGGGGATGAAACTGCTTTGTGCGAACCCTGATATTGTCGTGGACCGCGGCGAGGTGCGCGAATGGTGCGCCGGTGCTTTGGCCAGTCTGTACACCGAAATGGGCGGCGAGAGCCTGTATTTCGGCAAACCGCATCCCCCGATCTATGATCTGGCCCGCCGCAGGTTGCAGGAACTGGGGTACGACATCCCCGACAGCGACATTCTGGTGATCGGCGACGGCCCCCACACGGACATTCTGGGCGGCATGGGAGAGGGCATTGATTCTCTGTTCATCTCGGGCGGATTGGCCGCGGCAGAAACAAAAACGTCGCATCATCCGCACCACGAATCTCTAACCGCCTATATTGAAAGGGAAAAGATCAATCCAACCTACACGATCGGGCGCTTGAGGTAATAAGAAAAGACTTGATTTTCTGCAACTGCGAAGTAATAAAGTTGCCAACCTTGGCCAAATGATGGTTTTTTCTTTCACGGCCGATTTCGAGTGAGGGCAACATGTTGGACAATCTTCCGCGCGGAACGATCTGTATCGAAGACATCGAAATGGGCATGTCCCGCCACCTGCGCAAAGTGGTGACGGATGAAGATATCGAAATGTTCGCGCAGGTCTCAACCGACCGGAATCCGGTGCATCTGGACGACGACTATGCCCGCGATACGATCTTCGAAGGCCGTATTGCCCACGGAATGCTGACGGCGGGTCTGATCTCGGCCGTGATTGGTGAACAACTGCCGGGTCATGGCACCGTTTACATGGGTCAGTCACTGAAGTTCCTGGCACCTGTGCGTCCGGGTGACATGGTCTATGCCGAGGTGAAAGTGATCGACATCGATTTTGCCAAGCGCCGCGTCAAGCTGGACTGCCATTGTTCGGTCGAGGGCAAGAAGGTCCTGATCGGCGAAGCGATGGTGCTTGCCCCGTCGCGCAAGTTCGACTGACTGGCAAACACAGTCTCGCAAAAGGCGCCGGACCGGCGCCTTTTTTGTTTGGGCACTCAAATGCACACAAGGTCGTCAGGAAGAACGGGTTCTTTTTCGCCCTTTCAGCGCACCTGATTCCAGAATGATTTCCGACACTACGTGTTCACGTCTGTAGGCCATCACGTGAACCCCGGAAACACCGGCGATGTCCCGGATCTGCTGGATCAGTTCGATACAGATCTTCTTGCCCTCTTCCGCGGGCTTTTCGGCCTTTTCCATCCGCTCGATGACATGATCCGGGATGTGAATTCCGGGCACATTGCTGCGCATCCAGCGTGCCGCGCGTGCCGAAGCGATTGGGCCGACACCCGCGATGATGAATACTTTTTCGTCCAGACCGGCATCCCGAACCCGGTCCATGAACCTTTCAAAGAGCGGAATGTCGTAGATATAGTTGGTCTGAATAAACTCGGCCCCCGCCTCGACCTTCTTTGCAAGACGTTCCGGGCGCCAGTCATAGGGCGGTATACAGGGGTTTTCCGCTGCACCCAAAAACAGTTGAGGGGGGCGCGTGATCTTGCGGCCGGAAAGAAACTTTCCCTGATCGCGCATCGTTCGGATCGTCCGCAGCAAGGTCAGGGAATCAAAGTCAAACACAGGTTTTGCGCCCGGTTGATCCCCAACCCCGACACCGTCGCCCGTCAGGCACAGCACGTTGCTGACGCCCAGCGCAGCAGCCCCCAGAACATCCCCCTGAATGGCGATCCGGTTCCGGTCTCGGCAGGAAATCTGATAGACCGGAGAATACCCTGCGCGGGTCAACAACGCACAGATCCCTATCGAAGACATGTGGCAGTTGGCACCAGACGCATCGGTTGCATTGATCGCATCCGCCACTTCGCCCAGCGGCTGTGCCGCCTGAAACACATCCTCGGGGTCAGCACTGTCTGGCGGGTTAAGTTCAGCAGTCACCGCAAAGCGACCCGAACGCAGAACTCTTTCCAATCGACTGTGCGAGACATAGCCTTCGGGAACAGGCACATAGCCGATCGGCTCGACCTCGCTGCGATGGGCATCATTCATTTCTTCAGCTCCCGGTTCACCGCGTTGGGGGGTTCTGCAGCCAGAGGTGCCGCAGAGGGTTCGTTTTCACGCGCCTCCGGGAACGCCTGCGCAAGCGTTTCGCGGGCAGCGTCCCGGGCCTCGCGTTCCCGTGCGGCGATCTCGCGGCTGACCCGCAGCCAGGATGATGATCCCTTCAACGTGTGTTCCACGGGCGGAAGAACCTCTTTTATCTTGTTGCCCCCGTGTTGCATGCGGCTGGCGCCGTCCCAGGCCAAAGCCCAGACGCATTTCATATCGGGCTTCACCTCGCAGAACTCACCGGGACGTACACCGCCGCACGGGCCGTTGCGCAGTTGCTTGGGGCAGTTCATCGGGCAAGACATACCCGTCGAAGACAAAACGCATTGTCCGCACATCTTGCAATCAAACAAAAGACTTTTGACGCCTTTTTCGACCAGCGCGATGGGGCGTTCAACGCGGTTGTAGCCGATCTTTGCAAAGACCGGATCCATCGCGACCATGCCCCGTTCGACACATTTGTAAATCCATTCGAACGCACGGGCGTTGCGAATCGCGAACAGTCGCAATCGATACATGGGTCTGCCTCCTGTGCTGGGTTCATTTCAACCTGGCCGGGTCATCGTCCGCCGCCCAGCGTGGTCCGAGGGCCGGAAACCCAGTCTACACCCAGTATTTTTTTTGGATCAAGCAGTTGACCGAATGTTGTACAGCATTCCAGGGATGCCCCGTGTGCAATCATGTCCGGCAAATGGTTTTGGTGTGTTTCGCCAGAACGCGCGCCTTGAACTCAAACTGCCGCTTGAACAAATCGCAACGCAACGCTACGCAATCGCCTATGCACATCATCCGGGATTTCCAGTTTGTCGAGCCAGAAGATCGCGGCGCCAGCGTTGCGATCGGGAATTTTGATGGCGTCCATTTGGGGCACCAGTCGGTGATCGAACTGGCCCGCGACGCGGCCCCGGATGCGCCACTGGGGGTCATGACATTCGAGCCGCATCCACGTGAATACTTTGCGCCGGACTCTCCTCCGTTCCGCCTGATGCGCGGCAATGCGCGGGCGCATCGGCTTGAGAAGCTGGGTGTGGAGAAACTGTACGAGCTGCCGTTCAACGCGGCGCTGGCCGGGCTTTCCCCCGATGAATTCGCGCGCAACGTGATTTGTGACGGTCTGGGTCTGTCCCATGTCGTGGTCGGGGCCGATTTCTGTTTTGGCAAAGGCCGCAGTGGGACGGCGGACGATCTTGTTCGCTTCGGGCAAGAGATGGGATTTGGCGTGACGATTGCCCCTTTGATGCAGCGGTCGGAAAACGTGGTCTCGTCAACCGCCATCCGAACCGCGTTGAGCGAGGGTCGCCCAAAGGATGCCGCCGCGATGCTGGGCCATTGGCACAGGATCGAAGGCGAGGTGATCGGGGGCGAGCAGCGCGGGAGGGAGCTGGGTTTCCCAACCGCGAACATGTCCATCGAAGGGCTCCACCCGCCCAAGTTCGGTGTCTACGCCGTATTGGTCGACGTGCTGGATGGCCCTCATAAGGGCAGTTATAACGGCGCGGCCTCGGTTGGGGTGCGCCCGATGTTCCATGGCGAAGTGCCAAATATCGAAACCTTCCTGTTCGACTTTTCCGGCGACCTGTACGGGGCGACCTTGTCGGTGGGGCTGATCGAATTCCTGCGCCCTGAAATGACATTTAAGGGGCTGGATGGTCTGATCGCGCAGATGAATGCCGATTGTGAACAGGCCCGGGGCATTCTGGCCGCCCTATGAGCGCTGATCCGATTGAACGCACCGGCCTGCCCGCCCGGTTCTGGGAACGCAAACCCCTGCGCAAGATGAACCAGCGCGAATGGGAAGCTTTGTGCGACGGTTGCGGCAAATGTTGCCTGAACAAGTTGGAGGATGAGGACAGCGGCGAGGTTGCCCTGACCTGCGTCGCCTGCCGCTTGCTGGATGATGAATCCTGCCGTTGCACGCAGTACGAAATCAGGCATCAGTTTGTTCCGGAATGCATTGTAATGACGCCGGACAACATAGATGAACACGCCTACTGGCTGCCCCAAACCTGCGCCTATCGCCTGCTTTGGGAAGGCAAACCGCTTTACGACTGGCACCCATTGTTGTCTGGTACGCCGGAAACCGTGCACGCCGCAGGCGTGTCGGTCCGAGGACGCACGGTGTCCGAGTTCGAAACCCCCATGGAAGAGTGGGAAGACTACATTATCGAGGAGCCTAGCTGATGTATTTTGCATCTGACAATTCCGGGCCGGTTCACCCTCAGGTCATGGCCAAACTGGCCGAGGCCAATCAGGGCTATCAGATGGCCTATGGCGCCGACACGATGATGAACGAGGTGCGTGACCGCATTCGCAGCATCTTTGAAGCTCCGGGGGCGGCCGTCTATCTGGTGGCGACGGGGACAGCGGCAAATTCTCTGGCTCTTGCCACATTGTCCAACCCTTGGGAAACGATCTTCTGCTCTCCGGTTGCCCATATTCACGAAGACGAGTGCAACGCGCCCGAGTTTTACACCGGGGCCAAGCTGACCCTTGTTCCCGGCGGTGACAAGATGGCGCCGGACGCGCTGCGCGGGTCCATCTTGGGCGAAGAAACCCGTGGTGTTCACGGGCCGCAGCGCGGGCCGGTGTCGATCACCCAGGTCACCGAGCGCGGATCGGTCTATTCGCTGGAAGAGTTGCAGGCGTTGTGCGGGGTCGCAAAGGAATATGGCTTGCCCGTCCATCTGGATGGGGCCCGGTTCAGCAATGCCCTGGTGGCCCTGAATTGCTCTCCGGCTGACATGACATGGAAAGCCGGGGTGGATGCAGTCAGCTTCGGTGGTACCAAAAACGGCCTGATGGGCGTCGAGGCCGTGGTGTTCTTTGACGAGAGCAAGGCCTGGGAATTCGAGCTGCGGCGCAAACGCGGGGCGCATCTGTTTTCCAAGCATCGCTACCTGTCCGCTCAGATGGCGGCCTATCTTGAGGATGATCTGTGGCTGAAGCTGGCGCGTCAGGCCAATGCAAACTGTGCCCGGCTGGCCGATGGCTTGCGTGCAAAAGGGGCCGAGTTCCTGCACGAACCACAGGCCAATATGATCTTTGCCGCTTTTTCACGCGCAAAGCACAAACAGCTGCATGAGGCCGGGGCAATCTACCACCTTTGGGGGGCCGAGCTTGAAGGTGACGATGACGATGAAAGCCTTGCGTGCAGACTGGTCTGCGACTGGTCGATCGGAACAGCCGAGATCGATCAGTTTCTCAACCTGTTGTAACACCCGTCCCGTGGCCAGCTTTCCAGAGCGCCTGAAGCAGCGCGCTGGTTTCACGAGGGTGCGAAATGGGCAGCATGTGCCCCGCACCTTGAACGACCTCATGGCGTGCGTTCGGCAGACGGCGCTGCAATCCTTTACAGATTGCGGGGATCGTCGGGTGGGTCTTTGATCCGCTCAGCAACAGGGTTGGCATCGATACGCGCTTACATCTGTCGGGGTCAAGCAACCCTTCCCGGTCATCGTACAGAACGGGATAAGACGCGGGAACAACATGAATCCCACGTACCATGCTGGCGCGCGTCCGCTCTGGCAGGTCAGGCCATTTGGGGCTGATGCCAGAGCTCCACATCCGGTTGAACAACCGCGCGGCCAGCGCTTCGTCGCCTGCTTGGAACGCTGCTTCAATCGGCTGGGACTCTCGCAGGTGCTGATCGTAGAAACCGGGCGCGTCCTGTTTTGCCACCGCAAAGAACACAGGCTCAATCAGGGTCAAACTTCGAATACGGTCCGGGTGCTCGATGGCCAGTCTGAGCGCAACGATCGCCCCAAAGGAATGGCCGACCAGATCCGTGGGCTCGGTCAATTCGACCGCCGCCAGCTCTGTCACAGCGTCAAAGAAATCGCTTTGACCGTCCCAATCCGGACTGCGCCCATGAGACAGCATGTCCGGTGCAACAAGACACACGCTGCCATCCAATGCCTTGGCCAGACCGGACCACGCGCCGGAATGTGCAATGGTGCAATGAAGGGCAAGCAAATTGCGCCCTCCGTCACCCAATCGTCTCACGAAACCGGATTGCATCGCCGTCGGGGCTGTCATCCATCGATCTCGGACAGATGCCGATCCAGATCATCCAGGCGATCCTGCCCCCAGAAGCGTTGACCATCCGGCGTGATGTAGAACGGCGCGCCGAACACGCCGCGATCCACGGCTTCTTCCAGATTGGCGGCATAGGTTTCGGCCCCGACCAGCAGACCGCTGTTGGCCAGTTCCGGGTCAAACCCGGCATTTGCCAGGCAGTCCCAGATCACATCATCCTGAGCGACGTCCTTTTCTTCGGCCCAGCAGGCGCGCAGTATCAACTGGCACAACTTGCCCACGTCGCCCGAACCATCCTTGATCGCGGCGATGATCGCATAGGAAGACGGCGCCATGTTGGTCGGCCAGTGCGCCGGTTGCAGGTTGAACTCCATCCCCAGATTCTTCGATTGGCGCAGCAACTCTTGAGCGCGGTATTCGATGCGCGATACATGACGGTCTTTCGGCGGCGTGCCCCCGGTACGTGCGAACAGGGCCATGATGTCCAGCGGCTTGTAGTTAATCGTTGCGTCGTGTTTCGCCGCAATCTCTTCCAGCCGGTTCCCCGCAAGATAGCTGTAGGGCGAAATTGTCGCAAAAAAGTAGTCAATCCGGGTCATGTTCACTTTCTCCGCTGCGTTACCTTTGCGGGACGGTAAGGCCATGCTAAGCGGTGTCAACATCACGAATCTGTCACATTGCCATTGCTGCCCGGGGACCTCAGCCGATGCCGACACTTCACGAACCCAAGCTTATCGCTGGGAACGCCAACCTTCCACTTGCCAAAACCATCGCCCGTCGCATGAGCCTGTATCGCGGTGTCGACCAGGGATTGGTCGATGCACGCGTCGAACGGTTCAACGATGGCGAGATCTTCGTCGAAGTGTTCGAGAACGTACGCGGCGAGGATATGTTCATTATCCAGCCGACCTCGAACCCGGCCAACGACAACCTGATGGAGCTGCTGATCATCGCCGACGCACTGCGCCGCTCGTCGGCGCAACGGATCACGGCCGTGATCCCCTATTTCGGCTATGCCCGCCAGGATCGCCGCACCAAGGCCCGCACGCCCATCAGCGCCAAGCTGGTGGCCAATATGCTGACCGGCGCAGGGATCGAGCGGATTCTGACGATGGATCTTCATGCCGCGCAGATTCAGGGGTTTTTCGATATGCCCGTCGACAATCTGTACGCCTCGCCGATCTTTGCGCTGGATGTCAAAAACCAGTTCAAGGACAATCTGGATGAGATCATGGTGGTTTCACCCGACGTGGGCGGCGTGGCGCGCGCGCGTGAACTGGCCAAGCGCATCAACGCCCCCTTGTCGATCGTTGACAAGCGGCGCGAGAAAGCAGGCGAAGTCGCTGAAATGACCGTTATCGGAGATGTGAAGGACAAGATCTGCCTGATCGTCGACGATATGTGTGACACCGCCGGAACACTTTGCAAGGCCGCGCAGGTCCTGTTGGACAATGGCGCCAAGGAAGTTCATTCGTACATCACGCATGGTGTCATGAGCGGCCCCGCGGTCGAGCGGGTGACGAACTCGGTTATGAAGTCGCTGGTGTTGACCGACACGATCCAGCCGACCAAAGAGATTTTGAAGGCAAAGAACATCCGCATCGTTCCGACTGCGCCGATCTTCACCCAGGCGATCCTGAACATCTGGAACGGAACCAGTGTGTCTTCGCTGTTCGAAGACAAGACGCTGACCCCAATCTACGAATCCATGTATCAGATGGATTGAGCAACAGGGGCGGCCAAACATGTCGCCCCCTGATATCTGAAATACCGATTGCGCGGATATCTGACCATGGGGCGCGATCGGCGACACAAGTGGAATCACCTCCATGACTGCCAACAAACGTATTGTTCTTTCCAGCGATCACGCGGCGATCGAGCTGCGCCAGTCCGTGGCCAACCACATCGCACAGCAAGGTTGGGACGTGGTTGATATCGGCCCGACAACCCCGGAAAGCACCCATTACCCCAAGCACGGCAAGGCCGCAGCGCAGGCCGTTGCCTCGGGCGATTGCAGCTTGGGTATCGTCCTCTGCGGCACTGGGCAGGGTATCATGATGGCTGCGAACAAAGTGCCCGGCATTCGCTGTGGCGTTTGTTCCGACGCATTCTCGGCCCGCATGATCCGCCAGCACAACAACGCCAACATGCTGTCGATTGGCGCGCGGGTTGTCGGTGAGGGTCTGGCGCTGGACATCGTTGACGCGTTTCTGAATGCCGAATTCGAAGGCGGCCGCCACGCCACACGCGTGGACATGATCGAAGCGCAGGACGACTGAACCCAATCAGTCGTTCAAACGCCTGAAAACATGGCGAACCCGGATCAGGAAATATTCCAGTCGTCCGGGTGTGCCACCTCTCCTATCGCGGTCCAGCTTGCCCGGATGCGGGCAATCCGAGTGTCGGACCAGGTCCGGAATACTGCGTCAAAACCCTCGGCAGTGATATGTTCGGCCTGAACCTCTGCGCGCAGCGCCGAGGACGTGTCGACATCCCACAGCGAGATCCCGATCTGCACCATAGGCGGGGTCCGAAATGCTTCTTTGAACCGAATGTTTGCGCGGCGTTCACGCGGCCCCTGCCCGGTCCACATATCGCCGCCTTCGGCAAACTCCGAGAACAGGACATTTTCACCCTGCTCAATTCCAATGGGATGGGTTAGAAACTTTTTCATCTTATCATCATTATTCTTGAATTCCCGCAACTTACCCCGGCATTTCGGCAAAAGCACGACAAAAAAACGGCCCCGCAATTGCGAGGCCGCTCAAATTTTTCACTAGTGGGCCCGTTACAGGCTCATATGCGTTCCAAGCGCTTCCATGTCGGCCAGCAGCTTGGCTGCATCGTCGACAATGGTCTGTTCGCCGTTTTCCTTCGCCACTTCGTGCGAGGCGCGTGCCTCGGCGATCAGCTCGTCCAGATGCGCGCGGGTTACTTCCGCCACCGGGATGGCCTTTTCGGCCAGAACCGACAGGCTGTCGCCGTTGATCTGGGCAAACCCGCCGGTGACCAGGTATTCGCTGGACCCTTCGGGTGCCTCGACCTTGAGCAGACCGGGGCGCAGCGTGGTGATGGTGGGGGCATGATCGGGCATCGCCGTCATGTCCCCGTCCGCGCCGGGAATCTGGACCGCGCTCGCCTGAAGCGAAGCAAGGCTCCGCTCGGGGCTGACGAGGTCGAATTGCATCGTGTTTGCCATCAGGGATACTCCTTAGGCGGCTTCTGCGGCCATCTTCTCCGCTTTGGCGATCACTTCGTCGATGCCACCAACCATCAGGAAGGCCGCTTCGGGCAGGTGATCGTATTCGCCGGCCACAACGGCCTTGAACGACGCGATGGTCACATCCAGAGGAACCTGAACGCCGGGCGAACCGGTGAAGACTTCGGCCACGTCGAACGGCTGCGACAGGAAGCGTTCGATCTTACGGGCACGGGCCACGGTCAGTTTGTCCTCTTCCGACAGTTCGTCCATGCCAAGGATGGCGATGATGTCCTGTAGCGACTTGTAGCGCTGGAGGATCTGCTGAACGTCGGTCGCAACCTTGTAGTGCTCTTCACCAACGATGGCCGGGTCAAGCAGACGCGAGGTCGAGTCGAGCGGGTCAACCGCCGGGTAGATACCCTTTTCCGAGATCGCACGGTTGAGAACGGTGGTCGCGTCGAGGTGCGCAAACGAGGTTGCCGGCGCAGGGTCGGTCAGGTCGTCCGCGGGCACGTAGATCGCCTGAACAGACGTGATCGAGCCCGACTTGGTCGAGGTGATGCGTTCCTGCAGAGCGCCCATGTCCGTGGCCAGTGTTGGCTGGTAGCCCACGGCCGAAGGAATACGACCTAGCAGAGCCGACACCTCGGAACCCGCCTGCGTAAAGCGGAAGATGTTGTCGACGAAGAACAGAACGTCGGTACCGGACTGGTCACGGAACTGTTCCGCCAGGGTCAGACCGGTCAGAGCGACACGTGCACGCGCACCCGGAGGCTCGTTCATCTGACCGTACACCAGGGCCACTTGGCTTTCCGACAGGTTGTCGGGCTTGATCACGTTCGATTCGATCATCTCGTGGTACAGGTCGTTCCCTTCACGGGTCCGTTCACCAACACCCGCGAACACCGAGAAGCCCGAGTGCACTTTTGCGATGTTGTTGATCAGTTCCATGATCAGAACGGTTTTACCAACGCCGGCACCGCCGAACAGGCCGATCTTACCGCCTTTGGCGTAGGGGGCCAGCAGGTCAACAACCTTGATGCCGGTCACCAGAATTTCCGACTCGGTCGACTGTTCGTCGAACTCGGGCGCGGGCTGGTGAATGGCGCGGGTTTCGGTGGCTTCGACCGGGCCCTTTTCGTCGATCGGTTCGCCGACCACGTTCAGGATGCGGCCCAGGGTGGCGTTGCCGACCGGAACCGAGATCGGTGCGCCGGTGTCGGTCACGGCCTCGCCGCGGACCAGACCTTCGGTCGCGTCCATCGCGATGGTGCGGACAGTGTTTTCACCCAGGTGCTGAGCAACTTCCAACACCAGGCGCTTGCCGTTGTTGGTGGTTTCCAGCGCGTTCAGAATTTCAGGCAGCTGATCTTCGAAGTGCACGTCGACGACGGCCCCGATGATCTGTGTGACTTTGCCTTTTGCATTCGCCATGTTTCGTCTCCGGTTTTCTTACAGCGCTTCGGCGCCGGAAATAATTTCAATCAGCTCGTTGGTGATCACGGCCTGACGCGAGCGGTTGAACTGGATCGTCAGCTTGTCGATCATCTCACCCGCGTTGCGTGTCGCGTTGTCCATCGCGGACATCCGTGCACCCTGTTCAGACGCTCCGTTTTCGAGCAGAGCCGAGAAGATCGCAGTCGCAACCCCCTTGGGCAGCAGGTCGGCCAGAATGGCTTCTTCGCTGGGCTCGTAATCGAAGATGGCACCGCTGTCGTCACCCGCCGCTTCGCCCTCGAACGAGGCGGGGATGACCTGCTGCGCCGTCGGGATCTGGGTCACGACGTTGACGAACTTCGAGTAGAAGATCGTGGCAACGTCGAACTCACCCGCGTCAAAGCGAGACAGGACGTCCTTGGCGATGTCTTGCGCGTTGTTGTACCCAATGCGCTTGACCTCGCTCAGGTCGATATGTCCAACGAACAGATCGCCAAAATCACGCTTCAGCGCGTCGCGGCCCTTCTTGCCGACAGTCAGAACCTTGACCGTCTTGCCTTTCAGGCGCAGCTCTTCCGCCTTTTGGCGGGCCAGCTTGGCTATGTTCGAGTTGAAGCCGCCGCAGAGGCCGCGTTCAGCTGTCATGACAACCAGCAGATGGACATCGTCACTGCCCGTACCACGGAGCAGCTTGGGGGCGCTGTCGCTGCCCCCGACCGAAGCCGCCAGCCCTGCCATCACGGCATTAAACCGTTCGGCATAGGGGCGCGAGGCTTCGGCAGATTCCTGGGCACGGCGCAGTTTTGCAGCCGCGACCATCTGCATGGCCTTGGTGATCTTGCGGGTCGATTTGACCGACTCGATCCTGTTTTTAAGGTCCTTAAGATTTGGCATATGCCCGCCTCTCCCTTAAGCGAAGGTTGCGGCGTATTCGTCCAGCGCAGCCTTGATCTTGTCGGAAGCGTCACCCTTGATCTTGGGGTCTTCGTCCGTGATCCACTGAAGCAGATCCGCGTGCTTGCCACGCAGGTGCGCCAGCAGGCCAGCTTCGTAACGGCCAACGTCGGACACATCGATCTTGTCGAGGTAACCATTGGTACCTGCGAAGATGACGCAGACGATTTCAGCGTTGGTCAGCGGCGAGTACTGCGGCTGTTTCATCAGCTCGGTCAGACGCGCACCACGGTTCAGCAGCTGCTGGGTTGCGGCGTCGAGGTCTGAACCGAACTGCGCAAAGGCCGCCATTTCGCGGTACTGAGCCAGTTCCAGTTTAACCGGACCCGCAACCGACTTCATCGAGTTGGTCTGGGCCGAAGAGCCCACACGCGAAACCGACAGACCGGTGTTCACGGCAGGACGGATGCCCTGATAGAACAGTTCGGTTTCCAGGAAGATCTGGCCGTCGGTGATCGAGATCACGTTGGTTGGAATAAACGCCGAAACGTCACCACCCTGAGTTTCGATAACCGGCAGAGCGGTCAGCGAACCCGCGCCGAAGTCTTCGTTCAGCTTCGCCGAACGTTCCAGCAGACGGGAGTGGAGGTAGAAAACGTCGCCAGGATAGGCTTCACGTCCGGGCGGACGACGCAGCAGCAGCGACATCTGACGATAAGACACAGCCTGTTTCGACAGGTCATCATAGATGATCAGCGCATGGCGGCCGTTGTCGCGGAAGTATTCAGCCATCGCAGTTGCGGCGTAGGGTGCCAGGAACTGCATCGGTGCCGGGTCCGAAGCGGTTGCGGCCACAACGATCGAGTATTCAATCGCACCGGACTCTTCCAGTTTCTTCACCAGCTGCGCAACGGTCGAACGCTTTTGACCGATCGCTACGTAAACGCAGTACAGTTTCTTCGACTCGTCGTCGCCTGCTGCGTCGTTGTAGGTTTTCTGGTTCAGGATGGCGTCCAGAGCAACGGCGGTTTTGCCGGTCTGACGGTCACCAATGATCAGCTCACGCTGGCCACGGCCGATCGGGATCATCGCGTCAACCGATTTCAGGCCGGTTGCCATCGGCTCGTGAACCGATTTACGCGGGATGATGCCGGGCGCTTTTACGTCTGCAACGCCACGCTTGGTTGCGTTGATCGGGCCTTTGCCGTCCAGCGGGTTGCCCAGACCGTCCACAACGCGGCCCAGCAGCTCGTCACCGATCGGAACGTCCACGATCGAGTTGGTACGCTTGACGGTGTCACCTTCTTTGATGTCACGGTCGGAACCGAAGATAACGACACCGACATTGTCGCTTTCCAGGTTCAGCGCCATGCCCATGATGCCGCCGGGGAATTCGACCATCTCACCGGCTTGCACATTGTCCAGACCGTATACACGGGCAATCCCGTCACCGACGCTCAGCACGCGACCGATCTCGGCCACTTCGGCTTCCTGACCAAAATTCTTGATCTGGTCCTTCAGGATTGCAGAAATCTCTGCAGCTTGGATTCCCATTTATCCGACCTCTTTCATTGCATTCTGTAGGGAGTTCAGCTTCGAACGGATCGAACTGTCGATCATTTTCGAGCCCACTTTAACGACAAGACCGCCGATGAGGCTTTCATCCACGGTCGCATTGATAGTTACGGTCTTGCCCACGCGCTCGGACAGCGTCTTGGACAGTTTTTCCATTTGCGTCTTGGTCAGCGCCTTGGCCGAGGCGACATCCGCGGTCACTTCGCCACGCTCATCAGCCAGCATGTCGCGCAGAACCTTCAGCAGTTGCGGCACGACGAACAGGCGACGCTTCTGCGCCATCAGACCCAGCGTGTTGCGCAGGATGGCGTTCAGACCCATCTTGTCTGCGATCGCTGTGATCGCGCCTTCCTGTTCAGCGCGGGAAACCAGCGGCGATGCGATCAGGTCGCGCAGCTCTGCACTGTCGTCCAGCGCGGCTGCCAGATCATTGATGCCGGATTCCAGACCTGCAAGGTCGTTGTTCTCTTTTGCGATCTCGAAGACCGCGGTGGCATAGCGCTCGGCGATGCCAGTGGAAATCGAAGCTGGTTCGGACACGTCCACCCTTCCGATATTTTGGGCCCCGAATTCGCGTGCGGCAGCTACCCCGGGGGCGTGAAGAAACCCCGGCCAGACGGTCGGGGATCAAAATCACCGGGGATGTAGCAGAGCCGAACCAACCAAGCAATACGCTATAGCGGTAACGGATTTATCCACAAATTGTTATTTTTCATTAACTTACGGCAAGTGCGACGGTTTGAACACATTGGCCCTGTTGAAAAATGTTACGAATATGCAGGTTTTTGCGATTCCTGTGACTTTTTTTCCTCAATTTTTCGCATGGAATTGCCCGGGGTCTCAGGCGGGCTTCAGCAAGCCGTCCAGCGCTTTGATCGGTCTTTTGACCGCGTCTTTGGTCACGCTGCCGCTTGGCGGGCGGATATGTTTGCTGACTTCCACCATCAGCACCCCACCCGCCATCACCGTCGGAATCCGCTGGCCGGTCTTTTCGATCAGGTTGCCGGATTTCAACCAGAATCGCCGGAACGACGGAGGCATATACAAGGCCGAGCAATGCACCTCGGGCAGGAAGTGATGCGCCTTAAGCTGGTTTTCCAGCTGAGTTGCAGAGTACGGGCGCCCGAACCCGAACGGGGTTTTGTCCGACCGTGACCACAGACCCGCCCGGTTTGGAACGATGAAGACGGCCCGGCCACCGGGGCCCAGCACGCGCCAACATTCGTCAAGCAACTGGTTTGGCCGTTCCGACGTTTCCAGCCCATGCATCACCACAAGCTTGTCCACGTGGCCGGTCTCTATCGGCCAGAGGGTTTCTTCGGTCAGGACCGAAACGTTGGGCATGCCTGCCGGCCATGGCATCACGCCCTGTGGTCCCGGCATCAACCCGATGACCCGGCGCGCATCCGACAGGTAAGGGCGCAGCAAAGGCACCGCGAAACCGAATCCCGCCACTGTCTGGCCTTTTGCTTCGGGCCAAAGCTCGATCAGACGCCCGCGAATAGCCGCCTGCGCCGCACGCCCCAACGTGCTGCGGTAATAGAAGTTCCTCAGATCCTGTACATCAAGATGCATTGCGGACATCCGGTCAATCGGCTTAGCTGGGCGCAGTCTAGCAATGAAAGGGCAAAAGGCCATGCCTCTTGAAATCGTTACAATCCCGTGCCTGAGCGACAATTACGCCTTTCTGGCGCATGACGCCGTCACTGGCCAGACCGCCCTGATCGACGCGCCCGAGACCGCACCGGTCCTGAAGGCGTTGGATGACCGGGGGTGGACGCTGTCATATGTGCTGTTGACCCATCATCACTGGGATCACGTGGACGGGCTGGTGGGAATATTGGCCAAACAGCCGGCAAAGGTCATCGGGGCCGCCGCTGACGCAAATCGCCTGCCGCCGCTGGATCAGCAGGTCAAAGAAGGCGACAGTTTCGAGATCGGCGGCGAACCGGTTCAGGTTCTGGACGTTTCCGGGCACACGGATGGCCATATCGCATTCTACATGCCGAAGAGTTCCGCGGTGTTCACCGCCGACAGCCTGATGGCGCTGGGTTGTGGGCGCCTGTTCGAGGGCACACCCGCGCAAATGTGGGCCTCTTTGAACAAGCTGGCCGCCCTGCCGGACGACACTTTGGTCTGTTCAGGGCACGAATACACACAATCCAACGCCAAATTCGCGATTACAGTCGATCCCGAAAACCAAGCCTTGAAAGATCGCATTGCGGATATCGACCGCGCGCGTGCGGCCGGGAAAGCCACTGTTCCTTCGACTCTGGCCCTTGAAAAGGCCACAAATCCGTTCCTGAGGGCCGCCGATCCGGCGATTCAGGCGAAATTGGGTATGGTGGGCGCTGACCCCGAGGCCGTTTTTGCCGAAATTCGGGCTAGAAAAGACCGGTTCTGATGCCTATTTGCTCCTCTTCAGGGCCACGGTCACAACAAATGTGACTGTCAAGTGAAAGAAAACCCTTGAAGCCGGGCCACGATCAACCAAACTCTAATAGTATGAGGACATGGTTGGGATGGGGTTCCGGCCAAGAAACCGCCCCCTTCTGACCCAAGACAGAGGAGCACCCGCGTGCCTTCATTCTCGAGCACACTGGAACAAGCCATACACGCGGCCCTGGCGGCTGCGAATGAACGGCGCCATGAATTCGCAACGCTGGAGCATTTGCTGCTGGCCCTTCTGGAAGAACCCGATGCCGTGCGCGTCATGAAAGCGTGCAGTGTCGATCTGGACGAGCTGCGCAGCACTTTGGTGGAGTTCATCGACGAGGATCTTTCGAATCTGGTCACGGATATCGACGGATCCGAAGCCGTACCCACCGCAGCGTTCCAGCGCGTCATTCAGCGCGCCGCGATCCACGTTCAAAGCTCGGGCCGGACCGAAGTGACCGGCGCCAACGTTCTGGTTGCCATATTCGCCGAACGCGAAAGCAATGCCGCCTATTTCCTGCAAGAGCAGGACATGACCCGTTACGACGCGGTCAATTTCATCGCGCATGGCGTCGCCAAGGATCCTGCCTATGGCGAAAGCCGCTCGGTATCCGGTGCGGATCAGGTGGAAGAAGACGCCCAGACCACATCCGGCGAAGCGGAACAGAAAGAAAGCGCGCTGGGAAAATACTGCGTGGATCTGAACGCCAAGGCTCGAGCTGGCGATGTCGATCCGCTGATCGGACGCTCGGATGAGGTGGAACGCTGCATCCAGGTGCTGTGCCGCCGCCGCAAGAACAACCCGCTGCTGGTGGGGGATCCAGGTGTGGGCAAGACCGCCATCGCAGAAGGCCTTGCGCACAAGATCGTCGGTGGCGAGGCCCCCGATGTGCTGGCCAATACCACGATCTATTCCTTGGACATGGGCGCGCTGCTGGCCGGAACTCGCTATCGCGGTGATTTCGAAGAACGTCTGAAAGCGGTTGTGACCGAACTGGAGGATCACCCGGACGCGGTGTTGTTCATCGACGAAATCCATACCGTGATCGGTGCCGGGGCGACCTCGGGTGGGGCTATGGATGCCTCGAACCTGCTGAAGCCTGCGCTTCAGGGCGGCAAACTGCGCACCATGGGCTCGACCACCTACAAAGAGTTCCGTCAGCACTTCGAGAAGGACCGTGCGCTGAGCCGCCGGTTCCAGAAGATCGACGTGAACGAGCCTTCGGTAGAAGACAGCGTAAAGATCTTGCGCGGGCTGAAGCCTTATTTCGAAGAGCATCATGACATCAAATACACCGCCGATGCGATCAAGACGGCGGTCGAACTGTCGGCGCGTTACATCAACGACCGCAAGCTGCCCGACAAGGCCATCGATGTGATCGACGAGGCCGGCGCGGCGCAGCATCTGGTCGCGGAAAGCAAGCGGCGCAAGACCATTGGCGTCAAAGAGATCGAGGCGGTTGTCGCCAAGATCGCGCGCATTCCGCCCAAGAACGTCACCAAGGATGATGCGTTGGTGCTGAAAGACCTCGAAGCATCGCTGAAACGGGTGGTGTTTGGTCAGGATCTGGCAATCGAGGCGCTGTCCAGCGCGATCAAACTGGCCCGCGCCGGTCTGCGCGAACCTGAAAAACCCATCGGCAACTATCTGTTTGCCGGTCCGACGGGGGTTGGCAAGACCGAGGTGGCGAAACAGCTTGCAGATACCCTGGGTGTGGAACTGCTGCGTTTCGACATGTCGGAATACATGGAGAAACATGCCGTCAGCCGCCTGATCGGTGCCCCTCCGGGCTATGTCGGGTTTGATCAGGGTGGTTTGCTGACCGACGGTGTTGACCAGCATCCGCACTGCGTGTTGTTGCTGGATGAGATAGAAAAGGCCCACCCGGACGTGTTCAACATCCTGCTGCAGGTGATGGACCATGGCGAGCTGACCGATCACAACGGTCGCACGGTGAATTTCCGCAACGTAGTGCTGATCATGACCTCGAATGCGGGCGCGCAGGAACAGGCCAAGGCCGCCATCGGCTTCGGTCGCGATCGGCGCGAAGGCGAAGACACGGCCGCGATCGAACGCATGTTCACACCGGAATTCCGCAACCGTCTGGATGCCGTGATCTCCTTCGCACCGCTGCCGAAAGAGGTCATTTTGCAGGTGGTCGAGAAATTCGTCCTACAGCTTGAGGCACAACTGCTGGATCGTGGCGTGACCATCGACCTGACCCCAAAAGCTGCCGAGTGGCTGGCCGACAAGGGATATGACGACAAGATGGGTGCACGCCCGCTGGGTCGCGTGATTCAGGAGCACATTAAGAAGCCGCTGGCCGAAGAGCTGTTGTTCGGCAAGCTGGCCAAGGGCGGCGTGGTTCGTGTCTCGGTCAAGAAGGGCGAACTGGATCTTGAAATTCTTGGCCCGGACCAACGGCGCATTTCAGGAGACAAACCACCTCTGTTGACGGCAGACTGACCAAAATACAGACAACTCCTTCAAAGCCCGGCGATCCCCATCGCCGGGCTTTTTCTCTGCTGACAGCATAAAGTGCGACGGAAAAAGACTTCTGCCGCGTGTCATCTTCAATGATGAACGCAAGACAGGGATCGACACGTGAGCAAAATTTCAATTCTCTGGGGCGCCGCCTTTGCCCTATCCACCGTTGCCGCTGTGGCAACTGCACAGCACAGGTTTCGCTATCACGACGAAACGACCGCAGAAACGCTGAGGTTGGTGCCAGCAACCGAAAACCCCGGGAAAAGCAGCGCCTCGGTGAAAGAAAAAGGCGGAAAAATCAAAGTGACGGGCAACGGCATTCCTGATCATCTGGTTGGCCGGTTTCCAAACCAAGGCAATCCGCACCAGATCGAACAGCAGAAGGTCAAGTTGAAATTGCCTGCAAATCCAACGACCAAAGGTGCAATCACGCCGCTGCAAATGGGGTGGAACTTTGGCGTGTCACTCAACGGGGTTGTGTTCGACCCGCAGGCGGCCGAGTTCTGGCATGGCGACCCCAGGTCCGGGTGGTCCTACAATGCCTTGGGTGGCGCTGTTTCCTTGGGGTTGGACGCCAATTATGCCCATGTACAGCCGAATGGAAAGTATCACTATCACGGTGTACCGACAGGGTTGGTCAAGCTGCTGGGATGGTCACCGTCCGAGCATTCACCCTTGATCGGCTATGCCGCAGATGGTTTCCCGATATATGCCGTCACTGGCGTCGTAGGGGGCAAAGTGACCGAAATGACGTCGTCCTATCGTCTGAAACCCGGCAACCGGCCGGGTGGCGCTGCGCCGGGCGGGCGGCATGACGGCACCTTCAACGAGGACTACGTTTTTGTTCAGGGTCACGGCAATTTGGACCAATGCAACGGCGCCTTCACCGTTTCAGCAGAATACCCTTCAGGAACCTATGCGTATTTTCTGACCGAAGATTACCCCGTGGTACCCCGCTGCTTCATGGGCACTCCGGATCAAAGCTTTCGCTTTGGCAGACGGTAATCGGTTTGACCCCATCACGCAGATTACCGAGGCAAGAGGCAAGGTTTGCTATCTTTCCGTGAGTTTCAGCTCGATCCGGCGGTTCTGTGCCCGCGCCTCGGGCGTGTCAGCCGGATTGACCGGCTGGAATTCACCAAACCCGTTTGCCGCCAGACGATTGGGTGGGATGCCCAGCGCGTCGACCATATAGCGCACAACAGACAACGCGCGACCCTGGCTGAGTTCCCAGTTGTCCCGGTATCGGCCCGAACCGGCCAGCGGAACGTTGTCGGTATGGCCGTCGACCCGGATCACCCAGTTCAGACCGGGCGGAATTTCAGCGGCGACACTGCGCAGGATGTTCGCAACTTTCGCAACCTCCTGCTGCCCTTCCGCGGACAGCACGGCTGATCCTGTCGGAAACAAAACCTCGGATGAAAAGACAAAGCGGTCACCTTCAATCCGCACACCTTCCTGATCGCCAAGGACATCCCGGAGACGTCCGAAAAATTCCGAACGATAGCGTTGCAGATCTTCCGCCTGCGCTGCCAGTTCCTCATTTTGACCGGCCAGTGCTTCGGCCTCGGCCTCGAGACGCAGGCGCTCGGCTTCTTCCAGCAGGCGGCGGCGGCGTTCTTCCGAAGCGGCACGGGCCAGCGCGGCATTCAGGTCCTGACCCAAAGTCTGGATTTGGATCTCGGCGGCCTCGTTGCGCTCTTCGAAATCGTCCAGCAGGGCCTGCAAGGACCCCAACTGCCCGCGCAGCGCGGCAATCTGCTGGTTGAGAAGAGCCGCCTCACGCTGGGCCTCGGCTGAGATTTCTTTCTCTTCCGACAATGTCGATTCTGCCAGAGCCAGCAAAGCCTGCCTTTGTTCGGCCAGGGTGCGTTGTTCATCAGCATCCGCCTGCGCTTGCGTTTGCGCCTCCAGGGCGGCTTCAAGTTCGGCGCGCAATTCATCAGGATTCACGTCGCCGAATTGTCGCTCAAGCTCGGCCCGCGCGGCTTGCGCGGCGGCCAGAAGGGTCAGCGTATCTTCGGCCTCTTTGCGTTGTGCCTCCAACGCGAGCGTCATGGCCGTCAGCTCGGCATCCGCATCCTGAAGGCGGTTTCGCAATGCCTCGGCAGCAGCGGCTTCGGCCAGGCGGGCGGCTTCTTCATCGCTCAGTTGCTGTTCAAGGGTGGCGATTTCCGCCGCGCGTTCATCGCCGCTTTGCTCCAGATCCGCAACCAATGCTTCCAGTGCCTCGCGGCGGGCGGCTGCCAATCGGGCAGCTTCCGTCTTCGCATCGATTTCCGCGCGACTTTGTGCAAGGGCAAGGTTCAGCGCCTCTTGTTCCGTCAGCAATTGCTCGCGCACAGTCTCAAGCGCTGCGATGTCGCCCAAAGCCTGTTCCTGCTCGGCAAGCAGCGCCGCAACCTGTGCTTCGAAATTCGTGATACGGGTCTGCGCCTGATCCAACGCGGCGGCCTGACGGTCGCGTTCGGTGGTCAGAGAGGCGATCAGCGACTGCGCTTGCGCCAGATCGTCTTCGGCCTGCGACAGCGTCGTGTTCAACGCACCCAGCCTTGCCTGCAAGCGGCTGTTTTCACGCTCTTCCAAACCCAGCGCGCCCGCAAGCGCAGCAACCTCGTCTGCCAGCGTCGTCAGTTCGTCTTCCTGACCCGAAATGGTTTCGCGCAGAACGAACTGAATCACCATGAAGATGGTCAAAACGAATGTCAGCACCATCAGCAGCCCGGTCATCGCGTCCACGAATCCGGGCCAGACCGAGCCCTGGAAGCGTTGACCGGTGCGGCGGGACAGCGCCATGGGTTACTCTCCTTCCGGCGTGGTGCGCACCGCGCCCCGCGGCAGGGTCAGGGCCTTGACCAGCAGTTCGATATCCTTGCGGAATTCGTTCATGCTTTCCTGACGACCCGCCGAAATCTCTTCGAGAATGCGCAGCAACTGCACGTCCATCGAGCGCAGGCGCATCCGGCTTTCGGCATCGATGCCATCGCCTGCACCGTGTTCGCGCATGTGGTCAAGCAACGCATCCTGCCCCAGCGCAACACGCTCCAGAGCCGAAGTGACGCTTTCGGTATTGGCCTGGCGATTGTTCATCTCGGCAATCACATCGACCAGTTGCCCCAGCTTGGCCGAAACCTCAGCCCGCTCGCTTTCCTGAGCGGCAAACAGATCCTGCAACGCATCCATCTGTTCGGACATGGCATCCAGCACAGGTGTCAGTACGGCGATCTCTGCCCCGCCCTCTTCACCACCGGCAAATCCGACGCGGGTGATCGAGGACAGCCATTCTTCGAGCTCGCGATAAAAGCGGTTCTGCCCGTGCCCGGCAAACACTTCGAGCAGACCAACGATCAGCGATCCCGCCAAACCCAGCAGAGAGGACCCGAACGCAACGCCCATCCCCTGCAACTGCGCCTCGAGTCCGGTCATCAGGCGATTGAAGACGGCCAGCCCCTCTTCGCCTTCTTGCGGGTTCAGGCTGCGGATGGTGTCGACAATGGCTGGAACGGTTGTCGCCAGGCCAAAGAACGTACCCAGCAGACCCAAATAGATCAGAACATTGGTTATATAACGCGTGATTTCCCGTTCTTCTTCGACACGCTCGGCCACGGAGTCCAGAATGGACCGGGTTGAGGTGGAACTGATCTGTGAGCGCGCGCCTCTCTCCCGCAGCAGCGAAGCCAAAGGCGCCAGCAATTGCGGTGTACGCGCATCTTCGCGAACGACGCCCCCGACAAAGGCCTCGATCCAGCGCACGGACCCGATCAGTTGCGTGACCTGATAAAAACAAGCGAGGACGCCGATAAGAAATACGATCAGAATGAAACCATTCAGATACGGATTGGCATAGAAAACCGGCAATACGTAAGGCAGTGCCAGAAACACGCCCAGCCCGGACAAGCCGATCGCCATCAACATCAACAGAATTTGTCGAATGGGATGCGAGAAATGGGGTCTCGCGCCCTGATGTGCCTGCGCCATGCGCGTGGTTCCCGGTATTTGCCTGCTTTGCGTCGAATCTAGCGGGATTCCGCGCGTGACGCCAAGAGTTTATGCGGTAATGTCGCGCACCCGTTGCGCCAACCACTCAAGATCATGGTCACGCAGCCCGATCTCGGCCAGATGTTCTACGGTGTTGTAAAGATATTCATCATTCGGACCGCGCCCGCCAACCGCATGAGCGATGATCCGGGCCTGTTCCTCCAACGGCATCCCGCCGCAATACTGGACGTGGTCGGCATCGATCACATAGGTAACGGCATTGACGATTTCGCCGTTTTCCAGGTGCACATCCAGCATACGTTCAACATAGGCCGAGGAAATCAGCTCGCGCTCGCGCAGCTCGTGCAGCGTACGGTCTTCGTGACCCGCCTCGACCGCAAGGGCCAAACCGGTGCAACTTGCGTTCTCCTGTTCGTCCAGTGCCAGCACCAGGCCCGGTTTTTCTTCGGTCCCGCGGTGGTGGATCGAGCTCATGCAGAAGGAGCGGGAATAACCATGAAGTGTCGCGCGTTCACTGCGTGCCACCGGAAAGCCCGGATTCCACAGCAGCGATCCATATCCGAATACCCACATCGTCATTGCACTGGTCCTCGCCTGTTTCGGCCTATAAACATCAATTCCAAGGCGGGAAAAAGGGCCTTTCGAATGCGTATAATACGAGTGTTGATTTTTGTTTCCCTGGCATGGAGCGCCTATTGGTTCGTGGCCGGGTATGGCCTGCGCTCTGCGATCACTGGCTGGTTCGAACAGCAGGAGGCGCGCGGCTGGCAAGCGGATTTCTCGAATGTCGCGACAGCGGGCTATCCGACCCACCACATGACCCGTCTGAACAATCCGGCGCTGGCGGATCCGGTGAACGGCACGGCATGGAGCGCGGATTGGATCGAATTCAAAAGCCCCGCCATCTGGCCCGGCCGTCAGATATTGCGGTTCGCGGACACACCGCAACGCCTGTCATATTTCGACCAGACATCAACAATCGTGGCCGACGAATTGCTGGCCGAGCTGCAATTGCAGCCCGGCGTCTCACTCGTGCTGGAGAAAATGGCTTTGACGGCCGAGGCCTGGTCGGTGACGGAAAACTCCACCACGCTGGCCTCGGGCGACACGCTGAGCCTGATCATGGAACAAACGCCAATTTCAGAAGCCTATTCCATCACGGCCCGCGCGGATGGGTTTACACCGGGGGAAAAACTGCGGGCCCTGATGCATTCCGCAAGTTCGTTACCGCAGAGCTTTGAGACGCTGGAACTGGATATGGTCACCACTTTCGACAAGGTTTGGAGCCGGTCCGCCCTCGAAGACAGCCGTCCGCAGCCCGTGGCCATCGATCTGCGTCTGGCCGAGATCAAATGGGGTGAGCTGCGCCTGTTCGCGACCGGCGATTTGGATGTGGACGCCCAAGGTATCCCGACCGGAGAGATTGCCGTCAAAGCCGAAAACTGGCGGGATATGATCGCAATGGCAAACGCGGCGGGTGCCCTGCCCGATCAGGCCGTTGATCCCGTCACCCGAGGGCTGAACTTTCTGGCAGGGCTGGGCGGAAACCCCAACGCGCTGGATCTGCAACTGAATTTCCGCGATGGTTTCGTGGCGCTCGGGCCATTGCCTTTGGGCCCTGCCCCGCGCCTGATCCTGCGTTAACGGCAGTAAGGTCCGCTGCGATAGCGGGCCGTATCAAGGTGGAAATGATCCTTGTGATAGCGATCGGAATTCGGCCCCAGCACGGTACCAAACGGGCCGCACGCCCCGCGCCAGATCTTCTTGAGCTGTTTCTGAGACGGGTTCTTGCGCCACCCGTTCAGGACGGTCACCACCTCACCGTCAGCCATTTTGAAACCTGAGATATCGATCGCACGACCCTTGCCATGTTCGGATATCCGCGCACCTTTGCGGTTGTTGCGGGTTCGGCAGGCATAATGGGCGGCGATTTGCAGCTCGACCACGGGCCCGCGGCGTTTGAAGGTGGGTTTGACGGTCTTGTCGACCCACTTGTTCAACGCAATGGCGGTGCCGCAATCCATCGTCGAGGGGCGGCTGAGCATCACACCCGAAACCGAGGTGATCTGCACCGCATCCTTGACACCACAGGCTGAATTCTTGCTGCCCACACGGCCAACAGGTTTGCCTTGAATGGCAATATCCCCGCAAACAGACCCTTTGCGCAGCTTGCGCCTTTTGAACAACACCTGCTGCTCGACAGACTCGGGTCGCAAATAAGGCATCAAGGATGTGTCCGGCCCCAGAAGTGGCAGCTCCGACGGGCGCGCCGCCGCAGCCGTGACTTGCGGCGAAACCGGACGCGAAACCGGACGCAGGTTGGCAATGTCAGAAGGGGCAGGCGCGCTGACAGCCTGCTGAACAGTCAAAGGGCGCATGAGGGGCACCAAAGACTGGTCAAGGGGCGCGGCATGAACCGGCGCGGCGCTCAAAGCCACGACCCCGATCAGAATATGCCCCCAGCGCAGTCTCATGAACTTGCCTTTCCCCGCCCAAAGTCCGGCGCATCCGTATCCTGCCCGGCATCGATGATGCCGCGACGAATAGCACGGGTGCGGGTGAAGTAGTCAAACAAATGATCGCCGTCGCCAGTGCGTATGGCGCGTTGCAGGGCAAAAAGCTCTTCGGTGAACCGGCCCAGGATTTCCAGCGTCGCATCCTTGTTGGACAGGAACACATCCCGCCACATGATCGGGTCGGACGCGGCAATCCGGGTGAAGTCGCGGAAGCCGGCGGCCGAATATTTGATGACTTCGCTGTCGGTTACCCGTCGCAGATCGTCGGCCACGCCAACCATCGTGTAGGCAATCAGGTGCGGCGCATGGGACGTTACGGCGAGGACCAGATCGTGGTGATCCGCATCCATCTCATCGACATTCGACCCCATGCCCTCCCAGAGCGCGCGCAGACGGGCAATGGCATCCGGGTCCGAACCCTCGACCGGGACCAACAGGCACCAGCGATTGTCAAACAGTTCGGCAAACCCGGATTCAGGGCCGGAATGCTCGGTCCCTGCCAAGGGATGCGCGGGAACGAAATGCACTCCGTCGGGGATATGAGGCTGTACCGCCCGAATGACGCCCCGCTTGACCGAACCCACATCCGTAACGGTGGCACCGGGTTTCAGCACGGGTGCAATTTCTTCTGCAACTGCGCCCATAGCCCCCACAGGCACGCAGAGCACGACAAGATCGGCGCCTTCAACCGCCTCGCGTGCCGTGTCGCAAACACGGTCACACAATCCGATCCTGCGCGCGGTTTCACGGGACTTTTCAGACCGGGCATAACCCGTCACTTCCCCGGCCAGCCCTGCACGTTTCATCGCCCAGAACATGGACGAAGCAATCAGGCCCAGCCCGATCAGCGCAACGCGGTCGTAAATCTGGCTCATGCTGCGCCCTCTTTGAATGCAGTGATCGCCGCAACCACACGGCGGCAGGCTTCTTCGTCGCCCACGGTGATCCGCAAGGCGTTCGGCAGGTTGTAGCCTGCAACCCGGCGGACAATCAAACCCTGCGTTTTCAGGTAGTCATCGCAGGCCTCGGCCTCGGCCTGATCGGCGAAACGCGCTAGGATGAAGTTGGTGCAGGACGGGTCCGACGGCACGCCTGTCTTGGCCAATTGATCGGCCAGCCACACACGAAGGCGCGCGTTTTCGGCCTGACAGAAGGTCAGGAATTCCACATCGTTTACCGCAGCTTCAGCCGCCGCCAATGCGGTCATTGACAGGTTGAAGGGCTGGCGCACCCGGTTCAGCACGTCGATGATCGGGCGGTGCGCATAGCCCCATCCGACACGCATACCGCCCAGCCCGTACACTTTTGAGAAGGTGCGCGTCATGATTGCATTCTCATGGGCGTCAACCAGCGACGCCCCGCCATCGAACCCATCGACAAACTCCGCATAAGCGCCATCAAGAACCATCAGGCAGGTGTCGGGCAGACCCAGCGCCAGACGTTCCAGTTCGTCGTTCGGGATCATGGTCGAGGTTGGATTGCCGGGGTTTGTGACAAACACGATCCGCGTCCGCCCCGTCACCGCGGCGAGAATGGCATCCACATCCACCTTGCGGTCACGTTCGGCCACCATGACCGGCGTCGCGCCGGCCATGCGGGCGATGATCGGGTACATGGAAAACCCGTGCTCGGTATAGATCACCTCGTCCCCCGGCCCCGCGTAGGCCTGGGCGACGAATTGCAATACCTCGTCGCTGCCGACACCGCAGATGATCCGCGCCGGGTCCAGCCCATGGCGTGCGCCGATGGCCGCGCGCAGGCTCGCGTGGTCGGTGCTGGGATAACGATGCAGAGTGGCCGCGCTGTCGCGCACCGCCTCTATGGCCTTGGGGCTGGGTCCAAACGGGTTCTCGTTCGAGCTCAGCTTGATCACATGCTCCACTCCCGCCACATGCGACTGACCGCCCTGATACAGCGCGATGTCCATAATGCCGGGTTGTGGGGTGATCTTGGTCATGAGAGGCTCCGTTGAATGGGCCTCTCATACCTGTCTCAAAGGGTTGAGAAAAGCGGCAATTCCCTCATGCGGCCTTGAAGCGCGCTGTTGCCGGGTCAGCGTTGTAGTAAGGCGTGAATTCTTCGGTCCGGTGCGACAGGTCATTGACGCTGTCGATGATGAACTGAACCGTCTCTTCGCTCATCAGATATGAGAAATTCAGGCGCACCCAGCCGGGTTTTTTCATTTCTTCCCCAGCGGACAAGGCAGCGTGCAGCGCCTCTGACGTTGCCTGATCGATCCCCAGCAAGCGGTGGGCGTAGGGTCCGGCACAGGCACAGCCGCCCCGCGCCTGAATGCCGTAGATATCGCTGAGCATCCGCGTAAACAGCTGCTGGTGCACGGGCTGGCCCGCATTGTCGCTCACCAGGAAGGAAAAGATCGGCAGACGGTGCGCTTTTTCGACCCCAAGCAGGGTCAGGTTCGGGTTGTTCTTCCAGCCGTCCAGCGCCATTTGATTGTACTGCGCTTCACGCCGGGCGATTTCGTCCGTTCCGACGACATCCTTGACGATGAAGGCCAGCGCCGCACGAATGTCTCCGATCACGTTGGGCGTCCCGGCCTCTTCCCGGGTGGACAGATCGGTGCTGTAGTCATGCCGCCACGGTGAAACGAAACTTACGGTTCCACCGCCGGGCCAGCTGGGGCACGTCCGTTTAACGGCCGATTGGCTCACCACCAAAACGCCTGATGCGCCCGGGCCACCGGGAAACTTGTGCGGCGAAACCACGATCGCGTCCTTGCGGGCCCCTTCGGACCCCATGTCCATCGGCAGATAAGGCCCACCACCGGCATAGTCCCAAACGGCCAAGGCACCATACGCCTTGAGCATCCGCGTGACCGGATCAGGATCGGTAACAATGCCCGTTACGTTGGACGCGGCAGAAAACGATCCGACCACCAAATCGGCATCCACATGGGCCTCCAGCGCGGCTTTCAGTGCATGCAAGTCCACGCCACCGCCCTCGGCCTCGGGGATTTCGATGACACGTGCCTTGCTTTCGCGCCACGGCAGAATGTTTGAGTGATGTTCATACGGGCCGATCAAGACAATCGGCTGGTCAGCCTCTGCCACCCCTAGCAGGCTGACCAACCGATTGAGCCCCGCAGTGGCGCCGGACCCGGTAAAGATCACCGCGTCCTCTTCCCGAGCACCAACAATGCGGGCTATTTCCGCCCGCGCTTCGCGGCGCAGACGTGTCATGTAGGACCCACAGTAGGAGGCCTCGGTGTGACTGTTTGCGTAAAACGGCAAAACGTCCTGCGCCACAAAATCCTCGACCTGCCGCAACGCGCGGCCCGAAGCGACGTAATCCGCATAGACAAGCGGCACGTCTCCAAGCAGACCCGGGATCAGAACGTTCTCGCCGATCAGCCCATCGCGCAGATTTGAATTGTGAGCGGTGGAACAGAGTTCCGCACGGAATTTGGACAGGGTCATGGCATTGGCTCCTTACTGCCATACCAATGTGATATTTCTGACCCGAGGAAACTTCACATATCTTTGCGTGGATTTTTGAATTTTTGTGTCATATGATCAATTATGGCATCAAAAATAGATCAAATTGATACACGCATACTGAAAGAGCTGCAAAAGGACGCCACCCTGTCACAGCGGGAATTGGCGGATCGGGTTGGCCTGTCCCAAAATGCCTGCTGGCGGCGCTTGAAGGCCCTGAACGAAAACGGTGTGCTGATCGGATCCACGGCCCGCATAGCACGAGAAGAACTGGGGTTGAGCCTTGTGGTCTTCGTCATGCTCCGCACCCGACACCACTCTGCCCAGTGGCTTCAGGCGTTTCGGAGCCATGTTCTGACAATCCCGGAAGTCGTGGATTTTCATCGGATCGGAGGGGATTACGACTATCAGCTGAAAGTCGTAACGCAGGACATGTCATCATATGACAAGGTCTATCAACGATTGATCGAAAAGGTCGAGCTGGACAGCGTGACCTCGTATTTCGCGATGGAAGCGATCGCCGAAGGCAGGCCCCTGCCGATCTGACACGCACTACATTTGCCCAAAAACACCCTAAGGAGTCGCAGGCAATGTCGCGATGACGGCTGCGCCATGGGCAAACCAAAAAAAGACCGCGCAAAAGCGCGGCCTTTCGGAATTCGATTTCGGCGAAGATCAGTTCTTCGCGTAGAATTCGACGACCAGGTTCGGTTCCATGACGACCGGGTAAGGCACATCGCTGAGGCCCGGCGCGCGCACGAACGTCGCGGTCATTTTCGAGTGATCGGCGTCGATGTAGTCAGGAACGTCACGCTCGGCCAGTGCGACGGCTTCCAGGACAACAGCCAGTTGTTTGGATTTGTCACGCACCTCGATCACGTCACCTTCTTTGACGCGGTAGGACGGGATGTTGACACGCTTGCCGTTCACTTTGACGTGGCCGTGGTTCACGAACTGGCGCGCGGCAAAAACAGTTGCGACAAACTTGGCGCGGTAGACCACAGCGTCCAGGCGGCGCTCCAGCAGGCCGATCAGGTTCTCACCAGTGTCGCCCTTCACACGCTCGGCTTCAGCGTAGATGCGGCGGAACTGCTTCTCGGTTAGGTCGCCATAGTAGCCTTTCAGCTTCTGCTTGGCGCGCAGTTGCAGACCGAAGTCAGACAGTTTGCCCTTGCGGCGCTGGCCATGCTGGCCGGGGCCGTATTCGCGACGGTTGACCGGGGATTTCGGACGACCCCAGATGTTTTCGCCCATCCGGCGGTCGATTTTGTACTTGGCAGACGTGCGTTTGGTCACGGCTGATCTCCTTCGTTACACTATGAAGGGCGTTGTCCTCTTGAGGTCTCCCCCATGACAGGCATCCCCTTGCGGGGGCCACCAACACCAATGAAGCCGCGCTTATATCCGCAATGCTGGCGGAGTCAACACAACATCCCGCAAAGTTCAGAAAAACGATCAGGGCAGACAACCAGCGGACCGGGCTCCGCACCCAAACCGCCAGGCGGCGCCTTGAAATCCTAGTTTGAGGCCGGAAAAGAAACTACTGTCGCGCCGCTTTTCGCGGCGGGGTTTGGGATCATCGCAAGCTCGGTCACATCGACAATCCAGAACTCTTCGTCCCGTGGCGGGCAAGCGCCTTCGAACACAAGAGCCCGCGACGTATCGTTGCCATCGGCAACAAGCTTGGCAGAGAACTTCTGCGCACCGTTGGTAAGGGTAAGGGTTCCGGTCACATCGCCCGAAATCTCACGGACAATAGGAAAGTGGCTGGTCACCGGGCTGGAAACGCCCCCGACATTTCCGATTTTTCCGATGCTTTGCTCGGCAGTCTCACTCATGACGATTGCTTGTCCACGCCATGACCATGCTGCTCCGACCGTCATACAGGAAAGGGGCGCGTCTTCTAGCCCATCAATTTCCGTCTGACACCAAGTAATAGCTATTTGACCGTTTGTTCCGGCTCTCATCTGCCCACTCGCACTTACCAACACCCCAACACTCAATTTTTTCCTTATCAGCACAAATTCCGGCGGAAAAGAGACAGAACTGTAGCAAACCCAAGATTGTTGTTAATGTGACTCAATTTTTGGCGCTGTTCGTCAGGGGCGCCGGCCCGTCGATGACGGTTGTGACCAGCGATGGCCGAAACCAATACCAAAAAAACCTGATGGCATTGAACGAACTGATGTGCAGGTATCAATTCTTCTTCATCGCCCAAAGGTACGGAACACTATCCCGACAACCGCAAGCGTGACGCTCAGAGAAATGGGGGCAGCGTTCCGGATTTCCGTCAGCCGCGGGCCCAAGAACGGTGTCCTGAGCAAAGGCTCTCATCAAATCATGTTGAAAAAACATACTGATCCTGAGCGATAACGGGCTGAAGGGCCTTTGTTTGAGGCAATTTTCAATCGGCGCAAGAAATTCATCCACGTCACCCTCGGGGTGCCGGGATCACCGGTACGCTACTGCCAACGGAAGCCTGACTCCGACAGTTGTCTTTGAACCCGCCCGGGATAGTCGGATACGATTGCGTCCACTCCCAGATCGATCATCCTGCCGATATCTTCGTGTTCATTAACTGTCCACACGACGACGCACAGGCCCAGCTCTTTTGCGCGCTTGACGTTTTCGGGTGTTACATCCGCAAAGTACGGGCACCAAAGCAAACCGCCAGCCTGCTTTACCAAGTTTGGAATTTCGTCGCGACGGCCACGAAAGTCCGGGCAAACGGATTTTGAGGAATCCTCGCCAACATCGTCGGCATTATCCGGAAGTTGCGTTAGGTAGGATGAAGGTATTTCCGGAGCTTGCCTCTGACACTCCGCCAACAGGTTCCAATCAAAACTGTGAAGCACCGCGCGCGAAGATAAACCCTTGCCGCGAACATCCCGAAGTACTCTGCGGACAAAGTTTTCCCGGTAAAGCGCATCATGGGCCACGTCGGGGTCCGACTTCAGCTCGAGCATCAAATGGGCATCACTGTAATTCGGGTCATTGACCAAATCGAGCAGATCCAACAGCCTTGGAACACGAACATCGTCTATTTGCGCCTGATCCGGGAAGCGTTGGCCATAGGCGGAATGGCCGTCCAGACGCCCAATATCGAATTGTCGGATCTGTTCGTAAGTCAGCGAGGAAACTTTTGGCTCTTCCCCGGTCAGAAACAGGCCATTGCAATCACGGAAACTGGCCGAATGCAGACGATGATTGTGCGTAATGACCGGCACATCATCGGCTGTCAGGACAACGTCAAATTCAAGAAGCGGGACGCCGATGGAAAGTGAAAAGTCGAAGCCGATCATGCTGTTTTCAGGCAACACGCCCCGTGCCCCTCGATGCCCCACGACCCGGATCAGGTTCTCCCCGCCGCGAAAGGCCTCAACCTGTTGAGACGCCATCAGCCTTCCAGCCTTTTGCCTGTCGCGTGGTCAAACAAATGCATGTTCTCAGGTGCCACCGAGAACCGCATAATCGGATGGCGTCCTTCGATCGGGTGGACACCGGGAAGGCTTGCCGTGATCGCGCTTTCAGAGCCCGACAGGTGACCGTGCAGCAACGTGTTGGCCCCAAGCGGTTCAGCCATCTGAATCGCGGCTTCAAGCGGGCCGTTGTCATCCGACAACAGGTGCTCCGGTCTTATGCCAAGCTTCACGGCGCAGTCCGGACCCCCAGAGGGGCCGACTTCGATTTCTCCGATCTTGACCGCCCCGTTTTGGCGCCGTGCTTCGAATATGTTCATTGCCGGGCTGCCGATGAATTGCGCGGCAAACAGCGTTTGTGGAGTTTCATAGACCTCGAGCGGCGTGCCTATCTGTTCGGCGATGCCGCCGTTCATCACGATCATCCTGTCCGCCATCGTCATTGCTTCGACCTGGTCATGCGTGACGTAAAGTGACGTGATCCCAAGTTTTTCCTGAAGTTCGCGTATTTCCAGACGCATCTGAACACGAAGCTTGGCATCCAGATTCGAGAGCGGCTCGTCAAACAGGAAAACAGCGGGCTCGCGGACAATGGCCCGGCCCATCGCGACCCTCTGGCGCTGACCGCCGGACAATTGCCTGGGCTTGCGATCCAGCAAAGGTTCAAGCTGCAACAGCTTGGCCGCCTGGGTCACCTTTTGATCGATCTGAGCCTTGGGCAGCCCCGCGATCTTCAGGCCATACCCCATGTTCTGACGCACGGACATATGTGGATAGAGCGCGTAGTTCTGGAACACCATGGCGATGTCGCGATCCATGGGCTCTTTGTCATTGGCGCGTTCACCGCCGATCCGGATTTCCCCGGACGTGACCGTTTCCAGCCCCGCCACCATCCGCAACAATGTGGACTTGCCGCAGCCTGACGGGCCGACGATCACGATGAACTCTCCATCGGCGATATCGACATCAACGCCGTGGATCACATCCGTCGGGCCAAAGCTCTTTTTGACATTCTCTAGGGTAACTGTTGCCATTTCTTACTTCTCGCTATCGACAAGGCCACGGACAAAGAGCTTTTGCATCGACACCACCACGATGACCGGTGGGATCATCGCCAGAATGGACGTCGCCATGATCGTCGGCCAATGCGCAAAGTCGTCACCGGACGGGAACATCTGCTTGATACCCATCACGATGGTATTCATTTCGGGATCGGTCGTGATCAGCAGCGGCCAAAGATATTGGTTCCACCCATAGATGAACAGGATCACGAACAGTGCGGCGATGTTGGTCCGGCTCATGGGGACGACGATATCGATGAAAAACCGCATCGGTCGCGCGCCGTCGACCCGGGCTGCCTCGGCAAGCTCATCGGGGATGGTCAGAAAGAACTGACGGAACAGGAAGGTTGCCGTGGCCGAGGCGATCAGGGGAAAGATCAGCCCGTAATAGCTGTTGAGCATGCCGAACCCGGCGACAACTTCGAACGTCGGAACGATGCGGACTTCGACCGGCAGCATCAGGGTCAGGAAGATCAGCCAGAAGAACGTCGTTCGCCCGGGAAAGCGGAAATAGACAATCGCGAAAGCCGACAGCAGAGAGATGATGATTTTGCCGACTGCAATTCCGATTGCCATCACCAGGCTGTTGAACAGCATCGTGGCAACGGGCACATTTACCCCCGAGAACAGCGCCGCCTTGTAGTTCACCCAGAACTGATCGCCGGGCACGACAGGCATCGGTGGCGAGACGATCTCGGCCTGGGTCACGGTCGAAGCCACGAAGGCAAGCCATATCGGGAAAAATATGATCAGGACACCGAGGATCATGAGGGCATGGGACAACCAGATGCCCGCGCCGCGTTTTTCGACCATTCCGTGCTGTTGGGCCGCCATTAGTAATGCACCCTCTTTTCCACGTATTTGAACTGGATGACCGTCAACAGGCCGACGACGATCAGCAAGATGACCGATTGCGCCGAAGACGAGCCGAGGTCCTGCCCCACAAACCCGTCCGAGAATACCTTGTAGACAAGAATTGTTGTCGACTGTTGCGGCCCGCCGCCGGTGATCGTGTGGATCACGCCAAAGGTCTCGAAGAAGGCATAAACGACGTTCACCACCAGCAAGAAGAACGCCGTCGGCGACAGCAGCGGCAGCACGATCGTGAAGAATCGGCGCCAGAAATGCGCGCCGTCAATCGCCGCCGCCTCGATCACGGATCTTGGAACGGATTGCAGGGCAGCGAAAAAGAACAGGAAGTTATAGCTTATGCGCCCCCAGGCAGAGGCAACGACCACCAGCCCCATGGCTTCGGTGCCGTTCAGAACGTGGTTCCAGTCATATCCAAGCTGGCCAAGATACCATGACACGACGCCGACGCGCGTGTTGAACATGAACAGCCACAGAACGCCCGCAACCGCAGGGGCAACAGCGTAGGGCCAGATCAGCAACGTCCGATAGACCCCGGACCCTTTGATCAATCGATCCGCAATGACCGCAAGAAACAAGGCAGGGATCATCGAGCACAACGTGACCAGCGTGGAAAACACCGCCGTCGTCACGAAGGAGGCGCGATAAAACTTGTCACTCAGCAGGAATTCAAAGTTGCCGAGCCCCACGAACTGGGACGACAGCCCGAACGGGTCAGGTATGAACAGCGACTGCCAGATGGCCTGACCGGCGGGATAGAAAAAGAAAACAGCGGAAATGATGACCTGAGGGGCGATCAACGCCAATGGCAACAGCCAGCCGCGAAAGGTGACGCGTTTTTCCATCCTGAAAACCCACCGAAGAAAGAAAATGCGGGCCCCGAAAGGGCCCGCATGACGTTACGACTTATTGATTGGCGGATTCGAACCGGCGCAGCAACGCATCGCCGCGCTCCTTCGCGCTGTCCATCGCTTCCTGAGCGGTCTTCTCACCGGACCAGATCGCCTCAAGCTCTTCGTCGATGATGCCCCGGATCTGGTCGAACGATCCCAAGCGCAAGCCTTTCGAATTTGCGGTCGGCTCTTTCGTGGTCATCTGGATCACTGCGACGTCGGTGCCCGGGTTTTCGTCATAAAAACCGGCGGCACGCGTAACCTCACCCGCTTCTGTCGTGATTGGAAGGTAACCGGTGTTCTGGTGCCAGGCCGCTTGTACGTCAGGTGATGACAGGAAGCTCAGGAACTCTCCGACGCCCTTGTACTCTTCCGGCTCATGACCCTCCATTACCCAAAGAGACGCGCCACCGATGATGGTGTTTTGCGGCTCACTGGTTACGGATTCCCAATAGGGCAGCGGACGCACGTCGAAATCAAACTCAGCCTCTGCCTTGATGCCGGCGTATCCGGCCGAACTTTCGGTGAACAATGCGCACTCGCCTGACCGGAAGTTCGCACCACCTTCGTTTCTGCGGCCGGTATAGATGAACTTGCCATCCTTGGCCCAGTCACCCATCGCGGTCAGGTGTGCGACCTGCACCGGACCGTTCAGCATCAGCTCGGTATCCAGACCGGCAAATCCGTTGTCACGTGAGGCAAAGGGAACATCGTGATAGGCTGAAAGGTTTTCAAGGTGAATCCAGCTTTGCCATGCTGTCACCAGCGGGCAATCCGCGCCACCTGCCTTCAGCTGCTCGAGCACTTCGCCGACTTTTTCCCAAGTGGACAGATCCGTGTCCGGATCAACGCCTGCCGCTTGCATGGCATCGCGGTTGACCCACAGGACCGGCGTCGAGGAGTTGAAGGGAAGCGACAGCATCTCTCCGTCAGTGGTTGTGTAGTAGCCTTTGACGGCGCCAATATACGCGTCGGGATCAAAAGACGCGCCGCTTTCGGCCATCACTTCATAGACCGGCTTGATCGCCCCTTTGGCTGACATCATTGTCGCTGTGCCGACTTCGAACACCATCAGAATATGTGGTTGTTCACCGGCCCGGAATGCAGCAATCCCGGCATTCAGGGTTTCCGAGTAGTTGCCCTTGTGGCTTTCGACCACGACGAACTCATCCTGACTGGCGTTGAATTCTTCAACCTGTCCTTTGACAAGTTCCCCAAGGCGACCGGTGAAGGCATGCCAGAACTGGACTTCGGTTTGCGCCATTGCCGCCAAGGGGGACAAGGCCGTGGTGATGGCAAGAGCGCCAAGCAGATTCTTTTTCATGATTCCTCCCATGCATCAGGGTTGATGCTTCGTTGTATACCGACCGCAACGCGTAAACGGCCCACATGACGATTTCACGACGTTAACGTTACAAAAATATAATTCAAGGCCTATCTACTTGGTGAAAAAATAACATAGTGTTATGAAATGGCACAGCAGATCGGGATCAGCAATGAGTCAAATTCTGAGAGTTCGGCAGTTGGAGGCCCTGATGGCCGTGACCACCAACGGGTCTGTCACGGCCGCAGCGGCTGATCTGGGCGTGACCCAGCCAGCTGTCAGCAGATTGCTGTCCGATCTTGAAAAATCGCTTGGGTTTCAGCTTTTTGACCGCCGGGAAGGCCGATTGGTGCCAACGCAGGAGGTTCGCTATCTCTTGCCAAGTGTCGAGCGCGTTCTCGAATTGATGAGACAGATTTCGGATGTCAGCCAGGATATCACGCAACGCAAAGCAGGGCACATCCGTGTCGCGTGCCTGCCGGGATTTGCCACCAGCCATTTGCCCAAAGTCGTCGCCGGTTTCCTGAAGGATCGGCCCGGTGTCACCCTGACGATCGAACCTGACAGACCTGAACGCATTCTGGAATGGATGATCGGCGAGCAGTATGATTTCGGAATCACTGACAGCTTTCACGGTCATCCGGCCGTAGAAAGCAGGAACATCGACGTTCGCACGGTGTGCGTGTTCCCCACTGGGCACGAGTTGGAAGGCCTGTCCGAAATTACTCCGGCGGATCTTGCACACAGCAAAATCATCCACACCCGACGCGACAGCGACTTTTTCGGGCGGCTTTCAAAAGTGTTTCAACATGCCAATGTCGAATTGAACTCGCATATCGAGGTCAGGCAGTTCACGGCAGCATGTGAATTGGCGCTGGAAGGTGTTGGTGTCTCGGTCGTTAGCGAACTGGATGCTGTCCAATACACGTCGTGGGGATTGAGTTATCGGCCGTTCAAGCCGTCCTTGACGCATACCCTCTCGTTGGTGCGTCCAATTTTGAAGCAACCGTCATTGGTAACACTGGAATTCATCGAACAGTTTCAGGAAAGCCTGAGCCCTTTCAAGGTCGGGTAACCCCGCCTTCAACCATATTCCTGTGACACAGCAGGAACTGGTCCGACGATAATACCAGTGTTCCGGCTCAACCTTGTAAGTGACCTGCCTTTCGGCCGAAAGCCGTATGTGAACTGCTCATGCTTGGCGGGATTTACAGCGAAATTCACGGCCCCTTGGACCCGACTGATGTCGACACGGCGCCGCAGCAATTTACCGCAACGCCGTCCAACGTGGTATTTCTTCAGATCGCGGCCTTTCGGCTTTCATCCAGGTAAATTTCACGAAGGCGTTTGGCAATCGGACCGGGTGTACCATCACCCAGCGTGACTCCGTCAATTTCAACCACCGGCATCACGAAAGCACTGGCCGAGGTCGTGAAGGCCTCATCAGCCTCTTTGGCTTCGTCGATGGTAAACAGCCGCTCTTCAACTTCCATCTGTGCTTCGGCTGCCATGCGCAGCACGGCCTTGCGAGTGATCCCGTGCAGGATGTCGTTGGACAGCGGGCGAGTCACGATCTTGCCGTTCTTGACGAAATAGGCGTTGTTGCTGGTGCCCTCGGTTACAAAGCCGTCCTCGACCAGCCATGCATCGTCGCACCCCGCTTTCTTGGCCATCATCTTGCCCATCGAAGGGTAAAGCAGTTGCACGGTTTTGATGTCGCGGCGGCCCCAACGGATGTCCTCGATAGAGATGATCTTGGCACCTTTCCGTGCCGCCGGGCTGTCAGCCAGCCCGGGCTTGTTCTGGGTGAACAGAACGAGGCTTGGCTTGGTATCGGCCGAAGGGAAGACAAAATCCCGGTCGCCGTCACTGCCGCGCGAAACCTGAAGGTAAACCAGGCCCTCTTCGATGCCATTCAGATCAACCAGCTTGCGGTGGATTTCCAGCAGCTCTTCCTTGGTGCAGGGCTCGGCCATCTCCAGCTCGTCCAGAGACCGCTTCAGGCGCACCGCGTGACCCTCGAAATCGATCAGCTTGCCATCCAGCACACTGGTCACTTCGTAAACCGCGTCTGCAAACAGGAAGCCACGGTCAAAGATGGATACCTTGGCCTCGGTCTCGGGCAGGTATTCGCCATTTACATAAACGGTTCGGGTCATGTTTGTCTCCTCAGCCCCAGAGCGCCGCTTCGGGCGGGTGAACTCCGGCGTCGTCAAAAATCAGCGGGGTGTCGCGGTCTTCGGCCAACAGAAGCGGGCCGTCAAGGTCCGTCACCACCGCACCCTGCGCCAACAGTGTCGCGGGTGCCATGGCAAGCGAACTGCCAACCATGCAGCCGACCATGATGTCATACCCTTCCGCGATTGCGGCTTTGCGCAGTTCAAGCGCCTCGGTCAGGCCACCGGTCTTGTCGAGTTTGATGTTGATGACATCGTATTTCCCCTTAAGCCCGGGCAGGCTGGCGCGATCATGGCAGGACTCGTCGGCGCAGACGGGCACCGGGCGGTCCATACCGATCAAAGCGTCGTCGTCACCGGCCGGCAATGGCTGCTCGACCAGTGCCACGCCCAAACGCACAAGATGCGGGGCGAGGTCGGCGTAAACCTCGGCCGACCAGCCTTCGTTCGCATCCACGATGATCCTGGCGTTCGGAGCACCTGCGCGCACGGCCTCGAGCCGGGGCATGTCATCTGGCGTGCCCAGCTTGATCTTCAGAAGCGGGCGGTGCGCGTTCTCGGCCGCCTGAGACTGCATTGCCTCCGGAGCATCCAACGACAGAGTATAGGCCGTGATCTCGGGTCCGGGCACCGGCAGGCCCGCCAAATCCCAGGCGCGTTTTCCTGCGCGCTTGCTTTCCAGATCCCACAAAGCACAATCCACGGCGTTCCGGGCGGCACCGGCAGGCAGCAGGTCCATCAGCGACCGACGGCTAAACTCAGCAGGCAGACCGGCGATCTCGGCCTCGACCGACTCGAGCGTTTCGTCATAACGCGCATAAGGGACGCATTCGCCCCAGCCCTGATGCGTTCCGTCCGACACCTGCACCGTCAGCACCTTTGCTTCGGTCCGTGACCCGCGCGAGATGGTAAACACCTGCGCCAACGGAAACACATCGCGAGAGACCTCTATCTGCACGCACCCGCTCCTTCATCTTTTCCGGAATACTCACGCCGGAGGCGAAACACCCCCGCCACCGGCGCATTGTTCAGATCACATTGCGGCCAGCGCGTCCACCAGCTTACCGGCACCGAAGCGGAACGGGTCGGTTGCGGGCAGACCCAGCTCTTCCTCGACCTTGGCCAGATAAGCCTTGGCGTCGTCTTCGCTCAGGTTCTGCGTGTTGACCGACACACCCGCAACCTGACAGGCCGGATTTGCAATCCGCGCCAGCGGCAGGGCCGTGTCACGCAATTGCGCCAGTGTCGGCAGGGAATACTCGGGCAGACCACGCATATGGGTCCGGGTCGGTTCGTGGCACAGGATCAGTGCGTCGGGCTGCCCGCCATGGATCAGCGCCATGGTCACACCCGAATAAGAGACATGGAACAGCGACCCCTGCCCTTCAATGTGGTCCCAGTGATCCTCGTCATTGTCCGGTGTCAGATATTCGACCGAGCCAGCCATGAAGTCTGCAATGACCGCGTCCAGCGGAACACCCTGCCCGGTGATCAAGATGCCTGTCTGGCCTGTGGCACGGAATGTGGATTTCATGCCGCGCTTGCGCATCTCGGCATCCATCGACATCGCCGTGTACATCTTGCCTGCCGAGCAATCGGTTCCGACTGCGAGGCAACGCTTGCCAGTGCGCTTGCGGCCATTTGCGATCGGGTATCCGACAGTCGGCACACGCACGTCATGCAAGGTGCAACCATGCGTTTGTGCCGCGGCAACAAGATCACCTTCATCGCGCAGCAGGTTGTGCAAGCCCGAAGCCAGATCAAAGCCCATTTCCAGCGCTTCAATCAAAACTTCTTTCCAGGCATTGCTGATCACACCGCCACGGTTGGCGACACCGATAACCAGCGTTTTAGCGCCGGCCGCTTTGGCCTCGGTCAGGGTCATATCCTTCAGACCCAGATCAGCCTTGCAGCCGTCCATACGATATTGGCCGACGGCGTTTTCCGGGCGCCAATCCTTGATGCCCACAGCCACTTTGGCCGCCAATTGGTCGGGCGCATCGCCCAAAAACAGCAGGTACGGTGTCTCGATCATTGCGGTCACTCCTTTGATTCCGGCCTAAGCTAGAGAAGCGTTTAAACGAGCGTTTCGCGTTTTGGTCCGCCAAACACGGCAGGTACGCGACATTCTTGCGCCACGGACACAAAAGACGCAAAATTCTTCGAAGTTTTTAAAATGATTAAACTTTAATCACCACTTCCCAGCTGCTGACACGCAGCATTCTGCACCCGCATTGCCGCAGATGCACAATCTCCCTTGCGCCAGGTTGCGCAATTTAATACCTCATTGGGCGAGAATATCGCAATTTCATTACCCACACGAGGTCCAGATGAGCTTTCGCATCCAACCCGCCGCGCCTGCACGACCCAATCGCTGCCAACTGTTTGGTCCGGGATCGAATACCAAACTGTTCCCGAAAATGGCAGCTTCTGCTGCGGATGTGATCAACCTTGACCTTGAGGATTCGGTTGCTCCTTCGGACAAGGACATAGCCCGCGCCAATGTTATCGAAGCCCTGAACACTGTTGATTGGGGCAACAAATACATGTCCGTTCGCATCAACGGATTGGATACCCCCTATTGGTATCGTGACGTTGTCGACGTGTTGGAGCAGGCAGGCGACCGTCTGGACCAGATCATGATTCCCAAAGTCGGCTGCGCATCGGATGTCTATGCCGTGGATGCCCTTGTCACCGCCATTGAACGCGCCAGGGGCCGGACCAAACCGATCAGCTTCGAGGTCATTATCGAATCCGCAGCCGGTATCGCGCATGTGGAAGAGATCGCAGCCTCCTCTCCCCGCTTGCAGGCCATGAGCCTTGGAGCCGCAGATTTTGCGGCCTCGATGGGAATGCAGACCACGGGCATCGGCGGCACACAGGAAAACTATTACATGCTGCGCGAGGGTGAAAAACACTGGTCCGATCCGTGGCACTGGGCCCAAGCCGCCATCGTTGCCGCCTGCCGCACCCATGGGGTGCTGCCAGTGGATGGGCCATTCGGGGATTTCAGCGATGATGAGGGATACATCGCTCAGGCGAAACGCTCGGCCACGCTGGGCATGGTCGGCAAATGGGCGATCCACCCCAAGCAGATTGCACTGGCCAATCAGGTCTTTACCCCGTCGGATGAGGCCGTTTCCGAGGCGCGCGAAATCCTGGCCGCAATGGAACAGGCCAAAGCCAACGGTGAGGGTGCAACCGTCTATAAAGGCCGCCTTGTCGACATCGCCTCAATCAAGCAGGCCGAAGTCATCGTGGCGCAGGCCGAACTGATTGCGGCGGGCTGCTAAGCCATAAAAAGGGCGCTCCATCGAGCGCCCCTTTCAAATTCTTCAACGGCCAAAAACGTCATTGGGCGTCCATGTGAAGCGTTCCCCCTTCTTTCCTGACTTCATCATCAGGCAAGAGGTTCCCAGTTTCTGGAAATAGACGATCTTCAATGGATACCAGCCCGCCTTGGGCACTTCCACTTCGGTGCGTTGATTGGCTTCACAGCCCTGAATGCCATTTACCCGGCCAATCTGCTGACCGCCAACCCAAGCCTCTATCCCGTCATTCGACCAGGTTTCCAGCTCGTAAACGCCAGGTGAGTCAAAGCGCATATAGCCTGTGACCTCGGCGGCAACGTTGTAGGCTTGGTCGAAGGTCAAGACATCCTCACCCTTGCTGGTGTCCCTGTAGTCCAACCCGCGCAACGGCTTTCCGGGCTTCGCCGTAGACAGCATGCTTTTTGCCTGACTCAGATCCCGGATCTTCTTGTGTTGATTGCCTGTACCAGAGTATTTGACATTCAACCCCGCCTTCGGAGATGGCTGTGGATTGGCAGGTTGCAGTTTCAACGGGGCAGACAAAGCAGCCCCGGCAATGACCGAGATGGCAACTGCGATCGCCACTGTTCGAACGAGTTTCATCGTAATCTCCCTGTTTGCGTACCGTTTTGGCTGGGCGTTTCCCCTGGCAACGTCATTACAATGACACTAGGCCCTGAAAATTTGCGCTGCAAGAGAGTGTGGCTTCACATTTCCAGTGGTTAAGCACGCAGATCCTTGGGTGACCCCATGACCACATAGGATGTGATCGACGTGACATGAGGCAGCGTTCCCAGCACCTCGGTATGGAAGGTCTTGTAGGACGGCAGATCGGCGCATTCGACACGCAGCAGGTATTCGATTGTACCGGTTATGTTGTGGCATTCGACCACTTCGGGGGCTTGTTGCAGGGCCCGCTCGAACCCCTCTTGCGCCGCTTTCGTGTGTTCACCAAGACCGACCCCGATATAGGCGACAAAGCCGACACCCATCGCGGCCGGTTTCAGAACCGCACGATAGCCTGTGATTACGCCGGCCTTCTCAAGCTCTTGAACGCGACGCAGGCAGGCGGACGGAGACAGCCCGACCCGTTCGGCCAACTCCAGATTGCTGATGCGCCCATCACGGGTCAGTTCGTGCAATATCTGGCGATTTATCCGATCATTCTTCATCATAAGTTGCAGAAATAGCGGAAATGCGCACGAAAAAGCAATTTCATTTGCTGCCGGTCAGACGATACTTCGCAGCATGACTTACGACATCCTTCTGGCGCTCATCGCTTTTGCCTTCGTGACATCCATTACGCCCGGGCCGAACAATCTGATGCTGATGGCATCGGGTGCGAATTTCGGCTTTCGGCGTTCGATCCCGCATATGCTGGGCATTGGCCTTGGCTTCACGCTCATGGTGCTGCTGGTCGGTGCAGGGCTGGTTCAGGTCTTTGACCGGTACCCGGTCAGCTATTCAGTGCTGAAGGTCGTATCGGTGATCTATCTGCTTTATCTGGCATGGAAGATCGCGCATGCCGCGCCAGCCGCAGGCGATTTGGCAGCGGGGACACCCATGACGTTTCTGCAAGCCGCCGCCTTTCAGTGGGTGAACCCCAAAGCCTGGGCCATGGCCCTGACCGCCACAACCGCTTACACGCCCAGTCAGACCCTGCATGCGATTGCGCTTGTGGCGTTGGTTTTCGGGGCGGTCAACCTGCCATCGGTGAGCACATGGACCTTTCTCGGGCAGCAGATGTCGCGGGTGCTGACGAACCCGCGCAGGCTGGTTGCGTTCAACTGGACAATGGCGGTGCTGCTTGTGGCCTCGCTCTATCCCATTCTCTGGCCCAGTTGACCCAGACAGGTTTCGGCCAGCACATCCTCGGGCGCGGTGTCGGGTGGGTACAGGGTCAGACGCCGCGTTAGTTTGTCGTGGGTGCAGGCCAGAGCGCGCAGCGCGGGGTCTTTCTTGGCGGTGGCCATCAGTATCCGGTTTTCCATTCACCCATCTGAAATCGAACATCTTCACCACTCGGATCTTGCCGAGTTGCATCCGGAGCACCGTCAGGCCATATAGCATGGAACTTTCGCGTTGAGAGGCGTCATGACCCAGTATCTGGATTTCGAAAAACCGCTGGCTGAAATTGAAGGCAAGGCTGAAGAACTGCGTGCGTTGGCCCGCACCAACGAAGAGATGGACGTAACCGAAGAAGCCGCCGCGCTGGACGCCAAAGCCGCCAAGCTTCTGGATGAGCTTTATGCCGACCTGACCCCATGGCGGAAATGCCAGGTCGCCCGACACCCGGAACGCCCGCATTGCAACGATTACGTCAATGCCCTGTTTACCGAATTCACCCCTCTGGCCGGAGATCGCAATTTTGCCGATGATCTGGCGGTGATCGGCGGGCTTGCACGTTTCAACGATCAACCCGTCATGGTGATCGGCCATGAAAAAGGCAGCGACACCAAATCGCGGATCGAACGAAATTTCGGCATGGCCCGCCCCGAAGGCTATCGCAAGGCGGTCCGGCTGATGGAGATGGCCGGGCGGTTCGGCCTGCCAGTGATCACCCTGATCGACACCGCGGGCGCTTATCCCGGCAAAGGCGCCGAGGAACGCGGTCAGTCCGAAGCGATTGCCCGCTCGACCCAGATGTGTCTGAAGATCGGCGTGCCCCTGGTGTCGGTCATCATCGGCGAAGGCGGCTCGGGCGGGGCCGTGGCCTTTGCCTCCGCCAACCGCGTGGCAATGCTGGAACACTCGGTCTATTCGGTGATCTCGCCGGAAGGTTGCGCATCGATTCTTTGGAAAGATGCAGAAAAGATGCGTGAAGCGGCCGAGGCGCTGCGTCTGACCGCTCAGGATCTTCACAAGCTTGGCGTTTGCGACCGGATCATCCCTGAACCCAAGGGCGGCGCGCATCGCGATCGTCCGGCCGCTGTCGAGGCTGTACGCGCGGCTCTCACCGATATGCTGGCGGAACTGGACGGCAAAGACGCGGCGACCCTGATACAGGACCGCCGTCAAAAATTCCTCGATATCGGCTCGAAAGGGTTGGCGGCGTAACCGTCAGCCGCCCAACCTGCGCAACAACGCAACCGAGGGTTCTCCGGTGACCGCCAGGCCATTGGCGCTTTGATACGCGCTGATGGCAGACGTCGTGTTTTTGCCGATCACCCCGTCCGCGCCTTTCGTATCATACCCTTGGGATGTCAGCCGCCGTTGCAATTCCTTGCGGTCGTCCAATGTCAGACCGTTTGCATCTGGCCCGAACGAGGCCTGAAACGGCGCGCCACCGGCGATTCTGTCCGCCAGATGACCGACCCCGATCGCGTAACTGTCCGAATTGTTATAGCGCTTGATGACCTGAAAATTGCGGAAGACGACAATGCGCGGCCCGGGTTTCTGCGGTTGCAGCACGGCGACCGGCGTGCCGGAAACGGTTCCGACCTCGCCCCCCCAGGGCTGCCCCCGCACCCAGCCTGCGCGCGACAGGTAAGCAGCAGTCGAAGCCAGCGAATCCGTCGGATCGTCCGACCAGATATCGCGCCGCCCGTCGCCGGTGAAATCCACGGCATAGGCCAGGTAAGAGGTTGGAATGAACTGCGTGTGCCCCATCGCACCGGCCCAGCTGCCGGTCATCCTGTCTGGCGTGGTGTCACCATTCTGAAGGATCTTGAGCGCCGCGATCAACTGGCTTTCAAAGAACTGACCACGCCGCCCGTCATAGGCCAGCGTCGACAGGGCTGACACAACGGGCACATCGCCGCGACGCGCGCCATAGCGGCTTTCCAGCCCCCACACTGCAACGACGATTTCCTTGTCCACCCCGTACTGCGCCTCGATCTGCGACAGCGTCCCGTTGTATTGCCGCAGCATCTTCTGGCCGGTGCTGATCCGCTCGTCCGAGGCGGCAATGGCCAGGTAGTCTTCGAGCGAGCGTTTGAACTCTACCTGATTGCGGTCGCGCTCGATCACATCGGGCAGATACCCTGCCCCCTGAAAGGCGCGGTCAATCGTGGATTGTGAAATACCTTGCGATGCCGCCCTGCCCTTGAACCCGGCAACCCAGGCATCCCAACCCGCATTGGGAACAGCCCGCATACGCGATGCAGGCGCGCTGGATGGCGCACCGCCACCCGTGCAGGCGGCCAACAATGTTGATCCAAGGCAAATGGAAAAAGTCCGTCGAGTGATCATGGCTGTGGTCTGCTCTTGTTTGTGATTTGCCTCAAGAGTAACCCAGTCGGACTGAACAGGCCAGAACGGTGAAACCTTGAGCAGTAGGCGCGGGAATGTCGGCGGGATGCCGCTCAGCTCACCAGCAAGCGCAATCCCTGCGTCACGTCCGAACGGACCGCCAGGCGCAAGCCCGGTTCGTCCCCGGCCTTGAGGGCCGCAATGATCAGCTTGTGATAATGCGGTGGCTCAGTGCGCCTGAGACGCCCGTAAAGCGCCCTCATCGTCGGCCCGAGTTGCAGCCAGACCGTTTCGGCAATGGCCAACATCGCGGGCGCCTGAGCGCGCAGGTAAAGGGTGCGGTGAAATTCCAGATTTGAACGGATGTACCCAACCGCGTCCCGCTTGGTCACCATCTCGGCAACGGTCATGTTGATGGTCTGCAAGCGGTCGATCAGCGCAATATGCGCCCGGGGCAAAGCCCGGCTGGCCAGCTCGACTTCCAGCAACGCGCGCAACGCCGCCAATTCTTCTATCCGGTCGTTGGTCAACTCAGGTGTCGAGACTCGGCCGGAATTGGACAGGAACAAAGCCCCCTCGGCGGCCAGACGGCGCACGGCCTCTCGCGCCGGGGTCATCGAGACGCCGAATTCCTTGCCGATGCCACGCAAGGTCAGCGCCTGTCCCGGCGCCATCTCACCATGCATGATTCGAGACCTCAGGGCTCGGTACACCCGGTCATGAGTGGCAGTTTGGGTGTCAGACGGGCGTGTGCTCAACATCCGCTTATGTGATCACAAAACAGTGCAAGGTCAACTCGGCTTTGCGTCAAACCTGTAACGATGCAGCTCTGCCCCATTGTCACGCAACCAGCGGCGGGGTTGCTGGCAGGGGCCGAAAATGCTTTCCACCTGTTCCCAGAACGCGGGCGAGTGGTTCATCTCGACAAGATGCGCCACTTCATGCGCGGCCACATAGTGCAGCACCTCGGACGGCGCGAGAATGAGCCGCCACGAGAACATCAATCCACCCTGTGAACTGCATGATCCCCAACGTGACCGCGTGTCGCGCAGGCCGAGCGTGCTGTACGACCGCCCCAGCATTGCCGCGTAATCATCACACGCGCCAATCAATCGGTCCCGCGCCAATTCCTTCAGAAACCGGGCCAATCTGCGTGCCTCGGCCCCTTCGGGCACTGCGACCTCATCCGCCATCAACTGAACACGCCGACCCTTGGCGGGCACGATTCGCCGGACAACGCCTTCAATCGGTATCTTCTGTCCGAACTGCACCACGGCCGTTTCCGGCCTGTCCTGCAAATGCTGGCGAATCCACTCTTCCTTGGTACGTGCGAAACTCAGCGCCTCGGATTCAGGCACACCGACCGGATAGGTCAGCGTAACCCTGCCATCCAGTTGAGAAATTCGCAAACTGATGCGCCGCGCCCGGGCGGATTTGCGCAGCCTCAGCGGCACCGGTGGTGTCCCTGGCAGTGCATGCTCTCCCATATCGCGACCTCTCTTGCGCAAAGACTTTGACAGTGCTCTCTGCCTGTGGCAGGTGAGCTGAATCATTTAGACGACTCACCTGATATCAAGGGGATTTGACATGCCCAAGGAAGAATGGGGCGTAAAGCGCGTTTGCCCGACCACCGGTAAGCGATTCTACGACCTGAACAAGGACCCGATCATCAGCCCCTACACTGGCGAGATCGTGGAGCTTGAAACATCCAAAAGCCGCATGATCGCGGCGGATGCAGAAGATGCCGCCTCGGTCAAAGCGCGTGAAAACGCGTCGGAAGAGGACCTGGTTCTGGATGACGACGACTCTGTCGACGTCGAACTGGATGACGATCTGCTGGATGACGATGATGACACCAGTGATGACGTGTCGCTGGATGATATCACCGACATGTCTTCGGAAGACGAAAACTGATCAAGTCAAAGGCGACCACAGGGTCGCCTTTTTCGTTCCACGGACAGCTTAGTGCGGAAATTCGCGTTCGATTCCATTTTTGGACTTGCACTCGTCGTCACTGTCTCCTAAACGTCCGTCCACCGCATCAGCGGTACCTAGATGGGGCCTTAGCTCAGTTGGGAGAGCGCTTGCATGGCATGCAAGAGGTCAGGGGTTCGACTCCCCTAGGCTCCACCAAAACCTAACAATACAACTAGATAGCAAGCATTAGAGCGGTGTGACACACAGGTGTGACACAAAATGAAGCTGCATGCGTATCTCTCACTGTCCCGACATGGCATCTACTACTTCCGTTGGCCCCTACCCGACACAACACCAAAACCCCGGTCTAGACCAAGCACCACACGTAGGACCCTTCGGGTGTCGTTGCGTACAAGATGCCCTAAAGAGGCTGGTACTCTGGCACGGCGTCTTGCAGTGTGCGGCGACACAATAACAAAGCACATAGAACAATCGGGCATGAACTACGGCGAACTACGAACAAAGGTGCATGGGCATTTCAAGAGAGTGTTGGAAAGGGCAAAGGCGCGCAGGGATGAACTCGGCCCATACACCGAGGGTGAAAAAGAGCGCATTATTGATACCCTCCAATACTATGAGATGGATAATGAAGACTACTGGGACTTGATGGGCAAGGAATACGCCACGCGGGAATACCAAAAATTCTGCGATGCAACTGACGTAGCCCAAGCCCAGCCTGTCGAGACACGGTGGGCTATCCTTGATGAAATTCGAAAAGCACAAGCCAGTTTTTACAACGCTCTACTGGAACACGACAAGACCTTCGAGAAATACGATTTCAGCACGAAGCCCAGCGCGGCTGTGAGCGCACCAGAAAGCGCCCAACCCACTTCCAGCAGTGCCCCAGTCAAAGTTCCAATGAAGCCCCCAGAGGCGTCTTCTGGTCCGCTACTGTCCGTTCTGTTTGCCGAGAAAAAAGCTGAGGTGGAACAGATAGGCCGATGGTCAGCCAAGCTGTTGAACGACTATCAGGCTTGGATAGACCTGTTCACCGAATTGCAAGGCGACCGTCCAATTCTCGACTACAAAAAAGCTGACGCACGCGACTTTAAGACTGTCCTGCTTGAGCTTCCCAGTAACAGGAACAAACTACCGCAAACGATTGGCCTACCTCCCAGAGACGCTATAAAAGCAGCCAAAGACCACTGCCTGCCTACTTTATCTGCAGGTACAGTTAACAAAGCCTTGGGAAGGCTGCAGGGGATATGGAAGTGGGCAGATAAACAGCTGGACGTAGAGGTCGCAGACATCTTTGGACCGATGAAGGTAGATGAAAACAATAAAGCCAGAAACCAACACGACCCGTTTAGCAAAGAGCAACTGCACACCATCTTTAACAGCCCACTGTACACCGGGTGCAAATCTAGGCGGCTCCGCACAGTGCCGGGAGATACAAACCTAAACGATACCAGTTGGTATTGGCTTCCTCTACTTGGCCTATGGACAGGCGCAAGACTGAACGAACTGTGCCAATTACACGTTGACGATATCGACCAAGAGGAAGGTGTGCCCTTCATTCGTGTCCACGAAGGCAATGAGGATCAGCGCGTCAAGTTTGGTAAGAGCAGGCTTGTTCCTATACACCCCGAGTTAATCGAAGTTGGCTTCCTACACTTCATAAAGGCGCAACGGCAGGCAGGCCAAGAGCGGGTATTCCCTGAACTAAAGCTAGGAGCAACAGGCTACTACTCAGATCAGGCCAGCAAAGACTTAAGTCGCTACATCGACAGAATTGGTGCGAAGACAGGCAAGACCTCGTTCCACTCTTTCCGCCATAACTTCAAAGACGCTTGCCGTAATGCCGGTGTACAACCTGACATCAATGACATCCTCTTGGGTCATGCGTTGCCCGGTATGGCTGGGCGCTATGGCGACGGAAACGTACCTTTGCAGGTGCTCCACGAAGCCAATTGCAAGGTAACGCACGCAAGCCTTTCGCTATGCCACATCACCGGATTTGAGGCCGAGTGTGCCTAACACTTAATTCACGTTATCCGCTCTACGTCAGAAACCCCAAGTTTTGAAAAAGGGGTCTTTAGTAAGCGCAGCATGTTTACTCTTTATAGCTGCGTAAGTCTTAGATGCGGCGGTGTTGTGCCTAACACTCAGGATTTGCAGGGCTTTCGGGAAGTATAGCTTTGATGGAAAAGAGAAGTTGTCGTTTTTGAGGTAGTTAGAACACTGTTTGACAAAGGCCACGTCGTGAATAAGCGCGAAATGATAATCCAACACGCTTTGACATGCGTTGTTGTCCGTCGACCGCAACAATTGAAGATATTCTATTCCTGTAGTGCCTCCTGCTCCATGCAGTCTGGGGTACAGCCCAGCAAAAGTTCGCCCTAACCAATAGTCGCCCTTCCACATTGGCAGTAACTCCTTTGCGTGGGACAATATCTGGTCAGGTGTGCCATGCCTGCCAAACAACAGAGTTGCCGCATAGGCTCCTATCATACCTCTTTGCTTCATGAAGCCCACAGCTTCTTGAATGCCATTGTTTAGCTTAGTGGTCTTTTTCAGCTTAGCGTGAACGCAAAAGTTGGCGAACTCTATGTATGCCACATCGTCCACAAAAACCCCCGCCTTGAGAATGCGTAGTAGCTTGTTGAAAGCATCATTTGGACGGTTTGTGTGTACTAGCGTTCTGAACGCCGAGGAGCGCATTCCCGGTGAATTTCTAACCAACCATACTAAGTCGTCTACTGGGGGCTGCACCTCGCACTTGCGCAGCAAAGTGAATGTTCGCTTGTGTATCTTCGATCCATTGCCTTGAGAGAAGGGCGAGCTCTTTGATGGTCCGCCTTTCGGTGTACGGTTGAGCCACTTTTCGTACACCCTCAATACTGACTGGCCTATACGCGGCTTAAGTGTGCTAAACGATGCAGTCAGTTCGATGAGCCTAGCGTAGCGGTCGAGGTCACCATTCTCTTTCACACAAAAGTGCTTAAAGGCGTCCTGTTGAGTTAGTATCTTTGTCTTTGCTGAGTTGAGCCGCAACTGTCTAGCTTGCAGGGTCAAATCAATGTCTCGCACAACCGTTTTGGCCTCAACGATTGTTCTAACACCAAAATCTATATCGTCCATGAAGCGCGCGTAGTTCCGGTACGAGTGCTTCTCAACCACCCGGTCGAGCTCAAAAAGCATTGCATTCGCCAATACTCGTGGTGCTTCGGTTTCTATTTGTGGCATGCCCATTTCTTGGCGCGGCATATAGTCCGGCACCCAAGCCAACTCATTCAACAAATGGATTAGGAGATCGAGAAGCGCTTCTTCTACATCGCAGATTGAGGCTACTATGTTCCTCAGGTGCTTAAAGTTGATGAAGTCGTAAAAGTTTGCGACGTCTGTAACCACTACATATTTGTTTTCACGAGAAAACTTCAGGACCTGCTTCTGAAACCTCTTCCATGATGCAACCGCGCCATAGTCGCTGTCCGATATTGTCATTTTGCCTGAAGACCACTTCATGTCTCCGGGCTCAAAAAAGGCCGCTTTTGAGGGTGAACTTTTTACAATCTGGGAGTGCAGTCGAGTGGAAAGGCATTGAAGAACAATCAGGTCCTGTGGCTGCACCACCATCATTTGCCTGCATAATCCACGCGACTTTTCGACAAGGTAGGTTTGTGGTCTACTTGGCCTATACGCGGCACCCGCGATCTCTCTTGAGGCTCGCTGAGCTAAGCTGTCTAAGTCCGCGTCTATGTCACGAAACTCAATGAGGTCCCATAGAACCTGTTTTCTCAGTTGAGGTTTGACCTTCTTTTTCCAAGCATTTTTTATCAATTTAGGGCTTGTACAGCTCTGAATACTTGGCTCCGAGAAAACAAACTTAGGTGATCGCATCTAAATGCTCGCAAAATATTTGAGGGAAACCGAATATGCGTTCACCCGTAATAGGTGCAATGTAGCCCTGAGAGGGAGCGCAGTGAAGCCCAACAAGAATTTTTAGCGAATTTTTGTTTGCCCCTATCTAATTATTAAACAAGAAGAACTGCCCCCGCACCCCCATGTTGCCTCACTCCATGGCCGCCGTATCTTAGCGTGGGCACGGTCGCAAAACTTGGTCACGCATTCATAGTCACTAAGGCGTGCGGAGAACTCCATCGTCTCGCTAGGCCCTGATCTTCTCCTCCGCTGAATACTGTTTGCGTGTGGCGCGACGGATGTCTTTGACGACCTTCTCACCGTGGCTTTGCTTGGTTCCGGGTTTCTGTCTCATCTCCACTCCTTGGTGGTTACGATGTGCCAGAAACCCTCTCTTATCAAATCGACCTAAACTGTCCCATTGGCGCTGACGTCAGACAAAAAGCACAAATAACAGTCGGGCATGAACTACGCACAATGATGCCCGGGGGCTCAAGAGTGCTTTGGCAAGGACAAAGGCGCGTGGGATAAATTCAGCCTTTTCAATGAGTCTCAGAGGGAGCGCATGATTGATACCATTCGATACTGCGAATTGGGCCATGAAGACTAAGGTGAGAATGCAGCGCACAAAACCGCATCGCAGACACGGTTTGCTTTTTTGCATCTCAGACCACCAGTAAGCGATCTTGTTCCGGGGGGATGAACTGTATGGCGTTGTCACGGGCGCTCCCGTGCATTAGCGTCCTGCACCATGGTCATCCGGCGATATTCACTTGTTCTATTGGTTGGCGTTCTGGTCATCCTGACCGGCATTGGCGGTGTTGCGCACGCGCTGTCGAAGGGCTGCGTGGGCCTTCACTGTGAGCACCATACGCAACCTTCCGAACACTCTGCATTGGCAACGAGCGAAGACGTCTCGGCTTCAGGTCATCATCATGATCCGGAGAGTTCCGAAACCGGAGAGTGCAATCCCTTTATCTGCCAAGCCGTTGCATTGCCGTTCCAAGTCAGTGAAGATGCCAAGGGTCGGCGTGATACTGACCCGGAGCTCCATGCTGGAACCCAAGTCAAGCTGAGTGAACCGGGCGCAATCTACAGGCCCCCTGACCTTTGAAGCAGCACGAATCCCTGCGGATGTACGCGACCAGCACGTGCGGCTGTTCGCGATGTGCCGCAGCGTTACCAGCTTCCTAAATGTCAGGACCAATCCATGAATAAAAGTCACTTTCTAATCGGCGCATGCGCTGTCGCTGCGGTCGCCGCTTTCATAACTCTTCGCCCCGGCGGAATCGAAGAAGCCACACCGCATGAAACACCCATAGGCGACGCCATGGTCGCAATTCGGATGCCGACCATCGAAGGCAATGCCGCAATCGGCCAGCGTGTTTTTGAGGTCTCCTGCGCGTCGTGCCACGGCGCCAACGCGGTCGGTGTAGAGGGTGCGGGGCCGCCCCTGATCCACAAAATATACGAACCCAGTCACCATGCGGATGAAGCCTTTCAGAGGGCGGTTTCACAAGGTGTAAGAAGCCACCATTGGCAGTTTGGCGACATGCCGCCCGTGGAGGGGCTGACACGAGGTGACGTTGCCATGGTGATCGCCTACATTCGCGAAATCCAGCGTGCCAACGGAATAAACTGAGGGTAACCCAATGAAGAAGATCATGACATTTGCGCTTATGGTTGCGCTTGCCAACGGCGCACTGGCGCATTCCAAGGTCGAAGAAACAACCCCTGCCAACGGCTCCAGAATAGCGGATGTGCCTGCTGAAATTGGCCTCAACTTCTCAAAAAACATCCGGCTGACACGGATAGAGATGGCCCATGAAGAACACTCGGCAGTAAGCTTGGATTTAGGTGACCAGACAAATTTTGGTCAGGCGTTCACGATCCCACTGCCGAGCAATGGAACGGGCACCTATGTCATCGAATGGCGCGGTTTGGGTGAAGACGGCCATGCGATGCAGGGCGCGTTTTCCTTTACCGTGGATTGAGCATGCCAGACATCTGGGCGATTGGCGCGATCCTCGCAAAGCTGGTGCTCTACATCGGCTTTGCGGGCTCCGCCGGGCTTGTGATTGTTGGATGCCTCTATTCCGGCCTTGTCGCGCCGGTGAACCTTGCGATGACGCGTCAGGCCAGGGCCTTGGCATGGCTTGCTCTTGTCGCGACAGCAGTTGGCTTCTTGCTTCGTGGGGCCGCCTTGACAGGCGGGCTTGACGGCATGGTCGATCCGAAGATGCTTGGCCTGCTGTGGCAGACATCCGTGGGCGACGCACTTGTTTATCGCCTTTCTGGCGCAGTGTTGATCCTTGTGGGGCTGTCCGTTCCTCGCTTTGGTCAGTGGATCGCGCTGTTGGGTGGCACGATCGCTCTGTGGTCGTTTGCGCAGATCGGGCACGTGCCGGAACTAGAGAGCTTTGGTATCCAGCTCCTGCTCCTGCTGCACCTGTTGTGTGTAGCTTTCTGGGTGGGCATCTTCAGCCCGCTGCGGAATATGGCCCTTGCTCCTGAACACCTGAAGGATGCTGCTGAACTCGGTCATGTCTTTGGGCAAGCTGCCACTTGGCTTGTGCCGGCGTTGATCGTGGCGGGCCTTTGGATGGCCTGGTTGCTTGTCGGCAATCTCCAAGAGCTGCTGTTCACTGGCTACGGGCAGGCGTTGTTGCTCAAAGTGTTTTTTGTGGCGCTGCTGTTGTTTCTTGCCGCCGCAAACAAGCTCCGATTTGTTCCGGCCATGCAAGGTGGAGAGGTCAAGGCAGCGCAACGCCTCGCCCGCTCTATCGAGGTTGAGGCATTGATGGTGTTGGTGGTGCTGGCAACAACGGCAACACTCACGAGTGTTCTGGCGCTTCCGAATTCGGGCCATTAGAGCGGGCCAGACACCGGTGCGCGCGCAGTGTGCAGCAACGGCAGCGGCGGTGCACGATCCGATGCGAACAAGGAAGACAATCCCACTCAGGGCCCGCCGACCCTTGCCGCGGTGCCTAGCCATTGGGCTTTAGCAAACAGGGTTCAAACAGTGCCACCTGCCCGCCTGTCAACCGTAAGAAATCAAGCTTGCTCACCGCCTGTCTTTCGAACCATCAACACGCGACCTGCCGAATTCACTGGGGTCTGAACCCTGCAGCTGCCCCTCAGAACCTTAATGAAAGACAGGACATGCCACCATCAAGCTTTGCACAATCGGTATTGTCAATTTCAACGACCTCATAGCCTTCGCGGTCCAGCATCTCTGCGGTGCGCGGAAACCCAGCGGCCATCAGCACCAGGTTGTTGAACCTAATCGCGTTTGCCGCCGCCTCCTCGCCGTCAGCTACATGCAGCACCCGGTAGCCTTCAAAACAGCCCGAAGCGTCCAATCGCCGGGTCGCAAGGATCGTCTCGGCATCCATCAGCGAACAATCCGTTTTGAAGTGCAAAACGCCCTCGGGTGTGAACACTTCCCGCAGTTTGTGACCCCATTCCGAGGTGATTTTCGCCAGTTCCTGAACACCTTCCGCGTCAGTGCGGTCTGACCGGCCCACAAGAATTTCGCGGCCGGTTACAAGGATGTCTCCACCCTCGATATGGCCGGGACCATTGATCTGTGTGACCGTTTCATAGCAGGTCCGCAGTGCCGGGGCGATCTCGGCCACTTCCCCCATTCGCGAAGGCGCGCCCGGCCGCATCAACACAGCACCCTGCGGCAGGCACAGGGCCGTATCTTCCACAAACTGCGCGTCAGGGAACGCATCCAGGGGATCAAGCTCGATCACCTCGGCCCCGGTGCTTTTCAGTGCTGCCACGTATGCCCCATGCGCGGCCGTCATCCCATCGAAATCCGGGTTTCCGATATCTTCTGCGCGCAATCCGTCAGCGATGGTCGGGGCCGGGCGGCGGGTGATGGCGCGGGAAAACTCAAAAGTTGGGTCTGACATGCTTTAATCTCTCTGAGGTTCGAATTTTCGGGCGGTGACTTCGATCATCGCGGGCCCGCCCATGGACGCCGTTTCGCGTAACGCTTGCGCGATGGACTGCGGCTTATCGGGAACCCTGGTGTGTGGAATGCCAAAGGATCTGGCCGTTGCTGCAAAATCGGGGGGTGTGGGGTCACATCCTATGACCGTCACGCCTGCATCCTGCATCGATGTGGCGATTTCCCGGTACCCGCGATTGTTCCAGATCACGAACGTGACCGGCAGGTTTTCGTCTACTGCGGCCATTGCTTCCGGCATAGAAAACTGCGCCCCGCCATCGCCGACGATGCATATTACCCGCGCCGTTGGATCGGCAATCGACGCACCGATGGCTGCTGGTATGCCATAACCAAGCGCACCATAGCCCGTTGCCGCATTGAACCAGCCGCCAGCCCGGTCGTGGTCATAGTAAAGATTGCCGGCATAAATTGGCTGGGTGGAATCCCCGACCATCAGAGCATCCGGAGACGCCGAGCGCATCGCATTCAGTATCTCCACCTGTTGGCGATAATCCGGACCAATCTCCTGCCAGGCCGCATCGCGCGTTTTTCTGGCACGGTCCGCACCGTCGCTGTGCCGTGCCCTCTGCGGCAAGGCCTTACACAGCGCTGGCACAACCAAGCCTACGTCACCTTGAATGGCAATCGCTGCCTCGTGCCGCGAAAGCTGATCGCTGCACCGATCAACCCGTATCAGGTTTGGCAGTTTCGCAAACTGGCCGGTGGCATACATGTCATAATCGGTCGGCCCCAGCTCGGTTCCCAAGGCCAGAACGCAATCGGCGCTTTCCAACAATGCGCGCACCGCGTTCAGGCTGGGGCTGGCCGGAACGGTCAGGGCATGTCCGTGCATCAGGCCGCGCGCGTTGACGGTTTGCACAACAGGGGCACCCAGAGCTTCGGCCAGTGCTTGCAATCCCGCCTCGGCACGTTTTGCGCCGCCGCCCGCCAGAATGACGACTTTCTTTGCCTCAGCCAATTGCCCTGCAGCCTGTCTGATCAATTCCGGGCTGACCGGAGGATCAGGGTCAGGCGTCTCGACTGCTGTTTCCTGATAGTCCGCCGCTGCGACATCCAACGGAACCTCGATATGCGTCGGCCCGCGGCGACCATTGCTGAGGCCGTGAAAAACGCGGTCCAAAACCGGGGCCAGAGCGCTGGGGCCGGTGACCTGTTCGGACACCAACGCAACCGTTTTCGCCAACCCGATTTGGTCCGGCAATTCGTGCAGATGCCCCAAGCCCTTGCCAAGCGATCCGGTTTTGTTGACGCCGGACACCACCAGCATCGGTATTGAATCGGCCCGCGCCTGCGCCATCGGCGTCAGCGTATTGGTCAATCCGGGGCCGGTGATCACAAAGGCAACACCCGGTTTGCCCGACACACGGGCATAGCCATCGGCCATGAAACCCGCCCCCTGTTCGTGTCTGGGCGTCACATGTCGTATGCCCGAAGCCGCAAGCCCTCGGTACAGTTCCACCGTGTGAACGCCCGGAATTCCGAAGACGCAGGTCACATCCCGCTGGCGCAGCCCGGCAACCAGAGCTTCGCCAACTGTCATACTGCTCATGCGACCTCGCGTGATTTGCTGTTGGCGTGATCGATGATACGGGAAACCGCAGTACCAAAATCCGTGTCATTGATAGTCAAAGCGACCCGCACCCAGTCCTTCAGGCTGTCACCAAAGGCGGATCCCGGCATGACGGCCACCCCGGCCTGTAGCAGATCCCAGGCATAGGCTTCGCCATCCAGCCCGGTGGCAGAGACATTGATGAGTGCGAACATTCCCGCTTCGGGCCGGTGAACAATCAGATCCGTTTCAGCTTCAAGACGATCGGCCAACAGGGTGGCGCGGCCAGAAAAGCGGGCGGCCATCCCGGGGGCAACCTCGGACCCGTCACGGATCGCTTTTTCGGTCATGTCCGCGATGAACGGCTGATTGCCAAAAAGCATGGTCTCGGAATAGGGCAGCAGCGCTTCGCAGAACGCGGCGGGCCCGACGCACCAGCCACTGCGGAACCCCGGAGCGGCATGAGACTTCGAGATGGATGATACGCCAATGACACGATCCGCCAGTTCCGGATCTGCCAATGGTGAAACAAATCGTGCACCGTCAAAGATCAGTTCTTCATAGACCTCGTCCGAGATGATCCACAAATCACGCGCAATCGCCAGCTGCCCGATCTCGGCAATGTCCGCGGCGGTCAGGATCGCGCCAGTCGGGTTATGCGGTGTTGTCAGAAGAATGGCGCGGCTGCGCGGAGTGATGCGGGCCGCGATATCTGCGGCCTGCATGCGAAACCCTTTCTCGGGCCGCAGCGGTACGGGTACTATCTCGGCCCCGGATGCACGAATGACACCTTCATAGGTCGCGTACATCGGATCGCCGACCAGAACTTCGTCGCCCGCCTCGGCGACCCCGGCCATGGCTGCGAAAAGGGCGGTTTGCGTGCCGGGAAAGCACAGAAAATTCCCGGGCTCGAAAGCCCGCCAGCGAGAGGCAGAATAGCGCGCAGCCAGAGCGTCAAGCAGCCCTGCTTCACCGCGCCCGTTGGAGTACCCTGTCCGCTGCGCCCGCAATGATGCAACGGTGGCTTCGACCAGCACGTCCGGCACCGGAACGTCCGGTTCTCCTATCGTCATTTCGACGATGTCCGCTCCGGCCTTGATAAGGTCGCGGGCTTTCAGATGTACGCCCCATTTGGCGCCACCCAAGCCCGCCAACCGTTCTGTCACCGATGTGGTCTTCATGACTGCTCCACCCCTTTGGTCAATGGAATCCCGACGATGGCGCTGACGGAATCCAAACCGATCCGCGCCAGCTGGCCTTCGGAAAACGCATCCGGAAGCGCGCCCCCTTCCAGCCACAGGCCGTCGATCACCGCGTTGCAGGCGATGGCCAGTTGCATTGCCTCTGACGCGTCAACCGAACGCCCGGCTTCCTGCAATGCCGCGACGATCAGCTTCTCGAGGTGATCCCGGAAATAGTCATAGGTTCGCTGGTGAATGCGCTGCATTTTCGGGTCATGCTGCACCTTGTTCAGGAAACCCGCCCACAACGCCACGGCGCTTGGATCGACGATCGGCTGTCGCAGTGACGCGTCGACGAAGTTGGTCAACTGAGAAACCGCGCTTCCGGTTCCTGATGACGCCGCTGTCTGGTCCGTCAGCGTATTCATGTGGTGCTCATACGCCGCCTGAACCAGTTCGTCCTTGGATGAGAAATAGTGCCGGATCAAACCTTGGGTCACATTCGCACGGGCTGCGATCTCGCGCACCGTGGCACCCCGAACGCCCATCTCGGCGATCAGGTCCAAAGTCGCCAGAATCAGCGCCTCGCGGCGAACCTCGGCAGACTCACGTTTGAATTTGCGGCTTTCGTCCTGCACGTCAGTGTCATCCATGGCACGGAGTTATTATACACTTGCATAATTGCGAGATTCGGGGCTTACTGCAAGCTGAAATCAGAAGATTCTTGGATATGGACACAGCCAAAGCAGTTTCACCCGCACCCGAAACAACCACGCCCGACGAAGCGATCAAGGTTGAGGATCTGCACAAGTCCTTTGGCACGCTGGAGGTTTTGAAAGGCGTATCCCTGACCGCAAACAAGGGGGATGTTGTTGCCATTATCGGGGGGTCAGGCTCTGGAAAATCCACCATGCTGCGCTGCATCAACTTTTTGGAAACGCCGAGTTCCGGAAAGATAACCATCGGCGGGGAACCCGTTGAAATGCACACCGATGGCAGCCCCTCCAACCGCCGCCAGATCGAACGTATCCGCACGCGTCTGGCCATGGTTTTCCAGCAGTTCAATCTGTGGACACACCGCACGCTTCTGGAAAACGTGATCGAAGTGCCAGTGCATGTGCTCAGGGTGCCAAAGGCCCAGGCGATCGCACGGGCGCATGAATTGCTGACGCGGGTGGGCCTTGGCGACAAGGCTGACACCTATCCGGCCTATCTTTCGGGTGGTCAGCAACAGCGCGCCGCCATTGCCCGGGCGCTTGCGGTCGATCCTTCGGTGATGCTTTTCGATGAACCGACGTCGGCGCTTGATCCCGAGCTTGTTGGCGAAGTTCTGACCGTGATCCGCGATCTTGCCGCCGAAGGGCGCACAATGCTGCTTGTCACCCATGAAATGAAATTCGCACGCGAAGTCGCAGACCACGTTGTCTATCTCTTCGAGGGCCGCATCGAAGAGCAGGGCCCACCTGCCGAGGTCTTCGGAAACCCAAAATCAGAGCGCCTGAAGCAGTTCCTCAGCTCGGTCGCCTGAATCGGAATAACAAAACAAATAAACCAAAAGGGAGTATCAAAATGAACGTCAAGAAACTGCTCGCGTCCGGCCTTGCCGCCGCTGTCCTTTCGGCTGGTATCGCCAGTGCAGAAGAGGTCAAGATCGGCATCGCAGCCGAGCCCTATCCGCCATTCGCCTCGCTGGACAGTTCCGGCAACTGGGTCGGTTGGGAAATCGATGTCATCAACGCTGTTTGCGCTGCCGCGGAACTCGACTGCGTTATCACGCCAGTCGCCTGGGACGGTATCATCCCGTCGCTGACCGGACAGCAGATCGACGCCATCATGGCGTCTATGTCGATCACCGAAGAGCGGCTGAAAACCATTGATTTCAGCGATCCTTACTACAACACACCTGCCGTCATCGTCGCGGACAAATCGATGGATATCGAAGCGACCCCCGAGTCGCTGGCCGGTAAGGTTGTCGGCGTTCAGGCGTCGACCATCCACCAGGCTTATGCGCAGGAATATTTCAAGGATTCCGAACTGAAGGTTTATCAAACTCAGGATGAGGCCAACCAGGACCTGTTCGCAGGTCGTATTGACGCCACTCAGGCCGACAGTATTGCCATGGCGGACTTCGTGAACTCGGATGCCGGGGCATGCTGTGAAATCAAAGGCGCCGTCGCAGATGATCCGGCCATCCTGGGCCGGGGTGTTGGTGCGGGTGTTCGCAAGGGCGACGATGACCTGCTTGCAGCGCTGAACAAGGGCATCGCGGCAATTCTTGCCGATGGAACGCACGAGAAGATCACTTCGAACTATTTCTCGGCCAGCATCTACTAAGCGGCTGCCGTGACCGGACTGTTGGAATCGCTTGGATTGGCGCAGAGCGCAGAGCTTCTGTCGCTGTCGCCACCGGGTTGGGGGGGCAATCTGCTGCGCGGATTGTCCCACTCATTGCAGATCGCTTTTGGTGCATATGCGCTCGGCCTCGTGATCGGATTGTTCGGAGCCTATGGCAAGCTTTATGGCGGGAAGGTCACGCGCGATCTTCTTGCCATCTACACGACCGTGATCCGGGCCGTGCCGGAACTGGTCCTGATCCTGATCCTGTATTACGTGGGATCTGACATCATCAACAAAATCTCTGCTGCAATGGGCGGAGGTCGGGTCGAGGTCAATGGCGTCGCTGCGGGCATTTGGGTTCTGGGCGTTGTACAGGGCGCATATGCAACCGAGATCCTGCGCGGAGCCATACAGGCGGTTCCACCCGGACAGATCGAGGCCGCCAAATCCTACGGGATGCCCGCCTTCATGACCATGCGCCGCGTGACGATCCCCGCCATGATGAGCTTTGCCGTACCCGGCCTGGCCAACTTGTGGCTGATCGCCACCAAGGACACCGCCCTGCTCGCGGTCGTGGGATTCAACGAACTGACACTGGAAACCCGGCAGGCCGCCAGCAGCACACGCGCCTATTTCACCTTCTTTCTGGCGGCGGGTTTTCTCTATCTCATGGTCACCCTGTTTTCGGGTGCCATCTTCGCGCGGATCGAAAAATGGGCGCGTCGCGGTCAACCTTCTCTGAAAGGAGGTGGCAGATGATCGATCTCAGGTCTTTGATGCAACCCCATCGCATCGTGATGATGCTGATCTTTGCCGGGATCGTGATCTGGTGTGCCATGTCTTTGCGATGGGACTGGTTGCCAAAATACGCCCCGCTTGCCTTGCAGGGAATCTGGACCACGCTCTGGCTGCTTGTTGTCACCGTCGTTCTCGGATTTCTGCTGGCCGTACCACTCGGGTTGGCCCAAGCCGTTGGACCCTGGTACCTTGCGGCCCCCGCCAAGGCGTTTTGCACCATCATTCGGGGCACACCCCTGCTTTTGCAGCTTTGGTTGCTGTATTATGGCCTCGGCTCATTGTTCCCTCAATTCCCCTGGATACGATCGTCCGAGCTTTGGCCGTATCTGCGTCAGGCCTGGCCTTATGCGGTGCTGGCACTAACGCTTTCCTATGCCGGCTACGAAGGTGAGGTAATGCGCGGAGCCTTCAAAGGCGTCGCCAAAGGTCAGCTGGAGGCGGCAAAGGCGTTTGGCATGCCCAGGCTGACAATGTTCCGCCGCATCTGGCTGCCGCAGGCAATCCGCAACGTTCTGCCGACCCTGGGCGGTGAAACCATCCTCCAGTTGAAGGCGACGCCCTTGGTCGCCACGATTACGGTGGTTGATATCTATGCCGTGTCATCGCGGGTGCGGTCCGACACGTTCATAATCTACGAGCCGCTCATCCTGCTGGCCGTATTCTACATTCTCGTTGCCGGTATTATTGCCCTGATGTTCCACTGGCTGGAAGTGAAGGTGCTGGGAACCGGAAGCCGAAATGGGCCAGCCGGATAGTACAAGCCGGAAGTAAAGCGAGACACACTGGCCTATTCCGGGCACAGATTTCGTCGGCGCGTTTGCAGATCGATCGAAACCATGGGCACACGATCAAACGGTTGCCCGAAATGATTTGGGGAAGGTTCGGCTTGCAGGCCCCTGCGGCGAAGGCACTGGCAGCCCAGGGGCAGAGCCTGACTTTCTTATCCATTGCGCAACAACCTGGAACAGCGCGGCGCAATCGTCTGGTCGGCGCAGTGGCGGATGTCGCGAAGCATTGCAAACTTGCCCCCTCGTCCTTTGGGGCGCGTTGCATGAGGCGCGCATTCAGCGCAGGCCCGACAGAACCTAATGCCGCAAACCCGCATTCGGGTTTGAGCCGACGATCATCATTTTTTGGGGTGAAACACCTTTGATCGCGCGAATGGGCAGTATCTGCCCTGAACGCGGGTCATGGTGAGCCACGAACTGGTCATACCCATCGGGTCTGTTTGCCAATCAGAACAACGCTCAGATCGCCAGATACTCCTCACGAAGACTGGTGTCCTCAAGCACTTCTTTTGCCGTTCCGTCGAACACGATGGTACCGGTGTCAAGAATGATCGCGCGGTCCGCCAGTTCCAATGCGCGCACAGCGTTCTGTTCAACGATGATCGTGGTCATACCCTGCTGCTTGACATGTATGAGGGTTTTTTCGATTTCGTCGACGATGACAGGCGCCAAACCTTCATACGGCTCATCCAAAAGCAGTACCTTGATGTCCCTGGCAAGCGCTCTGGCGATTGACAGCATCTGCTGTTCGCCACCCGACAATGTAATCCCTTCCTGCTTCCTGCGCTCACCGAGACGCGGAAACAGCTCGTAAAGCCGTTCAAGGGACCATCCGATCGGAGGAGCAATCTGTGCAAGTTGCAGATTTTCTTCGACTGTCAGGCCGGGAATAATGCGCCTGTCTTCCGGTACAAGGCCAAGGCCAGCCGCTGCTGCTTCATAGCTTGTCATGTTGTGCAGCGGTTTGTGGTCCAACCAGATTTCGCCATGTCTTACTTCGGGTTCTGCGACCCTTGCAATCGAGCGCAGTGTCGAGGTTTTGCCCGCACCGTTTCGCCCAAGAAGAGCAAGAATCTCGCCTTCATGCACATTGAAGCTGACACCCTGCACGATATAGCTTTCTCCGTAATAGGAGTGCATATCCCAAACGGAAAGAAACGCAGGGGCGGTGCTGGCCAGATTGGCGTTTTTCGAAAAGTCAGGTTTCTCGTTCATAGCGTTTCCTTACGCAGCCTCGCCCAGATAGGCTTCGCGAACCTTTGGGTTTCCGCGGATGTTTTCAGGAGTATCTTCAACCAGGGGTGTCCCCTGGGCCAGAACAGTGATGCGTTCGGCAAGGCTGAAGACAACATGCATGTCATGCTCGATGATCGCGATGGTGATGTCGCGTTCTTCCTTGATCTGTTTCAGCAGGTCGATCGTGTTGTTGGTATCCGCCCTCGCCATCCCCGCCGTCGGTTCATCCAGCAGCAACAGCCTCGGATTCTGGCTGAGGCACATGCCAATCTCGAGCCGGCGCTTGTCGCCGCGCGACAGCGAGGCTGCATGCATCTCACGCTTGTCGGCCATGTTCATCTCTTCCAGCATGGCTTCGGCTTGTTCAACAACAGCTTTTTCGTTGGCGATGGTCTCGTATGCATGCATCCGGAACGCGCCATCCCGCATGGCGAAGATCGGAATCAACATGTTCTCCATCACCGTCAATTCACCAAAAATCTCTGGTGTTTGAAACACGCGGCTTATGCCCATCTGGTTGATCTGGAAGGGTTCAAGCCCCAAGACCGATGCGTTGTCGAACAATACGGACCCGGTATCTGGCATGAGCTTGCCGACCAGACAATTCAGCAAGGTCGACTTGCCCGCACCATTGGGCCCGATGATTGCGTGAACCGAATTCTCCTCGACACTGAGATTCACATCCGTGAGCGCCTTGAGGCCGCCGAAGCGCTTGCTGACGTCTTTGACTCTTAGAATTGCCATGGCTCGCCCCTTATTCCGCCGGTTCCGTTTTGCCCGACGTCGCGTCGTCGGATTTTGATTTCTTGCGCTTGAGCCGGTTCAGCAAACGCTGACCACCTTCGACAAGACCACCCGGCAAGTAGATAACGACAAGCATGAAAAGAATGCCCAGCGTCAGATGCCATCCCTTGCCGATGAACGGATGGATCAAGAAAACCACCGCGTCCTCCAGCCCGTCAGGCAGGAATGCAAACCAGCTGTGCAACACGTTGTCGTTGATCTTCGAGAAAATATTTTCGAAGTACTTGATGAAGCCTGCACCCAGCACCGGCCCGATCAGTGTGCCGGTGCCGCCCAGGATCGTCATCAGAACGACCTCGCCCGATGCGGTCCACTGCATGCGTTCGGCACCTGCCAGCGGGTCCATTGCGGCCATCAGCCCACCAGCCAGGCCGGCATACATGCCCGAGATGACAAAAGCTGCCAGCGTGTACGGTTTCGAGTTCAGGCCAGTGTAGTTCATCCGCTGCTGGTTTGATTTGACGGCCCGCAGCATCATCCCGAAAGGTGAACGAAAAATTCGGATGGACAGATAGAATACCACCATCATGATCACCGCACACAGATAGTATCCCGCGTTGAAATCAAAACTCCATGCGCCCACGTCCAGCGTGTAGGTTGCGCGCATCGGCAACCCGAACAGATGCGGCAGGTCCGGCGAGTTCGCCCCTTGCAGAATCTGTGGATCATCCGCGTAAACCTGCAATCCCGTTTCCCCGTTCGTCAAGTTGAACTTGGGGTTGGACAACACCGAGTAAGCCAACGCAAAGCTCATCTGGGCGAAGGCCAGCGTGAGGATCGAAAAATAGATGCCCGACCGGCGCAGGCTGACAAATCCGATCAGCAATGAGAATACCCCGGCGACCACAACGCTGAGTGCGATGGCCGGGATGATGTTGTAACTTAGCAGCTTAAACATCCATACGGCGGAATAGGATCCAACGCCCAGAAAGGCCGCGTGTCCGAATGACAGGTATCCGGTAAGGCCGAACAGGATGTTGAAGCCGATGGCAAAGATGCCGAAAATCACAAAACGCTGCATCAGATCCGGATAGCCCGCGTTGAACTGCGCCATGGCGCTGCCTTCCGGGAACGGATTCAGGATGAAGGGTGCCAGCATCGTCAGGATGCCGACGATGATCAGCAGGCTGGTGTCTTTTTTGTTCAGTCCCAACATCGATTATTCCTCCATCACGCCTTTGCGTCCCATCAAACCGCGCGGGCGTGTGAGCAGCACAATAATGGCAACAAGGTAGATGATGATTTGGTTGATGCCCGGGATCGTCGTTGTGGCCCAGGTCGTAGAGGCGAAGCTTTCGAGAATGCCCAGCAGAAAGCCAGCCAGCACCGCGCCGGGAAGAGACCCCATGCCACCAACGACAACCACAACGAAGCTGAGGACCAGAAAATCCATCCCCATGTGATAGTTTGGTGGGTTGAGCGGCCCGTACATGACGCCCGCCAAACCGGCCACCGCGGCAGCGATACCGAACATGATCGTAAAACGCCGGTCGATATTGATCCCCAGCAAACCCACAGTTTCGCGATCCGCCATGCCGGCGCGCACAACCATGCCGAAGGTGGTGAATTGCAGGAATGAGAAGACGGCACCGATAATGGCAACCGCAAAGCCAAAATAGACCAGGCGCCAGATCGGGTAGATGATCGCGTTGGGATCAAACCCGATCATCGTGCCAAGGTCGATAGAGCCACTCAGCGCGTCGGGCGGCGGCGTCTGAATGGGGTTGGCACCGAAGAAGTACTTTACGATTTCCTGCAACACGATCGCCAGGCCGAACGTGACAAGGATCTGGTCCGCGTGAGGGCGCTTGTAGAAATGCTTGATAAGCCCGCGTTCCATCACATAACCAACCGCCAGCATGATCGGGATCGCAAACAGGATTGCCAATGGAACGGACCAGTCGATGATCGTCGCACCAAACTCCGGGCCGAACCATGCCTCGACATAAGGGGTTTCCACTTTCAGCGGGTTGCCAAGAAAGTCGGTTTGGCTCTCGTCGATGGTTACAAAGCTCAGGTTCATGAGCTTTTGCAAAGTGACGGCACAGAACGCACCGATCATGAACAGGGCCCCATGGGCAAAGTTCACAACGCCGAGCGTCCCAAAAATAAGCGTCAGCCCCAGCGCAATCAGCGCATAAGCCGACCCTTTGTCCAGACCGTTCAGAATTTGCAATAGGATGGCGTCCATTGGCCCACCTCAGGGTTGGTCAGTGTGAATTGAGTGGCACAACAGGATCAACCCTGCTGTAGATGTCTGGCCACCATTTTTGGCAGCCAGACTTTGATACGCGGTCTTATGCGCCCGGGTTACACTCACCCAGTGCGCCACCGGCAAACATCGGATGCTCCGGATCGTATTCGACCTGCGCGCGTGGGGTGATCTCGACGATCTCCAGCGTGTCATAGGCGTTGGTCGGGTTCATGTTGCCACGCACGACCAGCACGTCTTTGAAGCACTGGTGGTCATCGGCGCGGTACAGGGTCGGACCGTTGCCCAGCCCGTCGAACTCGAAGCCTTCCAGGGCCTCGACGACGCCGCATGGGTTGAAGGTGCCGGCGCGCTCGCACGCATCCGCGTACAGCAGAACCTGGGCATAGCAGGTCTGGGCCGAGTTGGACGGCGGCTTGCCGTATTTCTCGCCGAAGGATTTCACGAAGGCTTTTGTGCCTTCATCTTGCAACTGCCAGTTCCAGTTCATTGAACCCAGCACGCCCTTGATGTTCTCGCCCGCACCGGCGGCCATCAGCTCCGAATACAGCGGCACGACGATCTTGAAGTCCTTGCCGTTGGCAACTTTGTCGAGCAGGCCGAACTGAATCGCGTTGGTCAGCGAATTCACCATATTGCCGCCATAGTGGTTCAGAACCAGAACATCCGCGCCCGAGTTCAGTACCGGAGTGATGTAGGACGAGAAGTCTGTTGACGCGAGCGGCGTTTTGACGGTGTTGACCGTTTCCCATCCCAGGGCTTCGGTCGAGGCGACGATCGACTCTTCCTGGGTCCAGCCCCAGTTGTAGTCCGCCGTCAGGTGATAGGCGCGGCGGTCGTTGCCCATCTCGGCCGCCAGCACCGGCGCAAGCGCAGCGCCCGACATGTAGGCGTTGAAGAAATGGCGGAAACCATTGGCCTTCTTGTCCTTGCCGGTCGTGTCGTTGGCGTGGGTCAGACCCGCCATAAAGATCACACCCGCTTCTTGACACAGGCCCTGAACCGCAACGGCCACGCCCGAGGACGACCCGCCGTTGATCATGATCGCACCGTCTTTTTCGATCATCGACTTTGCGGACGCACGTGCGGCGTCTGACTTGGTCTGGGTGTCACCTGTGACGAAATCGACCTTCTTGCCGAGGATGCCATTGCCCTTCAGCGCCTTCGACGTGAAGGTGTTCAGGCAACCGCCGTCACCCTCTCCGTTCAGGTGTTCCACCGCCAGCTGTTGCGCCAGCAGCTCGTCATTGCCCTCTTCCGCATACGGCCCGGTCTGGGGAACATTGAAGCCCAGGGTCACGGACCCTCCGGTTGGTTCGTTGGTGTAAGCGGCCGCCGACGAAGCCGTGAAGATCGTAGGCAGGGCCAGACCGGTGCCTGCAACGGCACCAGACTTCAGCACGCCGCGGCGTGTGACAGATTTATTGGTCATTAATTCCTCCCATTTCCCTTTCTCTCGTCGTCTGGCTCCTCTTCCAGCAGACGAAAGCGCACTTATGTGCATTTCAATAATGGAAAGGCGGTGGAAAATTTCACAACAAATTACTGGATTTGAAACAAAATTTTGTAAACGTCTTGACGAAAACCAAGATCGTTTGAAAAACTTTTTTGTTTGATTTAATTTAAATACATATTTTTCATATATTTAAATGTAAATATCAATGACACGGTTGTCAGGCATGACACCAATATTCGTTCTCTGCGGCATCAAAAGCCGACTTGCAATACAAAGCCAGCATTTTCAACACGCTGAATGGAAACAACCTCTTCGCTCATCTGACGGTCCAGTTTGATTGTTGGCGCATGATCGTCCACGAGTCCGCCGGTATGATCATATCCTGCACGCGTGGGCGACATCCCAGTACGCTGAGCGGTCTTTCGTGTTCCGGTGTTTCGTCCATTCCACGATCAGGATCCGTTTGCCTAAGCCACCACCCTAATTTCGGATGCTGACGTCCGCTGTGACTTGTCAAGCCGGTGCGGAGCGCGACAGACCATTGGTCAGTGAACCAAAACCGCTGCCCCTTGCAATCGTCCGGCGCTCAGATCCGCGAGGGCTGTGTTGGCGTCCTTCAGTGAATATCTTTGGGTCCGTGTCTGGATGCCAGCGGCTTGGGCCATTGCAAAAAACGCCTCACCATCCTGGCGCGTCAGGTTTGCGACAGACAGGATTTGGCGTTCCCCCCAAAGATCGCTGTAGGGAAAGGACGGAATGTCGCTCATGTGAATTCCGCCGCAAACCACGCGGCCGCCCTTGCGGACAGCTTGCAGCGCTTTGGGCACAAGGGCCCCGACAGGTGCGAATATGATTGCAGCATCCAGTTCCACCGGTGGTCGCTCGTCAGACCCACCAGACCAAACCGCACCAAGATCACGCGCAAACTCCTGTGCCTCGATATCGCCGGACCGGGTCAGCGCATATACATTCCGGCCCTGCCAGACGGCCAGTTGTGCAAGGATATGCGCGGCAGCTCCGAAGCCATAAAAGCCGATTTCCTTGGCATCCTGGGCCATTCGCAGACAGCGAAACCCGATAAGCCCGGCACATAACAACGGCGCCAGTGCAACCGGATCGGCAACCTCTGGCAGGGCAAAAACATACCGTGCATCCGCAAGGCAGGCTTCGGCAAATCCTCCGTTTCGCGTGTATCCCGTGAACACCGGCGCGTCACACAGGTTTTCCTGTGCGCGATGGCAATACGGACATTTCCCACATGTGGATCCAAGCCATGGCACACCCACGCGCTGACCGGCATCCAGCCCTGTAACGGCATCCCCCTTTCGCATGATCCGCCCAACGATTTCGTGGCCCGGAACCAGTGGAAGTTCAGGATGTTCGAGGTCACCATCGACGATGTGAAGATCCGTTCGGCAAACACCACAAGCCTCGATCTGGATCTCGATATCATGAGGGCCCGGCGTCGGAAGTTCGATGTCTTCCAGTCTCAGCGCGCGGCCGGCCTCGTTCAAAACCATTGCGCGTGTCATGGTCCAACTCTCCAGATACATCCGCCCAAAATCATCTGTGTATTGCCTCTTATCGTTGCATATTGCGGGCTTGGCCTTCGACTAACCCGCAAATGTGGCACAGGGTTTCGACGACCTGCACGATAACACACCTGCGCCGCAGCAAGGCTTGATCCATCGCAAAGTCCCAGATCCAACCGAGCGACCAAAATCTCAACTTCACCTGAAGGGCTTGCGCAGGATGTCCAAAGGAGATCGACCGGGCACTGACGGGTTTGACCTTCGCCGCCGGTTTCAGGCCTGAAGAATGTAGCTGCCCGGCGCTTTGGGCAGGTTTTCAGCCCCCCTTCGCTTTCCGCCCATCGGCGGCGGCGCGGTTTCGCCCGATGAACGGTCTTTGATCCAATCCACCATCGCAGGCCACCAGGAACCTTGCTTTACTTCGGCCGACTCGAACCACTCATCCGGCGAGGTATACAGCGCGTCCGCCGGCCTGTGGCCCAACCGATAGTGGCGGTGCTTGTGCCCCGGCTCGCTCAGGATGCCGCCATTGTGACCACCGTTGGTCAGCACGAAGGTGAGGTCTCCGTCGGTAAACAGCCGAATTTTGTACACTGATCGCCACGGGGCAATATGGTCGGATTCCGTTCCGACCACAAACATGGGTACGCGTATATCCTTGAGCGCAACGACCCGACCTTCGACAGAAAAGCGCCCAGCGCTCAGCCGGTTTTCCAGGAACAGACCGCGCAAATATTCGGAATGCATTCGCGCCGGCATCCGGGTCGTGTCATTGTTCCAGACGGTCAGATCCGTAGGCAGGTCGTCTTCACCCAGAAAATAGCGTCGGACAGCCCGGGCATAGATCAGATCCTCGGCGCGGATTGTCGTAAAAGTTCGCGTCATCTGAGGGCGGTCAAGATAGCCCTGCAACCACATCAGGTCTTCTACAAAAGCGACCTGGCTGTCATCGATAAACAGCAAAAGCTCACCGGCTTCGGCAAAATCAACCTGCGCCGCCATCAGCGTAACGCTTGCAAGCCTGTCATCGCCATCGCGTTGCATCACCGCGGCAGCAACCGCCAGAAGTGTGCCGCCAAGGCAATACCCATTGGCGTGGATCTTTTGGCCCGGAACGATTTTCTCGATGGCCTCGATCGCGGCCATGACACCGTTCAGGCGATAATCCTCGAGGCTGAGATCAGCCTGATCAGCGGTGGGGTTGACCCAGGAAATCATGAACACGGTAAAGCCCTGCTCGACCAGATGCCGCACCATGGAGTTTTCCGGGGACAGATCGAGCACATAATATTTCATGATCCATGCAGGCACGAAAAGGATCGGTTCCGCCTGCACGCGCTTGGTGCTTGGTGTGTATTGAATCAGCTCGAACAGCGCGTTGCGATAAACAACCCTGCCGGGGGTCGCGGCAATGTCTTTACCGATTTCATAACCCTCAGGGGCAGGTTCGTGCTGTTGCGTTATGGTATGGGCAACATCCTCAAGAAAGTGAGCGGCGCCCTCTATCAAATTGCGACCGCCGGTCTGAAAGGTGCGATTGATGATTTCCGGGTTTGACCACGGGAAGTTCGAAGGAGAGACAAGATCAAGCGCCTGACGAACCTGAAATTGCCCGCGTTCGGCGTCGCGGGGGGCGATGCCGGGCATTTCGTCCGTTGCGGCCTGCCACCAATCCTGCGCGCTCAGAAAGGCCTGCTGCCAAAGGGAAAACGGCGCCTTTTGCCAGCCGGGCGCATTGAAACGGTGATCCTGCTTACATGGCTGAAAAGGCGGAGTGGCCTTCGCGCCGGTCGCCATCTCGCTGGCATAGACCCAGAGTTTGGCCGCATCACGTGCCGCGCGTTCTGTCAGTTCAAGCTGGCGTCCGGGGGAACGACCCAGGTGCAGGGCCCAATCGATCCAGGTGGCCATTATCGAATGCGGGGAAACACCGGCGGTGGCACGGGCAAGGGCCGCGCGCGTTGCGCGGTCAAGTTTCTCATAGGGGTGTGGCGGGGCATTCTCGTCGGTATTTGCCGCACAAACCCCGACCTCGGCAGACAGCTTGTCAGGTGAGAGTTCGGTCATCTAGGTTCTCCGATCCGGGCAGAGTGCTAAAATGCTGCAAACCTAATTCCATCTGCCCACCAGGCCCCGGACCGACCAGTCAACCGCCCATTTTGATTGGACGTACTTGATTGCAGCGCCGGACCTGGCGAGGCTTCCTGAAATGGCAGCGAGCGCTTGGGAAGCCGTGTTGCCAGGTACCGTTCGCTATTTTGGCAACATAAAGAACTCTTCCAATACAATCTTGCCATCCTCAACTGAATAAATGGCAATTTCGCTAAGGTTCATTCGTTGTCCGGTGTCTTTCTGCACGACCTCGGCATTGAAACGCACCCCAAAGCGATTGGGCGGATGAACAAAAGGGCCATCTGCCGTAAGCGTTTGGATTTCATGCGTTTTCAGCCAATCTTCCCGCTTTGCCTTGATGGCGTCGCGACCCTTTGTAATCCGAAATTGCCGCACCGGAGGCACAACCGCCTCTATGGACTGAGCGTTTTCCGCATACATCTCGTCAACACTTGCCAAGCCGTTGCGATCACGCATCGCCTGAACAAATGTCCGCCCAATTTCGACCAGTCTTTCCATGCAAGACCTCCTGATACATTGGTGACTGTATCTCGGCGGCCCGCGTTCAACCTTGACAAAGATCAAAATGAGACGGCCCTGCAAAGATTGGCCACCGGACTTGCTTAGGAACAGGCAGAACAGCGCCTTGCGAATTTGGGCGCAGCAAGTCGCCGCCAATCGTTGGGCGAGAGGAAACCAGTGGCGGACCGAGGAGTCTTCGAATTAATATCATAATTTTATGTTTTTATTAGATTTTTAATAATCTGAATCTAAGAGTACCACATAAAATACCGCAGCATCTCGAATAAACATGTCACCGCTGGCAAGGCGGTTTCCATGAATCCAGAACAACGGTACCAGCTAAGAAGCGCAATACCGATTAAAAACAACAGCATTCTTTGAACCGTCCTGCTCAAATAATGCCACTGCTGGATGGGTTCGCCTGATTGGCGGGTTATTCCAAGCAGCAAGATTACCCCCAACCTTTTGTTCACACCGGGGCGACAACATTAACCGAACGTGAACAATGTATTCTCTGAGTGTTCAAAGTGTTTAGCTCATACTACTCCCCGCAGGGCTATCTAAAAAAAGCCCGTCTTTGTCGAAGGGGAAAAGAATGATCAAGTCTGCCATTGGGGTTGAGCCTTGTGTTCCTGCAACTATGCAGTCCTCAAATGTCGCCGTTCACGGCGCGCGTTCCAACGCCGAAAATTCGAGCACCAATCGCTTCCCTCCTATCGAGAATGCACTAACTGACATCATTAACAACAAGCGACTGGATGAGACAAACAAGGACGCCTGAAACGACGATTACAAGCCATCACGCTTCCAGGTTATGGCGACCAAATCAGGATACCGCAAAGCCCGCTCCGTATCGGAGCGGGTCGATTATTGAGAAACCTCAATGCGTTCACGACGCTAAAAGCGTATCTCCATCCATCTAGTCAGATGGTGTCGACACGACGCCGGGCCGGCCATGCTCGTGGTAAAGACATGGTCGACCCGGCCACCATCGGCTTGCAGAATAACAAGCCAATACTGTTAGCCATCTAACCCAAGCAGTGATTTTACTGCCGCCTCAACCTCGTCTGTAACGGGCTTGTTTGCCGCGTTTTCCAGTGCTTCGCGTTCAGTCAGCCCTTGATCTTCAACGGCCTCAGTCAAGTCCTCGACCTCAGCAACCGCTTCTTCATATTCGACAGCATCCTGTTTCTCGGTTTCCAAACTTTCAGCCGTGTCGATGGCGTCCTGTAGATCGTTGTTTGCTTCCTCAAGCGCTGCCTCGATGTCTGGGTCGGTGCCACCAGCGTCTTCCAGCGCCTCTTCAAGTTCGGTCACACGATCCTGCTTTTCCTGAACATCAGTTTGTGCCGCTTCAAGATCCTGTTCGATTTCAGAAACAGAACGATCTGGCGGCGTCATCCCGTCCAGAAGATCCTGCTGCTCCTCCAGCGCCGCCCGCAGATCATCGCCAGCCAATACCGTTTCACGATAAGTAGCAATTCGGCCGACTCGTGAGTTGGGTGCAGCGTTCAGTAGGGCCGTCTCACTCGCATTTGCTGCGTTCAACGCGCCCAACTCTGACGGATGAGCCCCAAGTAACGAAGCCATTTTGTGTCCTGTCGGACGCTTTTCCGGGCGCACTGAACTGGTGACCGTAGGCGATGACGTGATTGTTCGCGCGGTTTTCGTTGCTTTGGATTTGGGTTTATTGGCCTTGGACTTCCTGCCACCAAATATCTCTTTCAAAGAGAATTTTTTCCCTTTTGAAGATTGGGGGCGCGATCCTGAAATTCCAGTTGCTTTGTTACTTGTCTTGCCAGTTGCAGACTTTCCTGCATTTTTGGATGCGCCCTTTCCTAAACCTTTGCCACTACTGTTTCCGGCTCCGTCATTTCCGCTACCATGGCCATTTCCGTTCCCACCGCCATTACCGCCGGAGTTTCCTCCGCCGTGACCGCCACCGTTACCGCCTCCGTTGCCGCCACCGTTGCCGCCGCTGTTTCCTCCGCCGTTGCCGCCGCCTTTTCCGTTGCCGCCTTTCGCGTAGGCAGAATCAGGAATGGCGACCGCCCCAACGAGCGCGGCGGAACTCATCAGGGCGATGGCAACAGCTGAGGTTTTCAACAATCCGGTCATTGTGTTTTTCATGGCGTTTCTCGTTGTTCAATTTTGAGTTTCTGTCGTCAGCGCTATTATAAACTTGATTCCGACAGGCCGTATGTCGTTGCCGGGTTCTTGTCCTAGTTTTTGTCATCTAACCCCATTGATGTTGAACCCACGGGAAACTGGTCGTTCATCAACGGTTCATGTAACCTTCGTTAGGTTGATCGGGCGTCAGCGCCGTAAAAAGTACCGAAGATGAAAAAGCTTTTGATCCTTGCCTGCCTTTTCGCGGTTCTCCAGCCCGGAGAAAGCGATGCGGCTGCCCGCGAACTGAAGCAGGCGGAGTTACGCAAGGCGACAAGTTCGGGACAAGCCATTCGGCTTAAAAAGGTTATCAAGGGTGTAGAGCGAGTTTTTGGCGGCACCCCAGTTAATGCGCGTGCCTTTCAAACAGATGAAGTCTATTATCGAATTCTGGTCAAAAAGCCGAATGGAAAGATAATCAGCGTTATCGTCAATGCAAAAACTGGTGTTGTTGTACCCAATCGGTCAAGTGTTGGGCGGCAGGTAACTGAAGCTGCCAAGACAGCGCCAGGCAATCCTGCTGCTGCATCGCAAGGGAAGTCGGCGAACAATGGCATCAATGGAAACCGTGGCGGCAACGGTAACAGCGGTGGTAACGGTGGCGGAAACTCCGGCGGTAACGGCGGGGGAAACAGCGGCGGCAACGGTGGCGGAAACTCCGGCGGTAATGGCGGGGGAAACAGCGGCGGCAATGGCGGGGGAAACAGCGGCGGCAACGGTGGTGGAAACTCCGGCGGCAATGGCGGGGGAAACAGCGGCGGCAACGGTGGTGGAAACTCCGGCGGTAATGGCGGGGGAAACAGCGGCGGAAAAAGATGATGTTTAAACTTCGAGACACGCGCATATAGTGCTGGTGCATGAGAGTTTTGCTTGCAGAAGATGAACCGCACCTCTGCGATCAGATCAAAAAGCTGTTGAATGCCGAAGGTCGCGTAGTGGATGTGGTAAACAACGGTCTCGACGCGTTACATCTGGGCGCGACCGAACCGTACGACGTGATCATTCTGGATATCGGCCTGCCGGAACGGGACGGTATCTCGGTGCTGCGCGAGTGGCGTGGTTCGGGCGTGCAAACCCCGGTTCTGATACTTACCGCCCGCGATGGCTGGAGTGAGCGTGTCGACGGGCTTGATGCCGGTGCGGACGACTACATGACCAAACCGTTCCACATGCCAGAACTGGCGGCCCGGGTCCGCGCCATTTTGCGGCGGCAAAGTGGCCAGTTGAACCCGGTGATCGAGATGGGTAACGTCGTTCTGGATACGCGCAACGGGCGAGTGACGGTTGATGGCGTTCCGATCGATCTAACGGCTCAGGAAATCGCTGTGTTTACCTATCTGGCCCTCAATGCCGGGCGCATGATTTCAAGAACCGAGCTTTCTGAACATATCTATGAATACGACGGCGACCGGGATTCCAATACCATTGCAGTCTTCATAACCCGTCTGCGCAAAAAACTTGGCTCCGACTTGATTACAACGGTACGGGGCCGCGGATATATGATTGACTCTGCCTGATGTTGTCACTGCGTCAACGGGCATTGTTAGGAGGCTTTGCATCCGGAGCCGTGTCTGTTGGATTAGGTACACTTGCCGTCTTTTCTTACATCAACAACCGCGTATCAGATCGCTTCGACACTGCTTTGTTGGACCGCCACACACAGCTTGTAGTGGGATTGAGCGTCACCACCCAAAGCCCCGATTCACTCCGGGATCTGATGTTCGATCCGGCTTACAGTTCTCCATACTCTGGTAGATACTGGCAAGTTAGCAACGACGAAGGAGAAATCTTTACGTCTGCGTCACTGTTTGACGAAGTTATCGCCGAGCCTTCCGGCAACCCAGATACGCCAACGCTGTGGACTACGAATGGCCCCGAAGGTGAGGTCCTGCGCAGTGCCTTTCAAAAAATCACGTACGAAGACGGCTCTGTCTGGGGCGTAAGTGTCGCCGAAAGTCGGGTTCAACTTGCCGCCGAACGCCGTGCCGCACAACAAAGCCTATTGCCCGTATTTGCCCTTGTCGGTCTGATAGGGGTGGCCGGATCTCTTCTATTGATGACTATCATACTTGGGCCTTTAAGAAGATTGCGTTCCGATGTCGCGCATCGCTGGGATCAGGATGAAGATCTCAGACCAGCTGATTATCCGGAAGAGGTCGCTCCACTGGTTGAAGACCTGAACAAACTTCTGCGTCGGAATCGTGAGATCGTGTCAGGATCTCGCCGTCAGGCAGCCGACTTGGCCCACGCTTTGAAAACTCCTGCCACAATTTTGCGGAACGAACTGGAAACGCTTTCCGGTGCAGGAGTTGCAACGGGCACCGCGCGGGAGGCGTTGGACCGGATCGATGCTCAATTGAGCCGATCTCTCGCCAGATTGAGAGCCTTGCATACCGCGGACTTAACCCATTCGAGAACGGATTTGACAAACGCTATCGACAGGCTGGAACGGCTGTTTGCAACAATAGCGGATCGCGAAGGCAAATCTCTGCAGATCGTGCGTGACCCCGGTCTCTGGGTACGCATGGATGCACAAGATATTGAAGAGGTGTTGGGCAACTTGCTGGACAACGCAGTCAAGTGGTGCCGGAAAAGTGTACGCTTGACGGCCAAGCGCAACCCCGGTTGCATCGAAATCAGCATCGAAGACGACGGCCCCGGGATTCCGGAAGACGCCCGCCGCGATGCACTTCGGTCCGGCGGTCGTTTGGACACATCGGTCACCGGCAGCGGGCTAGGACTGACAATAGCAGTCGATTTGCTGAAAGCTTATGACACCCATCTGATTTTGGGCGCTTCCAGTACCCTCGGTGGTCTCGAATGTCGGGTCGAGATCTCGAGCTAGGGTCAAGACCCATTGATTTCAGCGGGGTTGCGTGTTTCACGGCTCGAAAAACGGGCGGTGAACATGTCTGATCTGTTTTGGCTGACCGACGCCCAGATGGCGCGTCTTGGGCCCTTCTTGCCAAAGTCTCATGGCAAACTCCGCGTCGATGACCGGCGGGTGTTGAGCGGGATAGTCTTCATTAATCGCAATGGTTTGCGCTGGCGCGATGCGCCGAAGGAATACGGCCCGCATAAGACGCTCTACAACCGCTGGAAACGTTGGAGCCACAAGGGCATCTTTGCGCGGATGATGGCCGGATTGGCCGCTGAGCACGGAGAAGATAAGACCGTGATGATCCCCTCTCATCGAAACTGCGTTTCGACTGCCGGGCAGTGGACGCGACCTACCTGAAGGCGCACCGCACAGCGACCAGCATGAGCGTCAAAAAGGGGGCGTGGACACCTGATTCACTGCCTGGCAGGCGCATCCGAAGGATGCTGCCGAGAGGGGCCGAACCAAGGGCGGCATGAACACCAAACGGCGTGTCATCCGCGACAGCGAAGGGCGCCCACTCAACATGTTTGTGACGCCTGGGCAGATGAGTGATTACATCGGCGCACGAGCATTGTTGAGCAGCCTGCCAGATGTCGAATGGCTGCTCGGAGATCGCGGATATGACGCTGATTGGTTCCGGGAAACGTTGAAAGACAAAGGGATACGCATGTGCATCCCAAGCCGGAAGCAGCCAAAAAAAGCGGTGAAGTACGACAAGCGTCGCTACATAGTCGCAACCCCCCTCTCGTGACATTGCTGTGCAATGCACTGTCGGGCAGTGATACGAGATCATGTTCGGAAGGTTGAAAGATTGGCGACGTGTGGCAACCCGATACGACAGGTGCCCAAAGGTCTTCCTCTCAGCCATCGCACAGGCGGCTACCGTCATCTTTTTGGCTTTGAATTCTGACCCTAATGGCCAGTCTTAATCAACCCAGGTACTTATCCAAACCTTGATTTGTGTCCATAAGATCGCGTGGAAACTAAAGGGCATATCACGGGCGCTATTTGATCGGATTCATCGAAGGCTGCGGAGAGAAATCGCGATGGTTGGAAACACAATCTTCGTGCAGCCATTCAAATCGGTAGGTGGGTATGTTGGCGGGTAGCTGGTAAAAACCGCCAATTTTTCCAATGGATTCAAAGTGTCGGGCGACACATAGTTTTGCCACTCACGCTTAACTAAGCTATTGATTTCGCTTTAGCTACCATTTCAACAGAGCACACGTTTTTCCATTTGCGTCTCAAAGGTCTTCCATCATGTCCGCTGAACTCCACGAGAGTCTCTATTCGCCTAACGTGCGGAATATATCGAGAGAAAACCCAAAGCAAAAATCGCTTTCAGAAAGCGATGCCATTCTTTTTGAACTTTAAGAATGGTCTTTTATCGACTGCCTCCGCCACTACTGCAGTTGTAAAATGTCCGGAACGCAAAGCTGTCTTCTTGCCGGCATTTTGTCCGCACCATCCGATCGTTTCAGCCGCTTCGGACCGTCTTTGACCTTGATCTTCGGCTTTGCTAGTGGACCCTTCAAGGTCACGGGCCAAGGGCTCTTCGAAAGAGGTTCGCCAATCTTGCGGGGCTGCAGATTTAGGTCCAAAACCTTGCCCGCCACATTAACACCGCCAAAGACGACGACTTGGACATGATCTGTCTCCAATGTGGTTTGTTTCGTCGAAATACTTCCATTTGAAATACTAATCGGCGCGCGCAAACATACAATTGGAGCAACCTTCTGTTTCTCTTTGGTAAACACCCAAGGTAGCACCCCCAATCCTGCCAGATCTAAAAGCTGGGTCTCGATCGAGCCGTCACGCATAGAAACTGTGGCATTGCCGCTCATGCTATTGGCAAAATGCTTGACTGAATCGGTTCCGCCGGTCACCGAAAAATCTGCATAGATTGTACCGCTTGCGCCCTTTTTGAAGTTCAGGCTGTGAAGAATTTCATCCAGTTGCCAGCCACCTGCCTTGCCGGTCAACGTGAGCAGATGTGTGTCGTTCGATAGATCTATTTGCCCACTGACGTCGAAATGAGCGCCTCCGTATTCAAACTTCAGTGGTCCTGCCTTAAGCGCGTTTTTGTTGAGCGTCACTTCGCTCTGCAGACTGCTGATGCCCTTGGCACCTTCGATGTGCCGAAGGTCAACGTCGACATCCATATCCATGCCGGACAAGAGAATTGAGCGCCCGATAGGTTTAAGCGTTACATCTCTTAACGCGCCTTGGTTGCCCTCGTCTTCTTTCTTAGGTTCTTTCTCTTCCGGATTTGGGCCGCCTAATTTCCGCAACTGTGCGGCAGCCTGAATGATAGTTCGGATCTGATCTATCATTATCAGGTCACTCTCAATGGAACCCTGCAGCACCGGGTCGCTTGTTGCATCATCAAGATCGGCCATAATCTGCAAGATAGAGTCGGCGACCTCAACATTGGCACTCGCGTTCCAATCAGTGCCTTCGCTAACAAGATTGATTTCAAGGCGAGCCTGCCCGGTTTCCACACGTTCAAGCGATAGTGCCTGCAAAAGATCCGCTCCGGATGGAACTGCGACATCAATTGCCAAATCCAGGTCCTCGAATTTGAGTACATTCTCGACAGTGCCATGCACCTCAAGGTTCCAGACGTCTGTATCGCTTGTCTTTCCATCCAAGTTCGTCAGCGAAAGCTGATTGATGTCGCCGTTCAAATGGAAGTCACCGGAAAACCTGCCAAGCTGGTCGTCTGGTCCCAACAATTCTGGCGAGATCAAACTGCTTGCCGGTATATCCACTAGGCCTTCTGCTGAAATGCCTTGCAACTGAAGCGCGTCATCGACCGAACCGTTCAAAATGATAAACGGATCGGCTGGGTTGCCAATTCTAAGGTTGATGTTTCCGACTTTTAAAGCGCCTTCTGGTGTTCTGGAAAGCTCGGAGAACTTAATCGGGGGCGGGCCTTCGCCGGACGTGTCCAACGTGAAACCGTTGGTCTTAATGACCATTTGTCGCTGCGGCACCTGCCCAGGCACGCTGTCGATAACCATGTCGACTGCGATAAGTTTAAGATCATACCGCGAGGCGGCTGGGGCTGGTTCCGCATCTTCTGGGTACAACCTAATTCGGGTTGTTAGGGATACGTCTTCTGGGTTTCCCAACTCTCCGATTTGTCCCGTCAGCGAAAGGCTTTGCCCACCATCCAATTCAGTCAATACAGCCAGGTCATCAATCCGGGCTACGCCGTCGACTGATTTGAATGCTGCACCAATACTCCCTGAACCCTCCAGAACGCGGTTGAGTTTCAGGATATCAAGAAGCTGACCAAGTTCGGCAACCTCTATGGTCGTATTCACTTGTAGCCCGTTCTCTTGAGGGACTTCCTCGGCGGCAATCGCAATCTGATCGAAGTTCACCGCGACCTGAAACGAGTCGTCCGCAGGAATGCTCGCGTTCAGAGTAAACTTCTCTCCGTTTAGTGCACCAGCCCCAACCGCGGTCACAACGTCGGTTTCCGTATCACGCTTTAAATTCAGTTCAGGAAGCTGCAGATCCAGATCAAGCCCGTTTAGATCGTTCTGGTAAAGAACGGTGACATCGGTCAGGTCAATTTTGTGGTCCGTTAGAATTCCAGCCACAGACAGGTTTGCAGGTTTGGCCGGATCCCCGGCTCTAGCGCCCGTTTGGGAAGCGGACTGCCAGTTTCCGACACCGTCTTTGTCCGTGATCAAGTTGAGGTGAACACCCGAGAGAGAAAGCTCACTCAGCGACAATTTTCTGTTCCAAAGGTCGCGGGCAGAAATTTTGAACTCAAGTTTGTCGATTGCTGCCAGATTCGCTTCTGCTCTGATCGCGCCGGGTAGTACCAATCCCGCTGCTGATACATGCAGTTGCCGACCAAGGCCTAGACGCACTTCATCATCGATTAACACGTCCTGACCAAGTTTCTTCGAGATCAGGTTTTCAACAAAAGTGGCTCTGACAGAAGAAAACAACGCAGAGGACAGGAAAAGCCATGCCACAACAACCGCGACGAACGCGACAGCGCAACAAACCATGACACCTTTTGTGATGAACCGCACGCTTTTCTCCTAAGGTTCTGATTCCTTTTTTGGGCAGACTAGACCATTAAAGCATCATGTTAATGGAATATGTGGCTTCTCATTTTGCTGAACCCTAAATGACCTTGACCATTTAGCCGACTGCTCTTGCGGAATTGGTCGGGCGGCTAAGAAACGGTTAAAGGACTAAATTTAGGATGTGCTGCTGACCCAGTTTCAAAATAGCTGGCTTGAAACGCGTTTAACGATTCGTAAACGGGCACATTGCATTAGCTTTGATTACTGCGACCCGACGCCCAACCAAACTAGTGGCGGCTAAAATACTTCAATTCTCACATCCATCTAATTACTGTTATATGTGAATTATTCAAACGATGGGGACACAATGAATTCGCTAACTAGAATCACACGTGGGATTGGCGTTGCTTTCAAGGATGGTAGAGTGAAAGGCCTTCTTGCTTTTACAGTCGGAATGATTTTATGGGCCTCGGTCTTCTACCACTTTGTCGAAGGTTGGAGTTGGCTCGACTCAATCTACTTTTCTGTCGTGACCATTTCGACCGTAGGGTTTGGTGACTTCTCACCCGAAACCGCGGCAGGGAAGATCTTTACGATGGTATACATCATTGTAGGACTCGGTGTCTTCGTGACTGCAGCAACCACAGTGGCGGATACAATCTTGTCCCAAGACGACAAAAAAGCGGACAAGTAGATTATCCCAATTTGGCCGACCCGAACTCATGCCCAGGCATTGATTTGACTGGGCATCTCAAGCCGTGGCCCGGATTAATTTGTGTCTTCAAGCTGATAGATGACCACTAAATTCTAAAAAAATATACATATTAGGTTTTTTGAGTGTAACATTCAAAAAAAGTTCACGGAGGGATGGAATGGAAAAGACTCAGGACGCGAAGATTGTCGATCTAGCGATACGATTGCTATTTCTTGGACTATTCCTCTACAGCGCCCTGGTTATGGTGGCCCCGCTTGCGAGCGTGGTTATCTGGGCAACGATCCTCTGTGTGGCGCTTTACCCGGCATTTGATTGGCTCCAGTCCAAGCTGGGAGGGCGGAAAAAACTTGCCACAACGATCTTGGTTTTGTTGGGCCTTGTTCTGACCCTCGGGCCAGTCGCAACTGCGGTGTCCGGGGCTGCTGAACTAGGGTCCGAGTTTGCGGAACAAGCAGACAAGGGTGAATTGACAATCCCCCCTGCCCCTGAGGGGATCAAGGAACTACCACTGATCGGAAGCAAGATTGCCGATGTCTGGAGTATGTTTGAACGGAATCTGGACGGTGCGCTTGCAAAATACGGCGCGCAAATCCTTGAAATCACCAAATCGCTCTTCGGAAAGGTGTTGGGCATTGGTATCGGGCTTCTTGGCTTAGCTCTGTCCGTGTTGATTATGGGGGCATTGTTCAGCCCCGGGCCAAATTTGGTCCAGGGTCTTCAGCGCTTTGCCAACCGTGTCTTTGCGCCGCGCGGCGGTGAATTCGTGACACTGGCAGGCGCAACGATCCGAAACGTTACAAAAGGCGTGATTGGCGTAGCAGCCATTCAGGCAGTTTTCGTTTGGATACTGTTGGCATTGTTTGGGATTTCTTCGGCCGCCACGCTGGCATTTATCTGCCTCATACTCTCAATTATCCAAATCGGGCCCGGACTGGTTCTGATACCAGTTATTATCTACGCGTGGAGTTCTATGTCCGGTGGAACTGCTTTGATCTTCACCATATTGGCCGTTCCCGTCATGATAATGGACAGTTTCCTAAGACCCGTGTTCATCTCAAAAGGCCTTGAGACTCCCATGCTGGTCATCCTCATCGGTGTTCTCGGAGGTATGATGGCGTACGGGTTGATCGGCGTTTTTATGGGGCCGGTACTCTTTGCTGTCTTCTATGAGCTGTTCAAGGTTTGGATTGATACCTCACCTGAAGCCGAGGGCACTGTCGAAGGTGCGACGAAATGAGGAAAACGATATGGACAACCCTGGCTGTCATTCTGATTTTCCTTGTCTGGTATCTGGTCGCTGATCGAAAAACACCATTTACCGGGAACGCCAGAGTAAAAGCTGTGGCCACCCAAATCGTGCCTCAGGTGACCGGAACGGTAACGGAAGTCTTGGTAGAAAACGGCCAAATCGTTTCGGCAGGTGATGTTCTGGTTCGAATAGATTCCAGACCCTACGAAATCGAGCGTTCAAAGGCGGAAGCTGATCTTGAAGCGGCAACCCAAGAGGTGGGTGCGTCTTCGGCAGAGGTAAGTGCGGCACAAGCCAAACTCGCAAGGGCGCAGAGCGATCTGGATACGATGCGCATTCAGACGGAACGTGTATTTGCGCTCGAAAAGAAAGGGTTGATTGCCGTCTCAAAAGCCGATGATGCACGAGGACAACTGGCAGAATCCGAGGCAAACTTTGAGAACGCAAAAGCTGATCTGGAAAAAGCAAAGCAAAGGCTTGGTGACGATGGGATTGAAAACCCGAAAATCCAGCGCGCACTGGCGGCCTTGGCGGATGCGGAACTGAACCTTGAATGGACCGAACTGCGTGCTCCTGCGACAGGTGTCATTTCTAATCTGCTGATTGCCCCCGGAACGTATGCGCGATCCGGCCAGGATCTTTTGACGTTTCTGGATGCAACCGACGTCTGGATCGAGGCGTATTTTACCGAGAACAATCTGGGAAGAGCTTCAATAGGGTCTCCGGTTGATGTGGTGTTGGATATGCATCCAGGTAAGATTGTTCCGGGCGTCATTGAGAGCTTTAGTGCTGCTGTTTCTTTGAGTGGCAGTGATGAGCCAGGGCAATTGGCGAGCCCGCCAAGCACCAAGGGATTTTTGCGGGAGCCCGAAAGGTTTCCGGTCAGGATTGTTTTACCCGGCTATGAAGCTGGAAGTGCCGAAGACGATCTTCGCTTTCAACTGAACGGGCAGGCCGATGTAATCATGTATCTAAGCGACAACTCGTTGCTGAACCTCGTAGGCCGCGCCTACATCCGCGTGGTTTCAATCTTCTCCTATGCATACTGAGAACCAACGCTCTGTCACCCGACTTGCGCTGGGTGTTACCGGTGTATTTGCATTGGGCCTGTTTCTCGGGTGGCCACTCGCCATCATTGGAGCGGTTTTCACTGCCCTTTTTCTTCAAGCGCCTGCCGCATTGCCTTTGGCAGCGTTTGGCAAGCTGTTTGTCTTCTCGATTGGATTGATGTTCACTTCATTCCTGCTTTCCTCAATCTTCTCACCATATCCTGTTGTGTTCCTGATCCTAGTGGCGATTGGAATAATCCTGTCTTTCATATGGTCCGTTTCCGGTGCCGGAGTATTGCCCGGTGTCATCGCCCTCATGGGAGCGTTGATGATCCCGAACTTGGTTTTGCAATCACAGGATCTGGCCTTGGTGCTCGTGTATTGGATACCACTGAATCTGCTGTTTGCAGGCTTTGTATCGACGCTGATGTTCGTGTTGATACCCGCTGCACCTCAAACGGCACCTCAAAAGAAAGCTGCAACATCGCCGGACTTCGACTCACATCGCCGAATAGTCAGGATGTCTCTGGTCACAGTGCCCTTTGCTATGGCGTTCTTTATTTCCGGCGCTTCTGCTTTGTTGGTCCTGTTTTTTGTCGCCCTGCTGAGCCAGCAACTTGCGGCAATGCCTGCTGCAGGCAAAACAGTTGCAAAATCTATGCTGACGGCAAATCTACTTGGGGCCGCAGTATCCATCATTTGTTATGAAATAAACGTAATAGCTCCGGTTATTCTCACCCCCGTTTTGCTGTGTTTTTTCTTTTGCCTAACACTCGGAGCACTTGGAAAGTCAAAAGTCCCGCTCGCCGCCGCCGCCGGTTCCGCTATTACGACAGCTCTGATAGTATATGGCGGTTCGGTTGCACCATTTTCAGACGAGGCTGACGTCAAGGGCATCACTCGCGTATTGCAAGTTGCCAGCGCCGCTTTTTTTGTAATCATCGCATATGTTGTGGTAGATGAGTTTTGGCCGGAGAAAGAGCGCCAGGCGACTCAATGAAGTTAGTTGCGTCAAAACTTGGCGCTGAAACCAGCAGAGTTCCCAGTTTGACCAATTTTCGCAACCACCGCACGAGTTGCAGCGCCATAACAAACCGCAAACATCGCAGTAGTGGTTTATTGTGAAGCGATCTCTGGTTGAGTGCCCGACCTGTTCTCACGTACCTTCGACAATGGCATTTCAAGCCTTGGCAAATTCCTTAACGATGTACCGCAGCAAGTTATTACCCTCGTCAATGAGATCGCGGCGATCTTCTTTCTTTGTCACCACAGCTGCCCATGCCATTTGATCTTTGACCCAGCCCCTTGATCCGGGCCGTTTGGATGTAGAACCCGTTCCTGTTTTTTTCTCGTGACTAGGTTGCGGTCAAGGCCTGCTGAGCGGAGCCTTTGCGTAGCTCAAGCGAAGCAGACCGGGCGGCACGGTTGAGATTGGCGTAAACGGCCGGTGACAGTCCGCCAAGCGATGTGTGTGGTCTCTGAGTGTTGTAGTCGATCCTCCAGGTTTCAATGATCTTTCGGGCTTCTGCGAGATTGCCGAAGATATGTTCGTTCAGGCATTCGTCACGCAGTCGACCATTGAAGCTCTCCACGAATGCGTTCTGCATGGGCTTGCCTGGTGCGATGTAGTGCCAGCCAACGCCAGCGTCTTGGCACCATCGAAGAACGGCATGAGATGTCATTTCCGTTCCATTATCGCTGACAATCATGTCCGGCTGGCCACGCCTGCGGATCAGATCATCCAGTTCACGGGTCATCCGCGCGCCTGACAACGAACGATCCACGACAGTTGCCAGTGCCTCTCGGGTGCAGTCATCCATGATGCACAACACACGGAACCGCCGACCATCCTCAAAGGCGTCGGACACAAAGTCCAACGACCACCGCTGGTTGGCCCGATCCGGCACAAGAATAGGCCTTCGCGTGCCCAAAGCTCGTTTGCGCGATCGACGACGGCGCACAGCCAATCCTTCCTAACGGTAGAGACGAAACAGCTTCTTGTGGTTCACTTCAAAGCCCTCTCTGGCCAATAGGATGCCCAAACGCCGGTAGCCGAACCGACGACGTTCGTTCGCCAGTTCGCGCAAGCGCTTGCGCAGGGCCGCGTCATCCTCGTCCTGTTTCTGATACTGGAAAACAGACCTGTGCAGGTCGGCCAGTTCACACGCCCGACGCTCAGACAAATCGTGTCGATCCATCACGGCTGACACGGCCCGTCTTTTGACATCGGGCGTCAGTAGTTTTTTGTCGCGAGATCCTTCAATGCCGCATTGTCGAGCATCGCATCTGCCAGCATGCGCTTCAGGCGGTTGTTCTCATCCTCCAGTGCACGCAGCTTCTTGGCATCCGACACGTTCATGCCGCCGAACTTGGCCTTGTATTTGTAGAACGTTGCATCGCTGATCCCGTACTTGCGGCACAACTCCTGTGCTTTAACTCCAGCCTCGTATTCCTTGATCATTCCAATGATCTGTTCGTCCGAAAATCTGCGTTTCATAGTCCATCCTTTGCTTGGACGGATTACTAACACTTCAGTGGCCTGATTTCAGGTGGTTGGGTCATGAGGCAAGTGTGGTGAACAGCTGTCCAGCAGTGACCGAGGATATTCGTTAGTTTTGACAAAATTCAAACTAACCAGTTCAGCCAAAGAAAACTCGGCAAATCGTCGTTACGCGCACGCACCTCAAGTGAGCATACCCAAGGTCATGAAAAATGCGACTAGGCCCAACCACCTCTGCCCAATCCGATTCCGGCATCAGCCATCACCGACTGGCACATAGCGAACCAACAAAAAACGAAGCGTCTATCACCAATGGAACGACTATGGCTGCCAAATGGCAAAACTATGTGTCGTCCCACAAGGAATGTCGGTCGACACATAGTTTTGCCATTCATCGACATCTAAGCCTTTGATTTTAAATTTCCCTAGAATAGCACGAGGCACGAGTCTTGCCATTTGCGACTCAAAGGTTTTCCATCAAGCTTAAGCCATCGCATAGCGGCAATTGCCCTTCTGTTAAACAGTTACAGGCAAAAGCCGTATGCACAGGCGGATCGCACACTCCAAATTGCTTTAGGTGGCAACGTGCGAAACATCCCTGTCCGGCGAGTATATGTCCAAGATGTTCCAATGTCCGGTCGTTGGTGTTGGGTT